>NZ_JAXCEJ010000005.1:0-333826 GCF_041463665.1 Actinomadura chokoriensis
CCGCGACCTGATCGCCCGGCGATGGCGGCGGACGATCCCCGCCACGTAGTTCAGCGTCGGACGCGACAAATCCACGGCGGCACGGTAGAACAGCATGCAGAAGCTCCTGGTGAGACGGTGTGGTTGTGGTGATCAACCCGTCTACCAGGGGCTTCTCTACGTCCGAAGGAACTCCATCAACTCGCGATCATGCTGTGATCAACCGACCCGCCCGAGGATGAAAAAGGGTCACTGGCGCTGCGCGTGCGGCGCTCACTCTCGCGGCCCCGGCGGCTGGCTCATCACGTACGACGCCGAGCACAACGCCCAGCGGCACATGTGGCGCGAGGGCGTGGGACATCCGATGCTGGAGGTCTACTCCACCGAAGAGAAACTTGCGTAGATCGAAGTTGATCCGGCTTGCTGAGGACTCCGTCAGCAGCACCGGCTCTCCGGGCTATGTCGGATCGCCATGTTGCTTGCTCGCGCCCGCCGCCCTGAAGCAGGATCCAAGGACGCTCACCGACTGGCGTCCTTTAGAGGTCGCTCAATACCCGTGTCGGATTGAGGGCGTGGGCTGGTCACCGGTCGAGGTAGTTGCGCACGGCAGCGATACACGCGGTTCGGCGGGTGGCGTCGTGGGGGAAGCGTCGGGTGCATTCGGCGCGGACCCAGGTTGGTGCCTGGTGGGGGCGTTGCGAGCTTTGTGGTCGTGAGCGGGGGCGGCGCGGGGCGGGGCGCTCTTGTCTGTTCATGCTCGGTGGGCGCAGCGAGGGGGAGCGGTGCTCGCCGGAGGCCGCACTGGCCTGTGCGGGTGCGGATGCCGATGATTCAGCATGCTGCCGATGCGGATGGTGATGAGGGTCGGCATGCTCCGGCGGCTTGGTGATGAGGGTCGGCGCCGCCGGGGACGGGCTTGGTTGGTGGACCTGGTTTCCGGTGCCTGCCGTGTGGGCGGGGCGTGGTGACCGCGGGGCTGACACGTCGCCGGGTTGGAGGATGGCGGCGGTGCTGAGGGAAGCCAGGACGGCAGTGATCAGAAGTGCCGTCCAACGGCGGCGAGGGGACCGCTGGCGATGCCTGCGTTGGCGGTGGACTCGCCATGGCTCATCAGGCTCCGGTGGTACACGCGTAAGGGCATCCGCGTCCGGACCATGGATCATTCCACTTGACTACCAGGAGTGATGGTGGGTGCCAATCAGGCTCGCTGTGCACGATGCTGATGCTTGTCGGTTTCCGAACTGTCAGGTGGCTCTTGAACAGATCGTGACTTGGGTCGGGGGTGAAATCGGGCCGGGTGGGTGGTGCTTCATGGTGCACGGGGATCGGGTGGCTGTCTCGGGTCACCCAGTAGATGAATCACACGTCGTCCAACTCGCCTGTCGGCCGAAATAACGGCCCGGACGCCCGGTGCCGGATGGTGCCGCTGACCGTCTGGCTGTGCTCTGACACCACCGAAACCACCACCGACACCGCCACCAGCAAGGGTGCGCGGGCAGCCGGTCCGGCGGTGGGCCTTTGCGTCCGGCACCGGCAGGCGGTCGGCCGGGAACTGGCCCGGCACCTGATTGGCGCCTGCACCTCCGATGGTGACCTGGTGGCTGAGGGCTTCACCAGTAGCGAGGCCACCCTGGTTGGCGCTGCCGACCTGGACCGGCGCGGCATCGCGCTGGTCCCGCACTTCCCGCTTGCCCAGCACATCGGCTCCCGCCTGCGCGCCACCCTGCCTGTGGAGCGGTCGGCGCGGGTGGAGATGCGGCCGGTGCGGCCCGATCAGATGGCACGCGGTCTGGCCGACCACCTCGGCGAGGTCGGCCTGGTCATCGCCGCCCCGCCACCGCACGAGACCGGCGGCAGCCCGCCGCCCAGGAGCGGGGAACGGGGATGCCCGGCCTGCCGGGCGGACCTGTGGATGCGCAGCAGCGAACAACTCGGCCTGTTCCTGGCGTCGGCGTGGAAGGTACTGCGGCCGGGCGGTGTCCTGGCCATCATCACCACGGCCCGCCACCAGGCCGGACGCCTCATCGATCCCGCCCCGCGCATAATCCGCCAGGCCCAGGGGCTGGGGTTCAGTTACGTCCAGCACGTCATCGCACTGCGCGTCCCCATCGACGGTGATGCCCTGGTCGTTCAGGCCGGACCAGCCGACCTGGCCCAGTTGCGTGGCACCGGCTGCCACGCGCTGCCGCCGCCGGTCAGTGTCCACGCCGACGTCTGCCTATTCACCAAACCCCGTTCCCGGCAGGAGAACGGGGACGCCCGATGAACCACAACGCTCCCTCCTCCGCGACGGGGTTGGTGTCGGTGCTGGCTACGGGGCAGCGACCGTCCCGGTTGCAGCGCCGGGGACGCTACACGCCCGAGTCGATGCGCCACCCCGGCAAGATGCTGCCGGCCATCGCCGCCACCGTCATTGAGGCGTTCACCCGCCCCGGTGACTTGGTGGTCGATCCGATGTGCGGGATCGGCACCACCCTGGTCGAGGCCATCCACCAGGGCCGCAATGCCGCCGGCGTGGAGTACGAGCCCGACTTCGTCCATCTTGCCCTGGGCAACCTGAGGCACGCGCGCTCCCAAGGAGCCACGGGAACGGCGCAACTCGCCTGCGGGGACGCCCGCAACATCGCCACGATCTACCGGGCACTGCAGGAGAAAGCGGCGCTGGTGCTCACCTCTCCGCCGTACGGGGCGCACACGCACGGGCACATCCGCTCCGGACGCGACAACGGCGGCGGAAAGATCCTCAAACGCCACCACCGCTACTCCACCGACCGCGGCAACCTCGCCCACCAACCGCTCCCGGCGCTGCTCGATGGGTTCGGCCAGATCCTGGACGGCAGTGCCGCTCTGCTGCGACCGGGTGGGCTGATCGCTGTCACCGTCCGCCCGATTCGAGCCAGAGGTGAGCTGATTGACCTGCCCGGTCAGGTCGTCGAGACCGCTCGCAAGCATGGCCTCGTTCTTACTGGTCGCCATGCGGCCCTCCTGGCCGGCCTGCGCGAGGGCCGGTTGGTGAATCGCACCTCGTTCTTCCAAATGCTCGAAACCCGCCGTGCCCGCGAGCGCGGCATCCCGGCCTGCGCCACCGCTCACGAGGACCTCCTGCTCCTCCAACGCTCCACCGACCTGCCGGAGGCAAGCCGATGAGGGAACTCCGCTCCGGCCACCGGTCACGGCGCGATCGGGTCCAGGAGATGCTGGCCATCCTCCAGCTCGGTCTGTGCGGGCGCTGCGGACGGGCTCGCTACGCCACCCGACGCACGGCCAGGCACGCCGCTCGTGTCGCTGCACCCGGTACACGGTTGCGGGCTTACCGGTGCGGCGGCGCCTGGCACCTGACCACTCCGCCGGGCCGACCACAGTTCATCGCCCCGCCCGTCACCGTCCCGGACATCAGCCTTGACCTCCAGACCAGAGGCAAGCGTCGATACCGGCACCGCAACCGGCGTGACGAGAACCGCGGGCCCAGCACGGCGCAGGGCAGAACGGTCACCGATACGCCTGCGGGACGACGGTGACCAAAGACAGCAGGAAGCTGTGCCTGGTCGCGCCGGACGAGCCGCCACGGCTCACACCTGGCGCGGCCAGGGCGCTGCTGGATCTCCTGCGTAAGGCAGCCGAGAAGACCCAGGAACCAAGAGAAGAGGAGGGACGAACCCAATGATCCGGTTCGCGTTCTACGGGCGGGTGTCGACCGAGGACAAGCAAGACCCGGCGGCATCGAAAGCCTGGCAGCTACGGCGCGCGCAGGGACTGGTCGAGGGCCACGGCGGACAGATAGTGACCGAGTTCTTCGACGTCGACCGGTCCCGGTCCATCCCGTGGGTGCGGCGGCCCCAGGCCAGCGCACTGCTGAAAGCACTGAAAGACCCGCGCCGGGACTTCACCGCGGTGGTGGTCGGGGAACCGCACCGCGCCTTCTACGGAGGACAGTACGGTCTGACCTTCCCCGTGTTCGACCATTACGGCGTTCCGCTGTGGGTGCCCGAGGTCGGCGGGCCCATCGATCCGGAGAACGAAGCCCACGACATGATCATGTCGGTGTTCGGCGGGCTGTCCAAGGGCGAACGCAACCGGATCAGAACCCGCGTTCGTAGCAGCATGGCCGCCATTGCCGCGACCGAAGGCCGCTACCTCGGCGGCCGACCGCCCTACGGCTACGAACTCGTCGACGGCGGCCCTCACCCGCACCCCGGCAAGGCCGCCGACGGCAAACGCCTGTACAAGCTCGCGATCGACCCGGAGGCGGCCCCCATCGTCCAAAGGATCTTCCACGAGTTCCTCGGCCGCAACGGAACGATAGAGAAAGGCGTCTTCGCCATCGCCGAAGGGCTCACCCGGGACGATATTCCCTGCCCGTCTGCGCATGACCGGGCACGTAACCCGCACCGAGATGGACTGGCCTGGTCCAAGGCGTCTGTGAGGTCGATCCTGACCAACCCCAGATACACCGGCTATCAAGTCTGGAACCGGCAGCGCAAGGACGAGGTGCTCCTCGACGTCAACGACGTCTCCCTCGGCCACATCACCAAGCTCCGCTGGAACGACCGGGACAAGTGGGTGTTCTCCATGGAGCCCGTCCATCCCGCCATCATCGCCAAGGAGATCTTCGACCAGATCGAAGGCAAGCTCGTCGGACGCCGATGCCAGCGTGGAGGTACCAAGGCACGCGAGAAGACCAAGCACTCCTACGCACTGCGGGGAGTCATCTACTGCGGGCTGTGCGACCGCAAAATGCAAGCCCACACCTACAAGGATTACATCTACTTCCGGTGCCGGTACCCGCAGGAATACGCGCTGGCCAACAAAGTCAGCCACCCCCGCAACATCTTCGTCCGCGAACACCTGGTCACCAAGCTTGTGGACGGCTGGCTCGCCAAAGTGCTGGCCCCGCACCGCATCAAACAGACCATCGCCGACCTCCATGAAGCCCAAGCACACCCGGCCACCTCCGGTGTCACACGTGCCCGTGCGAAGATCGCGGCCTGCGACGCCAAGCTCAGCCGCCACCGTGCCGCGCTGGAAGCCGGAGCCGACCCGGCGACCATCACCAAGTGGATCGCCGAGACCAACGCCGAACGGACCGCTGCCGAAGCGCAACTCCAGACAGCCGAAGACGAGCAGCCCCACACCATGACGCCCGACGACATCGAGGAGCTGATTACGGCTCTCGGCGGTCTGGTGAACATCCTGGCCGACGCCAAACCGGAAGATCGGCAGAACGTCTACAGGGGGCTCGGGATGCGGCTCACCTACCACCCGGACAAACAAGAAATCCGGGTCGAGGTGAACCTCGACCCGGATCGGATCGTTACTCCCGAACGTTACTTGGGGGTAACTTCTGGTGTCCGAGGGGGGACTTGAACCCCCATGCCCCGTGAAGGGCACTAGCACCTCAAGCTAGCGCGTCTGCCTATTCCGCCACCCGGACCTGGTGCAGGCCGCAGCGGGGCTGCGGCGGGCTTCACTGTACCAAAGGAGACGAGTCGCGGCGAAGTCGATCGCCGGGGCACCATGGACGGTACGCGAGGACACGAGGTGATCACTGTGGTTCGGCAGCCGACCGCTGAGGACGAGGTCGTCCGACTCTGCCAGGAGCTCATCCGGATCGACACCAGCAACCCCGGCGATCATTCGGGGCCGGGGGAGCGGGCGGCGGCGGAGTACGTCGCGGAGAAGCTCGAAGAGGTCGGGCTGGAGACGCGGATCTTCGAGTCGCATCCGGGGCGGGCCAGTCTCGTGGCGCGGATCGAGGGGGAGGACCCGGGGCGGGACGCGCTGCTGCTGCACGGGCACCTCGACGTCGTGCCGGCGCGCAAGGAGGACTGGACGCGGGACCCGTTCGGGGGAGAGATCGCGGACGGGTGCGTCTGGGGTCGCGGCGCCGTGGACATGAAGGACATGGACGCGATGATCCTCGCGGTGGTGCGGCAGCGGCTCAGGGAGGGGCGCAAGCCTCCGCGGGACGTCGTGCTCGCGTTCCTGGCCGATGAGGAGGCCGGGGGCAAGTGGGGTGCGCAGTGGCTCGTCCAGGAGCATCCGGAGTTGTTCGAGGGGTGCACCGAGGCCGTGGGGGAGGTCGGCGGGTTCAGCCTGACCGTGCCCGGGGACCGGCGGATGTACCTCATCGAGACGGCGGAGAAGGGCATCGCGTGGATGAACCTGACCGCCGGGGGGACGGCGGGGCACGGGTCGATGGTGCATCCGGACAATGCGGTGACGGCTCTGGCGGGGGCGGTCGCGCGGCTCGGGTCGCACGAGTTCCCGGTGCGGCTGACGAAGTCGGTGCGGGCGTTCCTGGAGCGGGCGTGCCTGGCGTACGGGGTGGAATTCGATCCGGAACGTCCGGAAAAGTGCCTTGACGAGATCGGGCCGCTGGCGCGGATGATCGGGGCGACGCTCCGGAACACGCTCAATCCGACGCGGTTGGACGCCGGATACAAGACGAACGTGATTCCGCAGAGTGCGACGGCTCAGGTCGATGGGCGGTTCTTGCCCGGGTATGAGGAGGAGTTCTTCGCTGTCGTGGACGAACTTCTCGGTCCGGACGTCCAGCGCGATTTCGTCCACCATGACCAGGCGCTCGAGACCGACTACGAGGGGGCGCTCGTCGCGGCGATGGAGGCGGCGCTGATCTCGGAGGATCCGGGTGCGCTGCCGGTGCCGTACTGCCTGAGCGGCGGGACGGACGCCAAGTCGTTCGCGCGGCTGGGAATGCGCTGCTTCGGTTTCGCGCCCCTCAAATTGCCCCCAGAGTTGGACTTTTCCGGAATGTTCCATGGGATCGACGAGCGCGTTCCGGTGGACGGGCTGCGTTTCGGTGCCAGGGTCCTCGACAAATTCCTTGATCGCTCCTGAATTTGCCGTCACCAATGCGCTCCGTGGTGCTAGCGTTACCTTTCGTTGAGGGTGTGTGGTCCTGATGGAGGGTGTGCGGTGGCAGGTGACGCGGCGCGGGTGTGGACGGTCTCCGTCCTCCTGCGTCGCGTCGCCGCCAACCGGGCCGTGCAGCGGCTGCTCTTCCTCGGCGGGCTGCTGATCGCGGGGTGGCTCCTCGCCTGCGCGGCGCAGTCCGCGCACGCCGACGAGTTCCCGGCACCCGCGGAGGTCGTCACTGACACGCCCGTGCTCGGGCAGACGGTCGAGACCGTCCATGAGCGTGAGCCCGTGCGCCTGGTCGTGCGGGCGGTGGCGCAGAAGGCGCCGCGAACGATGGCGCAGAAGGCATCGACGCCGGTTCGGGACGTATCCGACATATCTGACGTTCGTGTGATCCGGCGTCCGTACGCGGCTCCCAGGGCTGTGCCGCATCCGGCGCCGCAGGCGCGCAAGCGGCTCCAGACCGGCGCTGTGCCCAGTGTTTCCAAGTCTGCCCGGACGCGCTCATCCGTCGGGCATGGGACGCGCCACGCCGTCCAGCACCCGCCGATGCCCGCACCTGAGCGGCACGGCGATCACTCGGCCGCCGGCGGTCTCGTCGCCGGCGGTGCGGCAGCGGGGTTCTCGAACTCCGTCGCCCGGGCTCCGGCCCCGCCGCGCGCGCCGGTCGCGCGCGTTTCCGGCGCGCTTCCCCCGGCCGTCCGCACCGCCGCGGACGAGCCGTCCTTCGCGCCCGACTAATCCCTGATCACAGGCTCCGGACGCGTGCCCGTGCGGCTCGGGCGCGCCGGTCCGGTCACCCGCCGTGCCTCCGGCGCGGCACGTCATCCCCCATGAGACCCACGGGACACGTGCGTCTCCACCATCTCTCCGAAACGGAGCATCATGCGAACGCGGGCAAAAGGCATATCTCGTACCGCGGTGCTGGCCGCGGGCTTTGCGGCCCTCGGTGTCACCGTCCTTCCGTCCACCGCCTTCGCCGACGTCACGAACGGCGACGGCGGCGTCCTGAGCGGCAACCAGGTCGACGCGCCCATCTCGGTGCCGGTCGACGTGAGCGGGAACGGCGCCGCCCTGCTCGGCACCGGCCACGCCACGTCCCGCGGTGGAGCCAAGGTCCACAAGCGCGGCACGGACGGGCAGCGGACGTCCGGGCGGCACGGCGTCGCGTCCGGAAACCAGGTCAACGCCCCCGTCTCCCTGCCGGTGAACGTCTGCGGCAACGCGGTCGGCATCCTCGGACGGGCCGACGCCGGCTGCGTCGGCGGCGCCAAGGTCAACGACGGCGGCGCGGACGGCCAGGTCACGGACGGGACGGGCGGCGTCATCGCGGGCAACCAGGTGAACGCGCCGATCTCCATCCCGGTCAACGTGTGCGGCAACGCCGTGGCGATCGCCGGGAACGCGGTGGCGGGCTGCGAGGGCGGCTCTCTCGTCAAGTCGGGCGGAAAGACCGGGTCCGGGCAGGAAACGTCCGGCATCTTCGGGGTCGGTGCGGGCAACCAGGGGAACATCCCGATCAGCGTGCCCGTGGACGTCTGCGGCAACGCGGGCGGCAGCGGGGCGGCGTCCTGCGCGGGCGGCGCATCCGTCCGCAACGGCGGCCACCGGACGGGACGGCAGATCACCGACGGCGCCTTCGGGATCCTCGCCGGTAATCAGGCGAACGCTCCGATCAGCATCCCGGTGACCGCCTGCGGCGACGCGGCGCCCCTGGCCGGCCGGGCGTGGGCGTTCTGCGAGGGCGGCGCCCACGTGCGCAGCAGCTCCGGCGGCGACCAGCACACGTCCGGGACGGGCGGGATCCTCGCCGGTGATCAGGGGAACACGCCGATCTCCATCCCGGTCGACGTCTGCGGCGACGCCGCGGCCGTCGCGGGCGAGTCGGCGGCGAGCTGCAAGGGGCAGACGCTCGTCGGGGCCCCGCACGGCTCCGGCGGGCAGTCGTCCGGTGGCCACGGCTCCGGCGGCTACCACTCGTACTCGCGGACGACCGGCACGTCCTTCCCCGCCCTTTCCAAGGTCGCGACCGACCTTCCGGCCACCGACGCGTCCACGCTGCGGAAGCCGACCGCCACGCACCCCAACCTGCCGCCCCTCCCGCGCCCGGGCAGGGGCCTGCCCGCCACGGACGGCGTCCTCGCGAAAGGCACGCTGCCCAAGGTGGACGCCGTGACGAAGGGTCCTCTACGGCAGGTCGTGGCGGCGCCGGGTTCCGCGGTCGGCACGCAGGTGCTGCCGGGCGTGTCCGGTGCGGCGGGGCGCGGAGATGTTCCGGTGGTCGGGGAGATCGGGCCGGTGCGGAAGGTCGCGGCGCAGGAAACGGCCGCGGGCCAGGACCGGGACCGGGCCGGGTCCCTGTGGGCGCCGGCCGCCGCCGGGGTGCTGGGCGTCGTGGCCGGGGCGCTGGCGCTGGCGCGGCGTGTCCGGTTGGGCGGGCGCCGCTGACGGCCGCCCCTTAGATCTTCGCCCGTCCCGGAGGCGCGGTCCGGGGCGGGCGAAGCCATGTTTTCGGGCAACAGTGCGTCAACGTAGTGCTACGCTCCGCCGGGTACGGTCAGAACGTGCGGGGTACGGTCAGAACGTGCGGACGGCGCGGATGACCTTGCGGCGAAGCTGAATACGGCGGCGGCCGTCCGGGTAGAGGCGCAACCGGTCGATTTCCCAGCCGCCGCGCTCCGCGTGCTCGGTCATGATCTGCCGGGCGGTATCACGCGTCGTGCCGCGCGGCAGTGACAGGACGAGGTAGGTGTACTCCGCCATTACGACCATTATTACTGGTCTGCCGCGCATCCGGCACCGTACGGTGGCGACCCGGTCCGCGCGGCGTCCGGTGGCATGTCATCCTGTCGGGGGCGCGGACGGTGAGAATCCCCGTCCGCGAAGGGGCGGGACGATGGTCGAGGAGCGCGCGGGCATGAACGCGCCGTCCTGCGACGTTGTACGAAGCCGGTAAGAAAGAGCCTGTGTAAGAGGACCGAGACAGCGAGGTTGGAGCGACTGTGCCAGCCAAGAACGGCACCGCGAACAGTGGCCGGGGCAACGGCGCCGGGACGCGCCTGGTGATCGTCGAGTCGCCCGCGAAGGCGAAGACGATCGCGGGGTACCTGGGCCGTGGCTACATCGTGGAGTCCAGTATCGGCCATATCCGGGATCTCCCGGGGAGCGCCTCGGAGGTGCCGGCCAAGTACAAGGGCGAGCCGTGGGCGAAGCTCGGCGTGAACGTGGAGCGCGAGTTCGAGCCGCTCTACGTGGTCAACACCGACAAGCGGCAGCAGGTCCAGAAGCTGAAGAAGCTGCTCGCCGAGGCCGACGAGCTGTACCTCGCGACGGACGAGGACCGGGAGGGCGAGGCGATCGCCTGGCACCTCCAGGAGGTCCTGAAGCCGAAGGTCCCCGTGCACCGGATGGTCTTCAACGAGATCACCAAGGACGCGATCCAGCGCGCCGCCGCGAATCCGCGCGAGCTGAACATGCCGCTGGTGGACGCGCAGGAGACGCGTCGCGTCCTGGACCGCCTCTACGGGTACGAGGTCAGCCCCGTCCTGTGGAAGAAGGTCATGCCGAAGCTGTCGGCGGGCCGCGTGCAGTCGGTGGCGACCCGGCTGGTCGTCGAGCGGGAGCGGGAGCGGATCGCGTTCGTCCCCGCCCACTACTGGGACATCGCGGCGCAGTTCGACACGGGCCTGGACGAGGAGCCGAAGGTCTTCAAGGCCGGGCTCGTCAGCGTGGACGACAGGCGCGTCGCGCAGGGCCGTGACTTCGCGTCCGACGGCACCCTGAAGACCCGGGACGTGCTCCACCTGGACGAGGAGGCCGCGAGGGGCCTCGCCGAGCGCCTCCGCGACCGGCCGTACGAGGTCAAGTCCGTCGAGCGCAAGCCCTACACGCGCAAGCCCTACCCCCCGTTCCGGACGACGACGCTCCAGCAGGAGGCCAGCCGCAAGCTGAGCTTCTCCGCGAAGTACACGATGTCGGTGGCGCAGAAGCTGTACGAGAACGGCTTCATCACCTACATGCGAACCGACTCGATCACGCTGTCGGAGACCGCGATCACGGCGGCGCGCAGGCAGGCGGCGTCGCTGTTCGGCGGCGAGTACGTCCCGGACAAGCCGCGCGTCTACGCGTCCAAGGTCAAGAACGCGCAGGAGGCGCACGAGGCGATCCGCCCGGCGGGCGACACGTTCCGCACCCCCGCCGAGACCGGGCTGACGGGCGACCAGTTCCGGCTCTACGAGCTGATCTGGAAGCGGACGATCGCGTCCCAGATGAAGGACGCGGCCGGCCAGTCGGTGTCGATCCGGGTGACCGGGCTGTCGACGCGGGACGAGCGGGCCGAGTTCGGCGCGACCGGTAAGACGATCACGTTCTACGGGTTCCTGAAGGCGTACGTGGAGAGCGCCGACGACCCGTCCACCGACCGGGACGACCAGGAGCGGCGGCTGCCGAACCTGGCGGAGGGCGACGCGCTGACCGCGAACGCGGTGGACGCCGAGGGGCACTCGACCCGGCCGCCGGCCCGCTACACCGAGGCCAGCCTGGTCAAGGAGCTGGAGGAGCGGGAGATCGGGCGCCCGTCGACGTACGCCTCGATCATCGGAACGATCCTGGCGCGCGAGTACGTGTTCAAGAAGGGCACGGCGCTCGTCCCCTCGTTCCTGGCGTTCGCCGTGACCAACCTGCTGGAGCAGCACTTCGGCAACCTGGTCGACTACGACTTCACCGCGCACATGGAGGACGGTCTCGACGAGATCGCGCGCGGCGACGCCGAGCGCGTCCCGTGGCTGAACAGGTTCTACTTCGGCGACAACGGCGACGAGGGCCTGAAGGAGCTGGTCGGCGACATCGGCGACATCGACGCCAAGGGCATCAGCTCGTTCCCGATCAGGGGCACCGACATCATGGTCCGGGTCGGCCGGTACGGCTCGTACCTCGACCGGGACGGCGAGCGGGTCAACATCCCCGACGACATCGCGCCGGACGAGCTGACCGCCGAGAAGGCGGAGGAGCTGTTCGCGCAGCCGTCGGGCGACCGGGAGCTCGGCGCCGACCCGGCGACCGGCCACATGATCGTCGCGAAGTCGGGGCGGTTCGGCCCGTACGTCACCGAGATCCTGCCCGAGGCGGCGCCGCCGCCCGAGGGGAAGAAGCGGACGAAGAAGGCGGACGCCGCCAAGCCGCGCACCGGCTCGCTCTTCAAGTCGATGTCGCTCGACACGATCACGCTCGACGACGCGCTGAAGCTGCTGTCGCTTCCGCGCACGCTGGGCGAGCTGGACGGCGAGCCGGTGACCGCGCAGAACGGCCGCTTCGGTCCCTATATCAAGAGGGGCACCGACAGCCGCTCGCTCGGCTCGGAGGAGGAGCTGTTCACGGTCACGCTGGAGCAGGCGAAGGAGCTGTTCGCCCAGCCCAAGCAGCGTGGCCGCCGGGCCGCGGCGGCCGCGCCGCTGCGCGAGCTCGGCAAGGACCCCGCGAGCGAGAAGCCGGTGGTGGTGAAGGAGGGGCGGTTCGGCCCGTACGTCACCGACGGCGAGACGAACGCGAGCCTGCGCAAGGGCGACGAGGTCGAGTCGATCACGATCCAGCGGGCGGCGGAACTGCTCGCGGAGCGCAGGGAGAAGGTGGCAGCGGGCGGTGGGAAGAAGAAGACGACGACCCGGCGCCGAACCTCCGCGAAGTCCGGCTCATAGGGACATCCACGCCGATACCCTGACCGACATGACCAGAACGGGCGCACCCCGGCCGCACCCCGCCGCAGCACAGCCGCCGGGTGTTTCGTCGCTTTCGCCGAGCAGGTCGTTCCGGCGGCTGCGGACCGCGCTGTCGCTCGCCGGCCTCGCGCAGTGGCTGGCCGTCCCGGCGCTGACCGCGATGGCGGCACTGCTGACCCGCGACGACGACGTGGCGGTGCGGGCGCAGGCGGTCGGCGGCACGCTGGTGCTGATGCTGCTGCCGGCGCTGCTGCTCGCACCGCTCGCCGGCATGATCGCGGCACGCGCCGACCGCCGCCTCATGCTGATGATCGCGGACGTCCTGCGCCTGGTGATCGTCGTGACGGTGCCGCTCGTGGGCCTGCTCGCGTGGACGCTCGCCGCCGCGTTCCTCGTCTCCTGCCTCGGCCTGCTGTGGGTGGCGGCGGCGCGCGCGTCGCTGTCCGCCCTGTTCCCGGACGGGGAGCCGGGCGCCGCCGCCCGCTCGGCGACCCGTGCGGTCTACGGCCCGGCCCCGGTCGCGGCCGTGCTGTTCGCCGTCCTCGCCCTCGTCGCGGACGGGACGCTCGGCCGCGGCTCCCGCGCCGACCTCGCCCTGTACGTGACGGCCGGGATCTTCCTCGTCTCGACCGCCGCCGTCGCCATGATCCGGGAGATTCCCGCGACCGGGGCGGTCGCGGTCCCGGCCCCGCTGAAGCTGCTCTTCCAGGGGCCGGGGACGGGCGGCGCGCGCGGTCTCGCCCTCGCGATCGCCGGGGCGTCGCTGACGGCGGGCGCGGTCGTCGCCGTCGCACGCATCCACACCGCCGCGCTGGGCGGGGGAGACGCGGGCTACGGCACCGTCCTCGCCGGGCTGGCGTTCGGGCTCGGCTTCGGAGTGTTCCTCGGGCCCCGGGCCCTCGTGCCGTTCAGCCGCCGCCGGCTCCTCGGCCTCGCCGTGCTCGCCGCCGCGATCGCGCTGGTCGTGCTCGCCCTCGTCCAGAACCTCGTCGTCGTCGTGTTCGTGTCGGCGTTCCTCGGGGTGTTCGCCGGGGCCTCCTGGTCGACGGCCACGGCCTCGTTGGCCGACCCCGAGGCGCCGGAGGACGCCCGTCCGGCCGCGTACCTGCGCTCGGTCGCGCTCCTCACCGCGGTGATCGCGTTCGTCGCCGTCCCGCTGATCGCGGGGGCGCTCGGCTCGCACCGGATCGAGCTCGGCGACGGCGTCTACGACTTCGCGGGCTCCAGCGCGGCGCTGCTGATCGCGGCGGCGGTCGCGCTGCTGTCCGGGCTGCTGGCCTACCGGCGGCTGGACGACCGGCGCGGCATCCCGCTCGTCCCCGACCTGCGCGCCGCCCTGCGCGGCGAGGTCTACGCGTTGCCCGCGGCCCCCGCCGCGCACCAGCCCGTCCACCGGGAACGCGGCGTGTTCATCGCGTTCGAGGGCGGCGAGGGCGCGGGCAAGACCACGCAGGCGCGGCTCGCGGCGATCTGGCTCCGCGACCACGGCTACGACGTGGTCACCACGCACGAGCCCGGCGCCACCAAGATCGGGATGCGGCTGCGCGCGATGCTGCTCGACCGCGACACGACCGGCCTGTCCGACCGGGCCGAGACGCTCCTGTACGCGGCCGACCGCGCCGACCACGTCGCCAACGTGATCAGGCCGGCGATGGAGCGCGGCGCGATCGTCGTCAGCGACCGGTACGTCGACTCGTCCCTCGCCTACCAGGGGTTCGGACGGCAGCAGCGGGTCGAGGACATCGCCCGCGTCAACGCCTGGGCGACCGGCGGCCTCGTCCCGGACCTGACCGTCCTGCTGGAGATCCCGCCGCAGGCGGGCCTGCGGCGGCTGCCCGCCCCGGCCGACCGCATCGAGTCCGAGCCGCAGGAGTTCCACGAGCGCGTCCGCGCCGGGTTCCACGCTCTCGCCGAGGCCGACCCTGACCGCTACCTCATCCTGGACGCCGGACGCCCGCAGGGGGAGCTGAGCCGGGAGATCCAGTACCGCATCCGCGAGATCCTCCCCGACCCCGTCCCGGCGGGCACCGAGGACGCGACGAGCACCTTCCCGGCCATCCGCGACTACTGATCCGGCTAGCCTCTATCCCATGAGCGTGTGGGACGACCTGGTGGGGCAGGAGCCCGTTGTCGCGCAGCTGTCGCCTGCCGCCGAGGGGGCGGGCGGGCTGGCGCACGCGTGGCTGTTCACCGGGCCTCCCGGTTCCGGGCGGGTCACCGCCGCGCGGGCGTTCGCGGCGGCGCTGCAGTGCGAGGAGGTCCCGCGCGGGTGCGGGCACTGCGCGTCCTGCCACCAGGTCCTCCAGGGGACGCACGCGGACGTCGAGGTCGTCCGCCCGGAGGGCCTGTCGTATTCGGTGAAGGAGGCCCGCTCGCTGGTGCTGCGCGCGTCGTCGTCCCCGACCGGGGGGCGCTGGCAGATCGTGCTGTTCGAGGACGCGGACCGGGCCACGGAGGCGGCGGCGAACGCGCTGCTGAAGGCGATCGAGGAGCCGCCGTCGCGGACGGTGTGGCTGCTGTGCACGCCGTCCCCGGACGATCTCCTGGTGACGATCAGGTCGCGGTGCCGCCTCGTCACGCTGCGGACGCCGCCGATCGACGCGGTCGCGGACGTCCTGGCCCTGCGCGACGGTGTCGACCGCGAGACGGCGGACGTCGTGGCGCGCGCCGCGCAGGGGCACATCAGCCGGGCGCGGCGGCTGGCGACCGACCCGCAGGCGCGGCGGAGGCGGGCCGAGGTGCTGGCGGTGCCGCGCAGGCTGACGTCGGTGAGCCCGGCGGTGGCGGCGGCGGAGTCGCTGGTCGCGGCGGCGAAGGCGGAGGCGAAGGCGCAGACGGAGGAGCTGAACGAGGCGGAGACGGCCGCGCTGCGGCAGGCCCTCGGCGAGAGCGCCAAGGGCCGGATGCCGAGGGGGACGGCCGGCCCGCTCAAGGAGCTGGAGGCCCGGCAGAAGTCCCGCGCGACCCGGATCGAACGCGACGCCCTCGACCGGACGCTGCTCGACCTCGCGTCCTATTACCGGGACGTGCTGACCCTGCAGCTCGGGGCGGGCTCCGATCTCGTCAACACCGAGCTGGGGCCGGAGCTGCGGACGGCGGCGCGGAACGGGCGTCCGGAGGACACCCTCAGGCGGCTGGACGCGATCATGGCGTGCCGGGAGCGGCTGGAGGCGAACGTCAACCCGCTGCTGGCGGTGGAGGCGCTCACGCTCGCGCTCCGCACCGGCTGACGCGCCCTTACCAGAGATCTACCTTTTCGTTACATAATCGTACGCATCTCTCAATAGCCGCACGCGTACCTTCGGCTGGCTTATGCCCCAATCCCGGGCTAGCTCCCCCCACGGCCAGGAGGTCAGCTTTGCGGCGAGCCTTGATTTCCGCCGCGTGCGCCGTCGCCACGATGGCGGCGCTCGCGGTCCCAGCGTCAGCGGAACCGAAACCAGCGCAGGCGAAGGGAGAGGTGTCGGAGTACGTGGTCCTCTACAAGGAGCACGTGTCCTCCGGCTCGGCCCACCAGGCGGTCCGCGCGGCCGGCGGCGAGATCGTCCACGAGAACCGTGACGTGGGCGTGGCGACCGTGCGTTCGGACAACCCCGAGTTCATCCACGCGGCGATGAAGGAGCGGGCGCTGGAGGGCGTCGCGCACAACCGGGTCATCGGCGAGGCGCCGAAGACGAAGAAGAAGGCCGCCGCGAAGGTCGAGCGGATGACCGGCACCAAGAGCAAGGTGTCGCTCACGGGCGTCCCGTCCAAGGACGAGGAGCCCCTCGCCGACCTGCAGTGGGACATGAAGCAGATCCACGCCACGGCGAACGGCTCGTACAAGAGGGAGCCGGGCGACAAGCGCGTGCTGGTCGGCGTCCTCGACACCGGTGTGGACGGCGACCACCCCGACATCAAGCCGAACTTCAACCGGAAGCTCAGCCGGAACTTCACCACCGACATCCCGGCGGACGCCAACGGCAACGAGGTCGACGGCCCGTGCGAGTTCACGTCGTGCGTCGACCCGAACGACTGGGACGACAACGACCACGGCACGCACGTCGCGTCCACGATCGCCTCGCCCCGCAACGGGCTCGGCATGGCGGGCGTCGCGCCGAACGTGTCGATCGTCAACCTGCGCGTCGGCCAGGACTCCGGCTACTTCTTCCTCCAGCCGACCGTGGACGGCCTCACCTACGCGGCCAAGAACGGCATCGACGTCGTCAACATGTCGTACTACGTGGACCCGTGGCTCTGGAACTGCGGCAACAACCCGGCCGACAGCCCCGAGGAACAGCTCGAACAGCGCACGATCATCAAGGCGACGCAGCGCGCCCTGGACTTCGCGCACGACGGCGGCGTCACGCTGATCTCCGCGGCCGGCAACGACTTCGTCGACTACACGAAGACGAACCTGGACGACAGCAGCCCCGACTTCCCGTCCACGCCGGGCGAGGAGCCGCACGACCGGACGGTCCCGGCGAGCTGCGTGTCGATGCCGTCCGAGGGCGAGCACGTCATCCCGATCTCGGCGACGGGCCCGTCCATCCGCAAGTCGTACTACAGCAGCTTCGGCAACGGCTACGTCGCGGTGGCGGCGCCCGGCGGCGACAAGGTCGACAACGCCGACCAGCGTCCGGACGACAAGGGCGGCATCTGGGCCGCCTACCCCGAGCGGCTCGCCAAGGAGCGCGGCGAGCTGAACGCGGACGGCACGCCGAACGTGCCGTACCTCATCCGCAGCTGCAAGGGCGACGACTGCGCCTACTACCAGTCGATCCAGGGCACCTCGATGGCGTCGCCGCACGGCGTCGGCGTCGCCGCGCTCATCATCAGCAAGTACGGGCAGCAGGACCGCCGGCACGGCGGCGTCACCCTGAGCCCGAACTTCGTGGAGCGCGTGCTGCGCGGCACGGCGACCGCCAAGGAATGCCCGAGCCCCCGCACGACCGAGTACGTCTGGTACACGAAGTCGGGCGGCGAGTGGGTGAAGCACACCTCGACGCAGACCTGTGAAGGCTCGAAGGAGCAGAACGGGTTCTTCGGGAACGGCATCGTGGACGCGCTGAACGCCGTCCGCAGCTGATCCCGCTGCTCGACCCACCCCAGGGCGCGGCCCCCGGCACCTGCCGGGGGCCGCGTTCTTTGCCCATGAGAAGTTTCCGGGACGGAAGCAACCAGAGGGGCGCGGCGGAGTCTCTGTGACATGGAACCTGAAACGGTGCTCGCCGAGCGGGACCGCCCGGCGGACGAGGCGCTTGGCAACGCGGCGCCCGGCGAGGCGACGGCGGCGGTCACCGAGCTGTACCGCGGGCACGCGCTCGGCCTGACCCGGCTCGCCCTCGTGATGGTCGGTGATCGCGGGACGGCCGAGGACGTCGTCCAGGAGGCGTTCGCGGGGCTGTACCGGCGATGGCCGCGGCTGCGCGACCGCGAGCGTGCGCTGGCGTACGTGCGTTCGGCCGTCCTCAACGGGTCGCGGACGGCGCTGAGACGGCGCAGGAGGCCGTTCCGGGCCGTCCACGAGGCGCCCGTCTGGTCCGCCGAGGCGGCGGCGATGGCAGGCGAGGACGGGCGCGAGGTCATGGAGGCGCTGCACCGGCTCCCGGCCCGGCAGCGGGAGGCGCTGGTGCTGCGCTACTTCTGCGACCTGTCCGCCGAGGAGATCGCCGACGCCATGGGGGTCAGCCCCGGCACCGTCAAGTCGACCACGTCCCGGGCGATCGCCGCGCTGGGCCGGTTTCTGGGGAGCGAGCAGTGAACGCGACCGAAGAGCGTCTCAGGGACGCGCTGAAGACCGTGGGCGACACCATCGGCCCCGAGGACGTGCCGGAACCGAGGTTCGCCGCGCGGCGCCGGAGATTCCCGCGTCCGGTGATGGCGCTGGCGGCCGTCGCCGCGTCCGCCGCGGTGGCCGTCGGGGGAGCGGCGGTGGGCGGCGCCTTCTCGTCCGGAGGCACGACCGGCCTGCTGGCGCCGCCTTCGCCTTCCGGAGGCGCAATGCCGAAGATCTCGGTGTTCCTCTGCACGAAGACGTCCGCCAACCCGTACTGCCGAGGCAAGGGGACGACCCAGCCTGAGAAGCAGGAGATCCAGCGGGTCCTGGAAGCGCTCCCGCCGGTCGGCAGCGTCGAGTTCGAGAACAAGCAGGAGGCGTTCGAGCGCTTCAAGAAGGGCTTCGAGAACGACGAGCGGTTCCGCCGGTCGGTGGAGACCGGCGATGTTCCGGAGTCCTTCCGGGTCGGCCTGGCTCCCGGGGCGGACGTCAAGAAGGTGACGGCGGCCCTGGTGGGCATGCCCGGCGTGGACGCCGTCATCGTTGAAGGACGGTGACCTCGGGCATGATGGGGGGATGCCGTACCGCGTCACCTTCGTCTGCACGGGCAACATCTGCCGCTCCCCGATGGCCGAATGGGTCCTGCGCCACCACGTCGAGGAGGAGGGGCTGGACGTCGAGGTCGACAGCTCCGGCACCGGCGGCTGGCACGTGGGCGACGGCGCCGACGAGCGGACGATCGCGGCGCTGGAGAGGGCCGGCTACCGGTCGGCGCACATCGCCCGGCAGTTCGAGGCGTCGTGGTTCGACCGGTACGACCTGATCCTGGCGCTGGACGAGGGGCACCTGCGGGCGCTGCGCTCGATGGCGCCGGACGGGGAGGCGCACGGCAGGGTCCGGCTGCTGCGCGAGTTCGACCCGGACGCGGGCGGCGACCTCGACGTCCCCGACCCGTACTACGGCGGGCGTGCCGACTTCGACCTCGTCCTTGACCAGGTGGAGGCGGCGCTGCCCGGCCTCCTGGAGGAGATCCGCGCCGCGCTCAAGGAGCGCTGAGTGCGCGACCGGCTGGCGGAACTGCTCGGCGCGGGCGTCGCGAGCGTGAGCGACCTCGGTTCCAGCCATTCGTGGACGCTGCACAGGGCGTCCCTGGCCGACGGCCGCGAGGTGTTCGTGAAGGCCGCCTCCGATCAGGCCGGGGTGTTCGCCGCCGAGGCCGCGGGTCTGCGCTGGCTGGGCGAGGCGGGCCCGGGGACGCCCGTCCCGGACGTGGTCGCGGCGGACGACCGCATGCTCGTCCTGCCGTGGCTGCCGTCCGTGTCGCCGTCCCGGGAGGCGGCCGAGCGGTTCGGCCGCGAGCTGGGCGAGGCGGGCCCGGGGACGCCCGTCCCGGACGTGGTCGCGGCGGACGACCGCATGCTCGTCCTGCCGTGGCTGCCGTCCGTGTCGCCGTCCCGGGAGGCGGCCGAGCGGTTCGGCCGCGAGCTGGCCGCCCTGCACACCGGCAACCGTCCGGACGCCTACGGCGCGCCCTGGGACGGCTTCATCGCCGATCTCCCGCTGGACAACACGCCGGACGGTCGCGGCTGGCCGCGCTGGTACGCCGAGCGCCGCCTCGAACCCTTCCTCCGCCTCGTGGCCCGGCACCTGCCGTCCGGCGACGTCCGGCTCGTCGAGCGCGTCATGGCGGACATCGAGGAGCTGGCCGGGCCGCCGGAACCGCCGAGCCGCATCCACGGCGACCTGTGGTCGGGCAACGTCCGGTGGACGGACGGCCGGGCGCTCCTCATCGACCCGGCCGCGCACGGCGGGCACCGGGAGACGGACCTCGCCATGATGTCCCTCTTCGGGACACCGCACCTCGAAACCGTTCTGGCCGCCTACGACGAGGCGGAGCCCCTCGCGGACGGCTGGCGGTCGCGCGTCCCGCTGCACCAGTTGCATCCGCTGCTCGTGCACGTCGCACTGTTCGGCGGCTCGTACCGGGCGCCCCTGGCCGACGCGGCCCGCGCCACCCTCCGCTGAGGGCGTTGCGGCGGCGGGTCGCCAGACGACCGCCTGATGGGGCTTGCCGTGAGGTGAGCCGACCCTTCTGCCGCGCCCTGGGCCGCTTTCTCGCCACCTAGCATGAGCTCACGTGCCTCCCCCGACTCGGCTTCGATGTGGTAACTCCCGCTTCATGGGTTTTTGTAGCGATGTAGATGAGATAGAAACGACGCGGTAACCCAGGAGCGGACGGGCAGGTGCGGGGCGAACCCATGGACGACGGCAGGCGCGAGAACCCGGGGACACGGCTGGGCTCATGGAAGAGCCTGATCCCGCTCAGCGGGGCCGCGGCCGCGGCGCTGTTCATCGGCGGGGGCGTGGACGTGGTGCACCGCCACCAGCGCGCCGCGGAGGAGGAGCACGCGGCCAAACCGGCCGCGAAGGCCGAGCGGACCGACCCGCGGTTCGTCGTCGGGATCACCACCGCGGGCACGTCGCTGCTCGTCCGCGACATGCGCACCGGCGCCGACGTGGGACTGCCGATCGCCCCGCCGCAGGGCAGCCGCTTCCACCGCGTCGCCGCCGCGAAGGACGGCTCGTTCGTCGTCGCGTCCTACGGCGCCCGCAAGGTCACCTTCCAGCGCCTCCACCTGGGCGACGACGGACGCCCGCAGGACCTGAAGGACATACCGAAGGCCGTCGTCCCCGGCGCCTCCACCCCCTGGTCGGACATCGCCCTCGACGGCGACCACATCGCCTACGTCACCTACACGGGCAAACGCAGCCGTGTGGACGTCCTCTCCCTGACCGACGGCACCCGCAAGACCTGGACGACCAAGGCGCCTGGCCGCGTCGGCAGCCTCTCCTGGTCCGGTGCCACACTCTCCTTCGTCTGGGCCCCGGTCGGCTCGACCACGAACCAGCTCCGCAGCATCGACACCCTCGGCGCCGCCGGTGATCTCAAGCTCAGCAAGGCCGTCATGACCCTGCCCAAGGGCGGCTCCAACGCCGTCCTGACGCGCGACGGCAAGACGGTGGTCGCGGGCTTGGTCGCGAAGTCCCAGCTCACCGTCCAGACCTTCACCCTGACGGGCAAGCCCGCGAAGGTCCTGTGGCGCCAGAAGGTGACGGGCCCGCTGACCGACCTCGACACCGCGCACACCGGCGGAACGGTCCTGGCGACCGCCGGCGACCTGTACGCGAACGGCGTCCAGCCCGTCCCCGGAAAGGACCTCGCCGACGCCACCTGGTGACGCACGCTCCCGGACGGCTAACGTGGGTCGCACGAAACCGGGCGAACGGAGCGTGACCGTGGGCATGGTGATGGCCGTCAGCTTCACCCGTTACGGCCGGCTGTACTACCTCGACCCCGGCCCGCACACTCCGAAGGTCGGCGACAAGGTCCTCGTCCCCACCGACTCCGGCGCCGAGGTGGCCGAGTGCGTGTGGGCCCCGCAGTGGGTCTCCGAGGACATCGACGGCCTCCCCGAATGCGCCGGCCCGGCCACCGAGGAGCACCTCGCCCGCGACGAGGCCAACCGCCGCCGCCGCGCCGAGGGCCGCTCCATCGCCAAGCGCCTCATCCGCAAGCACGAGCTCCCCATGAAGGTCATCGGCGTCGACTTCCTCGACGCCGACAACGTCTTCAAGATCTACTTCACCGCCCCGCACCGCGTCGACTTCCGCGCCCTCGTCCGCGACCTGGCCCGCGGCATCAAGGCCCGCGTCGAGCTCCGCCAGGTCGGCCCCCGCGACGAGGCCCGCCTCCAGGGCGGCATCGGCCCCTGCGGCCGCGACCTGTGCTGCGCCACCTTCCTCAAGGACTTCGAACCCGTCTCCGTCCGCATGGCGAAGGAACAGGACCTCC
This sequence comes from Actinomadura chokoriensis, assembly GCF_041463665.1. Taxonomy (GTDB): domain Bacteria; phylum Actinomycetota; class Actinomycetes; order Streptosporangiales; family Streptosporangiaceae; genus Spirillospora; species Spirillospora chokoriensis_A. The sequence continues at coordinate 22,184 of NZ_JAXCEJ010000005.1, forward strand.
CCGTCAACCCCCTCCGCATAGCCGGCGCCTGCGGCCGCCTCATGTGCTGCCTGAAGTACGAGCACCCGTTGTACGTCAAGGCGCACGACAGCATGCCGGCCCTGGGATCGCGCGTGGACACCCCGAACGGCCCAGGCCAGGTGGTGGGCCGCAACGTCCCCTCCGACAAGGTCACAGTGCGCCTGAACAGCGGCGGTCGCTGCTCCTGCCCCTCCACCTCCGTCTGCTCCCCCCGCAAACAACACGACACCCGCTACAACCCCACCCCCGACGACACCTGATCGAGCTGGACAGGTGGGGTGTGTGGAAGGATCCACGGCATGAGCGTGCGGGTTTGGCTGAGTGAGAGCGACCAGTTCGTCCCTGGCAGCGAGTTGTTTCGTTCGGACAGGTCGTTCACGGTGTGGGCATACACCGTCAGCCACAGTCAGTTGTTGCTGCGCACGCGGACGACCGAGCGGGGCGGGGTCAGGTCGTCGCGGATAGATGTGCTCTTCAAGCCGGTCCGGGCCATGAAGGTCGGGACCGAGTACAGGGACGGCCTCGTCATTCGATGCGCCGATCAAGAGGAAGCCGAGCACATCTACGCGGAGAGCGGCGATGTCGAGCCGGGCACCGGAGCCCACTGCCTGATCCTGGAGACGGGGAACGACCGCGACTACGTCGTGGCGCACGCCGTCGGTTGGATGGAGGACATGGCAAGCGACGGGGAGCCGAGTGCTCTGGCCGACTTCGTCCCTGGCACCGACCCTGCCCGCATCCTGGGCTGATCGCCGCGCATCGACGACCTGCGGCGCGAGCACCCGCTCTACATGGAGTTCAAGGAGAAGGCCCCGCGCCTAGGGTCGCGTGTGAGCACCCCAGAGGGCGAAGGCCAGGTCATCGGCTACAACGTCCCAGGCGACCGCGTCACCGTGAAGGTGGGCTCCCGCCGCTGCTCCTGCCCGTCCGCCTCCGTCTGCTCCCCCCGCCAACAACACGAAGCCCGCTATGACAAGCCCGCCGACGACGCCATCTGACGATCGTGCGGTGATCCAGGTGGATGCCGCATGTGCGTGAGAGTCATCATCCGGATACGCTCAGTCGCTTGCGTTTACTGCGTTTGCTTCGCATAATGCGGTTAAGGATGGTGTCGAGCGAGGGGGACGCATGACGGATGTCCAGGTCAAGCGGGTAGAGCCGGGTGTGATCGATTCTGAACAGGCCGCACGCGCCGTCCAGAGGATCAAGGCTTACCTTCAGCGGCACCCTGACGAGCAGGCCCTCAGCGTCCAGGCGGAACACGGCAGTGGCGAAGCCCTGATCCTTCCACGGGAAGCGGTGAGTCTTTTCGCCTACATCCTGACGCAGGCCGCCGCGGGACGAGGCGTATCGGTCATGCCGTCGCACGCCGAACTGACCACGCAGCAGGCGGCAGACCTGCTCAACGTCTCGCGCCCCTACCTCATAGGACTGCTGGAGGCTGGGGCCATTTCGTTCAAGCGGGTCGGCCGACACCGCCGGATCAGGTACGACGACCTCATGGCCTACAAGCGCGAGTCAGAGGCGCATAGCCGCACCGCCGCCGATGAGTTGGCCGCACTCGGCCAAGAGCTGGACATCTGAGCATGGCCTTCGTCGCGGTCTATGACGCCTGCGCGCTCTACGGCAACACCCAGCGCGACATGCTGATTCGTGTCGCCCGATCCGGGCTGGTCCAGGCCAAGTGGACCACGACCATCCTCGATGAGATGGAGAGGAACTTGGCTGCCAAGCGCCCTGGCATCCCGCCAGAGAAGCTGGCCAGGTTACGAGTCCTGATGAACCGTGCGGTCCCCGACGTTCTCGTTGAGGGCTATGAACCGCTGATCGAGGGGCTGAAGCTTCCCGATCCGAATGATCGGCACGTCCTTGCCGCAGCGATCAAGGCCGGCGCGCAAATGATCGTCACCTCGAACCTCAAGGACTTCCCGCCCGACTCGCTTGCGCCATGGAACGTGGAAGCGAAGAGCCCTGACGACTTCGTCCTCGACCAGATCGATTTCGATGACAGGGTCATCTGGTCATGTGTTCAGCAGATCGCCGACTCCCGCATCAACCCGCCAGAGACGATGGAGGACGTGCTCGACTCCCTCGAACGCGCCGGTTTGGTGGAGTCCGTCGCCACGCTGCGGACTCGGAGTTAGGCGGCACGGGACTCTCGGCAACTGCAGGCCGGACCTGATCCGGCCTGCAGTGACGGCCTCAACGACGAGCACCCGCTATGTAGGCGCACGACAGAATGCCGTCCCTGGGAGCCCGCGTAGACACTCCCAACTGCCCAGACCAGGTCGTAGGCCGCAACGACCCCGAAGACAAGGTCCGTCAGGCGGGCGACCTGCTTGTGAGCAGGTCTCTGTGGAGGCCATCTCGACTCCCAGGTCATCGTTCTCAAGGAACCGAACGTGGGCCGATGCTTGGCTGGGAGTGTTGAGCCTGGCGTAATGCGTGGAGTTGGGTCGGTAGAGCACGCGGTGTTCCTAGGATCACGGTCCGACGGCTCATTGATCTGACGGGAGCGGCGCGTGACCCGGACGCGTGTTCTGCTGGGCCTGGTGGCTGTGGCGGTGGGTGCCGCCTTGGCCGCCGGGGGGTCAGATGCGCTCCGGAGAGGGGGCGAGGTCCTCACGGAGATCGCTCCCTTCCTGCTGGTAGCGGTCGGGGCGATAATCCTCCTGAGATCGGTCTTACCCAGAGACCGGACGGTGGTGGGGCCTGCGTTGCTGGTCGTGGCAGGTCTGGCGTGGCTGGCCGTGAACCGGGATTGGTTCGGTTCGGAGGCGATGAGGCCGTTCGCGTCCGCAGTGCTTGTTGCCGGAGGAGTGGCCGTAGCCATGAGTAGCGGTCGGCGCGACCTGAATATCGATACGGGCGTGAGGCGTTGTATGGCCGTCGTCCTCCCGCGCGTATCCCGCATTGCCCAGGTTCCGCGAAAGCTGATCGTTCGCGCGCTGGCGGGGGATGTGGTCATCGACCTGAGCCAGGCCCGGCTGCCGCGCCAGCGGGAGATAGAGATCGACCTTGCTCTGCTGTACGGCCACGTCGAGATTCTCGTCCCGGATGACTGGGCCGTCGTCCACGGCAGACTGGAGACGGCCCGGTGGATTCGGCTGAATGGAAGGCTCGATCCGCCCTATGCCTACAGTCCTCCGCCGGCCTCTGACGAGGACGAGCCGGATTGGCACGGCGGGCGCGGCGGCGTGGTGCTGAACATCTCGGGCATCGGCGGATCGGTCGTCCTTGTCCGGACTTCCAGCGAGTGAGGTCAACCGGCCGGCGGGTCGCCCGGATGGACGAAGAACTCCTGCCCCAGCCCCGATTCGGCGAGCGACTGACGTTCCTTGAGGAAGGCGGTGAGTCGCCTGTTCAGCTTCAGTTCGCCCTGGGGCGTCTCGGGAAGCGCCAGGTGCAGGGCCTTCGGGATGTCGAAGCGATGCAGGTCGAAGGCGGTGGCCAGCAGGATCGCGTGCTCAGTCGACGCACGGACGGCTCCGCGGTAGGAGACGACCGCGAACACCAGGACCACCAACGGTGTGAGCCGCCACAGGTCCGGCCGCAGCACCAGCGGCAGGGAGACCACCGTTGCTGAAGCGAATGCCACGCAGAGTGTCGCGGTAGCGGCGATCAGATCGAGTTGGCGGCTCATGTCAGCGCGCAAGAGCGCTGAGACAGACGGGTACATCCTCGGATATACGGCCATGGCGTCGAGGCCGTAGGGCCTCCCCGCAGCCTCCTCCCCCTGGCGGAGGACGTTGCCCAGGAGTGTCGGCATCAGAAGGTCATCGGCCTCGGGATATCGGTCCAGAACCCTGTCGACACGGGCGCTGAGCCGTCGCCTTTGCTGCTCCCGCCGAGCGTCCATGGCGGCGCCTCGCAATGTTCGCGGTGCCTCTGTCTCCTCTTCGTCCAGGTGGTCCTGCTGGATCGACGCCGTGTGCCTGACCCGACGATGCCGCTCCACCGCAAGCGCGTACAGATACCGCAGGGGCCTCGGGTTCACGTATCCCTCCAGCATCTGCACCAGCGCGATCTGGAACGGACGCAGAAGGATGCCGATCAGGAACAGCGCGAAGACGAAGACGATGGTCACCGCGGCGGTGTCGTCCTTGCTGGGAAGGACGTCGTGGAGGTTGACCTCCCTGTCGGTGTCGAAGGCGTGTGAGCGATACAGCACGACCACGAAGCTCGCGAGGAGCGTCCCCGGCAGGACGTTGACCAGAGTGAATCGCGCGCCTCCCAGCGCGTCCGCTCCGGATTTGGCGAGATCGGTCAGAGCGGCCACGAGTTCGTCTCCCCAGTCACGAGTCGTCGCCCTTCCGCTTCGTTCTGCTGCCGCACGTCTTGCACCGCGGCCCACCCGGCGTTCTCGGCTTGGAGCTGAACTTTCGCGGCTCGCCGCAGGCGGGGTTCTGGCAGACGTACACGTACGAGCTCGGAGCGGCGTTGCCGTAGGACCCTCGGTGGTCGGACGGTCGAGCGGCGACCGTGATCACAAGCACGAGGAAGATCTTGATCGTCGGGTTGCGACGGCGACGAGCGTCCATGTGGCCTCCAGGGGAGACCCGAGAATTATCTCCTCGGCGCCCCGGCACGTCGCCGCTGGAGGGCAGCCGATTGTGGCCAGAAGGTCATGGCGGAAGGTAACGCCTTGACCGACGGGGCGTCCCCGCTCCAGCCCGCCACGAGCTTGTCCCACACCCGTGCATAGCCAAGATCGGGGAACAGCCCCAGCGCCAGCACGAAGTAGACCCCGACCCGGGACGGCAGATTCCGCAGTCGACGTTCGACCGCTCCGGTCTCGGCCAGCACGGCATCGACCAGCTCGAACGGCAGCAGACGGGTCAACTCGCCCAGATGGCCGGGCGCGAACACCCCGGCGGCCGTGGCCACCTGCCGGGTCACCACACTGATAGCGGACACCAGGGCAGACCTGGCAGACTGAGCACCCAACGGAGATCCAGTTGTGAACGCGGCGATGGTAGAAGATCACCCGTTCTACTGGATCTCCGTTCTCATGTCCGCCGAACGCCACAACCCCTTGACACCCACCAGCACGCCTTAACTACCCGGCATTGGGGTTAGCGGGGGCCTAGCGCGACCCGTTTGCGGGCGTTCTTGACGGCTGCGGTGAGGTCGGCGATGTCGTAGGCGCCGAGGTGGCGGCGGCCGTTGACGAAGAAGGTCGGGGTGCCGGAGACGCCGCTGAGGTCGGCGGACTCGACGTCCGCGGCGATCCGGTCCGTGCCGAGGTTCGCGCGGAGGTCGGCGCGGAAGCGGTCGACGTCCAGACCCAGTTCCGCGGCGTGGCGGACAAGGTCGCGGGGCTGCAGCTCGTTCTGGTGGTCCAGCAGCAGATCGTGCATCTCCCAGAAGGCGCCCTGCTCGTCCGCGGCCTCGGCCGCCTGCGCCGCCAGCTGCGCCTGGGGGTGGACGTCGGTGAGCGGAAGGTGCCGCCACACGTACCGGACGTCCCCGTGGTCGGCGAGCAGCTCCCGGATGACGGATTCGGCCTGCCCGCAGTACGGGCATTCGAAGTCGCCGTACTCGACCACGGTGACCGGCGCGCGGGCCGGGCCGCGGACGTGGTCGCGTTCCGGATCGACCGGCGCGGCCAGGTCGATGATCGTCTCCGCCGTCCCGAGCAGGGCGCGCAGCCGAGTCCGGGGCGGCAGCAGCCGGGTCGCGCGGACGGCCACCCAGGTGACGGCCGTGGCGCACAGCGCGGCGGACAGGACGCCGATCTTCGCCTCTTCGAGCGGCTGCCCGGTGAAGGTGAGGGTCGCGATCAGCAGAGCCACGGTGAAGCCGATGCCGGCGATGGTGCCGCCGCCCCCGACCGCGGCCCAGCCGACCGGCGGGCTCAGCCGGCCGCGGCTGAGCCGCGTGACCAGGTGGGAGAAGCCGAGGATGCCGATCGGCTTCCCGGCGACGTAGCCGACCAGGATCCCGAGCGTGACCGGGGAGGTGAACGCGCGGCCCAGGAAGTCGGCGCTGATGGTGATCCCGGCGTTGGCGAGCGCGAACAGCGGGACGATCACGTAGCTCGTCCACGGGTGGATGAGCAACTGGAGCCGCTCGTTCGGCGAGATCGCGGCGGCCACCCCGGTCCGCGCCGAGCGCGCGTACTCCGGCGTCGGCTGCTCCCGGAACAGCCGGAACACCTCCGTGGCACGTTCCAGGTCGGTCCGCGCGGCCGGATGGGCATACGTCAGCAGCCCCATGGCCAGCCCGACGACCACCGGCTCCACCCCGGACGACTCCAGCGCCACCCACGTGGCCACGCCCAGCAGCACGTACACGGCGAGCTGCCGGATGCCGGCGGCGCGGACCGCGACGATCACCGCGAAGATCGCGAGGGCGATGAGCAGCGCGGGCGTCGCCACGTCCTCGCTGTAGAAGATCCCGATCACCGCGAGCGCGACGACGTCGTCGACGACGGTGGCGGTGAGCAGGTAGGCGCGCAGCCGGGCCGGGAATCCCCGGCCGACCAGCGCCAGGACGCCGAGCGCGAACGCCGTGTCCGTCGACATCGCGATGCCCCAGCCGTGCGCGGTCGGCCGCCCCGCGTTCACCGCCAGGTAGATGCCGATCGGCACGATCATCCCGCCGAGGCCGGCGGCGAGCGGCAGCACGAGCCGCCGCCGGTCGCGCAGCTCGCCCATGTCGAACTCGCGGCGCGCCTCCAGCCCGACCACGAAGAAGAACACGGTCATCAGGCCGCCGTTGATCCAGCCGCGCAGGTCCTGGGAGATGCCCGCGTCGCCGAAACGGACCGACGCCTGCGTCCCCCAGAACCCCTCGTACCCGGACGCGTCCGCGTTCGCCCAGACCAGCGCGGCGACCGTCGCGGCCAGCAGGACGACGGCGCCGCCGGTCTCGGTGCGCAGGAACTCCCGCAGCGGTGTCCGCAGGTTCCGCGCCCAGGCGGTCCGTCCGGCGAACGGCCCGGCCTGCGCGTCCTCCCCCCGACTTCCGGTCATGTCGAGATTCTCACCCGCCTTGGTTCTCGTCCGTCCCATGAGACGGTCGGGAGAACGCTCGCCGGGTCGCGGCGATTCCAGGAGCTTGGCACGTTCGTCCCCTTGCCGGTGCGTCCGGTCTTACGCATGGCCGGGGAGTCGGCGCGGTCACGCCGTCAGCGTTTGGGGAGGAACTGGGCGAGGACCGCGGTGGCGCCGCAGAACGCCATGACCGGGAGCAGGGACGTGCGGAAGGCGTCCGAGACTTCCCCCGCGACCCCGTAGAAGACGATGCCGACCAGCGCGACGCCGAGGGCGTTGCCGACCTGCTGGGCCGTGGACAGGACGCCCGCGGCCGACGCGGCGTGCCGGTCGCCCGCCCCGGACAGGACGAGCGCGGACAGCGGCGCCAGCACGAACCCCATGCCCGCGCCGACGAGCGCCAGACCCGGGATGAGCCGGCCGATGCCGTGCCCGAGCGCGGCGATGAGCAGGAGGCAGCCGGTCGCCTGCACGGCGGCGCCGAGCGCGAGGACCTGCCGTCCCAGGCGGGCGGCGATGGTCGTGGCCTGGGTGGACGCGGCGAAGTAGCCGGCGCCCAGCGCGACGAACAGCAGCCCCGACTCCAGCGCGCTGAGCCCGCGGCCCTGCTGCAGGTAGAGGGCGAGGTAGAGGAAGAAGGACGCCATGGCCAGCGTGTAGACGAGGGCGAGGGCGCTGCCGACCCGGAACGCGGGCTCGCGGAACAGCGCGGGCGCCACCAGCGGCGCGCCGCCGCGCCGGTCGATCCGCCGCTGCGAGAGCGCGAACGCCGCCAGCAGGACGGCCGAGGCCGCGAGCGACGCCCACGTCCAGGCGGGCCAGCCGAGGCGGCGTCCCTCGATCAGCGGCAGGACGAGTGCGAGGAGGCCGAGCGTGACCAGGACGGTCCCGGGGACGTCCAGCCGGGTGCCCGAGGTGCGCGGCTGGGCCGGGACGGCCCGGCGGACCAGCGCGAGCGTGACCAGGCCCACCGGAACGTTGATCAGGAAGATGCTGCGCCACCCGGTGCCGAACAGGTCGGCCTGGATCAGCGCGCCCCCGATGAGCTGCCCGAACACCCCGCCGAGGCCGAGCGCCAGCCCGTAGGCGGTGAACGCGCGGGCGCGCCGCTCGCCGGTGTAGGTGCCGTTGATGATTCCTAGGACCTGCGGCATCAGCAGCGCGGCGGCGACCCCCTGCACCACCCTCGAGGCGATCAGCGTGCCGGGGGACGGGGCGACCCCGCACGCGAGCGACGCGGCGGTGAAGAGCGCCAGCCCGAACGCGTACATCCGGCGGCGTCCGAACAGGTCGCCGAGCCGCCCGCCGGTGATGAGCCCGCTGCCGAGCGCCAGCCCGAACCCGGCCACCACCCACTGGATCGAGGTGGCGCCCGCGCCGAGATCGCGCTGGATGTCGGGGATCGCCACGTTTACGATGAAGAAGTCGAGCGTGGTGATGAAGATGCCCGTAAGCAGCACCAGAAGCGTGCCGGTGGACGCGCCGCGCGAGCGCGTGGTCGCACGCGGGTCGGCGGCCGGAATCGCGGTATGCGACATGGTCTCCCCTAGATCGTCGTCTACCCGACGACGATCGCGCGACCTCGTGCTCGAAAGCGATTACGCGCGAGGTAATGCCGCCTGCGCCGAGGGTCCCGGTGGCGCTCGCTAGGGCAGGGCGTAGCGGACGATCTTCTTCCAGGTGCTGGTGACCTGCCTGGTGAGGGAGCCCGTGTGGTAGGGCAGCTCGTACTTCTCGCACAGGGCGCGGACGCGCGGGGCGATCTCCGCGTACCGGTTGCTCGGCATGTCGGGGAACAGGTGGTGCTCGATCTGGTGGCTGAGGTTGCCCGTCATCAGGTGGAACAGCGGCCCGCCCGTGATGTTGGCCGAGCCGAGGATCTGCCGGACGTACCACTCGCCTTGCGTCTCGCCGTCCAGCCGCTCCTCCTCGAACACCTCGACGTCGCCGGGGAAGTGGCCGCAGAAGATGATCATGTGCGCCCAGACGTTGCGGGCGACGTTCGCGGTGAAGTTCGCGGCCAGCGTGGAGACGAACTGCGGGCCGCTGAGCAGCGGGAACGCAAGGTAGTCCTTGCCCCACTGGCGGCGGATCTTGCGGCCGATCTCGCGCAGCTTGGCCCGGGTGACCTCCTCGTCGGCCCTCCCCGTCCGGATCTTGTCGATCTCCAGGTCGTGCACCGCCACCCCGTACTCGAAGAACATCGCCAGCAGCAGGTTGTAGAGCGGCTGCGGGAGGTTGGCGGGCCGCCATCTCTGCTCGGGCGCGACGCGCAGGATGCCGTAGCCGACGTCGTTGTCCTTGCCGAGGATGTTCGTGAACGTGTGGTGGACGAAGTTGTGCGAGTGCTTCCACTGCTCGGCCGGGGAGACGTTGTCCCACTCCCAGGTCGTCGAGTGGATCTTCGGGTCGCGCATCCAGTCCCACTGGCCGTGCATGACGTTGTGCCCGATCTCCATGTTCTCCAGGATCTTCGCGACGGCGAGCGTCGCCGTCCCGGCGACCCAGGCGGGCGGCAGGGAGGACGCCAGCAGCAGCGCCCGGCCGGTGATCTCCAGGCCGCGCTGCCAGCGGATCACCCGGTGGATGTAGGACGCGTCGCGCTCGCCGAGACCGGACATGATCTCCTCGCGGAGCGCGTCCAGTTCGGCGGCGATGGTGTCGTGGTCCGCGGTCGTCAGGTGGTCGGTCATGGGTCCCCCTCAGAGGTCGATTTCCACGGGGCCGGCGGCGGCCGAGACGCAGGTCTGGACGATCTCGCCCTCGTCGCCGTGCACCCTGCCGGTGCGCAGGTCACGGACCTTGCCGGAGCACAGCCGGCCGACGCAGCCGTGGCAGATGCCCATCCGGCATCCGCTCGGCAGCAGCGCGCCGGCGTTCTCCCCGGCGACCAGGAGCGGCGTGCTCCCGTCGGCGTCCACCTCGACGCCGCTCCTGGCGAAGGTGACGCGCCCGCCCTCGCCGCCGCCTTGCAGGACGGTCCGGAAACGTTCGACGCGCAGCCTCTCCTCGGCGCCGGCGGCGGCCCAGAACGCGGTGAGGTCGTCCAGCATCTCGCCGGGGCCGCAGGCCCAGGTCTCGCGCTCCGCCCAGTCGGGGCAGATCTCCGGCAGTTCCGCAGGCTCCAGCCTGCCTCTGGTCGACGTGTGCCGTTCGTGCAGGCGTAGGCCGGCCATCCCGCGGAGTTCGGCGCCGAAGATCACGTCTCCGGCCGTGCGGTCCGAGTGCACGACCGCGATGTCGGCCGCGCCTGCGGTGAGGTGGCGGAGCATGGCCATCACCGGGGTGATGCCGCTGCCCGCCGTGATGAACAGCAGCTTCTGGGGCAGCGGCGTGGGCAGTGTGAACTCGCCGTCCGCCGGGGCGAGGCGGAGGATGGCCCCCGGCCGGATCACGTTGACGAGGTGCGCGGAGACGAACCCTTCGCGGGCGGCCTTCACGGTGACGGTGATCCGCCCGTCCCGCCGGGGCGGGGACGACAGCGAGAACGTCCGCCAGTGCCGGACGCCGCCGATGTCCACGCCGACCCGGACCCACTGGCCGGGCCGGTGCCCCCGCCACGCGCGGCCGGGCTTGATCACCAGCGTCGCCGCGCCCGGCGCCTCGTGCCGGACGGCCTCGACGCGTCCGCGCAGGTCGACGGCCGACCACAGCGGGTTGACCAGGCCGAGGTAGTCCTCCGGCAGGAGCGGGGTCGTGAGGAGCCGGGTGGCCGCCGCGATCCGGTGGGCCGCACCCGGGCGCCGTGCCGTACTGATCACGTTGCCTCCCCTGGGGCGCTAACTTACGTTCGCGTAACCTACGGTCGCGTAGGCGAGGGAGGATCTTCAAGGCATACGGCCGCAAAGCGATGGGCATCACACCATCGCTCGATGTTCCATTCGATGGTGTAACAACACGGCGAGGGCTCACGGGCGTCTCTCATTTGATTTTCACTCTCGCCTCACGAGAGCCACATGCGCGGCCAAGAACCTCGTCTGCATGAATCGGCCGTTCCAACGCCGGACGCTCCTCGTCAACGGCGCGCTCGGCGTGCTGCTCGTCGCGGGCGCCGGCACCGCATACTTCACCCTCTCCGACGGGGATGACGGCGCCTCCGCGTCGACCCGTACCTCGCGCGTATCGCGCGGGACGGTGGAATCGTCAGTGTCGGCGTCCGGCTCCGTGGAGAGCGCCAAGAGCCGCTCCCTGTCGTTCGGCGCCTCCGGCACGGTCGCCAAGATCTACGTCAAGGCGGGGGAGAAGGTCGCTTCGGGCGAGGTCCTCGCCGTACTCGACCAGACCGAGGCACTGGAGAGCGTCAGCATCGCCAAGGCGAACCTGGCCGTCGCCGCCAAGGGCGACACGTCGTCCGAGCGGGGCTACGCCAGTTACCTCCAGGCGAAGAACTCCTACAACTCCGCCTTGCGCAGCTACCAGGGGACCGTCCTGAAGGCCCCGTTCGCCGGGACGATCATCGCCGTCAGCGGTACGGTCGGCGGCAGCTCCAGCGGCTCGGGTTCGAGCTCGGGCTCCGGGTCGGGTTCGAGCTCCGGCTCCGGCGGGTCGTCGCCGGGCGGCTCGTCCTCGTCGTCGTCCTCCTCGTCGGGCTCCGGCTTCATGGAGATCGCCGACACCGGGAACCTCCAGATCGAGGGTGACTTCACCGAGGCGGACACGACCAAGCTGAAGGTCGGCCAGTCCGCGACCGTCTCGTTCGACGCGCTCACCGGCAAGACCGCCACCGGAAAGATCACCGCGATCGGGCTGTCCCCGACGACCACCGACAACGTCGTCAAGTTCCCCGCCACGATCTCGCTCGACGACGTCCCGTCCGGCGTCCGGCTCGGCCAGACCGCGACCGTCGAGATCACCGTCGCCAAGGCGGAGGACGTCCTCTACGTCCCGAGCGCGGCGGTCAGGACGGCCGGCGGGCAGAGCACCGTGACGGTCCTACGGAACGGCCAGCAGAGCACTATCACCGTCGAGGTCGGCGTCAAGGGCGACCAGGGCACCGAGATCAAGTCCGGTCTGGAGGAGGGCGACCAGGTCGTCGTCACGTCCACGACCGGCCCCGGGACGTCCGGCACCAACGGCCGCCAAGGGTTCCCGGGCGGCGGCGCTCCCGGAATGGGCGGCGCCCCCGGCGGCGGCGCCCCGGGCGGGGGAGGCCGTCGATGACCGCACCGGACGGTTTCGCCCCGGCGCGGCACCGCGGCCAGGCCCCGGTGCTCGACCTTCGCGAGGTGACCAAGGTCTACGGGACGGGCGACACGGCCGTCCACGCCCTGCGGGGCGTCTCGCTGACCGTGGAACGCGGCGACTACGTGGCGATCATGGGCGCGTCCGGTTCCGGCAAGTCGACGCTGATGAACATCATCGGCTGCCTGGACACGCCGAGCGGCGGCCGCTACCTCCTCGACGGCCACGACGTCGCCGGCCTGGAAGAGCGGAGCCTCGCGATCCTGCGCAACCGGCGGATCGGGTTCGTCTTCCAGTCCTTCAACCTCATCCCGCGGATGACCGCGCAGGCCAACGTCGAACTGCCCCTCGCCTACGGCGGGATCAAGGGCACCGAACGGCGGCGGCGCGCCCTCGCCGCGCTGCGCGAGGTCGGGCTCGCCGACCGGCTCGGGCACGAGCCGAACGAGCTGTCCGGCGGACAGCAGCAGCGCGTCGCCGTGGCCCGCGCCCTCGTCACCGCGCCGTCGCTGCTGCTCGCCGACGAGCCGACGGGCGCGCTCGACAGCGGCTCCACCGCCGACGTCCTCGGCGTCTTCGACCGCCTCGCCCTCGCCGGCCGCACCATCATCGTGATCACCCATGAGGACGACGTCGCCGCGCACGCCAAACGCGTCGTCCGGCTGGTCGACGGCGGGATCGTCGAGGACGTGCGCCACGCCCCCGTCACCGGCCCGCCGCCCAACATCGCGTGGACGACGGAGGGCGCGCGGTGAGCGTCCTCGACATCCTGCGGTTCGCGCTGCGCGGACTGTCGGCCAACAAGCTGCGCAGCTCCCTCACGACGCTCGGCATCCTGATCGGCGTCGCCGCGGTGATCCTGCTCGTCGCGGTCGGGAACGGCTCGTCCGAGCAGATCAAGAAGAGCATCCAGCGGCTCGGAGCCGACTCGCTGACCGTCAGCCCGTCCACCACGGGACGCGGCGGTGGCGGCGGTTTCGGCGGCGGCAGTCAGAGCACCGGCAGCGGCCCCCGCACCCAGGCGCACGACCTCACCACGCACGACGCGGAGGCCCTCCGCAAGGCGTCCTCGGTCAAGAGCGCGTCCCCGGTCGTGACCAGCCAGTCGGTGACCGCCGGGTACGAGGGCACGAGCGTGACCATCAGCCAGTTCGTCGGCACCACCCCGTCCTACTTCGGCGCCGCGAACAAGACGATCGCGTCCGGGTCCCTGTTCACCGACGCGGACGTGACGGCCGCCCGCAAGACCGTCGTGATCGGCAGCACGGTCGCCTCCGACCTGTTCGGCCGGGTCGACCCGCTCGGCAAGAAGATCGACGTCGGCGGGATCCGGTTCACGGTCGGCGGCGTCCTCAAGGCGACGGGCTCGTCGTCGTCCTCGTTCTCCGACCCGGACAGCATCGCCGTCGCGCCGCTGAACGCCGTCCGGGAGACCCTCACCGGCTACGGCGGCCTCGACCAGATCATCGTCCAGGCGACGGGCAGCGACGCCGTCGACGCCGCCGAGGCCGAGATCACCACGATCATCGGGCAGCGGCACGACACCGCGTCCGGCACCGCCGACTTCACGGTGTCGAGCCAGGCCAGCGTCCAGTCGGCGGTCAGCGAGTCGAGCCGCACGTTCACCGTCCTGCTCGGCGCCGTCGCCGCGATCAGCCTGCTCGTCGGCGGCATCGGCATCACCAACATCATGCTGGTCACCGTCACCGAGCGGACCCGCGAGATCGGCATCCGCAAGGCCATCGGCGCGCCGCGCGGCGCCATCCTCGGCCAGTTCGTCGCGGAGGCCACCGTGCTCAGCCTGATCGGCGGACTGCTCGGCGTGGTCGCCGGCGTCGTCGGCAGCCGCTTCACGATCGCCGGCGTCCAGCCCGTCCTCGTGCCGTCGTCGATCGTCCTCGCCCTCGGCGTCTCGGTCGCGATCGGCCTGTTCTTCGGCGGCTACCCCGCCTCCCGCGCCGCCGCCCTCCGCCCGATCGAGGCGCTCCGCCATGACTGACCACCGAAGGAGAACCGTGAGCCGCAACCGCGGGGACGAACCGCTCGGCAAGCGCGTGGCCGGCCCGAGCGAGCCGCCGATGGACGACGCGGAACTGCTTTCCAGTTCCCCGTTCGACGACGACCTCGACGCCACGCTGGAGGCGGGCCCGCGGCGGCGGTCCCTTCCGGGGCCGACGCTCTACCTCGCCGCCGGGATCATCCTGGTCGCGGGCTTCCTCGGCGGCGTGCAGGCGCAGAAGTGGTCGTCGGACGGGTCCGGCTCGTCCGGTACCGGACCGGCCGGAGGTCTCGCGGGCGGCCGCGCCGCCGGAGGCTACGGCGGCATGCCCGGGGGCGGCATGCCCGGCGGCGGGTTCCCGCCCGGCGGCGGATCGGAGACCGGCGGAGGCCCGATGGGCGGTGGAGCGGCGGGCGGCGGGGCGGCGGGCGGCGACGCCACGACCGGGACCATCGTCAAGATCGTCGGCAACACGATCTACCTGCGCACGGCGTCCGGCCAGACCGTGAAGGTCAAGACCAGCGGGACGACCAAGGTCCGCATCACCGAGAACGGCGCGCTCAAGGACCTCGGCTCGGGCGCGACCGTCACCGTCCGCGGGTCGAAGGGCGAGGACGGCACGGTCACCGCGACCACGGTGAACAAGGGCTCGGGCCGCTGATCGACGAATGAGGAGACCGATGAGGACGAACAGAACGACCCGGACGCTCGGCGTGCTCGCCGCCGGCGGGGTGCTGCTGCTCAGCGCGGCCTGCGGCGGCGACGACGGGTCGGAGGCGAAGGCGGGCGCCGCGGGAGCCGACCCGATGGCCGCGTTCCAGGCGTGCCTGGAGAAGCAGGGCGTCAAGATGCCGGCTGGCCGCCCGTCCGGCGGCCCCGGCGGCGGCCCCGCCGGGGCCCCGAGCGGCGCCCCGTCCGGTGCTCCGTCCGGCCGCCCGTCCGGCGCACCGCCCGAGCGTCCGAGCGGCGCCCCCTCCGGCCGTCCCTCCGGGGCCCCGTCCGGTGGGCCGTCCGGCCGTCCCACCAGGTCGGCGGCGGAGGAGAAGGCCATGAAGGCCTGCGCGTCACTCGCCCCGCAACGCGGCGACGGCGGGCAGGGAGGACCACCCGGAGCGCCGCAGCAGGGCTCCTGACACTGAAGCTCCGGGCGGCCGCCAGGCCCATGCGGTCGCCCGGACGCGCCTGCCCGACCCCGCCGGGGCACGGCGCGCCGATGGGGCCCGCGCCGCGCCACGCGGGCCCCATCTCCACCTCCCGCCCCGGCACGGTGGGTGGCCTCAGCCGTCCCGCCGACGTAGCGTAGGCGGCGGCGTACGTGCCGCTATGACGAGACGGGGTCAAGGTGCGGGCAGCGAGGTTCATCAGTGCGGCCACCGTGCTGGCACTGGCGATGGTCACCGGATGCAGCGACGGCGACGGCGACGGCGAGAACAAGACGACGTCGTCAACGAGCGTCCCGTCGGGCCTCGAATCCTTCTACGGCCAGAAGCTGTCCTGGAAGGGCTGCGACAAGGGCTTCGAGTGCGCGACGGTCCAGGTCCCGCTGAACTACGCCGAGCCGTCCGGTGACAAGGTCGGCATCTCCGTGATCAGGCTCCGGGCCGAGGACGGCTCCCGGCGCATCGGCTCACTGCTCACCAACCCGGGCGGTCCGGGCGGTTCGGGAGTCGACTTCGTCCGGCAGGCCGCGCGGACGTTCGGGAGCGACCTGCGCCGCCGCTTCGACATCGTCGGCTTCGACCCGCGCGGCGTCGCCGCCAGCGATCCCGTCCGCTGCAACACCGGCCCCCAGCTCGACGAGTTCTTCGCCACCGACGCCTCCCCGGACGACCCTAAGGAGACGAAGACCCTCGCTGCCAGGAGCCGGGCCTTCGCGGAGCGGTGCAAGACCAAGGCCGCCTCAGAACTGCCCTACGTCGGCACCGCCCACGCGGCCCGCGACATGGACATCCTCCGTGCGGCCCTGGGCGACGACAAGCTCACCTACTACGGTGCCTCCTACGGCACCTACCTGGGCGCCGACTACGCCGAGCAGTTCCCCGGGAACGTCCGCGCCCTCGTCCTGGACGGTGCCGTAGACCCGTCCCTCTCCTCGACCGAACTGCTGGTCGAGCAGGCGAAGGGCTTCGAGACGGCCCTCCGCGCGTTCGCCGACAACTGCGTCAAGTCGGGCAACTGCCCCTTCGGCAACTCCGCCGACGCGGTCGTCGCCAAGATCTCGTCCTTCCTCGCCGCCGTCGACAAGAAGCCGCTCACCAGCAACCGCGACCAGCGCAAGGTCACCGAATCCCTGGCCGTGATGGGGATAGCCAGGTCCCTCTACGTCAAGGAGTACTGGCCCGTCCTGCGTCAGGCCCTGACCCAGGCCATGCAGAACTCCGACGGCACCATCCTCCTCGCCCTCGCGGACGAGATGGTCGAACGCAAACCCAACGGCACCTACAGCAACCAGACCGACGCCAACATGGCCGTCAACTGCATAGACAAGCCCAACCCGTCCGACCTGGCCGCCTACAAGCGATACGCGGACCAGGCCGAGAAGGTCGCCCCCCGCTTCGGCCCCTTCGTCGTCTGGGGCGGGCTCCCCTGCGTCTACTGGCCCTACCAGACCAAGCAGGAGCCGAAGCCCTTCACCGCCAAGGGCGCGGCCCCCATCGTCGTCATCGGAACCATCCGCGACCCCGCCACGCCCTACAAGTGGGCCCAGAAACTCGCCGGCCAGCTCTCCAGCGGCGTCCTCCTCACCTTCAACGGCGACGGCCACACCGCCTACCTACAGGGCAACCCCTGCATCACCAAGGCCACCGACGACTACCTGATCACCACCGACCCGCCCAAGGACGGAACCACCTGCGGCTGAAAACCGGTGCACACCCACCCCCGCGGACCCGGTAGACTTCATCCCGCCGTGCTCCGCACGGCACGCCGCCTTAGCTCAGTCGGCAGAGCGATTCACTCGTAATGAATAGGTCATCGGTTCGATTCCGATAGGCGGCTCCAGGTCAAGGGCCCGTTCCAATCTTCGGAACGGGCCCTTGCTAACGAGTGAGCGACCAACTGAGCGACTAAGAATCGTGGTCCGCTTCCGGGATCCAGACCGGTCTTCTTCAGGATTGTCCGGAAGGACCGCAGGACGTTGTTCGCGTTGCGTTCTGTACCCACAGCGGAGGCGAAGACCAGGTCGTGCTCTTTCCAAGCCGCGCCCGCCTTCTCGCGCTGCCCGGCCGGGAGTTCGCGGGGAACCGCAGCGCCTCTACGCACCTCTTGGGCAGAGCCAGGGTCCGCCGAGACTTCTTGGTCTTCGTCCTCCCACCCTGCCGCACCGACCGCCAGACCCGGATGGACGGCGGTATAGGTGGCTCTTCGTCCGGACGGCCCTCAAGATCGACGTGAGCCCACGCCAACGACCTTCCTTTCCGCTTCTCCCCAACTCTAGTTGGGGAGCTGTCCGGAAGATCCGGGGCACCACCTCATGTCCACGTGCAGCATCGCGCCGGGCCGGTCATGTTCGTAGCGTCGGATCGGTTCGCCGGTGGCGCGGTCGATGTGCGAGAGCCGGTTGAGACGGCACCTGGTTAGCACGGCGTTCCACAACCGGAGGCTTTCACCCTTCACGCACTTTCACACCGTGTCGCCACACAACCTCAACCAACCTGCCTGGGCAGTACACCTAGGCCGGTGTTCCCGCCGTCAGCGGAGCGTGGTGATCGCGTCCGCCACCTGGCCGGAATGGGAGATCAGGGCCAGATGGCGGGCGCCGGGAATGATCGTCGGGGCCGGGGCGCCGATCGCCTTCGCGGTGTCGTAGGGCGACGAGCGGGAGAACACCTCGTCCTCGGACCCGAACACCACCTTCTTCGGGACGGCGACCCGGGCCAGCTCGGCCACCCGGGCGGCGGGCAGCCCCACGACGCCCTTCATGCTCCACAGCGCGTGCTCGGCCCCGGCGACCTGCAACGGGCGGCGCCACTGGTCGACCCCCGCGTCGTCGAGCCGCGGGCAGGCCGGACCGCACTGGGCGCCGTAGATCCGGCGGATCACCCAGTCCGACCGGACGGCCAGCCGCAGCAGCGTCGTCCGGTACGGGTCGATGAGGACGCGCTTGAGCCCGTCGGCGCCGGCGCCCGCACCGGTGTCCAGCGCGTCCCCGTCCAGGAGCACCAGGCCCCCGACACGGCCGGGAGCCCGCAGCGCGGCCTCGGCCACGACCGCCGCGCCGGTGGAATGCCCCACGAGCACGGCGCGGTCCAGACGCATCGCGTCGAGGAAGCCCAGGACCTGCGCCGCCCCGTGCTCGGCGTCGTAGGGGCCGCGCCGCCGGCTGTACCCCCAGCCGGACAGGTCGAGCGCGTACACCCGGCGATGGGCGGCGAGCAGGCCCCCGACGCGGCTCCAGGTGTCGGCCGACTCGGCGAAGCCGTGCACCAGGACGACCGGCGGCCCGTCTCCACCCCACGCCCGGTACCGCGTGCGGATCCCGTCCGCCGGTACGAACCGCATGCCCCCGGGCTCCTCGGCGCGGCCGGCGGTCGCCGCGTTGTAGCCGAGGCTGAAGACGGTGGCGGCGACGAACGCGGCCAGCACGGCCGCGAGCAGCCGCCGGGCCCGCCTCCCCGGCTTCCACCGGCGGCGGCGCGTGCCGTCCGGTGATGGGGCCGGAACCTCGCCGGGCGGGTCGCC
The DNA here is from genome assembly GCF_041463665.1 of Actinomadura chokoriensis. Lineage (GTDB taxonomy): Bacteria > Actinomycetota > Actinomycetes > Streptosporangiales > Streptosporangiaceae > Spirillospora > Spirillospora chokoriensis_A. The sequence continues at coordinate 41,063 of NZ_JAXCEJ010000005.1, forward strand.
GGTGTCCGTGGCATCCTCCGGCATCGGAACTCCCTGTCAGACGGTCCGGCGGTCGGCGTCCGCCCTGCCCGCGCGGCCGCCGAACGCCTCGCGGATCGCCGCCGCGCAGAAGACCAGCGCGATGAGCAGGCCGATCACCTGCAGGACGCTGCCGGTGAAGGCGAGGGTTTCGCCCGGGTCGGTGAGCTGGTGCCTGAAGTCGGAGGCGGCGGCGCCTCCGATGCCGAGGAACACCGGCACGATCGTCGCAACGATAAGGGCCCACCGCCAGCGCGTGAGGACCAGGGCGGCCGCCGCCAGCAAGATGATCAGTCCGGGCGGGACGGCCGGGTAGTCCGCGCCCCCCGCGATCTGGATCGGAATGCCCGCGGCTGCGACCACCAGGCCGGCCCCGGCCACCCTGCGGACCGTGGACGACGTGACGTACTGACTGCTCATGTTCCCTCCCGGTGACGGTGACGCCGCACCATCCTCGGGGGCGGTCCCGGCGGCCGTCGTCGTCTCACGGGAGGCTCCCGCCCTACCTCTCCCGTCGTACACGGCCTCACCACCACCAGGGACCCGGACCGCGCGTCCTCCTGGTCAGGCCGCCCTGGGGGCGATGGCACAGGCCGTCGAACAGGAGAGCGGTGATCTGCCGGGCCTCGTCCAGCCAGCCCTCCGCGGCGCGCATCTGGCAGATGCCGGCTTCGCCGCCGATCACGTGCCGCGCTGAGAGGACTGCGGACGGCAGCCAACCGCAGCCGCGGCAATTCCTGCCCGATCTCCCGCAGCCGGCTCAGCACCCATGACCGAGCGTTCTGCCACCCGCACGCGCACCCCTGCAGCCACACCAGCGAGCCACGGCAAGGCAGAGCTGGAGCGTTCACACCCATGGAGGTGATCGCGGAGCGCCATCTCAGCGGCCCCCGCCAGTTGCTCTAACAAGGGGACTCGCTTGGGCCTGGAGTCGGAGCTGTCACTCACTCAACATCTCGAGCCAGGCGAACGTTCAATCGATCGTGAGCGACAACAGCCCCACCATGCCCAGCCCGCGTGATGCTCCGGGACTGTGGGACTTCCAGTTGCGGATCTTGTCGGGGATGCGCGGCAACGACGCCATGGTCAAGGGCGCTCTCCGCGACCTCGGTGCAGGGCAGGCCGACATGATCGCGGCCCGCGAACGCACCGAACACATCTTCCTGCCCGCCGGCCGCTTCGAGAACGCCGCCGCCCTGCTCGGGACCCCTGTGACATCGCAGACCATACAGCCGACCCCAGCCGGCGTCGCCGACGATGCGTCGCCTGACGAAGGTCACCTACGAGCTTCCTCTGTGGCCTGGGCTGGTCTTCTACCTGGTGGGCAGGGACCAGACGCGGCGCCGGGCATGGGGCCTGTCCCGTCCGGTCCCGGCGCGTAGCCCGGCCCAGGCGCCCCAGCTCACAGGGCATCCAAGAAGCCCACTGCCCGGGGCGGCGGCGAGCTTGCACGGCCCGATAGGGTCCGCGACGTGCGGCCATCCGGTGGCTGCGTTCCCAGAGACAGGGCCACGAGTGCGTGACGGTCGCCCATCTGTGCTTGCTCCGCGCGAAGTGATGCGGTTATTGAGTTCGCCCGGAGACGTCTATCCTTTACAATCTTCGTACGTTATGGGCGAGTTTGGGGAGTTTTCGTGTCGGCCAACGCCAAGCTCCGGGATCATTTAAGCCCCCATATGCAGGACGGGGAGACGATCGAAGTTGCGGTCGTCGCCCAACTCAAACGGGGGATGAAGCAGCACCTGGCAAAGAATCTGGCAACCGGGCTGGCAACCGGGCTGGCCACGACGGCGGCCACAGGCGGTGTCGGGCTGATCGCTTTCGCCTCTCTGCCGGCGGTGTGGGTCGCGGTGACCTCTCAGCGGGTCCTGATGTACGCCAAGACCAGCAGCGCCTCCAAGCCGGGCAAGCTGGTGTTCGAGGCACCCCGCCAGGCCGTCACCGCCAGTATGAAGTCCCGGCTGCTCACTCAGGTCATCATCGCCGACCGCAGCGACGGCCAATCACTGGCTCGGTTGAACCTGGGACTCAGGAGAAAGAGCGCCAACAGCATCGTCGTCTCCGTTGAACGCTGAGCCGGATACGGGCCGAGATTCGAGGCATTGGGAAGGATCGGCAGGTCAGGCGAGTTTGGCCGGGGGAGTGCGAATGCGCAACTCGATCGACTCGAGTGTGAGCCACTTCGTACTTTGCGGAGTCGTACCACACGACACCGATTACTCCCGGCCGGAAGGAGTGGTTCTGCAAGCGGATTTCTGTTCGGAATGGTACGTCCGCCGAGTCAAGCGGGACTAGGGCGAATGTTGGCGACCGCGTAGCGGCATGCTGGGTCGGGCGGACTGTGGCGTCCGATCTCGCCGCCGCACCGCGTCGCTCGCGCGTCGAGGTCAGGCCTTGGTGGTGGTCACGGTCTTGCCGAGTGCGCTGCCCTGGGCCCATTTGGCGAAGGGGAGTTGCCAGTAGCCCCAGCCGTTCGTCCACTGGAGGCTGCGCTTGGTGCCGGTGATCTGCACGAGGTCGCCGCGGTAGGACCAGTGGAAGAACCACTGGGCGTCGGAGGCGGGGGAACGGACGCAGCCGTGGCTGCAGTTGCGGTTTCCGAGGCAGGACGGGTCGTCCATGTTCTGGTGGATGTACTCGCCGCTGTTGGAGATGCGCGTCGCCCACGGGACCTTCTCGTCGTACCAGCCGGGGTCGCCCTTCTTCTTGCCCGGCGGGCGCATGCGCTCCAGGCGGACGTGGTCCATGGTCAGGTGGACGCCGCTGGTGGTGAGCAGGTGGTCGACGCCGTCGCGCTGGACGTCGCCGCCGGCGCCGAGGCTGACGCCCCAGGTGCGGACGGTGCGGCCGTTCTTCTTGACGACGAGCCGGTGGGTCTTCGCGTTGATGTTGACGGTGTGGGAGTCGCCGACCTTGAAGGTGCGGGTGACGTCCCGGTCGCCGAAGACGTCGGAGCCGATCTTCAGCCCGGCGTAGTGGACCTTGACGGTGACGCGCTGGTGCGGCTTCCACGGCTGCTTCGGGCGGAACACGATCGAGGGCAGGCCGTTGAAGGACTCGCCGGCGCTCAGCCAGCGCCAGGCGCCCTCGGTCGGGGTCGTCGAGGAGATCTCGATGGCGCGCTCGATGGCGGGCTTGGCGTTCTCCGGGACGGCCTTGGTGAACTGGACGAAGACCGGCATGCCGGTGCCGACCGTCTCGTTCTCGCTGGGGACGACGTTGTTGACGCGGGTCGCGGCGGTGGCGCGGCTCGTGCGGAACGCGGCGGTCGCGGTGGTGGACTTGCCCTTCGCGGACGTCGCCGTCGCCGACACCTGGTAGCGGCCGCCGGGCTGCAGCGTCCACCTGGAACGCCATCTGGTCTTGTCGGCGGACAGGGTGCCGGGGACGGCGGCGCCCTTCAGTTTGACGGAGACGTCGCCGAGCGTGCCGCCGGAGGCGGTGACGGTCACGCCCTGGTCGGGGCGGGCCTTGTCGTTGCCGTTCGCCGGAGTGATCGTCACCTGGGGCGTGCCGTCCTCGCCGCCCTTCGCGGTCGTCCCGCCGGTCTCGCCGTCACCGCCGCCGCACGCGGTCGCCAGCCCCAGGACCAGCGCCAGCACCAAGGCCTGTCCTCGCACCGTTCTCCTTCAACAGCCCGCCGGGCCCGCACGCCGCGGGACGGCAACAAGATCGCTTACGGAACGGCCCTTATTCCCGACCCGTCCGGAGGCGGGGCGGCCGGTGGCGGCGTCCGATCACTTAGGACGTCCATCGTCCCGCGAAGGTTCGCATGCGGTGGCCGATTCGGCGGAAGTTTCGCGGACCGCTGACGGTTCCGGCGCTCGGTCGATCTTCTCCTCAAGACTGTGGTTCGCGCGGTTAAAAGCGGCGATCCGCATGCTGACCTGTTGCGATGCTGGTCCGTGGCCGCCCCCGACGGCTCAGCGACCGTCACCTCCCGGTGAGTTCTTGTCTGTGAAGGGACGCGTGATGAGAGCCCAGGGGCTGAGTCCTTCCATCGACTCGGGCGGCGGGCCCGTGGATCTCCTGCCGGCGGACGCCGCCGTGCTCGGCCCGGCCGCGCGCGGTGTGCGGACGCTGGCCGGTCTCGGCCCGGCGTGCGTCGCGGTGGTGGACGGCTGGGCGATGGCGGTCGGTGTCTCGGTGTCGCGCGGCGGAGTCCTCGCGGGCCTCGCCGCTCTCGCCGTCGTCGCGTTCAACGCGTCGGGCGGGCTGTACCGGACGCGCCGCAGCCCGTCGCTGCTGGCCGACGCCCCGCCGCTGCTCGCCCGGACGCTCGTCGTCTGCGCGGCCGTGGCGCTGCTGCTGCCGGATCCGGTGGCGGCGCTGCTGTGGGCGGCGGCGCTGTCGGCGCCGGTGTCGCTCGGTTTCCGCGCGTTCATGAACGCCGCCGTCCGGACCTACCGGTGTCGCCGGGCCCGGCCGCGTCCCGCGCTCGTCGTCGGGACGGGCGGGGCCGCCGCGCACCTGGTCGGCATCCTGCGGGACCGCGGCGAGTTCGGCCTGTCGGCGGTCGGGCAGGTGGCGGCGGATGGCGCGGACCTGGATCCCGCGTCCCTGGATCCCGCGACGGTGACCGCCTTCGGCGAGACGCCGGTTCTCGGGGGGATGTCCGATCTGCCCGCGCTCGTCGAGGAGCACTCGGTGGACACGCTGGTCGTCGTCGCCGAGGACGTGCACCCCGACCAGTTGGACGCCGTGCTGCGCATGTCGTTCGGGCTGCCGTGCGAGACGCTGCTCGTCCAGCCGCCGTCGGACGTGGTCCCCGTGGCGCCGATGCGGCGGGAGTACCTGGCCGGGCTGCCGTGCGCGCGGGTCGACTGGGGGCTGCGCGCCCCGTCCGCCCGCCGCGCGAAGCGGGCGCTCGACCTCCTGGCGGCGTCCCTGCTGCTGGTCGTCGGCGCGCCGGTGTTCGCCGCGTGCGCGCTCGCCGTGCGGATCGAGGGCGGCCCCGGCGTCCTGTTCCAGCAGCGCCGGATCGGGCTCGGCGGTGAGGAGTTCGTGCTGCTGAAGTTCCGGACGCTGAAGCCGGCCGACGAGCAGGAGTCCGACACCCGCTGGACGGTCAAGAACGACGCGCGCCTGGGCCGGGTCGGCCGTTTCCTGCGCGACACGTCGCTGGACGAGCTTCCGCAGCTGTGGAACGTGGTCCGCGGCGACATGAGCCTCGTCGGTCCGCGTCCGGAACGCCCCCACTTCGTGGAGCAGTTCGCCCGCACCTGTCCCGGCTACATGCTGCGGCACCGCGTCCCGGTCGGGATGACGGGCTGGGCGCAGATCCACGGGTTCCGCGGCGACACGTCCATCGAGCTGCGGGCGCGGCTCGACAACCACTACATCGACCACTGGACGTTCGCCGGCGACCTGAAGATCCTGCTGCTGACCGCCCGCGCGATGCTCTGCCGGAACGCCGGATGAGCGCGCATGCCGCGCCGCTCACCGTGAGCTGGGTGCCGCGGCGTGCGAGCTGGCTGGTCGCGGCGGCGGTGGTGAGCGTCGGGATCCCGTCCGGTTCGCGGGCGTTAGGGCCCGGCGTCCAGATCACGGCGGGGGACGTCGCGAGCGGCGCGGTCGTCGCGCTCGCCGCGTTCCTCCTGGTGACGGGCCGTGTGGAGATGCCGCGCACGGCGTTCTACGCGTTCGCTCCGCTCGTGGCGGGGCTCGGGATCAGCACGGTGCACTCGGCCGACATCGCGACGAGCCTGTCCGGTTTCCTCCGCGACCTGCAGATCTTCGTGCTGGTGCCGCTGGCCGTCGTGCTGCTCGTCCGGGACCGCCGCGACCTCGCGATCGTGTGCTGGTCGCTGCTCGGGCTCGGGCTGGCGGAGGCCGGGTACGGGATCTGGCAGGCGGTCACCGGCAACGGCGCGTCGATGAACGGCGAGAACATCCGGGCCGTCGGGACGTTCGGCGCCCTCGACGTGATGGCGATGTCGGTCGTCGTCGGGCTCGCGTTCCTGGTCCTGACCGCGTTCGCGCTGAGCGCGCCCGGGTACGGCGCCGCCGCCGTCTCGGCCGCGCTGGCCGGCCTCGCCGTGCTGGCCGCCGCGCTCGCGCTCGCGCTCAGCCGCGGGACGTGGATCGCGCTCGGCGCGGCCGCCGTCCTCGCCCTGGTGCTGTTCGACCGCTGGACGGCCGCGAAGGTGCTGACCTGCTGCGCCGCGCTGCTGGTGCTGATGGCGGCGCTCTCGGGCGGCGGCGGGCACGCCGTCGTCGACCGCTCGAAGTCGATGGCCGCGTCGATCAGCGACCCGGACCGGTCGGTGGACGACCGGTACAACCTGTGGGCCGCCGCCGTCCGGATCTGGGAGGACCATCCCGTCACCGGCGTCGGCGTGAAGAACTTCCCGGCCTACCGCGACACCTACGCGTCGATCGAGCTGTCGTCCGGCAGCGAGACCGCCGACCCGGTCCACGGGTACGCGCGGCAGCCGCTGCTCTCGCCGCACAACGAGTACCTGCTGTTCCTGTCCGAGCAGGGCGCCGTGGGCCTCGCCGGGCTCGGCGGGCTGATCGCCGTGATCCTGACCGGGCTGTGGAGGCGCCGCAGCGTCCGCGACCCGCTCTGGCTCGCGTCCGCGGCGCTGACGGCGTTCCTGCTGATCAACTTTCTGTACGCGGACCTGGGCGGGCCGACGTGCGCGCTCACCGCGATCGTCGTCGGCGCCGTCGCGGCGCGCGCGTTCGGGGCGGTGCGCGAATGACCGGCGGCGGGACGGGCTCGGGCGGCGGGACGGGCTCGGTCGGGCGCGCCGCCGCGCTGTCGGGCGTGCTCATCGCCGCGGGCACCGCGCTCGGGTTCGCGCGCGACCTCGTGATGGCGCACGAATTCGGCGCCAGCGGCAGCACCGACGCGTTCCTCGTCGCCTGGACGATCCCGGAGACCGTGTCGCCCCTCCTCATCGAGGACGCGATGGCGCTGCTCATGGTCCCCGTCGTCACCCGGCTGCTCGCGCGGGGCGACGGGCTGCGCCCGCTCGCCCGCTCGACGCTGCCGCGCATGATCCTCTGCCTGTCGCTGGTCACGCTGGCGCTCGTCGTCGCCGCCCCCGCCGTCGTGGACGTCCTGGCGCCCGGACTGGACGCGCACGGCCCGGCCGTCCACTGCGTCCGGCTGACGGCGATCACCGTCGTGTCGTTCGGCCTCGCCGGCTTCATGAGCGCGACCCTGCGCGCCCACCACGTGTTCGGCCCGCCCGCCGCCATCTACCTCGCCTACAACGTCGGGATCCTCGCGCTGATCGGCGGCCTCTCCGGCCTCCTCGGGATCACCAGCGCGGCGTTCGGCGTCGCCTGCGGCAGCGTCCTGATGGTCGCGGTCCAGGCCCCCGCCTTCGCCCGCTGCCTGCGCGCCGCCCCCGGCCCGTGCGCGAAGCCCCCGGCCGGGGACGCGGTCGAGTGGCGGCTCGGGCTCGCGGCCGTCGCACCGGTCGTCGTCTACACGGTGACGCGGCAGGCGCAGGTGTTCGTCGAGCGGTTCCTCGCGTCCGAGATGGACGCCGGGTCGATCTCGCAGCTGAACTACGCGCAGAAGGTCGCGCAGGTCCCGATGGTGCTGTCGCTGCTGATCGTGACGGTGACGTTCCCGAGGCTCGCGCGGGCCTCGGCGGACGGCGACACCTGGCAGGTCGCGCGCCGGATCCGGCAGGACCTCGCGGTCGCGAGCGCGATGGTGCTGGCCGCGACCGCGTTCCTCGTCGCGTTCGCGCCCGCCGTCGTCAGGGTGCTGTTCGAGCACGGCGAGTTCACCGCCGCCGACACCGAGGGCACCGCGTCGATCATGCGCGTCTACGCGCTCGGCCTGTGGGGGCAGTCGGCGGTCGGCCTCGCCGCCCGCGCGTTCTTCGCGCAGCGGCGGCCGACGTGGCGTCCCGCCCGGGTGCTCGGCCTGGGCCTCGCCGTCACCGTCGCGATCGGCGGCGCGTTCGCCGCCTCCGCCGGGACGCTCGCGCTCGCCGCCGCCAACGCCGCCGGGATCACGCTCGCCGCCGTGCTGCTGCTGGCCGGGCTGCGGCGCGGCGTCGCGCCGATCCCGCCGCGCCGGATCGCCGCCGACGTGTCCCGGCTGATGCTCGCCGCCGCCGCGGCCTGCGCGGCGGGGATGCTCACCGCGCACGCCACCGCCGGGACGCCGGCGCTCGTCCAGCTCGCCGTGGGCGGGCTCGTGACCACCGCGGCGTTCGCGGTCCTGCTCGCCCTCGCGGGACCCGACCTCGTTGCTCCATGGATCGCTTTGCGGTCGCGCCGCAGCGTGCGCGGCCGGACCGAATCGGGGGAGACCGATGAGCCAGCCGACAGAGCCCATCAGACCGACCGAGCCCGTCGGGACGGCCGAACCGGCGAGAACCGCCGAACCGGCGACAACGGCCGGGCCGGGCCGGGCGGCGGAGGAGATCCGGCCGGTCCCGCTGGTGCTGATGTACCACTCGGTCGACCACGTCGATGAGGACCCGCACCTGGTGACGGTGTCGCCGGCGCGGTTCGAGCGCCAGCTCGCCTGGCTGAAGGCGCGCGGCCTGCGCGGCGTCGGCATGGCCGAGCTGCTGGACGCGCACGCCGCCGGCCGGGCGCGCGGCCTCGTCGGGCTGACGTTCGACGACGGCTACGCCGACTTCGCGACCCGGGCCGTCCCCGCGCTCCTGCGGTACGGGTTCGGCGCGACCGTGTACGTCGTGTCCGGACGGATCGGCACGTACAACGCGTGGGACGACGGCCCCCGCAAACCGCTCATGACGGCCGACCAGATCCGGACGGTGGCGGGCGCCGGCATGGAGGTCGCCTCCCACGGCCGGCACCACGTCTCGCTCCCCGGCACGGACGAGACCGAACTGCGCGAGGAACTGGAGGAGAGCCGGGCCGTCCTGGAGGACGTCGTCGACGCGCCGGTCACCGGCTTCGCCTACCCCTACGGGCACGCCACCGCCCGCGAGGTCGAGGCGGTGCGCGCCGCCGGGTACGACCACGCGTGCGACATCCGTCCCGTGGAACCGTCCAGGCACGCGCTGCCCCGCACCTACATCGGCGACCGGGACGGGCCGCTGCGGCTGCGGGTCAAGCTCGTCCGGCACGAACTGCGCCGCCGGAGCCACGTGTGACCCGCGTCCTGCACGTCATCACCGGGCTGGAGCACGGCGGCGCCGAACGCCAGCTCGCGCTGCTGCTGCGCCATCTGCCGGTCGCCTGCGAGGTCGCGACCCTCACCCGGACCGGGACGCTCGGCGCCGAGATCCGCCGCACCGGCGTGCCCGTCCACGAGATCGGGATGCGCGGCAACCGGGACCTCGCGGCGCTGCCCCGGCTCGCGCGGCTGATCCGGCGCGGGCGGTACGACGTCGTCCACACCCACCTGTACCGGGCGTGCGTCTACGGCCGCATCGCCGCGCGCCTCGCCGGGACGGCCCGCGTGATCGCGACCGAGCACTCGCTCGGCGACGGGCACATCGAGGGACGTTCGACGACGCGCGGCGTCCGGGCGCTGTACCGGGCGACGGAGCGGCTCGGCTCCGCGACCGTCGCGGTGTCGCCGGCCGTCGCCGACCGGCTGGGCGGCTGGGGCGTGAAACCGGGCCGGATCGTGGTGATCCCGAACGGCATCGACGCCGCCGCGTTCGCGTTCGACGCCGCCCGGCGCGCCGCGACCCGCCGCCGGCTCGGCATCGGCCCGGACGAGCGCGTCGTCGGGGCCGTCGGGCGGCTCGTCCCGACCAAGCGGTTCGACATGCTGATCGAGGCGGTCGCGCGGCTGGACGGCGTCCGGCTGCTGCTCGTCGGCGCCGGGCCGATGCGCGGCGCGCTGGAACGGCTGGCGCACGGCCTCGGCGTCCCGGTGATCTTCACCGGCGGGACGTCGGACGTCGCGGGCGCGCTCGCCGCGATGGACGTGCTCGCCGCGCCGTCCGTCCAGGAGACGTTCGGGCTCGGTGTCCTGGAGGCCCTCGCCGCCGGGCTGCCCGTCCGCTACACGGCCTGTCCCGCCCTCGACGAGCTCCCGCCCGGCGAGGCCCCCGGCGCGCGCCGCCTCCCCACCGACACCGGGATCTGGAGCGCGGAACTCGACGCCGTCCTGCGCGCGCCGCGCGACAGGACGCGCGTGCCGCCCGTCGTCGCCCGCTACGCCATCGCCGAGCACGCCGCCGAACTGGCCCGGCTGTACCTGCCCGAGCCGTCCATCCGCGGGGCCGTCCCGCTACGAGAAAGGGCTCATGATGCCGCAACGTGAAGCGAAGATTCCCACGGGTGCGCCCTCCGCCGCCCGGCGGCTGCGCCGACCGCTGGCCGCGTTCCTGCGGCGGTTCGGCCTGTCCGTCGCGTTCGTGCTCGCCGGTCTCCTCGGCGGGCTCGGATACGCCCTGTTCGCGCCCACCACCTACACCGCGACCGCGTTCGTCCTCGTCGTCGAGAACGGGAACGGCGAGTCCGGCCCGGCGGCGGTCAGCTTCGCGCAGGCGTACGGGCGGCTCGCGCCGCTGCCGGAGACCCTCGCGAACTCCTCGATCCCCCTCCCGCCGCACGAGGCGGGCGACACCCGCGACCACATCCAGGCGTCCACCTCGCCGGACACCCCGCTGATCCGGCTCGCCGGCAGCGCCCGGACGCCCCGCGCCGCCGCCGCGTTCGCCAACGCCGCCGCCGACGCGCTCGTCCGGTACGGGACGCTGCACCGCGCCGACACCGGCGTCCGCGTCGCGCTGATGACGCTCGCCCAGCCGCCGGCCGAGCCGTCCTCGCCGAACCTGCCGCTCGGCGTCGCCGCCGGGACGGGGTCCGGCGTCCTGCTCGCCGGGCTGAGCGCCGCCGTCATGAGCGGTCGGCGCGGCGGCGGACGCCGCGCCCCGGCCCGCCGCGCCGCGGTCCCCGCCCAGACAGGGGCGGGCCGGGTGGAGGTGAGGTCATGACCGCGGTCGCGCCCCTGCGCCCCGCGACCCCGGCCGTCGAATGGTCGGTCGAGGTCCACCGGGACGAGCAGGCGCTCCTCGCCCACGCGGACGAGCTGCGCGACCTGTACGACCGCAGCCCTGCCGCGACGCCGTTCCAGACCTACGAGTGGCTGAAGGCGTGGTGGGGCTGGTACGGGACGCGCGGGCGGCTGCGGCTCGTCCTCGTCCGGTGCCGGGGGCGGCTCGTCGCGGCGGCGCCGCTGATGGCGGGCGTCCGCCACGGGTTCCCGGTGCTGGTCCCGCTGGCCGGGGAGCAGAGCGACTTCACCGACTTCCTCCTCGACCCCGTGTACGCGGGCGGCGCCGTCCGGCACCTCACCCGGGCCCTGCTGGACGAGCGCGGAGGGTGCGCGATCGACCTGCGCGAGGTCCGTCCCGGGTCGGCGGCGCACCTGGTCGCCGCGCAGTGGCCGCGCCGGGCGTGGCGGACGCCGTCGTCGGTGTGCCTCGAACTGCCGTCCGGCGACATCGACGACATCCTCGGGCGGCTGCCGAGCCGCGCCGCCGGGAAGATGCGCGCCAAGCTCCGCAGGATCGACGCGCGCGGCATCACCGCCGAGAGCGTCCCGGCGGAGCGGGCGGCGGAGGCCGTCCACGCGCTGCTGGAGTTGCACGCCCGGCAGTGGCAGGGCCGTCCGATCAACCCCGAGCACACGCGGGACCGGTTCCGCCGCCACCTGGCCGAGGCCGCGACCGGGATGGTCCGCGACGGGCGCGCCGCCGTCCTGCAGTACCGGTGGGACGAGCGGCTCGTCGCGGGCGACCTCGTCCTCATCGGCCACAGCTACGTCGGCGCCTACCTGTACGGGGCGGTCCCGGACCTGCGCGACTGCGTGGACGTCTCGCTGATGCTGCTGCGGGAGAACCTCGGCATCGCCCGGGAGCGCCACCGGCAGGGCGTCAGCCTGCTGCGCGGCGACGAACCGTACAAGCTGAAGTGGCGGCCGACGCCCGTCCGGAACGAGCGGATCATCCTCGGGCGGTCGCCGTCCGCCGCCGCGTACGCCGGCCTCGCCCGGACCCGCGGGTACCTGTCGGAGCGGCGGCATCGGGGGCAGGAAAGCCATGGCTGAGCCGCTCCGGGTCCTGCACGTCAGCCAGCCCAACGGGGGCGGGGTCGCCGTCTACGTCGGGCAGGCGGCCGCGGACCAGCGCAGGCGCGGCTGGGACGTGGCGGTGGCGTGCCCGCCGGGCGGCGATCTGCCGGAGCGGTGCATGGCGGCGGGCGTGCCCTGGCTCAACTGGGACGCCGCGCGCACGCCCGGCCCGCGGATCCTGCTGGAGTCGCTCCGCCTCCGCAGGCTGGTCCGGACCTTCGCGCCCGACGTCGTCCACCTGCACTCGTCGAAGGCGGGCCTGGCCGGGCGGCTGCTGCGCCGCCCTGGCGGCACGCCCACGATGTTCCAGCCGCACGGCTGGTCATGGCTCGCCGCCACCGGACGGCAGGAGGCCGCCAGCCGCCGCTGGGAACGGCTCGCCGCCCGCTGGAGCGACGCGCTGGTCTGCGTTGGCGCGGGGGAGCTGAGCCAGGGCATGGACGCGGGGGTGCGCGGCGCCTACCGGCTCGTCCGCAACGGCGTCGACCGGGACCGGTTCGCCCCGGCGGACCGGCTCGCCGCGCGCACCCGGCTCGGGCTGGCCGGCGGCGTGCCGCTCGCCGTCTGCGTCGGCCGGGTGACCCGGCAGAAGGCGCAGGACGTCCTGGTCGCGGCGTGGCCGGCCGTCGTCGCGCGGTGCCCGTCGGCGCTGCTCGCGATCGTCGGGGACGGCGACGACCTCGACCGGCTGCGCCGCGGACGGCCGGCCGGTGTCCGGTTCGTCCCGGCGGTGGAGGACCCGCGCGACTGGCTCGCCGCGTCGAACGTCGTCGTCCTGCCGTCCCGGTGGGAGGGGCTGCCGCTGACCGCGCTGGAGGCCCTCGCCATGGGGCGGCCCATCGTCGGGACGGACATTCCCGGCATCACGGAGGTCGTCCAGCCGGGGCTCGGCGCGCTCGTGCCCGTGGAGGACCCGACGGCGCTCGCCGGGGAGATCGCCGCCCGGCTGCTGCGCCCCGACCTCGCCGAGCGGGAGGGGCGCTCGGCGGCCGCGGCCGCGAGCGGCTACGACGTGACCGCGACGATGGCGCTGCTCGCCGCGGTCACCCGCGACGTGGGCGGGTGCGGCGGCGCCCCCGCCAACGCCCTCGAAGGCGAGGGTGCGCCGGCCGGTGCGCCCGTCTCCTCGGGCCTCGCCGGAGGCGGGGACGGTGTCGTCGCCGGCGGCGGACCGGACGGCGGGTTCGGACCGGACGGCGGGTTCGCCGGCGGGTTCGGCGGCGGTGCGTTCGGCGGCGGGGCCGTCTCCGGCGGGGCGGTCGGGCCGGACCCGGGGTCCGGGGGCGGGGCCGTCGTCCCCGGCGGGACGGTCGGATTAGACGGCGAGTTCGGCGGCGGAGCCGTCACGTCGCCGAACAGCTCCTTGTAGGCGGCGGTCGACCGCGGGTTGCCGGCGCACGTCCAGACGCCGTGCGGGCAGTAGTCGGTGATCGACTGGTACACGACATTGTGCGACATGATCCAGTCGTGCATTCCCCGAACATAATCGGGGTTGTCGGAATTGCGGAAGAGTCCCCATTCGGGAAACGAGAGCGGCTTGCCGTGCGCGGCGGCGAAATCGGCCTGCGCGCGCAGCCCGTACGGCTCCTCCACGAAATCCGCGAACGACTTTCCCGCGGGCTGGTCATAGCTGTCGGACCCGATGATGTCGACGACGTCGTCACCCGGATAGCAGTCCATCCACGGGATCGTGTCCCGGCCCCGCGTCGGCGCGAAATCGAAACGGAAACGCGCCCCCGGGACCGCGCGCATCGCCGCGACGATCCGCCGCCAGTACTCCTTCCACGCGCCGGGGTCCGCGGCGCACCTGCCGCCGTAGGACTCCCCGTTCATCTCCCAGCCGAGGACGATGATCGCGTCGCCCGCGCCGGCCGAGACCATGCGCTCGGACAGGGTCCGGTAGTGGCCGTCGAACGCGCCCGAAGCGCCGCCGCGCAGCAGCGAGCCCAGCACCGGCAGGGAGATCCACGCCTCGTTCGGCGCCATCATCGGCACGTTCACCACCAGCAGGCGCCGCGGATCGGCCGCCTTCCAGCGGGCCCAGGGCACGAGCATGTCCTGCGGCCCCTCGATCTCGCGCCAGTCGTCGCCCGGCAGGTACGTGCGCCCCACCGTCACCGTCGAGCCGAGCCACCGCTGGAACTGGGCGACCCGGGCCACCCCTTCCGTGCCCGAACCCAGAAATGCCCCCATGGGCACATATGACGGCGCTTTCTGAGTCGCCTGGGGGCGCAGCCAGGTCACCGCCGTCGACGCCACGAGCGTCACCAGCACGGCGAACGCGGCCAGAAGCGGCAGCAGCGGACAGAAGGGAATCGCCCTTTTCCGCCGCCGTTCGAATGGCCGCCCGGCTGAATGGATATCCACAGCACGCATGCGTATCATATGCCCTTGGGCGTCCACTGCGAAAAAGTCGTATGGACGGAACGGACGCAGAATTTACGTTAGGAAGGTTGTCGTGCGCCATAACCCTGGGGAATGTGGCTGAACACATGTTCTTCGCCACCCGTACCCTGCCGCGGACGTGCCTCGATCCCGGCCTTCCCGTCCTGCTGCTGCGCACCGACCGCAACTTCTTCCACCACGGGACGCTCGCGGCGATCCGGAGTCTCGGCCGCGCCGGCGTGCCCGTCCACGCCATCATGGAGGGGCGCGCCAACCCCGCGTCCCGCTCCCGCTACCTGTACCGCGGGCATCCGTGGGCGCCGCCCGCCGAGCAACCGGCCGGGCTGCTGAGCCACCTGCGCGCGATCGGCGAGCGCATCGGCCGGGAGACCCTGCTCGTCCCGATGGACGACGCCGGCGCGATCTTCATCGCCGAGCACGCGGACGCGCTGCGGCCCCGCTTCGTCTTCCCCCACCAGGACCCGGACGTCCCCCGCGGCGTCGCCGACAAGTCCCTGTTGCGGGACGCCTGCGAGAAGCACGACATCACCTGCCCGCCGAGCCGGACGCCGGAGTCGGCCGCGGACGTCGACGAGGCCGCCGAGGCGCTCGGCCTGCCGGTGATCGCCAAGTGGGCGCGGCCCTGGCGGCTCGGCCGCGGGATGCGCAGCACCACGCTGGTCCGCACCCTCGGCGAGCTGCACCGGCTGTTCGCCGCCACCCGGGACCGCGACCCGGACGGCGACGCCGGCCCGCTGATCCTGCAGCGCCGCATCCCGCCGGTCGGCGGCGACTGGTTCTTCCAGGGCTACTTCGACCGGAACCTCGACTGCCTGTTCGGCGGCGTCGGCCGCAAGCACCTCGCGCACCCGCCGCAGGCCGGGCACACCGTCGCCGGGGAGTGGGTCGACGCCGGCGAACTCCAGCGGCTCGCGATCCAGATCGTCCGGCTGCTCGGCTGCCGCGGCCTCGTCGACCTCGACTTCCGCCTCGACGCCGACACCGGCCGCTACCACCTGCTCGACTTCAACCCCCGGATCGGGGCGCAGTTCCGGTTGTTCACCGACCGGAACGGGCTCGACCTCGCCCGCGCCCTGCATCTCGACCAGTCCGGCCGCCGCGTCCCGGACGCGCGCCCGGCGCTCGGCCGCACCCTGCTGGTGGAGAACCACTACCTCCAGCAGGCCGCCGGGCGTCCGCTGCTGCGCGCGGGGACCCTCCGCCCGCTGCGCGAGGCCGACGAGTTCGCCTGGTACGCCGGTGACGACCTGCCGCCCTTCCTCGCGATGGGCCGGCGGAGCGTGATCCGTGCGGTAGAGCGGTTCCGCACCAGGTAACACCACAATCACACGGGGGAAAGAGACATGAGCGACTCGGCCAGCGACGTCGTGATCGTCGGCGCCGGGCCCTACGGCCTGTCGACCGCCGCCCACCTGAGCGACCTCGGGCTCGACATCCGGATCATCGGCGAGCCGATGCGGTTCTGGGAGGCGAACATGCCCGAGGGCATGTTCCTGAAATCCGAGCCGTTCGCGTCGAACCTCGGGTCACCGCAGCCGGGGATGCGGTTCACCGACCTGCATCCCGGATGGCGGATCGGGCAGCCGATCCCGCTGGACACCTTCGTCGAGTACGGCCGCTGGTTCGCCGCCGAGGCCGTCCCGCAGCGCGCGGACGATCGGGACGCGCAGGTCGTGAACATCGAACGGGCCGGCATCGAACGGGCCGGCCAGGGCGGCTACGCCGTCACCCTGTCCACCGGCGAGACGATCGCGGCCCGGGCCGTGGTGGTCGCGGTGGGCGTCGGCCCGTTCGCCCACGTCCCGGACGAGCTGGCGGGCATGCCGTCCTGGCTCGTCTCGCACAGCAGCGCCCACCGCGACCTCTCCCTCTTCGCGGGCAAGGAGGTCGCCGTCGTCGGCGCCGGGCAGTCGGCTCTCGAGACGGCGGTCCTGCTGGCCGACGTGGGCGCGCACCCGCACGTCGTCGCCCGGCGGCAGGAGATCGACTGGAACACCGTCCCCGAGGAGCACCGCGCCCTGCGCGACCGGGTGTTCGGCGGGCCCCGCTCGGGCCTCGGCACCGGCTACCGCACCTGGCTGTGGGCCGAGCGCCCCGGCCTCGTCCGCTACCTGCCGGAGAAGACGCGCCGCCGGATCGTCCGCGAGACGCTCCCGCCCGCGGGCTCCTGGTGGCTGCGCGACCGCCTGGACGACCGCGTCCGCGTCTCGACGGGCCGCCGCGTGGCGAAGGCCGTGGAACTGGAGGACGGCGTCGCCCTCACCACCCTCGACCGGACGGGCCGCCGCATCGCCGTCGAGGTCGAGCACGTCATCGCCGCGACCGGTTTCGTCCCGGACGTCGGCCGCCTCGGCCTGCTGGCCCCGGAACTGCGCGGCGGCATCCGCACCCGCCTCGGCGCCCCGGTCCTGAGCCGCGACTTCGAGGCGTCCACACCGGGCCTGTACTTCGCGGGCCTGGCGGCGGCGTCCATCTTCGGCCCCGTGATGCGCTTCGTCCACGGCGCCGACTTCGCCGCGACGCGCATAGCCCACCACATCATCCACCGGACCCCTCGCAGGCGCCCGACAGCGGCCCGCCTGGCAGAAGTCCTGGAACCGGACACGACCCGCCAGTAGTCCGAGAACCGCTCGCCTCCAGGAGCACCCGCTCCTGGAGGCGAGCCTTTGAAAGCCGAGCCCCGGCGGCGTACGCCCCGACCGTGCCGTCCCGGTTCCGCGGGTTGAGGATTTTCCTCTAGGGGTGGTTTTGTGTCCCGGCCCTCGGGGCGGTGCTCTAGTACCTCGTCGCGCGGGCGCGGCGGCGGCGGGCTTGCTCGGCTCTGGCGGTGGCCACGGCCCAATGGCAGCGCCAGTACAGCGTCCAGGCGGACGACCAGCCGCGGCGGGTCCTGGGGCCCTGAGCGGCGGGGACGTCGGAGAGCGCGATGCGGTCGAGGTCGGCGCGGGTGAGGAACCGGTGGGCCTGGCGGCGGGGGGCGCGGCGCCGGCGCAGCGGGCGGAGGCGCGTGCTCGCGGACGAGGGGTTGGGCATGGGAGCTCCTCGGTGAGCGGCCGGGTGACCGCCGTTCGCCCACTGTAGCGCGTTGGATACCGTCCGCCATGCTTCTCCCGGAATCGGTATGGGATGTTCGGTGAATAGGTCGATTCCGGCAAAGCAGGCGTTGTGTCGGCGGAAACCCTGGTGCGGTAAAAGCCGGATTCATGCGCTGGTAAATGTTCCCGGGACACGCGCGGGAAAAAATGTTTGGCTCCTTGCGCGGGCCGGTCTCGGTGCTACCTTCGACCAGTCCTCGAATCGAGAAGGAGAACCGGCAGTGGATTCCGTTCCGATCCAGCGTGAGGCGACTCGCCTCCAGGGTCGGCCGCGGCATGTCCTCGTGCCCGTTCTCCTGCGGATCGCCGCCATTGCCGGTTTCGCTTTCGCGGGCTGGTTCGCGCTTTCCGCGCTGAGCGACTCCGCGTACGCGGCGGAGCAGCCGTCGCACGCCGCGCCGGCGGAGGGGCCGGGCGCGCTCCGGCACCTCACGTCAGCGCCCGGCTTGCGGACGGTGACCGAGGGCGTGCGCGAGGTGGGCGACGACCCGGTGCGGTACGTCCGGTCGCGGCAGCACGACCTGCTCGCCGACAAGCAACTGCCGACCGGCAAGCACCTGCTCGCCGGCAAGCACCTGCTCACGGACAGGGGCCTGCTCGCCGGCGAGGACCGGGTCATCGGCCAGGTGCGCGAACTCGCCGGCGACACCGGCGTCCCGCACGTCCGGATCCCGGACCTCGGGCCCGAGCGGCCCGTCATCGGCGACCTCGTCCACCCGGTGAACGACGCGCGTCCCGGTCAGGAGACGGCCGCTCCCGAGCGGCTCGAGGAGCAGCACGAAGCCGGCGCCACCGGTAAGGCGGAGTCCAAGGACAAGGCTTCCGGGGCGCGTCACACGGCCGTCGCTCCCGTCTCGGTCGCGGACCAGAAGGCGGGCGACTGCACCCGCTGCGGCGGTGACGACCGTGCCCCGGCGCACGGACCCGTTCCGCCCGGGCAGGACGCTCCGAAGGGCGGCGGCGGTTCCGCGGGCGGGCACCAGATCGTGCCGGTCGCCGACCTGCCGAGCCGCCGGTCCCCGGCGGCGCCCACCGCCGTGGACGCGAGCACGTTCCGGCGCACCGCGCTGACCGACGTGGCGGCGCCCGGCGGCCCGTCCGTCGTCCCCGACTAGGCGCAACCGGCCCGCAGCGGCCGTTTCCCGGCGACCGCGTGTGCGAGACACGCCGTCCGCCCTCACTGAACCTTCCTCAAGAGCAACGGCCGAGCCTGGCCGCTGCCGGCGTCGCGCCCACCCGAAGGGTGCCGCGGCGATCACCACCGATCCAGAAGACAGGAGCAACACATCATGCGTATGTGGGCAATGAGCACCTCCCGCGCCGCCCTGGTGGCCGCGGGCGCCCTCGCCATGGGAGCCGCCTTCGGCCCCACCGCCAACGCCGGCGGCTGGGACGGCGGCCATCACGACGGCGGGGTCAAGATGGAGTCGTCGGGCAACTTCGGCGTGCTGAACGGCAACCAGGTGTACGCGCCGATCAGCATCCCGGTCGACGTGTGCGGCAACGCGGTCGCGATCGCCGGGCTCAGCCGGGCCCAGTGCAAGGGCGGCGCCACGGTGTCGTCCCACCGGTCGAAGGACGGCGACGACGGGGGCAAGGGCTACCGGGCGGCCGGCGGCCACGCGGCGGTCCAGGGCCACCGCGCGGTCGGCGGCTGGGACGGCGGCCACGGCGGCGGCCAGGGCCACGGCAAGGGCGTGGACATGAAGACGTCCGGCAACTTCGGCATCGCGAACGGCAACCAGGTGTACGCGCCGATCAGCATCCCGGTCGACGTGTGCGGCAACGCCGTCGCGGTGCTCGGGGCCGCGCAGGCGAAGTGCAAGGGCGGCGCGTCCGTCAAGCGGATGGCCGAACGCAAGGTGGACATGCAGAGCTCGGGCAACTTCGGCCTGCTGAACGGCAACCAGGTCTTCCTGCCGATCAGCATCCCGGTCAACGTGTGCGGCAACGCCGTCGCGGTGCTCGGGCTCGCGCAGGCGCAGTGCAAGGGCGGCGCGTCCGTCGGGGACGGGCACGAGCACGGGCACCACCACAAGCACCCGCACAAGCCGTGGCGGCCGCCGGTGAAGAAGCACAAGAAGCCGTACAAGCCGTCCAAGCACCGCCCGGCCGCCAAGCACGAGAAGCTGCCGTCGACCATGCGGGGCGACGCCCACCGCGTGGCGAACACGGGCGCGAACTACCGCCGCGCGGACGGCCTGCCCGGCGTGCAGGGGCTGCTGGACTCGCTCCGCCGGCTCGCCAAGGTGCCCGGGATGGACGCGCAGCCGGGCCAGGTCGGGCCGCAGCTGCCGGGCGCCGGCTCCGGGGCGCCCGTCCGGATCGGGTCGCCGGTCCTGAGCTGATCGCACGCCGGCCCGGGTGACGATCCGCAACCGGCGAACGAGGTGAGGGGCGGCAGACGTGCCGCCCCTTCCCATGTCATCGGCACCCCAGCTCGATGGAGACGAACCATGCTCGACCGAACAACCCTCGGCGCGGCGGTCGTCGCGGCGTTCTGCTGCGCGCCCGTGCTGGGCGTCCCGCAGGCGCACGCGTCAGCGCAGGTGCGGGCGGCGGAGCACGTGCGGGTGATGCCGCAGGCCGCGCCCGCGGTGGCCGCCGCACGTCCGAGAAAGGGCGCGCTGATCGGGACGATCCGGATCAAGCGGATGCACCTGAAGGCGGACGTCCGGCAGGGCGTCGCCCAGAAGGTGCTGCGGCGCGCCGTCGGGCACTACCCGGGGACGGGCCTTCCCGGCCGGGACGGCAACACGGTGCTGCTCGGCCACCGGACGACCTGGCTGCGCCCGTTCAACAAGCTCGACCGGATGCGGCGCGGTGACCGGATCGTCCTGCGCGTCGGCCGGACGACCTACGTATACCGGGTGAGCGTCAAGCGCGTCATCAGGCCGGCCGACCGGCGGGCCCTGGAACCGGTGCCGTTCCATCGGCGCAGCGCGCCGCACGGCCAGTACGTCACGCTGATCAGCTGCACACCGAAGGGGTCGGACCGGCGCCGCCTCGTCGTCGTCGGGAAACTCCGGCCGAAGCGCTGACAGGAGGACGGGCGCTGGACGGCGCGGTGCGGCTCCGCACCGTTCAGCGCCCGCCGTAGAGGGCGATCAGCCCGTCGTAGTCGCCCTTCGCGAGGGTGGCCGGGCCGTCGTCGCACGACGCGATGGACGGCGCCATCGTGAGGTTCTCGTGCTCGGTCCCCTCGACGTGGGCCAGCCCGAGGACGTGGCCCGCCTCGTGCGTCGCGACCGCTTCGGCGGAGTAGCTCCCGGCCGGGCAGGAACCGCTCGTCCACCACCGCTTGCCCTGTGCCTGCAACGCCATGTCGGTCTCGACCGTCGTCGGGCCGTCGAACCAGGTGCAGCTCGCCGCGAGGACGTCCCTGCCCGCGTCCGGCATCGCGTGCCAGCCGAAGGTGTTGACCCGGTCCCGGTTTCCGCAGGTGGCGCCGCCGGTGATGTTCGGGGCCCGGTCCGCCTGCCCGGCGTTGCGCTCGCCCACGTCCGGCGGGACGGCGAAGCGGCCCTCGCCGTTGCAGTCCGTCCGGGCTCCGACCATGTTGGAGATCGCCTTGGCGATGGGCTCCACCGGCAGCCCGGCCGTCCCCGCGTAGTAGCGCCACTGGACGGTGGCGCCCTTCGGCCATCTGCTCGGCTCGGCGCGGTGGACGCCGTCCTCGCACGCGGCCGCCGGCGCCCGGAAGCCGCGCGGCCGGCCCTGCGGCACCCGCCCGCCGTCCGTGCCGACGGTGATCTCGCCGGCCCGGGGATCCACCGCGATGCGCAGTTCGGCGCCGCCGTCGGTGCGGATCTCGTGCGCGACCAGCGAGGTCCCGTCGGACGGGACGACCGCGACGAGCCCGTTCGCGCCGCGGACCGTCCGGCCGCGCAGGTCGCAGTCGGCGATCTTCACGCGCTGCGGCATCGCGCGGGCGGAGAGCGTCCCGCCGGGCTTGCACCACGCGGGCGGACGCCGGGGCGGAGCGGTCCCCGCGGGCGCCGTGCCGCTGAAGACCGTGCCGCTGAAGACCGTGCCGCTGAAGACCGTGCTGCTGAAGACCGTGCCGCCGAACGCCGTGCCACTGAAAGCCGTGCCGCTGAACGCCGTACCGGCGAGCGCGGTGGCGGCCGCCATGGCCCCGGCCCGCCGGGCCGCCCGTGGAAAGTCGCGCATAGCAGTTTCTCCGATGTGCGGGAACGTCCCCTGGCAGTCTTTCGTGGGGCCGGGAAAGGGAAACGGGCGCTTCCTAAAATGATCACCATGCCGGGGGTCCCGGTATCCGTGGCCGATCTGTTCAATGGGCATTTGTCGAGAAATGGCCGACTGGTGCGGCGCGGTGGGTGGTAAGAATCTAGTAAATTGCCTTCCATAATCGAGCAAACGTGTTTATTACGCCCCCATACGGAAAAGCAGCCTGTAATCCGGCAACTCGGGATCAAATAGAACACCGTTGCCGGGAGGTCGGGCGCAGGACCACACCTCCCCCTGGCCCCCTCCGCCCGGCAGCGTTCACGGAAGCAGAGGTGTTCAACGTGCAGACGCAGACACAGGTGCGGGAGCTCATGGGCATGAGCGTGACCGACACCAACGGGACCAAGGTCGGCACGATCAAGCAGGTCTACCTCAACGACGACTCCGGTGCCCCGGAGTGGGTGACCGTCCACACCGGATGGTTCGGGATGCGGGAGAGCTTCGTCCCACTGTCCGGCTCGCGCAAGAACAAGGACATGCTTCAGGTCCCTTACGACAAGGAGACCATCAAGGGCGCTCCGAACGTCGACGCGGACGAGCATCTGTCCCACGCCCAGATCGTGGACCTGTACCGCCACTACGGCGTACGCCCGCCGGGCGGCCGACGTGAGGGCGGCCAGCAGGACACGCCCCGGACGGCCGACGAGGGACGTCCCACCGGCGAGGGCAGGGCCGCGACCGGCCGGACCGGAACCACCGAGCCCACCGGAACCACTGAGCCCACCGGCACTGCCGAGACCACCGGAACCACTGAGCCCACCGGGACCCCGGGAACCGCCAGGCCCACCGCCGGGACGACGGGCGCCCCGGGGATGGCCGTGCACCCGGACCGCACCGGCGAGCGCGGGCAGGCCATGCCGCCGCGGCCGGCGGGCGAGGGCGCGGGCGTTCCGGCGGCCGAGATCACCCGGTCGGAGGAGCAGTTCCACATCGACACCGAGCGGCACGAGGCCGGCCGCGTCCACGTGCACAAGTTCGTCGAGACGGAGATGGTGGAGCGCACGGTCCCGGTCTCGCGCGAGGAGATCAAGATCGACCGCGAGCCGATCGTGGGCGGCGAGCCGGACCCGGAGATCACCATCGGCGAGGACGACCGCGAGATCATCCTCTACGAGGAGCGTCCGGTCATCGCCAAGGAGACCGTCCCCGTCGAGCGCGTCCACGTGCGCACCGAGCAGGTGCAGGACGAGCAGACGGTGCGCGGTGAGCTCCGCAAGGAGCGCATCGAGGTCACCCGCGACGGGGGCACGGGTGCCTAGTGGCGGGCCGACCGCGGAGACCGGCGCCCGCGCCTCCATGTGATCCGCCTTCCACGTGAGCAGTCCATAAGTGATCCGCTCGTCCACGTGAGTTGCCCGTCCCCGGCGGGCGGTGGCGGCCTTTCGCCGCCGCGCCCGCCGGAACGATCGACGACCAGGTCCTGAGTACACGCCACACCGGATAGAGCGCCCGGGTCGCCCGTTTCACCCGCCGGCCGGCCCGGGCGCTCGCACGCCCGGACAGGTCCGGACATGACCGGACGTGGCCACGGGCGGCGGCGGGTGCGAGCGCGCCGACGTCGGCGGGCGGCGCCGGCCCGGCGGGGACGAACTCGGCCTTCGCCCGCCCGGGGCGCTTGACCGACGTGTGTGTTCAGTGGCCGTCAACCCCTCTTCCATGGTTTTCGCAAGGGCCGGCCGCGAAATAGGCAGGTTTGTTGACAGGTAGCGGAGGGCCGGGGGAGGTTCCTGGGAGACGACGCCGCCGAGCGCGGAGGTCGTGGCCGTCCGGGCGAGCCACGACCTCCGCTCCCGGCAGCGCGCGGTCCGCCGGGCCGCGCGGCGTCCCCGGAGCGACCCAGGAGGGACGACTTGCGACACCCCCACAGACGCCTCATCGCCACCCGGATCGGGCGATCACTGGCCGCGTTCGCGACCGTCGCGGCCCTGCCGTCCGCCGTCGCGGTGGATCCCGCGCTGGCCGCGCGGGCGCGCGGGCCCGCGGCCTATCTCGACGCTCGGCGCCCCGTCGCCGAGCGGGTGAGCGACCTGCTCGGCCGGATGACGCTGGAGGAGAAGGTCGGCCAGATGACGCAGGCCGAGCGCGGCGCCGTCGACGGCGCCCGCGACCAGATCACCACCCTGGCCCTCGGGTCGGTGCTCTCGGGCGGCGGGTCGGTGCCGGCCGACAACACGCCGTCCGGCTGGGCGGACATGGTGGACGCCTACCAGTCGAAGGCGCTCGCCACCCGGCTGAAGATCCCGCTCCTGTACGGGATCGACTCGGTGCACGGCCACAACAACCTCGTCGGCGCGACCGTCTTCCCGCACAACATCGGGATGGGCGCGACCCGTGACCCCGGCCTCGTCCGGAAGGAAGAGCAGATCACGGCCGTCGAGACGAAGGCGACCGGACCTCAGTGGGTGTTCGCGCCGTGCGTCTGCGTCAGCCGTGACGTTCGCTGGGGCCGGACGTACGAGAGCTTCGGCGAGCACCCGCGGCTCGTGACCGAGATGGCCGTCGCCATCGAGGGCTTCCAGGGCGGGAACAAGCGCGACCTGGCCACGAACCGGCACGTCCTCGCGACGGCGAAGCATTACGCCGGGGACGGCGACACGGTGTTCGGCTCGTCCACCAGCGGGACGTACACGATCGACCAGGGCGTCACCGTCACCGACCGCAGGACGTTCGCGAAGGTCGATCTCGCGCCCTATGTCACCGCCGTGCGCAAGTACGGCGTGGGCAGCATCATGCCGTCGTTCTCCAGCGTCGACTGGACGGAGGACGGCGTCGGCAACCCGGTCAAGATGAGCGCGCACACGGAGCTGCTGACGGAGGTCCTCAAGAAGAAGATCGGCTTCGACGGGTTCCTCGTCAGCGACTGGGAGGCCGTCCACCAGCTCCCGGGCGACTACCCGACCCAGGTCCGGACGTCCGTCAACGCCGGCATGGACATGTTCATGGAGCCCTACAGCGCCCCGCAGTTCGTCCGGACGCTGCTGGACGAGGTCCGCGCGGGACGCGTGAAGACGTCGCGCATCGAGGACGCCGTCAGCCGCATCCTCAAGGCGAAGTTCGAGCTGGGCCTGTTCGAGCACCCCTACACCGACCGCGGCCTCGCCAGGACGATCGGCTCGCCGGAGCATCGGGCGGTCGCACGCGAGGCCGTCGCCAAGTCGCAGGTCCTGCTGAAGAACTCCCAGGGCGCGCTGCCGCTGCGCAAGGGCGAGCGGATCTACGTCGCGGGCGTCAACGCCGACGACATCGGCAACCAGGCCGGCGGCTGGACGGTCACCTGGCAGGGATCGTCCGGCGGCATCATCCCGGGCACGACGATCCTGGACGGCATAGAGCAGAACTCGTCCCACGTCACCTACAGCGCGGACGCGTCGGCGCCCACGTCCGGCAATGACGTCGGCATCGTCGTGGTCGGCGAGACCCCGTACGCGGAAGGCGTCGGCGACGTCGGCAACGGGCACACGCTGAACCTGTCGGACGCCGACAAGGCCAACATCGACAAGGTGTGCGGCGCGATCCGGACGTGCGTCGTCCTCGACGTCGCGGGACGGCCGCAGATCGTCACCGACCGGCTGCCCAGGATGGACGCGTTCGTCATGTCCTGGCTGCCGGGCAGCGAGGGCGCGGGCGTCGCGGACGTCCTGTTCGGCAGGCGTCCCTTCACCGGCCGCCTGCCGGTGACGTGGCCGCGCAGCGAGGGCCAGGAGCCGATCAACATCGGCGACCGGGACTACGCGCCGCTGTTCCCCTACGGCCACGGCCTCCGCACCCGCCGCTGACCGGCCTGCCCGCCGCGGGCCGAGACCCCTGCCCAGGACCGGCCGCCCGTCACCCCTCGGGCGGCCGGTCCGGTTTATCCCGCTTTACTCGGGAGAGGCTGCCTCCGTGGAAAACGTGGATCGGGAGCCGCGGACCGCGTTCGTGCTCGGCGGCGGCGGCGTGCTCGGCGCGCACGAGGTCGGCATGCTGCGGGCGCTGGAGGAGACCGGCGTCCGCCCCGACCTCGTCGTCGGGACGTCGATCGGCGCGCTCAACGGCGTCTTCGTCGCGGCCGAACCGGACACGGCCGTCGAGCGACTCACCAGCCTCTGGTCGGACGAGTCCGTCCGCGACGTGTTCGGCGCGCGCATGGTCTCCCGGCTGTGGACGCTCGCCCGCTCCGGCACGCACCTGCACTCCAACGAGCCGCTGCGCCGCATGCTGGACGAGCTGCTCCCCGTCCGGACGTTCGAGGAACTCGCCGTCCCGTTCCAGTGCGTCGCCGCCGGGATCGAGACGGCGATGGCGCACTGGTTCACGTCCGGGCCGCTGCCGCCGGCGGTGCTGGCCTCGTGCGCCGCGCCGGGCCTGCTGCCGCCCGTCCGGGTCGGGGACGGCCACTACTACGACGGCGGGCTCGTCCACAGCATCCCGGTCGGCCGTGCCGTGATGCTCGGCGCGACGACCATCTACGTCCTGCACGTCGGGCGCATCGAGCGCGACCTGCCGCCGCCGCGCCGCCCGTGGGAGGTCGGCATGGTGGCGTTCGAGATCGCGCGCCGGCACCGGTTCTTCGAGGAGATGGCGACCCTCCCGGACGGCCTGACCGTGCACGTCCTGCCGGCGGGCGGCAAGTCGCAGAAGGCCGGGGTCGACCTCGCGCAGATGCGCTACCGGAACGTGTCCGGAATCGGGGCGCACATCGAACGCGCCCACCAGGCATCGTTGGAGTACCTCAAAGAACGAGCGTGAGATGCTGCCTGCCCCTTTCGTCCGCCGGATGGTCTTCACTCCGCTGCTGTTCGTGCTGACCCTGCTGGTCATCGTCCTGTTCCCGGTCGCGTTCACGCTGGCGTTCCTGATCGGCCGCGACCGCAAGCGGGTCCTCCGGCTGCTGTGGTTCACGCTCGCCTGGGGGACGCGGGAGTCGGCCGCCGTGCTGGAGTGCGGCCGGCTGTGGATCCTGCGCCGCGCCCACGACGACCGGCACTACGACGTCATCCGCCGCTACGTCGCCGGCCTGTACGGGGCGGCGCAGCGGCGGCTCGGCCTGCGCGTGGAGGTAGACGGCGGCGGGGACGTGCCGCCCGGCGACCGCCCGCTGATCGTGCTCAGCCGGCACGCCGGGCCCGGTGACGCGCTCCTCATCGTCCACCACCTGCTGGCCGACTACCGGCGGCGGCCCCGCGTGGTCATGAAGGCGCAGCTCCAGTT
Source organism: Actinomadura chokoriensis (assembly GCF_041463665.1). Taxonomy (GTDB): domain Bacteria; phylum Actinomycetota; class Actinomycetes; order Streptosporangiales; family Streptosporangiaceae; genus Spirillospora; species Spirillospora chokoriensis_A. The sequence continues at coordinate 68,060 of NZ_JAXCEJ010000005.1, forward strand.
CGACCCCTGCATCGACATCGCCGCGAACCGCATGCCGAACGTGTTCGTCACGCCGGGCGGCGGCGCCGTCGCGGACATCGGCCGGCTCGCCGCCGGGCTCGGCCCCCGCGACGCGCTGCTGATCTTCCCGGAGGGCGGCAACTTCTCCCCGGCACGGCGGCGCCGCGCGATCCGGCGGTTGACCCGGTTGCGGCGCACGGAGGAGGCGACCCGCGCGGCCGCGATGCGCAACCTCATGCCGCCCCGACCCGGCGGGGTGCTCGCCGCCCTCGATTCCGCCCCGTCGGCCGACGTCGTGTTCATCGCGCACGTCGGGCTCGACGACATGGCGACGGTCGGCGACATCTGGCGGCGGATCCCGCTCACCGGCACCGTCCACGCCCGCTGGTGGCGCATCCCCGCCGAGGACGTCCCGGACGGCCGGGACGCCCGCGTCGACTGGCTCTTCGAACAATGGGAGCGGGCCGACGCCTGGATCGCCGCGAACCGGGCGCCCTCGCCCGGGTGACATCATGGACGCATGGGCGACGAGGGGTCCGTGCGGGTCGACCTGTGGATCTGGTCCGTGCGGCTGCTGAAGACCCGTTCGATGGCGACGACGGCGTGCCGGGCGGGGCATGTCCGCGTGAACGACGAGCGCGCCAAGCCGTCCACGGCGGTGAAGCCGGGCGACACGGTGCGGCTCCGCCATGACGGGCGGGAGCGGATCGTCGTCGTGCAGAAGATCGTCCGCAAGCGGGTCGCGGCGCCTGTCGCGCAGGAATGCCTGATCGACCAGAGCCCGCCCCCGCCGCCCCGCGAGGCGCTCATCCCGGTCGGCCGGCGCGAGCGCGGCGCGGGTCGCCCCACCAAGCGCGACCGCCGCGAGCTGGAACGCATCCTCGACCGCTACCGCGTCCAGAACGAACCGCCCGAAGGCGACTGATCAGACGGATCGCTCGCCGCCGTAGCGGCGCTCGGACTCCAGCGCCGACGCCACGTCCCGCGGGTAGCCGTGCCGGGCCCTGGTCAGCAGCAGACCGTTGATCAGCAGGGGCAGCAGCGCGAAGAGGAACGCCCGGTCCAGGCCGGTGGCCGTCTCGTCCTGGGCCGCGAACTGCTCCGACAGCCAGCCGAACAGCACGGGCGCCGCGGCCTCCCCGGCCATGCGGACCACCGTCCGGACCGCCTCCGCACGCCCCCACAGCCGGAAGTGGACGACGTCCAGCCGCACCGCGTCCAGCGGCGGGTTCGCGGCGGCGAGCGCGGCGGCGGCGAGCGTGAACAGCGGCAGCGCGACCAGCGCCCGCGTGGTGAGGAGAGCGGGCACGAACAGCAGCGCGGACGCGGCGAACGCCGCCCCGGGCACGATGACCCGCGCGGTGACCACGCCTTGCTGCACCAGGCGGTCGGCCAGGCGCCCGCCGAGGAGCACGCCCGCGAGCGCGGCCACCCCGATGACCGGGATGAACCCCGACAGTTCGGGGCGGCTGAGCGAGTACCGCTCCTGGACGAAGACGATCGCGAAGGTGCGCAGCCCCGCGAAGAAGAAGTAGCCGATCGTCGACGCCACGATGATGATCACGTTCGTGCGGATCCTGAGGACGTGCCGCACGGCCTGCGGCAGCGTCATGCTCTCCGGATCGGTGTCCAGGATGATCCGCGGATCGGGCTCCACCTCGGCCTTGTCCACCTGCCGCCGCGCCGGTTCCTCGCCCCGGCCCGTCACCGGCCCCTGCGCGCCCCGCTCCGGCTCCGGCAGCATCCGCCACAGCAGCACGGCCAGCACGAGCCCGAGCCCCGCGACGAACCAGAACGCGACCCGCCAGCTCAGCGCCGCGGCGATGTTCCCGCCCGCGATCAGCCCGAACCCGACGCCGACCAGCTCACCGGCCAGGATCCGCCCCCACGTCGCCGCCCGCTCCTGCGGCGGGAACAGGTCGCCGATCAGGGACGCGACCGTCGGCCCCGCCGTGGCCGTCACCGCGCCCAGTGCCACCCGCGACGCCAGCAGCCATTCGTACGAACCGGCCAGCCCCCCGACGATCATCGCGAGGCTCCACAGCACGACGCTGCCCGCGAGCAGCGGCACCCGCGGCACCCGGTCGGTCAGCTGCCCCACCGGGAGCGTCGCGAGCGCGCCGACCGCCGCCGGCGCCGCGGTGAGCACCCCGACCTGCGTGTTGCCGATGTGCAGCGCGTGCCGCAACTCCTGGACGATCGCCCCGACGACCCCGACGTCGGCCGTGTTCAGCGCGAGCACGCACGCCAGCAGCACCACGGCGCGCGCCCGGCGCCCCCCACCGAGCCGGTCCGCCAGGGCGCGGCGCACCCGTCTCCACGACCGCGGGGTTCGCGCCGATGTCACCAACCACTACTGCCCGTGCGCTGACCAGGTATGTCGTGCGGGCGACCACCCCCGCCGGGGCCGGTGACCCGCGTGGACTCCGCCACTGCGCGGCCGAGCGAGCGCGTCCTGCCGCGTCTCCGGTTTCGACGGGGGCGTTCGCGCTGCTGGGAGACTTACCGTGTACGGGTAGAGTGCGCCGGGAGGAAGATCCATGACCCCACGGACCGACGCCGACGAGCTGACCGAGCAGCCCCGTGTCCCGCTGAGCCGGAGGCGGGTGCTGCGTGCGGCCGTGGGGCTGGCCGACCGGGACGGCCTCGACGCGCTCACCATGCGCCGGCTCGCGCAGGAGCTCGGGGTCGAGGCGATGTCGCTGTACCACCACGTCGCCAACAAGGAGGCCGTCTTCGACGGCGTCGTCGAGGTGGTCCTCGGCGAGATCATGGCGGCGGTGGACGAGGCCGAGGCTCCGTCCCCGGAAGAGGACTGGCGCGCCGCGTTGCGCGCGCGGATCCTCGCCGCCCGGCAGGTCCTCCTGCGCCACCGCTGGGCCCCGCAGGTGCTCGAAACCCGCCCCGACGCGAGCCCGGTCGTCATCGCCTACCTCGATCAGGTCGTCGCCATCCTCCGGGCGGGCGGCTTCTCCTTCGATCTGGCCCACCGCGCGCTGCACGTCCTCGGCAGCCGCGCCCTCGGGTTCACCCAGGAGCTGTTCCAGCCCGACGGCGCCGAGGACGCGAACGCCGCGGCCGCCGCGATGATGGAGCAGATGGCCGACCGGTTCCCGAACATCGTCGGGATGCTGGCGGACGCCGTCCACGACGACCCGGACGGCACCCTGGGCTTCTGCGACGACCAGTTCGAGTTCGAGTTCGCGCTCGACCTGATCCTGGAAGGTCTGGAACGGCGCCGAGCCTCCGCCTCGTGACCCCTTCCGGGCGCGACTGAGCCCGCCGACGCCGGTCGGCGCGCGGGACGTCCCACGCCTTCGGGCACTCACCCGAACCTTTTCCGCCGCAACCCTTGACCGCCTTACGCCGTACGATTACCTTACGCCGTATGACAACCTTACGACGTACGACGGCGTCTGCTCAGATCGTCGTCCCGACCGACCGAGGCGGAACACCGGCCGAAAGGAAGACGCCATGAAAGCCTGGAGCTGGGACCGTTACGGCCCGCCCGAGGTGCTGACCCTCAAGGACATGGACGAACCCGCCATCGCCCCGGACGAAGTGCTCGTGCGGGTACGGGCGGCCTCCGTCAACCCCTACGACTGGCGGCACGTCGGGGCGGATCCGAAGCTGGTACGGCTCAGCATCGGCCTGCGGCGGCCGAAGCCGGGCCTGGTCCCCGGCGCCGATCTCGCCGGCGTCGTCGAGCGGGTGGGCGACCAGGTGACCGGGCTGCGCCCCGGCGACGCGGTCTTCGGCGAGGTCCGGCTGGGCTCGTTCGCCGAGACCGTCGCCGTCCCGCAGGGACGGCTGGCCCTCAAGCCCGCCCGCCTCACCTTCGAACAGGCGGCGTCGGTGTCGATGGCCGCGCACACCGCGCTCCAAGGGCTGCGGGACGTGGGCCGGATCTCCGCCGGGCAGCGCGTCCTCGTCAACGGTTCCTCCGGCGGCATCGGCACGTTCGCCGTCCAGCTCGCCAAGACGTTCGGAGCCGAGGTCACCGGCGTGTGCAGCACCCGCAACATCGAACTGGTCCGCTCCCTGGGCGCGGACGAGGTCGTCGACTACACCCGCGACGACTTCACCGAGCGGGAGGGGCGGTACGACCTGCTCATGGACATCGTGGGCGACCGGTCACTGGCGCGACTGCGCCGCCCCCTGACCTCCCGCGGCACGCTCGTGATCGTGGGCGGCATCGCCTCGGCCCGCGGCGGACTGCTCGGCCCGGCGGCCCAGGTGGCCCGCGGCGCCCTGGCCGCCCCCTTCGTCAGCCAGCGCATCGCCACCGTCAGCTGGAAGCCCAACTCCACGGACCTCCGCCTCCTCGCCGAGCTGATGGAGAAGGAGCAGATATCCCCGGTCATCGACCGGACCTACGCCTTCGCCGAACTCCCCGAAGCGCTCCGCTACATAGAGCGCGGCCACGCGCGAGGCAAAGTGGCCATCAGGTTCTAACGCGTGTGATCCCGGCGGCTCCGATGCGCACCGCAGCGATCTGCACGCACCCTCGCCCGTCCCCGGTCAGCCGGTTCGGGTCAGGGTGTCGATCGCGGTGACCTCGTCCTTCGTGAGGGCGAAACCGTCCAGGTCGAAGTTGGCGGCGATGTGCTCCCGGCGCGAGGACCTGGGCAGGATCGCGATGTCGTGTTCCAGATGCCACCGCAGGACGACCTGGGCGGGAGTGACCCCGTGCCGCTGAGCGATCCCGGTGAGGACCGGATCGCGCATATCGGTGTTCTTCAGGCCGCTGTAGCCCTCGACCGCGATTCCCCGGCGGCGGTGCTCGTCCAGCAGGGCCGGGTCGTGCTGCGCCGGGCTCCACGAAACCTGGTTGACCGCCGGCTGTTGTCCGGTCGCCTCGGTCAGCTCGTCGATCAGTGCCGGGCTGTAATTGCTGACCCCGACGTTGCGGGCCAATCCCGCGTCCTTGGCGGACAGCAGCTCCCGCCACGTCGAGACGAGCTCGTCCTGGCCGGTCGGCCAGTGGATCAGCCAGAGATCCACGTAGCCGGTGTCGAGCAGGCGAAGGCTCGACTCCAGGGTGCGGCGGGCGTGCCGCGCGTCCTGCGGGCGCAGCTTGGTGGTGACGAAGACCTGCTCCCGACCCAGGCCGCTGTCCTTCACGGCTCTGCCGACGTCCGCCTCGTTCTGGTACAGCGTCGCGGTGTCGATATGCCGGTAACCGATCTCAAGCGCAGCGCGCACCGACTCGTACGCCGTCCTGGACCCCAGCTGCCAGGTCCCAAACCCGATCAACGGCATCGCGGTACCACCGGGCAGATTCACAGTCCGAGTCATGCAGGGCATTCTGCCCCCGGACGCCCGGCCTAGACCGAAGGCCGCGCTCCCGAGGCTGGATGGTGCCTCTGGCCCCCGAGGGCTTGGCGTCCGGGCTGCGGCTTGACCGTCGACATACCCGACCGCTACCGATAGCGAGTAGAAGAGGAGATAGCGAAAAGCTTAGTATATTCGCAGATAATTCCCCATCAGAGATGTTGGGAGTTGGACGATGAACTACCCACTTCTTAACGTTTTCTTGACCATGATGTGGGTCTTCTTTTGGGTGCTGTGGTTCGTGCTGCTGTTCCGCGTGATCGGCGACCTGTTCCGTGACGACTCCCTGAGCGGCCTGGCCAAGGCCGCCTGGACGGTCTTCGTCATCGTGCTGCCGTTCCTGGGCGTCTTCATGTACCTGATCGCCCGCGGCAAGGGCATGGGCAAGCGAGAGATGGCCCGTACGCGAGAATTCGCGGCCCGGTACCACGAGGCTTCCGCAGGGAGCGTCCCGCCCGCCGGGGGCAGTTCCGAGGAACTGGCCCGCCTGGCGGATTTGAAGGCTCACGGCGATCTGACCGCGGATGAATTCCAGCGCGCCAAGACCAAGGTCCTCACGGGGTGAGTCGCACGGCCCACAGGCGCCCCCGCCGTGGACGGACGCGTTTCAGGGCGGCCGAGTCGAACCCGATCTGGGCGCGGCTCACCGCCCTGGACTTCATCGGCAACTCCTTCCAACTGGCCGCCCTCGCCGTCCTGTGCTTCTTCCCGTTCCTCATCGTCGTCACCACGGCACTCGGCCGGGACACCGCCACGGTGGTGGCCGGCTGGCTGGGCCTGGACAAGCCCGCGGCGGAGGCTGTGGCGGGCCTGTTCAAAACAGACTCGATCTCCGGATCGCTGACGGTGGCCGGAGCCTGCCTGCTGATCGTCGGCGCCGTCGCGGTGGCCGGGGTCCTGCAGGGCTGGTACCAGCGGGTCTTCGACGTTCCCAGCCGGGGCTGGCGAGATTCGATCGACCGGTTCCTCTGGCTGGTCGCGCTCTTCGGCTACAGCACGATCCAAGCCGTTGTCGGAAGATTCCTGGGCCCGATCGGCGGCGCGGTGGCACAGAACCTGCTGGGCCTCGTGCTGGCAACGCTCTTCTGGTGGTTGAGCATCGAGATCCTGCTGGCGGGTGCGGTGCGGTGGCGGACATCGTTCCCCGCAGCCGTGGCCACCGGAGCGTGCTGCCTGGGGCTGGGCGCCTTCTCGGCCCGCTTCTTCTCCGAGCAGATCGTGGTCAACAACCAGAGTTACGGACTCATCGGGGTCGTCATGGTCATCTTGTCCTGGCTGGTCGCCGTGGGAGTGGTCGTCCACCTCGGTTCGGTTCTCGGAGGCCTGTACACCGAGCACCGCGCCCGGTCCCGTTCGCCCCGCTGAGCGGAGCGACCCGGGGGCCGGGATCCTCACCCCGCCGCGGCATGACGCCTCCCGTTGACGATCGTTCGTAGTAAGAACTATTGTACTTCGCACTACGTATATTTCGTACTGCGAAGGAGATGCGGATGATCGAGTACCGGGCGCGGGGCGGTGCGCGGTGAGCGACGAGCGGGGCGGGACCAGGCCCCTGATCGCCCTCGTGGTGGCGGTCTTCGGATACGCGCTGATGCAGACCGTCGTGGTCCCGGCGTTGAAGGTGCTGCAGGTCGGGCTGCACACGACCCCGGCCACGTCGGCCTGGATCCTCACCGCCTTCCTGCTGTCCAGCGCGGTGCTGACACCGCTGTTGGGACGGCTCGGCGACCAGTACGGCAAGCGGCGGGTGGCCCTGGCGGTGCTGGTGGTCTACGCGGTCGGGATGGCGTGCGCGGCGGCGTCACAGAACATCGGCCAGCTCATCGCCGCGCGAGTGCTGCAGGGCGCGGCGCTGGCGCTGGTCCCCCTGTCGATGGCCATCCTGCGGGACGCGCTGCCGCGCACCCGGCTGCCCTTCGCGATGGGGCTGGTGTCGGGGGTCGTCGGAGCCGGCGCGGGGGCCGGTCTGATCGCCGGCGGGCTGCTGGCCGATCACCTGTCCTGGCGGTGGCTGTTCGTCCTGGGCGCCGCGCTTGCGCTGGTGAGCCTGGCGCTGGTGGCACTGTGGGTGCCGGCCGACCGGCGCACGGCCGGAGGCGGGATCGACCTGCCGGGCACCGGGCTGCTGGGCGGAAGCCTCGTCGCGGTCCTGCTCGCCCTGGCCAAGGGCCCGGCGTGGGGCTGGTCGTCGGGCCGGGTGCTCGGGCTGTTCGCGCTCGGCGGGCTGCTGTTCGCCGCGCTCATCGCGGTGGAGCGAGGCAAGGGCGACGCCCTCATCGACGTCGCCGAACTGGCCGACCGGCCGATGCTGATGACACATCTGGCTGCGTTCCTGTTCGGCACCGGCTCGTACTTCTTCTACCTGGCCCTGCCGCAGTACGCGCAGCAGCGGCCCGGCGGCACCGGAGCCGGTTTCGGTGCTTCGGTCACCGAGGCGGGCCTGCTGATGCTGGCGGGCGCGCTGGCGGTGATCCCCGCCGGGATGGCGGTCGGACGGCTCACCACCGCGCTCGGGCCCCGCTGGCCGATGGCAGGAGGGTTCGCCCTCATCACCGCCGGGTCGGTGCTGTTCGCCCTCGCGCACGACCAGAAATGGCAGCACGTGGTGTTCTACGCGATCGTCGGGGTCGGAACCGGCCTGGTCATAGGTGTGCTGCCCAAGCTGATCGCCGACATCGTGCCGCTGGAGCGCACCGGCACCGCCAACGGGCTGAACAACATCGCCCGCACCGTGGGCGGCGCCGTCGGCACCGCGGCGGCCGCCGCCGTGATCGCCTCCGCCGACGCCCCGCGCGGCGCGACCCCCGACTCCACCTACACCACCTTGTTCCAGCTGGCGACGGCCGCGGGGGCGCTCGGCATCGCGGTCGCCCTCCTGGCCGTCCGCCACCGAGTCCGTCCCGCCGCGCCGGCCCCAGCCAACACCCGCGAGCGGGCGCGAACGACCAAGTGAGTGAACCTGTGAACGTCTTCAGCGACGTCGAACTGGCCTATCTGCGCGACGCCCCGGCCCGGCTCGGACGGCTGGCCACGGTCGGGCCGGACGGAACACCGCACGTCGTCCCCGTCGGCTGGACCCTCGATCCGACGGCGACCTTCATTGAGATCGGAGGCCGCCACCTGGTGCGGTCCAAGAAGTTCCGGGACGCGGCCCGTACGGGCCGCGCCGCCCTGGTCATCGACGATGTGCTGCCACCGTGGCGGCCGCGCGGGATCGAGATCCGGGGCCGCGCCGAGACCGTCTCCGATCCCGGTGCCCGAATCCGGCTGTTCCCCGAGCGCATCACCAGCTGGGGGCTGCACGAGGGCGCCACCATCGAGGACACCTACCGGCCCCGCAACGTCGAGACCAGTCGACCGCCCTCGCGCCGCTCCGGGCACAAGCGTGCGTGACCAGAGTCCTCGACGGGCCGCTCTCACTCCTGGCGGGCTGGCACCGAGAACCCCTGCGCGACAAGGAGTTGAGCCGCTGCCGACGTCAAACCCTCCCGCGCGTCGCGCTCCAGCCGCCCGGTCATCGCGTCCAGCCGCGCGACCACGTCGTCGTGGGCCCGAGTGGCGGCCTGGCCGCCCTCATCGGTCAACGCGACGCGGCAGGCTCGCCGGTCCTCCGGGTCGGCCACACGTTCGATCAGCCGCCGCTTCTCCACCCGGTCCACCAGGCCGGTCATGCTGGACCTCTCCAGATGCATCAGGCGGCTCAGCTCCGTCATCCCCAGCGGTCCTGAGATGAGCATGCACACCAACTGCAACTGCTGCGGCGTGAGCCCGTGCTCCCTGCTGACATCGGCGAACACGTGCTGCACCAGATGCGACAGCCGCACCAGGGCGTCCGCCGTGCCCAAGCCGTCCAACGCGCGCGTCGTCATGACACCTCCGGCACCCAGCCTAGCCAGCAATACTTCGGACTACGAAGTAGCCTCCGCGCCGAACCTGAGCGCGTACAGCGAGGCAGCAGCGTTCAACGCAGGTTCGTCGGCTCCGGAGAGACGCTTGAGGATCTTCGAGGGGGCCACCGGGTGCACCAGGGTGAAGCAGTACGCCTCGGCAAGGTCCGGGAAGTCTTCCTCGAACCAAAGATAGTCGGTCGCAGTCGAGTCCATGGTTGAGATCTCCGCGTACCCACGGTCGCCGTTCGAGGAAACTCCGTCCTTGCAAGGAACGAGAATCCAACGCCGTTGTTGGCGCCACCCTTCGAATTCCGACTGGCGTCAACGTGGGTCCGGAGCTCTCGTTCGTGCGAACGGCAGGGCGTAGCGACAGATCGTCTCGCGTGAATGAGTGACCCGGCTCACGGGGCTTGCGCTGGTGGATCGGACACTCTCAACCGTGCTCCTAGTCACCTGAGTGGCGAGTGAGTAGCAACTAGGTGCGGGTACTCAGGCAGGGCCCAATTTCGCTCCAGAAGACTGACGCGTATGACAAAGAATCTGCGCCGTCGTGTGGCCGCATCGATCGCTGTCGCCTACGCACTGGTCGTGGTCGCTGCCGGGGTTGATGCGGTCCTTGCCTCCCGGCCTGACGAGTCCGGACTTTCGGCGCTCGGGCTTGTGCTCGTCACGATGCCCTTGGGCGATTTCCTCTACATGATGCTGGACTGGATGCTCGGGGGAGCGTCGGACCAACTGGAACCGGCGCTGCCCCTCAGCGTGATGACCCTGGGCGGCTTGGTTCAGGCATGGCTGCTGTGGGTGATCACGCGCGGCATACCGGCAAATGAGTGACGAACACGCATGATCGGCCCCTGGCCGGACGGGTGTTCCGGCGTGGCGGGACCGGACGGGCCAGGCCAGGCCGCAAGACCGGCGCGCCGAGGTGGACGGCCCCGACCGCCGCAGGGATCAGGCGGTGGGGACGACGGCAAGAGCCTCCACCTCGATGAGCAGGTCGTCCCGGACCAGCCCGGACACCTGGATCAGGGACGCGGCGGGATCGACGCCCTCCGGCAGCATCTGGGTGCGGACGGCGCGCACCACGCCGACCCAGCTCGCGTCGCGCAGGAAGTAGCCGAGCCGGATCACGTGCTCCCATCGGGCGCCGGCGGACGCGAGCGCGGCCTCCAGGTTGGTGAACACCTGGCGGGTCTGGGCCTCCAGGTCGCCGGGGCCGACGAGGTTCCCCTCGCCGTCCAGGGGGATCTGGCCGCTGACCACGACGAGGCGCCCCGGGACGTCCACGGACACCACGTGGCTGTAGCCGGGGCCGGGCGCCAGGCCCGGCGCGTTGATCCGGCGAATCCCGCCGCCGTTCGGTCGCTGCTCCTCGCTCACGTGATCACGTTAACGCGCACTGGGCCTACTAGTGCCGCATCAGGCAACGTTCGCCCCGTCCTGAGTGCGTGACACGCCCGTCGTCTTCCCGGACCGGCGGGCGTGACCGCTTCAGACTTCAGGCATGGCTGAGCGGGTGCGGGTGCGGGAACTCGATGACGATGAGGGCAACGGCTGCTGCGGATCATCCGACGCGGCACCGGGTCGGTGGTGACCTGGCGGCGAGCACAGATGATCCTGCTATCGGCCCTGGGCATGAACGTCGCCAAGATCGCTCAGGTGGCGTTCACCAGCGAGGATCGGGTACGGGACGCGATTCACAACTTCAACGCCGACGGGTTCGACTCGCTGTATCCCGCAGGTCGTGCGTGACCACGCGTCTGTAGGTCGTGTCCACGCACCAGATCTACTCGGCAACCGCCGTGGCGGGGAGGTCTAGGACGGGGCGGACAGCGGCGAACATGTCAAGCGGGCCTCGCGCGGCAGACAGCATGGCCAACCACTCGTTACATCCCTGCCACGGACTCATGTCCGCGGCGCCGCCTCGAATCACCCCAACTCCGTCGCCGTGGCGGGGAGCCGCATCGGTCGGCGCGCCGGCATAGCCGGGCACGTATGTATCGGCGCACAACTCGCCCAGTGAACCCATGGCCGCCAGCCCGAACGCGTTCTCACTCGTCAGGACGCGCTGTTCCACCCCGAAGTGGTCCAGCAGGTCGGTTTCGGACGGCACCAGGTCACCTCGAAATGTCAGGGTCGTGGTTCCGGCCCGCGCGGCGTACTCCCACTCCGCTTCGCTGGGGAGCCGAAAAGGCAGCACGTCCCCAGAGTAGGTGAAGCCGATCTTGCGGCCGTCACTGAAGTACCTCGGGGCAGGGGTAAAGCTGTGGCACTGCGGTCGCCGGGTTCGCGACCCATCCGCATGTCCGATCCATACGTTCATCACGAACGTCCGCCCATGTTGCCTGGTCATCGCCACTGGCGCCTGGAAGGGGCACGCCCCTCGACCCGCAACCCGGTCGAGCGACCGGGACACCTGCCGGCAACAACTCCAGGAGTCCACGGCGCCGCGCGCCGGGGCGTCAGTCGGCGGAACAGGCCCCTCGAAACGGAGGCGGACCAGCGGCCGGCCCAGCCGCTGGTCACGCCCCTGTTCAGCGCAGGCGGGCCTTGCGCAGCAGGCCGACGAGGCCGTGCGTCTCGTCGTTCGGGCCGGACGAGAACCAGACGGCGTCGGTGCCACCGGTCGTCGGCGTCCCGCGCAGGAGCGCCCACAGGCCGTCGATCACGATCGGGCGGCCGTCTGGCCGGCGCAGCGCGCCCCGCCAACGGCCACGCGGGGTGAAGGCGTTGATCCGGCCGTCGCCGAAGTTGCCGACGAGGACGTCTCCGGCGAAGTCGCCGAATGATCGGGGCGCGATCACCAGCCCCCACGGCGCGTTCAGCGGACCGCGGGAGGCGAAGCGATGATGGGAGCGGCCGAACCGCCGGTACTCCACGACGAAGCCGAGCCCGGGGCCGGGGACGTCGTCCTCGGCGTCCGCATCCTGCTTGGCGTAGGTGACGAACACGGAGCCGCCGAGGACGGCGACGTTGAACGGAGCGAAGCCTGGTGGGATCGACGGGTCATTGAAGCGCCCGCCGGGCAGCCTGAGCCGCCGGAACCTGCCGTCGAAGACGTCGATGCGTCTGTTGTGGAAGTCGGTCGCCAGCAGGAACGCCCCATGGCGGGTGTGCAGCAGCGCCAGTCCCTTGTAGATGGCGCCGGGCGCGCCTGCCACGCGGACCGCGGTGGTCCCCGTGTTGCGGTTCCACGCGGTGATCGCGCCGCTCTCGCTGCTGAAGATGAAGTTGGCCGGCGCGCCGTTCACCGCGAAGTCGGCGGTGTCGTTGAAGACCTCTCCGGTGGGCGCGCCGCCCTCGACGGTGACTTCCAGTGCCTGCTTCGTGATGCCTTTCGCGCCGCCGGCGTACACGGTGGCGACGCCGGTGCCGTTGTTGGCGACCCACAGCGGCCCGGTCGGGCCAAGCGCCAGGCCCCATGGGTTGACGAGCTTGGGGTCCTGAAGACGCGCCCGGCCTGGGATGTCGGAGACCAGGTCGGTCTCGGTGAACCGGGTGCGCCAGCCCAATCCGTCGGCGCGGTCCGGGGTTCCGGCGGACGCGGGACGGGTCGGGGCCATTCCTGCCAGCAGGGCAAGGACGGCCGTGAGCATAGCTAGAAGTCTTCGCATTCAGATCTCCCCTGAATCGACCAGCCGGTCTGGAGGGACCGCGGCGATCATTACCCCGGGCAGGTTCGGCGAACCCGGCTGCCGCACCACGCGACGGAATCCTGACCAACAACGACGGCCGCTTTACGTTCAGGTCGATCGGTGCACCGCCCGGTACACCCGAGCCCGGGGAACCGACCTCATGAGATGGAACAACCAACTCGGCCCGTCCGGACACCCAACTCGCGGGCTGAACTGCAGGAATCAGGGAAAGGGGAATCGGAGCACAGGCTGTCCACGGTCAGAGCACCGGAAGCCCCGCTGCAGCGATCGTCTCGGACGTCAGTCATCGTGTCGGCGTATGGGATCGGCGCGCGGGCCAGGAGATTGATGCGCTCGCACCGAGTCTCGGTGGGGGCGTCAGATATCTAGACCTTTGCAGTAATCCTCCATTGCTAGATTGACCGGCCGCTAGACTAGACCCCGCGATCGCTATGAATCTCACGAGAGGGATCCCGCGGGCTAGATCAGTGTCATGCACAAGGGGTGCATACCTCGAAAGCGTTCCCTCTTTGTCATGCACCAATTTGTTTCTGATTTTGTGCATCCTGCTCGCGATTGAGGCATTCATATTCAAGGGATCTGACCTCGTTCACCTAAAGGTCGGTGTGGCGGTCGTGCGGGTCGCCGTCGAGCGAGGTTGATAGGCGTTCGGTGAGGCGTGGCGTCAGGGGGCCCTTGTTCAGGAAGGCCAGCCCGAAATGTCGTGAGAAAGCGCGTGAACTCGGTCTTGTCCGATCCGGGGTATCCGCCGACCAGGACGAGTGTGGTCGTTCGCGATGCTGCCGCTCGTGGCTTGGCCTCGCCATGCGTTCACAACGCGGGCCTTCAGCGGCGGCGGGGTCCTGGGTCTGGTCGGAGAGCCAACCCCCCTGCGAGATCGTGTCGGCTGCCTCCTCGGCGGCGGGGCTCAGCGGGCCGGGCAACGGGAGGGCGGGGTCTCCGGCCTCCTCGGCCGGGAGCGGGAGACGAAAGCTCGACTCGGGCTCGGTGGCCTCGTACAAAAGCCAGTTGGCGCGCCGGAAGTGCGGGCCTGGGTACATGTTGCCGTTCTCGTGCTCCCACAGCGTTTGGAAGCTCGCCACGCCCCTGAACCCTTCCCACCCGGCGACCGCGCGCAGCTTGTGACCCGTCGCTTGAAGGCTCGGGCCGTGAGTCCCCGGCGTTCGTGTGGTCTGCCGGGCTGCCAACCGTTTCGCTGCCTGGACGTACTTGACTCCGACCCTTTCCGTGGAGCAGATATCGGCCCAGACGCTCGCCGAGGGCCGGTGACGGTCGGACACAGCCGGACAGACGAGAGAAGCGCCCGGACCTGTTCTTGCAGGTCGAGCACTTCTTGCTGCTGCTTGGAGACATGGGCAGGGGCGGAGTCGAACCGCCGACCTTCCGCTTTTCAGGTCACAACGTCTGAGCGCTGTACTGACCTGCGAAAACCCAGGCCGCTCACGAGCGAGAAGCCGATAAGCGGATTGTGTTTCCGTCAGACTACCGCGCTGTGTTACCTGACGGCTATCCAATGCATGCGGCGGTCATGCCTCTGGCTCAGGTCGCCGAGATGTTCACGGCAGGCCCACCTGGCGCAGTCTCCGAGAGATCGGAGAGCAGCAGGGGCACCAGCCGCTCCTCCATGACAGCGCGGCCCGCCCGGCGCATCCGTGCGGCCAGGACGGGGTCCCAAGGGCTGGATGCGGGGGAGCCGCGCAGGGGCTCGGAGTCTCCGGCGGCCAGAGCAGTTTCGTAGTCGGCGGTGGACATTCGCCAGGGTTCGGCGCCGTAGCGGTCGATTGCGGAGGCGGTGGTGCGCAGACCGGTCCAGTCGAAGTCGCCGCGCCAGCGGATCTGCGCACCGGTTCCGGCGATGGACGTCAGCAGCCGGTTGCAGGCCGCCGAGGGAATTCCCTCTGTGCAGATCAGCGGCATGGCGACCGGAGCGGAGACGGCAGCGCGCAGCACCGACGGGTTCTCGCAGACGTGCACGACCGTGGCGGACCGCTCGATCGGCATGGTGACGAGTTGGTGCAGAGTGATCCGGAAGGGCGTACGCCGGGCGGCTGCCTGAGTCAGCCAATCGGCCAGGGGACCTTCGCCGTCCGCGGCGAGGCCGAGGACCAGGACCTGGCTGGAGAGGTCGTCGATGATGACGCCTACGGATTCCCAGAGGGCCCGTTCGGCTTCTGCGCCACGCGGCTGGTCGGCCTGCGCGCGGTGGACGAGGGCTCGCTGGACCAGCCCGGCGAGCGGCGTGCCGGACAGCGCCTTGGTGTCTCCGGTGGCGCGTTCGGCGATGACCGGCAGCGGGCTGCCGGGGGCGGGCAGCAGATCAAGGACGGAGACGGCCGCGCCGATCAGCGCGGTGTCGCCGCGGTGGATCAGCCGGGTGAGCGTCCCGTCGGTGGTCAATGCCTCAGCCCACGCCCGGTACCAGGCCGTTCCGGCATGCCGCCCCGCCACCAGTGCCCGTTCCGCCGCGTCCCGTGCCGTCTCCTCGGCGGCCGCCGCCACGGCTCGCGGTGTGATCGGCCCCGCCAGGGCCTGCACGGCGGAATGCAGGTCGGGTGCGATCGCGGCTTGGGCCAGCGTCGCGGCGACCCTGTCCAGGGGGACGGCGACCGAGCCGCCTCGCACTCCGGCTCGGCCGGAGCCCAGCAGGGCGCGGATCGCGCGCAGTTCGGCCTCGGACGGCCGCGACAGGATCAGCCGCCCGCTCAGCGTCCGCCCCAGCTCGATCCTGCGAGCGAGCGCCGCGACCAGCCGGGCCAACTCCGGATCGCCGAGCGTCCGGCGCAGCCGGGGAAGATCGACGGCCGCGGACACCGTCAGAACAGCCCTTCGGTATCCGGACCGGGCTCAGGTGCGCGCGGCGCGGGAGGCCGGATCGCGGTGCGGCGTTCGACGCGGATCGGTTCGCGGCCGTCCCATTCCCAGGTGGTGACGTGGACGGCGTCCACACCGTCGCGGCGGACCAGGTGATGCGCGGCCAGGCCAGGGACGGTCGCGTAGAAGCCCCACTCACGTTCGGAGGTCATCACCACGTCCAGATCGAAGGTGGTGAGAAGACCGAGGCACTTGGCGCGGGCGTCGTCGTCCACGCCGGCGAACGCCTCGTCCAGTGCCACCATGCGCGGCGCATGCGGGTGGGCGGAGCGGTAGTGCGCCGACGCGGCGGCGAACAGCGGCAGCGACACCGTCAGCACGCGCTCACCGCCGGAGGCCGGTCCGACCGCGCTGCGCCATCGGCCGTCCTGGTACCGCTCGATGACGAAGCGGTGCCAGGATCGGTAGTCCAGCGCCCGGCGCAGGTGCTCCTGCCAGGTGCCGTGCTCGTCCTCGGCGCGGACCCGCTCGATCTCGCGCTGCAGGAAGTCGCCGACGGCCCCGCGGTCGGCGGGCGACCACAGGTCGGCGTTCTGCCGGAGCAGCCGGGCGCGGGCCTCGGCGAGCCCGGCGGGGCCGTCCGGACTTGGCTCCCAGCGCAACCGCAGCCGCATGCCCGTGGAGGTGGGACGCTCCTCCAACTCGGCGTTCATGAACCCGACCTGCGCCTCCGCCTCCGTGATGAGCTCTTGGAGATGGCTGGCGACGTCGTTGATCAGGTGTTCTTCGAGCAGGTCGCGTTCCTTGGCGGTCAGCATCCGCTCGCGGTAGTCGATCTCGCCGTCCAGCAGCTCGGTCAGCTCGGCGGGGGCGCGCTCGCGGCCCTGGAACTGGATGGTGACCACGAACCAGTCGTCCAGGCCCGCCACCGCGTGGTGCCCGTGCCGCGAGAGCGCCTCCGACAGGTCGGAGTAGTGGCGGGTGATCTCGTCCTGGACGCGGCGCCAGGCATCGTCCCCGTCATCGACGTCGCGCAGGCGCTCCTCGGCGCGGCGCGCGAGCCGGACCGCGGGGTCGGCCGCCCAGGCGTCGCCGGTGCCGGGAATCTCCACGTCGCAGGCGAGCGCAAGCAGGCCGGTCGCGGCGAATCGCCGCAGTTCGGTGACGGCGCTCTCCCGGCGGCCTCCGGCCTCGGTCAGCTGCTCGGTGAGCTGCTCCTCGCGTCCTTGTGCCTTGGCGTGCGCCTGCCCTGCCCGGCGTTCCTCGCCCTCCAGACGGCGGAGTTCGGCATCGAGTTCGGCGATGCGTCGCCTGGTGTCCTGGAGCCGTCGGCGCAGCTCCTCGACGGACGCCCCGATCGACTCGCGCAAGGTCTCCAGCCGGCCGCGCTCCTGCGCCGCGCGGACCTCGGCGGCGCGCGCCTGGTCGCCGGCCTCCGCGGCCTCCGCGGCCGCGGAGGCGAGCTCCTCGGTCCAGGTCGTCAGCTCGGCGAGGCGGTCGGCGTGCCGTCGCGCGGCCGCGAGCAGAGCCGACGTCGCACGCCGGTAGTCCGCCAGCGCCGCCCCGACGGTGGCGAGGCCGTCCGGCTCGGCGGGTAGGCCGACGTCGTCTGCGGCCTGGTCGCGTTCGGCGACGGCTGCGGCGTGGTCGCGTCCGGCCCAGTTGGCGTCCTCGGTCGCCTTGTCCACACGGGACCGTGCCTTCTCCAGTTGCCCGGCCGCGCCGGTGACGGCGCTGTGCGCATCGCGAAGCGGTTGGTCGTCCGGTACGCGACGCAGCTCGGCGGCCAGCATGTCACGGCGGCGTTCGACGGAATCGACGGCCGCGCGGGCCCCGGCGACGGCGCGCTCGGCGGTGGCGATGAGCTCGGCCAGTTCCGCCAGCCGGCGGCGGCGCGCCTCTTCACGGGCGCCCGCTCCGACAAAGCCGGCGGCCTCTTTGGACCAGGCTCCACGCAGCGGACCGACACCCCAGCGGCCTGCGGTGTCCACCCAGCCGGGGGCGTCCTGCTCGCCCAGCCCGATGCCTGCCAGTACGGCCGACACGGTGTCGGGTGCCAGTGCCGCGGCCTGGACGTCATCGGGGTCGATCGCGACGGTGAGAGCCGCGGTGAGCGGCCGGTCGGCGGTGCTCCCCGCCTGGACGACCACGTCGTGGGCGTCGCGGTCCAGCAGTGCGCCCTCGGGGGTGATCCACGCGTCCAGCAGGCCGGAGGCCTCCAGCGCCGCCTCCAGGCGCGCGCGCTCGCCGGTGGTCAGGTCGTCGGAGAAGTCTACGACCTGCCAGAGCGCCGCCCCGGGACCGGTGCGGATGCCCGCGCCGCGCGTGTGGGGGACGATCGGACGGTCGATGACGCCCGCTTCCAGGCGTTCCCGCTCGGAGGTCAGTTCGTGCAGGTCGGCTTCGGCGGTCCGCAGGGCGGTGTCGGCGGCCGCGCGCTCGGTGGCCAGGGTGCGGTGGGCCTCCTCGGTCGCGGCCCGGAGCGCGGCCAGTAGCGGATGCGGGCCCTCCAGGGTCTCCGCCCAGCCCTCCAGATCGACGTCGGCCGGGTCGGGGGCGGTCAGCTCGGTGAGCGAGCGACCGTAGTCGCGCCACTGCCCGATGTGCCGCTCCGCCTCGTTCGCCAGCGCGTCCTGGGCTTCGCCGAGAGTGTCGGCGGCGGCGTCCCGATCGGCCTCGCGCTCCCCGAGAACCCGCCGCGCCTGAGCCAGCTCGGCTTCAGCGCGCGCCGCCTTCCCGGCCAGCCGCGTCACATGCGCGACGGCCTCGGCGCGGCCCTCGGCAAGGCGTACCATCTCCCGTTCCGCGGCAATCAGTGTCGCCTCCTCGGCCGGGTCGAAGGCGATGCCGGAGTGCGGGCCGGAGATCCCGGCGAGCTCCGCGGCGGCGGCGAGGGGGAGACGCGCCTCGGTCAGGGCCGCGGCGCTGTGCTCGGCCGCCTTCGTGGCCTTGTCGTGCCGGGCCTTCCGCTCCGACCGTGTCCTCTCGGTCCGCTCGGCGGTCTGCCGGGCCCTCGCCGCGTCCTGCTCGGCCTGCTCGGCGTACCGCTGGGCGTCCGCGAGGTTCTTCAGCCGAGGGTCGGACTGGAGCTCCTCACGGACCGCCGTCTGCTCGGCGTGCTCGACGCGGGCCGTCTCCAGAAGTTCGGCGGCCTCCGCCTCCTCCCGTCCGGCGCGCTCGATCTCCTCGCGCACTCCGGCGAGGGAGCGCTGCGCGGCCTCGTACGCGCTGTGGGCCGTGCGCAGTTCGCGGGCCTGCCGGCGCGCGGCGACCGAGGCGTAGCGGCGGTACCGGTCGACGAAGCGGGCCACGTGGCGGCGGGTGTCGCGCAGGCCGGTCAGTTCCGCGCGCTGCTGCTCCAGGTCGTGGAACGCGGTCGCGATGTCGCTCAGCACCGCCTGGTCGAGCGGCGTGAGGGCGTCCGACAAGGCCGCCGAGAGGCGCTTCTCGTCGGGGCGTTTGGACAACTGGGGCTGCCGGAGCTGGATGAGCAGATTGATCAGCGCGTCGTAGCGCTCCTCGCCCAGATGGAACAGGTGTTCGTCCAGCATCCGCCGATAGCGTTCGGCGCGCTGGGTGACCCGGCCGTGCAACCCGATCGCCTCGGTGAGCCGGTCCCGGGTGAGCGCGGCACCCCCGGACCCGATGAGGAACAGGTCATGGCCGACCCGCTGCGAGGTCACGAAGAACCAGCGGTCGGCGATGCCGCGTCCGGCGACCGCCTTCAGCGCCACGCCGACGGTGAGGTAGGCGCGTTCTCCGTCCTCGGTGATCCGGCCGAACTCCAGCCACGTGTACCCCAGCCGCTCGTCGTAGCGGCCGCCGAGAAGCAGGTTCCACTCCATCCGCTTGCCCCGGTCACCGTCGGGCTCGACACGGCTGGGAGTCAGGTCGCCGTCCAGCAGGAACGGGAGCGTCAGAGCCAGCACCTTGGACTTGCCGGTGCCGTTATTGCCGCGGAACAGCACTCGGCCGTCACGAAACCAGAACTCCTGGTGGTCGTAGTAGAACAGGTCGACCAGGCCTGTGCGCAGAGGCTGCCATCGCGCGGCGCGGGCCACCGGCAACTCCGCCGGTGCGTCCGGGGCCGCGGACGCACCGGTCGCGTCCGAACCGGCGGTAGCCGTCATGGCTCTTTCCTCTTCCCGATGATGGTGGCTTCGAGATACCCGAAGCGGGCCAGTGCCGGCAACGGCACCACGTCTTCGGCGGCCAGCCGCACCAGCCCGAGAGCGGACAGCCGGTGCAGGGCATGGGCGGTCAGCGCACGTTCGGCGCCGGGATCGCGGACGTTCTTGCGCCAGTGCGCCTTGTGCTCGCGGATGAGTTCGACCATGCGCTGCTCCGCCGCCTCGATCGCCACGGCCCGCGCACCCGCTCGCAGCCGGTCGGAGAGGAATTCGGCCAGCAGCAGCGTCGCGTGCCCCTCAGTGCCCTCCTCCGGCATCCCGAAGTCGGTCGCCTCGCGGGTCGGGTCGATCAGCGCGATGCCCTCGGCCCGGACCTCCGCCAGGAATCCGGTCGCCTCCGTCAGCCGCTTCAGCAGCGGACCGCGCTGCATGTCGAGGTAGGCGCGCTGCTCAGGGGACAGGTCGGTGTAGTAGAGCACCGGGTCGTCCAGCAGGCGCCGGGTGAGGGCGTGGCGAATCATCCGGTTGCGGCCGTCGTCGGTGTCGGGCAGGAGGTCCTCGGTGATCGCGGTGAGTCTCTCATCGTGTTCGCGGGCGTCCACCAGTGAAGGGCCGCGCCGCGTCACCGGCAGCACCGCCAGCACGCGGCGGTCCACGTCGTACAGGGCATCGCCGCTCCGGTTGACGAACGCCTGCTCGTCACCGGCCACCTTCACCAGCGCGCCCAGCGACAGGAGCAGCTGCGCCACTGCGACCAGGTCGCCGCGCTCGTCCCGGTCCTCCATGGTGAAGGCGACGCCGGCGCGGGCGATCTCCTCGTCGGCGGCGAGCACGACGACCCGGTCCACCAGCCAGCCGAGCGTGACCTGGGCCTCCGCACGCTCCAGTGCGGCCAGCGCCAGACATGCCAGCACGTAGCGGCGCCGGCTGAACGGCTCCCGGGCACGCGCCCCGCCGTCGCGGACCCGGGCGGCGCGGCTCCCGTCGCCGAGGTCACCGGGGACCTTGCGGAGCCGGGCGACACCGGGGTCGGTGTGCAGCGACCAGCCCGCCTCCCGCGCGAACCACTGGGCCAGGTACCCGGCGTGCCGGCGCACGAGGGCGTACTCGGCGTCGCGCGGCGTGAGCAGCGGTGTGCGCAGCAGGATCCGGACGGCGCGGCGCCGCTCCTCGTCCCGCTGGGCGTCCAGGACGTCGGTCAACGCGCCCGTCACGAGCGGACGGCCATCGGTTCCGGGCCGGTCATGAGGTCAACGATGGTGATCTCGTGGTCGGGGCCGCGCAGCACACCGTCCTCGGTCTCGACCTCGGCCAGGCCGCCGACCGGTTTCAGGGTCACCGCCAGCGCGCCGTCGGAAGTGCGCGTGCGGATCGCCCCGTCCGGCCCGGGTGGGCCGGCCGCCAGCGCGTCGCCCAGCAGCCGCAGGAACAGGGCGAACTCCTGGCGGTCCAGGACGGCGATCTCGCTCAGCAGGACCGCCCGCCCGGTCGCCAGCCGGCGGCGTGCCGCCTCGGTCTGCTCCCGCTCGGCGGCCACCTCCCGGGCCAGCGACTCGCGCTCGACGGTCCGGTCGCGAACCCGTTTCGGCGCGCCGCGCTTGGCGTAGTGACCGGCGGCCCGCAGCCGTGCCGACACTTCGACGCGCGGAGCCTCCAGCCAACTCGTGGCGGCGGGCACCTCGGCGATCGCGGCCCCCGGTTCCGCGGTGAGGTGCCGCGCGGTCGAGAGCCCGAACGCCGCCCGCCACAGGCGGTGCGCGTCGTGCTCCGTGGGGGACTGGGCGAACCACCGGGCCAGCGCACGGAAGTCCGAGGACCGGTCGCTGCGTCCGGCACGGCGCTCCTGCAGCACGCTGATCGTGGCGAGCAGATCCGGGATCGCCTTGCGCGCCCGGGTCCGGAGCAGATCGGCTTGGCACGGGTGGCCGCGCCCGCCCACGAACCATGACCACAGGCCTGACCAGCGGTTCTCCCAGGCGGCCAACTTCTCCCCGGTGGCGGCGCTCACGGTGGCGGACGGCGCCTCCTCGGCCGCCGGTCTCGTCGCTTCGTCCGGCACGGCGTCGGCGGCCTCGCGCCCCGCGGCAGTCGCGAGCAGGTCCGCCACACGCTCGGGCGGCAGCGCTCGCAACGTCGTGGCGATGTCGTGGTGCTTGACGACCAGCTCGGAAACGAACCTTTCGAGATAGGCGATGAGCCGGTCCTTGTAGGCCAGGAACGCCTCCTCGTCGACGTCCTGGAGTTCGATGGTGCGCTGCAACCCGCCCATGAATGCGCTCGCGTTCGCGGCGAGGCTGTCCAGCCGGCCCATCAGCTCCAGGAGCAGGTTGTGGACGACGGGCGGGTCGGGATGCCCGGGCAGATCGCGCAATGCCCGCAACCGCACGCGGATGTCCTCCAGCGCGACTGCCTGAAGCTCTCCGCGGCGACCGATCTCCTGCTCGTACACCTCCAGCGCCCGCTCCGCGGCCTCGCCCTCACGGCTGAGCTGGTAGAGGTGCCGGGCCCGGTAGAAGTCCTCGACCGTGGTCACCCGGCTCGTGTCGGGATCGGCGCGCAGGTTCCCCCACTCGGCCAGGCTGCCCAGCGCCTTGTCGACCGTCTCCTGCGACAGCCCGGAACCACCGTCGCGGCGCAGCGCCTCGGCCACGTCCTCGGGTCTCAGATGGACGACGAACCGCCGCTTGTTCTGCACGAAGACGCCCATGACCCGCCGGTAGGTGCCCGACAGCGGCGTGTCGAGATGCGCGAACGGTCTCGCGGTCTGCGGCTCCATCACATCCCCCGGTCGGCCGCGCTCTCCCCAGTCCAAGCCGCGCCGCCGTCGCCGCTGCCGGGTCGTCGGCTGGGGCGGGGCACTGCTCTGTGGACGAGTATCACCTTAGCCCGGTCGTAGGTGCGGATGGGCTTCGGGTGCTGGCGGCTCGGCGGCCGTAGCGGCGGAGCATCTGGGGTGATGACCAGCCGTTCGGGCAGCCGCAGGCCGGTCGCCTTGAACAGCGACAGGTGGCGAAGTCGCGGCGCTGTGTGAAGGTCTTCCCTTCGCAGTGCTTGAGGAGCTTGGTGAGCTCTTCGCCGGTGAAGACGGGGACGACCTTCTCGCCGACGGCGGGAGGGCGGAGCTTCGCCATGGGGTTGGGCAGCTCTTCGTCGGAGGACCACCACTTGAAGAACTGCTGCAGCGCCCGGTATCGGTTGGTGGCGTTGCTGTCGGAGTAGGTGTTGAGCAGCCAGACCGTCCAGGCGCGGACGTCGTCGGCGGTGACGTGGTGCCGCTTGGTTACTGACGTTGCCGTCAGGGTTGCCGTCACCGGCCGGTGTTGTCAGGCGACTTTGATTGAGTGGGGACCGACGCTGACGGTGATGTCGACGTGCCCGCCGAGCGCGGTGGCGTAAGCGCGGAGCGTCTCCAGTTCCATGGCTTCAAGGTTGCCGTTTTCGATCTGGGAGACGCGGGACTGGGAGACCCCCAGGATCTGGGCGACCTCGGCTTGCGTCTTGCCGATGGCCTTGCGAAGTTCCTTGAGGTGGTGGCCGGCGACGTAGGCGTCCAGTTCGGCGCGTGCCTGGGCCTGGCGCTCGGGATCCGCCAGCTCAGGGTTGCGGCGGTGTGCTTCGGCCTTGATGTCCTGCCAGCGGCGTCCGGTGCTCATCGTCCGCTCTCCTTGTCCTTCGCTGCCCGGTACTCGGCGTAGCGGGCCTCGGCCAGTGGGCTCGCCTCGTCGTACCAGCGTGACCACTGCCCGGCCTTGTCTCCGGCCACCAGGAAGATCGCGGCACGGTCTGGGTCAGAGACGAACAGCATGCGGATCTCCGATCGTCCTCGGCTGCCGGGCCGCAGCTCCTTGAGGTTGCGCATCTCGCTGTGTTCCAGGGTGTCGACGAGCGGCCGTCCTAACGTCGGCCCGACCTCGGCCAACCTGTCGATGGCCTGCTCGATCAAGGCAGCTGTGTCCAGCTCGGATTCACACAGCTTGAGGAACCAGCTCTCGACCGGTTCGAGGAGGATGACATCCCAGGGCACCCCCCACCCCCACCAATATAACCTCTAGCTCATACTGCGGAGCTGACCGCCCGCTTCCTGGTGACGTCCGTTGCCGTCAAACACAACGCCCCGGGCCTCATGGCTCCGGGGCGTTTTTGCTGGTCAACTGTGTGGGCAGGGGCGGGGTCGAACCGCCGACCTTCCGCTTTTCAGAAGTAGCAACCACCCTGCCGCCACGGTTCCTACCGAGGTCGGACGGTGCCCGACGTGCGCCCGTGGTGGGCTTTGGTTGCCGTCGTTGTCGTCAGGGCTGTCGTCACCTGTCGGCCCGGCGACCTCGGTCCTTCAGTCGTCGGACGTGCCGCTCGTGCTGTCCGGCGCGGCGTCGCTGGGCACGGTCGATGAGCAGCGTTCGGGGGTCGGCTGCCAGCTCGTACAACTCGACCTCGAACGGGTCGGCGTCGTACTCGATGAGACGAGCCAAGGCCACCCGGTCCTGCTCGACGGTTCCCCGCTGGCGCACCTGGTCCCGCCAGGCCTGCCCACTCACCTCCACCGCGTCCATGCATCGATGGTAACCGGGCCGACCGTCAGCGTATGGCGAGAGGCCGCATAGGCAGAGGACAAGTCGATTCGGTGCGCAGGGCCGACCACGGCCCGAGCACCGGAAGCGCCGCGTCAGCACCTTGATCTCAGCCTGTAGCGAGCCGACGGATTTACAGTCCCACCGCCAAACTCCCCTGACCTGCGCCTTCGCACACAGGCCGTCGAACTCCGGCAAGTATTCGGCACAGCCGTCGGGAAGTCAGGAACAGCGGGTGAGCTGAGCTGCGTCACCGGCAATTGCCTGCGCGCGCCAGCATCTCGGCCATACGTGGTCATCATTCGGATAGCTCGCTACAGCTTCGGCGAAGTCGGGTTCGTCTCTGAAGTGGGCCTCTTCGAAGCTAGCGGTCCCCCCGAAACGTGCCTCGCGGAAGTGGACTTGTCGACCAAACTGCGCATTCTTGAACGAAGCATCCCCTTTGCAGTGAATGTTGTCAAAAAAGGCATCATTCTCAAAGTGAGCTCCGAAGAATTCTACATTTCCATTGAAGTGAGACATGGCAAACATGGCGATTTCGCCAAAATTGACCAGGTCGAATGAGGTTTCGCCAAAGCGAACCTTGAAAAACCCTGTGATTCCACTGAAGCGGGCCCCCATGAAACTGGCGGACCCGCTAAACAGGGCTCTGTTGAACCAGACGGGCCCGTCAAAGTGCGCCCCATCGAATACGGAAACCCCATTGAAATGAGCTTCGAGGAACCTGGCCTCTCTTGGACGGCAATGCGTGAACTCGAAGTCGACAAGGTGGGCACCGGTGAGGTCAATGTTGATGCCGCCCCAGTAGGTGGGAGGGGGTTCTTGATCGGGTGAGGTTATGGTTAGGTGGCGTTTCAGCAGTCGTTGCGCAGTGAGACGCACCTGAAGTTCCTGCAATGGTGCATCGCTAGTTTCTGGGTCATGGGGGGTGTGGTCATCGGGTTGCCTAGACCGATCAGCCTGGCCGCCGTGGTCGGTGAATGGTGATTTGAAGGGCATCCGAAGGTAGGAGCACACAACATCGGTGACTGTCTGTCGATAATAGGGGTGGTCTTGGGCCAGCCGTTCCAGGGAATACAGCCCGCCCAGTCGGACGGCGGCTTTGTCATGGCCGAGCAACTCGACGGCTTGGCCGTATTCGACGTGGGCTTGGACGCGTTCGGCACGTTCGCCGGCGGCCTCATCGACGCGTTGGCGGCGGTATGCGGTGACCAAGGCGACCAGGGCACCAACTCCAGCGACTAGGGCGAAGACGAGTTTGAGTAGCTCCAGGACGTCTTTGGTGTCGAGCGGCATGGGTTCGGCGTGGGTTGGTGATCCCAGCAGCCACAGCAGCAGGAACCACGCCGCAACCAACAACACCACCGCAGCGGTGAACGCGAATGTCAGCGCCCTGCGAATTGACCACAAGCCCAGCGTCTTGTGCGCGTCCTTGATCGGCCGGTACTCCGGTGTTTGCTTGCGCCGTCCCATGGAGCCCGATGCTAGAGACACCACCACCACGCCGGTAGGACTTTCGGAAAACCGCCGTCCACGCCCAGACAACTGAACTCACTAGGAGCGCGACTCTGTAGGTCCCCAGGCGTGCAGCGGTGCCCCTGCTGTCTCAGCCTTCTCCCCCCACCCCGAGGAGACCAGTACCTTGCGGTGGGCTGGTTATGTCAAGACGGTGTAGCCATCACGGAGTGACGCCCGCAGGGCGGCGCTAACGGCTTCTGGCCGTCGCCCCCTCGACAGGTTTCGGGTTAGGGGGATCCCTACTTACAACCTAGCTTGCAGCGTCCCCGCGCCGGGGGATTGCTTGTGCCCTTGCTCTTGGGGTCGGTGGCTGGGCAGTGGCGCAGCCCCGTGACCGCCGTCAGCCGGGGCTCCGTTAGCACCCCCGTTGGCACGCACGTCCGTCCCGGAGGGTGCGCCCGCGCGAACGGCGAGACGGTGTGACAGACCGCTTCGCGCGGGCGTGCCCTCTGGCCCGCGGGGGGCTGGGGGCCGCGAGGCCCCCGCTTCGCACCCGTCCAACCGGCGATTATCCTAAATGAGGCGGCCGATGAAGCCAACGGTACAGCCTGGATTGAGTCAAGTACCGCCACCATTTGCCGGAGTATTGCCTTCGTCCGCCTCTGTCGTTCGCTGCCGGTCGCGGCCCCTGCGATTCAGAAAGTAGGTCCCAAACCCCAGAGCGCCGAGCGCCGTAGTAATCGCTACCAGCCAGTTGGTTATGGAACCCACCATCGAACCAGCCTGGCGAGCCAGTGTAGCTACCGACATGTTTCTTTCTACTGTTACGTTCACTTGGAAGAATCGAGTAGGGACTCTTGCTTGATCTTTATCGTCCTCCAGAAGGGTGAGTCCAAGGACAAGATGATATCTTCCTGGCTTTTTTGCGGATACGCTCCACACCCAGGATGCCCAGTCTCTCTCTTTCCTTACTCGCTGAATGTTGGCACCGAGTTGCTTTATTTTTATATCCTTATTGCCGCCAAATATTTCGGCCCGCAGCCTTCCTCCTGCTTTGAGTGCCCGTGAAGGCTTTTTCTCGCTGAAGGAATTCGCTTGATGGCCGATCTGTTCAGCTTCCGGAGGGGGGCAACCCGATTCTTCAGCAATCTTTGGGCCGCAAACGTACGCTGATAGCAATAGGTCATTTCCGGTATCGCCCAGGCCTTTTCCTGGGACCACCACCATGGCATTGAAAATGCTGGTAGACTGCCCAGCTGCCATTCCCAAGTACCGGGGACGCATTATAGTCAAGGCTGTGACGGTCAGAGCTATAACCACAAGTGCTGCCGTGAAACCTGCAGCTACTGCTTTTCCTGGTTGAAGCCTAGGAAGGTTATGATCACTGGGCATGCTACCTCTCAATCAACATCAATAGGAGGCGCATTCTAGGCCACCCAAGGCTAGACGGAGGGTAGTTTGGCTGGGACCGGCCACCTCTGAAAGGGGAACGGATAGGCGCGGGGCTAAGCGGCCAAGTCTCAGGACCTGCCATACCGGGAACGGAGACGTCAGCTTGGTCGACACGTGCTTGCGGGGACCAGGCTGGACCCTCCGTCGGTAGGAGGCTTCTTAACTTCGCCAGTGGTGGACGGGCGACGCGGCGCGGCGGGACCGGACGGAACAGGCCGCACGCCCGGCGCGCCGGGGCGGGCGGCCGCCGGCGACCGCGGAGCGGGCGCCCTTGAAGACGTAGAGAAAGTTCTCATCGGGCGCGGCCCGGACGTCGTTGACCTGCGGGTTTAGTGCATGAGTCTGGTCAGGGTGCGGCGGGTTTGGTCGGCGAGGCTGACGGCTGCGCCGAGTCGGTTGTCGATGGTGTGGTGTGCGGCCTTGGGTGGGTCTTCGGTGTTGAGGCCGGCGGTGTACTCGTCCCAGTTGGCTAGTTTCCAGCCGTCTCGGGCGGCGTCTCGTAGCTCGATGTACTCGTGCATGGTGTCGATGTCGCTGTGGACCCAGATGGATGTCACGTCTACGCCTTTGGCTTGGCAGCGGTGGGTGAGGCGGGGGAGCCAGTTGGGGTTGTTGAGTTCGGTGATGAACGGGGCGGCGAGGATGATTGATACGCCGCAGTCGATGTTGCCGTAGGCGGCGTTCATCAGGCATCGGTACTCGTGTGGGCGGACCTGGGTGCGGTAGAGGTCGGTGTGGCGGTCGTGCTGGTCGGCTCCGAGTGAGATGAGCAGGCGTTCGGTCATGCGGCGGGTGAGGGCGTCTTTGTCCAGGAGGGCCCAGCCTGAGAGGTCGGCGAGGAAGCGGGCGAACTCGGTTTTGCCGGATCCGGCGTATCCGCCGACCAGGACCAGTACGGGGTTGCCGCCGGCGTTGGCGACGGCGCGGCCGTGCCAGGCGTTGGCCAGGCGGGTCTTGAGGGTGTCGGCTCCGGGGAAGAACGCGGACAGGTCGAACGGGGTCCCGTCGTTGCCGGGCTCGTGGCCGTGGGCTTGGGCTGCCATGCGTTCCAGGACGGGCAGCGCGATGTTGTGCGCGCGGGCGAGGTAGGGCAACCAGTCGTCGGGGATGCGTAGCCCGCGTTCCCAGCGGGACACCTCGTGTCGGGTGATCGTGTCAGACCCGGCGAGGTCGCAGAGTTGGGCGGCGAGGGCGCGTTGGCTCCTGCTGCCTCGTAAGCGTGCCAGATATGCGCCGAATGCTCGTCTTGCCTCGGTCGTCATGGGCGGCTACCTCCTGTCGCAAAGTCTGGCCCCCTGCTGGCCCCTTGTCAGGCTCCTTTGTAAGTCGCGGCACGGCGAGAGGCTGGCGGGGCGGTTGACGACATGCCGCACGGGCCGTCTTTCGGCTCGTCCACCACCCCATGAGGAACCCCGCGATGGAAACGCGTACGCAGATCGAGGAGCCGGCGCTTCGTCGGCTTCGGGAGGAGTTCACCGGTCATCGGATCTGGCGGGCTCGGCGCTGGGATGGGCGCCTGGGTGACTGGGTCGCCACTTTGCATGATCCGGCCGCCGGTGTGGATGCGACGGTGATCTGTTCGGACTCGGCCGCGCTGCGTGAGGCGCTTGTCCGAGAGCGGGACCTCGCGGAGCGTCTCGTGATGAAAAGGGCCTGGTGATGGTGGCATGGACTCCCCCGCCATCACCGGATGGGGCCGTCCCTGCGCTGGGCAGGACGGCCCTGGGTGAGGCTGAGGCGGCGCGGCGGGTGCCTATCCCCCCGGATGCACTCGTCGCGTCGCCTCGGCCGTTCACCGCGCGGCGGCTGCTCAACCGGCTCGGCCGTGCCCTGCGGCGGCGTGGGTGGAGGGTGGAGCGGCGGTATGCCGAGACCCGGCCCCTGCTGCGGGTGCACTTCCCCGATGTCGCGGGCCTGGGTGAGAGCATCACCGTCGTGGGCGGGGATGGCGGGTGGTGGTACCGGTCCAGTACCGGGGAACTGCTCGCCCCCTGCGCGGATATGCGCCTGGCGGTCGCGCGGGTGACGACGGCGCTGGATCGGTGGATCGCGGCGGCACGCCTCCCCTGGGAGACGGACGGGTCCTGATGGACGCCGGGGCGGCCCTGGCCGAGGTCGCCGAACGCTTCGGCGTCCATTGCTGGTGGGGGTCGCACACCCGGACCTACTGGGCGCTGGTCCGCGCTAGTGACGGGTGGCGGCTGGTGGAAGCGGTGTCTGTCCGAGAGCTGGCCATGGCCATCACAATCCCCGAGGGGTGGCCATGGCCTTGATGGCCGCGCGGCAGGAGGCGGTGGGGTGCCGTAGGTACCTGCCGCGCGGCCATCGCTATTCGAGGTCGGGTGGGACGGGTGCGGGCTGTCCGGGGCCGGTGTGCACGGCTTCGAGGATGCGGCGGGCGGTCTTGGCGGGGTCGGCCTGGTCGGTATGGATGACGAGATTGAAGACGGGTGTGTCTGCGGCCTTGAGGTCGCTGCGTGTCTCGTCCCATGCCTGGAGGCGGTTGGGGGTGTCGACGTCCCCGCGGTGCTTGGCCCGGTCGGCGCAGACCGTTCGGGGAATCCAGAGGAGGACGGCCGTCCAGTCGAGCGGGACGGCGGCGCGTAGGCGCTGGAGGTCGGCGAGGTTGCCCATGTGGACGACCGGGACCTTGCCGGCCTCGACCAGGGCGGCGATGTCGTCGCGGTCGACGGCGTAGACGTTGCCGTAGCGGTGGGTCTGGACGACCAGTCGGCCGGCGGCGCGTAGCTCGTCCAGGTCGTCGGACGTCACGGAGCGGTATCCGGTGCTGCGGCCGGTGCCGACTTTGAGCTTGGGCAGGAGGGTGTACCGGTCGTCCTGGCGTGCCAGCTCGGCCGTGACGGTGTCCTTGCCGCTGGTGGGAGGGCCGTAGAGGATCACGCCGGGACGGGTCATGGCAGGACCCTACGCAACGCCTCCCGCGTCTGGTCGGCGATGCTGATCGCTGCGCCTAGCCGGTTGTCGACGGTGAGGTGAACGCCCGGCGGGCTGTGCTGGGTGTCGAGCGCGCTGGTGTACTCATCCCAGTTGGCGAGCTTCCAGGCATCGCGGGGGGCGTCACGGAACTCGATGTACTCGCGCATCGAGTCGACGTCGCACCGAACCCAAATCACCGCTACATCTACGCCCTTGGCTTTGCAGCGGTTGGTGAGACGGCTCAACCAAGCTTCGTTCTTCAATTCGGCGATGAACGGGGCGGCGAGAATGGTGGATACGCCGCAATCGATGTTGTCGTTGGCGGTGTCCATGAGGCACTTGTATTCGAGCGGCCTGACCTCATTCAGGTAGAGGTCGGTGTGGCGGTCGTGCGGGTCGCCGTCCAGCGAGGTCAAGAGACGTTCGGTGAGACGTCGCGTCAGTGAGTCCTTGTCGAGAAATGCCCACCCGGACACGTCGCCGAGGAAACGGGCAAATTCGGTCTTGCCAGATCCGGCGTAACCGCCGACCAGCACGAGCGTGGTCGTGGCGATGCTGCCGCTCATCGCGCGGCCTCGCCATGCGCTGACCACCCGGGCTTTGAGCGCGTCACCGGCGGTGGGGTCGGGGTCCTGGGTCTGGTCGGACACTCGCTCCAGGCCCTGAGTGATCGCGTTGGCCGCGTCCTCGGTGGCTGCGGGGCTGAGCGGGCTCGGCAAAGGAAGGGTGAGGTCTCCGCTCTCCTCGGCGGGGAGGGGAAGACGAAAGCCCAACTCCGGCTCGGTGGCCTCGTACATGAGGCAGTAGGCCCGGCGGTAGTGCGGGCCTGGGTACATGTTCCCGTTCTCGTGTTCCCACAGCGTTTGAAAGTTCGCTGCGACCCTGAGCCCTCCGCGGTGGGCGACTTGCCGCAACTTGTCGCCTGCGGCCTCCAGACTCAAGCCGTGGTTCTCCCGGCGTTGGCGAAGCTTGCGGGGCTGCCAACCGTTTCGCTGCTTGACCGTGCTCAATTCCCGGCCTTCCGGTTACCGCAGATATCGGCACATATCGCCATGTGCTCGCCGTCTGCTCTGGGGCGTGAAAGCGGACGTATAAACGGACGTGAAAGAACCCGATGAGGGATTAATGATGGGCTTCGCGGGCCTCCTGAACTGAAATACCGGTGTGCCGAACGAGAGAACGGATCACGATGGGAGGCGGTCACCGGTGGTGGCGGGCGGAGAGCAGGGGCGAACTTCTCGGGAGCTGCTGGAGCTGATCCTCGCCGAGTTGGAAGACCTCACTTGCCGGGTCGACCAGCTGGCGGAGGCTCTGGAAACACACTCTGCTCAATCCGGGCGACGCGCTCACCAAGATCGCGGACGGCGGCCAGTACTTCCGTGAGCTGCCTCAACGTCACGTCGTCGCCCTCGGCCGCCGGCGGAGTATCGCCGGATGGGCGGACGTCGGCCGTGTCGCGGACGAACACGCCCTTGCCCTGCTGTCCGACCACGACACCTTCGGTCCGCAACACGCTGATGGCGGACTTCACGACTCCCGCGGACACCTCGTACTCCTCGCGGAGACGGGCCGTCGACGGCAGGGCCTGCCCCGTGGCAAGGCGTCCGTCCCGGATCTGTTGCCGCAGGTCATCGGCTATCTGCAGGTATCCGGGTCGCCCGGTCCTCTCGACCACTCGTCTGCCTTCCGTCGGGGGCTCCGACTCCAGTTCAGCACACCTGAACGGCCAAGGAAACCATGACTGCCTTGACAGCTTGGCCTGCTAGGCCGACTATGTTGTCTAAGTAGTTCGACGAACCTCGGAGGTTCTCCATGCGCAACATCCCGGTGGACGTGTCGGCGCTGACGTTCGTGTGCGTCTCCCCGCCGCGTCCCAAGCTGGTCAACCAGGACACGGGGGAGGTGAAGACCGACCGCAACGGCCAGACGGTGTTCACCGTCGGCTTGTCGGCCGCCGATGCGATGGGGCGGGTGGACCTGCTCAACGTGGCGGTGACCGGCGATCAGTCGGTGACGATCGGGGAGGTGGTGACGCCGGTCGGGCTGGTGGCGTTTCCGTGGGAGGCGGTGCTTGGGGGTGAGAAGCGGTGGGGTGTGGCCTTCCGCGCCGACCGCATCGCGCCCGTGTCGGCCGTCCCGCCCTCGGCCCCCTCGGCGTCCTCGTCGGGTGCGTCCGCTTCGGCGGGCGTGGCCTGAGCGGCGGCCCGGTCATGAACGACGCGTTGATGGTGTTCGGGGTCCTGGCCGCTGCGGCGGCCGGGCTCTGGGCCTGGCGCCGGTACCACCCGGCCTCGTTCTGGTACGGGATCGGCTTCCCGGTCCGGGCGGTGCTGGTGTATCTGACGTGGCATCACGTCGCCTCGGGCTGCAAGCTCACCCGCAACCGGCGGCGGTTCCGCCTCACCCTGGACGCCATCCCGGTTGTCGGCCCTGCGTCCCGGTCCGCTGCAACGGTGGTCGAGCACAAGCGGCGTGTGCGGCGGGTCGACGTCGAACGTTCCCCGCGTCTGGGTCTGCTGCGGCCGACCCGGCTCGGGTGGCGTATGCGGCTGCGGCTGCATGACGGGCAGGTCCCGGCGGACTACGAGAAGGCGGCTGAGGGGATCGCGCACGCCTGGCGCGTGCACTCGGTGCGGGTGGTCGACGTCCGTCCGGGCTTTGTCACCCTGTGGGCGACCATGCGTGACCCGCTGGTCGACGTCGCCACCCGACCCGAGACCGGCGAGCTGCTGACGGTGCGTCCGGGGAAGCTGGAGAACGGCCGTGACTGGCTGATCGACCTGCGCACGGTCCCGCACTGGCTCAACGCGGGCGCGACCCAGTCCGGCAAGTCCAATCTCGCCAACGCCCTGATCAAGGGTCTGGCTCCGCAACCGGTCGCGCTGGTCGGCTTCGACCTCAAGGGCGGCGTGGAGTTCACCCCGTACGCGCCTCGCCTGTCGGCGCTGGCCACCACCCGCAAAGAGTCGGTCGACCTGCTGGCCGACCTGGTGGGCGAGGTCGAGCACCGGATGGCGCTGTGCCGGGCGCACGGCGCCCGCAACGTCTGGACGCTGCCCGAGCACCTGCGGCCCTTCCCGGTGGTGGTGCTGGTGGACGAGGTCGCGGAACTGTTCTTGATGGCTGACAAGTCGGAGAAGGAGGAGGTGTCTCGGACGGCTACCGCGCTGCTGCGGATCGCGCAGCTCGGCCGGGCGTTCGCCGTGCACCTGATCGTGTGCGGGCAGCGCATCGGCTCCGACCTCGGCCCCGGCGTCACCGCGCTGCGCGCCCAACTCTCGGGGCGGGTGTGCCACCGCGTCAACGACCCCGAAACCGCCAACATGACCCTCGGTGACCTGGACCCGGCCGCCCTGGACGCCGCACGCGCCATCCCCGCCGAAACCCCCGGCGTCTGCATCGTCGCCGGGCAGGACGGCGCATGGCACCGCGCCCGCTCGGTCTACGTCCCCGAGAACGAGGCCGAACACGCGGCCCGCGAGTGGGCGCACCTGACCCCGGACTGGGATGCACTGATCGGCACGGTCCCGGCCGTCGACCCGGCCGCATAACCCGCCCGGCCCTTCCCACTCGCTTCTTCTCCTTCGGCTCGGCGTGAGCCCTGATCACGCCACGTCCCTACCCGACCCATGCCCGAAACCCGTCCCTGGAGGCTGCCCGATGGTCGCCCGCATCCGCGCCCTTCGTCCCCGTCCTCGGTTCGTCGCCGTCCCGTCCCCGTCCTCGCCGTCCGGCTCCTCCTCGGGTTCGTCCCGCTCGGTGGTGTCGTCCTGGGACGTGTGGCCGGTCGGCGTCGAATGGGACGACTTCCGCTCCCTGCACCTGGCCCGATGCCAGCACTGCGCCGACTCCTTCGCCTCCTCCTCCTGCGGCAAGGTCGACACCTGGGCCAACACCCACCGCTGTGACCCCGAACTCGCCGCGCTGCTCGCGCTCGTCGACAACCGGCGGGCGGCATGACCCGCCGCATCCTGGGCGCGGTCACCGACTCCGGGCCGGTGGTGGTCCTCGCGGGGATCGCGGCGGCGGGGTCGTTCACCCACATCCGCGACACCGCCACCGAACACGGCCAAACCGGGTGGATGGCCTGGGCCATCGCCGTCTGCATCGACCTGACATGCGTCATGGCCGCCGGGGAACGCCAGCGCGACAAGAACACCGGGCGGGCGACGGGGCGGCTGTCGTGGCCGACCGTCGTCCTGGTCGGCGGGATCCTGCTGTCCCTTGCCGCCAACCTCGCCCAAGCCGACCCCTCGGTGTGGGGCTGGATCACCGCGGGCACACCAGCGGGCGCGTTCCTGGTCGCGGTGTCGATGCTGGAACGCCGCAAAGCCGGCCCGGCTGCGGCGGCTCGTCCCTCACCGGTCCCGGGCGCCTTCGGACACCCGTCCCCGGCAGGTGACTCGGCCTCAACACCGTCCGCCTCTCCGTCTTCGTCCTCGGCTGGCTCGCCTGTCCCGTCCTCGGTGTCATCGCCGTGGGTGGTGTGGGAGGACGACCGGCCCACGGTCGCGGCTGCCGCCCCTGCCGTCCACCACAACACCGAGCAGGGCCAGGACGAGCAGGACGGCCAGACCTCCATCCCCGTCCCTGCTGCCGCCGAACAGTCCGCCTCGCCCTCGTCCCTGTCGTCGTCCGCCCCGTCGGGCTCGGCGGATCCGGCGGGGCCGCTGGTGGAGTTCGCGCGCCGCGTCGCCACCGAACACCAGACCCAGCACGGGCGGCCCATCACCCGTGACGCGCTCCGCGCACGCCTCGGGGTCTCCAACCAGCTCGCATCCGATCTGCTCCGCCAGCTCCGCACCGAAACCGCATCCCTCGCCTAACCCACTGGAGGAACCCGCAATGACCGCCCACACCGACCCGACCGGCCAGACCGAACAGACGCGCCCGGTCGTGCCCGGTGACCTGTTCGCCCGCCACCAGGTCATCACCGGCCTGCGCGCCCTGGCCGACTTCCTGGAGGCCAACCCCGGCGTCCCTGTACCCGAGTACGGCGAGACCTTCGACGTCTTCGCCCGTACCGGCGACGACACCAGCTCGGCCGCGCTGGTCGACCACGTCGCCGCACTCCTGGGCGTCCCCGTCGATGACGACCGCCCGCTCGGCGGCCACTACAAGGCCGCCAAGTCCTTCGGCCGCATGGCCTACCGCATCATCCACATCCCCGACCAGCGGCGCCGCGAGCACGAAGCGGAAATGAGCTACCGCGCCAACATCCGCCTCGACCCCGACCACAACCAGGACCGCGACCAGGGCACCGGACGGGCGGCCTGATGACGACCGGCCAGCACCCGGCACCCTCGCGCGTGCTCATCCCGTTCGTCCGGCTCCTCGTCGGGTGGGTGTGCGGGACCTGCGGCGGGGGCGGGGTCTCCTCCGACGGGTCCACCTGCCCCGACTGCAACGGCCACGGCCACACCTACTAAGGGGACTTGCCGATGTTCCTGCGCCGCTGCGCCTTCGCCTGCTTCTGGCTCGTCGTGAGCCTGTTCGTCCTCAACCACCCCGAGAACGCCGCCCATGCCGCACGCGCCATCGTCGCCGGCCTCGCGCTGCTGGCCGATGGCCTGTCGCGGTTCGTGTCGGCGTTCTGAGTCCGCCCCCGGCGTGGCCCACAAGCCGCCAAGCACGAGTGCCGCGCCGGGGGCCTCGGTCCCGCTCCAACCGCCTGAACGGATAGGGAGACCCGTCCATCGTGCCGCAACCCGCTCCACACGTCACTGCACTGGCCGCCCGCGACATGGCCAACCGGTACAACCGCGCCGACTTCCGCGCCTGGGCACGCCGCGCGCACTCCACCGGCGGCTGCGCCCAACCGGTCCACCTACGCGGCCGTATCACCCACCTGGACCCGCTCACCGGCGAGATCCTGCACCACTACTCGACCGCGCAAGAGCCGGGCGGGGCGCTGCGGGTGGCCTGCAAAACCCGGCGCGCATCGCGGTGCCTGGCGTGCGCCGAGACATACCGCGCCGACACCTACCAACTCGTCCGCGCGGGCCTGGTCGGCGGCAAGGGCGTTCCAGACACCGTGAGCACTCACCCGGCCGCGTTCGTCACCCTCACCGCGCCCTCGTTCGGGCCCGTCCACTCCCGCCGCGTCGGCAAGAGCGGCGGAGTGGTGGCCTGCCGCCCTCGACGCGATGGCGGGCCTTGCCCGCACGGGCGCCAGGTTTCCTGCACCGTCCGCCACTCCGCTGACGATCCGCGCCTCGGGCAACCGATCTGCCCCGACTGCTTCGACTACTCCGGAGCCGTCCTGTGGAACGCGCACGCCCCGGAACTGTGGCGCCGCTTCACGCTCGCGTTCCGCCGCTACGTCGCCCGATCGGCAGGGCTGCGGGTCTCCGACCTGCGGGACGTGCTCACGGTGTCGTTCGCCAAGGTCGCCGAATACCAGCGGCGCGGCCTGGTCCACTTCCACGCCGTCATCCGCCTCGACGGACCCGGCGGCCCCAATGCCTCGCCCCCGGCCTGGGCGTCCCTCGACCTGCTCAAGGCGGCTGTGGAACACGCGGCGGGCGCGGTCACCGTCTCCACCCCTGCGGCTGGCGACGTCCCGGCCACAGAGCACGTGTGGGGATCGCAGATCGACGTACGTCCCATCGCGACCTCGGGGGAACTGACCGATACGGCGGTGGCGGGCTACATCGCCAAGTACGCCACCAAAGCCGCCGAATGCGTCGGCACCCTCGACCGCCGAGTACGCCCCACCGACGACCTGGCGAGTCTGCCTGTGAGCGGCCACGCCCGACGGCTCATCGCCGAATGCCTCCGCTTGGGTGCGATCCAGGACTACGCCGGGCTGCGGCTGGCCGAGTGGGCTCACATGCTCGGCTTCCGCGGACATTTCTCCACCAAGTCACGGCGGTACTCCACCACCCTCGGCGCATTGCGGGCCGCACGCGTCGAGCACAACCAGCGCCAACACGCCGACGACATCACAACCGGCCGCCTGCCCTTCGACGACGACCAGGTCCTCGTCATCGCCCACTGGCGCTACCTCGGCCAAGGCATGACGCCGGGCGAAGCACTGCTCACCGCTGCCCTCACCGGAAAACCCATGCCACCTCTCAACCCGTCCACCTCGCCACAAGGGAGCACGAGTTGACCGACCTTGTCCTGACCGTCGACGAAGCGGCCGAACGCCTGCGCGTCAGCCGCTGGACGCTCTACAACCTCATCCGCTCCAACCAGCTCCGCACGGTCAAGATCGGCCGCCGCCGACTCGTCCCCGTCAACGCCCTCGCCGAATGCCTCGACAAGCTCTCGGAGGTTGCTGCCTGATGACCACAACCGCACTCGCCACGCCGGAGGAACCTGAGCGGCGCAAGCCTCGGAAGGCTCGTTCTCGTCGGCGTGCCAACGGTGAGGGGACCATCGTCCAACGTAAGGACGGACGGTATGAGGCGAAGGTCTTCGTCCCGACGACTGCCGGGACCATCAAGCGCGTCAGTGTGTACGGCAAGACTCGTGACGAATGCCACGCGAAATACGTCAAGCTCAAGGCACAGGCTGACGACGGGGTCCCCGTCGCCTCCGTGAGCTGGACGGTAGAGCAGTACCTCGCGTACTGGCTGGACAACGTCGTACGGGTCGAACGGCGGCCCAAGACCGTCCAGGGATACGAGAGCGTCACCCGGCTCCACCTCGTCCCTGGGCTGGGTAAAAAGCGGCTCGGAAAGCTGACGGCCCGCGACGTCCGAGCGTTCATCTCCACCGTCCGCGAGTCGTGCCAGTGCTGTCGGCACGGGTGGGACGCCAGCCGGGACAAGCCGCGGTGCTGTGCTCTCAAGGGCGGTGAGTGCTGCAAGTCCCGGCTCTCGGTGCGCATGGTTCAGTTCGTCCTGGCCGTGCTCCGCAACGCGCTGCAATCGGCCGTGCGTGAGGAGATCCTCACGCGGAACGTCGCCCGGCTCGTCACGGTCACCACTCCCAAGTACAAGGTCAACCGGGGCCTCACGGTCGACCAGGCGCGGGCCGTGCTCAAGGCGGCGCAAGACGAGCGGCTCCATGCCCTCTACGTCCTGGCGCTGTGCCTCGGTCTGCGGCGCGGGGAACTGCTCGGCCTGCGATGGGAAGACATCACCCTGACGCCGTGCCGTGCCTGCGGGGGAGAAGGCGGCACCCTCGACGGCGCCCCGTGCGCGCACTGCGCAGAGACGGGCATTCAGGATGCCAAGCTAGAGGTCGTCCAGACCCTGCAACGAGTCGCCGGCGAACTGCGGTTCGTCCCGCCCAAGACCGACGACTCAACGCGAACCATCCCGCTGCCGGACCTGTGCGTCACTGCGCTCTGCGAGCACCGGGTGAAGCAGAACGCAGAACGGGCCGACGCCTGGCCGCGCTGGCAGGATCACGGGCTCGTCTTCCCGTCCCGCCTCGGCACTCCCATGGAGCCGGACAACCTTCGCCGTAGCTGGGGCCGTATCCGTGCCGCTGCGGGCCTCGGCTCGATGCGGCTGCACGACATGCGCCACACCTGCGTCTCGCTGCTCCTGGACCTCGGCGTCCCTCCGCACATCGTGCGAGAGATCGTTGGACACAGCGACATCGAGGTGACCATGACGATCTACGCACACGCGGCCCTCGACGAGAAGCGCGCGGCCCTGCGGAAGCTGGGGGATGCCCTCGGCTAGGGACGTTGTCGTCAGGACTGTCGTCAAAAGGCCCGGAACCGAGACTGGTTCCGGGCCTTTTGGCTGGTCAACGAGGTGGGCAGGGGCGGGGTCGAACCGCCGACCTTCCGCTTTTCAGGCGGACGCTCGTACCGACTGAGCTACCTGCCCAGGACGCGCGTCGGCGCGTCTGGCGGTCCTGACGGGATTTGAACCCGCGGCCTCCACCTTGACAGGGTGGCGAGCACTCCTAGCTGCTCCACAGGACCTTGCTGCTCCGAGCTTAGCGGCTCCGGAGGGGTGTCTCGGCCGGTGTTGATCCCGGCCTTTGGCACGTCCGAGAGCATACGCGATGGCCGAGGGACGCGCCAACTCGTTAACGCGGGAGGCTCCGGGGGATAGAGGGTAACGGAGAGATATCGGACGGCTACTGGTTGGCGATGGGTGCTACGTGTTTGCGGCCGGGGATCCTAGTCTGTCCGGGTTGCGCGACTGTGCGTGACCAAGGGGTGACAAAGAAGGGAGGTCGGACGTGGTCGCAAAGTTCCCAGAGCAGAGTGCCGAGAGCTACCAGCGGGGGCTCGGCAGGCGCCAGATCCAGATGCTGGCGATCGGCGGGACGATCGGGACCGGGTTGTTCCTGGGTGCCGGGGAGAACATCGCCAAGGCGGGGCCGGGCCTCATCCTGATGTACGCCGTCGCGGGGCTGGCGTTGTTCTTCGTCATGCGGGCGCTCGGTGAGCTGCTGATGTACCGGCGGACGGAGGGCGGGTTCGCCGGGTATGCCCGGGAGTTCCTCGGTCCGTTCTGGGGATACGCCACGACGTGGACGTACTGGATCATCTGGGTGACGACCGGGATGGCGGAGCTGACCGCGGCCGGCACGTACATCCAGAAGTGGTGGCCGGGGGTGGAGCAGTGGCAGACGGCGCTGGCCGCGCTGCTGGTGTTGTTCGTGGTGAACCTGATCTCGGTGAGCCTCTTCGGCGAGCTGGAGTTCTGGTTCGCGGCGATCAAGATCGCGGCGATCGTGATGATGATCCTGGTCGGGCTCGGGGTGCTGATCTTCGGGTTCGGCGACGCGGGTGACACGGCGAGCGTCCAGAATCTGTGGGATCACGGCGGTGTGTTCCCCGAGGGATACAGCGCCACGATCATGACCCTGCAGATGGTGATGTTCGCCTACCTGGGCGTCGAACTCGTGGGCGTCACGGCCAGCGAGGCCAAGGATCCGGAGCGGAACATCCCGCGGGCGATCAACGCGCTGCCGCTGCGGTTCGCGCTGTTCTACCTCGGGTCGCTGCTGGTCATCCTGGCCGTGGTGCCCTGGACGGCGTTCAAGGGCGGGGCGAGCCCGTTCGTCCTGGCCTTCGACAAGATCGGCATTCCGGGCGGGGCGGACATCGTCAACTTCGTGGTGCTGACCGCGGCCCTGTCGTCCTGCAACGCGGGCGGGCTGTACGCGACGTCCCGGATGCTGCGGACGGCGGGAGTGAACGGCGACGGGCCGAAGGTGCTCGGACGGTTGAACGGGCGCGGTGTGCCGGTGCTGACGGTCGTCATCTCGGCGCTCGTCATGGGCATCGGGGTCGTCGTGAACGCGGTCGTCCCGGAGAAGGCGTTCGAGTACATCACCTCGGTGTCGACCGGCGGTGCCCTCATGGTGTGGACGGTCATCCTCGTCGCGCACATGATCTACCGGCGGAGGGCCGCGTCCGGGGTCCTGGCGACGTCGCCGTACCGGATGCCGTGGGCGCCCTACAGCAGCTGGCTCGTGCTGGTGTTCTTCGCGTTCGTGACCGTGACGATCGCGTGGGGGGCCGACACTCGAGTGGCGCTGTACGTGATGGCGGCCTGGGGGGCGGTCGTCGCCATCGGCTGGCCGTTCGTCCGGCGGACCTCGCAGGAGGCGGAGATGAAGGTCGCGGTGGAGAGCCCCAGCGCCTGACCGTCATGGGATGATTCCTCCAGGCGGTTCCATCCCTCCGGAGGCGCACGTGACCAGCAGGCTAGAGATCCGTGTGCGCTGGGTCCTGCTGGTCGTGGTGGGTGTCGCGAACGTCGTCGGCTCGGTGGTCGTCCTGCTGTTCGCGACGTTCGTACTGCCGGATCCGCCGCTGGACGACCGCGACTACGCCCACATGGTGAACGCGGTCGCGTTCTTCAGCTATCCGGTCGTGGCCGCTCCGGTGGCTCTGCTCATGGGGTTGTGGCTGTGGCGGCCCGTCGTCACGTTCGTCCGGGACGGGGGAGAACCCGACCGGCAGCAGCGGCGGGCCGTCCTGCTGGGGCCGTTGCGGCTGACCCTGCTCGTCGGCGCCCTGTGGACGGCCGGCGCCCTCGGCTGGGGGGTGCTCGACCTCGTCCTGTTCACCGGGCGGCTCGCGGTGAAGACGGGCCTGACCTGCCTGCTCGGCGCGGCGACGACGTGCACGATCGTGTACCTGCTGTCGGAGCGGCTGCTGCGGCCGGCGGCGGCGCTGGTGCTCGGCGCGGAACGTCCGAAACGGCTCCGGCTGCCGGGGGTGACGACGCGGGTGATGCTCGCGTGGGCGCTCGGGACGGCGATCCCGGTGTTCGGGCTGATCTGCGTCGCGATCGCCGCGCTCGCCGCGCCGGACATCAACGTCGGGCAGCTCGCCGTGACGAGCCTCGGGCTCGGCGGCGTGGCGCTGCTGGCCGGGGTCTATGTCATCTATATGGCGACACAGGCGATCGCGGATCCGATCAAGGCCGTCCGGACGGGGATGGCGCAGGTCGAGCGGGGCGACCTGCGCGCCGAGGTCGCGGTGTACGACGCGAGCGAGGTCGGGCAGCTGCAGGCCGGCTTCAACCACATGGTCGCCGGGCTCCGCGAGAACGAACGGCTGCGCGACCTGTTCGGCCGTCATGTCGGCGAGGAGGTCGCCGACCTGGCGCTGGAGCGCGGCGACATCACGCTCGGCGGCGAGACGCGCGAGGTGGCGGTCCTGTTCGTCGACCTGACCGGGTCCACCAGGCTCGCCGACACCAGGAGCCCGGACGAGGTCGTCGGGCTGCTCAACCGGTTCTTCGGCGTCGTGGTCTCGGCGGTGGCGAAGCACGGCGGCTGGATCAACAAGTTCGAGGGCGACGCGGCGCTGGCGATCTTCGGGGCGCCGACGCAACTGGAGGACTCGGCGGGCGGCGCGCTCGGCGCCGCACGCGAGCTGGCGCTGCGGCTGCGCGCCGAGGTGCCGATGCTGGACGCGGGGATCGGCGTGTCCGCGGGCCCGGTCGTCGCCGGTTACATCGGCGCGGAGGAGCGGTTCGAGTACACGGTGATCGGCGATCCGGTGAACGAGGCGGCGCGGCTCAGCGATCTGGCGAAGGGCGAGGCGGGACGGGTGCTCGCCTCGGCGGCCGTCCTCGACCTGGCGCATCTGGCGGAGTCGGGCGAGTGGGACGTCGACGGGGCGATAACGCTGCGCGGCCGAAGCCGTCCGACCGGGCTCGGCAGGCCGCGCCGTCCGCTTGAGCCTGTGCCGGGGCCGAGGCCAGGGCCGGAGCCGGCGTCCGAGATCGAGGGGGCTGCCCGTCGTGTCCGGTTCCCGCGTCCGCTGCGGCGGAGCCGGCGGCTGCTGCTCGGCGCGCTGATCCTCTCGAAGGCGGCCAAGGGCGCGAGCATCCCGGACAAGTCCGACGAGCCGCGGTAGCCGTCGCCGCCCGTTCCGGCGAAAGCGCCGTGTCGTCCCCGTCCCGGACGGGCCGGATGCGTATCGTCGCCGGCAGTACACGGTCTGCTACCGGCTCGTTACTTCGGTGTCACCGGACGGATCGAGGGTTGGGGCGGACAGCCCCGCTCCCGAAGAGGTGACAGATGCACCGACGGAATCGTCTCGCGCTCCTCGCCGTCACGGCCACCACGCTGATCGTCGTCCCGGCGACGGCGGCCCCCGCCGACCCCGCCCCTCCCGGCGCGGCGCACACGGGTACACCGGATCCGCGGCCGCGCGCCGAGACCGCGCTGCAGTCCGGCATCGTGAACGTCGCGCACCGCGGCGCGTCCGCGTACGCGCCGGAGAACACCCTCGCCGCGTTCAAGCTGGCGAAGGTCCAGCGCGCGGACATGTTCGAGCTGGACGTCCAGGAGACCGAGGACCACAAGCTCGTGATCATGCACGACGCGACGCTCGCCAGGACGACGAATGTGGA
Organism: Actinomadura chokoriensis; assembly: GCF_041463665.1. GTDB lineage: Bacteria > Actinomycetota > Actinomycetes > Streptosporangiales > Streptosporangiaceae > Spirillospora > Spirillospora chokoriensis_A. The sequence goes on from NZ_JAXCEJ010000005.1 coordinate 111,090, forward strand.
GGACGTCTACCCGGACCGGAAGCCCTGGAATGTCGCCGACTTCACCCTCGCCGAGATCCAGAAGCTGGACGCGGGGTCGTGGTTCGCGGCGCAGTACGAGGGCGAGCGCGTCCCGACGCTGGGCCGGGTGCTGGCCGCGATGCGCGGTGAGGGGCTCGGCCTGCTGCTGGAGATCAAGAGCCCGGCTCTCTATCCGGGCATCGAGAAGCGCATCGCCGCGGCGCTGTGGCGCTCGCCGTCCTGGCTCCGGTACGACCCGCGCCAGCGGCGCCTCGCCGTCCAGTCGTTCGACTGGGAGTCCGTGCGCCGCTTCCACGCCCTCATGCCCAGGGTGCCGACCGGCCTGCTCGGCACCCCGAAGGCCGAGGACCTGCCGAAACTCGCCTCGTACGCCGACCAGATCAACCCGACGTTCGGTGACCTGACCGCCTCCTATGTGGAGCAGGTGCACGCGTCCCGCATGGACGTCCTCACCTGGACGATCAACGATCGCGGCGACATGGAGAAGGCCGTCGCCCTCGGCGTGGACGGGATCATCACCAACAATCCGGACGTCCTGCGCCAAGTCCTGAAGGCGACCCGAGCGGGCCGAGCAGCCCGAGCAGCCCGAGCGGGCCAAGCGGCCCGGGCGGCCTGATCAGGGGAGCAGCCTGCGTGCGCGGGCGGTGAGGGCTCGCGCCGCCGGGCTGCGCGGGCCCTCCGCCCGCCAGGCCAGCGCGATCCGCCCGCTCAGCCGGGGCCGGACGATCGGCATCGCGTGCAGCGCGTCCGGCAGGCCGCGCGCGGCGGACTCGGGCAGGACGGCGACGCCGAGGCCGTGCGCGGCGATCTGCGCCAGTACCGGCGGTTCGCCGGCCTCGAACGCGATGCGCGGGCGCAGTCCGGCGTTCGCGAACGCGGCGTCCAGGACGGCCCGCACTCCGGTCCCCTTCGGCAGGCTGACCAGCGCCTCGTCACCGAGCGCCCGCAGCGTGATCGTGGTCCGCCGGGCCAGCGGATGATCGCGGCCGACGGCGGCGTAGAGGTCCTGCTCGATGACGACCTTGGTCGCGATGCCCTCGGGCTCCTCGGCGCCGAGGCTGAGGAAGGCGAGGTCGACGCGTCCGGTGCGGAGCCCGTCGGCCAGGGTTTCGGCGTCCTGCTGGATGACCGTGATCTCCACGTCCGGGTGGTCCCGGTGGAATTCGGCGATCATGCCGGGAAGGTCGAGCGACCTGATCCAGTCGACCGTGCCGACCGTGACATGCCCGCGCAGCAGCCCGGTCAGCTCGTCCACCGACAGCCGCGCGCCCTCGACCGCCGCGAGCGCCGCCCGCGCGTAGGGGAGGACGGCGGCGCCGACCTCGGTCAGCCGGACGGTCCGCCCGGACCGGTCGAGCAGCGGCTGGCCCAGTTCCCGTTCCAGTTGCCGGATCTGCGCGCTGACCCCCGGCTGGGCGACGTGCAGCCGGGCGGCCGCCTTGGTGAAGCTCGCCTCTTCGGTGACCGCGACGAAGTACTCAAGCTGGCGCAGCTCCATAAGCGTTCATGCTAACTGCGCGCCCGGCCAGCGCCATGGCTTCTGCCGAAACGGTGCCGGGACGGCCTCCGGGCGCGGCCGGGGCCGACACCTTCGGCAACCATTTCTTTAGCCCCTTTTGGGTGCATCGCTGCTGTTCGGAGGACTGATTCCGGTCTGGGTGGTGAATACCTCACCTGCGGGAGGTCGGGTGTACGGACGGCGCACATGGTCCATACGGCTGCGGATGACCGTGATTGCCGGAGTCGTCACCGCCGTGATCTGTGCCATCGTGACGACGCTGGTCCTGGTGGAGGTGCGCGGCGCCGAGACCGACTCCAAGCGCAACCGGGCGACGGCCGCGGCGTTGCGCATCTCCTACGAGATGCGGCACGGCCCGGTGCAGGGCCGGCTCCGCGCGCCGGACGATGTGGTCATCCAGGTCATGAACAAGAACCGGACGGTGATCGCGGGCACGCCGGGCCCGTCGCTGGACGGGCCGCCGGTGGCCGAGTTCCTCCCATCGCAGGCCCAGGTGTACTCGACCCGGGACGTGTGCTCGTCGGCGAGCCTGCGCGGCTGCGCCTGGGTGGTCGGGTTCCGCGTCTACCAGCCCGACGGGGACTTGATCGTCTACGCCGCCGCCCCGTCCGTCTCCTGGTATGTCAGTCCCGGCCTGATCATGTTCCTGGTCAGCATCTCGCTGCTGGCGACCATGCTGGCGTGCCTGCGCGCCTGGGCGACGGTGGACCAGACCCTCGCCCCCGTGGACGCGATCCGCGCCGAACTGGCGGAGATCACCGCGCGGCAGTCGGGCCGGCGGGTGACGGTGCCGGAGAACCGGGACGAGATCAGGCGGCTCGCGGAGGCCGCGAACGCGACGCTCGACCGCCTGGACAGGGCCCTGGAGCGGCAGCGCAGCTTCACCTCCGACGCGTCCCACGACCTGCGCAGCCCGATCGCCGCCGCCCGCACCCAGATCGAGGAGGCGCTCCTCTTCCCGGACGAGGTCGACTGGCCGCGGACGGGACAGGCCGTCCTGCAGAGCCTGGAACGCCTCCAGGCGATCGTGACCGACCTTCTGCAGCTCGCCCGCCTGGACGCCGCGGCCTGGAAGGAGGACGAGACGGTCGACCTCGCCGCCATGGTCACCATCGAGATGGCGAGGTCGGAGCGGACGAAGCGGATCGTCCCGCATCTGCAGGAGGGGGTCACGGTGCGGGGGGACCGGCTGCGGCTCGTGCGCCTCTTCACGAACCTGCTGGACAACGCCGAGCGGCACGCCGAGTCGCGCGTCGACATCACCGTGCGGCGCACCGAGGACCGAGCCGTCCTGGAGGTGCTGGACGACGGGGCGGGCATCGCCAGGGAGCATCGCGACATGGTCTTCCAGCGGTTCGCCCGGCTGGAGGACAGCAAGGCGCGCGACCCGGGCGGAACCGGCCTCGGCCTGCCCATCGCACGTGAGATCGCGCGGCTGCACGGCGGAAGCCTCACGATCGAGGACAGCAAGCGCGGCGCCCGCTTCGTTCTGAGGATCCCTCGGAACGTTCCAAAGCACTCCAACCACCAGCTCTGACCGACCCCCCGCGCCCCCGCCCACTGCACCAATATTCGGAGCCCAGATGGAGACGCACGAACGGGACGCGTGGACGGCACGCATGGATGGGACGCATGGATGGGACGCATGGATGGGACGCGAAAAGCCCCGCGGCTTCGTTGCACGCGGGGTCGCGACGGGGATCAGGGGCCCGCGCGGTGACGGGCCGAGGCGGCGGTGCACGCCGGCGATGCGCCGGGCGCGCGTCAGATGGCGGATCGTGCGGGCAGGCCGTGCAGGTGGATCCAGCCTTCGATGTCCGTTTCCTTCACCTTGCAGCCGATGGGCTCGTACTCGGCGGCGTTCACGTAGCCGGGGCTGTGGGCGATGACGGAGTCGTAGACGAAGCGCGACGCGATGACGCCGAGGTCGGCGCCCGTGGCGGCGAGCCTTTCCTTCAGCGGTGCGGCGTCGACCATCCGGGCCGCGGTGATGATCGTCCAGCCGGACACTCCGGGCGGGTCGGGCATCACGGGCCCGACGTCCACCGCGACCCTGAGTTGGATGCGGAGCGCCTCGCTCGACCGGTGGTTGTGCCGCCGCAGCCGCATCCCGAGCACGGCGATGAGGGGGTCGACGACGGCGGCGGTCGGCATCTCGGGCGGGACGACGATCAGCGCGCCGTCGCCGCGGTCCTCGCTGTAGCAGGCGTCCCAGGGCACCCCGGACTCCGCGAAGGACTCCCGCAGGGCGGCGTACATCGCCTGCCGCACTTCGATCCGGTCGCTCTCGTCGCGGACGCGCGAACTGAAACCGGCGATGTCGGTGAACACGACGGTGCAGTTCTGCCCCGCCCATGACGGCCCGGCGACGCCGGGCGAGGCGATGGACCTGGCGTGCAACCTCGGCGCGACGCCGCCACCCCCGGCAGCCTCCGGATCCCAGGACCTGCCGGCCGCCCCCGCCAGGTGGACCCGAGGCTTGCCCGCAGGTCGCATCCCTCCGGCAACGTACGCATCGCCTGCGTTAGGCCCGTTCGCCGCGAGGGGCCCGGCGGTCGCATGCGCGCCGGATCCCGAGTGCGCGCCCGATTCCGAGTACGGGCCGGCCGTCGCGTAAGGGCGCGCCGTCGCGTACGGGTTGGGCGCCACGTGCGAGCCGGATGCCACGAATGGGCCGGTCGCCCCGTACGAGCCGAAATCCGCGTACGGGCTTGATGCCGCATGCGAGTTCGATGCCGTGTGCGAACCGAACCTCGCGTACGGGCCGGTTGGTGTGTATGGGTGGTCCGCTGGGGTCTGGACGGGTGCCGTGTTCGGGTCGAAAGACCATTGGGGAGGCGTCGGTACGTACACCGTCGCGTAAGGCTGGGGTGAGCCGTACTGGACGGCGGCCCCGTACGAGTGCGCGGCCCTGTACTGCTCCATCCCCGTCTCGACGGACTGGGGACCGTGCATGTGCCCCGATTGCTCGGTGAGCCGCTCGTACATCTCGCGTTCCATCACCGCGACCACGCGCGGATGGTTGCTCAGGTAGGTGACGAACTGCTGCGTGGTCACGCGCAGGGCGTGCAGGGGCTCCATCGCGACGATGGTCGCCGAGCGGCGCCGCAGCATCAGCGCGGCGCGCTCGCCGATGATGTCGCCGGGGCCGCGGAAGGCGATGATCCGCTTGCGCCCGTCCCGCTCGATGCTGACCCGCACCGAGCCGAACTTGATCACGATGGTCTGGTCGGCGGCCTGGCCCTCCTCCCACAGCACCGTGCCGGCGGCGTACACGACCTCCTGCGCGGTCGCGAGGAACTCGGCCTTTTCGATGGTGGTGAGGGAGAGCCAGAACCCGGGCCGCTGGGACGATCCACCCGGCAGGCCGGACGCCGGAGGCACCGCCTTCCTGGTCTCGAGGCCCGTGTTCTCGGTCGAGGGTTCGCCGTGCGCCTGCCGCGGGTGGACGGCGGCCTGCGGCTGCGGGCGGACGATCTCATCCGGGTCGTGCCGGCGGGCGTGTTCGTCCATCAGCTCACCCGCCCTGCGATCCAGTGGACGACGGATTTCGTAGGAGTGGTGACGTTCGTGGGGCGGACGTCAAAGGTCGGGGGATGAATCTGCTGTTCTGACATGTCAGGGGACCCCATGCCTCGAGTCGCGACTTCGGTTCCGTGCGCTGTGCCCGGGATCACGTGGCCCCGCTCACGGTGGCCGAAGTCACATCACCTATAGCCCGTACCGCGTGATCGCGGTTAGACTGGGTGAGTCGCAGAAAACGTTTTGGCAGGTCAGCCCAGCTCTTTCTGCGTTTTCGCAGGTGTTCTGCGCAGACCCGCCGGCGCGTTCTCGCGCGGCTCCGGGAGTCGCTCTCCGCTTTCCGTCGATCGTCTTGGCTGCCAACCGGTGATCGGTGGAAAGCGGCGGGCGACTCTGTTGTTGTGGCCGGTTTTGGTCGTTCTCGCTGGCGATGCCGAAGTCTCGTGTACCGGCTGACCTCCCCGTTCGATGCGTGCCCGCCTCGTCCTTCGTGTGGCCGGCGGCGCCCCGTGGCCCGGCCGTGTCCGCCGGTGGCGAGTGCCCGGCCGGGGGACACGCCCGTCCCGTCCAGGCCCTCACCCTGCGTCAAGATCGTCGGTTGCCCTGAGGTGGCACCGCGTCCTGTTGCAAGTCGGCGTCTGCTAATCTGCTACATAGCACATTACAACATAGTCGAGAGGTATGCAGCAGTCTGGCAGCTTCCCTGGCAGGTTTTGGGCGTTATGGCGGGGTCTGGCGTGCGGAGCGAAGATCACATGACCAAGAAATGTAGCGCTCTGGTGGCAAGCGGGATGTCGGGTCCCGGTTTGCCATGTAGCATCCAGGCTGGTGGCACTAACTACTTAGAGTGAGCGAACGCGATGTCCAGTGACCAGGGGCCGATAGTCCAGAGTGCGCTGCTGCGCACCGAGCTCGTCCGCCTGCGTAAAGAGAAGAAGCTGACGCAGGAGCAGGTGGCGCGGCAGCTTGAATGGTCCCCGTCGAAGCTCATCAGGGTGGAGGGCGGGAAGAACGCCATCACCCGAACCGACCTGCAGGCTCTTCTCGGTGTGTACGACGTTACTTCCGAGGGACGCCAGGAGCGGCTACAGGCGCTGGCACGCGGTGCGCGCGAGCCCGCCTGGTGGAACGCCTACCGCGGTGACCTCGACCCCGGTTTCCTCAACTACGTCGGGTATTCGGCGGGCGCGGCCTTCATCCGCCAGTTCCACGGGACGGTGGTCCCGGGGCTCATCCAGACGCCCGAGTACGCCGAGGTGCTGGCTACCGGCAAGGCGTCCGAGCGGGCGCGGGTGCTCGCGGCGAAGCTGCGGATCCAGCGGCAGCAGGAACTCGCCAAGCGGGAGAACCCGCCGCGCCAGCACTACATCATCGACGAGGCGGTCATCCGCCGTCATGTCGGCATCAAGGCCGACCCCGCGATCATGCCGGCCCAGCTCAACCACATCGCCGACGCCGCGGAGAACGACGATTTGCTGACCGTGCGGGTCATCCCCTTCAGCACCGGGGCGCACCTCGGGCTGGAGGGGCCGTTCACGATCCTGGAGTTCGACGGCGACCTCGACGACGTCCTCTACCTGGAGGGACGCCCCGGGACCAGCCTGATGATCAGCGGTGAGAACGACAAGATCACCGAGTATCGCGACACCTTCGAGCTCCTCCTGGAGCAGGCGCTGCCGGCCGACCAGTCCGTCGCGCTGATCCGGAAGGCCGCCGAAGACCTCATGGCCTGACTCAGGCACCGCAACTCGACCGGAGGTGAAGGCCGCAGCGAACATCCGACAAGGCGAGTGGCCGTCATAACACGAAGCGTGATCTTGTGTTCCCTTGTAGGCGGGATAAGTAGAACCGTTTACACTCGTGATCGGGAAATTTTCCACAAGGTCGTGGTTTGCTGTGCCCTGTTCGGTGCTCGTCCGGCGGGTGCCCTCGGCCGAACGATTGGCGAGACGGCACCGCCGGCAATGGACGGAGGTTGCTGGATGGTCTACCGGTCTACTCGCGGAGTCGCGCTGAGCTGGAGAAAGAGCAGCGCGAGCGGCGACGAGAACACGTGTGTCGAGGTGGCGGCGCTCGGCCCGTCGGTTCTGGTCCGCGACTCTCGCGACCACTCCGCCGGTGTCATCACCATCGGCCACGCGCAGTGGAATGCCTTGGTGGACGCCGTCCGGAACGGTGACCTGGACTGGCGCTGAGTCGCATGACTCATTTCTCCCACCCCTTCAGAAATTGTCGACCATTGCGGCTCCTTGACACCTTTACCAGCGATCTTTGACAGCCGCCTCCCGCCGCCCCCGCCGCCCCTCAGGGGACCTTGACGTTCCCCCAACGAGGGCATCCACCGCCCAGGACCTTCTACCTGGCCATGCCCCGCTGCGGCGAGCCCCGCGCTCGCCGCAGCGGGGCATCCTCACTTCCGGCAATCTCCGCATGCATAGAAAGGTCGCAGCTCGCCAGCGGTTTGCGGCCGGTGTACGCGTCCCATCAGGTGATCTTGGGAGCCGTTGTGCCAGTGAAATGTCCCTTGCTCAATAGAGGAAGGGGATTTTGATGGCGGTGGTGCCGGTCAGGGGTGTGCCGTCTGAGCGGCCGAGGAGCCAGGCCAGGAGGGACGCGGCGGGGCCGGTCACCAGATGGTCGCCGTTGCCGTGGTCCTGGCCCGTGTCGGTGGCGTGCAGGCGCAGGTTGGGGCCGTCCTCGCGACGGGCGAGCCAGGCAGTGAGACTGGCCAGAAGGCGGGTGGTGAAGTCGGTCGGCCAGTCACCGGGTGTGAAGCCGGCGTCCAGGTCGACGTGGTGGATGAGCACCTCCGTGAGGCGCGCGTCGGCGGCGCGGGCGGCGGGATGGCGGGCACCCGTGGTCCATTGGACGGTCCGCTCCCATGCCTCGTCCGGCATCAGGGTGTAGGCCTCGGCGAACCTGTCCGCGCTCTGCCGGACGTCGTCCAGGAGGACGCCTGCGGGACGGTTCGCGCCTCCTTCTATCTCGGCGGCGCGTGCGTCCAGGCTCGGGTACTCGTAGGACTCGACGCCGGTGCGGGCCCAGGTGAGCAGGCGGGTGCCGCCGTCGGCGTTGCGGGCGACGTGGGTGAGGACGTGTCCGCGCGTCCAGCCGGGGAGCAGGGACGGCGCGCCGATGTCGGCGTCATCGAGGCGGGCGGCGGTCGCCAGGAGCGCCTGTGTCGCGGCGGTGATCTCGGTGAGCGCGATCATGCGGGGGCGGAGGTCCGCTGGCAGGTCCTGATAGCCGGCTCCTTCGGTCGAGGTGGAAGCGCGGGAGACCCTGCGGTGGGCCGGGGGTCAGCGTACGCCGCGCGGGCGGAACTGGATGCTGATGCGGGGGCCGGTCACGCGGGCGCTCTTCGGGATGGCGTGCTCCCACGTCCGCTGGCAGCTCCCGCCCATCACGATGAGGTCGCCGTGCCCCAGCTCGTGGCGGATCGTCCGGCCACCGCCGCGCGGGCGAAGCAGCAGGTTTCGCGGTGTGCCGACCGAAAGGATCGCCACCATCGTGTCGTGCGTGGCGCCGCGTCCGATGGTGTCGCCGTGCCACGCCACGCTGTCGCGGCCGTCCCGGTACAGGCAGAGGCCGGCGGTGCTGAACGGCTCGCCGAGTTCGTCGGCGTAGTGGTCGTCAAGCGCTGCTTTCGCTTCGTCCAGGACGGGATCGGGGAGCGGTGCGCCCTCGTCGTAGAACGCGAGCAGGCGAGGCACGTCCACGACCCGTTCGTACATGCGTCGCCTTTCGGCGCGCCAGGGGACGGACGTGAGCAGCCGTTCGAACAGTGCGTCGGCGCCCGGAATCCAGCCGCGGAGGACGTCTATCCAGGCGCCGTGGGCGAGCCGCGTCCGCCGCGCCGACGTCAGCGGGTGCGGGCCGCTCTCGTCCGTGCAGTCCAGCAGCGAGCCTTGGAACATGTCGCCACTGTACCCCTTTGGCCAAACATGTGTTCGATGAAGGGTGGGCAACGTGTTCTGTCGGTGGCGGATCGTAACCTTCGCTCGTGATGAGGGATCCGCCGGTAGCCGCTGGTAGACGTCAGAGTTCGTTCAGCAGGTCCTTGAGGAAGGTGGTGGTGCGGGCCGGGCGGGAGGCGCGGATGGCGAGGAGGTCCATGATCTTCTGGTAGCGGGCGGCCTCGTCCCCCTCGGGGTAGCGGGCCCCGGTCAGATGTTCCAGGTAGACCATGTCGTCCAGGGCGTGTTCGGCGAACCGGACGATCGTGATCGGGCCGCCGAGGGCCAGGTGCCCGCCCGCGGAGAACGGCAGGACCTGCAGCCGCACGTTGGGCATGCTCTCCGAGACCTCGATGAGGTGCTCGATCTGGGCGCGCATGGTGACCGGCCCGCCGAACGGCCGGCGCAGCGCCGCCTCGTCGATCACCGTCCACAGCGTCGCCGCGCCGACCGGCCGGTGCAGGATCTGCTGCCTGGTCATCCGGACGGTGAGCCGCCGTTCGAGCCCCTCGTGTGCGGCGTCATGGTGTTCGAGCCCGATGACGGCCCGCGCGTAGTCGCGCGTCTGCAGCAGGCCCGGGACGTACTGCACCTCGTAACTGCGGATCGTCGTCGCCGACTGCTCCAGCCCCAGATACTGCTCGAACCAGTGGGGTATCGCGTCGCCGTAGCTCTGCCACCAGCCGGGCTTCTTCGCCTCCCTGACGAGGTCGATGAAGCTGGCGCGCTCGTCCTCGTCGCGGACGCCGTAGAGGTCGAGCAGGTCAAGGACGTCTCGGAGCTTGAAGCTGTGCCGTCCCAGTTCGAGCCGGCTCATCTTGGACGCCGACGAGCGGATCGCGTCCCCCGCCTCCGACTGCCCGATCCCTTTTTCCTCCCGCATCCGCCGGAGTCGCGCCCCGATCTGCATGCGCAGCGCGGTCGGACTCGCCTGCCGATTGTCCAGCACCAGATCTCCAGCGTCCGTACGCTCCGACAACCATGGGAGGGTCTCACAGGCAATGGCGGACGCGCAGGAAACCTTCGGACATAGATATGTAACTCGCCCGTCGTCCGGTAAAGGATTTAGGACCGTTCCAATTGCGGGATCACCGCGGTGGCACCAGCAGATCCAGATCGGTCCGCGGGACCCGTGCCAGTTCGGCGACCCGGTCGCGGCCGGTACCGGCCTGGCCGACGATCTCGATCGCCCGGGTCAGCATCGTGGGCTGCTCCAGCGGCCGCGGCGCCCCCGGCTCGTGCCGCCGCCAGCCGCGCGAGCTCATCGCGCTCATCGCGTTCCGGTACGCGGTCTCCTTCATGATTCCGAGGGTCCGGGCCCGGTAGAGGAGCGCCGCCATGCTGACACCCCAGGTCGCCTTCAGCTCGCCGAGGCGGTCCCAGTCGGCGGTGCCGGGCAATTCGCTGGCGATGTCCTGCTCGGGCATGAGGAATTCGGCCGCGAACCTGTGCGCCTGGTCCTCGACGACCTTTTCACCGGGTTCGGCGTCGGCGTGCATGACGAGGTGGCCAAGTTCGTGGGCCGCGTCGAATCGATTACGCCAGTAGTCGCCTTTGGCCGGGTTGAAGAAGACCATCGGCCGAGGGTGGACGCCCACGCTGAACGCGTCCACGCGCTCCGCGGCCTGCGGCAGTACGAGGACGATCACGCCGTGCGTTTCGAGCAGCCGGACGACGTGCGGTACCGGGCCGACCTGGTCGAGCAGGGCCTTCCTGGCCAGCCGGGCGGCCTCGACGGGGCCGGGGCCGGCGATCTCGTCCGGCGACACCGGGTATTCGGGCAGGTCGACTTCGGGAAAGTCGACGAGGTCTTCCAGGGCTGCGACGACGTCGGTGGCAATGCGTCCGTAGGCGAGCGCCTGGTCCCGCTCGATCTGGCTGGTAGACCTGAGCGACCGGAAATGAGCGCCGTCCATGGAAACGGGGCTGCGTCCACTCCGGAAGAACTCGACCGGAACGCCGAGCGCGATGGCGAGCCGTTTCAGCGTCAGGTCGTCGGGCCGGTGAACGCCCGCCTCGTACCGTCCGATGGCTTTCGGCGTCGTCCCGACGGCGTCCGCGAGCTGGTTCTTGCGCAACCCTCTGAGCCGCCGGGCCAGCGTCAGCCGCTCGCAGTCGAACAGCACCCTGCGCCACCCTTTGCTAGGCCGTCTTCGTCTCCCCGCGGAGCCGCATGGGGACGTCTTCCTGATCGTCCCAGAGCGGCATCGTCCGCTCGACGAGCTTACGGCGTGGATCGGGCCCGATGGTGTCGTCGAGCTGCTTCACCCAGTGCCAGGCCGTCCCGCCGTCGGCGTTCCACCTGGGGCGGCCCAGGAAGAGCTCCATTTCGAGGGGCTCCTCGCTGGCGCTGTGCGCGAGTACCAAGGTCACGATGCCGGGCGTGTCGTGCGCCTCAAGGCCGAGCGGCAGCGCCAGTTGCGGGTCTTCGACGTACCCCTGTCGCGCCACGGCCTGCTTGGTGGGGCTGTCCCGATCCCAACGGATCCCGCGGACGTTGCCGAACTCGTGCCGCTTGAGCAGGACGCGGTAGGGGCCGTGCCGCCATCCGGGCGAGCCGTTCAGGTCGTCCCGGACGACCTGCTTCGCCAGCTCGCCCTGGCCGAAGACGCGGTCGAGGTGGCTCGCGAGCGTTTCGAACGCGCCGACGCCGTACGTCCGCTCCTTGAACCCCGCCGTACGGCTCAACCCGCCGAACAGGGCAAGCGTCGCATCGCGGTGAGCCTCCCGCACACCGTGCAGGAAGCCCGCCGTCAAGAGCTCGTCCCAAGCAACCCGGTCCTCAGCCACGCGCCCACTGTAGGCAGAGCCACCGACAATAAGAGCAACCCTCGACCCGCTTCCGAGAGCTACCAGGTGCCGGGGAACATCTGGTGTTTGAGGAACAGGTCGATATGCTCGGCGGCCGACTTGGCGTCCCCGCAAGGGCAGAGGTAACCCTGGCGCCCGCGAAGAGCCTCGTAGTAGCCCCAGGTTCCGCCCGCCGTGGCCCGGACGGATACGACGACGCCGATCTCCTTCGCGATACCCGCGTGCACCCACAGCATGGGAAGTGGTGTCGGGAACTCCTCGGGGCGGTAGAGCTTGGTGAAGCGCCACCCCTTCACCTGGAGCGCGACCGCGAGCGCGTCCAGGTGGCGCGTAATGGTCCGCCTGCCCAACCTGGTCCGCAGGCGGAGCACCTGACGTTCGGCCCGGACGCTCAGAGCGCGCACTTGGCCCACGTGACCTTCCCTCCTTCGACGAGTGGGCGCGTGCCCCATTCCGCCGCGAGCGCGGAGACCATGCGGAGCCCGCGCCCGTTGATCGCGGTGTCGCTTTCCGGCTGGACGCGGGGGAGCCCGTCGCCGCCGTCCGCGACTTCGAGGACGGGCAGCCCGTCTGACTCGTCCACCACCACCCGGACGACGATCGGCGCCTGCCCGTGCAGGAGCGCGTTCGTGACCAGCTCGGACACGATGAGCTGCGCGATGTAGGCGTCAGCGATGCCCCGGTCCTGGAACCACTCACCGATGAATCGCCGCGCGGCTCCAGGCGCCTGCATATCCGCCCCCCGAACAAGCAACTCCAGGTCACCCACTTGGACGATCGTCTCTTCGTCCTCTGTGTGGCCGCTCAACGCACTCCGCCTTCCGTGCCCGTCATGGCTCCGGCCGCGTCCGCCCACGCGGAGCCTCGGCCGCCTCGGCGCAGCGACCGCGCGCGGCGGCGCGTGCGTTGCTGACCGGCTGGCCGCCTGTGCCGGGGCCCCGACAGATCACCGCTGGGACGAGCGTCATGACAGGGTCGGACGGCAGGGCTACGCATCGCCATGACCGCATCTGCGAGAGCGGCTGGAGTGGCGGCCTCGACCAGACGGCCCTCGACGAGCGCCCACCAGCGACGGGTGTGGAATCCGAACCACGCCACCACGCCGAAACGGCATTCCAGGTCATTGATCTCGGCGCGAACAATGGGCCCGGTGTCTATTGGGCTGGTCGCGTGATCCAGCACGATCACGCCTCCGCCTCAGACAGCAACGCGTCCAGTTCCTCGACTGTTGTCGCGCGCAGCAGCCGGTGCGGCGACGCGCCCGGCAGGGTTTGGGCGAGCCAGTCACCGTGCCGACCGCTTGGTAGGACTTCACGCCAGATGTCCCACATGTGCCCGTGCCTGGCGCGCAGCACCTCAACTGGTGATGGACGAGGGGGTTCCACAGTGAACGCTCATCTCGGCTTCCCGACTGCTAGGACGCCGAAGACGCTACGTAAAGTAATAGTGTCGGCACAGTCACGCTGCGCAGTCGTTCTTTGCTGCCTGCGCCGGAAGGGATATGGGGCGTAGTCGTTTGAACACTGAACGGATTTGGCGGCGACCCCCGACTTACGCTGAGGACGTCGAGACGCTCAGGGAAGGGCAGGGCTTATGCAGGACGCCAGCATCAGCGACCGCGTCCGGGAACTACGACGCCGACGCGGGATGACGCAGGAGGAACTCGCCGAACGAGCCAGCTTGTCGCTCGCGGTCATCAAGAAGTTGGAGCAAGGTGGTACTTGCCGAATGGAGACGTACCACCACCTCGCCCGCGCACTCGGAGTCACCACCGTATGGTTCGCCTCCGCCGGGCCCCCTGAACCGAGTGAAGCCACCGTCGATGAGGTAGTGCTCGCCGACATGCGTTCGGCGATCAATCCGCCGGTCGGGTTGACCGGGCGTCCCCTTTACGGCACGGCTGACGAAGATCACCCCGACCTCGCGCGACTCGGCGGCGCCGTCGCCGCGGTCGCCGCCAAGTACCACGCCGTTGCTTACGACGATCTCGCGCACTTCATGCCGGCCCTGGTGCGTTCCGCTCACCACCATGTCGATGTCCACGACACCGGAGACCAGCACCGGGAGGCGTTGCGGCTTCGCGCGGACATCCTCGGTCTGACCGGTCGGTACCTCATACAGGTTCGCGCGCATGACCTGGCATTGATCGCGCTGCACGCCTCGTTGCGGGACGCTGTGGAGATCGGTGACATCCCGCTTGCCGCCGCGTCCATCAGCTCACAGGCGTGGGCGATGCTGCGTCAAGGACGCTTCACCGAGGTGGAGCGACTCTGCGTCGACACCGCGGGGCAGATCGAACCCAAGATGAGCAAGGCGTCACCGGACCACCTCTCGGGCTGGGGCTACCTGCTACTGCGTGCCGCGTCGGCCGCCTCCCGCAACAATCGTTCCGAAGAAGCCCGCGAGTACGTTCGCGCTGCCGGGGCGGCTGGCGCCCGCCTCGGCCGACAATGCGAAGATCTCGCGGGCCACGTGGCCTTCGGGCCTCTCACCCCGGCGTTGATGGGGCCTGAGATCGAGTTGCTGGACGGCCGTCCCGACCGCGCCCTGGAGTTGGCACGGGACGTGCCGCGCGACGTCGGCGCCGGGAACACGTCCGGATGGGACCGGCACCGCCTGGACATCGCGCGCGCGAAGGCGCAGACGGGCGACCCGGAAAAGGCAACAGAAATCATGCAAACGATCCGGGCAGAACACCCGGCATGGCTGCGCTACCAGCAGTACGGCCGCGACATCACCCGTGAATTGCTGGAGGCGAGGCCCAGGATGCCCTCGCAGGGAATGCTCGACCTAGCCGACTTCATGGGCGTCCAGCCGTAGGTCATCTAAACGGCGGTCTGGAACTCGCTGTACCGTTGCTCGATTGCTTCCCTGTTCGGATGGTCGAGCTTCCTTTTAGGCAAGTTGAGCTTGCCCCCATCCATCTCCTGGATGCCGTATCTAGATCCCCACCCGGCTGCGTGCTCACGTCACAAGGTCGTACTACCTCGCGGCGCGTTACACCGGTGCACCATCCCGCACGCGCAAGGCCGGGCGTGGTCAACGAGGGGAGATGTTGCTGGCGAGAGGGTTTGTGGGGCTCACGGATTTGTGCATGGAACGTTCCCTTATGTCCTGCGAACCTTGTTGGCAGGACATCCGTGGTGCGGGAGGGCCGATGGAGAAGCGGGGCGGGATGCTCGTTGGGGCGAGCAGTGTGTCTCTGAAGGGCAAGGACTTCGCGGAGCTGGACGCGGCGGCCGGGCCGTTCACGGTTCGGCGGTCGTATGACAGGGGGATCCCGAAGAGCTGGGCCGAGTCGGTCGCGGGCATCGATGTGGGGAAGCGCGTGTCGGTGTGGTCGTGCAAGCCCGACCCGCAGCAGCTTTCGGACAAGGGGCTCGACAAGAGGCTGCGGGAGTTCGTGCGGTCCATTCCCGACTCGCATGCGGCGTTCCTGACCTGCTGGCACGAGCCGGACGGCAAGATGCGGAAGGGGCAGTTCACGCTGGAGGAGTATCTTTCGGCGTTCCGGCGCTTCTGCAAGGTCGTCAAGTCCGTGGGGAAGCCGCGGGTGTACACGGCGCAGATCGTGGAGGCATGGTCGGGGCAGTCCCCGAAGAGGGGCAGTACCTACGCGGAGCTGTGGCCTGGAGACGGCTATGTCGATCTCTATGGCGTGGACGGCTACTCCGACACCGGGGATGGCCGCGAGCTGTGGGGGCCGGCGGTGAGGTTCGCCGCCTCGAAAAACATTCCTTGGGGAATTGCCGAGGTGGGATGCGTCCGGGATATTGATACTTCGTGGATGAAGGCGCAGGTCGCCTACGCCGCCAGGACGCCCGCGGGTGGAACTCGTGAGCGGTGCGCCTTTCTGTGCTGGTTCTCCAACCCGACCGGGGGTGTGGTGCCGACGCCGGGGACGGACGCGGCGGCGCGGGCCGTCGCGAAGAAGATCTCGAAGAAGTACTACACCGATCCCGGTTCCTTCGCGCTCTGACGCGGGCTATCCGCGGGCTCGGGCCAGGTGCGCATGGCCTGGTCGGCCACGTCGGTCAGGGTTCTGCGGGAGGCTCCGTCGCGGGCCTGCTGGGACATGCCCTGGATGATCGCGCCGAAGTAGTGGGCCAGGGCCTCGGGGTCGGCGGAGGCGGGGACTTCGCCGTCGGCCCGGGCGGTTCGCAGGCGGGCCTCGAAGGTTTTGAGGTTGGTGTTGCGCAGGTCGCGAAGGTGCGTCTCCACCTCGGCGTCTTTGAGGGCGACGTTGGTGGCGGCGGTGATCACGAG
The DNA here is from genome assembly GCF_041463665.1 of Actinomadura chokoriensis. Classification (GTDB taxonomy): domain Bacteria; phylum Actinomycetota; class Actinomycetes; order Streptosporangiales; family Streptosporangiaceae; genus Spirillospora; species Spirillospora chokoriensis_A. Next base: position 127,185 of record NZ_JAXCEJ010000005.1, read on the forward strand.
GCAGCCCGCCGGGTGGGACGGGTCGGGGTAGATCGCGGCGGCCTCGTGCAGGATGCGGGTGAACGCCTTGCGGGCTGTCGGCTCCTCGGCGAGGGCCCTGGCGACGAAGGCGCCCTCGGGGGAGCGTCCGTATGCCGCTACGGCCTCCTTGAACAGGGATTTCTTGTCGCCGAATGCCGCGTAGAGGCTGGCCGGCCTGATGCCCATCGCCTCCGTGAGCTCCCCGACGGACGTCGCCTCGTAGCCGCGCTCCCAGAACAGGCGGGTGGCCGCCGCCAGGGCCGTGTCGCGGTCGAAGGTGCGGGGACGTCCTCGTGCCATGAACCCATTGTAGAGCGAGCGCTCAAGAAGTCGTGCTACGGTTTCTTGAACGATCACTCAACAAATGAGGTGTCATGGGAACGTTGGACGGCAAGGTCGCCCTGGTCACGGGAGGCAGCCGGGGCATCGGACGGGGTATCGCCGAGCGGCTCGGCAGGGACGGGGCCGTCGTGGCCGTGGCCTTCGCGCGGGAGACCGCGGCGGCGGAGGAGGTCGTCGAGCGGATTCGCAAGGACGGCGGCCGGGCCTTCGCCGTCCAGGCGGAGCTGGGTGAGCATGGCGATGCCCGGGCCCTGTGGGACGCCTTCGATGCCCGAGTCGAGCGTCCCGGCGTCGACATCATCGTGAACAACGCGGCCGTCGGGCGGAGTTCGGATCTGGAGTCGCTGACCGAGGACGAGTTCGACCGGCTCTTCGCGGTGAACGTCCGGGCGCCGTTCTTCGTCGTCCAGCAGGGGCTCGGACGGCTCAGGGACGGCGGGCGCGTCATCAACATCTCGAGCGGCGCGGCCAGGCTCGCATTGCCGGAGATCATGGCGTACGGGGCGACGAAGGGGGCGCTCGACACCTTCACGCTGAACCTCGCGAAGCAGCTCGGGCCGCGGGGGATCACCGTGAACTCGGTCGCGCCCGGGATCGTGGACACCGACACCAACGCCGGGTGGCTGAGGGGGAATCCGGAGGCGCAGGCTCAGGCGGCGTCGCAGTCCGCGCTGGGCCGCATCGGGCGGCCCGAGGACATCGCGGGCGTCGTGTCCTTCCTGGCCTCCGATGATGCCCGCTGGGTCACCGGGCGGGTGGTCGACGTGACCGGGGGCGCCGGGTTGTGAGCGCGAGCGCGCTGGAATAGAACCTGTTCTTGTCTTATCGCGTTCCAGTGGCCAGGCTGGGGTGCATGGACCTGGTTGCTCTGGAAGAGATCCGGCGGCTCAAGTACCGGTACCTGCGGTGCGTCGACCTGAAGTTGTGGGACGAGTTCGCCGAGGTGTTCGCGGAGGACGCCGTCGCCGAGTACGACACCCCCGTGCTCGGCAGGACGCTCAGGCTGGAGGGGCGGGACGCGATCGTCCGGTACATGCGGGAGAACCTGGACGACGGGAAGATCAGCGCGCATACGGCAGGGTGCCCGGAGATCGACGTGGACGGGGACCGGGCGACCGGGGTGTGGTCGCTGGACGACACGATCATCATTCCGGAGCACCGCCTGCTGATCCGCGGCGCCGCGTTCTACCACGACGTCTACCGGCGCGGGGAGGACGGGCGCTGGCTGGTCGAGAAGACCGGGCATCGGCGGACGTACGAGTACATGGTGTCGCTGGACGACGCCCCCAGCCTGAAGTTCACGACCTCCCATTGACCGGGACCCGAGCATTGACCCCGGTATAGAACGGGTTCTAGTGTCCGGTCCCCAGTGTCGCGATCACGAGCACGGCGTTCCCGCCCCCCGCGTCCCGAGGAGAGCCCGGTGGCCACCGACTCAACCGAAGGAAAGACCGACAGTTTCGAGGCCGCGACGCGCTCGTTCGCCGACGCGATCGTCGAGGCCGAGCGGATCATCCGTAACGCGCCGCATGTGAAGACCGACCAGGATCTTGCCGAGGGGCTCGACTACCTGGCGGGGAGCATCAAGGCCTCGCTGCACATGGTCGGCGCCTACCAGCAGGACTATCCGTTCTTCGCGTCGTCCACCGGCCCTTACACGAAGTTGGGGCTCGACAACCCGGACACGCTGTACTTTCACGCCTACATCCGGGACGACGCGGAGTACGTCGTGACCGGGCGGCGGGGGAGCACGGCCGACCTCAGCTTCCAGGTCATGAACGGCGACTACTCTCCTACGCAGTCGCCCGACAGTCTCACCGCGTTCGACGACCGGCGGCTCGACATCGCCGAGGACGGGACGTTCCAGTTGCGGTTCGGTCCGCCCAAGCCGGACCCGGGACCGGACTACGTCACGCTTCCCGCCGGGGCGGCGATGCTCATCGTCCGGGAGGTGTTCAGCGACTGGGAGTACGAGCGTCCCGGTGAGATCCGCATTCATCGGGAGGACACGCTGGGGACGTCCCCGCTCTCCGTCCCGTCCGAGAGGATGGCCCGGCGCTATCAGGTGGCGGGCAAGATGCTGGTCTCCAGGATCCGCACTTTCCTGGCCTTCCCCGAATGGCACTACCTGAAGTTGCCCGTCAACACGTTGACCGAGCCGCGGCCGACGCCCGGCGGGCTGGCGACGCAGTTCTCGTCCGTCGGCCATTACGACCTGGACGACGACGAGGTCATGGTCATCACCGCCCCGGCCGCCGACCAGGAAGTGGCGCCCTACCAGGGATTCCAGCTCGGCAGCATGTGGTACATCTCGCTCGACTACATCAACCACCAGACGAGCCTCAGCGCCGACCAGGCCCGGGTGGACGAGGACGGAAAGATCCGCTACATCGTCAGCGAGCGCGATCCCGGGTTGGCCAACTGGATCGAGCGGACGGGGCATCGTCGCGGCTACCTCCAGTTCCGCTGGCAGCGGCTTTCGCGTGACCTCACGCCCGAGGACGGGCCGGACACCGAGATCGTGAAGTTCGATGAGCTGCCCCGCGTCCTGCCGTTCTACGAGAACCAGCGAGTCACCAAGCAGGAATGGGCGGAGAAGATCGCCGCCCGCCAGGTCGCCGTCGCGAAAAGGATGCTCGGCTGATGGCGGGCCTGCTGGAGGGCAGGGTCATCGTCGTTTCCGGCGTCGGCCCGGGGCTGGGGCGCGGTCTCGCCGTCCAGTGCGCCAAGGCCGGAGCGGACGTGGTGCTCGCCGCCCGCAACGAGAGTCGGCTCGCCGAGGTCGCGAAGGAAGTCGAGGACATCGGGCGGCGGGCCGTCGCCGTCCCGACCGACATCAACGACGCGGCGGCCTGCGAGCGGCTCGCGGAGGCGGCACGGGAGGCGTTCGGGCGCGTGGACGGCCTGGTCAACAACGCCTTCGCCACGCCTCCGCTGACCGATCTCACCAAGGTCGACCTGGACGCGGTGCGGGCCGGGTTCGAGACGAACGTGCTCGCGGCACTGCACCTGACCCGGCTGTTCGTCCCCGCGCTGGAAGAACGCGGCGGCTCGGTGGTGATGATCAACTCGGCGGTCCTGCGGCATTCCCGGCGGACGTTCGGCGCCTACAAGATGGCCAAGGCGGCGCTCCTGGCGATGGCGCAGAACCTGGCCACCGAGCTCGGGCCCCGCGGGATCCGGGTCAACACGATCGCCCCCGGATATATCTGGGCCGACAACCTCCAGTGGTATTTCAACCACCTCGCCGAGAAGCGCGGCGTCACGGCGCAGCAGGTGTACGACGAGAACGCCGCGACGACCGACCTGCGGAAACTACCCGAGCCCGATGAGGTCGCCGACGCCGCGGTGTTCATGCTGTCATCGCTGGCCCGTGCGGTCACCGGGCAATGCCTGGACGTCAATTCCGGCGAGTGGCACCACTAGGAAGGGCGTACCGATGAGCGCAGGTCGTGACACCGTCGGAACGGTCGAGGACCTTCACGCGTCCGCCCGCAAGGTCACCGGCACGGACGACTTCGGCGACGACGATTACCTGGACGGGCTGACGGTCCTCCTTGAATCTCTCGTCCAGGAGGCCGGCCTCACGCCCTTCGGCAACAAGGCGCAGCGGTCGATGCTGCGCGGCGCGCTCACCGCACGACAGTTCTCCGAGGCGGCCTGGAAACGGCACCCCGAGTACGCGGAGGTGCCCGTCGAACGGCCCATCTTCGTCACCGGGCTGCCGAGAACCGGGACGACTGCGCTGCACCGGCTGCTCACCGCCGACCCCGCCCACCAGGGGCTCGACCTGTGGCTCGCCGAAGTGCCGCAGCCGCGCCCGCCGCGCGACGCATGGGCGGACGACCCGGTTTTCCAGGCGATCGATGCCGGATATCGGCGGCACCATATCGACAACCCCGAGTTCATGGGCGTGCACTACATCTCGGCGGACTCCGTCGAGGAGTGCTGGCAGCTCCTGCGGCAGAGCATGCTGTCGATCTCCTTCGAATGCCTCGCGCACGTGCCGACGTATTCGTCCTGGCTTGCGGAGCGGGACTGGACGCCCGCCTACCGCAGGCATCGCCGCAATCTGCAGCTCCTCGGCCTGAACGACATCGGACGGCGCTGGGTGCTGAAGAACCCCAGCCACCTCTTCGCCTTGGACGCGCTACTCGACGTCTACCCCGATGCGCTCATCATCCAGACCCATCGCGAGCCCCGCACCGCCATGGCGTCCATGTGCAGCCTCGCAGCGCACGCCACCGCCGGGTGGTCGGACGTGTTCAAGGACGCGACGATAGGCCGTGACCAGCTGGAACTGTGGAGCCGCGGCCTCGATCGATTCCGTGAGGAAAGGGCGCGCCACGATCCGGACCAGTTCGTGGACGTCCACTACGACGATTTCGTCCGCGACCCGGTCGGCACCGTCGAGGCCGTCTACACCCGCTTCGGCCTGCCGTTCACGGACGAAGCCCGCACCGCGATGACGCGGCTCCACGATGAGAGCTCCACCGGCGCCGCCAAGCCGGCCCACCGCTACTCGCTCGAAGACTTCGGCCTGACCGCTGAGCAGGTGGACGAGAAATTCGCCGACTACACGGCCGACCTGCGCACCTGACGCAACGGTCGGCTCTCTCGAGGCCGCGTCCATCCGGTCCGGACCCGCTGCCTGTCATCTCGCCATAAGGCGTCCCCCGGGTGGTGACGATCAGTACGCCGCCACATGACCCTTACTCGCCGTTTTCGGAGAGTAAACGCTGGGAAACTGAGAGTAGTCGAAGGTTGTGCGGACTCGCGCCGTCGCCCTGGGCGGCGTGACCCCTGCGGCGGCCGTTCGCGTCTCTCAGAAGGGTGCTCTGATGACCAGCTTCCCCCAGCCGTCGACGATCGTGCGGCCGGACGACAAGCGGTATCCGTCGCTCAGCCGCGGCTTCAACCAGCGGTGGATCGCCCAGCCCGAATACGTCCGGATGGTTCGGTCGTCCGAGGAGGCCAGGGACGCGCTGGAGGAGGCGGTGCGGGAGACCCCGAGGAACCCCGACCGCACGCGCATCACCGTCCGGTCCGGCGGGCACTGCTACGAGAACTTCGTGTGCGGGGACGACGTGCGGGTGATATTCGACGTCACCCAGATGTGCGGGATGTATTTCGACTCGCATATGGACGCCTACTGCGTGGAGGCCGGCGCCAGCAACTGGCACGCCTACAGTCACCTCTATCCGATGAGCGGGAGGGCCCTGCCGGGGGGCTCCTGCTATTCCGTGGGCCTCGGCGGGCACATCACCGGCGGCGGATACGGCCTGATGTCCCGGCAGTTCGGGCTCACCGTCGACTACCTGTACGCGGTCGAGGTGGCGGTCGTCAGGCAGGACCGCACCGTCGAACTCGTCGTGGCGCGGCGCGACGACTGGAATCACGACCGCCAGGAGCTGTGGTGGGCGCACACCGGAGGCGGCGGCGGCAACTTCGGGCTCATCACCAAGTTCTGGTTCAGGGACCTTCCACAGCCGCCGAGCAGGGTGCGCCTGGCCGGGATCGCCTGGGACTGGGAGGGCTTCACCAAGAGCGACTTCACCGCCCTGCTCGACTCCTTCGGGGCGTACTTCCGCGACCACCAGGACCCGCACACAGCGCCCGGCAAGCTGTTCGCCCTGCTCGCGCTCAACCACCACAGCAACGGCCAGATCGGGCTCACGGCGCAGGTCGACATCGACGACGAGGACGGCGTCGCGACCATGGACGCGTTCCTCGCCCAGATCAACAGCGGGATGACCGCCGAGCCGACCGCGATGCGGACCTTCATGGGGGAACGTCCGTCCCTCGGGCATCTGAAGATCCCGAGGGACATGCCGTGGCTGACGGCGACCCAGGTCCTCGACAGCAGCGGCGAGGACCGGTGCGGAAAGTACAAGTCCGCCTACATGCGCAAGCCGTTCGACACCAAGCAGATCGACGCGATGTGGTCCCACCTCAGCAAGGACGGGCCTTACCGCGACTACAGCAACCCGCAGTCCCTCATCCAGATCGACTCCTACGGCAGCGCGATCAACAGGCCGCCCCGTGACACGGCGGCGCGGCAGCGCGACTCCATCATGAAGATGCAGTACCAGGTCTACTGGACGAAGAACGACCCCCGGGAGTCCAAGTACCTGGACTGGATCCGCAAGACCTACCAGGCGACGTTCGCCGCGACCGGCGGCGTCCCCAAGGTCGGCGCCCCCCATACGAAGGACGCGCTGACCGACGGCTGCTACATCAATTACCCGGACGTCGACCTGGACGACGAAACCTGGAACAAGTCGGGCCAGAAATCACCGACCCTTTACTACAAGGACGCTTATTCCATCCTCCAGAAGGTCAAGCGTCGCTGGGATCCGCTGAACGTCTTCCGCAACAGCCAGTCCATTCGGCCGTAGCAGACGCGGGCCCCCGCCGGGTGCCCCGGGGGTAGGGCGCCCGGCTGCCGGGGTAGGGCACCCATCGCACATGCCGAACGGCTCACGGGGGATGAAACTCAATGACGAAACCGCCGCCGACCAGTAGAAATCGTGCGAGCCTGACCTACAAGCTGCGCTATGCTGCGCAGAATCCGGACAAGATCAAGATTTATCTGTCCAGGATGGCTCGCGACCTGAAATTCCGCGCCGCCCACCGGAGCCATGTGGCCTACTACCGCGCGGTGATGAGATCGGACGCGGCGAAGAGTCCGGAGGCCGCCGTCGGCAGCCCGACCAGGGAACGCTGGCTGAAACTCGGTCAGATGCAGTTCGACTACCTGCTCCAGCACGGGTTGAAGCCCGATGACCGAATGCTGGAGATCGGCTGCGGCAATCTGCGCGCCGGCTGGCGGTTCATCGACTATCTGGACCCCGGCAACTACTACGGTATCGACATCTCGCCCGACATCCTGCTCGCCGCGCAGCACACCCTCGTCCATCAGGAACTCCAGGACAAGCTCCCGCACCTGTCCCTCGTCGACGACCTGAAGCTGCACTTCCTTCCGGCCCAGCACTTCACCGTCGTGCACGCGCACAGCGTGTTCAGCCATTCGCCCATCGAAGTCATCGACGAATGCCTCGCCAATGTCGGCCGCGTCCTCGCCCCCGACGGCTTCTTCGACTTCACCTTCGACCGCACCGAGGGCACCGAACACCACGTCCTGCGCGAAGACTTCTACTACCGCACCGAAACGCTGACCGGGCTCGCCGAACGCCACGGTTTCAAGGCCCGGTTCATGGACGACTGGGAACAGCTCCCGCATGGCCAATCCAAGATCCGCGTCACCAATTCCGGGCGCTGACCATCGACGAACCCGGTCCGCTCCTCAGTGGGGCCGGATCAGGGCGTACGTTCCGGCGGCCAGCGCCGGCAGTGCCGCCCGGCGTACGGTTGCGGTGTTCATGGCTCCTCCCAGTCTTCGCGGCTGCTTCCAGTGTCCGAAGGAAGCCCGCCGCACGTCAGAGGCGAAAGTCCATACCTGGCTCAGCGGCGGATCGCGACCACGGTGTTACCGGGAAGGGTGCGCACGGTGAAGTGCGCGGCATCGAACTGGGCGGGTTGGAACCGGATGTCGCGCCACATCCACCCGGCCGAGCCGGCGCGCAGGATGAACACGTCGATGCGGCCGAACCGGGTCTTGCCTGCGGCGGCCGCGAACCTGGCCGGATCGGGGATGGCCGCGAGGGCGGCCAGGGCGGCGTGGCGGTCGTCCCAGTGGGTCGTGCTGGCCGCGGCGGTGCGGTCGACGGCGATGTAGCCCGGCCACGGCAGGTAGGCGAACAGCCGCTCGTCGTAGGAGAGGGTGCGGGGTGCGGCGCCCCGGCCGAGGACTCCGGTCACCGTCCGGGCGATCGGTGTGACCGGAAACCAGCGGACGGCGGGCTTGTCCGGGGCGTAGCGGGTGTGGCCGCCGCCCCGGAGCGGTTCGGCGTGGGCGAGCGTGGCGTAGCGACGGGTGCCGCCGACGGAAGCGATGCCGCTGGTCGGGGGCGTCCAGGCGTGCCAGTAGGTGAACGCGGACCAGCCGATCAGCACGGCGACGGCGGTGGCGGTGACGGCGTGCGGGATCGACTCGCGGGTGGCGAGGCGGCGGACCAGACCGGGCGCCGCATGGACGATCGTGAGGACGCCCGCGATCGCGAGCACCACCGTGATCATGCGGTCCGTGTGGTAAAAGAGCCCGGTATGCCCCGTGATGATGTAGCGGAAGGCGCCGACGGCCCGGTAGAGGTAGGCGCTGGCGACCAGGCACAGCAGCGGGACGGCCCACCAGGCGGCGCGGCGGTACCAGACGATGCCCAGCAGCCCGATCGTCTGCAGGACGCCGAGCGGTGACGCCGTCAGGAACGGGAACGGACTGCTGGTGATCGCGGGCGCGGGGAACTGGTCGGACACCATCTGCCCGCCCTCGCGAACGAGCGCCCAGCCGTAGGGCAGCACGTACCAGCTCGCGGTCACGGCCGCCACGACGACCACCTTGACCAGGTACGACAGGTAGCGGCGGCGGTCGTCGGAGGCGCGCCAGGTCAGCCAGGCCAGGACGAGGATGCCGGCCGCGCCCCACAGCACGAACCCCAGGTAGGTGGCCACGATGAGGCCGCCGAGGACCCCGGCCGGGAGCCAGTGCAGGCGCCCGCGCGGCGGACGGCCGAACGTCGCCGGAACCCACGGGATGAACACCGCGAGCGCGACGACCTCGTGCGCCTTGCGCGGATCGGCGAACGCCGCCAGCGCGGCGGCGGCGATGGCGAGCGCGGCGGGCGCGGGCACGAGACGCGTCCAGAGCAGGAACGTCAGGAGCACGGCCCCGGAAATGGTCAGGATCTGCGCGTCGCCGAGCAACCGCCACGCGTGGACGTCCAGGAGCGCCGCCGTCCTGCCGACCACCCACGGGAACAGTGGCGGGTACTCGGTGGGCGTCCCGGCGACGATGCCGTCCGAGGGGACGGCGGTGGCGCCGAAGCGGGTCGCCATCGCGCTCATCCGGGCCTCGTCCCCGAGCAGACCCGCGAAGCCGAAGGGGGTGCCGTGCAGGCTGTTCCGCAGGGCGAGCGCCACCCACGCGGCCAGCAGCCCCGCGGACACCCCGGACAGCGCGCCGATGCGGGACGCGCCGCGCCAGGCCGCGGGTACCGACGCGACGGCCAGTCCGGCGGCCAGCGCCAGGCCGCCGGCGGCGATCGGCAGCACCGCGCCCCTGGGGGTGAAAGGGTTCCGGTCGGCCACGTCGGGCAGCAGCATCGCCACGGGGGTCGCCAGCACCCACACCACCAGGGCCAATGCGGCTGGGTTGCGCGCCACGCGCATGCCGGGCCACGTCATGGCGGGCCACGTAATGCTGGATCGTGTGCCGGACCGCGTCATGCCGGACGGTCCGTCAGCCCGGCAGGAGGATGCGGTCGGCGACCCGGCTGGCCGCCTTGCCGTCGTCGAGTTCGCAGAAGCGCCGGGTGAACCGCTCGTAGGGCGCGGCGTAGGCGCGTTCGACCTCGTCGATCGAGCGGAGGGCCTCGATCACCTCGTCGGATGATCCGAGCAGCGGGCCGGGCGCCTCGTTCTCGAAGTCGAAGTAGAAGCCGCGCAGCTCGTCACGGTAGTGCTCCAGGTCGTAGGTGAAGAACAGCATCGGACGGCCGGTGTTCGCGTAGTCGAACATGAGCGAAGAGTAGTCGGTGATGAGGACGTCCGAGACAAGGAACAGTTCGGCGATGTCGGGATACGCCGAGACGTCCCGGACGAAGCCGCCCACGACCTCCGGGACGGTGTCGACCACGTTGGGGTGCCGCCTGACCAGCAGCACATGGTCGTCGCCGAGTTCCGCCGCCGCCCGCTCCAGATCCAGCCGCATGTCGAGCCGGTACTTCCCGGGGCCGTAGTAGCTGTCGTCGCGCCAGGTCGGCGCGTACAGGACGGTGCGCTTGCCCGGCGGCAGGCCGAGCCGCTCGCGCACCCGTTCGGCCAGCATGCGGCGGTCGGGCGAGGCGAGCACGTCATTGCGGGGATACCCGGTCTCGATGAGTTCGCCCTCGTAGCGGAAGGCGCGGCGCAGGATCGGCGTGCTGAAGGCGTTCGGCGAGACCAGGTAACTCCAGCTGGGCGTCTCCTTGGCGACCTTCTCCAGGTAGCGGGCGTTGGCGAACTGCACGTCCGCGATGTCGAACCCGATGTGCTTCAGCGGGGTGCCGTGCCACGTCTGGACGACGATCTGGCCGGGACGGCGGACGAACCATTCGGGCAGATGCGCGTTGGTGATGACGTAGCGGCTCCGGGCCATGGCCTCGTACCACTCGGCTCCCCACAGCCGCACGGGACGTGCCGTCTCGGGCAGCTCCACCTGCGCGTCCCGGACCACCCACAGGTGCTCCACGTCGGCGTCCCGCCGCACGAGTTCCTCGTGGATGGCGCGGGGGCTGTCGGAGTACTGCTTGCCGGAGTAGCTGTCGTAGAGCACCGCCGGGCGCACGGACTTGAGGCGGCGTGGCGCCCGGTAGTGGCGGGCGCGGGTCCGCGCCTGGCGGTAGGCGCCGCGCTCGTCCGGCCGCAGGTCGGAATGGACTTCGACCACCGGGGCGTCATACCCCTGCTCCCGGAAGACGTAGCGCCGGCCGTCCAGCGTGGTCTCCGCCGGGAGCCGGCCCAGCATCGCGTGGTCCATGGGGACGGCGAGGCTCCGCCCGGCCGGGTGCGTCGCGCTCGCGGGCCGCCGGACCCGCACGTCCCATTTGCCGGACGCCAGCGGCAGGAGGCCGCCGAGCGAGAGCAGCCGGTTCAGCGGGAGTTCGGCGCGGAACCGCCCGTCCGCGCGGGACAGCGGGAACGCGCGCTCCTCCTTGCGGTCACGGCTGCGCAGCACCAGCTCGGCAGGGTCGGGCGCGCCGGGCGGGTAGTCGCCGGCGAGGACCAGCGTCCCGTCATCCCGCCAGGACGCGCAGGTGAGCAGCGGACGTGGGGAGCGGGCCTTCAGCCCGGCGTAGCCGTGCCGGGAGCGGTAGACCAGGAACTCCACGCCTGCGGAGGCGTACCGTTCCTCGGCGACGTCGTCGTCGAGGACGATCCGGACCATCTCGTCCGTCGCGGCGGAATCGTCGACCGCGTGATCGTCCGCGGAGGCGGAGTCGTCGGGGGTCGCGGGGTCGCCGGCCGCGTCCGGGGATTCTTCGGCGGCGAAATCGTCCGGCGCTCCGGGCGTGTTCGCCGGCTCCGGATCGTCCGGGGAGCGGAAAGCGTCGCCTGGCGTCGCCCGTCCGCCGGCGAGGGCGGCATCCGTGCTCCCCGCACCGGCCGCATTCCCGGGGCCGTCAACGGCCGTCGCCTCCCCGGTCGTCGCCTCCCCGGTCGTCGCCTCCCCGGTCGTCGCCTCGCCGGTCGTCGTCGCCGGGCCCTTCGGGAAGGTCAGGTCGAGCCGCCAGCCGGTCCCCTCGTCGGCTTCGGCGCCGGACCGGCGGGCCGGATCCTCCTCGTCTCCGGGCATGTCGCCGATCAGCTCGTGCAGCGGGATCCGCACCCGGAACCCGCCGGCGGGGCCGTCGGGCGTCACGGGGTAGCGGTTCAGCAGAGTCCCGGCCCGCCTTCGCACCGCCACCGCGGCGCCGTCCGGGACGCCGCCGGGGATCGTCCCCCGGATCTCCACCGAGTCGTCGATCATCCGGTGGCAGGTGAGGCGGGCCCGCACCGTCTCCACCCGGAGCCGCAGCGTGCCGCCGCGCGTGATCAGCGGCACCACACGGACGTCGTCGGTGACGTAGTGCCAGCGCGGGTGGGCGCCGCTGCCGGAGGGCGCCGCCGCGAGCGCCCCGCGTCGCAGCACCCCGCGGTCGTACACGCCGGCCGCGATCAGCCAGGTCCCGTCGACGTACCGGCCGCCGCGCCGCAGCCGCTTCGGGTCGATCACGGCGGAGAACCCCGACCACGCGTGCGTGCGGTGCGGGTCGCGCGACCCGTCGTCGGCGTCCGGGCAGCGCCGGGTCCACGCGGGGATGACCCTGGTCGCCCCGCTGCCCGTCTCCCGGACCCCCACGACCTTGACGGACGACCAGGGGAAACGCGTCCCGATGTTGGCGATGAACGCGTGCCCGGTGATGTGCAGCCTGCCGTCCCGCCACGTCGCGTCGTGCAGTTGCGCGCGGGCGGCAAGTTCCTCACCGACCCGGAACACCCGGCGCGGGATCCGCAGCCGGCGGTCCCCCCAGAACGGATACCGTGCGTAATGGAACCACAAGCGGCGGGTCACGGGGATCCTCAGGCCGCGGCGCTCGTACTCCAGCACCTTCAGCAACTCCGGAACCAATCCGCGGCCGACAAGATGCCACTTCAGCCGCAGCATCGCGGGCAGATCGTTCAGAGCCGTACGGTCGGCCTGATCGAGAAATCCGCGCGCCAGTTCGACGAATCTGGCCCGGAACTCCTCGTCCGCCTCGGCCAGCACGTTCAGGAAGATCCGCAGGTCGCTGCGCAGCGCCACCTCGTCGTATTCCCGCTTGCACGCGCGCACTTCCGGTTCCGGGCGCGACCCGAGGAACCGGCTGACGGTCTCCACCGCGGAGAAACGGTCGGTGACCGCGGCGATCTCGGTGCGGCGCTGCGTGATCGACAGTGCGCCGCCCATCCGCTGCCGCCAGTAGTAGACCGGCTCGCTCACGACGTCGACGGACGAGGCGAGGAAATGCGCCGGCAGGGTCACCGGGATGTCCTCGTACAGCACGCCCTCGGGAAAGCGGAACGCGTGCTCGTCCCAGAACCGGCGGCGGAAGACCTTGTTGGGCACCAGCCGGTCGTACATCAGCAGGTGGTCGCGGGTGACGTGGGTGCGCAGCCGCGTCGTCCCCATGGGCCGGCGGTGCATCGGCGACTGGACGAGCCCCTCGTCGGTCAGCAGCTGGACGTTGCCCGAGACGATGTCCGACCCCGTCCGCTCCAGGGTTCCGACGAGAAGCTCCAGCGCGTGGTCGGGCAGGAGATCGTCGCTGTCGACGAACGCCAGGAAACGCCCGCGCACGTTCGCCGCCCCCACATTGCGAGCGTGGCCGAGCCCGCCGTTGGACTGCCGGATCAACCGGAATCGGGGATCGCGGTCGGCGAAGGCACGGGCAATCTTCGCGCTCTCGTCCGTGGATCCGTCGTCGACCAGTACGACGTCCAATTCGCGGACCGACTGCCGGGCGATCGAGGCCAAGCATTCCTCCAGATACGGCTCGACGTTGTAAATGGGTACTACAACGCCTACACGCGGCTCCGGCTCGAAAGTCATGAACGGTGCCTCCCGTCCCCCGTCGCGAGTCCCTGCCCGTTAGTAGGACGCTTACCCGGCGTGAATCGAGCACACGAGCCGACGATCAATGAGCCGATCCGGTGCGCCGCCACCCGCCCCTGGCCCTGGGGAAGCCGGATCACGTCGATGATCGAGGGCCGAGGCGCACCCCCGCGTTAACCCCGAACTTGGTCAAGAATTTGCCCGCGATGCCAACGGATTATCCATCTCCGAGCGACCCGCGACGCTCCGCCATCGCGACGACTCCCAGCCGGTCAACCGCGGTCCGGTCAGGTCTCGCAGGGGAGATGCTTGATGCCGTTGATGAGGGTGGAGAGCAGGCGGTCGGGTTCGGCCGTGGAGCGCAGGGCGGGCAGCCGGGTGTAGAGCTCGCGGAACATCACGCTGATCTCGCGGCGGGCCAGGTGCGCGCCCAGGCAGAAGTGCGGGCCCGGCCCGCCGAACCCGAGATGGGGGTTGGGAGAGCGGGTGATGTCGAAGGTGTCCGGGTCGGTGAAGACGTCCTCGTCGCGGTTGGCGGAGTTGTAGTAGAGGACGACCTTGTCGCCCTTGTGGAGCTGCACGCCGTTCATCTCGTGGTCGCGGGTGAGGGTGCGGCGGAACGCGATGACGGGGGTGGCGTAGCGGACGATCTCCTCCACGGCGCCGCCGATGCGGGCGTCGAAGTCCTCCAGGAGGAGCGCGCGCTGGTCGGGGTGGGTGGTGAAGAGGTGCAGGCCGTGCGCCAGGGCGTTGCGCGTCGTCTCGCTGCCGGCGACCAGGAGAAGGATGAAGAACGAGCCGAGCTCCTGATCGGTGAGGTGCTCGCCGTCCACGTTGGCGTTGACCAAGCGGGTGGTCAGGTCGTCCTGGGGGTTCGCGCGCCGCTCCTTGGCGAGGTTCATCGCGAGGGAGTGCAGTGCCCGGCCGGCGCGCAGGTAGCGGACGGCGACGTTGCCGCCGACGAGGAAGCGCTTGAGGAACGGCTTGCGTTCCAGGCCGTCGAGGTCGATGCCGAGGTATTCGGCATCGAAGCCGCTGAGGATCAGGTTGGCGCGGCGGACGACGAACGCGCGCTGCTCGGCGGGGACGCCCATCATGTCGCAGATGATCTGGACGGGCAGGCGCGCGGCGACGTCGGTGACGAAGTCCCCGCCGCCGCGGGCGGCCAGCTCGTCCACGATCTGCGCGGACTGGGTCTCGATGTCCTGCATGGTCGCGCTCAGCATCTTCGGGGTGAAGGCGCGGGAGACGATGCGGCGGAGCCGGGCGTGGCGGGGATCGTCCATGTTGATGAGCGAGCCGAAGTACCGGCCCATCCGGCCCGGCATGTCGGCGATCGACGTGGTGTTCGGCTCGCTGCTGAAGATCTCCGGGTGGTGGCTGGCCTCGGCGACGTCGGCGTGCCGGACGAGGGCGTAGAAGCCACGGCCCTTCGGGATGAACGCCATCGGCGGCTCGTCGCAGAACACCGGCCGTCCGGCCTGGCGGAGCCGCCGGAACGCCGCGTCGCGTTCGGCCTGGGGACGCTTCCAGAACTCCAGGTCACCGAGCTGGGGTCCGGCGGGAACGAGCGGCGTGGACGTCATCGGGTCCCTTCGCGGTGGACGGCGCCAACTCATTAGAACGGTATTCGGTTCCGTGCCTCCGCGCAATGGATCACGTGGTCGCGGAGTGCCGGGAAAGCATCCCGGGGCACGGTTGTCGATCGACTCGCGGGGCTGTCTCGATGGCCCTCCCGCTGACAGACTCTTCGTCCATGGCGAACAGTGGACTGTGGGTCGGCCTCCTCACGGCGCTGACCGCACTCGGAGCCAGCTACGTCACGTCGCGGGCGACGTTGCGCGCGGCGCTGGCCCAGGCTCGGACGACCACACGGGCACAGGTTCTGCGCGAGCAGCACGAGCGACGCCGGTCGACCTATCGGGAGATGATGAGCCGCGCGCACGCGTTCAGCGCGATCACGTGGCAGATCGACGGCGTCGACGCGGCGCACGACCGGGAGACCAAGGACCGGCTCCTGTCGCAGATGTACGAGCGCATCGGCCCGGCCATCGGGGACATGAACTGGGCGATGCACGAGGTCCGGCTCGACGGTCCCGCCGAGGTCTCCGCCGCGGCGGACCAGGTGCGCGATATGGCGCGGCGAGTGCAGGCGCGACTCAAGGCGCTCATCGGTGACGGCAGTCCCGAGCCGCGGGACGCGTACGACGCCGCCTACCGGGATTTCCGGGAGGCCTACGTCGCGTTCATCGGCCTCGCGCGGGAAGCGCTGGAGGTCAAGGACGAGGACGGAGGACGGATCTAGGCCCAGCCGCCGTCCTCGACATCGATGCCTGCCATCAGGATGCAGAACACCGCGAACACCAGCAGCGCGACGGAGAGAAGCAGGCCGACGATGCCGACCGTCACAAGCTCCAATGCCCGTGGCCGCCGCGCGCCCACGTCAGGCCGCCGCGGACCGCAGCGGCGGTGGCGGCCAGGAACGCCAGCGCCGCCGGCGCGAAGAAGATGGGCGTCCAGTCCGCGTGCCTGTGCACCGTGATCCGGTCGGGCCCGATGGCGAACAGCGCGATGGCCAGGACGAGCGGCGCCAGGAGACCGATCACGGCGTGGAAGGCCCAGCAGGGCCGGTCGGGGTGGGGCGCGTCCATGTGTGCCAGCCAACCGTCCGCTGGCCGGCAGATGATCGGCTCAGGTACTCAACCCGAACGACTGCACTACTCATCCCGGCCTGCGTCCGGCCGTTCGTGGCCGTCCGCCAAAAAGATGCCAGTGATGACTGGCATTGTCGACCGGGTGCGGTCATAGTGCCTTCATGAAGCGTGCTCTCATGTGCCTGGCGTTGGCGGCCTCCGTGGCGGTGGCCGGAGTCCCCGAGACCGCGCGTGCCGCCGACACCGGGTGGAACGCCGTGCCGCTGCCCTTCCTGTGGCCGGAGGCGGGGCTGAGCGATGTGACCCCGGACGGCGCGGGCGGTGTGTGGGTCGGCGGGCACCAGGGGGCCTTCTGCGTACCGGTGGTCATCTACGGCTGCGTCGCCCAGAGCCGGGGGAACGCGGTCGTCCGGCGCTGGACGGGGACGTCCTGGACCGAGTACCCCATCAACGGCTGGACGGGGGAAGGGCCGATCAACCGCATCGCCTCGGCGGCGGGCGAGACGTGGGTCGCCGCGATCGGGATCGGGCCGTGGCAGGACTCCCTGGCGCGGTTCGGCGGGACCGCCTTCCAGAAGGTCGACCTGCCGCCCGGCTTCCAGCTCGAGGCGGTCGGCACGGGGCAGGCGGGGACCTGGATCGCCGGGTACACCGACGGACCGCAGGTGTTCCGGATGTTCCGGCGCACCGGCGGCACCTGGACCGAGGTCGACCTCCCCGACGGGATGCGAAGGATCGATGACCTGCGGTCCACGCCGGACGGATCCGGCCTGTGGGCGGTCGGGAACGGGACCTCCGACCCCCTGGGCGTGGCCCGCTTCGACGGGACGTCCTGGAAGAGCGTCCCGACGCCCCCGGGTCTCGGCGGGCTCAGCCGGGTCGTCCCGGTGGCGGAGGACGATGTCTGGGCCACGACCGCAACGGTCGCCGTCCACTGGGACGGCACCGGCTGGACCGAGTTCCCCTTCCCGGACGACCACCCCCGCGGCTTCCTCGAAGACATCGCCGTCAACGCGGCGGGCACGGTCTGGGTGACGGATGGCGGCGAGACCCTCCACAAGTACGAGGACGGCGCCTGGACGGCGGTGGAGTTCGGCCCCTACGGGACGTTCCTCCAGGCCATCACCGCCGTCCCCGGAACGAACACGGTGTGGGTGGTCGGGACGGACGGACCGAAGGCCCTCGCGTTCAGAACACCATGAACAAGCCCAAGAAATCGCGCGCCGGTCAGCGTTCGGCCGCCAGGGTGACGCCCAGGCCGATGAACACGCTCCCGGTCGCGGCGTCGATCCGGCGGCGCACCGCCTGGCGTCCGCGCAGCCAGCCGCCGATCCGCCCGGCCAGGACGCCGACCGTCCCGTCGGCCAGGAACTCCAGGACGATCAGGATGCCGCCGAGGACCGCGAACTGCAGCCAGACAGGGCCCGCCGTGGGATCGATGAACTGGGGGAGGAAGGCGGCCATGAACGTGAACGTCTGCGGGTTGGCCATGGAGGACACCACACCGTTCAGGAAGGCGCGCCGGCCCGGCATTCCGCCGACGGCCGTATCGTCGGCCTGACCGTTGTTGCGGTGGCGGATCATCTGGACGCCGAGGTAGATCAGGTACGCGGCGCCCGCGATCCGTACCACCGTGAACACGACCGGGAACGCCGTCAGCAGCATGGCGAGCCCGGCGGCGGCCGCGACGATGTACAACGCGTCACCCGTGATCACGCCGACCGTGGCGAGCAGCCCGGCGCGGGCGCCGCCCCGCACGCCGCACCCGAGCACGAACAGCATGTCGGGCCCCGGGGTGACCAGAGCGACGATGGTGGTCACCGTGAACACGGCGAGCAGGTGTGGATCGATCAGCATCCGATGATCCTTTCACCGGAGGCTCCGCGCCAGGGTGGGGATCACCACCATCGCGGGGACGAGGTGCAGCCCGAGGAGAGCGGTGGTGGTGGCGGTGTTCGCCCCGGCGATGAGGGGCGGGATCAACGAGATCGCGGTCAGCGACACCGCCGTCCACACGAATCGCGCGGCGGGGCGAGCGCTCCAACGAAGGAGAGCCGCGGCGATGGCGATGCCCACGACCGAGAAGAACCCGGTCACCACGGCGAACCCGGGCAACGGGATCGACTCGCCGCCATCGGGGATCTCGAAGTCGACGCCGACGGCCTGGGCGAGCGCCGCGGCGAGTGTGGTGGCAGCCATCGCCGCGAGCGTGGCGATGAAGCCGGTCCCGGCCAGCCTGCGGAGCCGGTGGGTGTGGCCGGGCCGGCCCGACGCCGGACCTGCGACGACCCCGGTGTCATTCATGCTGCTCATCTCGTCCTCCATCATTCGGTTGTGTTGACCGGCATGTGACGGTCCTGGGGGTGACGATGCGCACCGTCGCCTTGCGACGGCCGGGGTTGCGCAGGGCGCGGACGCCGGTGCCGCGGAGCCAGAACCCGGCGTCGCGTCCGAGGACCGGCCCGGGCTCGCCGTCGCGCAACTCAAGCTGCACCCGCCCGCGGGTGACGACGCCGAACGCGTCGAACCACTCCGCCGGGACCACCGCGACACGCTCACCACCGCGCAGCACGAGCGTCCGCACCGGGACTACTCCGTGCCGTCCGCCGGCAGTCGCTCCGGCAGCCCGAGCCGCGGGAACTGGTCGTCGTGGAAGATGACGATCTCGGTGATCGCCCCGCCGGTGACGCGCAGGACGTCGATCGTCAGCGGCAGGTACGCGGCCTCCCGCTCACGCCAGAGGTAGAAGGCGATGGCGGGCTGCCGGTTCACGGAGGTCCGGACGGCGCGCAGGCCCGTCAATCGTTCGAAGCCGTCCTCGACCCAGTCGTTCACCACCGCGTCTCGGCCGACGTGCAGGCCCGGCGTGGGCGGCATCGAGCAGCGGACGTCGTCGCGCAGCAGTGCGGCGAGCCGCTCGACGTCCGTGGCCACACTGGCGTCGGTGAAGCGGCGCACCAGCTCGCGCGTCCCGGCGTCGTCCTCGCCGCCGGTCCAGTCCTGCCGCTCGGCGGGCAGGTGCTCGCGCATGCCGGCGCGGGCCCGCTGCAGCGCGCTGTTCACGGAGTTGACCGAGTCCCCGAGGAGCTCCGCGACGTCCTTCGCCGGCCAGCCGAGCACGTCCCGCAGGATCAGCACGGCCCGCGGGCGCGGCGCGAGGTGCTGGACCGCGACCAGATACGCCAGCTCGATCGTCTCCCGCGCGACGGCGACGGTCTCCGGCTCGTCGGCGTCGCCCGCGGGCAGCTCGTCCAGCAGCCGGTCCGGGTAGGGCTGGAGCCACGGCACCTCGCCGCCGGTCGCGGGCTCGGGGCGGCGCTTGGCGAGCAGGTCCAGGCAGGCGTTGGTCGCGATTCGGTACAGCCAGGCCCGGAACGTCGACCGTCCCTCGAAGGTCTCCCGCCGCCGCCAGGCACGCAGGAACGTCTCCTGCACGGTGTCCTCGGCGTCCTCGAACGACCCCAGCATCCGGTAGCAGTGCACGTGCAGCTCCCGCCGGTGCCGCTCCGCCAACCCCGAGAACGCCGGCTCGTCGACCTCGCCCAGCCCGCTCACGCCCAGTTCCTCCAGCCTCGTAGCCGCACTCATCACGTCATCCTTCCGCCTCGTCGTGTCCCGTCGCAGGTGTGACGGCTGCGAGCGCGACAACTCATCACTCGGGCTGGTCGGCACGGCTGAGCGTTTCGTCCTCGGTGTTCGACGTGGCGACGACAACCTGCACCAATGCGGTAACGAGTGCCGGTCCGCCCGTGGCCCTCAGGCCACTGGCGGCTCCCAATCCGGGTCCCAAATGAAGCGCGGGAGCGTAACCAGGCGTCCGCTGCCGCCGCGGTCTCCTGCGACCGCCCTGTCGTGCTCGGCGACGCGGCAGGCAGGGGTTAGGGAATGACGAGGTCCCACGAGCTGCCGGCGGCATCCAGAGCATGCAGGAGATCTCCGAACGGGTTCGCGGTGCGGCCCACCCTGTTGAGGATGCTCACGGGATCATGATGCACCCCGAACTCACCTCTACATGACTGTCCGTGCTCACCTGTGCACATCTCTCTGTACGCCGACAGGAGTGGGCCGAAGCGGCGAGGGCGTGCCAGGGGCAGGTCGACGCCTGTGCCCGGTAGGAAAGCACCGCCTACTACGCCGCCAAGTTACGTTCGGCCTGGGCCCCCGGGCTATCCGCAACAGCGGCTCAAGACTGAAATCACCCGCGTTATCCGTTCCGCGTGGACAGGCCCGGCGGTATGTGATCAAAACCTATGCCTCCTGTCGCCGGGCGATGGCCGACGGTTCGCGGCCGGCCAGCAGCCAGCCCGCGACGACGGCGACGAGGGGGAGGGCGAGCACGATGGTCAGCGGGTAGCCCGGCGGCACCCGGCCGAACACCGACAGGTCGTGCCGGTAGATCGCGAACATGGCCAGGCACGCGCCGCCGACCCCGAGGATGACGCCGAGCAGCGCCAGTGCTCCGGCGGTGGTGGCCGCGAGGGCGCGCCGGATCGTGCGGGTGGCGCCGGTCGCGGTGAGCGTGCGCAGGTCGGCGGCCGCCTCGCTGCGGATCAGCCCGACGGTCATGGCCAGGATGCCGAGCGCGAACAGGAAGCCGACGGTCACGCAGCACAGCCTGGTGTTGGTGACGGCGGCCTGGTGGTCCCGGGTCTCGACGGTCAGCCCGTTGCTCACCGCGAAGCTCCGCGCGGCGGACTTCTGCGCCTGGGTGAGCGGCCGGTCCGACTGGACGAACCAGCCGGCCCTGATCGTGGTCCAGCCGTGCCGGGTGAGCGCGGCCGCGGTGATGAGCGTGGTGGGCATCGAGGTATAGGCCGGACCGTGGATCCGGCTGATGTCGGGGTCCTGCGAATCGGGGGGGATGACCAGGCGGCCCGGCCGGGTGGTGACGATGTCGGTGGCCGGGCCGATCCGGGCCGGATCGACGCCCAGCAGCCGATACAGGTGCGGCGAGGCGACGTAGGTGGACACGTCCCTGCTCGCCTCGGCGTTGATCGGGACCCCGACCGAGACGGTCATCCGCGATTGGGCACCGTCCGGTCCGGCGTGTTGCGGCATCTCGGACGATACGGCCTTGTCCAGCGGGATGACGGTCGCACCCGGCACCAGCTGGTTCACGTGGTCGGCAAGGGCGGCCAGTTCGGCGGACGTGTGGGTCTGGACCTGGTTGTCCTCGTCTTCTCCGCTGAGCTGCACCATCATCTGCCGGTCGCCGAGGTTGCCGGTCTTGGGCGTCGACTGGAGTCCGGTGAGGACGATGACCAGTACGGCCGGGAGGCCGAGGGCCAGGCTGATGGCCGCCACCGCCGCACCGGACCGGGCCTGGTGCCGGGCCAGGTCGCGCAGCGCCAGCCGTACCGCGATCGGTGCCCGCGCTCCGGCCATCGCCAGCCCCCGGACCGCGCCCGGGGCGGCGAACAGGATGGCCAGCGCGGTGAGCAGGGTGGCCCCGGCGGCCGGCCACGGATGGGTCTTCCCGGCCCAGGCCAGCACCCCGACCCCGGCGGTGAACAGCGCCGCGGCCAGCAGCGCGGACCGGCGAGCCGACGGCCGGACCGGCGGCCGTTCGGCCAGCGCCAGCGTCACCGGCACCCTGCTCACGGATCGGGCCGGCCACCACGCCGCCCCGGTCGAGGTCACGGTCGCCAGCACGAGAAGCACGCCGATCAGCGTCCACGGCACGTGCGACAGAGCGATCCGATGGCCGACCGTGCTCTCCATCCGGGGTGCGACGAGCGGCCACAGGGCCAGCCCGCCGATCGTGCCGAGGACGGCGGCGAGGACTCCGGTCAGCAGGCCGGTGGCGGTCATGACCAGCCGCACCTGCCGGTCGGTCGCGCCGATCGCGGCGAGCATGCCGAGCTGGCGGAGCCTGCGGTGGGCCAGCACCGCGAACGCGGCGGAGGCCACGAACGCGACGAGCAGCAGCAGGATCGTCGCGCCGCCCAGCACCAGCGTGGCCAGCACGACCGCGTCATTGTCGTCGCCAACGCCACTGACCATCGGGTCGGCGGTGGTCAGGCCCAGGTCGCCCGGCCCTGTCTGGCCCTTCGTCAGGACCGACAACGACTGCGGCTGAGTCGAGGCCGGATCGACGAGCACGAACTGGTCGTCCAGGAAGCTCGGGTTCTCCGCGATGCCGACGATGGTACGGGCGTGGCCGTCCAGCGAGATCGTTCCGCCGAGCCGCAGCCCGAGCAGCTGTGCCACACCGTCGGTGACGGCGGCCTCCCCTGCACGAGCGGGATAGCGGCCCTTGCGGATGGCCAGAAGGGCCCCGGCGAACGGGCCGTTGAGCCGCTGCGACCGGTAGTCCACGGGTGTGGCGATGCCGGGCGCCTTCTCGGAGCTGTGCCCGATCACTTCCGCCTTCTTGGGGCTGGCACGGATCTTCGCCAGGTCGGACGCGACCGCCTGCGGGTCCTTCCCGTTCAGCGTCATGACGGTGTCGGCCGTGCCGAGCCTGGGATCGGCGGGAGGCGGCAGATTGTCGATCGTCGCGGCGCCGCAGACCGCCGCGATCATGGTCACGACGAGCAGCACGGTGACCACGGCCTGGGAGTGCCACTCGCGGCGCAGCAGCCGCCACGACCAGCGGACCAGGGCGCGGCGTGCGGGCAGTCCGGGACGCCCGGCCTCCGGCCGGGGCGGGGCGAGGGCGCTCACGGCTCGGCCAGCAGGGACTCGGGTCCGGCCGGCGGCGCGGTCTGGTCGATGGCCACCCCGTCGCGGACGAACACCACCCGGTCCGCCCACGCGGCGAGCTGGGCGTCGTGGGTGGCGAGGACGGCGGTGGCGCCCTTCTTGCAGAAGGTACGCAGCAGCCGGATGACCGCTTCGCCGGTACGGGTGTCCAGGGCGCCGCTCGGCTCGTCGGCCAGCAGCAGCCGCCGCTCCCCGACCAGCGCCCGGGCGATCGCCACCCTTTGCCGCTGCCCACCGGACAGCTCGTCGGGGAAGCGGGTCGCCTGCTCGGCCAGCCCCACCTGCTCCAGCGCCCGCCGGGCGGCCTCAGCGGCTTTTCGGGCCTTCACACCGTCCAGCTCCAGCGGCAGCGCGATGTTCTCCGCGGCGGTCAGGCCGGGCAGCAGGTTGAAGTCCTGGAAGACGTAACCGACGTGGCGGCGGCGCATCCGGGCCTGCTCGGCCCGCGACATCCCGGCGAGCGGGACGCCCTCGACCAGCACCTCGCCGCTGGTCGGCCGCTCCAGGCTGCCCGCGATGGTGAGCAGCGTGGACTTTCCGGAGCCGGACGGGCCCATGACGGCGACCATCTCGCCCGCCCGTACGGACAGGTTCACCCCGGTCAGGGCGTGTACCTCGGCCGGTCCCGACCCGTACACCTTGGTGATCTCGCGCAGTTCCAGGACGGGGCTCATCGGGCCGCCTCCGCCGTACGCTCGGCCGCAGCGCCTTCCGCGGGCTGCAGGTGCCTGAGCCGGGCATCGGCGGCGTCCAACCAGCGCACGGTCGCCTCCAGCCGGAACAACTCTGCGTCGGCCACCAGCAACAGGCCGACGTCATCCGGCCCCGCCTCCTCCTTGAGCCGGGCATAACGGGACATCGTCTCGATCAGGTGCTTGCGGTGCGCTTGCAGGATCGCGGTCACCCGCACCCCCGGCACACGCAGCGCGACCAGCACCTTGATGACCAGCTCGTCGCGCGGTGGCACGTCCGCCGCGGGCGGGGTGGCGAGCCAGGCCCGCAGTTCCTCGCCGCCCGCCTCGGTGATCCGGTAGCTCTTCTGCGAGCCCGGCTCCTCGGCGTCGTCGGAGACCACGAGGCCGTCGCGCTCCAGCCGCTGCACCGTGGTGTAGACCTGGCCCACGTTGAGCGGCCAGACCTCCCCGGTACGAGCCTCGAACTCCTGGCGCAGTTGCAGTCCGTACTTCGGGCCCTCGCTGAGCAGGGCCAGCAAGGCGTGTCGCACGCTCATGGGCAGCCACCTCGATAGGAATATACCGGGTATAATACTCAGTATAGTTGGCCAGTCCGCAACCGAACTGCGTGTTCGCCGGCGTCCGGCCTCTCGTACGGCAGCATCACCGCCTCCCGATCGCTGGTTCCTGGCACCTGACGTCTTGGTGCATCTCGAACACACCATGGTCATGACAGAGGAGGAGTGGCAGAACGATCCGTGGGCGAGACGATGTCCGGGAACCGCCGCCGACCTCACCTTGCGCGGACGTACCTCGGAATCACTCCATGCCCTGATACCCGCCTTGCCGGATCAATGGTTCGCTTGACGGCATCCCCTTCCTCGGGAGACGCCGCCCTCGGGTGGCGCCTCGTCCGCTGATCGCCTGCCGGACTGTGCAGGGGCGCACGAAGCGTTCACTGCGTCATCCTGTCGCAGGGGAGAGTTGGAGCCGAAAGACGATGCGGTCGACCGTGGGCCCGTCGTAGTCGGCGACGGGCCCGGTGAGCGTGAAACCCATCGCGGTGTGGAAGGCGATGGAACCGCGGTTCTGCGGGGAGGTGATCGCCTTGACCGTCGTGCGATGCTCGGCCGCCACTAGATCGAAAAACCCCTGGTAAAGGCGACGGGCCAGCCCGTTGCCACGAAGGCGGGGGGCAACGCCGACGGCGTGGATGTAGGCGGTGTCAGGCATCGAATGGGACAGGAGCCCGATGAGGAAGCCTGCAAGGCCATCGCCGTCTTCGGCCACCAGGCTGGTGCGATGGAAGTGGTCCAAGAACAGACGGGGCAGGATCGACCCGATCGGCCGCCCCCACCAGTCATCCATCACGCTGACGATGCGGTCGTAATCCTCCGGCTCAGCCGGCCGCAGATGCACGATCATGATCGTCCCGGCAACGCCCGTCCCTGTCCAGAGTCCTTGGCGACTCGTCCTGTTCGGACTTTAAGGCGTCGAGGTGCAGTTGCCGGGGGCCGCGGTGCGTAGGAACTCGGCCGAGGCCCGGGCACCGGCGAACTGGTTCGAGCAGGCCCTGGACTACGCCACGCAGCCGCTGGCCGTGGATGTGGGGGCGGATGGTCAGGGCCGGTGGGACGCGGACCGGGGCCTGCGGATTGGATCGTCCACCACCGAGTGCTTCACCTGCGGAGCCACGCCGCCGCCCAGGCGGCTCGGGTGCCGGTGGCCGATCGCCCGGCCCCGGGGGACCTCCGGGACCGGGCGTACGCTTCGGGGGCGTCAGGTGCTGATGAAGGCGGGGCAGTGGATGCGCCGCGTCGGGCCCCACTGGCGGGCCGTGTTTCCGCTCGTGAGCGTGGCGGACGCCTTGTAGGTGTAGGTGGTGCCGGCGGGGCAGTGGTACTTCACCGTCGCCACGCAGTTGCCGGCCTTGCGCTTGCAGGTGGCGTACGGCTTGAGGCTCTGGTAGCCGTAAAAGCGGCCCCGCCACAGCTTCGCGATCGCGTCGGGCGGGAATTTGGCGCACTTGCCCGCCCACACCTTCGCCATGATCGTGCGCCCCTTCCGGTACGGCTTGCCGACCACGTACTTGCACGGCTTCGCCGGAAACGCCGCAGCCGCCGCCCCCCCGGCCGCCGACGCCGACGGCCCGGCCGCCGACACCGCCGGCGGGGCCGCCTGCGGGGCCGCCTGCGCCGGAGCGGCCAGCCCGAGAACACCCGCGATCATGAACATTCCCGCCAGCACCGCCGCCGGCACCCTGCGTCGTACTGAGCCCATCGAGACCTCCAGTCACTTGAGATGGGCCAATCCCAGCACGTCGGAGCCCGTTCGAGCCCCCCTCCGGCCGTTCGGGATAGTCCCGAACGGCCAGGGACCGCGGCCGGACCGGATCGCTTATCGCGCCGAGCCGGAACACAGCGCCCGGCTCGTTTCGCAACCCCGCACGACTGCCCCCGGCCACCCGGGCGCCGCCGCCCGCCCGGGCACCGCCGGTTAGGACAGGCCAGCACGCCCCGGCCCGCGCCCTGGTCCGGGCGGCCGGTGCGCCGCCGCCCCGCGCCGCGAACGCGCCGTAAGCGTGCCGGGGATGCGGCGGGGGCGGGTCAGGGTGTCACCAGTTCCGGGGGGCGATCAGTTCCTCGCAATCAACCCCGCTGAATCCATAGAAGGCGGCCACGGACCAAAACTCTTCACCGATCATCTCGCGCGCGGTGGTCTCGATTTCGCTGCCGGCCTCACCGAACTCGGTCTCCAGGTCGTTGAACTCCTCGGTCGCCGCATGCGTCAGCCGGTAGAGCCCCGCGAGATCGGTCGGCTGGACGGCCTCGATCCGCTCGCACAGCCGCAGCAGGATCGCTTTGCCCTTGTCGACGAGGTGATCGGGGAAGTATCCGTCGTTGTACATCCCGGTGAGGAAATCGTGGTCGAGCACTTTCTGATTGGTCAATCGCATTGCCGTGTCCTCGTCTTCGTCGGTGATCGTGCTGATTGTGGACGGCGGGACCGACATTGCACTCGCGAGCCGCCTCAACCTGGACCTCGACCGATTTCCCCCTCCCACTCCGGTCAGCCTCACCCGCGCGGTGGGCCGCTGGGACCGGCCCGTCCGTGCGGAAGATCATCAAGAACCGAAGTACACCGGCTACATGTTCGGCCGGAGTAGGGCTACTTGACCCATGGAACGGGCTCCGTGTCTGTGACCCACCCGCTTGTGACCCACCCGCTTGTGCCCCACCCGCTTGTGCCCCACCCGCTTGTGCCCCACCCGCTTGTGAGCCGAACGCGCGGTAGGTACTGCCCCTGATAGGGCAGTTGCGGAGGGTAGTGCCGGTGCGTGAAGCGAATCTGGTCCCTGTCTCGCCTGCTCAGCACGTACCGTGTTGAGCTGAGCACGGTCCTATGCAGAACTTGCCGTGAGTACTGGGACCGTAGCCTCGCGGTCGCGCCGTCGTTGTATCAACTGGATGGGGTGTGGCTCTTCCGCAGTGACCCCAGCAGCACCTATCCACCGGATGGGATCGTTCCCTGAGAACGAGCCGCACCGAACGCCGGGTGGACGCCGTGTCCCTATGGAGCGGGTTCAGTCGAGGCGCTGTGCGGCGGCGGCGCGGACCTCGGACATTTCCATAGGGTCGTCGCGCAGGAAGCGCAGGCGTGCGCAGGTGCGATCGGTGAGCTGGACGTGGGCGGCGGCCAGTTCCCGGACGTCGGCCTCGCAGTCCCACAGTCCCTCGGACAACTGCCATGGGGGCTCTCCCGGGGATGCGAACGCCATGAGCGCCTTGAGGAGGGCAGCACGTTCGTAGGTGTGGGGGGAGAACCACAGTCGCTTGAGCCGCGGCACGATCTGTGCCGCCTCATCGCCTCCGATACGGGTCAGCCCCGCGACCAGGTGCCGGTAGCAGCGGCTGAGGCCCCCATCGCGCGTACGCACGCGGTCCACCGCCTCCAGCAGGGCGGGAACATCACGCTCGTCGCCCGTCCTGGCCAAGACCCAGACGGAAAGCCAGTACTGGGGGTGATCGGGTGTCGCTGCCCACCGGCGGGCCTGCGCCAGTTCAGGATCTGCAGTCGGCTCGGGCAGCGGGCGGGCAGTGGCTTTCCGGGCGTCCTCGATCGCTGCTGCGATGCGCTCGTCACGCTCGGCCCACCGTGTCCACGGCAAGGACCTGCACAGGATCAGGTCGCGGTCGACAGTGGCGATGCGGTCCCGCAAACGCGGATACAGATCGTCCCATAACTCCGCGTCCCAACTGGAGCCCGCCATGTGCAGGGCTCGGAGCCAGTGCGGGCCTTGGACGATGTGGCGGCGCACACCGTCGACCGCCTGGCGATTTCCGGCGCGGCCGAGGACCTCCAGCACCTCCAGGGTCAGGGCCGCGCCGTTCTCGTCGTCCTCGGGTGGGGCCTGATCCAGCCCGGCCAGGAGGCGGTCGATCGGGATCTCCAGGTCACAGACCAGACGAGCCAGATAGACGGCACGCTCATCGACGTCCCACGACCAGCGGTGGTCGCGACGCAGGCAGGACAGCACCGCTTCGACGGCGGCGGCAGGGTCGGCCATCGCTTCGATCACACCGCGGCCCATTCCGCGTTGGAGGGCGCCCAGCAGAGTGTTGGGGTGGGCGTAGAAGTCTTCTTCGTCATCCATCGCCCAGCAGCCTGCCCAGTCGGCCTTCCCAGCGCGAACGATTTTGGGCGAGGCTCGTTCTCACGAAAGAGGCGATCATGAGGGACGGCAACGGGCCAGCGGTGAACTTGCAGCTAGGCGCGTGGTACCCCCTACCGGATTCGAACCGGCGCTACCGCCTTGAAAGGGCGGCGTCCTAGGCCGCTAGACGAAGGGGGCCCGGTGGTGGCGGAGATGGTCGCCACTCGACCTCGTCAGTGTAGAGGACGTGGCGGGGCGGCGTGCAAACGGTTAGCCGGGTTCGGTGGTGCGGGTGGGGGACGGGCGGCGGGCGCCGCTCGGCGTGCTCTCGGTGGGGGTCGGGCTGCGGGACGGCCAGTCGGACGGGAACTCGGTGGGGAACGGGGAGGTCGGGGACGCGGGGGGTGAGGAGGCCGGGGGCTGGGGGCTGACGGTGCGGTCGGGGGCGGGCTCCAGGTGGCGTTCGATCTGGGCGGAGGTGAGGCCGAGGCCGCCGAGGCGCAGGTCGTCCCAGCCCTGGAGGCGGTGGGTGGCGCGGCTGAAGTAGAGGACGGAGAGTTCGATCGGGGTGGGCTCCTCGTGTTCGAGGCCGCGGAGGCCGGCGCCGCCGGTGGAGCCCTGGACGAAGAGGCGGGTGCCGGTCGGGAGGAACCTGGTGGAGCGGGAGTGGGTGTGGCCGGAGAGGATCAGGGGCGTGACGCCGGAGAACGCCTCGCCCTCGGTGGGGTCGTGGGCGACGACGATGTCAGGGGTCGTGCCGGACGCGCGGAGCTTGTTGGCATGGCGGAGGCCCTCGGCGCGTAGCTGGTCGGCGCCGACGAAGTCGTCGCGGGTGCTCTTGTCCGGGGTGAAGCGGGGGTCGCCGACGCCGTAGATGCGCAGGCCCGCGACGTCGCGGGTGTCGTCGTCCAGGACGATGGCGTTCTTCTGCCGGCCGACGGCCTTCTGGGTCTCCTTGGAGTCGTGGTTCCCGCGGACGTAGACGTAGGGGATCTTCAGGTCTTCGATGGAGTCGGCGAACTTGTCCTCTGCCTTGCTGCCGTGGTCCATGAGGTCGCCGCTGTCGATGACGAGGTCGACCTTGAATTGGGTGGAGACGGATTTGATGACGTTCCAGGCGGCGGGGTTGAGGTGGATGTCGGAGACGGCCAGGACGCGGATGGTGGACGGGTCCGGCTCGTAGGTGGGGAGGGTCGAGGTGGTCGTGTACAGCTCGGAGACGTTGCCGACGAGGCGGGCGAGCTGGGCGCGGTAGGCGGAGAAGCGTTCGACGATGCTGCGCGCGTCGCCGACGATCTGCGGGGCGTTGGCGAGCACGCCGGTGTAGCGGGGTTCGGCGATCGACTGCGGGTTGAACGTCGCCCAGGTCAGGAGGGTGACGGCGACGAGGCCGGCGGCGGCGGACGACAGGCCGAGCAGGGCGCGGCGCCAGGAGCGGAAGAGGGCGAGGGACGCGACGAAGCTCGCGGCGAGGGCGATCAGGACGGCGCGGATCAGCAGTTCGATGAGGCCGTGCCGGATCTGGCCGGCGATCCGGTCGGTGAGGCGGTCGAGTTCGGTGTCGTCCTCGATCAGCTTCTTGGCCTGTTCGGGGCGCAGGTCGGTGATGCGGGCCTCGAGGGAGACAGGGCCCTGGTGGGTGTTGAGCTGGAGGGAGCCCAGCGGGGGCAGCCTGAGCGTCGTCCCGCCGTGCAGGGACGGCTGGAGGGTGAGTTGGACGTCGGTGGGGCCGACCGGTGTGACGTAGCGTCCGCCGCCGATGAGTCCGAGGTAGCCGCCGGCCAGGCCGATGACGACGACGAGGGCGATGCGCGTCCAGCGGTGGGTGAGGAACGGGGAGACGCGGGAGCCGTACGCGCGGGCGCGGTCGGCGGTGGCGGCGCCGAGGGCGCGGAGTGTCGCCAGGGCCTTGGTCAACCGGACCTCGGGCACGTGTTCCCCTTCTATCGAGCAGAATCGATGGCGTGATGGAGTTGTCGCGCGATGAGTTCGAGGACCTCGTGGGCGAGGCCCTCGACACCATCCCACCCGAGCTGACCGCCCACATGCGCAACGTCGTCATCGTCGTCGAGGACGATGCGCCCGAGCGAGGCCTTCTCGGCCTGTATCAGGGCGTACCCCTCACTGAGCGCGGCGACTGGTACGGAGCCGTCCTCCCCGATCACATTTCGATCTACCGCAGGGAGATCCTCCGGATTTGCGACACCAGGGAGGACGTAGTGGAAGAAGTCCGGATAACAGTGGTACATGAGATCGCACACCACTTCGGCATGGACGACGAGAAGTTGCACGAACTCGGATACTGACGCAAGGAATTGCGCACTGTAGGTCACGCGACTGCCACGCAGCGTGAGTTAATAAGGGGAGGGCGCCCGGCACCGGGCGGGCTGAACTGGAGCGTGCGTGGCGGGAAGGCAGACCGGCCGGCATCGGCGTCCGGCGGAGGAGCAGGCGACCTATCGCGAGGTGTTCGCGCTCGGA
The DNA here is from genome assembly GCF_041463665.1 of Actinomadura chokoriensis. GTDB lineage: Bacteria > Actinomycetota > Actinomycetes > Streptosporangiales > Streptosporangiaceae > Spirillospora > Spirillospora chokoriensis_A. The sequence goes on from NZ_JAXCEJ010000005.1 coordinate 157,947, forward strand.
GAGTTCCGCGCCCTCTGGGCGGCGCAGGCGCTGTCGTACATCGGGGACCAGTTGGCGCAGGTCGCGCTGGCCGTCCTCGTGTACGACCACACCCGGTCGACGCTGCTGACGGCGCTGGTGTACGCGCTGACCTACATCCCGCCGATCGTGGGGGGCCCGGTGCTGTCCGGGCTGGCCGACCTGTTCCCGCGCCGCACCGTAATGATCGTCTGCGATGTGCTGCGGGCGGCGCTGGTGGCGGTCATGGCGGTGGTGGCGATGCCGGTGGGGGCGCTGTCCGCGCTGGTCTTCCTCGTCGTCCTGCTGGGCACGCCGTTCTCCGCCGCGCGCGCCGCCGTCATGCCGGACGTCCTGGAGGGCGACAGATATGTGGCGGGCTCGGCGATCGCCAACATCACCCACCAGGTCACGCAGGTGCTCGGCTTCCTGGCGGGCGGCGCGATCGTCGCGATCGTCGGGACGTACGAGGCACTCGCCCTGGACGCGCTGACGTTCGGCGCGTCCGCCGTCATCCTGGTCGGCGGGCTCCGGCGGCGGGCGGCTCCGCGCCGCCGCGAGCGCGAGTCGCTGGGCCTGCTGCGCGGGACGCGCGACGGCGCGCGGCTCGTGTTCGGCGACCCGGTGCTGCGGTCGCTGGTGCTGTTCGCGTGGCTGTGCGCGTTCTACGTGATCCCCGAGGGCCTGGCCGTCCCGTACGCGGCGACGTTCGGCGGCGGCGCGGTGACCGCCGGGCTGCTGCTGGCGGCGATGCCGACCGGGATGGTGGTCGGTTCGCTGCTGTTCAGCCGGTTCGTCCGTCCCACGAACCGGCTGCACGCCATGGGGTGGATGTCGATGCTCGCCTGCCTCCCGCTGATCGGCGCGAGCGTCCACCCGCCGCTGTGGTGGGTGGTCGCGCTGTGGGCGCTGTCGGGCGTCGGCAGCGCCTACCAGCTGGTGGCGAACACGGCGTTCGTCGCGGCGGTGCCGGCGGCCGGCCGGGGGCAGGCGTTCGGGCTCGCCCAGTCCGGCATCCTCGCCGGGCAGGGCGTCGGCATCCTCGTCGGCGGCGCCGCCGCGCAGGTCCTCGGGCCGGAGACCGTGGTGGCGCTCGCGGGCGCCCTCGGCCTGTCGGCCGCGGCGATGCTGACGCTCGGCTGGAACCAGGTCCGCGGCGGCGTCATCGCCGGGACGCGCGCCAGCCCCGTCGTCGTCGCCTCGCCGTCCGGCGCGGGCGGCGACGAGCTGTCGCGTGCCGGCCGTTCGGCGTCCTAGGCGCTGGTGCGGTTCTTGCCGACCGCGTCCTTCGTCTTCTGGACGGCTTCCTGCACCTTCGGGGAGTCGCTCGCCTTCTTGAACAGGTCCTCGGCGATCGACGTCGGCTCGCCCTCCTCGGGGATGAGCACCCAGGCGAGGATGTAGATCCCGATCCCGGCGCCGCCGAACAGCGTGAAGACGGCGAGGCCGAGCCGCAGGATGTTGGGGTCGACGCCGAGGAACCGCGCGGCGCCCGAGCAGACGCCCGCGAGCATGCGGCCCTCGTGGGTGCGGCGGAGCTGTTTGCCTGTGTTCTTCTCCATGTCCATGCCTCGATCATGCCCAGCTGAGCGCCGAACCGACATCGGGATTCGCCCTGATTCGTCCCTGAGCGCATACCCTGGCATCCCAGGGGCGGGCGTGCGTCCGCTCACCGCCGGGCGGCCGTGACCGGGCCGGACGCGTTCCGTTAAGGAACGCTTGAACCCTCCGCGTAGGGTTATTGACTGGATGTCCTGCCATCGACCTGGGCAGACTCGTCCAGGACTAGCGATCTAACAGAGGGAGCGGCATGAGAGTCGGCATCGTCGGGGCCACCGGACAGGTCGGGGCCAAGATGCTCGAAATCCTGGCCGAACGCGGATTCCCGGTCGACGAGCTGCGGCTGTTCGCCTCCGCGCGCTCCGCGGGGCGCAGGCTCCCGTGGGACGGCGCCGAGATCACCGTCGAGGACGCGGAGACCGCCGACTACGCCGGCCTCGACATCGTGCTGTTCTCCGCGGGCAAGACCACGTCCAAGGCGCTGGCGCCGAAGGTCGCCGCCGCGGGCGCGGTCGTGATCGACAACTCCTCCGGCTGGCGGATGGACCCGGACGTCCCGCTCGTCGTCGCCGAGGTCAACCCGCACGCCGCGGCGAACCGGCCGAAGGGCATCATCGCGAACCCGAACTGCACCACCATGGCCGCGATGCCGGTGCTGCGCCCGCTGCACGCCGAGGCCGGGCTGGCCGCGCTCGTCGTCTCCACCTACCAGGCCGTGTCGGGCAGCGGTCTCGCGGGCGTTGCGGAGCTGCACGACCAGGCGTCCAAGGTCGTGCAGGGCGCCGACAGGCTCACCCACTCCGGCTCCGCGGTGGACTTCCCGGAGCCGTCGGTCTACGTGCGCCCGATCGCGTTCAACGTCCTGCCGATGGCGGGCTCGATCGTGGACGACGGCCTCGCCGAGACCGACGAGGAGCAGAAGCTCCGCAACGAGAGCCGCAAGATCCTGGAGATCCCGGACCTGAAGGTGTCGGGCACCTGCGTCCGCGTCCCCGTCTTCACCGGCCACTCCCTGCAGGTCAACGCGCGGTTCGACCGTCCGATCAGCCCGGAGCGGGCGAGCGAGCTGCTCTCCGGCGCGCCCGGCGTCGTCCTGTCGGACGTCCCGACCCCGTTGCAGGCCGCGGGCCAGGACCCGACCCTCGTGGGCCGCATCCGCCGCGACGAGACCGTGGAGAACGGCCTCGCGCTGTTCTGCTCCGGCGACAACCTCCGCAAGGGCGCCGCCCTGAACACCGTCCAGATCGCCGAGCTCGTCGCCGCCGAGTAGGACCTGACGCGCCTGACCTGACGCCTTCGCCTAACGCGCTCGCCCTCCTCGGACCTCCAGGGATTCGAGGAGGGCGGCGGTGCTCTGGGCGATCTCCGCGACGGCCCGGTCGAACGCCTCGGCGTTGTGGGACGCGGGCGCGCGGAACCCGGAGATCTTGCGGACGTACTGGAGCGCGGCCGCCCGGACCTCCTCGTCGGTCACGTCCTCGGCGTACGGCGGGCGGAGCGTCTTGATACTGCGGCACATACCTTCATTGTCGCTCCCGCCTCTGACATCGCCACCTCTGACATCGTCACCTCTGGCAGCGAGGGGCCCCGGGCGGTTCTGCCTGGGAACTCGGGGCAGAACCGCCCGGGGGCCGGCGGGGGGCGGGGACCCCGCCGGCGGGTGCGCGGACCGGGCCGAGATCCGTTCCGCGCCTCCGCCGGGCGTCAGCCCGGATTCTGGGTGGGACGGGCTGACCTGCAGTGCATCGCGGCGGCCGGCCGGGTGTCAACGAATCCATCCGGCACTGGATTTTCAATTGTGTGAACGGCCTCGTGGAAAACCCTGAAACCGGCCTCCGGCCTGCGCTTTCCGTGGTGATCGTCAGGACTGGGTGATCTCGGTGTCGCCGGGCCCGCCCGGACGCCGGAGTTCATCGCGAGAAGTCGTTCAGCAGGACGCCTCGCCGCTCTGTACCGGGACGTTGATCGCGCTCCAGGCCGCCTTCACCGCGTTGCACTCGGTCGCCGAGCCGGGGAACAGCGCCCGCGCCGCGTTGATCGTCTCTACGCGGGCGCGGGCGTGGCTCCAGCTCGTGACCTTGCGGTTCAGCCCGCCCATGAAGATCTGGCCGGCCTTCTTGACGCCGATGCCGGTCACGGTCGAGCCGTTACAGGTCGGGCTGGCCGGTTTGCCGGACGGGTTCGAGCCTTCGGCCAGCAGGTAGAACCAGTGGTTCTGCGGTCCGGCCGCCGCGTGCACCTCGGTGCTCGGGATCGCCGACGAGTAGCAGTTCGGGTCGCCCAGCGCGGACGGGTTGTACATGTTGCGGATCGGGCCGGAGCCGACCAGGTCGACCTCCTCGCCCACCAGGTAGTCCGGCGGGTCGAAGGTGGACGGCTCGTTCATGTAGTGCTCGGTCAGCGCCCCGAAGATGTCGCCGGCCGACTCGTTCATGCCGCCCTTCTCGTTGCCGCTGCCGCCGCTGGCGCCACCGGGGGTGGTGCTGAAGACCGCGTGGCCGTTCTCGTGCCCGACCACGTCCACCGACGTGGCCTGCCTGGTGCCCGCCTGGTTGCGGCCGAAGTTGGTGTAGCTGCCGTTCCAGTAGGCGTTGGCCTGGTTGAGCCCGACGCGCAGGGGGAACCCGCCGCCGCTGCCGTTGATGCCGCTGCGGCCGAGCCAGCTGCCCAGCATGTCCCATTCCTTCTGGACGGCGTACAGGGCGTCCACGCAGGCGGTCTCCAGGTTGGTGCCGCCGCCGGTGCCCCAGGCGCTGTCGCTTCCGGTGTAGGTGGAACCGTTCTGGCCGCCGCAGCGGATGCCGGAGCGCGCCGGGTCCGACATGGACGTGGCGGCGGTGCTGAGGTCGACGGTGCCGTGGTAGTAGCTCTTGTCGTCGGCCGCGTCCCGGACCTCGTCCCAGGTCTGGACGACCTTGCCGGTCTTCGCGTCGACGAACACGTGCAGCTTGGTCGGGGCGTTCTTGCGGGCGCCGCTCACGACGGTCTCGTAGACGAGTCGTCCCGTGCCCTCGGCGAGGACCGTCAGGCGGGGCGCGGACGCGCTGTCGACCCGGGAGACCCTGGCCCGGGAGGTCGCGGCGGCCTTCGCCGCGCTGACCGTCGCCTTCGTCGAGACGTCGAGCTTCCTCGTCTGGCCGACGGAGGTGTCCAGGACGCCGCCGGCGGCGTCGGTCGTGACGACGAAGTCGCCGCCGTAGACGGGCAGGCCGTCATAGGTGCGCTCGTACTGGACGTACTGCAGGCCGCGCAGTCCGGAGGTGACGCCGCTCCGGACGATCTGGTCCTTGGCGGCCTTCTTGAACGCGGCGGGCTTCGCCGCGACCAGCCGGTCGGCCGATGCGGCGGCGACGAGGCGCGGGTCCGGCCTGGCCGGGGCCGCGGGTGCGGTGCGGGATGTCGCACCTGTGGCGGGGGAGGACAGCGCCATGGCGAGGCCGACGGACAGCGCCGTCGCCCCAATCGCGGTCTGGCGTCTCACGGGGGGCTCCTTCCACGTGCCGGACGGTGCGGGGGACACGTGGAGGTCCTTATGGGAGGGCTCCGCGGGGCCGCCGCTCGCCCGGCGGGGGTAGGGATGGGGGACTCATCCGGATGAGCTGCCACGAAGTGCATCCCGAATTGCGAAAAGTGTCAATAAATCCATTTGTTACTGGATTTTCAAGTTCTCTGCGAATGTGAATGAAATCGCGGAGAAATGCCCCGTGGGCAGCGCGGACGGGCCGGGCCGGTCATGCCGGCCCGGCCCGTCCGGTCGGGAACCCTCGCCGTGAGCGTCGCGGCCCTCCCGCCGCCGCTCAGGGGCGCTCGCTCAGGGCTGCTCGCTCAGGGAGACGCTCGCTCAGGGGCGCTCGCTCAGGGGGCGATGCGCCGGCAGAGCCAGGCGAGCGCGAGCGGGTAGCGGTAGTCGATGCCGCCGTGTCCCGCGTCGAACAGCTCGAAACGGATCACGTCCTCCCGCACGCCCGCGTCGAGGAGCGCCTGGTGGAACGCCTGCGCGCCGATGTCCAGGAACCACTCGTCGCGCGTCCCGCCGTCGATCCAGATCGCCCGCTGCGACCGCATCGCCTCGGCGTGCCCCGGCACCATCCGGACCGGGTCGAACTCCAGCCAGCGCTCCCACACGTCCTGCCTGATGACCCCGGTGACCGGGTCGAACGGCAGTTCCGGCGTGCCGTCCTCGCGCGCGGAGTAGCAGACCGCCATGCCGAGGATGTTGAGCAGTTCCATGTCCTCGGGCTTGGTGAAGGAGGTGCGCGAGTTGAAGTCGTTCCACCAGCGCCAGATGTCGCCGTCGTACTTGCGCAGGTGCCGGACGCATTTCGGGAACTCGGGCAGGTAGGAGTATTCGAACAGGGCGTCGCCGGCGTGCGTGGCGAGGGCGCCGAACAGGTCGGGACGGAGCATCGGCGTGATCATCGCGCCGTAGCCGCCGCTGGACTTGCCGCTGATCGCCCGGTGCCCGGGGGCGTCCAGCGCCCGGTAGCGGGCGTCCACCCACGGGACGATCTCGTCGCAGATGTAGGAGTGGTAGCGGCCGGTGCCGGGCGAGTCGACGTACTGGCTGCCGCCGTGCGCGGTCCAGGCGTCCACGAACACGACGATCGCGGGCGGCGCCTCCCCGGAGGCGAACACCGCGTCCGCCGTCTCGGGGAACGGCTGCCGGTAGGGCATCCGGTTGCGCCAGATCCCGACGTGCCCGGTGAACCCGGTGATCACGTACACGGTCGGGTAGCGGCGCTCCGGCTCGTCGTCGTAGCCCGGCGGGAGATACACCAGCACGGGCCGCTCGTGCGGGTCCTTCAGCGGGTTGCCGCGCAGCAGCTCGCTGCTGACGACGTGCTCTTCCAGGCGTCCGGCGAGCTCGGCTGACCATGGCAGCATGGGCGCTCCCTCGTGGCGGGTGGATGATCACCTTGACGCTAACCCACGGACCCGCCGCCTGCGGGATGTCACGATCCGACGGGTCGTCTGGGTCCACAGTCTGAGGGAAGGAGTAACACATGACCGATAACGCCGCACGACTGCGGGAGCTGCACCGGCCCGGTGATCCGCTGCTGCTGCCGAACGTATGGGACGCCGGAAGCGCCAAGACCGTCCAGGAGGCGGGGTTCCCGGCGCTCGCCACCGCCAGCGCCGCCGTCTCCGCGATGCTCGGCTATCCCGATCACGAGGGGGCGCCGGTCGAGGAGATGTTCGCCGCCGCCGGACGCGTGATCCGCGCCGCGACCGTCCCCGTCACCGTGGACGCCGAGGCCGGGTACGGGCTGGAGCCCGCCGAGCTGGTCGAACGGCTGCTCGCCATCGGCGCCGCCGGCTGCAACCTGGAGGACACCTACGCCGGTGAGCTGGCCGAGCCGAAGGCGCAGGCCGAGTACCTGGCCGCCGTCCGGGACGCCGCCGGGGACGCCCTGGTGATCAACGCCCGGGTCGACACGTTCATCGCCAAGGTCTCCGACCCGGTCGAGGCCGCGATCGAGCGGGGCCGGCTGTACCTCGCGGCGGGCGCCGACTGCGTCTACCCGATCACCGCGCCGATGGACGCCGTCCCCGCCCTGGTCAAGGGGCTGCCGGGGCCGGTGAACGCGAACAACTTCCCGGGGACGTCCCTCGACGACCTGGCCGCCGCCGGGGTCGCCCGCGTGTCCTACGGCCCGATGGCCTACCTGCGCACCCTGGAGACCCTGAAGGAGTTCGCGACCCGCGTCAAGGAGAGGGAGGACCCGTACGCCTGAGAAGGTGTGAGGGCGCCCACTCCCGGGCGCCCTTGCAAGTACTCACTTACGCTGGCACAGTGAGACGGAAATCGCCTCTATGTCTCAGGAAGTGAGGCCGGTATGACCGTGACCGCGGAGGAGACGCCCCCGAAAGTCGTCCTCGACTCGATCAGCGGTGTCGCCCTCGCCGCCGCCGCGGCGAACGTCGTCATGCAGCTCAGCCGCCTCCCCATCGGGCATGGCGTCGCCAAGAGCACCGTCGACAGCGGGCGGGTCGACAAGCACCCGGTCAAGCGCGCCCGCACCACGCTCAGCTACATCGCCGTCGCGATGCTCGGCACCGACGGCGAGCGCAAGGCGATGCGCCAGGAGGTCAACCGCGCCCACCGCCAGGTCCGCGGCAAGGAGCCCGTCCCCTACAACGCGTTCGACCCCGAACTCCAGCTCTGGGTCGCCGCGTGCCTCTACTTCGGCGTAGAGATGATCTACGACCTCCTCTACGGGAAGCCGACCCCCGAGCAGGCCGAGGAGATGTACCACTACGGCGCCCGCTTCGGCACCACGCTGCAGATGAAGCCGGACCTGTGGCCGGCCGACCGCGCCGCCTTCGAGGAGTACTGGCAGGACGGCCTGAAGAAGATCCAGATGGACGACCTCACCCGCAGCTACCTGCGCGACCTGGTCGAACTGCGCTTCCTGCACGCCCCGGTGCGTCTCGCGCTGGGTCGCACCCACACCTTCCTGACCCTGGGCTTCCTGCCCCAGCCCTTCCGCGACGAACTCGGCTACGACTGGACGCCCCGCGACCAGCAGCGCTTCGACCGCATCACCCGGGTCCTGGCCCGCACCAACCGCCTCATGCCCCGCCCGGCCCGCGAGTTCCCCTTCAACCTCTACCTGTACGACTTCCGCCGCCGCATCAAATCAGGCCGCCCCGTCGTCTGACCCCGGCCGACGCCCGCACCCTCGCCGACGCCCGCGCCCCGGCCCGGAGCCGCGCTGATCAGTCGGTTGGACGAGATCGTCCAGGATCGTCGGTGAACCCGGTGCCGGGTTCGGCGCCGGGCTGGGTGCCGGACGGGCGGATCTGCAGTTCGAATTCGCCCCGGTGCCGTTGGACGCCGGCGACGACGGCGTCCTCAAGGACCTCCGCACCCTTGCTCTGGCGGCGCACCATCGGGTCGTCGCGGACGTCCTTGGCCAGGGAGAAGCACAGCAGGATCAGGACGATCGTGAACGGCAGCGCGCCGATGAAGGTGATGTTCTGGATGCCGTTGAGGGCCTTGTCGCCGCCGATCACCAGCATGACCGCGGCGACGCCGCCGGTCAGCGCGCCCCAGAAGATCACCATCCAGCGGGCGGGGCTGGTCGAGCCGCGCTGGGACAGCGTGCCCATGACGATCGACGCGGCGTCCGCGCCCGACACGAAGAAGATCGCCACCAGTGCCATCACGACGACCTCGGAGACGGACTCCCACGGCAGATGGCTGAGCACGTTGAAGGTGATCTGCTCCTCCGAGCCGTTCCCGTACGGGTTGCGGCCCGCGCGCTGCTGGCCGATCGCCGTCCCGCCGAAGATCGCGAACCAGACCAGGCTGACGGTGCTCGGCACGATGATCACGCCGGCGACGAACTGGCGGATGGTGCGGCCGCGGCTGATCCGGGCCAGGAACATGCCGACGAACGGCGCCCAGGAGATCCACCACGCCCAGTAGAAGATCGTCCAGCTGGCCAGGAACTTCTCCATCGCCCTGCCGCCCGTCGCGCCGGAGCGGGACGCCATCCCGCCGAAGTTCTGGATGTAGACGCCGATCGAGGTGGGCAGCAGCTCCAGGATGAAGACCGTCGGCCCGACGACGAACACGAAGGCGGCGAGGACCGCCGCCAGCACCATGTTGATGTTGGACAGCCACTGGATGCCGCGCGCGATGCCGGACACGGCCGACACGACGAAGCAGATCGTCAGCACGACGATGGTCAGCACGAGCACGGTGGTGCTGAGGCTCCCGATCCAGCCGGCCTCCTGCATGCCCGTCTGGATCTGCAGCGCGCCGAGGCCGAGGGAGGCGGCCGAGCCGAACAACGTCGCGAACAGCGCCAGGATGTCGATGAGCCTGCCCAGCGGGCCGGTGCTGCGCCGCTTGCCGAGCAGCGGCGCGAACGCCGAGCTGATCAGCTGGTCGCGGCCCCGCCGGTAGTGCCCGTACCCGATCGCGAGGCCGAGGACGGCGTAGATCGACCACGGGTGCAGCGTCCAGTGGAACATCGTGGTGGCCATGGCCGTCTCGATCGCCGGCTCGCTCCGCGGCGCGGCGGTGCCCGGGGGCGGCAGCACGTAGTGCGTGAGCGGCTCGGCGGCGCCGAAGAACATCAGCCCGATGCCCATGCCCGCGCTGAACATCATCGCGATCCACGAGACGGTGCGGAACTCCGGCTCGTCGCCCTCCCGGCCGAGCGGAATCCGCCCGTACCTGCTCACCGCGAGCCACAGCGAGAAGACCACGAACCCGGTCGCGGCGAGGACGAACAGCCAGCCGACGTTCTTCAGCAGCCAGTCCAGCGTCGCCTGCGCGGCGGAGCTCAGGCTGCCGGTGGACGCCCCGCCCCAGATCACGAAGGCCACGGAGATCACGGCGGTCACGCCGTAGACGATCCAGTCGGTGCGGGCGCGTCCGCGCTGGACGAGGGACGCCGGTTCCGTCCCGGGGTACTCGTCGCCGACCCCGGGCTCGCGGTCGCTTTCCATGATCTGGACTCTTGCCCGGTTGATCACTTCTCAGCGACACGGGAAGGTAATGCGTTCACGATCGGCGAGTGCGGCTGCCCGTCCGGCGTGGAACCGGCGCCACGCAGGTCCCGGCCTCAGCGGCTCAGCGTGATCTCCTGTTCCACCCGCGACAGCTTCTCGGGGTTGCGGACGAAGTAGAAGCCGGTGATCAGGCCGGCCTCGACCCGCACCGCCACGACGCCCTCGACCTGCCCGCCGAGCCGCAGGATGAGCCCCGGGCTGCCGTTGAGCTGGACCGGCTCGACCGACAGCGCGGCCCCGAACGCGCGCAGGCCGAGGGTCAGCAGGCGACCCACCTTGTCGGCCCCGACGACGGGGCGCGGCACGGCGCGCTTGAGCCCGCCGCCGTCGGACAGGGCGACGACGTCCGGCGCGAGGATCTCCAGGAGGTTTCGCAGGTCGCCGGTCTCGACCGCCCGCTGGAAGGCCTGGAGCGCGGCTCGGGACTCGGCCGGGGAGACCGCGTCGCGGGGACGGCGCGCGGCGACGTGCGAGCGCGCCCGGTGGGCGATCTGGCGGACCGCGGCCGAGGTCTTGCCGACCGCCTCGGCGATCTCGCCGTAGGGCAGGTCGAACACCTCGCGCAGCACGAACACCGCCCGCTCGGTCGGCGTGAGCGTCTCCAGCACGAGCAGCATCGCCATCGAGACGTTGTCGGCCAGCTCGACGTCCTCGGCCACGTCGGGCGTGGTCAGCAGCGGCTCGGGCAGCCAGGGACCGACGTAGGTCTCTTTGCGGCGCCCGAGCGTGCGCAGCCGGGTCAGCGCCTGGCGGGTGGTGATCCGCACCAGGTACGCGCGCTGATCCCGCACGGTGTCCAGGTCGACGCCCGTCCAGCGCAGCCAGGTCTCCTGCAGGACGTCCTCGGCGTCGGCGGCCGAGCCGAGCATCTCGTAGGCCACGGTGAACAGGAGGTTGCGGTGGGCGACGAACACCTCGGTGGCCACGTCCATGCGCTCGCTCATCGCCGGCTCCCGCCCTCTGGATCCCCACACTGACACACGCACAGGACGCCGGTCCCGGCTGCTTTGTGACACCCGCGAGCGGTGGCGTACGCCACACGACGCCGCCGTCACACGGTCCTCGTCCCCGGCATCTCGTGTTCGTCGGGCCGCGGCGCGGACGGGCCTCGCCGCACGCGACACCGAATCACGCCGACCACGAGTCACGTCAAGCCACACCACGAGTCACGCGACACCGCGAGTGAGGACGAAGTCATGGCAACCACGAAGGCGCAGGCCCCGGGGGTCGCACCGCGCCGCTGGGGCGCGCTGTTCTTCATCGGGCTGGCCCAGCTGATGATCATTCTGGACGGCACCGTCGTGAACATCGCGCTGCCGTCGATCCAGCGGGACCTCGCCATCTCCGACGGCGACCGGCAGTGGATCATCACGGCGTACACGCTGGCGTTCGGCGGCCTGCTGCTGCTCGGCGGCCGGATCGCGGACTACACCGGCCGCAAGCGGGCCTTCCTCATCGCGCTGGTCGGCTTCACCGCCGCGTCGGCGCTGGGCGGCGCGGCGACCGGCTTCGAGATGCTGCTGGTCGCCCGCGCCCTGCAGGGCGGGTTCGGCGCGCTGCTCGGGCCGTCCGCGCTGTCGCTGCTGACGGTGATGTTCACCGGGCCGAAGGAGCGCGCGAAGGCGTTCGGGATCTGGGGCGGCATCGCCGCGGCGGGCGGGACGTTCGGGCTGCTGGCCGGCGGGGCGCTGACCGACTACCTGGACTGGCGCTGGTGCCTGTACGTCAACATCCCGATCGCCCTGGTCGCGGTGATCGGCGGGTACGCGATCCTGACCGAGTCGCGGCGCGAGGGCCGGGCCCGCTTCGACGTTCCCGGCGTGCTCCTGGTCACCGGGGGACTGGTCGCGATCGTGTACGCCACCGGCAGGGCCGAGTCCGACGGCTGGGACTCGGCGACGGTCGTCGGCCTGCTGGCCGCCGGCGCGGTGCTGCTCGCCGCGTTCGCCCTCGTCGAGAGCCGGGTGGCGGAGCCGCTGCTGCCGCCGCGCGTGATCGCCGACCGCACCCGAGGCGCCGCCTACCTGGCCGTGGGGCTGGCCGGCGGCGCGATGTTCGCGGCGTTCCTGTTCATGACCTACTACCTTCAGGTCGCCAAGGGGTACTCGCCGATCAGGACGGGCGTGGCCTTCCTCCCGATGACCCTGGCGGTCCTGGTGTCGGCCGGCGGGCTCGCCACCCGGCTGCTGCCGAGGGCGGCGCCGCGGGCGCTGATCGTCCCCGGCATGCTCCTCGGCGCCGCCGGCATGCTGTGGATGCTCACCCTGGACGCCGGCACCTCCTACGCCGCCGGCGTGCTGGTCGCCCAGCTCCTGTTCGGCCTCGGGGCGGGCCTGATCATGCCGGTGGCCATCGACTACGCCACCCACGGCGTCGACCAGGGCGACTCGGGCGTGGCCTCGGCGGGCGTCAACACCGCGCAGCAGATCGGCAGCTCCATCGGGATCGCGCTGCTCAACACCATCGCCACCGGCGCGACCGCGGACTACCTGGCCTCGCACGGCGGAGGCCCCGGCACCGCCAGGCAGGCGGTGGTGGAAGGCTTCGGGACGGCCAGTGCCTGGGCCGCGGGGATCCTCTTCGCCGGGGCGGTGGTCGTCGCCGTCCTGATGAACACCCCGCGTCCCCGGCAGCAGGCCGGGACCGAGCACGGTGATAAGGCCGGGACCGGCGAGCCGCTGCTCGCCCGTCCCTGAACCCCGGCGGGCGCGGCCTACCGCTGAGCCGGTGGGGCCGCGCCCATGGCGCTGCCGATGTTCGTGGCCGCCGCGAACGCGCCCGGCGGCCCACCGCGGTGAGGTCCCGACGGGCCGCGGTCAGAAGACGGGGGTGCCGTCGCGGGTCAGGCGCCAGTTCTCCACGTGGAACGTCGCGGGGTCGATGGCGCCGGCGGCGGACGCGTACTCGACGATGGCTTCGCGGATGGCCACCTGGGCGTTGTAGACGACCTCGGCGGTGGTGATGTGCGGGAAGCCGCCGCCGCCTGACTGGCGGTAGTTGTTCACCGCGACGACGAACCGCTGGTCGGGCGTGACCGGGGCTCCGTCGTAGGTCATGCCGGTGATCCTGGAGTCGTCCGGTTGGGCTATGTCGACGTCGTAGGCGACGCCCGAGAACTGGTCGTAGTTGTAGTCGGGACGGTTGTTGGCGTTCGTCCAGGCGGCCGGGTCCACCGGGGCGTTCGCGGCGGTCTGCTTGAAGTACCGGGCGGAGTACTCCAGGTAGTCCTTGATCTGGGACCCCGTGAGGACGCAGGCCAGAAGTGTGTTGTCGTAGATGTAGAGGCCGGCGATGTCCCTGATGGTCACCTTCCCGGCGGGGAAGGTGGCCGCCCGGCTGAAGGGGGCCGCGATCGACACCACGGGAAGGGACGCGTGCTCGGTGCCCGCGAGCGCGTCCTTGACCTCGGCCGTCTGGACGAGGTGGATGTAGTCGAGGATCGCGGTGTCCTTCCAGCAGGACTCCGCGGCGGACATCTCCTCGGTCGACGTGGCCACTTCCTTGTTGACGTAGGCCACCACCGCGTCGTGCTGCTTCTTGACCAGGGTGACCAGTTCCGGGTCCTCCTGGACGGTGTTGGTGTTCACGGTCGTCGCGGATCTGCCGGTGACCTTCCAGCGGCCTCGCTCGTGCCGCAGGGTCAGGTCGAAGACGGAGAGGCGTTCGCCCCAGCACTTCGGTTCGCTCATCACGACGGTCTGGCCGGTGACCTCGTTGGTGACGAAACGTTCCGGTATCTCCAGGTGCGCGTGCCCGAACAGGACGGCGTCGATGCCCGGGACCTGCTCGGCCACCAGGGCGGACGCGTTCTCGACGGGGAGGGCGTCGCCGTAGGACGAGGTGCCGCTGTCACCGGAGTGCGCGCTGACGATCACCACGTCGGCGCCCTGGGCGCGGATGACCGGGACCCAGCGCCGGGCCGTCTCGACCAGGTCCAGGAAGTCGAGCTTGCCGGAGACGTTCGCCTTGTCCCAGATGGCGATGCCCGGGTTCGTCAGCCCCAGCAGGCCGACGCGAATCGGCGGGTGCCCCCGGACGTGCAGCCGCTTGATGATGTACGGCCGGTAGGCGGGACGGCGGGTACCCGTGTGGACGGCGTTGGCGGCCAGCACCGGCGCGTCCATCTGGCTGATCCACTCGTCCAGGAACGGGATGCCGTAGTTGAACTCGTGGTTGCCGAGCGCCACGGCGTCATAGCCGATGGCGTTCATCTGGAGGGCGATCGGATGCGTCCTGCCGGTCTCGGTGATCGGCTCGACGGTGGCGTAGTAGAAGCCCAGGGGAGTTCCCTGGATGGTGTCGCCGGCGTCGAAGAGGAGGGTGCGGTCGCGTCCGCGGGAGGCGCGGACCTCGTTGACCAGGCTTGAGACGCGGGCCAGGCCGACCACGTTGCCGTCGCGGTCGCTGTACTCGGCGTCCTTGTAGTAGTCCCAGTCGACCGCGTGGCTGTGGATGTCGGACGTGCCCATCACGGTGATGGTCACCGACTCGCCGTCCGCCGGCCTCGGAGGCGTCGCCGCCGAGGCGGAACCGGGCCAGCCCGCCAGGGCGAGGGCGCCCGCGGCGGTCAGTCCGCCGAGGACCTGGCGGCGGCCGATCTCCTCGGGGACCCGGCACGAACACCAGCGGGGCTGTGGTTTCTGCATGACGCACCCGTTCCTTCCGCAGGGGACGGCAGAACGATAGGCCCGTCGCCCGGGTTCGATGCCGGTGAGATCTTCCGATCCTGGGGGATGTTCGTTGGCAGTCCCCGACAATGCCGGGCTTGTCCGAAACCATCGGCGAGTCGGGTGTGGTCTGGGTCACAGCAGCTCTCGGGTGTCCCTTTAAGTCACTTCTAAACCACCTTCTTTCTGTTTCTGCGGTGTTGCCGGGTATGAGGATTTATGTTCCTCTATTTACGACACTGTCCGATTGCGGGTCGCTCCCGGCCGATTCCGCACCGCCCGCCATCCGCCGGCCGCCTCCGCTCTCCAGCGGCGGGCCGTCCGGCCGCCCAGCCACCGACGACGCACGCCGAACGCAGCGAAAGCGGAGGGTCCGGATGCGCAAGGAGACGCTGGAGAGCTTCGTCCTCGGGGACGTCCTCCGGTCACAGGCGCAGGTTCACCGAAGGCAGACGTTTCTCAAGTTCCGCGACGGCGAGGTCACCTACGGCGAGGTGGACGACGCCGCCGACCGGCTGGCGCGCGCCCTGTCCGGCGCCGGTATCGGACGCGGTGACCATGTGGGCCTGATGCTGCCCAACTGCGCCGACTTCGTCCATCTCGTGTTCGCGCTGGCGCGGCTCGGCGCGGTCGCCGTCCCGATCAACATCGCGTACAAGGGGGAACTGCTCCGGCACGTCCTGGAAAGTTCCGACTCCGGGTGGCTCATCATCGACGGCCCGTACGCGGAAAGGATCGTCGAGGTCGCCGGGCGGCTGCCGAGGCTCCGCGGTGTCCTCGTGCGCGACGCCGCCGCGGCCGGGGTGCTGCTCGACCGGCTCGGCAGGCCCGCGCGAGAGCTGAACGCCCTGCCGGACGAGGGCGGCACGGTCGACGTGCGGGTCGGCTTCGGGGACATGCAGGCGATCATGTACACGTCCGGGACGACCGGGCCGTCCAAGGGCGCCATGGTCCCCCATGCGCTGGCGCTGACCTGCGCGTACGACTCGCTCGACTTCCTCGACCGGTGGGGCAAGACGATCTACTGCCCGCTGCCGCTCTTCCACGCCGCCGCGCTCTGGGACGGCATGCTCTCGGCCCTGCTCGGCGGCGGCTCGATCGCGCTCGTCGAACGGTTCAGCGCGTCCAGGTTCTGGGACGACGTGCGCCGCTTCGACGCCCGGGTCTGCATGAGCGTGTTCTCGATGATCCCGATTCTGCTGAACCGGCCGCCGACGTCGCGGGACCGCGACCACCGGCTGGAGACCTTCTACATGGGCAAGTCCAACCTGGACGAGCCGATGCGGGAGCGGTTCGGCGTCCGGTCGGTCGAGACCTACACCAGCACCGAGGCGGGCATCGCGACCGGCAGCCCGTACGGCGAATGGCGGGTCGGCTCGTGCGGGCAGGCGCACGACGAGCGGTTCCAGGTCGCGGTCGTGGACGAGCACGACCGGGAGCTCGGGCCGGGGGAACCGGGGGAGCTGGTGCTGCGGCCGAAGCAGCCGTTCGTCCTCACGACCGGCTACTACGGCAACTGGGAGGCGACGACCCGCTGCTTCCGGAACATGTGGTTCCACACCGGTGACCGGGTATGGCGTGACGACGACGGGTACTTCTACTTTCTCGATCGGATGAAGGACGCGATCCGCCGGCGAGGGGAGAACATCTCGGCCTTCGACCTGGAGACCGAGATCAACCGGCATCCGGCGGTGCTGGAGTGCGCCGCGATCGGCGTGCCCTCGGAGCTGGAGGACGAGGACATCAAGGTGTCGATCGTCGTGCAACCCGACACCGGGCTCGACCCGGGGGAGCTCGTCGCCTACTGCGAGGAGCGGCTGCCGCGTTCCATGATCCCGCGCTACGTCGAGTTCGTGGACGCCCTGCCGCGCACGCCGACCGACAAGGTCGCCAAGTACAAGCTGCGGGCACAGGGCGAGGCCGGGATCACCGAGACGACCTGGGACCGGGAGGCGGACGCACCGTGAACTGGGACGACACGCCAGAGCAGGCGGCCTTCCGCGAGGAGGTGCGGGCCTTCATCAGGGACGAGTTCCCCGCCTCGTACCGTCCGGCGGGGGAGGAGGAGCAGAGCCTCGAACCCGAGGACGTCGCCGGCTACAACTGGCCCGTCGACCGGGTCGCGGACGATCCGGGACGGCGCGAGGGGGCGCGGGCGTGGGCGGCGGCGCTGGCCGGGCGCGGCTGGATCGCCCCGCACTGGCCGGTGGAGTACGGCGGCGCCGGGCTGTCGCCGCTGGAGGAGTTCGTCCTGCACGAGGAGATGATGCGGGCGCGGGTGCCGACCGTGAACGGCATCGGCGCGTTCCTCCTCGGCCCGACGCTGCTGGTGCACGGCACCGACGAGCAGAAGGCCCGGCACCTGCCGCCGATCGCGACGGGCCGGGCGACCTGGGCGCAGGGCTTCTCCGAACCGGGCTCGGGCTCCGATCTGGCCTCGCTGCGGACGCGCGCCGTCCGCGACGGCGACGACTACGTGGTGGACGGCCAGAAGGTGTGGACGTCCCTCGGCCAGTACGCCGACTGGCTGTTCGTCCTGGTCCGCACCGACCCCGACGCCGAGAAACCTCACCGCGGCATCACGTTCCTGCTCATCGAGGCGGACGCGCCCGGCGTGACGATCCGTCCCATCACCGACATCCGGGGCTCCGCGCCGTTCTGCGAGATCTTCTTCGAGGGCGTCCGGGTGCCGGTGGAGAACCGGGTCGGCGAGGAGAACCGCGGCTGGTACGTGGCGATGTCCGCGCTCGGCTTCGAGCGGGCCGGGATCGGCGCCACGATCAAGTACGAGCAGGCGCTCGCCGAACTGGTCGCGTACCTGCGCTCGCCGGACGGGCGGCGCTTCGCGCGCGACACCCCGGCGCTGCGGCAGGAGATCGCGCGCCGGCGGACCGAGATCCGCGTCCTCTACAACCTTGCCCGCTACACCGTGTCGCGGCAGGCGGCGGGGGACGAACCCGACTTCGAGGCGTCCATCAACCAGCTGTTCGGCGCGGAGCTGCACCAGCGGCTCGCCCGCACCGGCGCCCGCGCGTTCGGCCGGGCCGCCGCGCTCTGGGAGCGGGAGGGCGCTCCCCTGAACGCCGCGTTCACCCACATGCGCCGGGACTCGGTGGCGTCCACCTTCCTGGGCGGCACCACCGAGATCCAGCGCAACGTCATCGCCACCCGGGGCCTGAACCTGCCCCGCACCTGACCACTTCACCGGCCTCACCACCAGGAGGAGAGCGACCTATGCCCGACGAGAACGGCTACGAGACCGTCGACCTGCGGATCGAGGAGCGGGTCGCCTGGCTGACGCTGAACCGGCCGGACAAGCTCAACGCCCTGACGCCCACGACGATGACGGAGCTGCGCGACATCTTCACCCGCGTGGACGACGACGAGGACGTGTGCGTCGTGGTGCTGCGCGGCGCCGGGGAGCGCGCGTTCTGCGCCGGGATGGACCTGTCGTGGTCGGAGAAGCTGACCCCGCGCGAGCGCATCGAGCAGGGCCGGCTCGGCGAGAAGACGTTCGCGATGATGGAGCGGCTGTCGGTGCCGGTGATCGCGGCCGTGCACGGCTACGCGGTGGGCGGCGGCCTGGAGCTGGCGCTCGCGGCCGACTTCATCATCGCCTCCGACAACGCGAAGATGGGGCTCGTCGAGATCACGCTGTCGGCGCGTCCGCCGTACCGGCCGAAGATGACCGAGGACGGCGACCCCGACCAGCCCGAGTTCGGCGGGTCGGCGCCCGGCTGGGGCGGCGTGAAGCGGCTGCCCGAGCGCATCGGCAAGGCCCGCGCCAAGGAGTTGCTGTTCACCGGCGCCCGCATCGACGCGGAACGAGCGCTCCAGGTGGGTCTGGTCAACGACGTCTACCCGGCGGACGAGTTCGACAAGCGGATCGGCGAGCTGGCCGAGCGCATCGCCGCGATGAACCGCTACAACCTGCGGCTCGTCAAGGAACTCGTCACCTACGGCTACGACTGGATCGAGCCGCATCCCAGCTAGGAGGACCCGTGCAGATCTACCGCATCGATCATGTCGCGCAGGTGACCGCCGACCTCGACGCTCAGGTCGCGCTGCTGGAGGGGCTGTTCGGGTTCCGGCGCGTCCGGAGCTGGGACAACCCGGGGGAGGGCGTGCGCGGCGCCCGACTGGAGATCCCCGGCAGCCGGGGGCAGGCGTGGGAGGTCCTCGCGCCGGCCGGCGACGGCTCGTCCCTGCGGACCTGGCTGGACGAGCACGGCGGACGTCCCGGGCTGCACCACGTCGGCGCCGAAGTGCCCGACCTCGAAGCCGTCCAGGCGGAACTCGAAGTGCGCGGCATCAAACCGACCGACGGGGCGCGCGGACACTGGCTGGAGGCGTCGCTCAGCCCGCCCGAGCACGGCCCCGGCGTGCTGTTCCGCCTCCGCGGGCCCGGCGACCTGGACATGTGCGGCGACTCCGCGGCGTCGGCGGCGTCGGCCCCGGCGGCCGGGACCGGTTCGCCGGACGGGCCGTCCCTCGGCATCGTGGCGCTCGACCACATCTGCCAGGCGTTCCCCGACCGCGACGCGCTCGCCCGCTGGTACCACGAGCTGGCGGGCTTCGTGCAGGTGTGGCGGACGGCCGACGACGAGCATCCCGACATGGCCGACCTCGTGCTGAACATCCCCGGCTCGTCGATCTGCTGGGAAGTGATCATGCCGCGCGGCGAGGACTCGTTCATCGAGCGGTTCCTCGACAAGGGCGGCCCCGGCGCCCACCACGTCACCTTCGAGGTGGACGACTGGGACGCGGCCATGGCCGCCTGCGAGCACCACGAAACGCCGACCTTCGACGACGAGGAAGGCAGCACCGACGGCGCCGCCTGGAAGCACACGTTCATCCACCCGAAGCACACCGGCGGCGTCCTCGTCCAGCTGTTCTGGGAGGAACGGCCGGGCGTGTGGGTCCGCTCCGACAAGGTGCCGCCGCCATGGACCTGAGCCTCACCGAGGACCAGGAGATGATCGCCTCCACCGCCCGGGAGGTCCTGGCGTCGCGGGCCGCGACCGCCGGGGCGCGGGCGATGGACGGCGACCCGGCCGGCTACTCGGCCGCGCTCTGGAAGGAGATGGTCGGACTCGGCTGGACCGGCCTCGCCTTCCCCGAGGAGCACGGCGGTGTGGGCGGCGAGTTCCTGGACGTGTGCCTGCTGTTCGAGCAACTGGGATACGCGCAGGCCCCGAGCCCGCTGCTGGCGTCGGTGGCCTGCTGCGGGATGCCGGTGGCGCGGTTCGGGACGTCCGCGCAGAAGGAGCGGTGGCTGACCGCGATCGCTGACGGCCGCGTGGTGACCGCGGCACCGCTGCCCTGGGACCGTCCGGGGGAGGGGCCGGTGGCGTCACGGGACGGCGATGCCTTCGTCCTCAACGGGACCGCGACGTTCGTCCCGTACGCGGCCTCGGCCGAGAACATCCTGGTGGTGGCGCGGCTCGACGGTGAGCCGCACGCCTTCTGGGTGGACGTCCCGGACGTCGTGCTCCAGCCGCTCGGCACGATCGGCGCCGACCGTCCGTGCCACGTCGAGCTGGACGACGTCCGCACCGAGGATGCTCTCGGAGTGGACGCGGCCAACTCGATCACGCTGTTCGGCGCCGCCGCGACCTGCGCGGAGATGGTGGGTGCGGCCCAACGTGTCCTGGACATGACGGTCGAGTACGCGACGGAACGCGAGCAGTTCGGCCGCGCCATCGGGTCTTTCCAGGCCGTCCAGCACCACTGCGCGAACATGGCGATCGACGTGCTCGGCTCCCGGTTCATCGCCTACGAGGCCATCTGGCTGCTGTCGGCCGACAGGGAGGCGGCGCAGGAAGTGGCGATGGCCAAGGCATGGGTGAGCGAAGCGTACGAACGGGTGTGCGCGCTAGGCCACCAGGTACACGGCGCGATCGGCTTCACCCAGGAGCACGACCTGCACCTGTTCTCCGAACATGCCATGACCGCGTCCCTGGCCTACGGCGACGCCGACCACCACTTCGACACCCTCGCCGACGACCTCGACCCGCACTGACACCGAGGGCGCCTGGCCGGGGCCGCCCCCCGGCCAGGCGTTATCGGGTGGCTATTGGGGGATGACGGAGTAGACCATTCGCTTGCCGGGGTGCTCGCCGACGGTCCAGATCGTGCCGAGCGTCGGGCTGGACGCGGCGCCGCCCTGCCAGTGCGACAGGTCCTCCGGGCCGATGCCCAGATCCTGCTGATCCGCGATCTGCAGCGTGACGGTGGACGACGTCGCCGGCTCGGTGGTGTAGAGCGTCCCGGCCTCCTGGTCGTGGCTGCGGCTGAGGTACCAGCGTCCGTTGAAACGGGTCGCGCCCTGGACGTTGCTCTCCGGCAGCTTGTGCGCCACATCGGCGTTCCACCGGTAGGCGGTGTCCATGATCAGGTTGTTGCCGGCGTCGAACGCGCCGGCGATGGGCCAAGCGGCGACCCGTCCGTTGGCCTCCTCGCCACCGGCGCAGTACTCGCCGGAGATGAGGTGGTCGGTGCCGCTGCGGTCGAGCGAGACGTAGGAGAAGTTCGGCGCCTGGTCGGAGGAGCTGCACGTCGTCCCCGTGGCGGCGGTCCGCGTCCAGGAGCCGACCTGCGGCATGACGTAGCGGTAGCCGTAGCCGTAGTAGGTGTCGCCGTGCAGGCCGACCATGTCCGCGCCGCTCGTCGTCCCGTTCTCGGACGCGCCCAGGTCGTATATGCGGCGCATGTCGAACATCCGGAACCCGCGCGCGGTGTCGGCGACGAACAGGTAGTTGCCGTACCAGAGGATGCCGCCGCCGTGCAGCGCCTTGTTGTATTCCGTGTCGGCGGGGTCCTCCGACACCCGGATCGTGTCGTAGTCGCCGTCGGCCCGCGGATACACCAGCAGGACGTGCCGGTAGGCGCCGGTGTACGGGTTGATGAAGCTGATGCGGAGGCCCTTGACCATCCCGTCGGCGTTGTCGTTGTGGTCGTACCAGCTGACCAGGACCGGCTGGTAGCCGTCGCCCCACACGCGGTCGGACTGCATGTCCGCCACCGTGGTGACGCCCTGCGGATACCAGTCGGGGGTGCCGTTGTCACCATCGTCGCCGTTGTCGCCGCCGGTGAAGCAGATGCTCCGTTCGACGTCGACGTGACTTCCCGGCTGGAAGGCGGCGCCGTTGCAGCTCGCGCCCACGGCGACCGGCGTCGTTGTGTTCTGCCGGTTGAGGTCGTTCATGATGCCGGTGACGGTGCCCTTCACCAGCGGGAGGGCGTCGGCGCGGTCTTGGAGATCGGTGCCGTAGGAGTTCGGGCGGAGCTGGAAGTTGGACAGGGACAGCTCGTCCGCGGACGCCGGGGCCTGCAGCGCGGCGACCAGTGGGAAGGCGAGGGACAGGGCTGCGAGGGAAACCAGACTTCGACGGTGGCGCATGCGCACTCCCCACGGCCGGGCCCGGCCGGTGAAGCTGGGGAGCGGCGGGACCTCCGGCCGAGATCGACTATGTCGGCCCGAACAAGATGCCATGAATGCCGCATTTGTTCCATAACGGATCCCGGCGGAAAGTGATCAGCTTCACTTTCCGTACCGCGGGCGGCATAGGTTTGCGGGATGGACGTGGTCGTTGCCGTCGTCGCGACGCTGCTGCTGACCTGGGTTCCGGCGCTGCTGTGGTGGCGGCGGCGCGGACGCGCCGGTGACCTCGGCGGCCCCGCGCGGCGGGCGACGTTCGAGATGCTGCACACCGCGTCCCGCGCGGCGCCCGCGTTCCGCGGCGGGCTGACCGGGCAGGGCGCGCAGAAGGCCGCGCGGCACCTGCGCGCGCTGCTCGACTGCCCCGCGCTGGCGATCACCGACGGCGAGCGGCTGCTGGCCTGGGACGGCGAGCACGACCACCACGCCGCGGACGGCCTGGCGCACGCCGAGGTCACGCTGGGGAACGGGCGCACCCAGGTGCACGACGTGCCCTGCGACCTGATCGACTGCCCCATCCGGCGGGTCGTGGTCGTCCCGCTCGCCACGGGCGACCGGGTCATCGGGACGCTCGCCGCGTACGGGGAGGACGTCCCCGCCGGGCTGATCCGCGCCGCCGAGGAGGTCGCGCAGTGGGTGGACGCCCAGCTCGAACTCGCCGAGCTCGACCACTCGCGGGCCCTGCTGATGGAGGCGGAGATGCGGGCGCTGCGGGCGCAGATCTCGCCCCACTTCATCTACAACTCGCTGACCACGATCGCGTCGTTCGTCCGGTCCGACCCGGAGCGGGCGCGGGAGCTGCTGCTGGAGTTCGCCGGTTTCACGCGCTACTCGTTCCGGCGGCACGGCGACTTCACGACGCTCGCCGAGGAACTGCGCTCGATCGACCGGTACCTGCTGTTGCAGCGCGCCCGGTTCGGCGAGGAACTGCGGGTGACGCTGCGGATCGCGCCCGAGGTGCTCCCGGTGGCCGTCCCGTTCCTGTGCCTGCAGCCGCTCGTGGAGAACGCCGTCCGGCACGGGCTCCAGGACAGGTCGGAGCCCGGACTCATCACGATCGTGGCGGAGGACGCCGGGTCCGACTGCGTGATCAGCGTGGAGGACGACGGGATCGGCATGGACCCAGAGGAAGTCCGGCGGCTGCTCGCGGGAGAGCGGCGCACACCGTCCGGCGGGACGGACGAGGCCGGGATCGGGCTCGCCAACGTCGACGACCGGCTCCGCCAGGTGTACGGGGACGAGTACGGCATCGCCGTGGAGACCGGACCGGGCGCCGGGACGAAGGTGATCGTGCGCGTCCCCAAGTACCGTCCGGGCGTCACGGCCTCTTGATAGGCGTGCCGTGCGCGTCCTGGAGGGGCGGCCCCGGCATCACGGCCTCTTGACTGGCCGCCGCGGGCCTACTGGAATGTGGCGAACGTCGCGGGAAGGGACGAAGCGGTGGGCCTGCGTGTCCTTGCGGTGGACGACGAGCCGCCCGCGCTGGACGACCTCGTCCACCTGCTGGGCGCCGACCCGCGGATCGGCGAGATCCAGACGGCCCGGGACGGCGCCGCCGCGCTGCGCAAGCTCGATCGGGCCCTCGCCGACGGACGTCCCATCGCCGCCGTCTTCCTCGACATCCGGATGCCCGGCCTGGACGGCACCGTGCTCGGCCGCGTCCTCGCCCAGTTCGCCCGCGCGCCGCAGATCGTCTTCGTCACCGCCTACGAGGGGCACGCCGTCGACGCGTTCGAGATCAAGGCGACCGACTACCTCCTCAAGCCGGTGCGGCCGGAGCGGCTCGGCCTGGCGATCACGCGGGTGACCGAGGCCGCCGAGGAGACCGGCTGGGCGGACGCCGCCGACGTCCCGGCCCCCGCCGAACCCGAGCCGATGCCCGTCGAGCTGGGCGGAGTGACCCGGTTCGTCACCCCCGCCGAGGTGCGCTACGTCGAGGCGCAGGGCGACTACGCGCGGCTGCACACGTCCGGCGGCAGCCATCTGGTGCGCATCCCGCTGAACTCGCTCAGCGAGCGATGGAGCGGCGCCGGGTTCGTCCGGGTGCACCGCAGCCACCTGGTGGCGCTGTCGGCGATCAGGGAGCTGCGGCTGGACTCGGGACGCTGCACGATCGTCGTCGGCGACACCGAGCTGCCGGTCGCCCGCAGGCACGTGCGGGAGCTGCGCGACCTGCTCGTCCGCAGAGCGAGGCGGTCCAGCTGAGCGCCGCGCAAGAGCGGCGCCCCGGAGAAGGGCGGCGTCCTGGGGAAGAGCGGCGTCCTGGAGAAGGGCGGCGGGGGATCGCGCCCGGCCGGACGCGGGTGACCGGGCCGCGGACCCGGACCGTCCGGCGCCCCCGCTATCCGGTGACCCGGGAGATCGACGAGCAGACCGGGCTCGGGGAGGCGTACATGCGCTCGCTGGTGCGCGCCCAGCTGCGGCTCGCGGCCCGGCTGTGCCTCGTGCTCGCCGTCGTGGTGATCGGGCTGCCCATGCTGTTCGCGCTGGTCCCCGACGCGCGCGAGCAGAGGGTGCTCGGCCTGCCGCTGCCGTGGGTGGTGCTCGGCGGGCTGATCTACCCGTGGTTCGTCGTCTGCGGCTGGTGGTACGTCCGGCAGGCCGAACGCAACGAGGACGACTTCGCCGACCTCGTCGACCGCGCCGACCAGCCCACCGGGGACCGGCCGTGAACGCCGCCTACGGGCTGGCGGGCGTCCTGCTGGTCGTCGCCGCCACCGTGCTCATCGGCGTGCTCGGGGTGCGGATCTCCCGCACCACGTCCGACTTCTACGTGGCGTCCCGGGCGGTGACGCCGCTGCGGAACGCGTCCGCGATCGGCGGCGAGTACCTGTCGGCGGCCTCGTTCCTCGGCATCGCCGGGCTGGTCCTGGCGTACGGCGCCGACATGCTGTGGCTTCCGGTCGGCTGGACGGGCGGGTACCTGGTCCTGCTCGTCCTGGTGTCGGCGCCGCTGCGCCGCTCCGGGGCCTACACGCTGCCCGACTTCGCCGAGGCGCGGCTGGAGTCGATGGCGGTGCGCCGCGCCGCCAGCGTCCTCGTCGTGCTGATCAGCTGGCTCTACCTGCTGCCGCAGTTCCAGAGCGCCGGGCTGGTGCTGCGGACGGTGGCGGGCCTCCCGGTGTGGACGGGCGGCGTCCTCGTCGCGGTCGTCGTCGCCGCCAACGTGCTCGGCGGCGGCATGCGCAGCGTCACCCTCGTCCAGGCGTTCCAGTACTGGATGAAGCTGACCGCCCTCGCCGTCCCGCTGGTGTTCCTGCTGCTGGCGTGGCGGGGCGACGGCGCGCCCGGCCTGTCGTCGGACGTCCCGCCGCGCTTCGCCGACCGCACGACCGTCGCGGTCGGCGTCGCGGTCACGGTGAACGTCACCACGCCGCTCCAGGTCGTCGTGGACGGGCATGTCGACGGGCGCCGCTACGCGGGCGTCCCGCTGACCCTGGGCCCGGGGCCGCACCGCATCGAGCAGGACACGTCCGTCACCTTCCCGGCCGGCGCCGACGTCCCGCACGTCAGCGGACGTCCCGTCACCACGGACCGGGAATGGGCGATGCCGCTCGACGGGCGCGACCATTCCCTGTACGCGACGTACTCGCTGATCCTCGCCACGTTCCTCGGGACGATGGGGCTCCCGCACGTCCTCGTCCGCTTCTACACCAACCCCGACGGGCGGGCCGCGCGCCGCACGACCGTGATGGTCCTGTCGCTGCTCGGCGCGTTCTACCTGCTTCCCGCGCTGTACGGGGTGCTCGGCCGCCTCTACACCCCCGAGCTGCTGATGACCGGCCGGGCGGACGCCGTCGTCCTCACCCTGCCCGGACGGCTGATCGGCGGGCTCGGCGGCGACCTCCTCGGCGCGCTGGTGACCGGGGGCGCGGTCGCGGCGTTCCTGTCGACGTCGTCCGGCATCACCGTGTCCGTCGCCGGGGTGCTGGCGCAGGACATCCTGCGCGGCGGGGTCCGGTCGTTCCGCGTCGGGACGCTGCTCGCGCTCGTGGTGCCGCTCGCGCTGGCGATCGCCGCGCGCTCCCTCGCCGTCGCGGACGTGGTGGGGCTCGCCTTCGCCGTCGCCGCGTCCACGTTCTGCCCGCTGCTCGTCCTCGGCGTCTGGTGGCGGCGGCTCACCGTCCCGGGCGCGCTCGCCGGGCTCGTCACCGGCGGCCTGCTCGCGGGCACCGCCGTCATCGTGACGATCGCGGCGGGGCCGCCGTCCGGGCTCGCGGGCGCGCTGCTCGCCCAGCCCGCCGCCTGGACGGTCCCGATCGCCTTCACCGTCATGATCGCCGTGTCGCTGTGCACGCAGCGGCGGGTGCCGCCGGGCGTCGCCCGCATGATGGTGCGCCTGCACACCCCCGAGTCCCTGGACGTCGACCGGGGCACCTGGCGGCCCCGCCGGGTGTGACGCGACCCCCTGGGTGTTGTGGCGGGTGCCGCGAGGAGGCGACCGTTCATCGCGCCAGAGCGACCGTTCGTCGACGGGTTCCGCATCCCGTCGATGATGAGCGGCACCTTGCCGCAGGCTTCGCGTCGAACCCTCGTTCCCTCCCAGCTGGCTCTTTACGGTGGCGCGTGATTGGCGTCACAACAGAGGAGGAGCGGTCGTGTCCGTCGATAAGAGCGCCACCGGCACCGTGTACGAACGGTTCCAGGGCAGCGCGGAGTTCCAGGAACTCCGCCTC
Organism: Actinomadura chokoriensis; assembly: GCF_041463665.1. Lineage (GTDB taxonomy): Bacteria > Actinomycetota > Actinomycetes > Streptosporangiales > Streptosporangiaceae > Spirillospora > Spirillospora chokoriensis_A. The sequence continues at coordinate 184,814 of NZ_JAXCEJ010000005.1, forward strand.
AGATTCCGCCGATTCGCATTCCCCATGACCGCCGCGTTCCTCAGCTGGTACCTGCTCTACGTCGTCCTGTCCGGATGGGCGCGCGGCTTCATGGGCACCGAGCTGGTCGGCTCCATCAACGTCGCCCTCGTCTTCGGGCTGCTGCAGTTCGTGTCCACGTTCGCCATCGCGTACCTGTACTCGCGGCACGCCGGACGCCGCCTCGACCCGCTCGCCGACAAGGTGCGCGGCGACATCGAGGCCGAAGGGACGCACGCCGCGGAGACCGCCGGGACGACCGGGACCGCCGAGACCGCGGAGGACGCCCGATGAGCGACGAGACCCTGTCCATCACCCTGTTCCTGGTGTTCGTGGCCGCCACCCTCGCGATCACCGTGTGGGCGAGCCGCAACACCAAGAACGCCACCGACTTCTACGCCGGCGGACGCTCGTTCTCCGGCGCGCAGAACGGCCTCGCGATCGGCGGGGACTACATGTCCGCCGCGTCCTTCCTCGGGATCGCCGGGCTCATCGCGCTGTACGGCTACGACGGGTTCCTCTACTCGATCGGGTTCCTCGTCGCCTGGCTCGTCGCGCTGCTGCTGGTCGCCGAGCTGCTGCGGAACTCCGGCCGGTTCACGATGGCGGACGTGCTGGCGTTCCGGATGAGCCCGCGCCCCGTGCGCACCGCCGCCGGCGTCTCCACCATCGTCGTGTCGATCTTCTACCTGCTGGCGCAGATGGTCGGCGCGGGCGCGCTCGTCTCGCTGCTGTTCGGCTTCACCAGCGACTTCGCGAAGGGCGCGACGATCGCGCTCGTCGGCGTCCTGATGATCGTGTACGTGGTGTTCGGCGGGATGAAGGGCACCACCTGGGTGCAGATCGTCAAGGCCGTCCTGCTGATGACCGGCGCGGCCCTCATCACGGTGCTGGTGCTCGGCAAGTTCGGCTTCAACCTCTCCTCGCTGCTGGACGACGCCGCCGCCCAGAGCGGCAAGGGCGACGCGTTCCTGGAGCCCGGCCTCCGCTACGCCACCGAGGACTCCGGCCTCACCGGCAAGCTCGACCTGATCAGCCTCGGCCTCGCGCTCGTGCTCGGCACCGCCGGTCTGCCGCACATCCTGATCCGCTTCTACACCGTCCCGACCGCCCGCGACGCCCGCAAGTCCGTCATGTGGGGCATCGGGCTCATCGGGGTCTTCTACCTGTTCACCCTGGTGCTCGGCTTCGGCGCCGCCGCGCTCGTCGGCTCCAAGGAGATCGCCGAGGTCAACGCGGCCGGCAACACGGCGGCGCCGCAGCTCGCCGAGCGCATCGGCGAGATCGTCTTCGGCTCCGCGGGCGGCACGATCCTCCTCGCGGTGATCGCCGCCGTCGCGTTCGCGACGATCCTCGCGGTCGTGGCGGGCCTCACCCTCGCCTCGTCCTCGTCCTTCTCCCACGACCTGTACGCGCACGTGTTCCGCAAGGGCAAGGCCACCGAGCGGGACGAGGTCCGCGTCGCGCGCATCTCCGCGCTGGTGATCGGGGCCGTCTCCATCGTCCTCGGCATCTACGCGCAGCGCCTCAACGTCGCGTTCCTCGTCGCCCTCGCGTTCGCGGTCGCCGCGTCCGGGAACCTGCCCGCGATCCTCTACAGCCTGTTCTGGAAGCGGTTCAACACCACCGGCGCCGTCTCCGCCATCTACGGCGGCCTCGGCTCGGCGATCTTCCTGGTCGCGTTCTCGCCGGTCGTGTCCGGCGACGAGAAGGCGCTGTTCACCGACCACGACTGGAGCTGGTTCCCGCTCAGCAATCCGGGCCTGCTGTCCATCCCGATCGGCTTCCTGTGCGGGTTCCTCGGAACCATCGTCAGCAAGGAGTTCAACGCGGCCAAGTACGCCGAGATCGAGGTCCGCTCCCTGACGGGCGCGGGCGCCGAACCGGCCGCGAAGGACTAGACCCGCCGCGCGGGCGACCCTCGCCCGGCCCCGTTCAACGTCTGGGGATACAACCGGCGCTCGCCCGGTTCGAGCTGGTCGCGTACCGACCCGGTGTACGACACGCCGCCGCGGCCGCTGCCGGTGGTCGATCCGGCGCGCGGCGTTCACGGCGAGCTGCCGATGCCGTACGCGCCGCTGGTGATGGAGTTCGCCGAGTTCCATCCGGCGGCGCGAGTGGCCGAGTGGCTGAACGCGCTCAAGGCCCGGCATCCCTGGAACTTCCACGGTGAGACCGCCCGCCAGATCGCGGTCATGACGCAGAGCCTCGAAGAACTGCGCGGATTCCTGTTCCGGCAGGCGGACGTCCTCGCGGGCGCCTGGTCGGATCGGGCCTCTCCGCTGGCGCAGGCGAAACTCCAGCAGATCGATGCCACGACCGGAAGCCTGGCCGCCTTCGGCGAGCGGGTGTCGGGCCTGGAGGCGCGGGTGAGCCGGTTCCTCGGCGAGAGCCTGGTGGCGATGCCGTCCGGCGACCTTTCGGCGGGCCGGCATGCGGCGCCGCACTTCAGCTCGGTCTTCCACTCGATCACCAGCCACTACCGGGACGTCATCGGCCTGTATCCGCGGTCCTGGGCCTTCGATCTCCCCTTCGGCGGGATCGAGCCGCCCGACGCGTCCCCCTCCGCCCCGATGCTTCCCCCGCCGGGCCCGGCGCCGGCCCCGGGCCCGCCCGCCTCGCGTCCTCCGCCGGTCATGCCGACGGGCATCTACCAGCCCCCGGCGAACGAGAATCCGGGAACGGTGCCGCCGGTGCTCGGCTGACGCCGCTCCCCGGGTGGGAGTCCTTTCCGCTGGCGGGGATGGGGTTTGATGGAGTGCCGTGCACAAGATCTACCGTTGGAGGTGCACGGTGACTTCGGCGGGGGACGGTCCGGGCCCCGTCCGGCAGGAGGTGCGATGGGGTACGGGAAGTCTGCTAAGCGCGGCATGGTGCTGCTCGCCGGGGGGCTGGTGCTGCTGGCGGGCATCGCGTTGCTGATCCTGCCCGGTCCCGGGATGCTGCTGGTGCTGGCCGGGCTGCTCATCCTCGCGCGCGAGTTCCCGGCCGTGGACCGCTACGTCGAGCCGGTCCGGGACCGGGCGATCCAGGCGGCCGAGGAGAGCGTGCGGTCGTGGTGGAGGCTGACGGGTTCGATCCTGACGGGGCTGGCCCTGATCGGGGCGGGGGTCGCGTGGGGGCTGGTGGAGGAGCTGCCGTTCTCGGGGTGGAGCACGGGCTCGGGTCTCATACTGTCCGGGTTCATCCTCTTCGGGCTGTTGTACTGGAGCCACCGGAGGGTCAAGGCGGGGAAAGCGAAGTGAAGCCGGGCGGCCGGACGAGACGCCGGCGGCCCGCCGCGGTGAACGCGGTGGCCCTGCCGTCGTGGGTCAAGTCGCCCGGGCCGGTCGCGCACGGGATGCGGTGGCGGACGCCGTCATTGTCCGCGATCAGGTGGACGACCGGGGAGCCCTCGTCCACGTCCCGGATCACGACCGTCCCGGTGACGGCCAGATTGGGGCCGTCCCAGGCGACCGCCTTCAGGGCGGACCGCAGCACCGGCAGTAGTAGCAGTCGTAGTCGGCGAGGACGGACACTCCGCTCGCGTTCAGGTACGCGCCCGCCGTGACGGGCTTCCGGGGGGCCTGATCTCCGGGGCGGCGCGCCGGCGCCTCAGCGCGTCCGCCACGGGTCTCGCGAAAAGACGCGGCCCCTTTGATCCGTGGCCCGGGCGTCGCCGTGCAATGGGTATGGGCATCGTTCTTCGTATTCTCGTGGCCGCCGGACTCGCGGCCGACGCCATCGTGCACTGGCAGTTCGCGCCGGACATGGCCCCCGGGCCGAACACCCCGGGCGACGTCATCCCCGGCGACGACCTCTTCCGCGCCCAGGCCGTCGCGGCGGCCGTGGCCGCCGTCCTGGTGCTGGTGTGGGCGCGCAAATGGACCTACGCGATCGCGTTCGTCGTCGCGGCGAGCGCCGCCGGCGCCGTGCTGCTGTACTACTTCGTCGACTTCGGGCAGCTCGGGCCGATCCCGCGCATGTACGACCCGCAGTGGTACGGCGACAAGACGATCAGCTTCGCCGGGGAGGCCGTCGCCGCCATCGCCGCACTGATCGGCTTCTTCACCGTCGGCCGGAGGGAGCCGGTGGAATCGCGTTCCACCGGCGCCCCCGTGGGGTGAGACCCGGTTCGCCGCATGTCACGCGTACTGGGCGCCCGCGTGGACGACGGCCGGCTCCGTCACCCGTCCGCAGTCGCGGCGACGAAACGCTGGGTGAGGCGGCCGACCCCCTCCAGTTCGCTGACCAGCTCCTCGCCCGGACGGATGAAGCGCTTCGGCGAGCGGGCGTTGCCGACCCCCGACGGCGTCCCGGTGAAGACGAGGTCGCCCGGGAACAGGCGGCACACCCGCGACAGCCGGACGAGCAGCTCGGGAACGTCGTAGATCATCGCCGAGGTGCGCGCGCTCTGCACCGTCTCGCCGGACAGGGCGCACGAGATGGCCAGGTCGGACGGGTCGTCGAACTCGTCCGGCGTGACCAGCCAGGGGCCGGTCGGGCCGAAGTTCGGGAACGACTTGGCCAGGCTGAACTGCGGCTTGGCCCCGGCGAGCTGCGACGTCCGTTCGGAGAGGTCCTGGCCGAGCGTGATGCCCGCGACGTGGTCCCAGGCGTCCTCCCGCCGGACGCGGACGGTGTCCCGGGACACCGCGACCACCATCTCGACCTCCCAGTCCACGGTGCCGGACGGCAGCTCGACCTCGCAGACCGGCCCGGCCAGGCAGCCGGGGAACTTGGTGAACGTCACGGGCGCCGACTCCGGCGGGTATCCGGCCTCGCTCGCGTGCGCCGCGTAGTTGATGCCGATCGCGAACACCTGGGGCGGGCGGGGCACGGGCGGCCCCAGCTCCTCGACCGCGAACGGCTTGCCCCGCGCCAGGGCGAGCGACGCGCTCCAGTCGAGCGAAGCGCTCCAGGCGCGGAACGCGTCCCACTCGGCGAAGACGGCCTGCGGATCGGCGGAGAAGCGGCCTTCGCTGGCCTCGGCGACGTCCACCGCCATGGCCCCGGCGACGACGACGAGGCGTCCGCGCAGGTTGGCGAGCCTCACCAGTCGACCTTGTCCGGCGCGGGCTCGCCGTGCGCGTCCTGCCAGGAGACCACCGGGTTGCGCAGCGTCCCGATGCCCTCGATCTCGGCCTCCACGACGTCCCCGGGACGAAGGTAGAAGTCGAACGGGTTCGGCTGGACGGCCGCGACGCCCGAGACGGTGCCCGTCGTGATGATGTCGCCCGCGCTGTAGGTCTGCGGCGAGTGGTAGGCGACCAGGTGCGGGATCGACACCCGCATCTGCTTGGTGTGCCCGGTCTGCCGCACGTCCCCGTTCACCCGCAACTGCATCGCGAGGTCCTGCATGTCGTCGATCTCGTCGGCGGTGACGATCCACGGCCCGATCGGGCAGAACGTCTCGATCGCCTTGCTGAACGAGAACACGCCGGACTCCATCTCGCGGCGCTGGATGTCGCGGGCCGTGATGTCGTTGAACACCGTGAACCCGGCGATGTGCTCCAGCGCCTCCTCGGGCCCGAAGAACTTGCCGGGCTTGCCGATGACGACGGCCAGCTCGAGCTCGTAGTCCAGCTCCCGGGTGAGGTGCTCCGGATAGACGATCGGGTCGTCCGGGCCGATGATCGCGTCCACGTTCTGGAAGAACACGATGCCCTTGTGCACCGGATGCGACCAGTTGACCGCCTGCAGCTCCTCGTGGTGGTCGGCGAAGTTGCCGGCCGTGTGGAAGAACTTCTTCGGCCGGATGGGGGCGCGGAGCCGGACGTCCGCCAGCTTCAGCCGCTCCCCGGTCTCGGCGGCGGTCCCGCCGCGCTCGAAGAACGCCCGCGTGGACGGGACGTCCAGCTCGATGACGTCGTCGCCGTCCAGCCGCCCGACCCGGCCCTCGTCAAAAGTGATCAGTTTCATTCGGCGGTCTCCTCTCAGGCCCCGACCATGTTGAACCCGCCGTCGGCGAGCATGTAGGCGCCCGTGATGTGGGACGCGTCCTCGGTGGCGAGGAAAAGGGCGGTGCCCGCGACCACCTCGGGCGGCGGGATCGTGCCCATCGGGGTCTGTGCGATGAGCTTCTCGCGGCGGCCCGACTTCCAGTCCTCGCGTTCCAGCGTGGCGCCGGTCTCCATGAAGCCCGGGGCGAACGTGTTGACGCGGACGGACGGCGCGAACGCCGCCGCGTACGACTTGGTGATGCCGAGCAGCCCGTACTTGGCGGCGGCGTACTGCGGAGCCCGCGCGCTACCGCGCACGACCACGGTGGAGCCGATGTTCACGATCGCGCCGTGGCCCTGCTCCAGCATCCGGGAGCCGAACTCGTGGGTCATCAGGAGCGTGCCCTTGACGTCCACGTCGATGACGCGGTCGAGGGACTCCTGCGTCAGCTCGCGCCACGACATCTGCTCGGTCGCCACGTCCCCGACGTTGTTCACCAGGACGTCCAGCGTGCCCGCCTGCTCGAACACCTCGTCGGCGAGCCCGCGGATCGCCTCCCAGGACGAGATGTCGGCCTGCACGACGAACGCCTCGGCACCGGCCTCGCGGACGCGCTCGGCCGTCCGCTCCGCGCCCTGCTTCGAGCTGTTGTAGTGGACGCCGACCCGCGCTCCCTCCTGCGCCGCGCGGACGGCGATCTCGGCGCCGAACCCGGTGCCGGCCCCGGTGACCAGCACCGTCTTGCCGGCGAACCGCGGGAAGATCTTCTGTTCCGTGCTCATGAGTTCTCCTAGACCAGCGTGCGGCCGCCGTCGACGTACATGACGTGCCCGGTCATGAACGACGCCTGCGGCGAGGAAAGGAACAGGATCGGGCCGACGACCTCGGCCGCCGTGCCCAGCCGCCCGGCCGGGACCAGGCGCACCAGATCATCGCGGACGCCGGGCCGCGCGAGGTACTCGGCGGTCAGCGGCGTCTCGACGTAGCCGGGCGCGACCGCGTTCACGGTGACGCCGTGGCAGGCCCACTCGGCGGCCATGACCCGCATCATCTGGTTCATGCCGCCCTTGGACGCGGCGTAGGGGCCGTGCTTCTTGTGCGCGAGATGCCCGGACACCGACGACAGGAAGACGATGCGCCCGCCGCCCGCCGCCACCATGTGCCGCCCGGCCTCCTGCGCCGCGCCGAACGCGGTGGACAGGTTGGTGCGGAGCATCGAGTCCCATTCGGCCTCGGTGAACTCCAGGATGGGCCGGCGGTCGTTGACGCCGACGCAGTGGAGCAGCACGTCGAGCCCGCCCATGATCTCCACCGCCCGCCGGACGGCGGCGGCGCCCGCGCCCGGCTCGGTCAGGTCGGCGGACAGGGGGTGCGGGCTCGTCCCGTCCGGGCCCGCGGGCAGGGCGTCGAGCCGCGCGGCGTCGCGGTCGACGACCGTGACGGCGGCCCCGGCGCCGAGATAGCCGCGGACGCACTCCGCGCCGATCCCGCCCGCGCCGAGGACGAGCACCCGTGCGCCGCGCAGGCCCAGCCAGTCGGTCGCCGTGTCCTGGGACGCGTGAGTCGTCGGTGACCCGTCAGCCACTTGCGGTTCCTCGCCTTCGCAGGTACTTTCATTTAGTGAAAGCTACTTTTATCAACCAAGAGTACTGGTTGCGGGGATCATGACGTCAAGCGGCCGGTCGCGGTACCACATCGCGGCGCTCGCGAAGGGGCTGCAGGTGCTGAGCCTGTTCGACGGGCCGACGCTGTCCCTGCGCACCAGCGACATCGCCGCCCTGACCGGCATCCCGATGCCGACGGCGTTCCGGATCGTCGCCACGCTGGAGGACCTCGGCTATCTGGAGCGGCGGCAGGACGGGTCCGTCCAGCCCGGGGTCAAGGTGCTGACGCTCGGCTCGGCGGCGATGCGGGGGTCGAGCCTGGTGCAGCTCAGCGACCGTCCGCTGCGGCTGCTGGCGGAGGCGACGGGGGAGACGGTCAACCTCGGCGTCCTGGTCGAGGACCGCGTCCTCTACCTCGCCCGGCTGCGCAATGCCGACCTGGTCACGGCCAACGTGCACGTGGGCTCGACGCTGCCCGCGCCCTACACGTCCATGGGCAAGCTCCTGCTCGCCTACCTGCCGCAGGACGACCTGGACCGCCGCATCACCGAAGCGTCCCTCACCCCTGGCGCCGGGCCTAACGCCGTCTCGGACGTCACCGAACTACGCGCCCAGTTGGACGAGATCCGCCGCAACGGCTACGCCGTCCAGGACCAGGAACTCGCGCAGGGACTGCGGTCGGTCTCGGTACCGGTGTTCGGGGCGGACGACGCTCCGGCCGCCGCGGTGAACGTGGCCGTGTCCGCGATGCGCCGATCCGAGGCCGACCTGCACGGCGAGATCCTCGACCGGCTGCGCGAGACCGCCGACGACATCAGCACCAGACTCAGGACGCGCTGACCCTGTGCACGTTGACCTGAGTGCGCGATGACCACGAGGACGCGATGACCGCGAGGACCCGATGACCGCGAGGACAGGAGCCGCGATGACGAGGCAGCACGCATTCACGCCCGGAGAGCTCGACGGCGACCGTCTGGCCGTCTACACGTCGATCACCGAAGGGCCGCGCGCCAAGGGGCCGCGGCTGTTCGACCTGGTCTCGGAGTCGGGCACGCTGCTCGGCCCCTTCAACGAGTTCCTGCTGCGGCCCGCGCTGGGGGACGCCCTGCAACGCCTCGGCGCCGCCATCCGCTACGAGGGCTCCCTCAGCGGACGGGCCCGCGAGATGGCGATCCTCGTCGTGGCCGCCGCCTGGGACAGCGAGTTTGAGCGCACCGCCCACGAGGCCGTCGGCCGGTCGGCCGGCCTCACCGAGGCGGAGCTCGCGGCCATCGCCGCCCAGGCCCCCCTCGAACTGGACGACCCGCACGAGGCCGCCGTCCTGCGCCTCGCCCGGGCCCTCGCCGGCGGCGACGTGGACGACGGGACATGGGCGTCCTGCGTCCCGCCCCTGGACCGCGAAACCGTCTTCGAGCTGACCACCCTCGTCGGCTACTACTCCACCCTCGCCCTCCAGATGCGCGCCTTCCGCGTCTGAGTCCCAGCGTGCCGCCGGGGGGTATTGCCCATCGGGTGGCCGGTCGTCTAGAACGGCTGGCAGGGGGAGGAACGCCATGAAGGTGAAGATCGACTCAGCACGGTGCCAGGGGCACGGACGCTGCTACGACCTGGCGCCCGACCTGTTCGGCGAGGACGACGAGGGCTACGGGACGGTCCTCGGCGACGGCGTCGTGCCCGAAGGCCGGGAGCGCGACGCCCGCCTCGCGGTGCAGAACTGCCCGGAACGGGCGATCGACGTCATCGACGTCCTCAGGGAGGCGTGACATGGCCGCCGACGGCCGCTTCGACGAGGAGTACGTGCGGGCCGAGCGGGCCGACCGCCCGCTCGGCACGCGCAGCGAGGTCGTCACGGGCCCGGTCTCCGACTGGGCGACCGACTTCTCCCACCTGGAACCGGAATGGGCCGCCGACCCGTACCCGATCCAGGACGAGCTGCGGCGGCGCTGCCCGGTCGCGCGGACCGAGCGGTTCGGCGGCGGCTGGCTTCCGACCCGCTACGAGGACGTCGCGGCCATCGCCTACGACACCGACCGCTTCACCTCCCGCTCGGTCGTCATGAGCAACTTCCGGCCGCCGCGCGAGGTCGCGCCGGTGGGCGTCACGCCGCCGATCTCGTCCGACCCGCCGTTCCACCGCGACGCGCGCAAGCTGCTGCTGCCGGCGTTCAAGAAGTCCGCCGTCCAGAAGCTGGAGGCGGGGACCAGGGCGTTCTGCCACGCGCTCGTCGACTCGTTCGAGGGACGGGACGTCGTGGACGCCGCCCACGACTACGCGCAGCACATCCCGATGCGGGTCATCGCCGACATGCTGGGCTTCCCGCCCGAGGACGGCCCGCGGTTCCGCGAGTTCGTCGAGAACACCCTCGAAGGCGTCAACCTGCCGCCGGACGAGCGCATCGCCCGGATGGACAGGCTGTTCGCCTACCTCCTCGAACAGATCCGCGACCATGTCGCGAACCCGCGCGACGACCTCACCACCTACCTGATCGACGCGGAGCTGTACGGGCGCAAGCTCGAGCCGTCCCACGTCTCCGGGACGATGGCGCTCCTCCTGATCGCCGGAGTCGACACCACCTGGAGCGCGATCGGCGCGTCGCTGTGGCACCTGGCGAAGTGCCCGGCCGACCGGGAGCGCCTCGTCGCCGACCCGTCGCTGCTGCCGACCGCGATGGAGGAGTTCCTCCGCGCCTACGCGCCGGTCACGATGGCGCGGATGGTGAAGGAGGACATGCACTGGCGCGGCGTCGACATGAAGGCCGACGACTGGGTGCTGCTGTCGTTCCCGGCCGCCAACCGCGACCCGGCGCAGTTCGACCGGGCGGACGAGGTCGCCATCGACCGCGAGGTCAACCGGCACGCCGCCTTCGGCCTCGGCGTCCACCGCTGCGTCGGCTCGCACCTGGCCCGGATGGAACTGCGGGTGGCCCTGGAGGTCTGGCTCGAACGAATCCCGGTCTTCGCCCTGGACGACCCGTCGGCGGTGACGTGGGCGGCCGGGCAGGTGCGCGGCCCGCGCGCCCTCCCCGTCCGCATCGGTTAGTCCCGCTACCAGCGCGCCACGGCTACCAGGGCACCACTCCGGCGTCCTCGAAGAAGCCGCCGGTCGGGCCGCCGTCCGGGAGGCCGGCGAGCCGGATCGCGATCGCCGCGCCCTGCTGCGGTGTGCGGACGCCGCGGAACCCGTTGAGGTCGGTCGCGCAGTAGCCGGGGCATCCGGCGTTGATCAGGATGCCGGTGTCGCCCAGCTCCTTGGCGTACTGGACGGTGACCGCGTTGAGGAACGTCTTGGACGGCGCGTACGCGGCGGAGATCGGGCCGGTCTCGGCGCCGGGGACGCCCTGCCGGGCGAGGGATCCGACGCCGCTGGACATGTTCACGATCCGGGGCGATGCCGAGCGGCGCAGCAGCGGCAGCATCGCGTTGGTGACGCGGATGACGCCGATCACGTTGGTCTCCACGACCGTCCGCACGGTCTCCAGGGCGACCCTGGTCGGCTCCTGCGGCACGCCGCCGGTCACGGCCGCGTTATTGACGAGGACGTCGAGGCGCCCGGCCCGCTCCTCGATCAGCGCGGCGGCGGCCTCCACGCTCGCATCGTCGGTCACGTCGAGGGGGACTCCGAAAGCATCGACACCGTCCGCGCGCAGCTTCTCGACGGCGGCTTCCCGGCGCTCCTCGTCCCGGGCTCCGACGCCGACGCACCAGCCGAGCGCGCCCAGCCCGGCCGCGATCTCGTACCCGATTCCCTTGTTCGCGCCGGTGACCAGCGCGATCGTCTGTTCGCTCATGTCTGCATCCTGTGCGGCCCCGGGCCGGGGACTCCAACACCGTTTGGGTGGCCGGTGATACCCGCCGGGTATCGTGGCGGCATGGAGACGCGGGAGCTGCGGTACTTCGTCGCCGTCGCCGAGGAGTTGCACTTCGGCCGGGCGGCGGAGCGGCTCGGCATCGCGCAGCCGCCGCTCTCCCGGGCCATCCAGCGGCTCGAACGGCGGCTCGGCGTGACGCTGCTGGAGCGCACCAACCGCAGTGTCGCGCTGACCGGGGCCGGGCGCGTTCTCCTGCGCGAGGGACGCGCGGCCCTCGACGCGGTCAGCGCCGCCGACCGCCGCACCCGCCGCGCCGCCTGCGCCGAACCCGGCCTGGTCCTCGTCACGAAGGCCGGAGCGTCCGCGGAACTGCTGCCGAAGCTGCTCGACGCGTACGCCGCCGAACCGGGGGCCGTTCCCGTCGAGGTGCTCCTGTGCGGCCCCGGTGAGCAGGAACGGCTGCTCCGAGACGGCCGCGCCGACGTCGCGCTGCTGCACCGGCCGTTCGACTCGACGTCCGGCTTGGACACCGAGGACCTCCGCACGGAGGGCCAGGTCGTCGTCCTTCCGGCCGGGCACCCCCTCACCACCGAGCCTCACCTGCGCGTGGCCGACGTCTCCGCGCTGCCCGGCCTGCCGCTGCCCCGCTGGCCCGAACCCGACGGCACGTACTTGGACGGCCCCGGTGCGGAGGTTCGCGACCATGTGCAGCTTCTGCAACTGGTCGCTCTCGGCCGTGCCGCCGCGGTCCTTCCGGAGTCGGTCCGGACCCATCTGCATGAGGGCCTCACCGCGGTCCCGCTGCTGGACGCCCCGACGGTGACCACGGTGATCGCCTGGCCCCCGCACAGCCGGTCCCGGCCCCTCGCCACCCTGATCCGAACCGCGACCGCCCTCTGACACTGCGCGGCCGTCCAGGGCGCCACCGGGTCACGGATCAGCCGGGCCTCGGCGCCGGCGCCGCGCAGGATCTGGCCCCGAGCATGCGGTCGCCGATTCCGGGCACACTCCGCTTGAGCTGGCAGTAGCGCCTGTCGCCGCTGTTCAGGCTGATGAGCGGCATCATCGCCCAGGTCCCCCCGACAGTGTCGAAGGGTGGACATCTCATGTCCCATACGAACACGAAGACGTCCGACGTGGCCCGGACCATGCTCAGCGGCCACTTCGTCTCAGGGCCCTACGAGCGCCTCTTCCTGACTCCGGACGAAGAGGTGGAGTACGTCCACAACTACCTGACCCTGCTGGACGGCGTCCTGGAGTACAAGTTCAACATCGCCGAGTACTACAACCTCGGCGTCATCGGACTCCAGTCCGCGCTGGGGAACGTCTCCGCGGTCGTCATCGACCCGGCGGACCTGACGAAGCTCCCGACGTTCATCCAGGAGACGCGCACGATGCACGTCGTCGACTCGATCGACGGGGTCTACGAGCAGGTGGAGAAGCTCGGCGTGCCGATCCTCCAGCCCCGCACCCCGAACATTATGGGCGCCCAGGGCCGCCTGCGGCTCGCGTCCAACTACATCATCGAGATCGTCGAGACGACCAACCGGGAACTGTTCAACCCCGACCCCAAGGAGTTCGGCTACCTCTGACACCGCACCGGCGCCGCCGCACCGGCGAGGCCGGGCCAGGGGCTCGCTCCCGGCCCGGCCTCGCGCGCCTTGGTGGACGCGCGGTCAGGTCACCCGGCGAGCCTTCGGGCCAGGCGTGGCAGGAGGCGGAGCGCGTTGGTCCGGGTGACGGCGCCGCCGGTGACGCGAGCTCTGATGGCACCCGTGAGCTGGGATCCTTGACGGCGGCTGTCGGACGCCTACGCTCACCCTCATGCATGGTCAACTGGCGCGGATCTCGGCCGTCCTGCTCGCCGGAGTCGTCGCGCTCACCGCGCCGGCCGTGCCCGCCGGGGCGTCCGCGCCGGGCGACCTGGGCGGAGACCTCGACGCCGTCCTCGCCGACCCGCGTCTCGACGGCGCCACCGTCGGCGTGGTGGTGCGCGACGCCCGGACCGGTGCCGTCCGCTACTCGCGCGGCGCCGCCACCCCGGTGCTGCCCGCCTCGAACCTGAAGATCTACACCTCCAGCGCGGCGCTGTCGCTGCTCGGCACCGGGTACCGGTTCAGCACCAGCGTGCACGCCCGATCGGTGTCCGGTCCGACCGTCAAGGGGGACCTGTACCTCAGGGGCACCGGGGACCCGACGATGCGGGCCGCCGAGTACGACCGGCTGGCCGCGCAGGTCGCCGCGAGGGGCATCGAGCGCGTCGAAGGCGATCTGGTGGCCGACGACGGCTGGTTCGACGCCGTCCGGACGCCGTCCCACTGGGATCCGACCGACCTGCAGTACTACTACGCCGCGCCGATCTCCGCGCTCAACGTCGCGCCGAACGACGACTTCGACACCGGTTCCGTCAACGTGTCGGTCACTCCGGGCGCCGAGGGCGGGCCCGTCCGCGTCGGGCTCGCCCCCGCCACCGATGTCGTCAAGATCGACAACAGGGCGGTCACCGGGCCGTCCGGCTCGCCGTCGACGGTGTCGGTCGAGCGGGCCGTCGGCAGCGACACGATCGTGGTGAGCGGCTCGTATCCGGCCGGTGGCACGCCCCTCACCGTCCTGCGCACGGTCAGGAAGCCCACGATGTACGCGGCGGACGTCTTCCGTAAGGCGCTGCGAGCGCACGGCGTCCGGGTCAGGGGCACGACCGAGCGCGGCCGGACGCCCCCGCGCGCCGCCCGGATCGCCTCCCGCGCGTCCATGCCGCTGTCGCGGCTCATGGTCCCGTTCCTCAAGCTGAGCAACAACATGATCGCCGAGATCCTGGTGAAGGCGATCGGGCGCAAGGCCGGGGGCGAGGGCAGCTGGGAGGCCGGGCTGCCGGTGATCGAGCGGTACGTCCGTTCCCTGGGCGTCCCGTCCGCGCGGCTGGAGATGGCGGACGGGTCGGGGCTGTCCCGGCTCGACCGCACGACCGCCGGGGACGTCGCCACCCTCCTGCGGAAGGTGCGGAGGGCGCGCTGGTTCCCGGGCTGGTACCGCGCGCTGCCCGTCGCCGGTGACCCCGACCGCATGGCCGGCGGCACGCTGGCCTCCCGGATGCGCGGCACGCCCGCAGCCGGCAACGTCCACGCGAAGACGGGCACGCTGACGGGCGCCACGGCCCTGTCGGGCTACGTGGCGGACCCGTCCGGGCGCCCGCTGATCTTCTCGGTGATCCTCAACGGCTACCGGGGCGGCGCCCCGAAGGACGTCGAGGACAGGATCGCGGTCCGCCTGGCGGGCGGAGCGCCGTCCTCCGTGCTGCGGACCGCGCAGGCGGGCCCGCAACTGGAGTGCTCCTGGGCCGGGCTCTGCTGACCCGCCTCTCCCCGATCCCGGCGTGGCGCGATCAGAGGGGGAACAGCTTGGCGTACGGGGCCATGATCCGCACTTTCTGCGTGCCGAAGTCGACGAGGACCGCGTTGGCCTCGACCTCGACGACCTGGCCCAGGCCGTACTTGTCGTGGGTGACCCGGTCCGCGACGCCGAAGTGCTTGGCGGGCGGAGGCGGGGGTGGTGGTTTGAAGGGACTTGTTGGCAAAGGTCGCCGCCGTGGTTTCATCACTGCCAGTATGCGCCCTCGCGCATGAGCGCGGGCAGACGGGGCACAAGTTCGGCGAGGCAACGACCGCGTTCCGGCCCAGGCGCCCGCCGGCCGGGAGGGCCCGTCGGCCCGGAGCATGTTCGTGATCGGAGAGGCACATGAGCACCGTTCCCGCGCCCGCCGCCCCGGGGGAGCCCCCGCACGCCGGCCGCTGGCAACTGCCCGGCGGGCGGAACGCGGTGGGCAACGTCCGGGGGATCATCCGGGGCGCCCTGCAGTCGTGGGGCCTGGGCCCGGCCGAGGGAGGGCTCGCCGACCGCGTGGCGCCGCTGGTCCAGGACCTCGTCGTGCGGGCCGCCGCCCGCTGCCGCGGCCCCCTCGTCCTGCGGCTCGAACTCCACCAGCCCGCCCGCCTGCTGCTCGGCGAGATCCACGACGCGGCCGCCGACCGGGCCGGGCCCGGCTCCCACATCGCCGCGATCGCCGTCACCTACGGCAGGCGGCGCGCCCGCGGCGGCCCGGGCTGGTACACCCACGCCTTCGTGTGGCCGACCCTCGCCGACCCCCGCGGCTACGCCTGACCGGGCTTCTCCCCGCTGGCGATCATGTTTCGCCGTCCCGGCCCGGGAAAGTGAGCGGAAGCACGCTCACCTGCTGTAGCCGGGAAGGTCATGTCCATATCGCGAGCCGTCCGCTGGGTCCTGCCGGTCGTGCTGCTGCTGGCCTGGCTGGTCATCGGCGGGACGCTCGGCCCGTACGCGGGCAAACTCGGTGACGTCGCCACCAACGAGCAGTCGTCCTTCCTGCCGCAGAGCGCCGAGTCGACGCGGGTGCTCGAACAGGAGGCCGCCTTCCAGCAGAACCAGACGATCCCCGCCATCGTCGTCTGGACGGCCCGGGACGGAACGGTCACGCCCGAACAGCGTGCGGCGGCGCAGCGCGCGCTGGCCTCGATGCAGGGCGTCCCGTACGTCACGGGCGCGGCGTCCCCGGTCGTGCCGTCGCGGGACGGGGCGGCGCTGACCGGGGTCGTGCAGATCCGGTCCGACGTCGGCGAGCACAGCCCCGACACGATCGACGCCATCCGCGGCGCCGCCGGGCAGGTGCCCGGGACCAGCGCCTACGTGGCCGGCCCCGCAGCCACCCAGGCCGACCTCAGCGACGCCTTCTCCGGCATCGACACCCTGCTCGTCGGCGTGGCCGTCGCGGTCGTCCTGCTGATCCTGCTGCTGGTCTACCGGAGCGTGCTGCTCCCCTTCATGATCATTCTCGGTTCGGTGTTCGCCCTCGGGCTGGCCAGCGCGATCGCCTACTACCTGGCCAAGCGCGGCGTGGTGACGGTGGACGGGCAGGTGCAGGGCATCCTGTCGATCCTGGTCATCGGCGCCTGCACCGACTACGCGCTGCTGCTGTCGGCCCGGTTCCGCGAGGAGCTCTCCGCCGGCGAGTCGCGGTCGGCGGCGCTGTGGGCCGCGTGGCGCCGCTCGGCCGGCGCCATCGCCGCCAGCGCCGGCACCGTGGCCATGGGGCTGATCGCCCTGCTGCTCAGCGACCTGTCCAACAACCGGGCGCTCGGGCCCGTCGGAGCCATCGGCATCTCCTGCGCGCTGCTGAGCGCGCTCACCTTCCTGCCCGCGGTCCTGCTCCTGCTGGGACGTGCGGTCTACTGGCCCGCCCGGCCGCACCCGGACCACGACGGGGCGTCCAGGCACCGGATCTGGGAGCGGATCGCGAGCCTGCTGGACCGCCACCCGCGCCGCGCCTGGACGAGCTGCCTGATCGTGCTGATCGCCTGCGCAGCGTTCATGCCCACGCTGCGCACGGACGGGGTACCGCTCAGCGAGACGTTCGTCGGCGAGGCCCCGTCGGTGACGGCGCAGGACGTCCTCAACGCGCACTATCCCGGCGGTTCGGGCAACCCGGCGGTCGTGCTCACCAACGCGCAGGCGCTGCCGCAGGTCGTCTCCGTCGCGGACCGCACCGAAGGCGTGTCCGACGTCCGGCCGCGCACCCGGGCCGGGGCGCCGCTCGTCGTCGAAGGCCGCGCCCTCGTCGACGTCACGCTGAGCGCGGCGGCCGACAGCGAAGCCGCTCGGCAGACCGTCCACCGCCTGCGCGCGAACCTGCACGCCGTTCCCGGCGCGGACGCGCTCGTCGGCGGCTACACCGCCCAGCAGGCCGACACCCTGGCCGCCGCCGAACACGACCGCGCCGTCATCGTCCCGGTCGTCCTCGGCATCATCGTGGTGATCCTGGTGATGCTGCTCCGCTCGCTGGCGATGCCGCTGCTGCTGGTCGCCACCGTCGCGCTCAACTACCTGGCGACCCTCGGCGTCGCCGCGCTCGTCTTCCGGCACCTGCTCGGCTTCACCGCCACCGACCCGTCGGTGCCGCTGTACGGGTTCGTGTTCCTCGTCGCGCTCGGCGTCGACTACAACATCTTCCTGATGACCCGCGCCCGCGAGGAGTCGCTGCGGCACGGGCCGCGCGACGGCGTCCTGCGCGGTCTCACCGCGACCGGCGGCGTCATCACCTCGGCGGGCGTGGTCCTCGCCGCGACCTTCGCCGCCCTCGTCGTCATCCCGCTGGCGTTCATGGTCCAGATCGCCTTCATCGTGGCGTTCGGCGTCCTGATGGACACCCTCCTCGTCCGCTCCCTCCTCGTCCCCGCCCTCGTCCGGGACGCCGGCCCCCGCGCCTGGTGGCCGGGCGTCCTGTCCCGCTCGGAGCCGACGAGGCGAGCGTCGTCGTGATTCCTCCGACGGGCGCCTGCCCTTACGGGGGAGGGGGACATGCGGTGTTCGGGCTGCCCTTCCCCGCCTGTCGCGCGGGGTCGTAGGCGGGGTCGTAGGCGGGGGTCAGCCGATCGGCTGATGGGCGGACGAGCGGCTCGGGCGATGTGCGCGGGCCGCGCGCGAGGCGATGCTCGACGCATGCCGATCATCGAAGTCAGCGGCCTGCGCAAGGTCTACGGCGGCCGTCCCGTGGTGGACGGCGTCGGGTTCGCCGTCCAGGAAGGTGAGATCTTCGGGATCCTCGGCCCGAACGGCGCCGGCAAGACCACGACCGTCGAGTGCCTGGAGGGCCTGCGCGTGCCCGACGCGGGCGCCGTCCGCGTCGCCGGGCTCGACCCGCGCGCCGACCGCGCCGAGCTGACCCGGATCCTCGGCGTCCAGCTCCAGGAGAGCCGGCTGCAGGAGAAGCTGACCGTGCGGGAGGCCCTGGAGCTCTACGCCGCCTTCTACCCGGACCCGGCGGACTGGCGCGAACTCGCCGAGCGCCTCGGCGTCACCGGGCAGCTCGCCACCCCCTTCGGCAAGCTGTCCGGCGGCCAGAGGCAGCGCCTGTTCATCGCACTCGCCCTCATCGGCCGCCCGCGGATCGTCGCCCTGGACGAGCTGACCACCGGCCTCGATCCGCGCGCCCGGCGCGCCACCTGGAAGCTGATCGAGGACGTCCGCGACTCCGGCGTCACCGTCCTGCTCGTCACGCACTTCATGGAGGAGGCCCAGCGCCTCTGCGACCGGATCGCGGTGTTCAAGGAGGGCCGCATCGCCGCCCTCGACACCCCCGCCGGCCTGATCCGCCGCAGCGCCGGCCGCACCGTGCTCTCCTTCACCCCGTCCCGGCCCCTCGACGACGGCGACCTGACCGGCCTGCCCGAGGCCACGACCTTCGAGCGCCGAGGCGGCCGCCTCACCATCCACGGCACCGACACGACCGTCAACGCGGTCATCTCGCTGCTCGCCCGCCACCAGATCACCGCCCACCAGCTGCGGATCACCGATTCCACGCTGGACGACGCCTTCCTCGAACTCACCGCAGAGCAGGAGAACTGACGTGTCCGCGTCCACCGCCGTCCTCAAAGCGGAATTCCGGCTCTTCCGCCGCGAGCCGTCCACGCTGTTCTGGGTCGCCGGCTTCCCGGCCGTCCTGGTGACGATCCTCGGCCTGATCCCCTCGTTCCGGGAACCGGACCCCGCGCTCGGCGGCGACCGGGTCATCGACCTGTACGTGCCGGTCGGCGTGCTGCTCGCCCTGATCATGGCCGGGATCCAGGCGATGCCGCCCGTCCTGTCCGGCTACCGCGAGCGCGGCATCGTGCGCCGCATGTCCACCACGCCGGTGCGGCCCGGCTCGCTGCTGGCCGCGCAGATCGTGCTTCATTTCGCGGCGGCCCTGGGGTCGGCGCTGCTGGTCATCGCCGTCGGCCGGGTCGCGTTCGGTGTGGCGCTGCCCGGCCAGGTGCCCGGCTACCTGCTGGCGCTGCTGCTCTGCGCACTCAGCGTCCTCGGGACGGGCGCCGTGGTCGCCGCCGTCACGCCCACCGTCAGGGCCACCACCGCGGTCGGCTCGATCGTCTTCTTCCCGTCCATGTTCCTCGCGGGTGTCTGGCTTCCCGTCCAGGCCATGCCCGACGCGCTGCGGCGCGTCGTCGAGTGCTTCCCGTTCGGCGCCGCGTCCCAGGCGCTGCACCAGGCCGCCGAGGGCGCGTGGCCCGGCTGGACGCACCTCGGCGTCACCGCGGCCTGGGCCGTCGTCCTGATCGCCGCCGCCGTTCGATGGTTCCGGTGGGAGTAGGGAAAATGGTGCAATGGCGACAGTTCAGGAGCAATGGGAACGGTTCTACCGCTGGGGGCCGTTCGCCCTGCTCCCCCTCGCGACGCTG
The DNA here is from genome assembly GCF_041463665.1 of Actinomadura chokoriensis. GTDB lineage: Bacteria > Actinomycetota > Actinomycetes > Streptosporangiales > Streptosporangiaceae > Spirillospora > Spirillospora chokoriensis_A. Next base: position 204,412 of record NZ_JAXCEJ010000005.1, read on the forward strand.
CTCGCACTGCTCAGTCGCGGGGAGATCATGTCGGCCGCGGAGGAGCGAGCCGCCGCGCCCCTCCTGCTCACCGCGGTGGTCCTCCAGGCACTCCATGCCGCAGGGAAGATCCCGGGGCACTCCTACTACTGGACCCGCACCGTCCTCGCCTTCGCCCTCTCCTGGCTGAATCCGTTCTTCAGCGTGTACGCAGTGCTCGGCTACTTCGACGCACAGCACTACCTGCCCCGGCGGCGCTGGAGCCTGGCCGGGACGCTCGTCACGGCGGTCACCATGTCGGGGGCCCAGTCCGGCGGCCTGCCGCCGGGCAGCCTCGCCCAGGCGGCCGGCCTCGCCGGCCTCTTCGCCCTGAACGCCGGGCTCGTCGTCCTCTTCGGCGGCATCGCCGAGCGGGAGGCCGAGCGCACCCGCGTCCAGGTGGAGACCATCGCCGAACTCGAACGGACCAACGCCCGGCTGGAGCAGGCCCTCGCCGAGAACGCCGGTCTCCAGGCCCAGCTCCTCGTCCAGGCCCGCGAGGCCGGGGTCGGCGACGAGCGCCGCCGGCTGGCCGCCGAGATCCACGACACCATCGCCCAGGGCCTGGCCGGCATCATCACCCAGCTCCAGGCCGCCGAGGACGGCGAGCACGTCCGCCGCGCCACCGACCTCGCCCGCGCGAGCCTGCGCGAGGCCCGCCGATCCGTGCAGGACCTCGCGCCCACGAACCTGGAGCACGACACGCTCCCCGAGGCCCTCAAGAAGATCGCCGAGGGCCGGGCCCACGTCACCATCACCGGGACGGTGGAACCCCTGCACGACCAACTGGAGGCCGCGCTCCTGCGCATCGCCCAGGAGGCCCTCGCCAACGCCGCCCGCCACGCGCACGCCGACCGCGTCGGCGTGACCCTCTCCTACATGGACGACGAGGTGACCCTCGACGTCCGCGACGACGGCCGCGGCTTCACCCGCCCCTCCGGCGGCTTCGGGCTCACCGCCATGCGCGAGCGCGCCGAACGCGTCGCCGGCACCCTGGAGATCGAGTCCGAACCCGGCCGGGGCACGGCCGTCTCCGCCCGCGTACCGTTGATCCGCCATGCCTGACGCCACCGCTGACATCACGCTGCTGATCGTCGACGACCACCCCGTCGTCCGGGACGGCCTGCGCGGCATGTTCGCCGCGACCACCGGTTTCGAGGTCCTGGCCGAGGCCGCCGACGGCCCCGAAGCCGTCGCGCTCGCGGAGGAGCTCCGGCCCGACGTCGTCCTCATGGACCTCCGGATGCCCGGCGGGGGCGGCGTGGAGGCCATCACCGAGCTCGCCCGGCGCGGCCTGCCCTGCAAGGTCCTCGTCCTCACCACCTACGACACCGACACCGACACGATCCCGGCGATCGAGGCCGGCGCCACCGGCTACCTGCTGAAGGACGCGCCGCGCGACGACCTCTTCGACGCCGTCCGGGCCGCCGCGGAAGGCCGCACCGTCCTGTCCCCGGCCATCGCCTCGCGCCTGGTCTCCCGCGTCCGCGCGCCGCGCGGCGGCTCGCTGAGCGCCCGCGAGCTGGAGGTGCTGCGCCTGGTGGCGCGCGGCACCGGCAACCGGGAGATCGCCGCGGAGCTCTTCATCAGCGAGGCCACGGTCAAGACGCACCTCACTCACATCTACGCGAAGCTGGACGTCAAGGACCGTGCCGCGGCGGTGGCCACCGCCTACGAGAAGCACCTGCTGCCGTAACCGGTGCTCCGTTTCCGTCCCGACACTGCGGACGGTTCACCCCGGAATCGCCGGTCGTGTCGATGTAGGGTGTCCGCGCCTAGCGAAACAGCGTTTCCAAAGTGAGGGTGCCCATGTCGGCATTGCTGCGAGCGATGCTCGCCTCGAAGCGTTCGGCGGCCCTCACAGTCGTCCTCTGGATCGCCCTGACCTTCGTCCTCACCGCGCTCGCGCCCGACCTGAAGTCGGTGCAGGACAACGAGTCGGAGAACGGCCCGCCCGCCGCGAGCACGTCGGCGGAGGCGCAGCGGGAGCTGGAGCGGGCCTTCCCGGGCAGCGACGCCCTGCCGGCGGTCGTGGTCGTGAAGGCCGACGACGGCGCCAAGGCCGCCGCCGCCGTCACCCGCGCGGCCCGCGGCACCGGACGGCCGCAGCTCGGCCTGCCGGTGTCGCCCGTCTGCGGCGCCGAAGGGACGAGGCCGGGCGCCGACTGCGTCCCGGGCGGCGCGGGGCTGACCTCCGCCGACGGGCGGACCCGGGTCGTGATCGTCCCCGTCACCGGCGACGTGACGAGCGACGCGTTCAAGGACGCCGTCGCCGGCCTGCGCACCGCCGTCAAGGACGCGGTGCCGGGCGCGCAGGTCGCGGTGACGGGCCCCGCCGGGATCATCTACGACACCGTCAAGGTGTTCTCCAGCGGCGACAAGGTGCTGCTGCTCGGCACCGTCGTGCTCGTCCTGGTGATCCTGCTGGTGGTCTACCGGTCCCCGCTGCTCGCCCTGGTGCCGCTGCTGGCGGTGGGCGTGGCCATGCAGGTCACCCAGTCGATCGGCGCGCTGCTCGCCGACGCGGGCGCCGTCACCATCAGCGCGCAGACCGCCTCGATCATGACGGTGCTGCTGTTCGGGGTGGGCACCGACTACGCGCTGATCATCACCAGCCGGTACCGGGAGGCGCTGACCGGCACCCCGGACCGGTTCGCGGCGATGCGGGCGGCGCTGCGCGGGGTGGCCGAATCCGTGCTGGCCAGCGCGTCCACCATCGTGCTCGCCATGTTCGCGCTGCTGGCCTGCGCGTCCCCGGCCCTGCGCGGGTTCGGGCCGTACCTGGCGCTCGGCGTCGCGGTGATGGCCGTGGTCGCGTTCACCTTCATCCCCGCCGCCGTCCTGCTGCTCGGACGGGCGGTGTTCTGGCCGTTCTCCGAGGAGAGGATGGCCCGCCGCGCGACCGGCGGCGCCGTCTGGCGGCGCGCCGCCGACCTCGTCGTGACCGCCCCGCGCCGGGTCCTCGCGACCACCCTCGTCCTGCTGGCGGTGCTGGGCCTCGGGATGACCGGGTACAAGGAGACCTTCGACCTCGTCGGCGGGTTCCGGGTCGACACCGACTCCGCCACCGGGCGGACGATGATCGACCGGAATCTCGGGCCGGGCGAGATCGCGCCGACCACCCTGCTCGTGCGCGGCGGGAACATCACCCCGGCGCGGGCCGAGGCCGTCAGGGCGGCCGTCGCCCCGCGGGCCGCCCGGACGGCGTTCGACCCGAGCCGCGACCTCAGGTCCGGCGCGGCGCGCATCACGGTCGTCCTGAAGGACAACCCGTACTCGCCGGCCGCCATGGACTCCGTGGACCCGCTCCGCGCCGCCGCCGCCAAGGCCGCGCGGGACGCCGGCATCACCGCCCCCCGCGTCCACGTCGCAGGCCCGACGGCCGAGACCGCCGACACGAAGTCGGCGCTCGACCGCGACATCCTCCTGCTCGTCCCGCTCGTCCTGCTGATCGTCGGGCTGGTGCTGGCCTGGCTGCTGCGGTCCGCGCTGGCCCCGGTCTACCTGCTCGCCACCCTGCTGCTGTCGTGCCTGGCGACGCTCGGCCTGACCGTCGCGATCAGCGTGTGGCTGGGCGGCGACACGGGCATCGGCAACCGCGTGCTGGCCTACGTGTTCATCTTCCTCGTGTCGCTGGGGGTCGACTACAACATCTTCATCATGAGCCGGTACCGGCAGGAGGCGGCGCTCAAGCCCCCCGTGGAGGCGCTGCGGGCGGCCATCACCCGCACGGGCGGCGTGGTGTCGTCGGCCGGACTGATCCTCGCCGGGACGTTCTCGGTGCTGATGACGCAGCCGCTCCGCGAGCTGTACCAGTTCGGCCTGGCCATGGCGATCGGGATCCTGCTCGACACGTTCGTCGTCCGCCCGCTGATGGTGCCCGCGATCGTGCGCCTGCTCGGCGACCGCGCCCTGTGGCCCCGCCGCCCCGCCCCGTCCGCCCCCGAGTCGCACACGGAACCCGTCCCCGGCTGACCGGGGGCGCCGGCGGGTGTCGGCGCGTGTGTCGGTGGGGGGTCGTAGGGTCGGGGGCATGTCGCGGCGGCGTTTCGATCAGGCCATGCAGCTCATGCGGGACGAGGATCCGCGGGTTCGGGAGGGCGCGTTCGACTTCCTGCGCGAGCACGCGGACGCGTACGTCGACGAGCTCATCGAGGAGTTCGCGGCTGAGCGGGACGACCAGGGGCTGCGCTGCTGGCTGCTGGAGCTCGTGGCGGAGGCTCGGTCGGCGGAGGCGCTGGAGGTGTTGGGCGGCCAGCTGGAGAGCCCGGACGAGTCGTTGCGTTTCTGGGCCGTCCGCGGTCTGGAGATGCTCGACAGCCGTGCGGCCGACCGGCTGCTGGAGCAGGCGAGGGACGGCGGCTGGATCTCCTAGGAGGTCCAGCGGCCGGGCCGCCGTCAGCTTTCGGCGGCGGCCCGGCCGAGGCGCTCAGCGGAGGTAGACCAGGCCGTCTATGCCGACCGTGGGACGCCCGGAGGTGCCCGCGACGACGATCTTGATGGTGTGCTTGCCGCTGGTGCTCCAGGTGCGCGTCCACAGGAGCTGCCGGTAGGCCGTGGACGACGAGCGGGTGTCCAGCGTGCCGATCTTGGCGCCGTCTACGTAGACGAGCACGGCGCCGAGGTTGGTGGCGCGCTTGAAGATCAGGCCGGCGGTGCGGCCGGTGAACGTCCAGCTCGCGCTCGCGCCCTTGGAGCCGCTGTACAGGCCGCGTCCACCCAGGTAGGACGTGGTGGTGGTGAGCTTCCACGTGCCGGTACGGCTCGCCGATCCCTCGCTGATGCCGCCCGCGTAGCGGCTGATCGCGCTGGTCGTGGTGTTGCCCGCCGCGTCGGCGGCGGTCAGCGACCACGACTGCGTCGCGAGCGGCTTGGCGCTCGCGGACCAGCTCGTCGTGGTGGTGTAGAAGTTCTTCGCGGCCGGCGAGGTGGCCTTCAGCGAGCTGAGCAGCGCGTTGTCGGTGGCCTTCCAGGTCAGCGAGACCGGGATCGCGGTGCTGTTGACCGTCGCCTTGCGCAGGTACAGCGCCTGGGACGAGATGGCCGGCCGGGTCGTGTCCGCGACGACCGTGAAGACGGGGGAGGCGGAGGTGGTGCCGTCGGCGAAGGCGGCGTGCAGCTGGACGCTGCGCGTGCCCGGCGCGAGGGTCACCGTCGCGGACGACGCACCGGCGTCGGGTGTCGCGGCCGTCGCTCCGTCCACGCTGACGGTGTAGGTCGCGCCCTCGGCCGGCGTCCAGTTCACGGTGGCCGTGCTCTGGGTGTAGTAGCGGCCGCCGGCCGCCTGCGCACCGGTCACGGTGGCGGCGAGGGCCGGAACCGTGGCCTGCTTCGCCGCCGTCCGGACGGCGGGCAGCGCGCTGTAGAGCTGCTCGCCCGGGCACGCGGTCGCGAACCCGTCGCGGTGACCGGAGATCGTGTTGAACACGACCTCCTGCCCGAAGGGGTACTTGCCGCCCGTGCCGTCCGGGGCGGCCGAGGTCAGGGTCGTCTTCGCCGTGGGGTCGACCCCGGTCAGCCCCAGCTTCCAGGCGGCGACCTTCGCGACGCCGTCAAGGGCGGCCTTGGTAGGGGCCACGCCGGGCACGTCGGGGTCGTTCGCGGCCGTGTAGGTGCCGAGGACGGCGATCCCGGTGGTGTCGGTGTTGAACCCGTAGGTGTGGGCGCCGTGGACGGGGCGGTCGACGCCCCCGGCCCGTCCCTCGAAGATCGTGCCGCACTTGTCGACGAGGAAGTTGTAGCCGATGTCGGCCCAGCCCTGGCTCTTCACGTGGTACAGGAACACCGACCGGACCACCGAGGCCGAGTCGGCGCAGGTGTAGCCGTTGCCCGTGTCGGTGTGGTGGACGAACGCCGCCTTGACCGAGCTGTCGTAGGTCGGCGGGCCCTGGACGATGGACTCGTCGGCGCCCCACCCGGCGCGTGCCGTGATGGCCGGCTTCGGCGCGGTGACGGGAGCGGTGAGGGGCGTGGTGGCCGCGACCAGCCGCATGCCGGTGCCCGCGTCCGGTCCGGCGGCCCGCGGCGTGGACGACGCCGCGCGGGCGCCCGGGTCGACCAGGTCGACGCGCAGCCCTGCGGGGAGGGTGCGGCCCTGCCCGGTCACGCGCACCTCGACGCCGTTGGACGGGCCGACCCACAGCCCGTTCGTCCCGCCGCGCCCGCCCTGGTCGGGGGCGTCGGCGAGGTCGGGCTCCAGGGCGCGCCAGCCCGACCACTTGCCGGTCCCGGCGTCCCGCGTGCGGAGCCGGACCGTCCCGCGAAGCTCTTCGCGGGGCCGGTCCCAGGTGACGCCGACGAGGCTGAACGGTTCGGTCGTGGCGGCGGGCAGCCCCGCGGCCTTCCCGCCTGAGGCGGCGCCGGCCAGGTCCTGGAGCGGGCGCGCGTGCACCCGTCCGGCCCCCGGCCCGGTGGCCGACGTCGTCGTCGCGGTCGATCTGGCCGAGACCGTCCAGGTCACCGTCCCCGCGACGGCCACTGCGGCCGCCGAGGCCCCGATCAAAGTGCGCTTGAGCATGCTTCTCCGTTCATGGCCGAAGCCCATGATCAGAGAGCGCCGCGGCCGCGCAAAGTGTCACACGTTTCTGGAAATTTCATGGCATGGACACGCGGGCGGCGGGCGCGGCTCAGAAGAGGCAGCGGACGGGTTTCCGCTCGCCGGCCGGGGCCAGCGCGTTCGTCACCAGTTGCCGGGTGACGGGCGACGCGACGATGAGACCGTGCTCGCTGATCTCGTTGGGGCAGACGTCCTGGACCAGGATGTTGTGCACGCCGTCCCCGGTGAGGAACGACGAGCGGTACGGGGTGACGATCTCGTCGTACTTCGTGGCGATCACCGTGTACTCGACTCCCGGCTCGGTCTGCCCTCCGGCGTTGAGCTCGGTGAGGAACTCCGAGCCCCGCACCTGCTGGTAGCAGGAGTAGCAGACGTATCCGCCCAGGTCGACGATGCCGTAGGCCTTGGCGAGCCGCGTCAGGCCCCACACGTCCGTCCCGTCGTTGGACGGGGCGATGCCGACGAGGTGCCGGACGTACTGCGCGCCGCCGAGGTTCTTCAAGTAGTAGCGCGGCATCATGCCGCCCTGGGAGTGCCCGACCAGGTCCACCTTGGCGGCTCCGGTGGCCGACCGGACCTCGCGGACGAAGGCGGCGAGCTGCTGCGCGGACACCCTGATGTCGCCGGTTCCTTGGACGACCCCGTTCGGGGCGCCGCCGTAGTTGAAGGCGTACACGCAGTGGCCGGCCGCCTTCAGCGCCGGGACCGTCGCGAACCAGTTGACCAGGGCGTTGCCCCACGTTCCGTGGACGAGGATCAGCGGTACCGGACGGGACGCGGAACGGCAGTTCCAGTCGTTGACGCCGGCCGGGAGCGGGCCGGGCACCGGGGCGTCCGGAGGCGAGTCGCTGGTGGGGGGCGGCGGCGGTATCTCGACGTCGGCCCGGGCCGGAGCGGCGAAGCCGAGGGCGAGCACCAGTGCGAGCAGCGTGACGGCGAGGCGCATCGATCCACCCTTCAACCGATGTAAGTAAGTACTTGTGTACGTATCACGAAACGGGAGCGGTGAGAAGAAGGGGCCGGGACGCCCCCGGGGCCCGGAATCGCGGGGATTCCGGGCCCCGGGCGGCCCTCGGCGCGGGTCGGTCAGTAGTTCGGGTTGTTCGTCACGGGGATCTGGATGCTGATCGGGTAGTCGGCCCCGGACAGCACGAGCAGGACCATCTGGCGGATGATCTCGTCGAAGACCCAGTAGACGTCCCGCAGCTGCGGCGGCGCGTCGGTCAGGTCGAGGATCCCCTCGCGGACGGCGACGAAGGGCTCCCAGAGGTTCGCGAAGATCGGGTCCCACACCAGTTCCCGGGGGATCTTCAGCCAGTTGGCGATCTCGTCACCGAGCACGTAGCGGGTGAGCGCGCGGAGGACGGGCTTGGACAGGATGCCCAGGTCGATGAACGACGCCAGGTTGAGGAGCATGTCGGCGAGCTTGATGCCCTCGGGCGTGGGAGCCAGGATCGGGTCGAGGACCTGCGCGGCCTGGGAGTTGGCCTCGGCCCAGGAGTTCGGGATGTACTCGTCCCGGATGCCGAGCATGTGCGCGGTCAGCTGCCAGGAGTGCAGGAAGGCCGCGGACTCGTCGGCGGGGATCGGCACCTTCCACTTGGTCAGCTGCTTCATGACCGTCGTGGGCAGGCTGTGCCAGGTGACCATCATGTCGGCCTGGCTGATCGGGATCTCCTCGTCGGCGGCCTTCTGCCAGTACGGGGACTGGGGCAGCAGGTGCCGCACGCCCGCGTGGGCCAGCCGCGTCTTGACGCAGGTCACGATCATCTCGCCGTCGGCGTCGAAGGCCTTCTCGGTGCCGATGTCGTAGCCCAGCTTGGCGGTCTTGGTGATGCGGTCGCGCATGTCCGCGCCGCCCTTGGAGTAGTAGACCGCGCGCGCCTCCTTCGGGATGACCGTGCTCATCATCCCGCTGGCGAAACCGTAGGTGACGCCGAGGTAGAGCCCGCGCTTCTGGTTGAACTCGAACGCCTTGGCGAGTTTGGCCTTGTCGGTCCAGGACGGGAGCTGCCTGGCGTTCTCGATGAAGGTGCGCAGCTCCGCCGGCAGCCCGGCCGGCAGCGCCTGGCCGTTCTTGGTCCAGGTCTTGAGCAGCTTGTTGACATTGGGCACCTGGCCGCTGTCGAGCAGTGAGGCGACCAGCTCGTCGCACTCGGGGTCCCACACCCACCGCGGGTCGGCGCCTTCGCCGGCGCCCGCGACCGATCCCTTGGGCGACCACGTCCACAGTGGTGCCGCCTGCGCCGACGCTGCAAGGCTCATCGCGCCGTACGCGCCCAGCGTCCCGCCCGCCATCAACATTTGGCGTCTGGTGGGTTTTTCCATGCCTACGCTCCTCCTCGGGGTGAGAGCGTCGCCGAAGATACGCTGAAACGTGACCCGTCTCCGTGTATCATCGGTGACAGCGATAATGAGAGCACAAGGTGACGGCCACCACAAGACCCTCCGTGACGATCAACGGTCATCGCGGGAGAAATCGGTCACCTCGGGAGGAGACCGTGGATTCAGTCCTGTCCTTCCTCATGACGGCATCGAGCGGGGAGGAGTCGGTGCTCGAACGCGCCTACACCGACGCCGTCGAACAGGTCGACGAGATGGACGACGCCCGGACGCGCGTCCTCGACGCCGCCTACGAGCAGTTCTCCCGTATGGGCGTCCAGCGGTCGACCATGGAGGACGTGGCCCGGCGGGCCGGAGTCTCCCGCATCACGGTCTACCGGCGGTTCGCCACGAAGGACGCGCTGGTCGAACACGTCGTGCGCCGGGAGTTCCGCCGGTACTTCGACCAGTTCCGCATCGACATCGGGGAGGCCGAGACCGCCGCCGACCGGGTGGTGCTGGGCTTCGTGAGCGCGCTGCGCGCCATCCGGCGCAACCCGCTGATCGGCGGCCTGATCGCCACGGAACCGGACCTGGTCGTGCCGTCCATGATCAGTGACGGGGGGCGGACCCTGGCCACCGTCCGGCAGTTCGTCGCGGGCCAGCTCCGCCACGAGCAGCGCGCGGGCCACGTGTCGGGCGACCTGGACGCCGACCTCGTGGCCGAGATGATGGTCCGGATATCCGCCTCCTTCCTGGCGATACCCAGCCGGCTCGTGGACCTCGACGACGACGACCAACTCGCCGCGCTGGCCCAGCGCTTCCTCGTCCCCATGCTGGATCCCCCGACCCGACGCCCCTGACTCCGAGCGGCCAGGGCGGCGTCCAGACGGCCCTCGCCTTCGCCGTCGTCGGGGTTCGCGTCCGGCGGCTCTGCGCCGTTCAGCCGATGGGGCCGTTCAGTCGATGAAGCCGTTCAGTCGATGAGGCGGACGTCGGGGTGCCGGGGCGAGGGACGGTCGAGGATCGGACGGTGCCGGCCTGACAGCGCCCGATCGAAGAACGCCGTGATGTAGGCGCGCATCGACGCGGTCATGCGGGTGGGGTCGACCGTTCCGATGAGGGCGGCGCGGTCCTGCTCGGGGATGTCGAGCCTGCCGTCCAGCGCGGGCAGGATGGCCTGGACGTCGCTGTAGGAGTAGTGGCTCGCGGTGGGCACGTTGAGGTCGCGCTTCCAGCCGGTGGTGTGCTTCCAGAACGAGGTCCAGGACGGGCTGGTCCGGTGGGTCTGCGGGGTTCCGCCGGTCGCGGCGCCCATCAGCATGAACGGCCGGTTGAGTCCGGTACGGGCGACCTCGACCAGGTCGTCGTCCGCGTACTGCAGGGTGCCGTCCATGTCGATGCCCGCGTCGAGGCGCCGGTCGGTGCGCATGGCTTCGGCGGCCTGGATGCCTCCGGCCGAATGCCCGAACATGCCCACCTTCGACAGGTCGAGGGTCTTCCCGAGATCGCGCGGGAGGTCCCGTCCCTCCGCGTCGGGGTTGCGTCCGCTCCGCAGTTCGGCGAGCCGGTCCAGGACGAGCCGGGTGTCCTTCGCACGGGCGTCCAGCGCGGTCTTCAGCCGTTCGGGCCCCGGCTCGGGGAGGCGCTGGTTCTCCACGCGGCCGCGGGGGAACTCGACGGGCGCCGTCTCGAAGGTGTGGTCCATGGTGACGACCACGTATCCGCGGCTGACCAGTTCCTCGGCGACGGTCGTGCCGAGCGCGCGCGGGACGCCGAAGCCCGGCGAGTAGAGGACGACGGGCCGCGCGCCGCGCCGCGTGTCGGCAGGGGCGGACTCGATGGCGTGCGTGCGCGCCCCCGCCCAGTCGACCGTCCCGGCCTTGAACACGCCGAGCGCATCGGCTTGAGCGAGCACCTCGGCGACCCCGGGACGCAGGTAGGGCGCGATGCGCCCTACCGGTGCGGCCGCCGGGTACCAGACGCTGACCATCAGCTCGCGGGTCCGGCCGGGGACCCACGGGTCGGGACGGGCCCGGTCGGCCAGGTGCAGCTCGGTCGTGCCGATGCCCTGGTGCGGGCCGGTCGGGCGGGGGAGGGAGAAACCGGCCGGCGCCTCGGCGGACGTCCGGGCCGCCTGGGCGGACGTCCCGCAGGCGGCCATCGGCAGGACGAGGGGCAGGACGGCCGCGGCGGTGCGCGCCCGGCGGCGCGGTGTTGATCGCATGCGGTCCACCCTCGCGACCGCCGCCGTGGGCGTATCATGATCGAAAGTCGTCGGTCCACCCTGGCTTTCGACAGGGCCGGGCAGTCACGGTGGCGCGTTTTCGAGTCCCCTGAGTCCCCCTCCCAGGAAGCGAGCTTGATGAGCGAGAGCCCACCTTCCGCGGACCTGCGCACCGACGAGCCTCACCCGGCGCGCGTCTACGACTTCTACCTGGGCGGGAAGGACCATTACGCCGCCGACCGCGAGTTCGGCCAGCGGATATTGAGCATCTGCCCCCAGTTGCGGCCGCTGGCGCGGGCCAACCGCAGGTTCCTGGCGCGTTCCGCCGCGCTGCTCGCTCGGGAACACGGGATCCGGCAGTTCCTGGATCTCGGTACCGGACTGCCGACCTCGCCCAATCTGCACGAGGTCGCCCAGGGCGTCGCCCCCGAGTCCCGGGTGGTGTACGTCGACAACGACCCGATCGTGCTCGTGCACGCCCGTGCGCTGCTGACCAGCCGTCCGGAGGGCGCCACCGCTTACATCGACTCGGACGTGGTCGACATCGACCGCATCCTGGAGCAGGCGACCCGGACGCTCGATTTCAGCCGCCCGGTGGCGGTCAGCGCGCTGGCCCTCTTCCATTTCCTGCCCGACCCCCAGCCCGCCGAATTGCTGGCCCACCTCCGCGAGCGGCTCGTCCCCGGCAGTTTCCTGACGATCAGCCATGTCCTGCCGGCGCTCCAGGAGGTCGCCGACGCCTACCAGGGGACGATGGGCCTCGGCACCCTGCGCGACAAGGACGAGATCACCGCGCTGTTCGGCGGCTTCGAACTCCTCGACCCGGGCCTGGCCGACCCGCACCACTGGCGGCCCGAGTTGAATCCGGCCGAGCAGGGGAGCGGCGCCGAGATCGAGAACCTGGGCGCCTGCGGCGTCGCCCGCAAACCCGGAGCGTGACCCATTCCGGGCCGCCCACCTGCAACGATGCGGAAGCACCCGCTCCATCCCCCCACCTCGCGGCGCCGGGCTGCATCACGACCGTGCCTGACTTTCAGGGGCTGGTGACAGGTGGGCCCGGAACCGGGGTGGTTCCGGGCCCTTTTCTGGGGGTGTTCAGGCGCTCTGCTCGGCGGCGGCCACGGCGTCGATGCGTTGTGCACTCTGCGCACGGAACGTGGCACGGGACGGGTCGGCGGGCCGGCGCCAGTGCCAGTCCGTGACGGCCTGGTAGGCCGCGACCACCTCCAGCAGGCGGTCCTCCTCGTACGGGCCGCCGCCGAGGATCGTGCCGACCGGGACGCCCGCGTCGAACCCGATCGGGAAACCGATCTCGGGCAGCCCGAGGATGTCGAACGGGACGGGGCCGGTCTGCAGGACGACGTCGCAGTCGTCCAGGATCCCGTCGAGGACCTGGCCGAGCAGGTGGGTCTTGGCGCGCTGCCCGGTGACCCACTCGTCGCTCGACAGCATCAGGCCGCCGAGCCAGCTCAGGACCGAGACGCCGAACAGTTTCAGGTCCTGCTGCAGCCAGGGCCGGAACGGCTCGGTCCGCTCGGCCAGGCGCACGTCGTTGAACGCCCCCGTCAGCAGGGACCAGTCGTCGGGGTAGGAGATCTGGACCAGGCGCACCCCGGGGATCGCCTCCAGCGCGGCGAGGAACTGCCGGCGCAGCGCGATCACCGGAGCGCTCGCCCCGGTGAGGTAGTCCGGGGGGACGCCGATGCGCGTCGTGCGCCGCAGCCGGACCTTGCCGTCGCGGCGTACGGGCGTGGCCGCGCGGACGAGGTCGGGCACCGCGGGCAGGCCGAGCGTCCGCACGTCGTGCGGGTCGGGGCCGGCGAGCACCTCCAGCATGATCGCGGCGTCCAGCGCGTCGCGGGCGATCGGCCCGCCGTGGTCGCGGGTGAACGACAGGGGGACGACGCCGTAGATCGAGACGCGGCCCATGGTCGGCTTGAGGCCGGTCAGGTTCTGCTGGTTGGCCGGCAGCACGATGCTTCCGCCGGTCTGCGTGCCGATCGCGGACGCGGCCAGCCGCGCGGCGACGGCGGTGGCGGGCCCGGTCGAGGAGCCGCCGGGATCGACCGACGGGTCGGCGGGCGTCCACGCGTTGACGGTCGTGATCCGGCCGTCGGGAGTGGTCGCGCGGGTGGTGGCCAGCGGACCCATCTGCCCCTTGCCGACGACGATCCCGCCGGCGGCCTTCAGCCGGGCGACGGCCGTCGCGTCATGGCCGGGGACGAACTTGTCGAAGATGAAGGAGTTCGCGGTCGTCCGGACGCCGGCGGTGAAGTAGTTGTCCTTGATGCAGAGGGGGATTCCGGACAGCCGTCCGCCGCCTTGCCGATCCGCCTTCCGCGCCTCGGCCAGCGCCTGCTCCCCCGTGACGGTGACGAACGCCTGGTACGTGCCGTCGTGCGCGGTGATGCGGTCCAGGTACGCCTGGACGAGCTTCACGGCGCTGGTCTTGCGGCGGCGGAGCAGCGTGGCGGCCTCCGCGAGGGTCGCCTCGGTGAGGTCGGCCGTGGCCTCCGGGCGCACGGGGACGTCCGGGAGGGCCGGGCGGCGGGGGGCGGCGCCGGCCTGCGCGACGCCGGGCGCGGCCGCCACGGCAGCGGCGGCGGTCACCGCGCCCGAGCGGGCGAGGAACAGCCGGCGGGAGAACGTGCGGCTCATCGCTTCCCCGTCCAGGCCGCCGTGATGGAGGGGTACTCCAGCGGCGGGTCGGCCTGCTGCGCCAGCGCGGCGGAGTCCGGGCCGTCCGCCGGGGGCCGCCAGGTGTTGATCGCCGCGGGCCGCCCGCCGGGCCGGGCGCCGTCGCGCTTGGCGCCGGCGAGGAACGTCCGCAGGTACTCCATGGCCTGCGCGCGTGACGGCGAGCCCGTCGTGGCGTCGGGTGACTCGGGAAGCTGGTTCAGGTCGACGCCCGCCAGCGCCAGCCGCGCCGTGATGTAGGCGTCGAGATCATCGTCCGAGGGCAGGCCCACGGGTCCTCCTCCGCTTGTGGATCAGAGCGCCGAGGAAATCGGATGTCCGTTTCGGTCATATTTCTGCGGTGTCGTAACCAGGTAAACGTGCGGCCGCCGTCCGGGTCCGTGACCGCCCGGCACCGGGCGTTCACGCGGATGATCAAGATCGTCGTCTTGCTTGAGCGAAGGCCGTGGCGCTGTTAACTTCGCCCGGTGGACGACAAGCGTGCACAGGCGGAGGCGATCGCGGACTTCGCGGCGTCGCTGCGAGAGCTGCGCAGATCAGTCGGCGACCCGCCTTTCCGAGAGATGTCGGGCCGGTCGGGCGCCATCTCGCACACGACGCTGCACGAGGCCACGAAGGGCAACAGGCTCCCGAGCTGGGGGACCACCGTCGAGTTCGTCAAGGCGTGCGGCGCCGACCCGGACGCGTACCGCGAACGCTGGGAGAGGGCGAACCAGGCGGTCAGATCGGCGAGCTCCGGGGAGCCGTCGACCGTCGAGCGCGCCTCGGCGGTCCGTCCGGCCAAGGCGATCGTGCCTTCCGCCGCGAGCACCGCGGAACGGCATGCCGCGCGCATCAACATCGAGACCCCGGCGTCCGTGCCCCCGCCACCCCCGCCCGCGAACGACGTCAAGGCCACCCTTCCCCAGCCCATGCCCGTGTTCGAGCCGGAGCCTGCGGGCCGAGGGCGAGCCAGGCGGGCCCGCCTGGTCGCGGTCGCTCTGGTGACGGCGGCCATCGGCGTGGGGACGGTGGTCTTCATCGTGGTCGCCGTCGATCGCGGCTCCGACCCGGGCGAGGGAGCCCGGAAGCCCTCCAGCCCCCCGAAGGCCGCGCCGGCACCGGCCGACTGCCCGGTGCCCGTGACCAACCCGGCGCCGGCCCCGCCGACGCACCGGGGCGACGCGGCCACGTTCGTCGCGGACGTCACGCTGCCCGACTGCACGCGCGTCGGCGCCGGCAGGACCATGACAAAGGTGTGGCGGATCAAGAACGCCGGGAAGGTGCCGTGGGCGGGATACTCGCTGCGCCGCCTCGACGTCCCGCAGCAGGCCGACCAGTGCCAGACGATTTCCGACGTGCCGATCAGGGACACGCGACCGGGCGCCATGGTCGACATCCGGGCCGCCATCACCACGCCGAGGAAGCCGGGCCTGTGCTACGTGCGGTTCAAGATGGTGGACGCCGCCGGAAGGGTCGCGTTCCCCGGGAGCCGGCCGGTCAACTTCCAGATCATCGTTCAATGAGGCTGGCCCCCCGCCGTGGCGGGCACGGCGGGG
Organism: Actinomadura chokoriensis; assembly: GCF_041463665.1. Lineage (GTDB taxonomy): Bacteria > Actinomycetota > Actinomycetes > Streptosporangiales > Streptosporangiaceae > Spirillospora > Spirillospora chokoriensis_A. The sequence goes on from NZ_JAXCEJ010000005.1 coordinate 219,770, forward strand.
GACCAGGGTCCGGCGGTTCGCGGGTTCAGGAAAGAGCGGGCCCGCTGCGGTGCTACTGGACGTTGTAGCCCTGGGCGTTCCAGAAGGAGGTCGGGTTCGGGTTGTCCAGGGTGGGGTCGTTGACGCTCTTGGCCGCGAGTGTCTGCTTGCCGAGCCGCATCTCGACGTGGGTGTGCGCGGCCGAGCTGGACGAGACGCCCCGCCACGCCTCGTCGGCGATGACCTGGCCGCGGCTGATCTGCTGGCCGACGGCCAGGGCGGACTTGGGAGCGGAGTGCAGGTAGATCACGGTCTTGTTCAGTGAGGAGTTGTAGATGGAGATCGTGGAGAGCCCGCTGCTGCCGTTGGCCCCGCGCGCGATGTAGATGACCTGGCCGCTCACGAGGGCGTGGACGTCCGAGCCGATGCCGCGGGCGATGTCGATGCCCTCGTGCCGGCCGGGCGTGGTGGTGTAGCCGTCGAAGCCGCAGGTGATCCGGCCGCCGCTCAGCGTGTAGAGCCCGTACGACATGTTCGTGCGCGACGACGGCGAGAACTGGTGCGAGGCGTTCTGGTTCTTCAGGCTGGAGTTCAGATTGCCCTTGGCGTTCGCCGCGAAGTCCTGGTAGGTGCCGCCGTAGTTGCTGTTGTAGTAGACGCGGACGGTCTTGCCGCTGCGGTTCCAGACCGAGGCGGCGTTGTTCTTGATGCAGAGGCCCTTGCCGGCGCCCTCGCCCTTGAAGTCGTAGCAGGACGGCTGCTCGGTGCCGTAGTCGGCGACCGATCCGGTGAAGTCGGAGATCGACCCTTGGTTGTCGCTGTTGTAGTAGTAGCAGAACTCGCCGCTGTCGCAGACGCCGTCGCGGCTCGCCGCCGAGGCGGGGGACAGCAGGGCTGTCGCGGCCCCGCCTAGCGCTATCGCGGCGGTCGTCACGGCAAGGGCCTTGTTGAGGGTGCTTATGTCGTTCTCCTGGTCGCGGGGAGCTGGGCGGAGAAGCCCACGGCGGAATCCACCGTCACCGATCGCTTGCCCGTCCGCAAGAGATCGGTGTTGTCAGCTTGTTCGCCGAATGCGTCCGTACAGGAGAATGCGCGATCTGACAGGTGATGGGCGGCGGTTCAGGGGCACCGTCTCATCGCGTCAGACCAGCGCGTCGGCGACCGTGCGCAAGGTGCCGACCAGTTTCGGTGGGGCGTCAGGCGGCCTTGAGCGGAACGGGCAGCCGGTCGCGGAGGTCGTCGATCGTGACGCCGAAGGTTTCGCGGACCGACGCCCCGTCCGGGCCCACGTCGATGACGGCGACGTCGGTGTAGACCCGGCAGACGCAGCCGACGCCGGTCAGCGGGTAGGTGCATTCGGGCACCAGCTTCGACCGTCCCTGCTTGTCGAAGAGCGTCATCATCACGAAGACCTGCTTGGCGCCGATGGCGAGGTCCATCGCGCCGCCGACGGCCGGGATGGCGTCGGGGGCGCCGGTGTGCCAGTTCGCGAGATCCCCGGTGGCCGAGACCTGGAACGCGCCGAGCACGCACACGTCGAGATGGCCGCCGCGCATCATGGCGAAGGAGTCCGCGTGGTGGAAGTACGACGCCCCCGGAAGCTCCGTCACCGGGACCTTGCCGGCATTGGTGAGATCGGGGTCGATCTGCTCGCCGACCGCGGCCGGACCCATGTTGAGCATGCCGTTCTCGGTGTGCAGCACGATGCCCGAGTCGGCGGGGAGATGGTCGGCGACCCTCGTGGGCCGGCCGATGCCGAGGTTGACGTAGGACCCGGCCGGGATGTCCCGGGCGACGACCGCGGCGAGTTCGTCCATGGTGAGGGGCCCCGTGGTGGGAGACGTGGTGGGAGACGCGGTGGAAGGCGTGGTGGAAGGCGTGGTGGGAGACATGGTCAGCGCGCTCCTTCGACGGTGTAGTGCCGCTCCTCGACCCGGACCACCCGGTCGACGTAGATGCCGGGCGTGACGACCGCCTCCGGGTCGAGTTCCCCGGCGGGGACGACCCCGCCCACCTGCACGATCGTGCGAGAGGCGGCCGTGGCCATGACGGGCCCGAAGTTGCGGGCGGTCTTGCGGTAGACGAGATTGCCCATCGTGTCGGCGCGGTGGGCGCTGATCAGCGCCACGTCCGCCTTGATCGGGTACTGCAAGACGTGGACGCGCCCGTCGATCGTCCGGGTCTCCTTGCCCTCGGCGAGGGGGGTGCCGACGCCGGTCGGGCAGTAGAAGGCGCCGATGCCCGCACCCGCCGCGCGCATCCGCTCGGCGAGATCGCCCTGCGGCACGATCTCCAGGTCGATCTTCCCGGCGCGGTAGAGCCCGTCGAAGACGTGGGAGTCGCTCTGCCGCGGGAAGGAGCAGATCACCTTCCGCACGCGCCCGGACTTGAGCAGCGCGGCCAGCCCGACCTCCCCGTTGCCGGCGTTGTTGGACACGATGGTGAGGTCCTTCGCGCCCTGCCGGATCAGCCCGTCGATGAGGTCGAACGGCATTCCGGCGAAGCCGAAGCCGCCGACCATGACGGTGCTGCCGTCCTCGATCCCGCGGACGGCCTCGTCGACGCTTTCCAGGATCTCCGTTCGGCTCACGCTCCGGCCCCCGTGTTCTTCGTGCCGCTGTTCTTCAGGCTGGTGTCGTCCGGTGCGACGTTCTCCAGGACGACGGCCAGGCCCTGCCCGACGCCGATGCAGATGGCGGCGACGCCCCAGCGCTCGCCGCGCTCGCGGAGCACCTTCGCGAGCGTGCCGAGGACGCGGGCTCCGCTGGCCCCCAGCGGGTGGCCGATCGCTATCGCGCCGCCCCTGGTGTTGACGATCTCCGGGTCGATCCCCCAGGCGTCGACGCAGACCAGCGACTGCACGGCGAAGGCCTCGTTGAGCTCGACCGCGCCGACCTCGTCCCAGCCGATCCCGGCCCGGGCGAGGGCGCGGTCGGCCGCCTCCACCGGGGCGTAGGAGAAGTCCTGCGGGTCGAGCGCGAACGCGCCGCGCCCGGCGATGCGCGCGAGCGGGTCGAGGCCGATCCGGTCGGCGGCGGCGGCCGAGCCGAGCAGCAGCGCGGAGGCGCCGTCGCTCAGCGGGGAGGCGTTGCCGGCGGTGATGGTGCCGTCCGCGCGGAAGCTCGGCTTGAGCCCGGCCAGTTTCTCCATCGAGGAGTCGGCGCGGATGCCCTCGTCCCGGTCCAGCTTTCCGGCGGGGACGACCAGGTCGTCGTAGAAGCCCTCGTCCCAGGCGGCGGCGGCGAGCTTGTGGGAGCGCAGTGCGAACGCGTCCTGACGCTCGCGGCCGACGTCGTACTTCTCCTTCAGCAACTCGTTGGCCTCGCCGAGCGAGACGGTCCACTCCCGCGGCATGCGCGGGTTCACCAGCCGCCAGCCGAGCGTGGTCGAGACGGCGGCGAGGTCGCCGGGCGGGAAGCCCTTGGCGGGCTTAGGCAGCACCCAGGGCGCCCGGGTCATCGACTCGACCCCGCCGGCCAGGACGACGTCCGCGTCCCCCGACTCGATCGTCCGGGAGCCGATCATCGCGGCGTCGAGGCTGGAACCGCACAGCCGGTTGACGGTCGTGCCCGGCACGCTCGTCGGCAGCCCCGCGAGCAGCGCGGCCATCCGGCCGACGTTGCGGTTCTCCTCGCCCGCGCCGTTCGCGTTGCCCCAGACGACCTCGCCGATCAGGGCCGGGTCCAGCCGGGGCGCCCGGTCCAGCAGCCCGGTGATCACCACGGCCGCGAGGTCGTCCGGCCGCACGCCGGACAGGGCGCCGTTGAAGCGGCCGAACGGCGTCCGGACGGCGGAGTACAGGTAGGAGCTCATGACGTCGAGGTTAGATGGCCTGCCTTGATACAGTGAAGTATCAATATCCGCTCCTATTGAGACGTTCCTCATATGGATCTACGCCAGTTGCGGTACTTCGTCGTCGTCGCGGAGGAACTCCACTTCGGACGGGCCGCCGAGCGGCTCAACATGGCCCAGCCGCCGCTGTCGCAGGCGATCCGCAGGCTGGAGAACGATCTGGGCGTCGACCTCCTCCACCGGACGACGCGCAGGGTCGAGCTCACCGACGCGGGCCGCGGCTACCTCGCCCGCGCCCGGCGGATCCTCGGCGAGGTCGACGAGGCCGCGCACGAGGCCCGCCGGGTCGCGGCCGGCGCGGTCGGCCATCTCGCGATCGGCTGCGTGGGCTCGGCGACCTACAGCCTGCTCCCCGCTCTCTCCCGCGGCCTCGCCCTGGAGTTGCCCGGCGTCGATTTCTCGTTCCGCGGCGAGATGCTGGTACCCGACCAGGTCGCGGCGCTGCGCACCGGCGAGATCGACCTGGCGCTGCTGCGGCCCCCGATCGCGGACCCGTCGCTCACCGTCCTGCCGCTGCGCCGGGACCGGCTCGTCGTCGCCGTTCCCGCCGACCACCCCCTGGCCGCCCTGCGGCAGGTAGGGGTCACCGACCTGGCGGACGTCGATCTCATCGTGCATTCCGCGGACCGCCGCTCGGTGATGTACGACGTCGTGCTCGGGCTGTTCCGCGACACCGGCGCGGAGCCCCGGATCCGCCACGAGGTCGGCGAGACGTCCACGCTGATCACCCTCGTCGCGGGCGGTCTCGGTGTGGCCGTCGTCCCGGAACCGGTGATGGTCCTGGCCCTTGACGGCGTCGCCTACCGGCCGCTGGTCCGGCCCGCCGTGCACGTCGACCTCGCGATCGGCCACCGGACCGAGCGGACGGAGGCGCACCTGGCCCGAGCCGTCCCGGTCATCCGGCGGATCGTGCGGGACGCCCGGCACCCACCTCGTTGACCTGCGGCGTGTTGTTGCTTTCGCCGCGCTCATAACAACAACATGCCGCAAGTCAACGGACGGCGTTTACGATGTGGGCATGGCCGAGATCAGCCGATCGTTCATGCCCGCCGACGGGACGCCGCACGAGCCGACCGCGACACCCCGGCCTGCGGAGCCGCTGTGGCGCGACGCGCTCGGCCAGTGCCTGCGGCGGCTGCGCCTGGAGCGCGGCGAGATACTGGTCGAGACCGCCAGCCGGGCCGGGGTCTCGCCGCAGTACCTCTCCGAGATGGAGCGCGGTGTCAAGGAGCCGTCGAGCGAGATGATCGCCGCGGTCGCCGGCGCCCTGGACGTGACGCTCGGCGACCTGACGCTCGCGGTCGCGACGAGCCTCCTGGCGGCGCCGGCCGGAACCGCTCCGGCGGGCCCGACGTGCCAGGTCGCCTACGCTCTCGCCGCGTAGCCGCGTTTCCCGTCTCCTACACGCGCATCGGCTGCCGTTCCTCGATCACGTGGTCGATGAGGCCGTAGTCCAGTGCCGTCTGCGCGGTGAACACGCGGTCGCGATCGGTGTCGGCGCGCAGCGTTGCGGTGTCCTGCCCGGTGTGCCGCGAAAGGATTTGCTCGATGTCCGCGCGCACACGGACGACCTCGTCCGCTTGCAGGATGAGGTCCGGGATCGCTCCGCGACTCTGCCCTATCGGCTGGTGCAGGACGACGCGGGTGTGGGGCAGCGCGGCACGCTTGCCAGGCGTGCCCGCGGAAAGGAGCACGGCGCCGACGGCGACCGCTTGCCCCACGCACGTCGTCGCCACCTGCGGGCGGATGTAGCGCAGCGTGTCGTACACGGCGAGCATCGCGCTCGGGTCTCCGCCCTCGCAGTTGATGTACAGCTGGATGTCCTGGTCGGGGCTGTCGGATTCCAGGTACAGCAGCTGCGCGACGAGAGCGTTCGCGACACCGGCGTCGATGGCGGTGCCGAGATAGATGATCCGCTCCGTCAGCAGGTGCGAGTAGACGTCCATGATGCGTTCGCCGCGAGGATGCTGCGCGATGACGTTCGGGATCGTGTAGGTGCTCATCGGGCGTCCCCCTCGGACGGAACCCGCAGCCCGACGGGCCGGTGGGAGATCGGTGCGACTTCGTCGAAGGTGCTGACGATCGCGTCGACGAACCCGTATTCGAGCGCTTCCCGCGCGGAGTACCAGCGGTCGTGCAGCGAATCCTCGAAGACCCGGTCCAGGGGCTGGCCGGTGTCCTCGGCGATGAGCCCGAGAACGGTGTCGCGGGTGTGGCGCAGGTCGTTCGCCTGCAATTCGATGTCGACGGCGGCGCCCGCGATTCCGGCGGAGCCCTGGTGCATCAGCACGCGGGCGTGCGGCATCGCGCGGCGCTTGCCGCGGGTCCCCGACGACAGCAGGAACTGGCCCGCGCTGTAGGCGATGCCGAGCACCAGCGTGGACACGTCGCAGGGGACGAGCCGCATGACGTCGCGGATCGCGAGCATCGACGGCACCGACCCGCCGGGGGAGTGGATCCACAGCGCGATGTCGGACGACGAGTCCTCCCGCGCCAGGGTGATCAGCTGCGTCGCCAGCAGCGTGCCGTTGTCGTCGTCCAGCGGGCCGTCGAGCACGAGGACGCGTTGCTGGTAGAGCTCGCGCCGGGCTCGTTCGTTGAACAACGGGACTTTCTGTTCCTCGCTCATGGCTTCACTGTGCGCCGACGCGCGCACCGGCCGGAGCCCGATCCGCCTGCGGCGGATCCGCCCAGAGCAGCGAGACCGCGGGGGCCGAACCGGCGGAAGATCCGCGGAAACCGTTGACCCGCTTCGCCCCCAATCATACATTCACTCATTAACTGTATGAATGGAGGGCGGCGGGATGGGACGTGGGACGGCCGTGGTGCTCGGCGGCAGCGTGGCGGGTCTGTGCGCCGCCGGAGTGCTCGCGAGGCACTTCGACAAGGTGATCGTCCTGGAGCGGGACCAGCTACCGCCCGGCGCCGAGCACCGGCGGGGCGTGCCGCAGAGCAAGCACCCGCACTTCCTCCTCAACTCCGGCCGCCGCGCGATCGGCGAGATCTTCCCCGGGTTCGAGGAGGCACTGATCGCCGCGGGCGGGATGCACCTGATGCCGTCCATGGACGCGGCGTACTGCGAGAACGACGGCTGGGCCCCGCGCAAGTCCGGATCGATGACGATGGTCTACAGCTCCCGCGTGCTCATCGAGCGGGTCCTGCGCGAGAAGGTCCGCGAACTGCCCGCCATCGAGATCCGCGAGGGCGTGACCGTCACCGGGCTCCGCTCCGCCGGGGGCGGCACCGTGAGCGGGCGCGTCGAGGGCGTCGAATACCGGGCCGACGGCGCCGACGAGGACTACCTGCCCGCCGACCTGGTGGTGGACGCGCTGGGCCGCGGCTCCTCGTCCGTCGACTGGCTCGGCGCCGCCGGCTGGGCCGCGCCGCCGGAGAGGACCCTCGACGCCAAGGTCACCTACGTCTCGCGGTGGTACGACCTGCCGCCCGCCGACCGGCGTCCCGAGTCGTGGTGGTGGCGGCACCTGGTCGTCACCCCGACCCAGGACACCGGCGACCACCCCGAGGAGCACGAGTTCCTCAGCAACTTCTTCCCGATCGAGGGCGACCGCGCCGTCGTGTGCATGGGGTCGTGGGGCATCGACATGCCGCGCAAGGCCGACACGTTCGAGGCCGCCGTGGACCGCGTGCGCGCCACGGCCTTCGGGCAGGCGACCCATGCCTGCACCCCGACGTCCGAGGTGCACCTGACCCGCTCCACCGGCAACAAGTGGCGCCGCTTCGACCTGCTCGACGTGCCGCCGGTCGGGCTGGTGTGCGTCGGCGACTCGATCTGCGCCTTCAACCCCTTCTACGCCCAGGGGATGAGCTCGGCCGCCCGCTCCGCGCTCATCCTCGGCGAGATGCTGGACGGCCGCGACGCCCTCGACCCCGCCTTCTTCCGCGAGTTCCTCGGCCGGCAGAAGAAGTCCCTGGACGTGCCCTGGATGCTCGCGATGGCGCGCGACCAGGCCTACGACTTCGCGACCGGGAGCGAGGTCGCCCCGGCGTGGCGGCGCAGGCTGGCCGCGCGCCTCAGCTGGCCGATCTTCAACGCCATCAACGCCACGAGCCGCGAGGACGCCTACGTCGAGCAGACGTTCGCCCAGGTGTTCAACCTCGACAGGTCGCTCCGGCAGATGGCCGCCGACCCGCGGTTCTGGTTCGGCATCGCGCGGTACAAGCTGCGTCAGCGGCTGGGCCGGACGGTCGTGCCCGGCGGGTTCGACGAGCGGAAGGACCCGCCCGGCACCGACTTCACCGGCTACACCGGCCCGGCGGACGCGGCGCCCGCCGGAAGCCGCCGCGGCGACGACCTCGTCGGAACCTGACCCGAGGAGTGGGACATGGGCTACACCTGCGACCCGGCGGCCGAGCGCGTCGCGGAGGCGCTCGGCTTCTCCTGCCACGGCGCGAACCCCGTGGTGACCGTCCGCAACCCGTTCGACCTCGCGAACGGCACCCTGCCCTTCCTCGAACTGCTCATCGTGGGCGGCGCGGTGTTCGCCCTCGTCCACGCGTGGCGGCGGTGGCGGCGCGACGGCGACCCGGTCAACATCTCGCTGTGGTTCGCGTCGGTCGTCTACCTGGCCGTGATCGAGCCGCCGCTGTACTTCCCCGGCTGGTTCGGCCTGGAGGAGCACGTCGGGTTCATCTTCTCCCACAACGTGTTCACCGTGCAGTTCATGTACGACCGGCTGCCCCTCTACATCGTGGCCTTCTACCCCGCGCTGTCGCAGCTCGCCTACGAGCTGGTGCGGGCCCTCGGCGTCTTCGCCCGGCGGGGTCCGCTGCTCGGCTCGGTGGCGGTCGCGTTCGCCTGCCAGGTCTTCTACGAGGTCTTCGACCAGCTCGGACCCCAGCTGAAATGGTGGGCGTGGAACCCGGCGAACGAGATGATCAACCAGCCGGCGCTCGCCTCGGTCCCGATGAACAGCATGCTGCTGTTCGCCTCGGTCTCCTTCGGCGCCATGACCTACCTGGTGGTCCGCCTGGTCGGGCCGCGGCCCGGCCGCGACACGCCCGCCGGCCGGCACGTCGCCTGGCGCACCGTCCTCGCCGGCGCCGCGACGCCGCTGGCGATGATCATCGTGAGCGCGCCCAGCGGCGCCTTCCGCGGTGAGGACCGGCTCGGGATCCAGCGGACCATCCTCGCCGCGGAGCTCGCCGTGGTCTGGATCGCCGGCCTCTACCTGCTCGTGGACGCCTGGCGCGCGCGGCACAGCGATTCGCGTGCGCGGCGTGCCGAGCCGTCCCCGGTGGCGTCGTCGCTGTTCGTGCGGACGTACCCGGCGGCGTACCTCGGCGTCCTCGTCGTCCTGTGGCTGACCGCGCTGCCCGCGTACTTCGCCTCGACCGGCGGCGTCACCGAGCAGGGCACGCCGGTCGGCAGCCTCTGGTACACCGCACTGTGCACCGTCGCCGCGACGGCCTTCATCCTGGGTGTACTGCGCGTGAGCGCGCCGCGACCGGCCGCGGAGCCTGTGCGATCCTAGGGCCATGGCGCACCACGGCTGGGGAGGACGGCCTCCCGCATCAGATGCCGAGGCCCGGCAGCGCATCGTCGACGCGACCGCCCGTTGCATCGACAGGCACGGCGTCGTGAAGACGACCCTGTCCGACGTCGCCCACGAGCTCGGCGTCACCCGTCAGACCGTCTACCGCCACTTCGACCGGATCAGCGACATCGTCGGCGAGGTGGCGGCCCAGGGTGCGGAGTCGTTCGTCGATCGGCTCGTCGACCACCTCCAGGGGATCGGCGACCCGGCCGGGGCCGTGGTCGAGGGCATGATGTTCTGCCTGCGGACCATCCCGACCGAGCCGCGACTGAGCCTGCTCCTGCAGCTCAGAGACTCCGCGGCCTTCGGACGCGGCGCCACCGCCGCGGACGCCATCGCCTACGGCGCCCAGATGCTCCACCGCTTCCCCGTCGACTGGGCGTCCGCCGGCGTCGGCGAGGACGACCTCAACGGCCTCGCCGAGATCATCATGCGACTGCTCACCTCGCTGCTGGAGCACCCGAGCGAGCCGCCCCACGACGAGGCGGAGATCCGCGCCCTGCTCAACCGCTGGCTGGCGCCCGCGCTGCGACGAACCGGTCCCCGCCCCGAGCGCGGATGTTCTTCGCAACTCGCCCCGGCGGGCCGGTGGCACGGGACAACCTCTTGATCTTCGCCCGGTCGAGCCGGGCCTGGTCGACATCCGGAAGTGGCGTCCCGACCCTTATGCCGTGCCCGCGACCGTCGGGACGGCGGCGATCGCCCGTCGCCGAACAATCCTCGGGTGCGAATCCAGATGCAGGGGTGTTGACAAACAGGCTAGCGGTTACCTATAATTTGAGTTGTAGGTTTCCTCTCTGGAACGCAGCGAGGTTCCGGGCGCGGAGGGCCCGGAGAAACATCGGAGGTGAGGCAACGATGCTGCTGACGTCGATCGACCCGTTCGTGCAGGAGTTCGAGCGCCAGTTCGACCGCGCGATCCGCCAGGCGGGCCTGACCAGCGGAACCGGTAACGGCGCGGCCATGCCGATGGACGGAGTCCGCCGCGCCGACGACGTCGTCCTGCGGTTCGACCTGCCGGGCATCGACCCCGGCTCGATCGAGGTCACCGTGGACCGCGGCGTGCTCACGGTCAGCGCGCGGCGCGAGGAGGAGTTCGGCGAGGACGAGCGCGTCTTCGTCCGCGAACGGACGATGGGCGCCTTCACCCGCCGGGTCTACCTGTCGGAGCACCTCGACGCCGACGCGATCGAGGCCGCCTACAACAACGGGGTCCTGGCCGTACGCATCCCGGTCCTGGAGAAGGCCAAGCCCCGCAAGGTCGCCGTCCAGGCCGGCGAAACGCACAAGGCCATCCGGAACTGACCGATCTTCCGCGGGAACGGCCGATCCAGCACGGCCCCGTCCCGGCGCAGCCGGCATCCAGGTCCCACCACGCCGGCCGCGCCGGTGGCGGGGCCGCCGGCTTGCCGGGCCTCCGGCGCCGACGGGACGGGGACCGGCTCCCGAGCCTCCGACCGACCCCCGCAGCGAACGACGAGGAGGACGACGAGCAGGTGAAGCTTCCCATGGACGACGATTACGCGGCCTTGTTCACGGTCGGGCAGGTCGCCGACATGCTGGAGGTGCAGCAGGCGTTCCTGCGCCGCATCGACGACCAGCGCGTCGTCTCCCCGCAGCGTTCGGCCGGCGGGCAGCGCCGCTACAGCCGCCTGGAGATCGGCCGCATCCAGCAGGTCGTCATCATGATGGGCGAGGGCATGACGCTGCCCGCCATCCGCCGGATCTTCGAACTGCAGCACCAGCTCGCGGAGGTCACCAGGGAACGCGACGAACTCGCCCGCCTCCTGGCCGCGCGTTCCCGTGCCAAGGCCGCTCCACCCGACCCCGACCGGTGACCTGAGTCCCGCCACCGACCGCCGCTTCAGCGCGCCCGAGGCCGCTCGTCCGCCCGAGGCCGCTCGTCCGCCCGAGGCCGCTCGTCCGCCCGGGCCTGCTCGGGCGGGCGGAGCTGCTCGGCCGCGCGCGTGATGCCCCGGCACATCCCTCCGAAGACCCGGTCGTGGAACGGCCGGAACACCCACCAGTAGGCGTGCCCGGCAAGCCCCCGCGGGTGGAACAGCGCCCGTTGTTCGAGCCGGCCGCGGCCGTCGTCCTCCGACACCCTCAGTTCCAGCCAGGCCAGGCCGGGCAGCCGCATCTCGGCCCGCAACCGCAGCAGCCGCCCGGCCTCGATCTCCTCCACGCGCCAGAAGTCCACCGTCTCCCCGATGCGCAGCCGGCGCGGGTCCCGGCGGCCCCGCCGCAGCCCGACGCCGCCCACCAGCCGGTCGATGACGCCCCGCGCCCGCCAGGCGATCGGGAAGGAGTACCAGCCCCGTTCCCCGCCGATCCCTTCGACGACCTCCCACAGCAGCTCCGGTGGAGCGCCGCTCCGGCACGAGCGCTCGTCGATGTAGAGGCTGCCGCCTGCCCAGTCCGGATCCGTGGGCAGCGGGTCGCTCGGGGCGCCGGGGACGCTCGCCGACGACCAGCGCGTGGCGACGTCCGCCTCGCGGACCCGGCGCAGCGCGAGCGCGACGGCGCGGTCGAAGCCGATCGGCCCGTCCGGCCGGGGCCGGACGTACCGCGCGATGTCGTTCTCGGTGCACACGACCTCGTTGCGCAGCGACTCGACGAGGGGACGCGCGAGACGGCCGGGGACGGGGGTGATGCCCCCCACCCACAGGCTCGACAGCCACGGGCTCAGCACCGGGACGGGGATGATGATCCGGCGGTTCAGCCCGGCCACGGCGGCGTACCGGCGCATCATGTCGGCGTAGGTGAGCACGTCCGGGCCGCCGATGTCGAAACCGCGGTTCACGTCGGCGGGCAGGTTCGCCGACGCCACCAGGTAGTGCAGGACGTCCCGGATCGCGATCGGCTGGATCCGGGTGAACACCCACCGCGGCGTGACCATCACGGGCAGCCGTTCGGTGAGGTAGCGCAGCATCTCGAACGACGCCGAACCCGAGCCGATGATCACCGCGGCGCGCAGCCACACCGCGGGCACGCCGCTGCCCAGCATGATCCGGCCGACCTCGGCGCGGGACCGCAGGTGCGGCGACAGTTCCTCCTCCGGGTCCATGCCGCCGAGGTAGACCAGGCGCCTCACGCCCGCGTCCCGCGCCGCGGCGGCGAAGGTCCGGGCCGCCCAGCGGTCGTTCTCGGCGAAGCCGCCCGCGCCGCCGATCGCGTGGATCAGGTAGTAGGCGACGTCGACACCGTCCAGCGCGCGCCGGGTCGCCACCGGATCGGTGGCGTCGGCCTCCACGATCTCCACCCGCCCCGCCCAGGGGTGGTCGCGCAGCCGCCGCGCCGAACGGGCCATGCACCGCACCCGGTACCCGGCGTCCAGCAGTTCCGGCACCAGCCGCCCCCCGATGTAGCCGCTGGCCCCGGTCACCAGGCACAGGCTGCCGCGCCGGCTCTCGGCGTCGCGGTTCACGTCCGGCCCCCGCTCCGGCGCGGCTATCGCATCGCCGCCGATCTGGGGGCCCGCTCGCGCATCTCATCGCGTGCGCGGGAGACGTCCTCGGTGGCCCGGTCGCGTATTTCCTCCATGCGCAGTGCGACGCCCATGGCGAAGAAGGTCGGGGCCCATTCGCCGACGAAGATGCCCCACCGGTCCGCACGTTCGAGACCCTGCGCCTCATACCGGTTCGACGCGGCCCACGAGGCGAATGCCAGGCCGATCGAGGCGAGGCCGGCCGTGTACATGTAATCGGACTTCAGGCCCCACTTGTGCAGTGTTTTGATCATTTCTCCCCCTTGGTCGCACGGCTGCCTACCCGGCGCCGACGTGCGCACGCGTGCGGTCCCAGGATTTTGCCGCCGCTGGAGGCGAACGATCCGATCGGACGGACCTTCCGGCGCCGTCCACGGCCGCCATCGTCTCCGGAGACCCGGCAAATCTCCGTTGACCAGGCGTTCTTGGGGGAATACGTCCACCGGACGGCGGGTACCGCGAGGCGCGGCCCGTCCGCGGATCTGGCGCGTGCCCTACTGGGGGTCGGCGGTGGGTGCGGTGCGGACGGTCGCCAGGTCGGCGAGTCCGGACAGGGTGATGACCGGTTCGAGGAGGGGCGGAGCGATCAGCTCCAGCCGCTCGGCGTGCGTGAAGAGGATGCTCAGCCCGGCGCTGTCGAGGTATTCGACGGCGGTGAGGTCCAGGACGAGGCGGCCGTCGGTGCCGCCGAGAGCGGTGTCGATGGCGGTCGCGAACGCCTGGCTGTTGCTCATGTCGATCTCGCCGGCGGCTGTCAGGAGGGCCGCGCCGTCCGGGTGCTGACCGGTCGTCAGGGTCAAAGGTGCGGTCATGGCTCGATCCTGGTGTACATGTCGACGGTGGTGCCGTTCGCGCCGGGTGTGATGGTGAGCTGCTGTGTCAGCGCGCGCATCAGGGCCGTCCCGCGGCCGCGGTTGTGGGCGGGGTTCGGCCGGGGCGTCTTCCACCGGCCCGAGTCGACGATGGTCAGGTGCAGCCGGTCGACGCCGGCCTCGGCGCGCAGCCTGACGAGTTCTCCGGGGGTGTGGCGGTGCCCGTGCTCGATGGCGTTCGCGCAGGCCTCACCGGCGGCCACCAGGACGTTCTGCGCCGTCCGGCGGGACAGCTGGCATTGGGCGAGCCAGTCGCGCAGGGCCTCGCGGACGGGGGAGAGCTGGGCCGACTCGGCGGGGAAGGTCACCTCCAGCGGGGCGGGGTGCCGGTACAGCAGCAGCGCGACGTCGTCGTCGTAGCCGCCCGGCGGCGCCAGGCGGCTCATGATGCGGGTGGCGAGGTCGTCGAGGGCCTGGTCGCGGCCGTCCTGGACGGTCTGGCCCGCCTGGGCGATCCCGTCGTTCAGGGAACGGCGCCGGCGTTCGACGAGGCCGTCGGTGTACAGCAGGACGGTGGCGCGGGCCGGGATGGTTATCTCGGCGTCGGGCCGGGGCCGTCCGGGCCGGACGGCGAGCGGAAGGGACCTGCCGCCCCCGAGCAGTTCGGTGGTTCCGTCGCGATGGGCGAGGATGGCGGGCGGGTGCCCGGCGCTCGAGTAGGTGAAGCCGCCGGTTTCGGGGTTGAGGACGCCGCAGAAGGCGGTCGTGCACAGTGCTCCGGGAATGCCGGCGGCGAAGTGGTCGAGGGCCATGAGCGTGTGGGCGGGGCTGGCGTTCTGGAGGAGCAGGGCGCGGCAGGCGCTGCGCAGCTGCCCCATGACGGTGGCCGCTTCCAGGCCGCGCCCGACGCAGTCGCCCACGACGATGCCGGTGCGGCCGTCGGGGAGGTCGAAGGTGTCGTACCAGTCGCCGCCGACTTCCAGCGGGCTGGCCGCGGGCTCGTAGCGGACGGCGAACCCGTCGGGCAGCCGGGAGGGGCCGAGGATGGCGCGCTGCAGGGCGAGGGCGGTGTCGCGCTGCTGGTCGATCTGGTGGGCGCGGACGAGACCCTGTGCGATGTGCCCGGCCAGCAGCGTCAGCAGCACCTGGTCCTGGTCGGTGAAGGGGCGCCGCTCGTTCAGCTCGACCCAGACCCCCAGGGTGCCCTGGGGGTGTTCCAGGGTGATGGCGGCCGGATGCTCCGCCGACGGGGTGAGCGTGGGGTACGCGCGCAGGGCGCTCAGTTCCAGGCGGCGCCGCTCCGGGAGGGTGTGCCAGGTCAGGTCCGGGTCGGTGGAGGTGAGGGCGGGCGGTTCGTCGCCTGCGAAGAGGACGGCCAGCACGCGCCGTGCGCGCCACAGTTCCCGCAGTTCGTCCAGCGCGCCGGACAGGGCGTCCGACAGGCCGACGGATCCGGCGAGGCGCAGGCTCACCGCGGCCAGGGCGCTCTCGCGCTGGATGGCGTAGTGCTCCGCGGTGACGTCGCGGAAGGTTCCCACGATGACGCGCCGCTCGGTGTCCGGGTCGTGGACGTGGTTGAAGGACGCGGTGATCCAGAGCCGGTGCCCGTCGCGATGGTCGACGGGGATGGTGTAGGTGCCGCGTTCCTGGTCCAGCAGGGTGGCGAAGGCGTCGGCGACCATCCGGTGCGCCTCGGCGTCGGTCTCCTCGTCCGGCCACCAGGGGTGGACCGGCGAGTAGGGCAGGTCCGCCGCTCCGTAGCCGAGGATGTCGGTGAACGCGGCGTTCGTCTCGATGATGGCGCCGTCCTCGTCGCAGACGAAGAACGCCTCCTGCAGGGAGTCGACCAGTGCGGTGCGCCAGCGGGCATGGCCGCTCCGCATCCGGGCCAGTTCCACGTTCGCCCGGACGCGGGCCAGCAGTTCGGCCGCGGCGAATGGCTTGAGCAGGTAGTCGTCGGCGCCCGCCCGCAGGCCCTCGATCGACGCCTCCTGCCCGGCGCGGGCCGACAGCAGCAGCACCGGCACGGCCGCGGTGCGCGGGTCGGCGCGCAGCTCCGCCACCATCTCCAGCCCGTCCAGGCGGGGCATCATCACGTCGCTGACCACGAGATCCGGCGGGTCGCGGCGCACCGCCTCCAGCGCGGCCCGGCCGTCGGCGACGGTGTCGACCCGGTAGCCGGCGCCGCGCAGCAGCCGGGCGAGGTACTCGCGCATGTCGCCGTTGTCGTCGGCGACCAGGACCGTGGCCGGCGTGGCGCCCTCGTGGGCGGACGCTGGATCCGAGACCGGGCCTGCCGCGTCCGGCGGCAGGCCGGGATCCTGCCCGGCGGGCTCGCCGGGCAGCCAGCGCAGCGCCTCCTGCACGTAGGGATCGGCGGTGGCCGACACCGCCGGGGCGGCCCCCGGCGAGCCGATGGCCCCGGCGGGCAGGTGGGACGTCCCGAACGGCAGCCGGATCGTGAAACGGGTGCCCTCGCCCTCACGGCTGTCGGCGGTGATGGTTCCGCCGTGCAGGCCGACGAGCTCCTGGACCAGGGCCAGGCCGATGCCACTGCCCTCGTTGGAGCGGGAGCGCGCGTTCTCGATGCGGTAGAACCGCTCGAACAGCCGCGGCATCTCCTCCGCGGGCACGCCCACCCCGGTGTCGGCGACGGTGACCCGGGCGTGTCCGTCCTCGGCCTGGACCGAAACGCGGATGCCGCCGTCGAAGGTGAACTTCAGCGCGTTGCTGAGCAGGTTGAGGATCACCTTCTCCCACATGCCGTGGTCGAGGTGCACCGGCCCGGGCAGCGGGGCGCAGTCGACGTCGAGGGAGAGGCCGGCCCTCTCGATGGCGGAACGGAAGACGCTGGCCAGTTCCGCGGTGACCGCCGACAGGTCGACCGGCTCGTAGCTCGCCTGCATCCGGCCGGCCTCGATGCGGGAGAAGTCCAGCAGGGCGTTGACCAGCTTTTGCAGGCGCAGCCCGTTGCGGCGGACGAGTTCCAGGTCCTGGCGCACGTCGTCGTCCGCGTCCGCCAGGCGGCTCCGCAGATCCTCCACCGGACCCATGATCAGGGTCAGGGGGGTGCGGAACTCGTGGCTGATGTTGGAGAAGAAGGTGGTCTTCGCGCGGTCCAGTTCGGCCAGTTCCTCGGCTCGCCGCTGCTGGGCCTGGTAGCTGCGGGCGCTGGCGACCCCGGCCGCGAGGTGCCCGGCGGTCAGCTCCACGAACCCGCGATACCCCTCCTCCAGCGCCCGGTACCGGTTCAGCGCGGCCACCAGGAACCCGTACGGCGCGTCGCCCTGCTGCAGC
Organism: Actinomadura chokoriensis; assembly: GCF_041463665.1. Taxonomy (GTDB): domain Bacteria; phylum Actinomycetota; class Actinomycetes; order Streptosporangiales; family Streptosporangiaceae; genus Spirillospora; species Spirillospora chokoriensis_A. The sequence goes on from NZ_JAXCEJ010000005.1 coordinate 236,752, forward strand.
AGCGGCACGACCAGCGCCTGGACGGGCGGCTGCGGCCAGCTCCCGGACGGCAGATCGGTGAACGGGCCGCCGTCGAGCGGCACCAGCACCGATTCGCCCCGGGCCAGTGCCGCCGCGGGCCACACCGGCCCCGGGCCGGTGCCGCCCGAGTCGCCGGCGGGCACCACGAGCGGCGCCGCCGGGTGATCGCCGGAGATCCCCGTCGCGCCCGCCAGCCGCGCCGGCCCGTCGCCGTCGAACAGGTACGTCAGCGTGAACGGGAGATCCTGCCGGTTCCGGTCCAGTTGCCGGTGGGCGAAGGCCAGCGCCTCGGACTCGGTGCGCACCACGGTGGGGTCGGAGCCGAGGTCCCGCAGCGTCGCCATCCGCCGCTCCCCGATCACCCTCTCGGTCTCCTCGCTGACCACGCACAGCATGCCGACGACGGCGCCGTCGTCGTCCCGCAGCGGACTGTAGGAGAAGGTGTGGTAGCTCTCCTCGCTGTATCCCGACCGCTCGAGGAACAGCAGCAGCGCCTCGTCCCACGTCGCCTGCGCCGTGGTGAGGACGGTGTCGATCCGCGGGCCGATGTCGTCCCAGATCTCGGCCCACACCTCGTGGGCGGGACGGCCCAGCGCCCAGGGGTACTTGCGCCCCAGGGTGTCGCGCCGGTAGGCGGCGTTGCAGAAGAACGTCAGCTCCGGGCCCCACGCCATCCACATCGAGAACCGGGACGACAGCAGGATGCTCACCGCCGTGCGCAGGCTCTGCGGCCAGCCGGCCGGCGGGCCGAGCGGGGTCGCCGACCAGTCGACCGCGGCGAGATCGCGACCGATCTCGCGATCGGCTGAGAACACGTCCGCCCCGGTCCCACCGGTCGCGTCGCGCTCACCGCCGTCACAATGCGTCACGGGACGTCCTTCCGCGTCGGCCTCTCCGGTCCTCTCATCACTCGCCGGCACGGGAGAGATGATGCGCAGGCTAAGTAGGATAAATCAGGTTCTGACCCGGCCCCTCCATCTCTCGGCAGCACCGATCTGCACAGGAGCCTTCTAGGTGACCCACAACACGTTCACCATCGACCTTCCATCGCCGGACGCCGAGGTGCCCGTCCTGCGCGTCGCCGGAGATCTCGACCACCACACGGCCCCGCGGCTGCGGGAGGCCCTGGAAGCGGTGCCCTTCGCTCCCGGCAAGGGCGTCGTGCTCGACCTGTCCGGTCTCGCCTACTCCGACTCCACCGGCATCACCGTGTTCATCAACGCCTACAAACGCGCGCGGGCGGCCGGGGGCCTGCTGCTGCTCGCCGCGCTGAATCCCGACCTGCTCCAGGTCTTCCGTATCATCGGACTCGACCAGATTTTCGTCTTCCATCCCACGATCGACGAGGCGATCACCGCGTTCCGCCAGGAGTGAGCAGTGTCCACCGGCGCGCGGTCCGGGCCCGCGACGTGGCGCACAGTCCGCCCATAGTGTCCGTAATGAATGAATATGGGCGGTACTGTTCCGAACAGTAGTGGCGTGCGGCGCAGACCGGGCGCGCGCGTGAAGGAGGGGAGCAGGACCTTATGAGCGGTGGGGTGGACGGCACGCATCTTCCGAAGTTGCTCAAGTCACGACGGAAGGCGTTGCTCAGCCGCTGGGTGGAGCTCGCCGCCGAAGGCGTGCGGGGGCGGATGACCGGGGATGAGCTGAAGACCGAACTGGACGAGCTGTACGGGCTCATCGAGCGGACCGTCGCCACAGGCGACGAGGACGCCGCCGGCGAGCTGCGCGCCGCGCTGGCGGAGATGTCGCGCAGCCGAGCCCGGCAGGGGTTCAGCCCCAGCGAGACCGCGACCAGCGTGTTCGCGCTCAAGCAGGCGGTACTGGAGCAGGTCGAGGCGTCCGGCGACTCCGCCGTCTACGCCGAGTTCGTGAAGTTCTCGGCCCGGGTGGACGATCTTGGGCTGGTGACGTTCGAGACCTACGTCGCCGCGCGCGACCAGGTCATCGCCGACCAGATGGAGCAGCTGCTCGAGCTGTCCACGCCGGTGGTGAAGCTGTGGGACGGCATCCTCGGGGTGCCGCTGGTGGGCACGCTCGACTCGGCCCGCACGCAGGTGGTGATGGAGACGCTGCTGGAGCGGCTCGTCGAGACCGGTTCGCAGTTCGCGATCCTCGACATCACCGGGGTGCCCGCCGTCGACACCGAGGTCGCCCAGCACCTGCTGAAGACGGTGATGGCGGCCCGGCTGATGGGCACCGAGTGCGTGATCTCCGGCATCCGCCCGCAGATCGCCCAGACGATCGTGGCGCTCGGAATCGAGTTCGGCGACATCGCCACCAAGGCCACCCTGGCCGACGCCCTGGCCCACACCCTGGACAGGAGCGGAATCCGCGTGAGCGAGAGGGCGAACGCCTGATGGAGCGGGTGCCGATTCTCAAAATCGGTGAGGTGCTGCTGGTGTCGATCCAAGTGGATCTCCAGGACCAGACCGCCCTCGCGCTGCAGGAGGACCTGGCGGACCGCATCGTCAAGACCGGCGCGCACGGCGTGATCATCGACATCACGGCGGTCGACATCGTGGACTCCTTCATCGGCAGGATGTTCGCCACCATCGCCTCGATGTCGCGGTTGATGGACGCCGAGACCGTGGTGGTGGGGATGCGGCCCGCGGTGGCGATCACGCTGGTGGAGCTGGGGCTGTCCCTCGGCGGGGTGCGCTCGGCACTCGATCTGGAGAAGGGGATGCGCCTGCTCGGCGCACCGCTGCCCGCAGTCGGCCCGGGCGCAGTGGACCACCGGTGACCACCCCGCCCGGCGACGAGCTGTCCATCGCCTCCAACGAGGACGTGGTCCACGTGCGGCAGGTCGTGCGTGCCGCGGCGGCGGCGGCCGGCATGTCGCTGGTGGACCAGACCAAGATCGTCACCGCTGCCAGCGAGCTGGCCCGCAACGCCTTCGTGTACGGCGGCGGCGGTACCGCCCGCGTGGAATCGGCCGTCAACGCGCGCGGCCGGCCCGGCGTCCGGCTCGTGTTCGCCGACGCGGGGCCGGGCATCCCCGATGTCGAGCAGGCCCTCACCGAGGGGTGGACCACCGGCGGCGGCCTCGGCCTGGGGCTGCCCGGCACGCGCCGCCTGGTCGACGAGTTCGAGTTGGACACCGCGGTCGGCGAGGGCACCACGATTACGGTGACGAAGTGGACCCGCTGACCGGGGCCGGCTGGACGAGCAGCCCGCCCGCCGGTGACTCGGTGTGGGCGCGGGTGGAGGAGGGCAGCTCCGCCGCGGGGCTGCGGCGCCACGCCACCCGGATGGCCGAGCGATTGGGATTCACCGCGGAGCCTCTCGGCCGGATCCAGATCGCGGTGACCGAAGCGGCCACCAACCTGTCCAAGCACGCCGAGCAGGGCGAGATGCTGGTGCGGGTGGTCCGGGCCGGCGACGACGCCGCGCTGGAGATCGTCTGCCTGGACCGGGGGCCCGGCATCGCCGACGTCTCGGGGTCCCGCCGGGACGGCTACTCGACGAGCGGCTCGCTCGGCATCGGACTCGGGGCGATCGAGCGGCTGGCCGACCACAGCGGCATGCACTCGCTTCCGAGTACGGGCACCGTGCTGTTCGCGCGGTTCCTGCGGCCGCACGGCGAAGCGGCCGCGCCGTCGTCGTCCGTCCCGCCCTTCGCCGGACTGACGCGTCCGATCGAGGGCGAGCAGGAGTGTGGGGACGCCTATGCCGCCCGGACCGAGGGCGGGACGGTGTACGCGATGCTGTGCGACGGTCTCGGGCACGGGCCGATGGCGGCGCGCGCGTCTTCGGAGGCCGTCGCCGTGCTGCGGGAGGCGGCGCTGCCGGCCGCTCCCGTCGACCTCCTGGCGCAGGTGCACCGGCGGCTCGGCGCGACCCGGGGCGGTGCGGTCGCGGTGGCCGCGGTGGACCCCGGCGCGGGCACGGTGCGGTTCGCCGGGCTCGGCAACGTCGCCGGATGGATCATCGGCCCCGAGCGCCGGCACGGCATGATCTCCGTTCCCGGGATCGCGGGGGCGCAGTCCAGGAGGCTGCGCGAGCAGGTGTACGACCTTCCCCCGGGCGCGGTCGTGGTCCTGCACTCCGACGGGCTGACCGACAAGTGGGACGTCGTCGGCCGCCCCGGTCCCGGACGCGACCCGCTGCTGATCGCCGCCGACCTGCTGCGCGTGGCGGGGGTCCGGCACGACGACCGGGGCGTCCTGGTCGTGACCACCGCCGGGCGGAGGTGAGCTCGTGGCCGAGGAACTGCTGCGGGTGCGGATCTCGGACGAGGAGGGCGTCTTCGCCGTCCGGCAGGCCGGGCGGGAGGTCGCCGCCGCGGCGCGGCTCGACGCGCAGGACCAGGTACGGGTCGCCACGGCGCTCAGCGAGGTCGGCCGCGAGCTGTACGCTCACGCCGGCGAGGTCACGGTGGTGTTCCTTCTGGACCGTGAGCATCCCCCGGGTCTGGTGGTGGAGCTGGACGCGGATCCGGTTCCGGGCGCGACCCGTCCGAAGGAAGGGGAGGCGGCCGCCGCGCGCCTGCTCGACCTGGTCGAGGAGGCGGGGACACCTGCCGGGCGGGTCATCCGGCTGCGCAAGAACCTGCCCTCCGACACCCGCGCGGCGGACGGTCCGGCGCTGGCCGATCTGCGCGAAAGGCTGGGACGGCTGCGTCCGATCCCGGCGCTGGAGGAACTGCGGAAGCAGAACGCCGAGTTGATCGACGCGCTGGAGGACGTCCGGCGGCAGCGCGAGGAACTCCGGGTGCTCAACGCCGAGTTGGAGGAGACCAACCACGGCGTCATGGCGCTCTACAACCAGCTTTCCATGGAACTGGAGGAGACCAACCGGGGGGTGGTGGCGCTGTACGCCGAACTGGATGAGAAGTCCGACCAGCTGCGCGAGGCGGGAGCGGCCAAGAACCGCTTCTGGGCCAACATCAGCCACGAACTGCGGACCCCCGTCAACGGGGTCATCGGCCTCACCCGGCTGTTGCTCGACCCGGCCGCTGAGCCCCTCACGGGGGAGCAGCGGCACCAGATCTCGCTGATCGCCGACGCCGGGGGGACCCTGTTGTCGCTGGTGAACGAGCTGCTGGACATGGCCAAGGCCGAACAGGGCCGGTTGGCGCCGCACCTGTCGGTGGTGCAGATGTCCTCCCTGCTGCGGCGGCTGCTGGAGGTCCTCACCCCGATGGCCAAGCAGGCGGGCGTGGAACTGCGGACGGAGACCGACCCGGCCGCGCCCGCCGACGTGGTCACCGATGAGGAGATGCTGACCCGCATCCTGCGGAACCTGCTGGCCAACGGGCTGAAGTTCACCGACGAGGGAGAGGTGCGGCTGACCGTACGGGTCACCCCGGACAATCTCGAGTTCGTCGTCACCGACACCGGAATCGGAATCCCTTTCGGCGACCAGGAGCGCGTCTTCGAGGAGTTCTACCAGGTACCGCGCGGCAAACGCGGCGGGACCGGGCTCGGCCTGCCCTACGCCCGGCGTCTCGCCCACGCCCTCGGCGGTGAACTCGTGCTGGACAGCGAGCCCGGCGTCGGCACCACGGTGACCCTCCGGCTACCCCCGCCGAGGGGCCTGCCCGACCTCGGTCTCGGGCACGTGCTGATCGTCGACGGCGACGAAAGCTTCCGCCAGGCCCTGCGCGGCATGTTCGACGACGCCGCGGAGCGGGTCAGCGTGGCCTCGGACGGGCTGGCCGCCCGCGACCTGATCATCGCGGACCCGCCCGGCCTCGTCCTGCTCGGCCCCGGCCTGCCGGACCCCGACGTCCATGCCGTGCTGGCCCGGCCGGCGCCCGGCAGCGTCATCGTGCTGATCGCGTCCGCGGCCAGGGGCCGCCCGGCCGGTTCCGGACTGGAACGCGTCGACGCGGTCCTCGCGGAGGACCAGCTCTCCCCGGCGATGCTCGCCGACACGGTGTCGCGGGCCCGCGCACCGCGCCCGCAGGGAAGCGCCCGATGAACGACGGTCCCTCGTACACGACCCTGGTCGTGGACGACAACGACACCAAGCGGTACATCATCGGCAGCTGGCTGCGCCGCGCCGGGCACACCGTCGTCGAAGCCGCCTCGGCCACGGAGGTCTGGGACAGGCTGGCCGAACACGAGGTGGAACTGGTCGTCCTGGACATCCAGCTTCCCGACGTCAACGGCATGGAGGTCTGCGAGCAGATCAAGGGCTCGCCCGCCACGGCGTCGCTGCCGGTCATCCACATCTCCGCCACGGCCGTCGAGGTCGCCGACCGCACCGACGGGTTGCAGCGCGGCGCCGACGCCTACATGACCGACCCGATAGACCCGGGCGAGTTCATCGCCACCGCGGAAGCGGTGCTGCGCTACTACCGCGCCAGGCGCCGAGCCGAACGCATCGCCGACCGGCTGGCCGCCTTCACCCGGACGTCGCTGGCCATCAACGCCGCCCAGACGTTCGACGCGCTCGCGACGGTCGCGGCACGCGGCGCCTTCGAGATCTTCGCCGAGCCGGCGGCCGTGTTCCTGCTTCCCCCGGACGGCCGGGCGAGACGGACCATCAGCCTGGGCGCCGAACCGCTGTCCCGGCCGAGCCCGCCGGGCATGCCCGAGCTCCTGGCCCGGCTGGCCGGCCTGGACGACGGCACCGGCACGCGGGTCGTGCCCGTCCCGTCGCGGCGGTGGCTGGAGCTGGTGCCCGACAGTGCCGTCACGGACGACGTGCTCCTGGTCACCTCGCGGATCAAGCGGGACCGGCCCCCGATCGGGGTCGCGATCAGGGCGCACGGAGCGGCCGACGAGGACGACGCCAACCTGCTGCGCCAGCTCGGGCAGGCGCTCGCGCTGGCCATGGAGGCGTTGCGCTCCTATACCGAGGAGCACCTGATCTCCCTGACCCTCCAGCGCAGCCTGCTTCCCGCGGGCCGGCCGGCGGTGCCCGGCTGGACGTTCGCCGTCCGCTACGAGCCGGCCAGCGACCAGGCCGAGGTCGGCGGCGACTTCTACGAGGTCATCGACCGGGGCGACGACGTGCTGATCGCCATCGGGGACGTCCAGGGACACTCCCTGCACGCCGCCACGGTGATGGCCGAACTGCGGCACGCGCTGCGCGCCTTCGCCGAGGAGGGCCACGACGCCGTCGCGATCCTCCGGCTCCTCAACGACGTGCTGCTGCGCTACCACGACGACCAGACGGCCACCATGGTCCTGATGGCCCTTGACCCCCGGACCGGGGCGCTGCGGGTGGCCAACGCCGGGCATCCCCCGCCCCTGCACATCGCCGGGGAGAGGGGCGAATACGGCGGTCGCGGCGGTCTGCTGCTCGGCTTCCCGGCCGACATGGTCGGGACCGAGGAGCTCACGGTGCCGCCCGGCGGCACCGTCGTGCTGATCACCGACGGGCTGATCGAGGAGCGCGGCGTCTCCCTGAGCGCCAACATGGAGCGGTTGCGTACGGTCGCCGCCGAGGTGGACGACGACCTGGAGAAGTACGGCGACCGCATCATCGCCGAGTTCGGCCCCCGGGAGGACGACGTCGCCCTCATCGCGATGCGCCGCGACCTCGAGTGAGGGCGGCCCCGATTGTCGCGTGACCTGCCCATTCCCGGTGCCCCCGGCGAAGGTAAAAAAAGGGCCAAGTGCGTGGAATAGTTTGGCAACGGAGGGGCATATCCGGGGCCGGAGGTGCACACATGGTTCCGTTGCTACTGGTTCTTCTGCTCATTCTCATTCTCGCCGGCGCGGGGTTCGCGCTGAAAGCCCTGTGGTGGATCGCGATCATCGTACTGGTGCTCTGGCTGATCGGTTTCGTGGTCCGTCCGACGAGCTCCGGCGGCCGCCGCGGTCGCTGGTACAGGTGGTGAACGCGCAGGCACGCCGCTGATCGGCTCCCAGGTCGCCGAGGCGCACCGCGATCGACCCCGCGGTGCGCCTCGGCGCTCGATCGGCCGACCCATCGCCGAGCCGTCCCGGCCGTCATGATGCGGCCAGGACGGCTCGCGGGCGCCCTGGAGATTGGTCCCGCGTCGCAATTTTCGCCATTGTGGCGAGAATTACATTCGCCTTTTCGGGTGCGCCGCGTCACGTTGTGTCGACGAGCTGGTTCTCCCACGCCCAGGTGACGATGCCGACCCGGTTGCGCACCCCTAGTTTGGCCTGGATGCCCGACAGGTGGCTCTTGACGGTGCTGAGCGAGATGAACAGCTCAGCGGCGATCTCTTGGTTGGTACGGCCGCGCGCCAGGGCCCGGACGACCTCGAGTTCGCGGTCCGACAGGGGCGGGGGCTGCGCGGCGCGCGCCGGCGCCGAGGCGGTCGCCAGGTGCCGCAGCAGCCGGACGGTGACGGACGGCGAGACCAGCGCCTCGCCCTTGTGCGCGGCGCGGACGGCCTCGACGAGCAGGGCGGGCCCCGCGTCCTTGAGAATGAAGCCCACCGCGCCGCCGCGCAGCGCCCCGTACACGTACTCATCCAGGTCGAAGGTGGTGACCACGACGACGCGCATCGGGTCGGTCACCTGCGGGCCGGCCAGCGCTCGGGTCACCGCGATGCCGTCGAGCCGGGGCATCCTGATGTCGACCAGGCACACGTCCGGGCGCAGCCGCCGCGCCAGGGCGACCGCCTCGGCCCCGTCGGCGGCCTCCCCGACGACGGCGATGTCGGGCTGGTCCTCCAGGATCAGCCGCAGCCCGCGGCGGATCATCGCCTGGTCGTCGGCGAGCAGGACCGAGATCGTCATCGGGGCTCCCTGGTGGGGACGGGCAGGGTCGCCCGCACCGACCAGCCGGCGCCGGGCCGCGGCCCGGCGCGCAGCGAGCCGCCGAGCGACTCGACGCGTTCGCGCATGCCGATCAGACCATAACCGCCGCGATGAGGGTGCCGGGCCGGGGCCGCCGGGGCGTCGTCGGCGACCTCGACGGTGACATCCCGCGCGCCCTGCTCGACGGTGACCGTCACGGACCGGGCCTTGGGCGCGTGCCGCAGCACGTTCGTCAACGCCTCCCTGGTGACGCGGTACACGGTGGTGGTCACTTCCGGAGGCCACTCGGGGTCCCCGTTCCCGTCCGGCATGTCCAGCCGTACGTCCGGGCCCTGCCGGCGGAAACGCTCCACCAGCGCGGCGAGGCGCTCCGGCCCGGGGGACGCCGGCGGCGCGTCGTCGGCGTCGCGCAGCAGCCCGACGACCCGCCGCATCGCGGCCAGGGCGTCGGTGCCGGCGGCCTCCAGCTCGGCGAGGTACTCGCCCACCTGCTCCGGATTCCGCCGCGCGACGACCTGGGCGCCTTGCGCCTGGACCACCATGCCGGTGATGTGGTGGGCCACCACGTCGTGCAGCTCCCGGGCCAGCTCCAGCCGCTCGTCCCGCCGCACCCGATCGGCGGCCGCGCGAGCCCGGACGTCCAGCAGCCGGAGCGACAGCCCCGCGCCGACGGCGGCCAGCCAGACCAGGCCGTCCAGCGCCGTCACCGCCGCGAGGCCGGCGGGCGGCGGCCCGGCGGCGAGCTGACCGGCGATGATCAACGCCGGGACGGCGACCGCGACGGCGGCGGCCGGTACCGGCGCGAGGGCCCGCAGCGCGGACCCGGTCAGCACGGCCAGGGCCAGGGTCATGGCCGGGCTCGGTTCGGCGGGAAGGTCGGGACCGGCCACGCGGGTGAGCACGATGGCCGCCGCCGCGAGGCAGAACGCCACGACCGCCGGCCGGAGCGGACGGCGCAGCCCCCGCAGCGCCGCGAGGCACGCCACGGCCGCGGAGACGCTGCCCGGCACCCAGTACCAGGCGCCCCAGCTCTGCGCGATGGCGGCGGCCTGCACGATGATCGCCGTCAGGAGCACGGCGCCGAGCCCGGCCACGGAGACGCCCCGGACCCATCCCCGTGGAACGGTCACGCCGGCCAGCGTATCGACGCTCCGTCCGGCGGTGCGCGTGGACTGATCCGGGTCCGGCGCGTCCCGATGTCCCATCTCTACGGCCGGGGGCGGGCGGGCGGCGACTCCGCGGCCGGCGCGCCGGACGGCTGGACGGGCGCGAACGCGCGAAGCAGCGGTCCCACGACGAGCCCGCCGACCACCAGCATCGTGGCCAGGGCCGTCGGTCCGGTGGGCCCGGAGAACCAGGCGAGCGCGGTCACGGCGACGCCGCCCGCGGCGATGGCGGCGGCCGACGGCACCGGCAGGACCCTGAGCGAGGAGCCGATGAGCACCGCGAGGGCCAGGGCCGCCATGGGCGACGGCTCCTGCGGCAGGTCGGCCGCCATCGACAGCCCCACGGCGCCGGCCGCCACGGTCACGCCCGCCGCCGCGGGCCACGCCCTCCGCCGCCGCCCGCGCAGCAGCGCCAGCCCGCACATCACCACCGCGACGGCGGTGGTGTAGATCCAGTAGGCGTCGCCCCAACTGTTGATGAGCATGTACGCCGTGAAGGCGATCCCCAGGGCGAACACCACGCCCAAACCTGTGTTGACCAGCACGTCCGGATTCGCTGGGGACCGAGCGGCACCTTTCCCGTGGCCGTTCGCGAGCGGCATGAGGGACCTCGTTTCGGGATCGGGAATCAGTGAGCGAGGGTGCTTCAGGCGCGCCTGACGCGCCGCAGGGCGATGACGGTGAGGAGCGCGCCGGCCACCAGATAGAGCCCGGTTTCGGCCAGTTGGAAGTGCCAGTAGCGGCCGCTGGGCTGGTACTCGAGGTCAACGTGCAGGTCGAGTGCGGACAGGCACACCGCGGTGTCGCCGAACGTGCCGCCGGCGCCGGTCTTCGGAGGGGTGGCGAAACACCGGTCGAACGCGCTCTCGTCGAGCGTCCGTCCGTCCGCGGTGCGCAGCGGGCTGGTCTCGCTGATCCACGCGTCGGGAGCGCCGGGCACCTGCAGGCCGCCGACGACGGGGGCGCCGGTGAAGCTGCCCAGGTTCCTGGCCTGGTTGATCGCCTGCGCGGTCATCGGCACGGTGACCTTCTCGGGCGGCATGAGGTGCGGCCGCACCAGGTTCGGCACCGCGAACTGGACGGCGAGGAAGACGACGCCCGTGATGGCCATCGCCGGAAGCGTCCGGCGCACGAACAGGCCGACGGCGGTGCCGAGGGTGAAGGCGAGGAAGGCGTAGCCGATCGGGGCGATGTCGCGGGCACCGAACTCGATGGTGCCGAACCGGTCGGCGGCGACCTGGTCGTACGGGGACGCCACCCAGGTGAACAGGAGGGCGACCAGGCCCGTCAGAACCATCGCGGCCAGGCCGACGAACGCCATCCGGCCGATCAGCCAGCGGCGGCGGGTCACGCTCTGGTTCCACACCAGCCGGTGGGTGCCGAGTTCGAGCTCCCGGGCGATCAGCGGTGCTCCCCAGAACGCGCCGATGACGACGGGGACCAGCCCGAGTCCGGCGGCCACGATCAGCAGCGTGTTCATGTAGGCGCCCTGGAACTGGCTCCCGGCCTGCGCGCAGCCGGCGGCGTCGGTGCACCGGGACCGGTAGGCGTCGTGGGCGTCCCGGATGTCCATGCCCAGGTACAGCAGGTAGCCGGCGACCAGCGCGAGTCCGGCGGCGCCGGCCAGCGCCTGGAGGCGGAACTGCCGCCAGTTCAACCAGATCATCGGGCCCCCCTCCCGGCTGCGGCGCCCGTCCGGGCGACGGGCGTGCTCGCCCGCGACATGTAGCCGAGCACCAGCTCTTCGAGCGTGACGGGCTCGACTCGGAACGGGAGCTCCGACGGCGGGAGGTCGGTGCGCACCATCGCGCTGCCGTGCCGGGTGCCCTGCTCGACCCGGACGACCTCGACACCCGCGGGCAGCCCGCCGAGATCGCCGTGCGGCGCGACCAGCCGGTGGTGCCAGGCCAGCAGGTCCGGGACGTCGCCGGCGATCTGGACCCGCGAGTCGCACAGCACGATGAGGTAGTCGCAGACCTGCTCGATGTCACCGAGCAGGTGCGACGACAGCACGGCGCTGGCGCCGAGCTCCGCCACGAACTCCATCAGGTTCAGCAGGAATTCCTGGCGCGCCAGCGGGTCCAGCGCGGCGGCCGGCTCGTCGAAGATCAGCAATTCGGGACGCTTGGCGGCGGCGATCGTCAGCGCCAGCTGCGCGCGCTGACCGCCCGACAGCCGTCCCGCCTTCTGGCCCGGGTTCAGCCCGACCTGCGCGATGCGCCGCCCGGCCATGCCCTGGTCCCAGGACGGGTTGAGGTGCGCGCCCAGGCGCAGATGGTCGGCCACGCTGAACGACGGGTACACCGGAGAGTTCTGCGCCACGAACCCGACCCTGGCCAGGTGCGCGGCGCTCGCCGCCGGCCGGGACCCGAGGACGCGCAGCGAGCCCGACGTCGGCTCCAGCAGCCCGCAGGCCAGGTTCAGCAGCGTCGACTTGCCGGCCCCGTTCGGACCCACCAGGCCCACGACGCGTCCGGCCGGAATGCGCAGATCGACGTCGCTCAACGCCTCCCGGCGGCCGTACCTTTTCGTCAATCCCTCGGCATGCAGCACCGGGATCGGATTTTCCTTCGGCATGGCAGCATCGTCGGCGGCGGCGCCGCCCCAGGTCACCGGCCCAAAGCACGGTTCGCGCTGGCACCGCTCGTACTTTCGGCTGGTTCGACGCCGTGGCTCCGCTCGACTGGGCTACGCCATCGCCCTGGCCCGCATCTGGAACTGCTGAAGACGGGTATGCGGCGGATTCACGCGGGCAGCCCGGCCGCGTGGCGCATGGCGCCGCGCGCGCGAGCCGGGCCGCTGGTGATCGCCGAGGGGGCGGCGAGCGGCGGACGGCCGGGGAGCGGCGGGGGCGGTCAGCCGGCCCGGAAGCTGCCGGACGGCGAGACGTGCGCGCCGTATCCGGGCGAGATGAAATTGAACGGCGGCGGGACGGGGAACGCGCAGTACGGGTCGGTGAAGAAGAGCAGCCGCCCGTTGCCGTAGTTGGCGACCACGTGCGCGCCCGGAGGCAGGGATTGGCAGTCGGCCGAGGCCGGATATTCCTTGAGCCGGGTTCCGGCCCAGGAGATCTGGGCCCCTTCGGTCACGAAAACAATGATCTTTCCTTGCGGGTCGGCGGCCCGTTCCCGGGCGTTCGCCGGTGCGGCCGCGGAGGCGAGCAAGGTCGCTGCGAGGACTGTGACGGCGGTGGTTCGTGAGGGGTGGGGCATGGCGCTCCTTGGGCGACGGCGGTGGGAACGGGGCGTAGATGCCCGATCTCCGAACCCCTGTAACGCTGAGCAAGTGTGCTGTCACTGTTCGTTGCTAGTTTCGATCTGACATTTGGCCTCTGACGTGCGCCTTTGTGGCACGGTAATGATTGTCGCGACGTAGTGTCATTGACCGGTGACGTTGAGTCAATTAGCTTGGCACGCTATCGGATCCGCGCCGTCCCGGCGGGATTGCCCTGATGCCTCAGAAAGGGCCTTGACCTGCAATGTTGCATACTCTCATCGTCGGAATGGGCAGGTCGGGACAGGAATTGCACCTGCCGGCGCTGGCCAGGGTGCGCGCCGCGGCCCCCGGCCTGCTGGCCCGGACGCCGGTCGTCGCCGTCGACCCGTTCCGCGCGCCGGCGCAGGTTCCGGGGGTGGTCGGGGCCGGGTCGCTGGAGGAGGCGGCGCGGCTGCGCCCGCCTGCGCGGACGGTGGTGCACGTGTGCACGCCGCCCGGCGCCCGCGCGAGCGTCCTGGCCCGCCTCGCCGGGCTCGGCTACCGCAAGATCATCGTGGAGAAGCCGCTGGCCGTGGACCTGGCCGGGCTGATGGACGTGGCCCGGATCCGGCGCCGCTGGGACCTGGACGTCACCGTCGCCACGCACTGGCTCGACAGCGGCCTCACCCGGCGGCTGCGCGCGGCGGTGCGCGGCGGGCTCCACGGGGAACTGCGGCGCATCGACGTCCTCCAGAACAAGCCCAGGTTCACCCGCAGCACCGCGGTCCGCGACCATCCCACCGCGTTCGACGTCGAGCTGCCGCACGCGCTCGCCGTGGTGCTCAGCCTCGCGGGAGGCGCGCGGATCGCCGGCGCGTCCTGGGACGACATGGTCATCGGGCGGTTACGGGTCCCGCGCCTCGGCCGCGCCCGGCTCCGGCTGGACCATTTCGCGGGCGTCGTCACGGAGATCGACTCGGACCTGACCTCCCCGGTGCGCGAGCGGCGCATCACGCTGGAATTCGATCGGGCCGTCCTCGTCGGCCACTACCCCTGCAGCGAGGCCGACCACACCGCGCAGCTGCGCGTCGTCCGTCCCGGCGGCGAGGTAAGCCTGAGCGTGTTCACCGACGACGCGTTCACGGCTTTCCTGCGCGGCGCGTACGCGCGTTACGCGGGTCCGGCGTCCCGCGTGCACAGGACGTTGCCGGTGCAGGTCGACACCGTCCGGCTGCTCACCGAGGCCAAGCGACTCTGCGCCCACCAGGGCCCAGGGGCCCTCCAGCGGGAGGAGGTCCAGGGTGCCCTCCGCTGAGGCCGGGCCGGTGGAGGTCCGCCTCGCCGGGATCGGTGACGAGGCGGCCGCGGATCTCGCGGGCCAGATCGGCGCGGTGGCGGAACTCGGCTGGCACCGGCTGGAACTGCGGACCGTCGGCGGCACGCCCGTCGCGGACCTGGACGAGGACGCGTTCCGCCGGGCGGTGCGACGCCTGGAGGCCGCCGGGACGTCCGTGGTAGGCGTCGCCTCCAAGATCGGGGACTGGTCCCGCCCGGTCACCGGCGACTTCGCCGTGGACGTGCGCGAGCTGGAGATCCTCGCCCGCCGCTGCGCCGTCCTGGGCGCGCGGCTGGTGCGGGTCATGTCGTATCCGCGCGGCGGCCTGGGCGGGCCCGAGTGGGGCCGCCGCTCCCGCGCCCGGCTGCGCGAGCTGGCGCGCCGCGCCGAGGACCACGGGCTGGTGCTGGCGCACGAGAACTGCGCCGGCTGGGCGGGCGACCGCGCAGACCGGATGCTGGACCTGGTCACGGGCATCGACAGCCCGGCGCTGCGGCTCCTGTTCGACATCGGCAACGGTGTGGCGCACGGGTACCCGCCGCTGCCGATGCTCCGCGAGGTCGTGTCCCATGTCGTGCACGTCCACGTGAAGGACGCGCGTGCCGGGGCCGGGGGAGAGGTCGTCTTCGTCCCGCCCGGGGAGGGCGAGGCCCGGGTCGCCGAATGCCTGGAGGTGCTGTTCCGGAACGGGTACGGGGGTGTGCTGTCCATCGAGCCGCACGTGAGGCTGCGACCGCACCTGGAGTCCGGCACCGCAGACCGGGACGCCTTCGTCGCCTGCGGGCGGGCCCTGGAGCGTCTCATCGCACGGACGGCGATCACGAGCGGCACGCCGCGATGACCGGGGGCCGGCTCCCCGCACCGCTGACTCCCGGCGACCGCGACCTCCTGCTCCGGCTCCTCGACCTGCCGACCGCCGGCCCGCTGGAGACCGGCTCGCTGGAGACCGGTCCGGGCGCGCCGCCGCCCCGCCTGGCCGAGGCGCAGGACGCCTACCGGCGACATGCTGCCGCGCTGGGCCTGCGCGCCGTGCGGCACGCCCCGGCGGAACCGTCCGATCTGGACACCGGGCCCGTCCCCACACCGGTTCGCGAAGCCCTGGCGCAGCCGCGGTTCCTCACCGACCAGCCCAGCCTCGTGCTCCGGCTGGGCCCGGACGATCTGCCCGCCGCACGCACGGTCATGTTCAACGTCCATCTGGACACCGTCGCGGGGCTGCAACCGGCGCGCTTCGACGGCGAACGGTTCCACGGGCGCGGCGCTATCGACGCCAAGGGCCCCGCCGTGGCGCTGCTCGCGGGCATCCGCGCCGCGCGCCGGCGACGTCCCGCGCTGGGACGTGACATCGGCGTGCTGGTGCAGGCCGTCGCCGGGGAAGAGGGCGGCGCCATGGGCGTCTTCGGCACGCGTCCCCTGGTCCAGCGCGGCTTCACCGGGCGGCTGAACGTCTTCTGCGAACCGACCCGGGGACGTTTCCTGCCGCGCAGCACGGCGGCGATGACCGCATGCGTCGTCGTCGACGGCGCGGACGCCGTTGACGACCGCCCAGGCGGCGGGCACAACGCCAGCGTCCTGCTGGGTTTCCTCGCCCAGCATCTGGGGCGCGCGCTCGACTCGGCGGCGTCCGAGGCGGCGGTCTGCGTGGCGGGGCTCCACACCGGGACGCGGCACAACAAGGTGTACGGGGGCGGCTCCCTCCTGCTGAACATCGGCTACGCCTCACCGGCGGCCGCGCACCGCCTGGAGCGGCGGCTGCGTGACGCGCTGGACGGCGGCCTCAAGGAGTTCTCCTCGGTCTTCGCCGGCACGGCGCTGTTCGGCCGCACCGCCGCCGACGCGTCCGCCATCACCCGCCTGGAGTGGCGCAAGCGCGGCCTGCCCGTGCTGGACGACCGCGACCAGTGGGGCCACACGCTGCTGCGCGACCGCGCGGGGATCCCGCCGTGGCCCGCCGCCGAACCCGCCTTCACCTGCGACGCCATCTGGATGTCGCAGGTCCCCGGCGCCTGCGCCGTCGTACTCGGGCCCGGGGACCTCGCCGCCAACAACGCCCACGCCGCCGGGGAGTTCGCCGGCGCCGCCGAACTGGCCGAGTTCGCCGACGCCGTCTCCCGCCTTCTCATCGCCTTCACCGACGACCGCGCCTTCACCGACGACCGCGCCTTCGCCGACGACCGCGCCTTGACCGAGGACCGCAGCTTCACCGATGACGCCAGTTTCACCGACGACTCCGGCTTCACCGACGACAAGAAGGGATCGCCGTGACCGTGGCCCCGCCGTCCCGAACATCGCTCCCCGTTCCCGCACCGCTCCCCGCTTCCGCGCCGTTCCCGTCCGCCTCGTCCTCGGCCCCGGTCCGGGTGGCCTACACCGATCTGCTCCGCTTCGCCGGGGCCGTGTTCGCCTCGCTCGGCGTCCCGCCCGAACGGGCGCGGGCGGCGGCGCGGGCGCTGTGCTACGGCGACCTCACCGGCATGACGTCCCACGGGCTGGCCAATCTCACCCGCCTCTACCTGCCGCTGTTCGAGGAGGGACGCGTCAACCCCGAGGCGGAGCCGCGCCGGGTCGTCGACCGGGGCGCGGCGGTGCTCTGGGACGCCGACCGCGCCCTCGGCCTGTGGGCGGGAGAGGCCGCCATGGACCTCGCCGCCGAGCGCGCCGCCGCGTTCGGGATCGGGATGGTGGGCGTCCGCGGCGCCACGCACTTCGGCTGCGCCGGGCATCACGCGCTGCGCGCCGTGGAGCGCGCCATGATCGGGGTGGTCGCCGCCAACTGCGGCGGGCAGCGCATCGCCCGCCCGCCGGGCGGCGCGGTGACGATGCTCGGCACCAACCCGCTGAGCGTCGCCGCGCCGGCGGGTGGGCATCCGCCGTTCGTCCTGGACATGAGCACGACCGCCGCGCCCACCGGGCGCATCCGGGAGGCGGCCCGCGAGGGGCGGACGATCCCCGAGGGGGTGCTGCGCGGCGAGGACGGCGGCGCGGTCACCGATCCGGCCGCCTTCGACGAGGGGCGGGCGCACCTGCTGTGGCTGGGCGGCGGGGCCGGGCAGTACAAGGGGTTCGGGCTCGGCATCGCGGTGGAGGTGCTGTCCGCCGTGGTGTCCGGCGCCGGCCTCGGCGCGCATCCGGACGCGTTCGGCGGCGACGGCGGGCCCGGCGGCCGGGACGACGACATCGGTTTCTTCGCCGCCGCGATCGCGCCCGGGGTGCTCCGCACCGGCGCGGACGCCGACGCGGGCGTGCTGTTCGGCGCCCTGCTCGGCTGCCCGCCCACCGACCCGTCCGAGCCGGTGCGCTATCCCGGCTGGCACGAGCATCGGCGCGCCCGGGAGCACCGGCGCCACGGCGTCCCCCTCAGCGTGGAGCTGTACCGGGAGCTGCGCGGCGTCGCCGAGAGCCACGGTGTTCCCGCCCCCGCCCCGCTGGGGCGGTCGTGACGGCGCCGCTGCGGGTCGCCGTCATCGGCCTCGGGGTGATCTCCCGCTTCTACCTCGCGGCGCTGCGCGACTCGCCCGCGATGCGGCTGGTCGCCGTCTGCGACAGCGACGCGGCGAGGCTGGCCGGGCAAGCGGTGCCCGGACACACCGACCACCGCCGGCTGCTCCGCGAAACACGGCCGGACGCGGTGGTGGTGGCGGTGCCCAATGACGTGCACATGCGAGTCTGCGCGGACGCGCTGGAACGGGGCGCGGCCGTCTGCGTGGAGAAGCCGCTCGCCCTCGACACCGCGGAGGGCATCGCACTCCGGAGGCTGGCCGAGCACAGGGGCGTCCCGCTGTTCACGGCCTTCCACCGCCGCTACAACGATGCGGTCGCCCGGCTGCGGACCGAATGCGCCGGCTCGCCCGTCGCCGAGGTCACCGTCCGCTACCTGGAACGCATCGAGGAGCACGCGGGCGCCGACGGCTGGTATCTCGACATGCGGCGCTGCGGCGGCGGATGCGTCGCCGACAACGGACCCAACGCCTTCGATCTCGTCCGGCTCCTGCTGGGACCGGCCGAGGTGACGTCCGCGCGGATCGCGCGGGACGGCCGGGGCGTCGACCGGCAGGCCGACGTCCGCCTGCGCGCGGAAGGCGGACGCGCGCGGATCCTGCTCGACTGGTCGTTCCCCGGCGAACGCAAGGACATCGAGGTGCGGCTGGCCGACGGGCGGACCGTGCGCGCCGACATGCTCGCCGGCCACACCGGCTTCAAGGGCTCCCTCTGGCACGAGTACGTGGGGGTGCTTCGCGCCTTCGAGCGGTGCGTCCGAGGGAGCCGGCAGGAGGACGGCGGCCTGGCCGCCCTGCGTTTCGTGCGGGACGCCTACCGCCTGGAGGAACCCGGACGGGACACGGAACGGTCCATCGCGGCGCCGCGGGAAGGGGCGCGGAGTGAATCCGGCTGAGGACGGGCTCAAGAGGGCGGTCCCCGCGACGGTCGTGAAGGTCCTCGCCCATCGCCGGCATGACCGTGGGATGCGGCTGGAACCGTTCGCGAGCCGGTGCGTCCGCGCGGGCGAGGTGCACGAGCTGGTCGCCACGGACCACGGTGAGACCGCTCCGGGCGCCCGGATCGACCGGGTCGCGTTCCTCGGTTTCGCCGAGATCAACGGGGCGGGCGTGCTCGACCGCGGCGACGAGCTGTGGATCGGCGGGCGGTGCGTCGGCGTCCTGCTCGGCTTCGACGGCTGCCATCTCCCCAACCACTACAACGTGCTCGTCCGGGCCGAACCGGCGCGCACCGGGACCGAGCTCGGCCTGCTGCCGGGGGAGCGGCTGGCGTTCCGCCAGGGCCCTGCGCCAGGGCCTGCGCCGCACTGAATTCCGGCTGAAAAACAGCCGCTGACTGAATATGTGAAATGGCGATGACGCATGCCTGGATCGCGATCTATTTCAGTGATATGCCCTTCGTTCGCGAGACATGCAAATCTTACCCCCCTTGCATGTTCGACCCGGTCGTAGGGCGGCAAAGTAGATGTCGTCGGCACCCGGTTAGGTTCTTCCAAATCGCTGCCGATTCGACCGGTCGCCCATTCAGTCCAACGGCAGAGAAGGAGATTCGAATGGTCATGGCCACCACCCAGTCCAATCGTCTGGAGGAGCGGTTCCGGCTGTGGGACCGCAACGGCAACGGCGTCATCGAGCGGTCCGACTTCGAGCGCGAGGCGGACGAGATCATCGCCCGCCTGGGTGCGCAGGGCACCCCGAAGGCGGACCAGCTCAAGCAGGCCTACCTCGGCATGTTCGACAAGCTGTCCCAGGCCGCCGGCGCCGACCGGATGACCCGCGGCCAGTTTCTGGAGGCCGCCGAGCAGGAGATCGTCGGCAAGGGCGACGCCGGGTTCGCCGCGGTCGTGCGGCCGACCATCCAGGCGATCGTCGACGTCCTGGACCGCAGCGGCGACGGCGAGATCACCCCGGCGGAGATGCACGGCTGGTTCGCCGCGATCGGCCTGGACGGCGAGGTCGCCGACCGCGCCTTCCGCGACCTCGACTCCGACGGCAGCGGCAAGCTGTCGGTCGCCGAACTGGTCGACGCGGTCCGCGACTACCACCTCGGCCGCAACGACATCCCGCTGCTCGGCCGCTGATCGGGCCGTCCGATAAGAAATGCCGTCCGGGGGAGCCCCGTGGTCACCGGTCCATGGGTTTCTGCGGGTCTTCCCCGGACGGTTTCCGCCGCCCGCCGACCGCGAAGGGAATCGTGCAGAAAACGTCGCACGCGGCAGCGCCGACCGCCGCACCCGCCATTCCGTTCTTCAGTCAGGCCGACAGTTTCGAAGACAACTGGAGCGAGATTCGCAAGCATGTCACCGACGTTCTGGACAACGGTAAGTTCTCGCACGGCGCGAAGGTCGGCGAGCTGGAGGAACGGCTCGCGGCCTGGACCGGCGCCCCCCATGTGGTGGCCGTCAACTCCGGGACCGACGCGCTGATCCTGCTGCTGCGCGCCGCCGGGCTGCGGCCGGGCGACGAGGTGATCGTCCCCGCCTACTCGTTCGTCGCGACGGCCAGCGCCGTGGCGCTCGCCGGGGGCGTCCCGGTGTTCGCCGACATCGAGGCGGACGGCCACGGCGTCGATCCGCGGTCGGTGGACGCCGCGGTCACCTCGCGCACCAAGATGATCATGCCGGTCCATCTGTTCGACCGCATGGCCGACCTGCGCGGCCTCGGGGACGTGGCGCGGTGGCACGGCCTGACGATCGTGGAGGACAGCGCCGAGGCCGTCGGCATGCGCATGGACGGCACGCACGCCGGCCTGCACGGCGCCGGCGGGGTGCTGTCGTTCTTCCCCGCCAAGACCCTCGGCGGCATCGGGGACGGCGGGGCGGTGCTGACCGGCGATCCGTCCATCGCCGAGAGGGCCCGGATGCTCCGCCACCACGGGCGCGGCGGCCGGACGCTCGGCGACTTCTCCGGCATCTCCAACGCCACGATGCTGCCGGGGCGCAACAGCAAGATGGACGACGTCCAGGCGGCCGTCCTGCTGGCCAAGCTCACCACCCTCGACGCCGCCATCGCCCGGCGCGCGGAACTGGCCGGACGCTACGACGCCCGGCTGCGCGGCATGCCCGGCGTCCGGAGCGTCCCGGGAGCGCGCCCGCCGCTTCCCGGGAGCAACCGCGTCGTCTACGTCTACCTCCTCCAGGTCGACGACCGGGACGCCCTCGCCGCGCATCTGGCGGCCCGCGGCATCGGCACGGAGATCTACTATCCGGTGCCGCTGCATCTGCAGCCGTGCTTCGCCCACCTCGGCCACCGGCCAGGCGACTTCCCGCGCGCGGAGGCCGCCTGCGCTGCCGCCGTCGCGCTCCCGCTCCATCCCGACCTGCGCGAGGCGGACGTCGACCGCGTCTGCGACGAGATCGAAGGCTTCTACGCGGGGAGGCCGCGATGACCGCCCCGTCCATCACCGCCGTCCCGTTCTTCTCGCCGGAGCTGTTCGAGGGGGATCGGGAGGCGCTGCTGGAGATCGTGCACGCCGTCGGCACCGGGCCCGAGCAGAAGTTCATCCTCGGCGAGCGGACCGCGCGCCTGGAGCGGGAGCTGGCCGGACGCACCGGCGCCCGCGCCGCCGTGGCCTGTTCGAGCGGGACGTCCGCCCTGACCCTGATCCTGGCGGCCATGGGCGTCGGTCCGGGCGACGAGGTCATCGTGCCCGCGTTCGGCTGCGCGCCGCTCGCCGCGACCGTCGTCGACGCCGGCGCCCGCCCGGTGTTCGCCGACGTCGACCCGGTGCGGCTGACCGTCGACCCGGCCGCCGCCGAGTCGCTGATCACGTCGCGCACCAGGGTGCTGCTGGCCGCCCACATGTTCTCGGTGATGGCGGACATGCCCGCCTTCCGGGAACTGGCCGACCGGCGCGGCCTGCGCCTCGTCGAGGACTCCGCGCTCGCCCAGGGCGGGACGCTGCGCGGGCGGCCGGCGGGACGCTGGGGAGACGCCGGGCTCTACTCGTTCGTGCAGGTCAAGACCTTCGGCATGCCCGGAGAGGGCGGCGTGGTCGTCACCGACGACACCGCCCTCGCCGCGGAGGTGCGGATGCTCCGCAACCACGGGCAGGACGGCGTGCACCGGTTCGTCCACCACCGGATCGGCCACAACAGCCGCTTCGACGAGGTGATGGCCGCCTTCCAGCTGCACCGGCTGCCCGGCCTGGACGGCCGGCTCGCACGCCGCGCGGAGATCTCCGCCCACTACTCCCGGCGCTTCGCGCCGCTGGCCGAGCGGGGCCTGGTGGCGCCGCCGGAGGGCGGCGACGGCCGGTTCCACTACGTGTACACCGTCCTCACCGAGTGTCGGGACGCGCTGCGCGCCCATCTGGCCGAGCGCGGCGTCGCCGCCCACGTGTACTACCCGCGCTCGCTGCCCGCCCAGCCGGCGTTCGCCCCCTACGCGCGGCCCGGCGGGTCCTGGCCGAACGCGGAGGCCGCCGCGCGGCGCAACATCTCTCTCCCGCTCTACCCGAACCTGACGGACGCGCAGGTCGAGCACATCGCCGACGCCGTGTGCGCGTTCACCGAAACCAGCGCGTTCACCGAAACCAGCGCGTTCACCGACACCAGCACGTTCACCGACACCAGCGCGTTCACCGAAACCAGCGCGTTCACTGACGCCGACAGGGGGCGAGCATGAGCCAACAGACCGCGGTCCGAGGGCCCGGCGTGTCCGGGCACGGCACCCTCGCCGCCTACGCACGCCTGGCCAAGCTGGACATCTACGACTACTACCTCGGGCTCGCGGTCGTGTGGGCGCTGCTGGCGCCCGCCGCGCGCTGGCAGCCGCAGACGTTCGGCCTGCTCGCGCTGACCCTGGTCGCGCAGGTCGTCGTCGTGGCGGCCATGGTCGGCTTCGACGACGTCACCGGCTACCGCGACGGCAGCGACGCGGCCAACTACGGCTCCGACGCGGCCCGCCGCCGGCTGGCCCGCAAACCCCTCGTCGCCGGGACGCTCACCGAGGCGCAGGCGCTGCGCTTCTCCTGGACGGCCGCGGCGGCGGGGTCGGCGCTGTGGGCGGCCGTGGTCGCGGCGGCTCCGCATCGCCCGATGTGGGCCGTCGTGCTGGCGGCTGCCTGCGTGGCCGCGTCCGTCCAGTACTCCTGGGGTCTCAAGATCAGCTACCGCGGGTTCCAGGAGCTGTTCCTCATCGGCCTCGGCATCGGCTGGACGCTCGTGCCGTACGCGCTGCTGACCGGCGGGACGACCGGGTTCGTCCTCGTGCAGGCGGTGCTGTTCGGCTCCGGGCCGATGCTGTTCGGGCTGTACTCCAACACCAACGACGCCGAAGGCGACCGCGCGGCCGGGCGCATCACCGTCGCCACCCTGGTCTCCGCTCGGGCGCACCGGCTGTTCGTCGCCGCGATGACGGTCGCCCAGATCGCGCTCATCGCGGGCGCGACGGCCACGGGGTTCGCGCCGTGGTGGTTCGCCATGGTCATGCTCCCGCTCGTCGCCATGCGGCTCGCCCATCTGCTGATCGGCTTCCGCGGCGACATCCTGCGCGCCCGCCGGATCGCCATCCACGCCCACCGCGTGACGGTGGGACTGCTGGTCGTTGCCGCTCTCGTGTCCGGGGCGACGCCGTGACGCCCCGCGACGGGGAGAGCAGGGCCCCGGTGCTGGACGTCGCCGTGGTGGGGGCCGGCCCCGCCGGGCTCGCCACCGCGTACGCGCTGGCCGAGCAGGGACGCAAGGTGCGGGTCCTCGAAGCAGCCGAGGCCGTCGGCGGGCGGATGCGGACCGTCCGCGAGCACGGCTGCCTGATCGACACCGGCGCCGAGATGTTCCCCGGCCGCGCCGGCTACCCGGAGACCTGGAGGCTCATCGCCGACCTCGGGCTGGACCGCGACCCGGCCGCCGTGCCGGACGTCCGCGACGCCCTGGCCGTGTGGCGGGACGGCCGGGCCCGCCCGAACGCCGGCCGCCCGCTGGGGCTGCTGACGGGGGCGGGGCTGAGGCCGCGCGCAAGGATCGACCTGGTGCGGTTGCAGGCGCGGCTGGCGCGGCTGGCCCGGCTCGGTGGACTCGACCCCGACCGTCCCGAGCGGGCCGGCATCGCCGAGGACACCGTGGCCGCGCTGGTTCGGCCCTACCACCCGGACCTGTACGACTACCTCGTCCACCCGCTGGCCGCCGGGTTCTTCGGCTGGAACCCCGAACGCTCCGCCGCCGCCCCGTTCGCGGCGCACCTGGCCGCGTGCGGCGGCTCGCACACCTGGCACACCTACCGCGACGGCATGGACACCCTGGCCCGCGCCCTCGCCGGCCGCCTGGACGTCACCACCGGTCACCCGGTCACCCGCGTGACCCGCGACGGCCGCTTCGTCCGGGTGGAGTCGCCGCGCGGCACCGTCACCGCCCGGGCGGTGGTGCTCGCCGTCCCGGCTCCGGTCGCGGCCGGCCTGTACGACGAGCCCCGGCCTGATGCGCGGGAGTTCCTCGCGGAGTGCGGATTCACGCCCATGCTGCGTGTCAGCCTCGTCTTGGACGCACCGCCCGCACCGGGGCGGACGCGGCCGAGCTTCGCCACGCTCATCCCCGAGGCCGAGGACGCCCTGCTCAACGTCATGACCCTCGACCACCGCAAGCACCCTGGGCGGGCGCCGCGGGGGCGCGGGCTGGTCTCGCTCATCGCCTCGCCGCGCGGCTGCCGCGAACTCCTCGACGCGCCTGACCGGGCGGTCGCGGAACGGCTGATCGCCTCCGCCGGACGCTTCGTCCCCGGGTTGCGGGCCGAGCCGTCCCACGTTCTGGTGCACCGGTTCCGGCACGGGTTGCCCGAGGCGACGCCGCTCGCCCTGCGGTTGCGCGGCGCCTTCGCAGACCGGCCCGTCGCGGCGGTCGAGTACGCGGGCGACTGGGTTCCGCTGCGCCCGTGCAGCGAGGGCGCGGTCGCCTCCGCCGCCCTGGCCGCCGAGCGGATCCAGACCTACCTGTCGTCGAACGTGCGGTGCCTCTCCGGCACCGCCCCCGCCGCGACCCGCGAGACGGCGACCCGCGAGACGGCGACCCGCGAGACGGCGGGCCTTGCGGCGGCGCCCGATCCCCGTTCTCCCGATCAGAGGTGACGAGATGGCTCTCTTCGGCAAGCGCATCGAGCTGGGCACGCTGTTCGAGGACGTGGCCGACCGCGGCCACTCCACCACGGTGCACCTCAGCCGCCCGCTGGACATCGCCCCCGGCATGGGCACCGTCCTGGATCCGCCCGCCCTCGCCGGGCTCGTCCGCACCGCCGCCGGATGGTTCGCCGCCGCGGGGGTGAAACCGGGCGACCGCGTCGCCATCAGCAAGCGCGACCACTGGGATCTGGTGCTGCTGTGCTGCGCGGCCGCCCGCCTCGGCGCGGTGCCCGTGCCGCTGTCGGCGCACCTGGAGACGGACGTGCTGGACATCCTCCTCAAACGGCTGGATCCGGCACTGCTGGTCGTGGACTCGGCGCGGACGGCGGACCGCCGCCCGGCGGAGCACGCGGACGTCCGGACGCTCGTGCTCGACGGGGAGGCCGGTGACCCGTCCGCGCTGTCGCTCGACGACGTGCGCGGCCACACCGCCCCCGCGCCCCGCCGTCCGCGAGTCGACGACCCGCTCGCCATCGTCCACACCTCGGGCACGACCGGTGTGCCGAAGCTCGTCGTGCACTCCACCCGCACGCTGCTGCGGCGCCTCGCCGGCTTCGAGGCCCACCGGTGGCCCGTGCTCGCCAGCCGCCCGGACGACGTGGTGGCGGCCGCCTTCTCCTTCGCCCACGGGCGGGCGCTCGCCTGGACGGCCGCCGTGTCGGCCCTCGGCCCCGCGAAGATGGTGGTGATCACCTCCGCCGACTGGGCCGAGGCCCGCCTGCCGCTGGACGAGCACCGCCCGACCATCGTGGAGGCGCAGCCCTCGACCTTCGTGCGCTGGCGCTCCCGCACGCGGTCGGGGGCGTTCGACCGCGTCCGCCTCTACATCAGCACGTTCGACGCCGTGCACCCGCCGACCGTCCGCACCTTCCTCAACGCGACCCGGCATCCGCGTCCGATCTGGCTGCAGGGCTGGGGGCAGAGCGAGACGGGGCCGCTGACCTTCCGCTTCCTCACCCGGCGCGCCATGCGGGCCGAGCACGGCCGGCATCCGACGACCCGCGACCTCGGCCGTCCCGTCCCCGGCCGCACGCGGTTGCGCGTCGTCGACCGCGATACGCTGCGTCCCGTCCCGCGCGGCACGGCCGGCCTGCTGGCGTGCAGCACCAAGGCGCTGTGCCTGGACTACGTCGGCGAGCGGGAACGCTACCTGCGCAAACGCGCCGGGCAGTGGTTCATCACCGGTGACCTCGGCGTCCTCACCCGGAGCGGGCGGCTGCTCCTGCTGGACCGGGAGACCGACGCCCTTCCGCAGGCCAGTTGCGTCGAGGTGGAGGACGTCATCGAGGACAGGCTGCCCGGCGTCGGCGAATGCGTCGTGCTGAGCGTCCCCGGCCGTCCCGCCCAGCCCGTGCTCGTCGTCGAGGACGGTCGCCTGGATCCGGAGCAGTGGCGGGACGCCGTCGCCGACCTGCCGGAACTCGCCGACCCCGTCCTCATGGAGTGGGGGCGGCTACCGCGCACCGCGACCGGCAAGGTGCGGCGAGCGGCCTTACGCGAGCACCTGGGCCTGGAACCCGGGACCCACGGGACGGGGAAGTGGACGTGAGAACGGCGACCCGGACCCTGGCGGATCTCACGGCCCGCCCCCTGGACGGGACGGTCGTGCGCGCGCTCGGTGACACGCTCGTGGTCCGCGTCGCCGCCGCCCGGTTGCGCGCGCTCGGCTGCGTGGTCGAGACCGGTGACGTGCCACCGCCGCCGGACGCGCCCACCGGGTGGCTGGGCGTCGTCCACGCGACCTTCGTACCCGGGGATCGCGCTCTGCCCGAGTGCCGAATCAGCTGGTCCGGGCCGGTCGGGGTGCCCATGGCGGGGGAGCGCGACGTGCAGGCCGCGTGCGGCATCATGCACGTCCACGGGCGCGCCACCGGTGCGCCGCGCGCGCTCCGGGTCGATTTCGCCTCAGTGTGCGCCGGTGTGCTCGCGGCCCAGGCGATCGCCGCCGGGATGCTGGCCGTGCTGCGGGGCGGGACGCCCGTCCGCGCGGTGACCTCCGTCGCGCAGGCGGCGGCGCTGGCCCTCACCCAGTACGTCGCCGCCGCAACGTCGGATCCGGGTGCCGGGCGGCGTCCGCTCGCGGCCACCGAGCGGACGCCGCCGTTCCGGTCGGCCGACGGCGTCCGCTTCGAGATCGAGACGTTCGCCGCCGAGAACTGGCTGGCGTTCTGGACCGCGCTCGGTGCCGCACGGCCCGCGATCGTCGCGGGCTGGCCGCCCTTCCAGCAGCGCTTCGCCACCGCGACCTGCGCGCTTCCACCCGCGCTGGAGGACGCGGCGGGGACGCTCGACCACCCGTTCATCCGTGCCGCCGCCCGCGCCGCCGGGGTCAGCATCGTGGAGGTGGACGAGGACGCGACACGACCCTTGCCGCCGCCGCCCGCGTCCCCCTGGCGGCTTCGCGCCATCACCCCCGCGGGGACGGATCCGGCCAGCGGCCCGGCGTCCCATCGCGCGAGCGGGCATGCGCCGCTCGGCGGTGTGCGCGTCGCCGAGGCCACCAACCGCGTCCAAGGGCCCCTCGCCGGGCACCTGCTCGGCCTGCTCGGCGCCGAGATCGTCCGCCTGGAACCGCCCGGCGGCGACCCCATGCGCGGCGTCCCGCCCATGGCGGGCGACTGCTCCGCCCGCTTCCGCGCACTGAACCGGGGCAAGGACGCCGTCGAGGCCGACCTGAAGACCCGCGCGGGCCGCGAGACGGCGCTCCGGCTGCTCGCCTCGTCGGACGTCTTCCTGCAGAACTGGCCGCCCGGTCGTGCGGGCCTGTTCGAGATGGACGCCGGTGACCTGGCCGCCGTCCGGCCGGGCCTCGTCTACGCGCACGCCGGAGGCTGGGCCGAGGTCCACCCCACGCCGCAGCCCATGGGCACCGACTATCTCGTCCAGGCGTACACGGGGGTCGCGGCGCTGCTGGCGGAGCACGGGCGGCCTCCGGCGCCGACGCTGCTGACCGTCGTCGACGTCCTCGGAGCCCTCATCAGCGCCGAAGGGACCGTCGCGGGCCTGCTCGCCCGCGCCCGCGCCGGCGCCGGCGTCCGCGTCGAGACCGCGCTGGTCGACGCCGCCCGCCTCCTGCGCGCCGCGCACGCCGACCGTCCGATCGCGGAGACGGCGCCGACCGCACCCGTGGTGACGGACCTCGCCGCGATGGCCGCCGACCCCGCGTACGAGGCGCTCTTCGAAACCGACGGCGAAGCCGCCTACAGCCGCAGCCCGTGGACGTTCGCCCCGCAGCCCACGCACCCCCGGAGAGAGGACATATGAGATCCGCTTCCGCATGGAGATCGGCCAACGGCGTCACCATGGCCGACCTGGTTCCCGCCGAGACGCGCGCGGCCTGGACCGCCGCCGGGCTGTGCCCCGGCCGGGACCTCTATGCGCTGTTCCGCGACCACGTCCGCGCCGCGCCGGAACGTGACGCCGTCATTGACGGCGCGGGCGTGCTCGGCTACGCCGCGCTGGACGAACGCGTCCGCCGGGCGGGCGCCGCGTTGCGGGTCGCCGGCCGGGGGCCGGCCGACATCATCGCCGTCCTGCTGCCGAACGGACGCGACGCCGTCATCGCCGAGCTGGCGATCGCGGCGATCGGCGCCGTGGCCCTGCCGATCCCGCATACGCACGGGCCGCGCGACGTCGCGCGCCTCCTGCGCCGGTCCCGCGCGGCCGCGCTCATCACCGCCCCGGAGACGGTCGCGACGGCCGGCGGCCTGGACGGGTTGCAGATGTGGACGCCGGGAACGCCGCCGTCCGAGGGAATCCACTCCCTGGGCGAGGCGGGCGACGGCGACGTGCGGGCCTTCCGCCCCGCGAGCGTCGACCCGGAAGCTCCGGCCCGCATCCTGATCTCTTCGGGCTCGGAGTCGGAACCGAAGATGGTGGCCTACTCCCACAACGCCATGGGAGGCGGGCGCGGCAACTACGTGGCCGCCCTGAAACGCGGATCCGGGCCGATGCGGGCGCTGGTGCTGGTCTCGCTCGCGTCGTCGTACGGGTCGCTGGCGACCTCGGGGATCGTCGCACGCCACGGCGGCACGCTGGTACTGCTCCCGCGCTTCGACGCCGCCGCCGCGCTCGACGCCGTCGAGCGGCACCGTCCCACCCATCTGTTCGGCGTTCCCACCATGCTGTGGCGGATGAGCGAATGCGAAACCGGCGCGGACCTGTCCTCCCTCGACGTCGTCGTCTCCAGTGCGGGACCGGTGCACCGGCACGTCCGGGACGCCTGCGTCCGCCGGTTCGGCATGCCGCCCGTCAACGTCTACGGCTCCAGCGACGGGGTCAACTGCCACACCGGCCGCGACCCGTCCCGCTGGGAACCGGGGCTGGCGGGCGTTCCCGATCCCCGGGTGGCGCGGATCAGCGTCCGCGACCCGGAGGGACGGCCCCTGCCGCCCGGCCGGGCGGGGGAGATCTGGGCGCTCGGGCCGATGACCCCGCTGTGCTACGTCGCGGCGCCGGAGCTGGACGCCCGGCACCGGGCCCCCGGCGGCTGGGTGCGCACCGGCGACCTCGGCCGCCTGGACGACGGCGGCACGCTGTGGGTACTCGACCGGCTCAAGCGCATCGTCATCCGCGGCGGCATCGGGATATCCCCGGCAGAGGTGGAGCGCGCGCTCATCGGCCACCCCGACATCGCCGACGTGCACTGCGTCCCGGTGCACGATGCGGACCTGGGCGAACGGATGTGCGCCTGCCTGGCGCCGCGCCCCGGAGCCGGACGGCCGTCCCCGGCCGCCCTGATCACGTACCTGCTGGAACGCGACCTGGACAAGCGCGGCCTGCCCGAACGCTTCCTGGTGCTGCCCGAACTCCCGCTCGGCCCCACCGGCAAGGTCGACGTCTCCGCCCTCACCAGCCTCGCCGAGAGGGCCGCCGTCCCGGCGGACTCCGCCGGGCAATGACCTACTTTGACCCCATAATGCCGCGAATATAGATGGTTGGGATTGGTCTCGTGGCTCGTCGTCTCGGGACGATGACAGGGTGATGTATCGGCACTCTGGTCTCGTGTTCACTGAGCACACTCTCGACGTCCCGCTCGATCATGCCGACCCCGGCGGGGACCGGATCGAACTGTTCGCCAGAGAGGTGACCGCGGCGGACCGGCCCGCGGCGGACCTCCCCTTCCTGCTCTACCTGGCCCGGACACGCCGCTGCTGGAGGCGTCGGCCGAGGACGTCTACCGGGCCGCCTACCCCCGCGTACCGGCGCACAACGAACGCTACTTCGAGCGCTATCCCGATGACGCGCCGACCGCCCGGCAGGTGGTGGAGGCGCTGCGCCAGCGGGACGTCCGGCTGCCGGGCGGGGACAGGCTCACCCGCGGCGCTTCCGGACGCTCGGCATCCACTTCGGCGCGGAGAGCAAGTTCGACGCGCTGCTGCACGAGTCGATCTACTGCCAGGGCGCACACCAAACGTCCGGGCGACGGCGCGCCGCCGATCGGCGTGCAGATCGTCGCCCGTTCTACGGATATCGGACGACAGATCGAACGCGGCGCGGTAGAAACGCCAGAGGCTCCCGGATGTGCAGTTGCTTTGGTCGACTCGCAGCGTCGAGGGCCGCTCTGCGTCACTGGCCGGTCCGCCCCGCAACCGGCCTCTGACCAGCACGATCAAGATGAAAGGTTCATTCCGTGGAACGGGAGCGGAGAAATGTTCGGACGTTGCGGGGAAAAGGCTTGGGGCCATCGCGCGGGAGCGGGGGCGGCGGCGCTTCTCGTCGCCCTGTCCGCGTGCGGCGGTGGTGACGAGGGCGGCAGTGGTGACGAGGGCGGCGCTGCGAGGAAGACGGGCGGGCCTGCCGGCAAGGCGTCCGGCACGCGGGTAGCGGTTCCGATGGCCCACCATGCGGGGCCCGCGCACGTCGAGCTCCTCGCGCTGAGCAGGACGTCCGGTACCACCGTCACCGGGCAGTTCCGCGTCGTCAACGACGGCCAGAGCCCAATGAAGCTGCAGATCAGCTTCTTCGAGGGCGGCCGAGAGGGCGACATCAACAGCCTGGAGGCGAACGGCATCGGGTTACTCGACGGGGCAGGCGGCAAGCTCTACATGCCGCTGAGGAGGGCCGACGGCACCTGCCTGTGCTCCGACCCCGGCGGCGAGGAGGTCGCCCCGCGCGGCTCGGTGGACATCTACGCTGTCTTCCCCGCTCCGCCCGCCGGAGTGAAGAGGGCGACGGTGACGATCCCGCTGACCGTGCCGATGCAGGACGTTCCGATCTCCGACGGCCCGGTCCGGCCGCTCCCGGACCAGACCGTCGACCCGGCTTCGGTGAAGCTCGCCGCACCGCGCGTCCTGACCGTGGCGGGGGTCGCCGAAGGCGACGACCAGTCCGTGGACGAGGACGGTGACGAACGTGCCGTGCGCCTTTCGTCCGACGTCCTGTTCGCGCTGAACAAGGCCGACCTCACCGCGAAGGCGGACGCGCTGCTGCGCGGCGTGGCCAAGCAGATCGACGCCTCGAACGGCACCGTCGTCAAGGTCGACGGCTACACCGACTCCAGCGGCGACGACGCCATCAACCGGCCGCTGTCGCACCGGCGTGCCAAGGCCGTGGCCGACCGGCTCAAGGGACTGGTCACCCGCGCGGGCGTCGCCTACCGGACCGCCGGGCACGGTTCGGCCGACCCGGTGGCCTCCAACGACAGCGACAGCGGGCGCCGCAAGAACCGCCGGGTCACCGTGAGCTTCCCCCTGCCCGCCCCTCCGCCGGCTCCGACGAGCGGCCGCGCCTACAGCTGGTCCCCGGGGAAGCCGGCGTCGTCGCGCACCGCCAGGTTCACCCCTGCGGCGGCCAAGGACCTGCAGATCCAGGTGAACTCCCTGCACCGTGATCCGGCGGGACTGACGACCTTGGTCTGGACGCTGCGGAACAACGGGCGGTCCCAGGCTGACGTGCACTCGAGGTTCGAGCTGGACCTGTATTACAACGGCAGGATGACCCCAATGCCGAACAGCACTGACGGCATCTCCGTCCTCGACACTGCCGACAACGTCTGGTACTACCCGCTGCGCGCCTCCAGCATGGAGTGCCTCTGCACCACCTTGCTCCGCAGCGATGCCAAGCAGACCCTCGACCCGGGGGAGTCGATGACCTTCTCGGGTGTCTACCGGCTACCCGCCCAGGCTGACACGGTGGACATCGACATTCCCTGGGACGGCGAGCCCGGGGCCCGGATCAAAGGCATCGCCGTCAGGTAACCGACGGGAGTTTCAAAGGCGCGACATGCCGAGCCTGCTGCGAGAGCGCAAAGTGGCGCTGTTCAAGCCGATTGACGGAGGACAAGCCTGGTATCGCAGATGAACTCTGCCGCGATGTCGTCCGTTCTTCGGATCCTTGAAAGCAGCATTCATCGCCAGGACACCGCTGGACTCGCTGAAGTCGCCGAACTCCACCAGCTGCGGCGCCGGATACTCACCGAGCAGGCAAATGTGGACGCCGTGTTCGCCGCGTCGGACAACATGGCGCTCGGCGCGCTGCGCGAGCTGGAGCGGCAGGGGCGGAGGGTCCCCGACGACGTGGCGGTGACCGGCTTCGAGGACGCGGGTCTATGTTTCGGGGAGCTGACGCTGACCACGGTCCAGCAACCCACCTGGGTCATGGGGCAGCGGATGCTGGATCTGCGTCTATCTCGCGGGGCCGTTGAGCGCGTCGCGGACGGCGGACAGCGCGTCCATCAAGTCGGCCTGCTGTTTCGGCGTGAGGGCGCTGGTGGTGCGGCGTTCGAGTTCGCGCCATGCCGCCTGGGCGCGTGGGACGGCGTCGCGTCCCTTCCGCGAGAGTTGGACGATCATGGCGCGCCTGTCGGTCGGCGACGCGGTGCGGGTGACGAGCCCGGCCCGCTCCATCGCCTGGAGGGTCGCGGTGACGGTGGAGCGGTCGCGGCCCATGTAGTGGACGAGGTCGGTCTGGGGCACGGGGCCGCGGGCGTCGAGGTAGAGCAGCACGATCTCGTGCGGCGAGGCGACTCCCGCCTCGTTGAGCAGCTCGGTCCCCACTCGTGCGTGGGCACGGACGACCTGCAGGAGCAGCGATCCGATCGGGGCGCCTTCGATGCTGGTGCCGACGTGCGGGGGCCGCGTCGCTCGTCCAGCCTTGGGGTCGTCCGGTGAGCCGGTCGCAGTCACGGTCACAGCCTAGCGAACTTGTTGGCATGCCAGCAATCCAGCTACTCTGTTGGCATGCCAACAAATGCCGGGGTCGAGCGCCTCGACCGGGACCTGCTGCGTCTGATGGGGGTGCTGCTGGCCGGCGCGTCGGTCGCGTTGCTGGACACGACGATCGTCGCCGTCGCGATCGACGACCTGACCCGCGCGTTCGGCACGACGGTCTCGATGGCCCAGTGGGCCACGACCGGTTACCTGCTCGCGATGGCGGCGGCGATCCCGACGATGGGCTGGCTGACCGACCGCTGGGGCGCCCGGCGGGTCTGGCTGGTGACGCTGTCGCTGTTCATGGCCGGCTCCGTGCTGTGCGGGCTCGCGTGGTCCATCGAGAGCCTGATCGCCGCGCGGGTCCTGCAGGGCCTCGGCGGCGGGCTCATCCTCCCCCTGGTCCAGGCGATCCTGGCCGGAGCCGCCGGGCCGCGACGAATGGGCCGGGTCATGGGGATGATCGGCATCCCCGGACAGCTCGCACCGATCCTCGGCCCGGTGCTGGGCGGCGTGATCCTCGGTTCGCTCGGCTGGCGGTGGATCTTCCTGGTCAACGTGCCTCTCTGCCTGCTCGCCATCGCCCTCGCCCGGCGTCACCTGCACGTGACGGACGCGCGTCGCTCGGTGCCGTTCGACTGGGCCGGCGCTCTGCTCATGATCCCGGCGATCGTCGCGATCCTGGCCGGCCTGTCGGCGGTCGGTGAGTTGCAGAGTGCGTCGGCGGGCTCGATCGTGTTGCTGACAGGTGGCATGGGGCTGCTCGCCGGATTCGTCCTGCACGCCAAGAACAACGGTGACCGCGCGATCATCGACCTGAGGTTGCTTCGGCTTCCGTCGTTCTCGGTCGCGACCGTCCTGATGTTCCTCTCGGGAGCGTGCCTGTACGCTCCGATGCTGCTCCTGCCGCTCTTCTATCAGCAGGCCCGCGGCGTTCCCGTCTCGCAAGTCGGTCTGCTGCTGGCCCCCCAAGGCCTCGGTCTGATGGCCGGACTCTGGGCTGCTGGACGGTCGGCCGACCGCTTCGGCCCGCGAATCGTGGCACTCGCCGGGGCGGTGCTGGCCGGAACCGGCGTCACGGTGTTCGTCGTCGCCGGCGACGCGCCCCTCTTCGTCCTGTCCGCGGGGCTGGTGGCGCTGGGGGCCGGGCTCGGCGGGGTCGGGGTCGCCGTCTCGGCCACGAGCTACCGCGATGTCCGGCCGACGGCGATCCCCCGGGCCACGAGCCTGCTGAACATCGTCCAGCGTGTCGGCGCCTCATTCGGCACCGTCGTCATCGCGGGCATCCTCCACCAACGGCTCGCCGCCGGCGACGCGGACGCCGGCCAGGGGGCCGTCGACGCAGCGTTCGCGCACACCTTCGCGTGGGCGCTCGGCCTGCTCGCCGTCGTCCTCGTCGTCGTGCCGTTCCTGCCCGCCGCGCCGCCCCCGCTTCCGCCCGCCCGCGCTACCGGGAGGCCGTAGACCGGTGCAGGCAGAGCGCCATCTGGACGGCGGTCTTCATGTCGTCGCTCTGCGCGTCCGAACCGCCCGGGTCGAGGTTCACCATGACCGTCGCCTGGCCGCCGTCGACCGTGGCCCCGCCCGCGGTCTCGTAACCGAAGACGTCACCGCCGTGGCCCCAGTACAGACCGCCGCAGGGCAGTGGCCTGCTCTCCAGGCCGAGGCCGTAGGCGCGCCCGTCGGAGTCGCCGGTGGGCCGGGTCCGCATCATCTCCCGCAGCTGGGCCGGGCGCAGCAGCCTGCCGTCGACGAGTGCGCCCAGGAACCGGTTGAAATCCGCGCCGCTGGAGATCATCCCGCCGGATGCGCCCGCGACCGAGGGGTTGAACGCGGTGAGATCCATGAGCGGCGCGTCCTCGCCCGGCCGCACGTACCCGTGCGGGTGCGGTCCGGGGATCGCCGGGGCGTCGCCCGGCACGGACGTCTCGCGCAGGCCCAGCGGGGTGATGACGCGCCGGTCGATCTCCTCGGCCCAGGTGCGGCCGGTCACCTTCTCGATGATCATTCCGGCCAGCAGGTAGTTGGTGTTGGAGTAGCGCCAGCCGGCGCCGGGCGCGAACTTCGGTGGATGGGCGAGCGCGAGGTTCACCAGATCGCGCGCGTCGTGGTGGGCGAGCGGGTCCGTGAGGATCTGCCGCGGGTCGAGGTAGGAGAGGTAGTCGGGCAGGCCGCTGGTGTGCTGCAGCAACTGGCGGACGGTGATCTTCCGCCCGTCGTTGCCGTTTCCACCGACGACGCCGGGCAGATAGCGTTCCACCGCCGCGTCGAGCGAGACGCGATGCTCTCCCACGAGCTGGAGTACGACCGTGGCCACGAACGGCTTGGTCATGCTGCCGATCCGGAACCTGCTGTCGCGGGGCACCGGCGCCCGGCTGTTCACGTCCGCGACGCCGCTGGTCAGCACCGTGCCGCCGCGCCGATCCCGCAGGTGCAGGAGCGCTCCGGGCCCGCCGTCGACCGTGGTCAGCCGGTGCATGAGTCGATCCAGCCGAGCCTGGTCGGCGCCGTCTCCGGCGGCGGTGCCGGCGGCCTGCGCGCCGGTACCGGTGCCGGTCAGGACGCCCAGCGCGACACCGGCTGCCACGGCCAGCGTGAGTGCGCCACGGAGCGCATGCCTTTGCTTGATCACGTGTCTCTCCATTGTGACTGGTAGTGACTGACGGTCGGGCTAGGCCGCTACGCGAGCCTCGGTCCGGACGTGCGTGGGGGAGGACGGGCTCTGCTCGCGGGTGAACGGGACGAGAGCGAGCCAGATCAGCGCCGCTCCCGCCGGGAGCAGGTCCAGGTCGATCGTGATGGCGACGAAGCCGACGGCGACCAGGACGGGACCCAGGGCGGCCATCGCCTTGCGCCCCGGGGTGACGAGCGCGGACTGCACGAGCAGCGCGATCAGTCCGATCATGAAGAAGACCGGGCCGATCTCGTACAACGCCTGGGGGAGTACGGCGGGGACGTCCGCGTACCGGTCGGCGAGCATGCTCTTCTCGGCGCTGTCCGCGGCGCGCAGGCCGACGACGATGTCGACGATCGCGACGCGGACGAACGTCACCAGTCCGAAGGCGGCGACCGCGGTCGCGACTCCGGCTGTGGCCCGGCGTGCGGTGCCCCCGGCCGTGGCCCGGATCCGGCCGTACACGCCGGCGATCACCCCGCCGTACAGCAGGAGGGAGCCAAGGAAGAGCAGATGGCCCACCGTCCAGGCGGGGCCTGGCCCGTGCTGCCCGTCACGGCCGTCGACGAGCCGGACGAGTCCGTAGGCGAGCATGAGGGCAGGGGCGAGATGGAAGGCGATCCTGGCCATGAGCGGTTCTCCTGGGTTTCGAGCGCTGCGTTCTTACGCTCCCGATCCTTGGGGAACCGGCGGCCGGGCGGATCGCCGCCGCGAGCGGTCTTCGGGCATCGGTCACGCGAGGGAGAGGCGGGGTGCGCCTCCCTCGCTCGACGGAGGCCCTCAGGCGGGCTCGATCAGCCGGGTCTCGTACGCGGCGATCACGGCCTGGACGCGGTCGCGGATGCCGAGCTTCGCCAGGACGTTGCTCACGTGGGTCTTCACGGTGTGCTCGCTGACGACCATGGCCGCGGCGATCTCCGCGTTCGACAGGCCGCGGCCGAGGAGCCGCAGGGTCTCGCGCTCCCGTTCGGTCAGGACGGACAGGCGGTCGGAGGCGGTCGCGCCGGCCCGCGGGCGGGTGCGCGTGATGTCGGAGATGAGGCGGCGGGTGACGGCGGGCGCGAGCAGCGACTCTCCCGCCGCCACCACCCGGACCGCGTGGACGAGGTCGTCGCGGCGCACGTCCTTCAGCAGGAACCCGCTCGCACCGGCGTAGAGCGCGTCGTAGACGTAGTCGTCCTGGTCGAACGTGGTGAGCATGATCGCGCGGGTCCGGGTTCGCGCGCACACGACCTTGGCGGTCTCGATGCCGTCCAGGCCCGGCATGCGGATGTCGAGCAGCACGACGTCGGGGTCGTGCTCGTCTACGGCGGCGATCGCGGCGGTGCCGTCGCCGGCCTCGCCCACCACCTCGATGTCGGGCTGCGCGTCGAGGATCATCGCGAAGCCGCTGCGGACGAGTTCCTGGTCGTCGGCCAGCACGACCCGGATCACGCGGCCACCGTCGCGGTGTGGGGGAGACGCGCGACGACCCGGAACCCGCCGCCCGGCAGGGGGCCGGCCTCGGCCGTGCCGCCGCAGGCGCCGACGCGTTCACGGATGCCGATGAGGCCGTCGCCGCCCCGCCGCCACCCCGGCTCCCCTTCCTCGTGGCCCTGCCCGTCGTCGGTCACCGTGATCTCCAGTTCGTGGTCGGTCCAGCGGAGCCGGACCTCGGCCGTCCGGGCGTTGGCGTGCTTCACCGTGTTGGTGAGCGCCTCCTGCACGATGCGGTACGCCGCCACGTCCACGTCGGACGGGAGGTCACGGCTCACGCCCTCGACCGTGAGGCGCACCTGGACCTGGGTGCGGTCGACGTGCTCGACCAGGCCGGGCAGCGCGCCGAGAGTCGGCTGAGGCGCGCGTACCCCGTGGTCCTGCTCCTCCTTGAGGACGCCGAGCATCCGGCGCAGCTGGGCCATCGCGTCGCGGCCCGCGTCGGCGATCGCGTCGAAGACCTGTTCGGCCTGGTCGGGATCGGAGCGGACCACCACCGGACCGGCTTCGGCCTGGACGACCATGATGCTGACGGCGTGCGCGAGCACGTCGTGCATGTCGCGGGCGATACGGGCCCGCTCCTCCGCCGCCGCCCGCGCGGCCTCGGCGGCGCGTTCACGTTCGAGCGCCTCGCGTTCGCGTTCGAGCTGCGCGGAGCGTTCCACCAGCGCGTCCGACCGTTCCCGTGCGGTCCGCGCCAGCGTGCCCAGCAGGAACGCCGTCATGGGCAGCAGCAGCGTGAACATGAACTCGCCTGCGTCGTTGCCGTTGACGAGCGCGCCGGGCGGAATCATTGCCATGAGCGCGCCGATGAACCCCCACCGCTGCCAGCGATTCCGCCCCAGGTCGGCGAGTGTGTAGATGGCCACCAGCACGCCGTACTGCAGCGCCTGGCCCGGACGGTCGTGCAGCGAGACCGCCAAGGTGAAGCACGCGACGACCAGCGCGATCGCGAACGGCGCCCGCCGTCGCCATACGAGCGGCACGACCGTGCCGAGGTTGAACACCACGCCCAGCGGAGTGACCTGCGGCGCGGTGGCGAACGGAACGAACACCGGGACGGCGACCGCCGCGGCGACCAGCACGTCCACGAGACGGCCGTCACCCGCCCGCGACCGCGACGGCGGTCGCGGGCGAAGACCGAAACCGCGGAGCAGATCCGACATCTACCTAGTATCGGGGCTCCGGCGCCCCTGGGCGGCGACCACCATGGTGGTCACGCGGAACGGCTGCCGGACATCGTCTGCGGCCTAGGGCCGGAGGGCGAGGCGGGCTTCGTTCCGAAAGGCTTCGTCCTCCGGGAGGGACCACTGCTCCAGGACGGAGCGGCGGGCGGCGTGCAGCGCTCCGGGTGGCAGGGCGGCCACGGCGTCGGCGAGAGCCAGGGCGTGTTCCAGGGCCTGGCCGGGCTCGACCAGGTGGGAGACGAGGCCGAGAGTGAGCGCCTCCCTTGCGGGGACGCGGCGGGCGGTCAGGAGGATGTCGAGCGCTCGGGCCTGACCGACGAGGCGGGGGAGGCGCACCGTGGCCGCGTCCAGGCAGGGGAGGCCGTGGGCAAGGTTCAGGGTGCCGAATTCGGCGGAGGCGGAGGCGACGCGCAGGTCCGCCCAGAGGGCGAGTTCGAAGCCGCCGCCGAAGCAGTAGCCCTCGATGGCGGCGATGACGGGCTTGGCCGCGGGCTTCCGGGTGACCTGCATGGGCGGCGGTCCGTCCACGGTCGGCATGGGGAAGTCGCCCGCGGCCATGGCCTTGAGATCGTTCCCGGCGCAGAAGGCGCCGCCGGCGCCCGTGAGGATGATGGCGCGGATCTCCGCGTCGTGCTCGGCGGTGCCGACGGCCTCGCCGAGGGCTCGCGCCATGGGGCCGTCCACGGCGTTGCGGCGCTCGGGGCGGTCGAGAACGATCAGCTGGACGGGGCCGTGGCGCTCGGTTCGGATCATGCCGGAGATACTAGATAGATCGATCTAGTGAGACAAGGGCTAGGCTTGCGAGATGGGATCCGATACGCGGGCGCGGCTGCTGGAGGCGGCGGCGCGGTTGTTCCGGAGGCAGGGGTACGCGGCGACCGGGCTGAAACAGGTCACAGCGGAGGCGGGGGCGCCGTGGGGGTCGCTCTACCATTTCTTCCCCGGCGGGAAGGAACAGCTGGGCGTCGATGCGGTCGGGTATTCGGGGGCGCGTTTCACGCGGCTGTTCGATCTGGTGTACGGGCGGGCCGAGGGGGACGCGGCCGAGGCCGTACGGGACGTCTTCCATCTGAGCATCGACGCCCTGGAACGGTCGGGATGGGGCGACGGGTGCCCCATCGCGACCGTCGCGCTGGAGGCGGCCAGCACCAGCGAGCCGCTGCGGCATGCGTGCGCCGAGGTGTTCGCCGATTGGCGGGCGGCGACGGCGCGGCGGCTGGCGGCGGAGGGGATCGAGCGGGCGGAGGATCTGGCGACCTGCGTCCTGGCGGCGTTCGAGGGAGCGCTCCTGCTGAGCCGTGCCAACCATGACACCGGGCCGTTGCGCGTGACGGCCGAGATCATGGCCCGGACGATCCGGGAATGCCGTCCCGGATCGGCGTCCGCTGATTCCGTCAGCTGATCCAGCGCGGTCGGCGGCGCTGGTGGTTGCGGTGATGAGGCGCCCCCGCAGGGCCGCCCGTCAGGCCGGTTTCTCTTCTGGGGGCTGACGTTGGGCGGCGAGTGCGGCCTTCGTCAGTTTCTCCATGCGCCGGCACGCTCGCCTGTAGAACCTGAGCTGGGTGAAGCGGCCGAAGAGGATGAAGCCGATGCGGACGAGGGGATTCGGGATGTCCGCTCGCTGCGAGAAGACGTGAATGTGGAATTCCACCTCGCCGGTGTCGAGCCATTTGCGGACTTCTTGGTCCATCTGGCCGCGTTCGAGGTGTCCCTTCAGGGTCTGGTAGTTCCAGCCCCACACGCGTGCCGTGCGGCCGTCCTGCTCGATGTGTCCGTCGACGACGTCGTGGATGCGCAGCCCGAGGTAGAAGCGCAGCCCGTAGAAGCGTCCTTGCAGGAGCAAGTCCTTGCCCGGTTCGGGCGGACCCGACCGGTAGACCTCCCGGATGATGGCCGGGTCGGCGTGTTCGTAGTCCCGCACCAGGCGGCGGGCGGTCTCCCAGCTTCCGCCTGGGGTCGGCGGGCCGGGCGGCTCCGCCGGCAGCGGCTGCAGGTAGTCGTCGACGTGCCAGCCGTCCTCCGGCCTGCTCATGTCGTGCCG
This sequence comes from Actinomadura chokoriensis, assembly GCF_041463665.1. Lineage (GTDB taxonomy): Bacteria > Actinomycetota > Actinomycetes > Streptosporangiales > Streptosporangiaceae > Spirillospora > Spirillospora chokoriensis_A. Next base: position 277,302 of record NZ_JAXCEJ010000005.1, read on the forward strand.
GTCCGGATCGAAGTTGAGGGGAAGCCTGCTCAGGTCGGCGTGCCGCCGCAGCATCCGCCGCCGGACCCGGGTGCTCCCTCTCATGGGGCCGTCCTCTCCGCCCGGCGACGTCGCGCCGGCCGCGAGTCGCCGGTGGGACGGGCGGCGTGCTGGACGGCGTCGTAGGTGGGGCCGCGCACCTGCTGGAAGAACCCCGCGGGGGGCAGTCCCCGGATGGGGGTGCGCGCGGGGTTGAAGCGCGCCGATCCGTTGCCATCGCCTCGCGCGGGCCCGAGGAGCCGCAGCTCGCCGAATCGCTCCCATGCGCCGAACTCGGTCGCCACCACGAGGTTCAGGGATAGCGGCCGCTCGTCCACGGAGTGCGCGAGCGACGTGAGGTCGGCCGGGACGTGATGTGCGGGCGGCGCGACGGCGCCCAGCAGGATCCGGCGGTCACCGGCCCGGTAGGCGAGCAGAGAACCGTAGAAGGCCGGGCTCCAGCGGGCCGCGGGCCGCAGCAGGTGACGGCCCAGCGGGTTGTGCCCGGTCGTGGCCAGCAGCAGTTCGGCGGTGGCTTCCGCCGCGTCGCCCGCGGGTGGCTGCCGCCAGCGCAGCGCCAGGCCCAGCAGGTCCGGCAGCGGCGGCGGCAATCCGATCGCGCGGGAGAGCCGTACTTCGCCCTGCAGTTCCGTGCGCTCGTCCAGGAGCGGAACGCCCCAGTGCTGGGACGTCCCGTGCAGGACGAGCGTGGCGTCGAACACGAGCCCCTTGGGATGCAGCGGCCGGTCGCGCAGCCGCGCCGCCAGGGCGAAGGTCCGCGCGAACGCCGCGGTGACCGCGCGGCCGACCAGGCGCTGCCCCCGCCCGGCGCCGGAGACGTCCGCCCGTTCGGTCTGGACTCCCACGCCGCCGACCATGTGGCCGCCGGACAGCTCCGCGACCCGGGTGCAGAAATGCGTCCACATGTGCAGCTGCATTTCCTTCGCGATGCCCACCCTCTCGTAGAGGACCTCCGCCAGCCGGTCACCGCTTCGCGCCCACGACTCGATGGTGAAGACGAGGCCGCCCTCCCGGGTTCGCGTCGCCCGGAACTCGATCTCCCCGGCCTCCAGATGGCCGCTCAGCGTCACGAAGCGGAATGACACCGGTGTGCGTTCCACGACGCGGACCGGACAGTTCCACGGCCCCGGCATGTGGACGACGTACTCGTCTCCCATCTCCAGGGGCCGGGACACCCCCGAGGTCTTGTCGAAGACGGCGATCTCCACCGGTGAGGCGGCGTTGAGGTCGTCGCCGACGCGGTCGATCAGTTCCGCGGCGGTCAGCGGGCTGCCGGAGATGCGGACCGTGTAACGCCGCTGGTAGAGCGGTCCGACGCCCTGCCGCGGATCCTGCACCCGGTCCCCGTCCCGCTGCGGTAGCCGCCCGACCTCCGGCTGCACCCCCGCGTGCAGCCTGCGCCGCGGCACCCCGCGAGAACGCCGCAGCCACCGCCACGCCGCGATGCCCATGCCCACGGGCCAGCGCACCGCACGCACGCGGCGCCGCGAACGTACTCGCATCGCGCCCCCCGGCTGTTCGCCCCCATTGGCCCGCCCGGCTCCGGGCGGGCCGACGCGCCGTGCGTACCCGCCCTGACCAGGGCCGAACCGTTCATTGCCCGGAGATGAACGAGGCGGTGCGGACCGGACGTCGGCGGCGTCAGCGTCACAAGGCGAGCGCATCGATAGGCGATTTCCGGAAGCGCTCGCCAGGTCGATCGAGGGTCACCGGCGACCGGGTCATCGTCGAGCCGCCGCGAGGTCCTGCAACCTGCGGGCGACCGTGGACGGGTCGGCGAGGGTGAGGGTCAGTCCCGGATGGCGGAGCAGGCCGGTGGGCTCGATGCCGCGAACCGGTCGGTGGAAGCGGATGCAGACGCCCCGCTCGGTGCTGGTGCCGAACGTGAGCCCGCGGTCGGCCATCGACATGCGGGCGCCGGTGACCTTCCAGACGCTGTACGGCCCGGTGATCTCGGCGCCGGCCACGTTGTCCAGGGGCGTCCGCACCTTCCAGGGGCCGAAACGGACCTCCAGCCAGGACGGGGCGAGCAGGAGGCGGCAGGTGTCCGGCCGGATCCCGAGCAGAGACAGCGGACGGGCCAGGCGGCGTTCGAAGGCGAACTCGAAACGTTCGGCAGTGGCGTCTGAAGGCATCTCGATTCCTCCTTGACCAGGCGTTTCGTGGTGACTACCCGTGCCCGGCCCGGCGGTTGCGATGAGCGATGTCGGCGTTGAGGGCGGTCGCGAACGTGCACCATGCCGCGTACGGGACGAGTGCACCGGCCGCCGCCGCGTCGACGGGGGCCGTGCGGCGGATCAGGTCGGCGTTGCTCATGTCGAGCAGAACCGTCCCCGCCAGCCCGCCCTTCAGGCTGCGTCGGCCGAAGAACAGCTGGCTCCAGGCCGCGTTCAGCAACAGGTTGACACCCAGACTGGTGGCCAGCGCACGGCGGCGGCGTCCTCGGGCCCGCAGCAGGGCACGTCCGCCCGCCCAGGCGATCGAGGCGTACAGAGGCGTCCACACCAGCCCGAACGTCCAGGACGGCGGCTGCCACGGCGGCTTGGACAGCGAGCGGTACCAGGCACCGTTGGCGTTGACCGCCTTGGACCCGATGGCCGCGGTCGCCGTCACGGCTGCGCCCGTCGCCGCGTAGGTCCGCCACGCGCCGGCCGCCGGCCGCCGCTTCGGTTTCTTCGCGGGCTTCATGGTCGGCTCCTTCCCGCGGCGGCGGGACCTGCACATCGAGAGCCGGCCGGGGTCCCTCTTCTTGCCTCTGGCCCTACGGGGAAGACCAGGGGTCAGTGCGGGCCCTCAGGCACATCGCCAGTGCTGGCCGATGTGCGCCTGCAGGGCCTTGGCGGTTGCGCGGTCGCGGTCGCGGGCCGGGACGCATCGGTACACGCGGCGGGCCAGGTTGGCGAGCGTGGCGGTGCGGTGCTCTGGCGGCAGTTCGGCAAGCGCGGCGGTGGCGGTGTCCAGGCCCTGGAGGGTCTGACCAGAACGGATGAGAACCATGCTCGTCTTGAGTTCCACCTCGACACGTTCACGTATGGAGGCCGGTTCCAGATGATCGAGCTCGGCCTGTAGCTCGCCTCTGAGATCCGCGTGGTCGGCGTCGTCGCCGAGAAAGGCCATCACCGCGGTGCGGGTGGAGAGCAGCCGCTGAGCCGGCCAACCCCAGACGGCCTGCTCCTCGGCGCGCACGTCCTCGGGGAGCCGTCCGAAGAGTTCGTCCAGAATCGCGAGCTCGGTACGGGCCGACCGTGTCAGAGGGGGACTGCCGGAGGCGGCCAGTGACAGGGCGCGCGCCGCGCAGGCCTCGGCGGACCCGGCGCAGGGCGTCTCCCTGGACAGCTCCCGCGCCTGGTCGGCGACTCGCAGCGCGAGCGAGGTCATTCCGATCGCCTGGGCGGCCAGCGCCTGCCGGCCGCAGACCCATGTCTGCAGGGTTCGATCGCCGCCGGCGCTCGCGGTCCGGCGGGCGGTGCGCCACCAGCGGGAGGCCGCGGCGAGCTCGCCGACCTCGGTCAGCGCCATCGCCATCAGCGCGGAGAGCTGCGCGCTCACCCGCAGAAGGGCGACATGGTCGGCCGAGCCTTCCGGGACGACGGCATCGGGGCCCGAGCCGCGGGCATCGATGGCCTCGCTCAGGTCGACGATGTCCGTGCCGATGTCCCCGATGAACGCCTGGGGCGGTCTGATGCGCACCGAGCAGGCGTGCTCGTACGCCGTCAGCCTCCAGTCCTCGACGAGATCGAGGGTGTCGACGGTGCGCACGGATCGATCGAGGCCGATGCGCAGCGTCTCGACCGGGTCCATCGGGATCAGGATGCCGGTCGGCGCTGCGCCCAGCACGCGTAACGCGGTCGGCCGCTCGGCCGGGAGGCTCGCCGGCTGGAAGGCGGCGGACCCGCGCGCACTGCGGGAGGCCCCCGCATCGGCATCGGCAGGTGTGAAGCCCCGGAAGGCGACCGGGTCGCTCTGGCCGTGGCCCGGCAGGGGATCGAGGAGGCGATCGAGCTCGGTCAGGCTGATGGTCAGCGCGGCGGCCAGCCGCGGACGGTGCCGGTCGGTGATCTCGGTGGCGCCTCTCTCCCAGCGGCTGACCGTCGTCTTGTCCACACCGACCTGTTCGGCGAGCGACGCCTGGGTGTGACTGGCGCGTTTGCGTGCGGCGGCCAAACGACGTCTGGGCGTCATCGGTTTTCCTCTCAAGTTCCGGCCTGGTCGGCTATCAGTGTGGCGGCCGGATGATCTTCATTCCACCGTTTCCCGCTTTTGTGTGCGCGATGCCGTCCGCGCCGCCTACCCGAGGACTTTCTCGCATGCTCGTCGAGCGCGCGCCCGCCAGGTGGGAGGACATTTTCGAGACAGTGGACCGATGTCCGGTCGAAGGCCATGCCTACTAGGCGTTGAAGATGCCTAGTTCATGCCTAGCCGGCGCATGGTAAATGCCTGTTGATTTCTGGTCGCGTGTTCCGATGAGATCTTCGCCATGAAATCTAGGAGCCGCCGCGCGGCCTTCTCCCCTGATCGATCGCGAGGGTCCGGACGAGGCGGGGCGGTAACATCTCGTCGGCCGGGTTCATCGTTACTCACGGGTTCGGCGCGGGTTCGTCCGGCCGTCCGTCCGCTGGGTGCCGGCCTGGCCGGCCTGCTCCTTCTCTCGGTCGCCGCCTGCGGCACATCGTCAGAACAGAATGCGAACGGCCTGGAGAAGTCTCATATCTCGGTCGGCATACTTCCGATTCCAGATGCCGCACCGCTGTTCATCGCGATGAAGAAGGGATTCTTCCGCGAAGAAGGACTGACCGTGAAGACCGAGGTGCTGCAGTCCAGCTCCTTCGCGGTGCCCAAGTTGCGCTCGGGCGCCCTGGACATCTCCTTGGACAACTATGTCGCCTCGTTCGCCGCCGATGACCAGGGCGCGGCGCACTGGCAGCTCATCGCCGACTCCTACCAGGCCGGCAAAGGCGCCTTTGTGGTGATGGTGGGCCCGAAGTCGTCAATCCGCGACCCCAAGGACCTGAAGGGGAAGAAGATAGCGATTCCCTCGCTGCACTCGGTGGGGCAGCTGATGATCACTTCGACGCTCGACACCCGTGCGATCAAGCCGGATGCCGTGACATACGTCGAGATGCCCTTCCCGCAGATGCCGGCGGCCCTGGCGAAGGGGCAGGTGGACGCCGTCTGGACGCCGGATCCGTTCATCTCCTCGATGCAGAAGTCCATGGGGGCGCGCACCGTCCTGGACACCGCCGACCCCGGCGGCCCGACCAGCGACTTCCCCATGTCGGGCTGGGGGGTACTGGACGGCTACACGCGGAAGAATCCCAAGACCGTCGCGGCGTTCCAGCGGGCCATCGGTAAGGCGCAGCAACTGGCGGCCGGCGACCGGGGAGTGGTCACCAAGATACTTCCCACCTACGTCAAGGGCATCCGGCCCGACAGCGCGGAGCTGATCACGCTGGGCACCTATCCCACCTCGCTCAGCCCGATCCGGCTGCAGCGAGTGGCGGACCTGATGTTGCGGTACGGGTACGTCAAGAAGCAGGTGGACGTCAAGCCGATGATCGTGCCGCCGCCGCCGGCGAAGTGATCGGGATACATCGTGTGGCCCGCCGCTGGGTGTCCGGAGCGGCGGGCATCGCCGTCCTCCTGGCGGCCGCCGAAACCGCCGGACGCACCGGGCTGGTGGACCGGTCGGTCCTCCCCCTGACGTCCGCGGTGCTCGCCCGCGCCGCCGGCCTGGCGGGTGATCTCGAATTCCTGCGCGCCGCCGCGGTCACGGTGGGCATGTGGGCCGCCGGGGTGTCCATCGCCGCCGCCCTGGCGGTCCCGGCGGGCCTGGCCCTCGGCAGCCTGCCCAGGCTGGAGGCGGCGAGCCGTCCGATCACGGAGGTCCTGCGGCCGATCCCGGCGGTGGCCCTGATCCCGATCGCCCTGCTGATCTTCGGCGACGACATCCGGATGACCGTGGCGGTCATCGCCTTCGCCGCTTGCTGGCCCGTCCTGATCCACACCATGTACGGCCTGCACGACGTCGATCCGCTGGCCACCGACACCCTGCGCGCTTTCGGCTTCGGCCGCCTGACGGTCGTCTGGCGGGTCGCCCTGCCCAGCGCGGCGCCCTTCATCTTCACCGGCGTCCGGGTGGCCGCCGGCATCGGCCTGATCGTGGCGATCAGCGCCGAGTTGTTCGCCGGCGGCGGCAGCGGGATCGGCACCTGGCTCATCTCGCTCAACAGCGGTGTCGACCAGACGGACGTGGTGCTGGCGACGATCGTCTGGACGGGGGGCCTCAGCATCGCCGTCGACGGCCTGCTGACGTTGGTCAAGCGGCGGCTGTTCCGATGGCATGAGGAGACCGGCGCCGGATGACGGGTCATGCCGACACGCCGAGGGGAAGCCGCCTTTCGGGCGTCCTGCGGGCCGGGGGCGAGCGGTCGGCGCCGATCGCCGCGGCGGTCATCGGCTGGGAGCTGGTCGCACGCCTGATCGGCGACATCTACTTCCCGCCGCCCTCGCGGATCGTCGAGCGGCTCCGGCAGCTGTGGTTCTCGGGACCGCCCGGCCGGGCCTGGCTCACCGACCAGGCGATCGACAACATCCCGCCGAGCCTGGCTCGGCTGCTGGGCGCCTGGCTGCTGGCCGCGGTCTGCGGCGTCGCGGTCGGCATCCTCCTCGGGCGCCTCCGACTCCTCGCCGACTGCCTGGAACCGGCCGTCCACTTCGCCCGCGCCGTCCCGCCCCCGGCGATGCTGCCGATCTGGCTCGCCCTCCTGCACATCGGCAGCCCGATGCAGGTCGCCACGATCGTCTTCGGGGTGGTCTGGCCCGTCCTGCTGGCCGCCGCCGAAGGCGCCCGCTCGGTGACGCCGGAGCAGGAGGCCGCCGCACGGGTGTTCCGGCTGACCGCGTACCAGCGGCTGACCAGCGTCGTCCTGCCCGCCGCCCTGCCGAAGATCTTCGCCGGCCTGCGGCTGAGCCTGTCGTTGTCGCTGATCCTCATGGTCGTCTCCGAACTGATGGGCGGCGCCACCGACGGGATCGGCTTCACCCTGCTCCTGACCCCCCAGCGCACCTACGACATCCCCGCCATGTGGGCCGGGATCGTCGTCGTGGGCGCGTTGGGGTTCGTCCTCAACACCGCCCTGCTCGCAGTGGAACGCCGCGTCCTGGCCCCACACGGCCTGGCCCGGCTCGAGAACCGAGCCGCACGCCGGCCCGACCGCCGATCCCTCTCATAAACAGGAGTCCGACATGGCCCTAATGGCCCCGAATCCTTCGTCCCAGCCGCCGTTGTGGGTCACGAGCGGCGACCCCCGGGCGGCGGTGTGGAAGATGGTCCAGGGCGTCTATCGGTTCAGCGCGCTCTACGCCATGGCCCGGCTCGACCTGGCCGGCTGGCTGAGCGACGGCCCCCGCACCGCCGCGGAGCTCGCGTCGAGTTGCGGAGCCCGGCAGGACCAGCTCACCCGCCTGCTGCGCGCCCTGACCGCCATGGGTTTCCTCGAAGCCGCCGACGACACCTTCGCGCTGACCGAGTACGGGGCCACGCTGAACTCCCGCCTCCCCGACTCCATGCGGTGGGCGGTCCTCTCAGCCGGAGAACCGGGATCATGGAACGCCATGACCGGGGTGACCGAAGCAGTCCGCACCGGTGTGGCCCCCTTCCCCGAAGCGTACGGATCGATGTACGGATACCTCGAGCGCAACCCCGAGGCCGGGCACGATTTCGACGCTTTCATGGCGTCCCGCTCCAAGGACGCCGCGGCTGCACTGGCGCGGCAGTACGACTTCAGCGGTATCCGGACGGTCACCGATGTCGGTGGCGGGGTCGGCCTCGTACTGGCCACCCTGATGACCGCGCATCCCGCGTTGCAGGGCACCGTCTTCGACCTCAAGGAGGTCGCGCAGAGGGCTGAGCAGTTCCTCGCGGTCCGGAATCTGACGGACCGGTGCCAATTCGTCGCGGGCGACTACTTCGACTCGGTGCCCGAGGGGTCCGACCTGTACCTGCTGGCCAGCATCGTCCACAACCACGGCCGCGAGGACGCCATAAGGGTTCTCCGCCAGGTACGCGCCGCCATGCGTCCAGACAGCCGGCTCCTAGCGCTCGACGTGCTGCTTCCCCAGGACGGCCGTCCCCATTTCGGTTTCGACTTGGACATACGCATGATGGCGGTCTTCAACGGCGGCCAGGAACGCGACCAGGTCGAATACGCGGCCCTCCTGAGCGAGGCCGACCTGCGCGTCACCCGGGTAGAAGCCCTCCCCCCGACCCCGCTGAGCATGATCGAAGCCACCCCCACCTTCTGATCGCCCGATCACGGGGCAACAAGGCTTTGGCGTCGTGAGTCGAGGCCGGTCAGGACCGGGGCGGCTGGTGTGGCTCGTCCAGGGCCTCCACCTTCCGGGCGATGTGTTCCAGGGCGGTGAGGTCTTCCGGGGTGAGCCGGTCGATGAAGTGGTGCCGCACCGATTCCAGGTGTGCGGGGGCGGCGTCGACCAGAGTGTCCAGGCCGTGCTCGGTGAGGACGAGGAGGCAGCCCCTTCCATCGGCCGGGTCGGGTGCGCGCCGGACGAGGCCGCGCGCCTCCATGCGGGTGGCGTGCCGGGAGAGTCGGCTGCGCGACCAGCCCATCTTCGCGGCCTGCTCGTGCAGGGTGCCGGCGTGGTCCGGCCGTTCCGACAGCGTGCTGAGCACCTCGTAGTCGGGCTCGGAGAGGCCGGCCCGGGACAGGTCGCGCGCGGTGCCGGTCTGGACGGCGATCACCATGCGGTTGAAGGCCCGCCACGCCCGTTCCTCGTCCGGGGTCAGCCAGCGCACGGGCTCGTCCGAAGGTTTCTTTGACATGTAAATAATCTATCGGCTACGTTCATTTACATGTCAATGAAACAGATGCGCGTCCTCGTGCTGGTGTGCAGCACCCGTCCCGGCGCACTCGGCCCCGCGGTGGGGGCATGGCTGACCGAGACGATCACGCCTCGCGCCACCGAACTCGGCGCCGAAGTGGTGCCGCTGCACCTCGCCGACCTCGGCCTCCCCTTCCTCGACGAGGAGGAGCATCCGTCGTCGGGCGTGTACCGGAACGAGCACACGCGACGGTGGAGCGCGATCGTGGACGCGGCGGACGGCTTCATCGTCGTGACGCCCGAGTACAACTACGGGATGCCGGCGTCCCTGAAGAACGCGCTGGACTACCTTTCCCGCGAGTGGGCGTGGAAGCCGGTCGGGTTCGTCAGCTACGGCAACACCTCGGCGGGCACGAGGGCCGCGCAGCACGCCAAGCAGGTGGTGACCACGCTGCGCCTGGTGCCGCTGGGCTCCACGGTCGCGCTCCGCATCGCCGACGTCGTGCGCGACGAGGAGGTGCGGCCCGCCGCCGCTGCGAGAGAGGCCGCGATCGATGTCCTGGACGAGCTGGTCCGGGTCGCGCACGCGCTCCGGCCGATGCGCGAGCGGGCACGGCCCGACGCGTCGACCGGGCCCGAGCCAGGGTCCTATCTGCGGCGGTTGACGCCGGACGACGCCGCCGAGGTGACCGTCCTGCAGCGGTGCTGCTGGGTGGACGAGGGCCTCGCCAACGACCCCCTGACCGTCCCCGCGCTGCACGAGTCGGTGGAGCAGGTACGTGACTGGCTCGCGGCCTGGCACGCGATCGGACTGTGGCGGGACGGCCGGCTCCTCGGCATGGTGCGGACCCGCCGCGACGACGCCGAGTGGCACGTGGGACGGCTCGGCGTCGTCCCCGACCTGCGGGGGCGTGGCCTGGGACGCTGGCTGCTCCAGACGGCGGAGGCCGCCGCCGACCCGGCCTGCCGTCGCATCGTGCTGTCCACTGGAGCGAACAGCCGTTCCAACATCGCGCTCTACCAGAGTGAGGGATACCTGCCGGCGCCCCTCCCCGGCGAGGACGGCACCATCCGCCTCACCAAGAAGCCCCTCCGCACTGGTTGAGCGGCCCCCGTGCGGCCCCGGGCCACGAGCCGCGGCCGCCGAGGAGGAGCTCCCGCTCACGCTCGCAACGTGCGGCGTTAGGCGTCGTGCCCGGCGACGAACATTCACCCCCTTTGGGGACGGGCCCGGCGCGGGTAGGGGCATGTCACGGAATCGGTCGCCGGCTCGTCTGCACTGTTGGCGACCGGCGTCGGCGAGGGCCTCTGGCTGCGATGGCCGTTCCAGCCCACATCGATCGACCATGAGGCGACGCCAAGGAGGTAATGACGGCGATGTACACGACACTCCATTACGAACGTCGAGGTCACGTCGGCACAGTGACGTTGGCCCGGCCCGGCAAGCGGAATGCGCAGAACCCGCAGATGTGGCGGGAACTCGTCGACCTCGGCCAGGAATTGCTCGCGGACGAGACACTGCGATGCCTGGTGGTGACCGGCGAAGGGCCCTCGTTCTCGGCCGGCATCGACCTCCAGGAGGGGATGGGCGAGTTGATCGGGGATTGGGCCGATCGGCCGCCCGAACGTGACCGTTTCCTCGCCCTCGGCATGACGGTCGCTTCGACCTTCGAGTGGATACCCCGGCTGCGCTGCCCGAGCATCGCCGCAGTGCGCGGTCACGCCTACGGCGCCGGATTCCAGTTGGCCCTCGCCTGCGACTTCCGCGTCTTCGCCGAGGGGGCTCGTGTCGCTCTCACCGAGACCCGGTTCGGCCTGCTACCCGACATGGGCGCCACGTTCCGGCTGGCGCCCCTGGTGGGGGAGGCCCGAGCGCGGGAATTGATACTCCTCGGCGAGGTCGTGGACCACGATGAGGCCCTCCGCATCGGATTGGCCAATCAGGTCGTGGCGGAGGACGAACTCGACGTCGCGGCGCAGCGGCTCGCCATGCGTCTGGTGGCCCAGCCGCCACTGGCGGTGAGCGGAGCGAGGCGCGCCATGGACGCCGCCCGACGCCACGACGGCGAGGCGAGCCTGCGGGCCGCTGTGGAAGAACAGGCCCGGTGCATCGTCTCGGAGGACTTCAAGGAGGCACGGCAAGCGATCGCCGAAGGACGTCCACCGGAGTGGCGCGGACGCTGAGCGAGGATTCCGAATCCAACGATCACTGGAACGACGCGGAGGGTCAGCACGGTCGGGGTGACCGTCATCAGCGGCGTCACGACCCCGTCGATCAGTCGCGCGGCGGCTCGGCGCCACGTCGCCGCCAAGACCCGCACCGGTCGTCCGTCCTCGGCGGCGGGCTCGCCCGGTGTCCCCGATGGGACGAACACGGGTCGGACGGGGGTTTCCTCGGTCACGGTCGCACCAGCGGGAGCCGACGCGCCCTGGCCCGGTCGAGTTCGGCGATCTCCCGCTCACGATGAGCGCCGATCTTGGTGTTCCGGACCTTGTCGTGGATATGGACGATGGGGTCCAGGAGCATCTCCGGGCGCGGCGGGCAGCTGGCAGGTAGACGTCCACCGGGACGAGGTGGTCGACGCCCTGCACGATCGCGGCCCCCGGCGCCGGTTTCCTATGTACGGCCGCCGCAGGCCGACAAGGACCCGCTCGCCCCTCTCGTCGGCGCGATCCAGAGGAGGGATTTTTGGGGAGGCGATCCGCGTCTCCTCAATCAGCTCCCGGTCGCTCAAGCGCGGGTCTGGCGGAAGGTCGCCCGGTAGTCGCTGGGGCGTCGGCCGGTGTGCTTGGCGAAGAGCGCCGCGAAGGTTCCGGGATCGCGGTACCCGACCGTGGCGGAGATGGCGGCGATCGTCCGGTCCGTGGTCTCCAGGAGGTGGCGGGCGCGGCGGACGCGGGACGACCGCAGGTACTCCAGCGGGCTCTGCCCCGTCTCCTGGGAGAAGCGCCGCAGCAGCGTACGGGTGCTGATGTTGAAGGCGTCCGCCAGGTCGGCGAGGTCGTACCGGACGGCGAGGTTCTGGTCGAGCCGGCGCATGACCCTGCGGGAGAACTCGTTCCCGGCCTGCGGGAGAAGCCGGGAGTCGACGTAGGGGGCCTGGGACGAGCGCGCGTCGTCCACGAGCGCCACCCGCGCGGTCGCCCGGGCCACGCCGGGGCCGCTGTGCCGGCGGATCAGGCCCAGCGCGAAGTCGTACATGGCGCTGAACGCCGCCGTCGTCGTCACCCCCGTGTCGGTGACGACGAGCTGTTCGGGCCGGACGTCGGCCTCCGGGCTGCGCCGGGCCAGCTCGCCGGCGAAGAGCCAGGCCGTCGTGGCGCGGCGCTGGTCGAGGAGTCCGGCCTCGCCCAGCAGGAACGCGCCGACGCAGATCGAGACGACGGCGGCGCCGGTGGCGGCGTGCGCGCGGATCGCCGCGATCTCCATGGCCAGCGACGCCAGCCGGGCGTCCACGTCCAGGCCCGGCCCGAGTTCGAATCCCGGCACGACGAGGACGTCGACCTCCCGCATCGGCGCGACGGCCAGCGCCACCCCGCCGGACGCGACGACGCGGCGGCGGGGCGAGACGATCGACACCTCGTACCCGGGGCCCGACGGCCCGGCGACATGCGCGGCCATCGTCAGGAGATCGGGGACGCCGAACACCTCGGACGCGAAGCAGCCCGGATACGCCAGCACGCCGACCCGCAATGCGCCCATACCCGCCTCCCTTCGATGGCGAGATTACCCCTGTATCTGGCGATCTGGCCGCTCGCTGGCCGCGCGCGCCCCGGTGCAGGCTCGTGACCATGACCGATATCAGGGAGCGTCGGGATGACGCGATCGCGGATTTCTCTCCTCGGCGGGTGGACGTGGACGGGGTGGTGAAGACCGTCTACGTCGCGGGTAACGGCCCGGCCGTCGTGGTGATGCCGGAGATGCCCGGCATCAGCCCGGACGTCCTTCGCCTGGCACGGTGGGTGCGGGACGCGGGGTTCACCGTCTACGTCCCGTCCCTCTTCGGCACGGACGGCGCGTACCCCACGGCCGAGAGCGGCGAGAAGGTGATCCGCCGGGCGTGCGTCAGCGCCGAGTTCCGGGCGTTCGCCGGGGGCGGCACCAGCCCCGTCACGGTGTGGCTGCGCGGGCTCGCGCGCCAGGCCCACGCCCAATGCGGAGGCCCGGGGGTCGGCGCCATCGGGCTCTGCTTCACCGGCAACTTCGCCCTCACGATGGCGCTCGAGCCCGCCGTGATCGCGCCGGTCGTCAACCATCCGTCGCTGCCGCTGGACGATCCGGCCGGTCTGGAGATCGGCGACGAGGACGCCCTCGCCGTCCGCGACCGCATCCTGCGGGACGGCCTGAAAGTGCTCTCCTTCCGCTTCGACAACGACCGCTGGTGCACCGGCCAGCGCTTCGCCGCCTACCAGGCGCTCCTTGGGGACGCCTTCGACGGCCGCGTCCTCTCGGGCTCGTCCGCGAACACCGATCCGCCTCCTTTCTTCCGGGACGTGGTCGCGACCCCGCACAGCGTCGTCACCGCCCACCTCGTCGATGAGGAAGGGCATCCCACGGTGAAGGCGAGGGACGAGATCATCGCCTACCTGTCCGAACGCCTGCACCCTTGACGGGCGCGTTAGGCAGGCCCTGGGCGGCCGTGCGTCCGGCGCTGTGAAGCCGGGCCTGCATGTGCGCACGAAGGACATGGCCGCGGTGAGCACCGTGTACGGGACCGAAGGGCAGCCGGTCTGCGTCGGCGGCCATGCCACGCCGTACTGGCCGGACGGCGGCCCCGGCATCGGCTTCTACGCGGGCGTGGGGGCGGCGCCCGCCGCTCGCACCGAGTACTACTCGCCCGGCATCACGTGGAACATCGACTGGATGAACAGCAGGCCGGACTGCGGCTTCGACTGGGAAACGACGGAGGTCTGGTCACGAGACGAGCGCTTCGCCAAGGCGGGCCGGTACGACCGCCGCCTCACCCCCGCCCCGTTCGGTCCCCGCAGCGGACTCGTCATCTGGGGCGAGCATGACGGCGGCGAGCCGGCGCTGTCGATCGGGATGCATTCGACGGACATGGGCGTGAGTTACATGTCCGAGCCCTCCATGGCGACCGGAACGCCGGTCCTGCGTGACGCGAGCGGAAAGACCGTCTACACCTATGACCAGCCGGGCGCCGTCCGGCTTCGGCGCCTGCCGAGGGTCGGGAACCACCTCCTCTGGAGGGTGCAACCCGCCGGTGTATGCCGTCGGCGAACGTAGTCTCTCGGAACGGTGAGTCCAGAGTGGCCGAGCAAGCCCTTCCACCTCTAGTCACTCTAAGTAACACTTCAACTCCGAAGGGGCGTCGCGGGCGGCGGCGCGACACCGAGAACGCCGAGTCGTCTTCTTGCCGTCTCTGTGCTGTGCCGCTCCGGCGGCCCGGCCGCGGGAAGTCCGGACGAGCCTGAGGAGGAAGATGTGCATCTGACCCATCATGAGCAGGAGCGCTTGATGATCCATGTGGCCGCCGACGTGGCGGCCAAGCGCCGCGCCCGGGGGCTCCGGCTGAACTACCCCGAAGTGGTGGCGCTGCTGACCGCGCACGTGCTCGAGGGCGCCAGGGACGGCAAGACGGTCCGCGAACTGATGGCCTCGGGACGCGGTGTGCTCACCCGCCGAGAGGTGATGCAGGGCGTCCCCGAGATGATCGAGACGATCCAGGTGGAGGCGACCTTCCCGGACGGCACCAAGCTGGTGACCATCGCCGACCCCATCCCCGCGCGGCCCGACGTCGCCGCGCCCGGGCAGGTCGAGCACCCCGGCCAGGCCGAGCCGGTGAAGGTCAACGAAGGGCTGCCGGTGACACGGGTCGAGGTCCGCAACACCGGGGACCGCGCGGTGCAGGTCGGCTCCCACTACCACTTCTACGAGGTGAACCCGGCGCTGGAGATCCGGCCGGTGCCGGCGTCGGACGCGGAGCCCGACCGGGAGTGCGCGTACGGTCGGCGCCTGAACATTCCCGCGGGCAAGTCGCGGCGCTTCGAGACCGCCTGCCGCGTCGAGGTCGATCTGGTTCCTCTGCAGGGGGAGCGGAAGGTCATGGGGCTGCGCGGGCTGGTCGGCGGCGAACTGCATGACTGAGCCCGAGGTGTGCCGCCCCCGTCTCGAGCGCGCCGAATACGCCGACCTGTACGGACCGACCGCCGGCGACCGGATCCGGCTCGCCGACACCGACCTGTGGATAGAGATCACCGAGGACTGGGCGGGCGGCCCGGGACACAGCGGTGACGAGATGGTGTTCGGCGGCGGCAAGGTGATCCGCGAGTCGATGGGCCAGTCCTGCGCGTCGCGCGCCGAGAACGCTCCGGACACGGTCATCACCGGGGTGGTGATCCTGGACCACTGGGGCGTCGTCAAGGCGGACGTCGCGCTGCGGGACGGCGACATCGTCGCCGTGGGCAGGGCCTACAACCCCGAGACCATGAACCGGCGTCACGACGACCAGGCGATCGCCACCGACATCGAGATCGGCCCGGAGACCGAGATCATCGCCGGCAACGGCAAGGTCCTCACCGCGGGCGGGGTGGACACCCATGTCCATTTCATCTGTCCCGAGCAGCTCGACGAGGCGCTCGGCTCGGGCGTGACGACGCTCATCGGCGGCGGTACGGGTCCCGCCGAGGGCAGCAAGGCCACCACCGTCACGTCGGGTTCCTGGCACATCACCGCGCTGCTGGAGGCGCTGGACGGCTCCGCGGTCAACATCGGGCTGCTCGGCCAGGGCGCCACGATGTCCCGGGTGTCCATGGAACACCAGCTCCGCGCGGGCGTCATCGGGTTCAAGGTGCACGAGGACTGGGGCGCCACCCCCGCCGTCATCGACGCCTGCCTGCGGGTGTGCGAGGAATCCGGCGCGCAACTGGCCATCCACGCCGACACCCTCAACGAGGCCGGTTTCCTGGAGAGCACCCTGGAGGCCATCGGCGATCGCTGCATCCACGCCTTCCACGTGGAGGGCGCGGGCGGCGGCCACGCCCCGGACATGATCGAGATGGCGTCCCGGCGCAACGTGCTGCCCGCGTCCACCAATCCCACCCGGCCGCTGACGGTCAACACCATCACCGAGCACATGGACATGGTCATGGTCTGCCATCACCTCAACCCGAAGGTCACGGAAGACCTGGCCTTCGCCGATTCGCGGATCCGGCCGTCCACGATGGCGGCCGAAGACCTCCTGCACGACATGGGCGCCATCTCCATCATGTCCTCCGACGCCCAGGCGATGGGCCGCATCGGCGAGATGATCCTGCGGACCTGGCAGACCGCGCACGTGATGAAGCGGCAGCGCGGCTCGCTGGACGGCGACGGGCCTGCGGACAACCTGCGGGCCCGCCGATACGTCGCCAAATACACCATCAACCCCGCCATCGCCCAGGGCATCGCCCACAGGGTCGGCTCGGTGGAGACCGGCAAGCTCGCCGACCTGGTCCTGTGGGAGCCGGCGTTCTTCGGCGTCAAGCCGTACCTGGTCGTCAAGGGCGGGCAGATCGCCTACGCACAGGTCGGGGACGCCAACGCCGCCATTCCGACCCCGCAGCCGGTCCTTCCCCGCCGCATGTTCGGCGCGCTCGGGCACGCCCCGGGCGGGAACTCGGTCAACTTCGTCTCCGAACGGTTCGCCGGGGGCATCTCCGGGCTCCGGAAGTCCTTCGAGGCGATCACGAGTACCCGGGGCCTGACCAAGGCCGACATGCGCGAGAACGACGCCCTCCCCCGGATCGATGTCGACGCCGACAGCTTCACCGTGGTCATCGACGGCAGCGGGGGAACCGGCGAGCAGGACGACCGGAAGGGAGACGTCAACGTGGAGATCGGCGAGGATGCGGTCACGCCGGACTACCGCACCGAACTGCCCATGGCGCAGCGGTACTTCCTGTTCTGACCGGCCCTCACTTCCTGGAGCCATGATGAGTCCGGTGTCCCTGCTGATCCTCGGCGACGGCCGCTTCCCCTCCGGAGGGCACGCGCACTCCGGAGGGGCGGAGGCCGCCGTCGCGGCCGGACGCGTCCGCGACGCCGCGACCCTGGAGGACTTCTGCCGCGGTCGGCTGGTCACCGCCGGCCTGGTCGCGGCATCCCTGTCCGCCGCGGCGGCGGCCGGGTACGACCCGCTGATCCTGGACGACGCCGCCGACGCGCGCACACCCGCCCCGGCGCTGCGCCGGGCAGCGCGCAGGCTCGGCCGGCAGCTGATGCGCGCCGTCCGCGCCACCTGGCCCGGCTCCGAGCTGGAACACCTGGCGGCGGCACGCCCCGCCGGTGTCCACCAGCCCGTCGTACTCGGCCTCGCCGCACGCAGCGCCGGACTGGCGCCGCAGAGCGCCGCCCTGGCCGCCGCCTACGACAGCGTTTGCGGCCCGGTGACCGCCGCGATAAGGCTGCTCGGCCTCGACCCCTTCGAGGCCACGGCCGTCACCGCCCGCCTCGGCGGCGACATGGAGCACGTCGCCGCCGAGGCCGCCGGCCAAGCCGCACGGCTGCCGGTGGACGGGGTGGACGCACTGCCCGCCGCGTCAGCGCCACTGCTCGACATCACCGCCGAAGAGCACGCGGCCTGGCCGGTACGCCTGTTCGCCAGCTGACCATCGACACCCGGAAGGCGTCATGCACCTGCACCGCACCGACCCGGTCATCAGCGACATCATCCCTCCCGCCGCAGCCCGATCCGGCGGCCGTCCACGCCCCCTGCGCATCGGCCTGGGCGGTCCGGTGGGCTCCGGCAAGACCGCCACCGTCGCCGCCCTGTGCAGGCGGCTGCGAGACACCGTGTCCATCGCGGTGGTGACCAACGACATCTACACCCGCGAAGACGCCGAAGCCCTGCTGCGCCAGGCGGTGCTGCCGCCCGAACGGATCACCGCCGTGGAGACCGGCGCCTGCCCGCACACCGCCATCCGCGACGACATCTCCGCCAACCTCGAAGCCGTCGAGGACCTGCAGGAACGAATCGGCTCCCTCGACCTCGTCCTGATCGAATCCGGCGGTGACAACCTCACCGCCACCTTCTCCAAGGGCCTGGTCGACCAGCAGATCTTCCTCATCGACGTCGCGGGCGGCGACGACATCCCCCGCAAGGGCGGCCCCGGCGTCACCAACGCCGACCTCCTGGTCATCAACAAGGCGGACCTCGCCCCGCATGTCGGCGCCGATCTCGCCGCCATGGAACGCGACGCCAGGTCCGTACGCGGCTCCCTGCCCGTTGTCCTCACCAGCGTCAAAGCCGACCATGGCATCGACCCCATCGCAGACTGGGTCCGCGGGCGCATCGCCGAGCAGGCCGCGGCCCGGGCATGAGCGCGGCGCCGTCCCTCCAGCGTGCGCCGCACACCACAGATGCCGCGCCCACCCCCTACAGGCTGCATGCCACCGCCCGCATCAGAGCGGAGGCCGCAGACGGAGTCACCGATCTGCCGGTGCTCCACGGCGACGGCCCATTCGTTCTCCGCCGGCTCCGTCCGCGCGGCTCCCAGGCGCGCATCTGCGCCCTGAACACCATGAGCGCCCCGCACAACGGCGACCGCCTCCGCATCGAGGCCGTCGTCGGGCCGGGAGCCGACCTGCACGTCATCTCCGCCGCCGCCACGGTCGCACTGCCCGGGCCCGCCCCCGGACACGCCACCCACGACGTGGCCCTGCGCTTGGCGGACTCCGCGCGACTGCACTGGCTGCCCGAACCCGTCATCTCCGCCGCCGGAAGCGACCTGCGCCAGCACATCCGCATCGACCTCGCCTGCACCGCCCGGCTCGTCCTCGCCGAGCAGCAGATCCTCGGCCGCGCGCACGAGCCGACAGGCCGGATGACCAGCCGCATCACCGTCCGTCGCGGCGAACGAACACTGCTGGATCAGCAGAGCGCTTACGGCCCCGGCGTCCCCGGCTGGGACGGCCCCGCCGTGCTGGCCGGCAACCGCGCCGTCGGCCAACTCCTCGTCGTCGACCCTTCGTACCGAGACCGTCCGCCTGACACACGGATCCTCGACACCCCGGCGCACGTACACGGCGTCATCACCCCGCTCGCCGGGCCCGGCGTCCTTGTCACCGCCGCGGCCCCGGACGCCGGCGACCTCCGCCGCTGTCTCGACGCCGCACTCCACCACCTCGGCTTCCGCACCGACTGAACCGCCTACGGGGTGGTGCGGTCACCGTAGTGCAGCCACAGCGCGTTCAGGACACGACCGTCAGTGGCTTCCTTTGACGGGGGCCCGCCTGGCGCGGGGCGGCCCGGCGGGGGTTCAGTACTTGTGCCGGCCGGGGGGTCGTTGCCGGAGTTGGCGGTGCCGACGGGGCCGATCCACGTGAGGTCGGGAAGGTTCACCACGATCACCTCCTGGGTGGTGCGCTCGATGACCACGACGGCCTCGTCCTCGGGGTCTGCCGGGCCAGCGCCATCGCGATCCAGGCGCGCTGCCGCTGCCCGCCGGACAGCTCGTCCAGCGCCGTGTCGGCGAGGTCGAGGACGCCGGTGGCCCGCATCGCCTCCTCGACGATTCCGCGTCCTCGGGGCTCCAGCCCCGGTACCAGGGCTGGTGCGGCTGGCGGCCGCGCGCGGCCAGGTCCCGGACGGTCATGCCCTCTGGTGCGACCGGTTCTGCGGCAGCATCGCCAGCCGGGTCGCGATCTGGCGCGGGCGCAGCGCGTCGATGCGCCCTCCCTCCAGCAGCACGTGCCCGCCGGACGGGGCAGCAGCCGGGCGAGGACCTTGAGCAAGGTCGACTTGCCGCATCCGCTGGGGCCGATGATCGCACCGCCACAGGGATCCTGGGACGACCACTAACGCTCCGGCCAGGCTGGAGCCCGGGTTGGCGAATACGCGGGAGTTGTGCGCGGGCACCTGGCCGTATCCGGTCAGGTGCCCACCGTTTTGTGCAGCGTTCTCGCAGGTCACATTGGCAATCTCCGTGCATGCACCTGCCGTTGGTCACCTGCGTAGGTCATTCGGGACTCACGATCATCCTCAACGAATAGACACTTTAAGTAATTGATTGGATACTCAACGTGTTCGAGATTCCTTGACCCTCCGCCGCCGGAGTCCAGGGCGCCATGCGTTTCTGCAACGCCCTCCTGACACCGACGGCGCGGGGTCACCGAAGAAGGGGAACATATGCCGTCGAAGAAGACCGCCGCCGTGGCCCTGGCCATGGCGACCACCGCGAGCTGCTTTGCCTTGGCCGGGGCGGCCAGTGCCCAGAGCGCGCAGACCCCTGCCAAGCCGGGCGCAGCGCGGGCCGCCGCACTGCCGCCGGGTTACCAGATCGTCGCCCTGCCGAACGCCAACGTCCCCAACTTCCAGCGCCGGACCCTCTACTGCCCCGGTAGCAAGCACGTCCTCGGAGGCGGCGGCGAGGCGCAGGGCAACGGCGCCATCCTGGTCGGCTCCTTCCCGACAACGGACGGCCGCGGCTGGATCGCGCTCGGCCGCCAGATCGGCTACAACGACGTCGGCATCAGCGTCTACGCGATCTGCGCCGACTAACGGATCCGCTCCTACGCCGGTCCCGAGCCGCTACCTCATACGGCCGGGACCGGTCGCGTCCGTTTCCCAAGCCACCTGGCCATACTTGAAGGCGTTCGGCGACCGGCGGGCCACTGGGGCCTCGGTCAGGAAATGGAATGTCCGAAACTGTCGTATCGGTGCGGTGTTTTCGGTGCCGTTCTATTCTGGCCCGTACGCATCGATCCCCATTTCCATGCCGCTCAAGGAACTCCAGTTGCCGCCGGTGTCGTGGATCCTCGTGTTGTCGGGCTCGGCGTCCAGCGGAAGGTGCAGGAAGCCGGCCAGCCGCTCCAGCGACCGTTCCGGGCGTTTCATGTAGGTCTCGTAGCGGAGGACCAGGTGCGGCAGGCCGTAGGTGTTGACGGTGCGGAGGGCGTCCACGTAGGTGTCACGCCAGATGCCCGCGCCCCGCCACAGCGGTTCCCCCGTCCGGTTCCGGTGGCTGAGGGCGAAGGCGATGGGGTTCCGCGCCGTGACGATCACGTTCACCGGTGCCCGGTTCGCCGGGTCGGCGAACTGCTGCTCGACGGCCTGCCGGAGCCAGGCGACGTACTTGCTTCCGTCGACGACCACCGGAACGCCCAGTGACAGGGCGAACCGCCGGTGCATGCCGAGGATGTCGTCGTACGACACCCGCTCCCGGAGCGCGTCCGTGAAGTGCCGGCACTCCCTGCCGAGCAGTGAGCAGGGCCCGCAGCCTTGACCGGAGTCCGGCGGCGACCGCAGCTGCGCGGGCCGAGTTCGGTGAGGGTACGGCTGACGTTCACCGCGGCTTCGGTGCACTCGATGTCGGTGAGCCGGACACCGACGCGTACGGCGCCTCCCTGGTGATGGCGGAGTCGCCCAGGTCCTGGAAGAGGCGGCCGGGCCACCAGAACCAGCGGCCGAGGTCCAGCGCCAACGCGGGGACCAGGATGGTGCGGACCAAGAAGGTGCCCAGCAGGTCATTACTGCTGTCCTGTGGATGCGCGGGACGCGTGGCGGGGGCAGAGTACGACGTCACGGTCGGGCATGACCCAGATATCGTGATCCGCAATTGTTCACCGGGCGGCATGATTGTCTGCACGAATCGGGTGTTTCTCCGGTCTGCGGGGTGAATGGGTGCAGGCGTTGCGAGCCGCGGCGCTGGTCGGCGCGGAGGTGGACGAGCCGCCCTACTGGCTGGCGACCGAGTACATACCCGGGCCGACGCTCGCTCAGGCGGTCGCCGCCCATGGAGCGTTCTCGCCGCGGGCCGGGCTCCGGCTCCTCGCGACGCTGGCCGAGGCGGTCGCCGACGTGCACGCCGTGAATGGTAAGAGAGCGGCGAACGCCGGGACGAGAACGGGACCCAGTCTGCGCATCGGCCCGGCCTAGGGCGACGACGCAGCCGTGCAGGGACGCAGCCGCCCATTCGCGCTCGCCGGTCTCGTGGCGGCGAGCATCACTGCTCGGCGGCGGGCACGGGCTTGCGGGGCTTCGCCGGCGCGCCCCGGACGGCCGCGTGGACGAACTCCGCGACGTTGTAGCCGAGGACGCTCGCCACGTCGGCCAGCCCCGGAGTGCTGAGGACCGCGTTGGCCTCACCGGCGTCCAGGCCGCGCCGCCAGCGGGTGTCCTCCCGGGGCTTCTCGTCGTTCCAGTACGCCCGCGCATGCCTCACGAAGTCCTCCGCCTCCGCGCGCCCGGGACCGTCGAGCCGCCGGATGTAGCCCTCCAGTTGCTCCTTCCCGACGTACGGGACGAAGGAACTCCAGTTGCCGCCGGTGTCGTGGATCCTCGTGTTGTCGGGCTCGGCGTCCAGCGGAAGGTGCAGGAAGCCGGCCAGCCGCTCCAGCGACCGTTCCGGGCGTTTCATGTAGGTCTCGTAGCGGAGGACCAGGTGCGGCAGGCCGTAGGTGTTGACGGTGCGGAGGGCGTCCACGTAGGTGTCACGCCAGATGCCCGCGCCCCGCCACAGCGGTTCCCCCGTCCGGTTCCGGTGGCTGAGGGCGAAGGCGATGGGGTTCCGCGCCGTGACGATCACGTTCACCGGTGCCCGGTTCGCCGGGTCGGCGAACTGCTGCTCGACGGCCTGCCGGAGCCAGGCGACGTACTTGCTTCCGTCGACGACCACCGGAACGCCCAGTGACAGGGCGAACCGCCGGTGCATGCCGAGGATGTCGTCGTACGACACCCGCTCCCGGAGCGCGTCCGTGAAGTGCCGGCACTCCCTGCCGAGCAGTGAGCAGGGCCCGCAGCCTTGACCGGAGTCCTTGTGGCTGTACCCGGGCATCTGCGTGAAGTTGTTCAGCTCGCCGACGTAGTGGGCGCCCCGGATCCGAGTGGTCATGTCGCGCCCGA
Organism: Actinomadura chokoriensis; assembly: GCF_041463665.1. Lineage (GTDB taxonomy): Bacteria > Actinomycetota > Actinomycetes > Streptosporangiales > Streptosporangiaceae > Spirillospora > Spirillospora chokoriensis_A. The sequence continues at coordinate 300,023 of NZ_JAXCEJ010000005.1, forward strand.
GCAGGGTCGAGCCCGAGAACAGCGTGCCGACGACGAAGACCGAGGTCGGCGGGCGGTCCTGCCCGTCGCGGAGCCTGGACCGGAAATTCGCGAGCCGGCCAGGCTGAACGGGGGCCCCTTGCTTTTCAGCGTCCATGTTCACGCCCACGGGAAAGATGAGTACCAGCCGGCCGGAACGAGATGACCGTGCAGAGCATTGTGCACGCTACCGCCGTCCACTGCGAGCGTCTCCGGCGATCACCGGCTGCCAGGGTCCGGCCTCTGGCCGGCTCTCCGCAGGTCCGCCCGGCGTGCTCCCGTTCAGGAGACGTGTCGGCGTGCTGTGAGGTCGGACTGCGCAGGTCGCGTATCGCCACGGTCGGCGGAAAGCCGTGCGAAGGCGTGCCGGAGGGTGGCGCTAATGGATATGTGCTCGTCGAGGCCGGTTCGTTGCAGCATCTGGTGGCATAGCGGGCTCGGACGGCTGACCACCAGCCGGTGGTCGCGCGCCGTCGTGGCCTTCCAGATGCCTACCAGCGCCGCGAGGCAGGAGGAGTCGCAGAAGGTCACGTCCTGCAGATCCAGGATGATCTGCCGGGCGGTAATACAATGGGAAATCGTGCGTTCACGGAATGCGTTCGCCGTGAGATGGTCGATTTCGCCGCCTACTTTGATGACAAGGCACGAATCCCGGTGTTCGACCTGTAGCCGGACCCGGCCGTAGGGGTCGTGCCACGTTTGCACAAGAGCGCCTGAATTCTCGTCTCGCATCGCTTCCATCGCCGTAATCGACCTCCTGTTACGTCAACGCTACCCGCGGGAGATTCGAACAATCATGCGGGGGGTCGACACGCCTCCGGCCTCGCCAGGCCATGAGCGGACCTGCGACCAGCGGACCCGGCAGGCCGCGGCGGGTGCGCCGGTCTCGCGGGCAGGGACGGGCGCTTCCTTGCCTTCCGTCAAGTATCTTCGTGTTGTTACGGTGTGATGTGGGGGGTAGCTTCCTCGTTTGGCGGCTTTTCTCAGGAAGGGAAGTGGTCTCGCCGCAGCCTCTGTAGTGATGGAACTCACTCAAAGCACTGATGGTCCTCCGGATGTTTTCGACTCGGCCCTGGGCTCTGCACCGTATCCGGTGCTCGCCGTGGACGCGGCGGGGGCCGTCACGCGCCTGAATGACGCGGCTCGCTCATTGCTCGGCGTGGTGCCGGGCGGGGTCCTGGACGGCCGGGCGCCGGGGTGGCTGGCGAAGGCCCACCACGCGTTGGCCGACACTCCTGCCCCTGATCGCGCGGAGTCCGGCCGCTCCCTGCCGGAGCCGATCGCGCACGGTTCGGTCGGCGACCGGTTCTTCGCGGCCCATGCGGTGCCGGACGGAGGACCCGCCGGCGTGATCCCAGGCCACTCGGCCGGGACGATCTGGTGGCTGTTCGATGTCACCGAGAACCGGCGCCTGGCGCGGGAGCTGGCCGCCGAACGTGAGCGCACGTCATTCCTGGCGGACGCGTCCAGCCAGTTGCTCGCGTCGCTGAATCTGGAGCGGTGCATGGAGGTGACCGTGCGGCTGGCCGCGCGGCATCTCGCCGACGCCGCATTGGTGATCGCTCCCGGATCCGGGCGGTCCCATCCCGTGTCCTACTGCGGCCCGGACGGCGAGGTGGAGCATCAGGAGCTTCTCGTGGATCCGGAGGAGGTTCCGGGGCTCGCGGAGGCGATGCAGGGGTTCCCGCCGGTGCCGTCACGCTGGATCGACCCTGCCGCCGCGCCCGCCTGGGTCGCCCGCGAGCACCTGGGCGAGCTCGCCGCCATGGTGGTGACCGCGCTGCCCGGACACGGGATTCCGGCCGGGGCGCTGATGCTGCTCCGGCGGGGCGGACGGGGCGCGTTCTCCGAGAGTGAGGAGATGGTGGCGCGCCTGTTCGCGGCGCGAGCCGGTGCGGCCATGTCGGCCGCCCGCGTGTACGCCGAGCAGGCGTCCATCACCGACACGCTGATGCGCGAGTTGCTGCCGCCGCGGACGATCGACCTGCCCGAGGCGGAGCTGGCGGCCCGGTACCGGCCCTCGGGCGACGGCGAGCGGGTCGGAGGCGACTTCTACGATCTGCATCCGGCGGCCGACGACGCCGGTGCGGCGCCGGAGTCGCTGGTGGTCCTTGGGGACGTGTGCGGCAAGGGGCTGGAGGCCGCGGTCCTCACCGGCAAGATCCGGAACACGTTGCGCGCTCTGGTACCGCTGACCAAGGACCACCAGCGCGTACTGGAGCTGCTGAACGGGACGCTGCTGCACAGCGACTCAACCCGATTCGTCACCCTCGTACTTGCCTCGCTCCACCAGGAGGGCGGGCGCGTGCGACTGCGGTTGACGAGCGCGGGCCACGCCGCTCCGCTGATCGTGCGTGCTGGCGGCGAGGTCGAGTCCGCCGACACGCGTGGCTCGCTGATCGGGGTGCTGGAGGAGATCACGTCCAAGACCGCGACGGTGCTGCTGGAACCGGGCGACACGTGCCTGCTGTACACCGACGGCATCACCGAGGCGGTCGGCGGCCCGCTGGGCGACGAGATGTTCGGTGACGAGCGACTGCATGAGGAACTGCGAGGCTGCGGCGGGATGCCGCCGGAGGCCCTGGTCGAACGGGTGCACATGCTCGCCGCGGAGTGGGTGGGCGCCGGCGTGCACGACGACATGGCCGTGATCGCCATCGCCGCTCCGCGGCGCAACCACCTCAGTGCAGTCGGGGGCCAGGGACCTGGGAGGTACACCGCGTGATCCGCACCGCAGGGGAGCCGCCCCCCGAGTTCGATGACCGGGCGAGAGCGTTCTGGGACGCGATCGTCGGCGGCGACGAGTACGCCGCCGCCGACGCGATGGCGGCGGCCCTGGACGAGGGAGCCGCCGCCGAGACGCTGCTGCTGGAGGTCATCGCACCGCTGCAGGCCCGAGTGGGTCGCGAGTGGGCGGCGAACCGGCTCACCGTCGCGCAGGAGCACACCGCCACCGCGATCAACGAACGGGTGATCGGGACGATGGCGCACCATCCGGCCGTCCGCCGGGGCATGCAGGAACATCGCGGGGCACCGCGCGGCCGGGTGGCGGTGGCGTGCATCGACGGCGAGTGGCACGCGCTGCCCGCCCGGATCCTGGCCGAGGTGCTGCGGCTGCGCGGTTGGCAGGTCGATTACCTCGGGGCCCAGGTGCCGACGCCGCACCTGATCTCGCACGTGCACCGCACGAACCCGGCGGTGGTGGCGCTGTCGTCCTCGATCGCCACCCGGCTGCCGGCCGCGCACGCCGCCATCACCGCCTGCCAGGTGACCGGGACCCCGGTCATGGTCGGCGGTGCCGCGTACGGGCCGGGCGGCCACTACGCCTCCCTGCTCGGCGCGGACGCCTGGGCTCCCGACGCCCGCGCCGCCGCCGCCCGGCTGGCCGAGGGGCCGCTCCCCAAGCCGCCGCTCGTCCACCAGGCCGTCGACGACCTTCCGCATCTCGCCGATCAGGAGTACACGCACGTCACGCGGACGGCGCAGGGGCTGGTGCGCCACGTGCTGGCCGGACTGCAGTCCCGTTTCCCGGCGATGGCGGACTACACCGACCGGCAACGGCGCCACACCGCCGAGGACATCGCTCACATCGTCGACTTCCTCGGTGCCGCTCTCTATGTGGACGACCCGGACCTCTTCACCGGATTCGCCGGCTGGATCGCGGGGATCCTGGCCGCACGCGACGTGCCCCCTCACAGTCTGCTGCCCGCCCTGGATCTGCTGGCGGACCAGCTCGTCGACTATCCCCGCGCCACGGACCTGCTGTCGCGCGCGCGGGACACCGTGCGGTCGGGGCTGCCGGAACCCACCGGGACCCCGTCCGAGGGCGAGAGCGGCATTTTCAGAGAGAGGACTGCATGACGGCCTTTGTACCCGATGTTCCGTTGCGGGTTTTCGCCGCGGTGGCCGGAGTGCGATCGCTGCGGATCGAGATAGAGGGCGTGCTGGACTTCCGCACTGCCGACACGCTGGTGACCGCCGTGAGCGCGCATCTGGAGGACAACCCGGGCGCCGATGAGCTGGAACTGGTCTGCACCGAGATGGGCATGTGCGATTCGTCCGGTCTGTCTGCCCTGCTGATGGTCCGGCGCCGTACGGCCGCGGCCGGCGTCCGCCTCCGCCTGACGGACCGGAGCCCGCAACTCGACCGGCTTCTGGATCTGACGGGGACCCTGCACCATCTCACCGGCGAGGCGGCCGAAGCGCGGGAGGGGCACGACCAGGAGCTGCCGCAGCAGTGACTCGACGCGGGTGCGGCCAGGTCTCGCCGTAGTGGGCTCGCCGCCCCTGCCGCCGCCTCCGTGGAGCGCAGGCACGTGCACGCCCCAAGCACACCTTCGACAAGGCCTGACTACGGCAGGCTCCCCCAGATCGAGGACGTGCATTCTGACCGATTCGACATCGCGTGACTTTGCGCGGGCATTGATGTCGGTGGGGCGACACGCCCCGACACCAATGCCCGCCAATTTACCCTTCAGCGCGTTCTAGGGTCGCATGTGGTGACAAGACCTCCGCCACCCACAATGACTCTCTTCACGTCCGGCGGCGCTTTTGGTGCCGGCGCTTAGGGGCGGAGCGCTGGCGCGGCGGCTTCTTACGGACGGGCTGTTGTTGGGCGTTGCGGCCACGGGAGCTGTTGGGGGTGCGGCCGCGGACGATGCCGATCAGTTCCTCCATGAGGTCGGTCGTCACGGCCTCAAGCCAGGCCAGGCCGATCTGGGACTGAGGAGCGTCGGTCACGGTTCGGTAGGTGAGGTCTTTGCGGTGGTGGAGGCGGGCCAGAGACTGCGGAAGCAGAAGGGTGCCGGCCCCCGACGCCACCAACCCGATCGCATCAGCGGTGTTCTCAGGACGGGTGAAGGCAGGCTGCCCGGGGCGGTCGCCCCAGGGCAGGACATCGTCGAGCGGCTCGAACACGTCCTCGTCGGCGAGATCGGCAAGCTCCACCTCCTCCACCGCGGCCACCGCGTGGTCCTTGGGCACCACCACGACGGTGGTCTCCAGGTACAGCGGGATCACATGGAGGCCCTCGCGGTCGACGGGTAGGCGTACGAACGCCGCGTCCACGTCACCCTTCCGCAGCAGGGGGACACCTTCGGCGGCGGGGATCTGCACCAGCCGGAGCGGCACATCTCGCACCCGCTCGGCCCACACCCCGGCCCACTTCCCCGGCGTCACCCCCGGGACGTAGGCCAGCCGGAACTCACCTTCGGTCACTGCCTCAGCCTAGTCACGTCCGGGCCGCCCCCTTCCGCTGGCTACCCTTGAGGTCATGAGCACGTCCAAGGCGAAGGCCCCGCAGACCATGAAGTCCGCGACCGCGGCCAAGAAGCTGGGGATCCTGCTGTCGGCAGCGCCCACCGAGTTCCAGGAAGGCCCTGTCTCCCGGGACGAATTGAACGCGCTCCAGGCTGACCCGCCCTCCTGGCTCGCCGACCTTCGCCGCGAGGGCCCCCACCCCCGCCAGGTCGTCGCCGCCAAGCTGCGCGTCTCCGTCTCAGGTCTGGCCCGCGCCGGCATCACGGGCCCCCTCACCACGGCCGAGATCGAGAACCTGAAGGCCGAGAACCCCGACTGGCTAGAACGCGAGCGGGCCATCCGAGCCAAAGTCCGCGAAGAGGAACTCCGTCTCAAGCAGCAGCGCGCCAGCGCGAAAAACATCGCCGGCATGTAGCGGTAACACACGCCGCGCCCCCGAGACGGGCTTCGGGGGCCGTCATCGACCGCGGTCAGATCGCGGTGGCCACCTTCCACGCCGAGTGGATCGCGCCCTCGATGTAGTTGACCTCCTCGGCGTCGCCGACGAGGTGGACCTCTATACCGGCCTGGGTCAGTTCTTCGGCGAGCGGCGCCGCCGCCGAGACACCCGACGCTACGACGACCATGCTCGCCGGCGCGGACTGCGGCTTGCCTTCGACCGTGAACTCGACGGTCGTGGGGGTGATGCGCTCGACGGTCGCGTTGCGGTGGATCTTCACGCCCAGCTCGTTGGCGTGCTTGACGGCGGTCCAGCGGCGGGGCATCGCCATCGGCACCCCGAGCTGCCGGCCTTCCGCGACCAGGGTCACCCGACTGCCGCGCTCGGCGAGGAACTCCGTGAGTTCGAGACCGACGAGCGAGCCGCCGATGACGACGACGTCCTTGCTCATCGGCAGGAACTTGAGGAACCTGCGACTCATGTCGCGAATCCTGGAGGGGCTCTTGGTGATGCCGGTGAGACCGCCGAGCCGGCCGGCGACCCGCAGGAACAGCGGCTGGTCCGAGAGGTCACCGGTGCCGGTCATCAGGCCGCGCAGGCTGTCACCGGTATGCACGTGGGGCAGGTCGCCGCCCGGGACGCTCGGACGTCCGCGCACGGCACCCGTGGCGACGACGACGGCGTCCGGCGCGAGGGCCTTGATCGTCGCGGCGGTGGCCTCGGTCTTCAGCCGGACGTCGACACCGGCCCGCTGCACCTCCTGGGTGAGCCACTTCAGCAGGCGCTCGTTGTCGGGGGTGGTCAGCGTCGAGAACCACAGCGTTCCGCCGAGACGGTCGCTCCTGTCCAGCAGGGTGACGCGGTGGCCGCGTTCGGTGGCGACACGGGCGGTCTCCATGCCGCCCGGTCCGGCACCGACGACGACGACGTGCTTGGGGGTCGTGGTGCGCGGGAACGGCAGCAGCGTCTCGTTGCCCAGCGCGGGGTTGACCGCGCACAGCGGGGTGGCGTCCCAGAAGTTCTCCTGCACGCACACGTAGCAGTTGATGCACGGGCGGACCTGCTCACTGAGGCCGGCCTTCAGCTTGTTGACCAGGCCGGGATCGGCCAGCAGCTGGCGGCCCATGGCGACGAAATCGGTGTGGCCCTCGGCGATCATCCGCTCGCCGACCTCGGGCAGCATGCGGCCGACGGTGATGACCGGAATCGACACCGCGCGCTTCACGGCCGCGGCGTTGGCGGTGTAGAAGCCGACCTTGTTGGGCAGCGGGCCGTCGGTGAAATTCGCGAAGGCGTTCAGCGCGGTGCCGGTGACGTGGACGGCATCGGCGCCCGCCCGCTCGAACATGGCGGCGGCGCCGGCGGCCTCGTCGGGCGTCAGCCCCTCGGACTCGCCGTACTCCTGGCCTGCCAGACGCACGATGACGGCGAGGCTGTCACCGACTTCTTCCTTGACCGCGCGGATCACCTCGCACGACAGCCGGGCCCGGTTCTCGAGCGACCCGCCGTACTCGTCGGTGCGCTGGTTCGAGTAGCGGCTCAGGAAGCCGCCGAGCACGTAGTTGTGGGCGCAGTGGATCTCGACGGCGTCGCCACCGGCGGCCTTCACGCGGCCTGCCGCCTCCGCGAACATCCGGATCAGCCACGCGAGGTCCTCGTGGGCGGCCTCACGGTGGGTGGCCTTCTTGCCCTCCTGGATCGCGGCCATCTTCCCGAGTTCCTCGGGGGTGCAGTCGATCAGCATGCTCAGGTCGCTGGGAGGCTTCGGGACGGACGGCACCAGCTGCGGCCGGCCGTCGAGGGTGTCGATCCGGGCGACCTTGCCGTGGTGCACCATCTGCACGCACAGCTTGCTGCCGGCCTCGTGGACGGCGTCGGCCAGCGCCTTGAGGCCGGGGATGAACCGATCCTCGGACAGGCCCGGCTCCTTGCGGCTGGTACAGCCCGCCGGGTAGGCGACGGCACAGCAGCCCGTGATGATCATTCCGGTGCCGCCCTCGGCGCGGGCCGCGAAGTGGTCTATATCGGCCTGGTGAATCTCGCCGTCCTCGCAGAGGTTCATGTCCATCGCGGGAAGAACCACTCGGTTGGCCAGCGCGACGGGACCGATCTTGCCGGGCGAGAGGAGGGCCGGGAACGTTTGCTGTCGGGTCACCACCAGCAGGACGCTAGGTCGCAAGACCGATCGCTGCTGACGCCTTCTCGCTCAGCGAGACGTCCTCGGGGGCGCGGCGGCGCCGCGGTGGGACGACCCACCGCGACGGTACCGTCCTTGCCCGCCCCCGAACTCGTCCTGGCTGAACCGGCTCGGTCCGCGGTAGCCCTGGAACCGGAGACTCCGGCGGGTCAGGAGGTCAGCAGCCGGGCACGCAGAGCCGCGACGGTGGCGTCGCTCAACTTCAGGCCGTTGCGGACGTAGCCGTCGAAGCTCCCGTAGGCCTGGTCGACCTCGTGGAACGCCTCGTCCAGCCAGGCGGACTCCACGGCGTCGGGCCGTCCGAGGTAGGTGTTGCTGGCCATGTAGTCCTGGTACACCGTCGCCTTCGGGACGCCCAGGATCGTCAGCAGCACCGCCGCGCCCCAGCCGGTCCGGTCCTTCCCCGCGGAGCAGTGGAACACCGTCGCGCCGGGGTTGGCGGCGATGGAGGTGAGCAGATCGTGGTAGGCGCGGCTCGCGCCGCTGAAGTCCACCATGAACGGGTAGGCGATGGACTGGCCGAGGTCGGACGACCCGCTCACCAGCCCCATCAGGAACCCGTACAGCAGGCTGGCCAGCGCCGGGTTGGCGAAGGAGATCCCGTGCGTCAGGTCCTCGACGTCGGCGACCTTGTAGGCGATCCCGGCGGGCAGCAGGTCTGGGTCGTCCGAACGTTCCTTGTAGTTGCGCAGGTCCACGGCCAGGGTGATGCCGAGGCCGAGCAGCGTCTGCTGGTCGGCGGCCGACAGGTGGGCCAGGGAGTTGGAGCGGTAGACGACGCCGGTGCGGACGTGGTGGCCGTCGGCGGTCGCGTAGCCGCCGAGGTCGCGGAAGTTGGCGGCCGTGGCCAGCCGGGGCGCGGCGGCCGGGGACGCCTCGGCCGCCACCCGGTTCGGGGCGTCGGCCAGGGCGGGCGGGGCGGTCAACGCGCCGGCCAGCAGGGCGGTGCCAAGCAGGACTGCGGACGTACGGGGGGTGCGCATGAGGATCCTTGTCGGACGGCCCCGGCGGGGGATGGGCGTGACGCCGTCATGATGCTGTCCGGGCGGCCGGGGATGAACTGGCAGGCCCCCAAATCTTCCCGGCGCCCATTGTGCGGGGCGACAACGGCCGCGCCCCGGCTGCCCCCCGCGCCATTACGCGCGGGTGGTCCTGCGCGTAGGCGTCCGCGTTGACCGCCAGGTCGCCTACCCGCGAAGGGTGCTGGTGAAGCCTTGGGTGACCGAGCGTTGGATGAATGCGTACAGCAGGAGGACGGGGACGAGGGCGATCGTCGCGCCGGCCAGGAGCAGTGGCCAGTCGGTGGAGAACTGGCCGACGAAGGAGTAGACCGCGACGGGCAGGGTGGCCCGGTCGGTGTCGCCGACGAACACCACCGCGATGAAGAAGTCGTTCCATACGAACAGGCCCGTCAGCACCGCGACCGCAGCGGTCACCGGACGTACCAGGGGAAGCGCGATCTGGGTGAAGATCCGTATCGGGGACGCGCCGTCCACCAGGGCCGCCTCCTCGTAGGCGGTCGGGAGTGCCCGGAAGAATCCGGTGTAGAGGAAGACCGCCAGCGGCATCTGCAGCCCGGTGTAGACGAGCACCAGCCCGGCCAGCGTTCCGGCCAGGCCGGTCTCGACCATGAAGACGTACAGCGGGATCAGGCCGAGCTGGATCGGCAGGATCAGCGCGAGCGTGAACAGGCCGAAGATCAGGCTGGAGAGCCGGGAGCCGCGGCGGGCCAGCGCGTATCCGGCGGGCGCGCCCGCGGCCACGAGCAGCACCACCACCGTGACGGTGGCCAGCGTGCTGTTGAGCAGCGCCTGCCCGAACGACACGGTGTCCCCGCCCGCTTGCCCCCAGGCCCGGGAGAAGTTGCCGGCGGTGGGACGGGCGGGCGGAGCGAACGGCGAGCCGGTCGTTTCCCCGGGTGTCCGCAGCGCGGTCGTGATGACGAAGTACATGGGCGCCAGGACGGGAGCCGCGGCGATCCAGAGGGCGACCTCGCGGAACGTCGACCAGCGCGTGTAGCGGTGCATCAGGAATCCTCCGTGCGGAGCGCCCGGAGCTGGCCGGCGGCCGCGACGCATACGACGCCCACCAGGAGCAGGGCGACCGCGGCGCTGTAGCCGTACTGTCCGTTGACGAACGCCTGCTTGTAGACGTAGGTGCCGAGGGTTTCCGTCTTCCCGGAGGGACCGCCCCCGGTGAGCGCCATCACCTGGTCGAACAGGGTGAACGACAGGATCGTCGACAGCGCGACGCCGATCGTGATCGCGGGCCTGAGCTGTGGCAGGACGATGTGCCAGAAGAACCGCCAGGGCCCCGCGCCGTCGACCATCGCCGCCTCGCGAATCTGGGCCTGTATCCCCTGGAGCCCGGCCATATAGATCAGCATGTGGTAGCCGGAGAACTGCCACACCATCACGCAGACGATCGCCGGCAGCGCCGTCTCGGGCTTGGCGAGCCAGGGCTGCGCGGCGGCGCCGAGCCCGAGGGCCTCCAGCGCGGCGTTGAGAGGGCCGTGCGTATCGAGGATGAACTTCCAGACGTACGCCACGACCAGCGGGCTCACCACGGCCGGCAGGAAGAACAGCGTCCGCAGCACGTTCCGGGTCCGCGGTGTGCGCTCCAGGCCGAGGGCCAGGCCGAGCCCGACGGTGTTGACCCCGGCCACGTAGCAGATCACGATCACGAGGGTGTGGGCCAGCACCCCGGCGCCTTCCGGCCTGGTGAAGAACTCGGCGAAGTTGCCCAGCCCGACCCATCTCGGGGCGGTCAGCCCGTCCCATTCGGTGAAGGCGTAGAACGCGCCCAGCAGGGACGGGCCGAGCAGTATCGCCGAGCACAGGGCGCCCGCCGGCGCCACGAAGACCCAGGGCACCCGGCGCGTCGAGGGGGCGGCCCGGCCGGCCCCGGCGGTTCGCCGGACTCCGGCGGCCGCCTCCAGGTGCGGTTTGCGCCGCCGTACCGACGTCACCACGGTCTCGGCCTTACCGAGCTCGGTGAAGCGGCGGCCGGTCCGTGCGGGCGGGTGATCGTGTCCGTCATCGTCTCTCCCCACCGGTCCTTACGGCGCCTGCTCGGTCCAGGCCGCGTCCATGGCCTTCAACGTCGGCTGCTGGTCCTTCTCGCCGAGGAGGATCTCGGTCAGGCCGTTCGCGTACTGCGTGCGGACCTCCGGATTCGGCCAGTGCTGGTCCATGATCGGGGCGGTCTTGCCGGCCCGCAGGTACGGTCTCAGCGCCTCCGCGTAGTCCGGCACGTCCGGCCCGTGCGCACCCACGGGGATGGCGGGGACGCTGGCGTCCAGCCGGGCGTACCGTTCCCGTCCCTTGGCGTAGAAGTCGAGGAACCTCTTGGCCAGCCCGGGGTTGCCGGCCTTCTTCGGCACCACGAGGCCGACCGCGGGCCCGATGGGGATCCGCACCTTGGCCGGGTCGTCGCTGCCGGGAAAGGGGAACATCTTGAGCTTCAGGTTCGGGTCACCGGCCTGGAACAGCTGCAACGTCACCGTCGTCCCGACCGCCATCAGGGCATCGCCCTTCGCGAAGGACTGGGCCGCCGCCTCACGGCTGGAGCCGGCGGCTCCCTTGTCGAAGCAGCCGGCGTCCTTCATCTGCTGGAAGCGCTCCATCGCCCGGCGCCATCCGGCGGTGTCGGCGAACGTCGTCCCACCTGCCAGGCGGCGTTCGCCGAACCGGGGGTCGTCGGCGAACACGTCCGAGGCCGCGAGCGCGAAAGCCACGAAGACCGTCAGGCCGCCCCCCTCCTGCCCGGTCATCGCGAACGCCACCTTCCCTCTTCCCGCGAGGGTCCGGCACAGTGTGAGGACCTGGGAGAACGTCGTCGGAACCGACACCCGTTCCCGGTCGAGGACCGCCGGGTCGTAGAACGTCCCGATGGCCTGCGAGCTCACCGGGTAGACGAAGGTTCGTGTCCCGTCGCCGGTGATGCGCCGGTCGGCCTCGAGGATCTCCCTGGTCCACGGGCTCGCGCTCAGGTCGAGGAGCAGGTCCCTGTCCGCGAGCGAGGCCGAGGCCGAGGACTCGCCGTAGCCCGGCAGGGTGGTGACCACGTCGGGCGGCCTGCCGGTGCTCAACCGCCTGCGCATGCCCTGCAGGTGCTGGTCGAACGGGGCCTTCTTGACGGTGACGGTGACGCCGGGATTGGCGGCGCGGAACTCTCGCACGACGGTGTCGATGGGGTCGTTGGGCGCCCCGGAGATCGTCGAGATCTCGAGGGTGTCGGCGTCGCCGGCCCCGTTCCCGCATCCCGTCACCAGCAAGGGCAGCGCCAACGCGCCGCATGCCAGGATGCGGGACCCGCGACTCATCGCCTGCCCCTTTCCGTGGTCAGCATCAGCTTGTGACGGCCGTGCGCCACCTCGATCACGACGTGCCCGGCGGTGCGCCGGGCGCTCCGGATCCCTCGGCTCGCGGCGATGTCGGCGAGGCCGTTCGGGGTCCAGACGCGGTCCTCGCCCGCCGTCAGGACGGGTGTTCGCGCATCGGGGGACAGCGGCAGCCACACCTCGCCCACGCTGGTCGCGGGAACCTCCAGGTCCATGCGCAGTACGCCGGCGTCGGCCCGCCAGCCGACGACCGCGTCGCCTCGTACCGTCCGCACCCGGGCGGACGCGGAGGTCATCCGGTGCGTCAGCGCGGGCTTCACCCTGATCCGCTGCCATCCGGGCGCCGCGGGCGCCAGGCCGGCCACGTCGTTGTAGAGGAACTTCTCGATCGCCGCCAGCAACTTCATGTTGCGGCTGAAATGCTCGTCGCCGCCCCAGGTTTCCCAGAGGGTCGTCGCCCCGTTGACCACCTGGTACGCCCAACCGGGAAACGCCGGCTGGGTGGCGATCCCGTACATCACGTCGGCCGCGCCGACGTCGCTGAGAACGTGCTGCAGCGCCGCGGTGCCCATGGTCCCGGTGTTCAGCCGCCCCCCGTCGCGATCCTTGATCTCCTCGATCAGCGCGCGGACGACCCGGTCGTGGTGCTCGGCCGGCACCAGGCCGAGCCACAGGGACAGCGCCTGTGCGGTCTGCGATCCGGAGGCATAGCGGCCGGAGGCCGGATCGAGGAAGCGTTCGTTGTACGCGGTGCGGATGGCCTCGGCGAGTTCGCGGCAGCGGATGGCGTCGACGTGGCGGCCGATGGCCTCGGCGGCATCGGCGACCATCGTGGCCACCGCGTGGAACCACGCGGTCGAGGTCAGCGCGATGGGGGTCCGCTTGGGTTCGACGCTGCACGTGCCGTCCGGCTGGGGCTCCATGTGGTCGCCCCAACCCTCCTCGATGATGAAGTCGTCGGCGCGGGAACGCAGGAAGTCCAGCCCGTGGCGCATCCGCTCGTAATGGGCCTCGAGAATGGACCGGTCACCGTAGAAGCGGTAGAGGTTCCACACGATGCTCGTGTACGTGGTCATCGTGAAGTCGGGTTTGTCCATGTACGGCCAGAAGATCTTCGTGAAGTCCTCCCCCTCCTCGTCCATCTCACCGGCGGCGCCCTCGGGGATCGAGTCGGCCAGCCGGCCGCGCCACATGATGGGGCAGATGATCGGGAACCGGCCGTCCGGAAGCTGCGCCCCGGCCAGATCGTCCAGCCACTTCAGCCAGAACCCGAGCGAGTCGAAGCAGTAGAGATAGTCCTCGATCGTCCAGCCGGGATCGCCGAGCCAGCCGACCCGTTCGGCCCGGTCGGCCGCATCCTGCGGAAACCCCTGGAGGCTCGCGCGGAGGCTCCACACCACGTTGGCGTGGATCCGTTCGACCATCGCGTCCGAGCAGTGGAACTCGCCCGGCATCTCCACGTCGGAGTGGACGACCCGGGCCTCGATCCCATGCACCGTGACCTCGGGGTCGGACACGCTCACCTCTGCGTAGCGGAAGCCGTGCAGGGTGAAGCGCGGCTCCCAGACCTCCTGCTCCCCGGCACCGGCCGGAGAGCCTCGCAGCACGTAGACGTCGGTCTGCCGCGCCGGCATCCAGGGCGCGAGATTGGCGGAGGAGTCCAGCGCGCCGGCGGCGTCCACCTCGCCCGCGTGCCGCACCGTGATCTCCGCGCCGGCGGGCCCGCTCACCCGAATCCTGGTCCAGCCGGAGACGTGCTGGCCGAAGTCGACGACCCGGCGGCCATCGCGATCGGAGACCGTACGTTGCGCGGCCCGCGTCTCGATGACCCGGATCGGCGCCATGAGCTGTGCGCGCGGCGTTCCCGCCGGGGCGGGCCTGGTGATCGCCGGCCGCCACTCCGGGCCGCCGGCGAATCCGGGACGATCCCACCCGGGGAGTTCGCGCCGGGCGTCGTGGCGCTCGCCGTGGGTGTAGTCGTTGTAGAGGACGGGGCCGGGCGCGGCGTGCCAGTCGCCGTCCGAGACCACCGTCAGCCTGCGGCCGTCGTCCGTCTCGATCTCGATCTGCAGCAGCGCGGCCGGGCGATCCCCGAGCGGGGTGCGAGGGAACGGCCTGGGTCCGAGGTCGTCCTCGGCGCTGTACCAGCCGTGTCCGAGGACGAGCCCGACCGCGTTGACCCCGGCGGCACCGTCCGCGCCGCCCACCACCAGGTCGGTGATGTCGTACGTGGAGTACAGCACCCGCGGGCAGGCGATTCGCACGGCTTCGCCCTCGCCGTCGACCAGGCCGGGGTCATGGTCGTAGTCGGTGGGGGCCGGATCCAGGACGTGGTCGCCCACACGCCGCCCGTTGAGCCGCATCTCGTAGTAGCCGAGCGCGGCCACGTAAGCACGGGCGCGGCGGACACGACCGGGCACCTTGAACTCGGTCCGCAGCAGCGGTGAGGAGATGCCTGCCTCGGCAGCGATCCACGTCGCGTGCCAGTCCTCCTGGCCCAGCGGGCCCGTCTCGAACGGCGCCGCCGACGCCCACGGCCCGGGGTCGCCGTCCGCCCCCCACAGGCGCACGGTCCACCAGTAACGGCGCCCGCCGGTCAGCGGCCGCCCGGCATAGGCGACGCCGTTCACCTGGTCCCCGGCGACCCGGCCCGAATCCCAGAGGTCCGCGCCGGCGGGGGTGAGCGACCCGGGGTCCCCGGCCACCAGAAGCTGGTAGGCGGTCTGGTCGCCGCCCGGTCCTGCGGGGACCCAGGAGAACATCGGGTGGGCGGTGCCCACCGCGAGCGGATCGGCCAGGTGCTGGCAGCGTAGCCGGACCGCCTTAAGGGGACCGGACGGGGCGGGGCGGATGTCGTTGACGTGATGAGGGTTCGCCATGGGGGGCCTCCATCTCGTTGTGCGCCGGCAGACGGGAGGTGCGGGTGCACGGAAGGAACTGAAGAGTTCGCTGCTGATCGGTCCGGACGTGGCCGGGCGCGGAGGTTCGGGCCCCTCCGAGCTCAGCCGAGCAGCCCCCGCAGGAATTCGCGGTGCTGTTCGTACAGTTGCTGGCATGCGTCCACGGCCTCGTCCACGCGGCCGTGCAGCACTCCGTCCGCGAGGGCCCGGTGAAGGGCGAGGATCTCGGCGCTCATGCTGTGACCGTGCGGCGAGATGCGGATGGTCGCGTCTATCTGCTGCTGCAGTCCCTGGCACAGGGAAATCAGGAGCGGGCTGCCGCTCGCCTCGATGACCGCCGCGTGCAGGGCGCTGTCGAGCTCGGCGGTCTCCGCCCGCGCCGCCACCGCGCGGGTCAGTTCGTCGAGGACGGAGGAGACCTTCGTCTTTCCCTGGTCGCTTCCCTGGCGGGCGGAGAGCCGCAGCGCACCGACCTCCAGCACCTCGCGGACGTTGACGACGTCCTGGAGGCTGAGTTGCTCGGCCGGGGTGCCGTCTGTGGGTTGTCCGACCACGAACGTGCCGCGGCCCATCTGCACCTCGAGCAGGCCGTAACCGATGAGCGTCGACACCGCCTCGCGGATCACGGGACGTGACACGCCGAACCGCTCCGCGAGGCGGCGCTCGCTGGGAATCCGGTCGCCCACGGGGTGGGTGCCCCGCCGGATGTCCTCGACCAGGAGCCGGGCGATGCGATTCGCCTGCGACTCCCTTCGAGGCGTTCCCACGTCGGCTCGGTTCATGGTCCCTCCACGGCGCTCGGTGATGGCGATCGGCTCAGTTGGTCTTGCCTGCCATACGACCTATCGCATCCTTCCCGCTCGGGTGCCGTGGGGGGCGAGGGCACATGTCCCCCCGTGCCGATGTGTGCCGCCGGCGTTGGCCGGTGCGAAGGCGCCGCTCACGCTGACACTCCTCAAACAGGTAAAGCAGGTAATACCAGTGACGCCAAGATACTCGAAGCCCGCCCCGGGCTTCAATGGTCTCCGGAAATTGGTAATACCGGTCTTGCCGGACGTCGTTCGCGCTGTTAGACATGGGTCAACGTGGAGCTGCACACGCACGACGGTGGGGGTGGGGCGGTTGAGTATCGAGGAGTACGCGGACGTCACGGTGGTCGGCGCTGGTCTGGCCGGTCTGGTCGCCGCGCGGGACGTACGGCGGGCGGGTCTGAGCGTGATCGTGGTCGAGGCGCGGGACCGGGTCGGCGGGCGGACCTGGAACCGGCCGATGCCCGGCGGCTGGACGATCGAGGCGGGCGGGCAGTACATCGGGCCCACCCAGGACCGGCTGGCCGCTCTGGCGGAGGACGTGGGAGTCGAGACCTTCCCCACCCACCATGAAGGGCGCACGACCTGGCGGGGCGCCCGCGTCCCCGAGACGTTCGAGCTGGCCCGTCCCGTGCTCGACGAGCTCGATCGGCTGGCCGCCCAGATTCCGGGAGAGGCGCCCTGGCGGGCCGAGCGCGCCGGCGAATGGGATGCCGAGACGCTGCACACCTGGCTTTCCCGCCGCGTCACCGAGCCGACCACGATGGCCCTCCTGCGGCTGGTCTTCTCGGCCGTTCTCGCGGCCGAGGCCGAGGAGCTGTCCCTGCTCCACGTGCTGACCTACATCCGTTCCGCCGGATCGACGAGCATGCTGACCGATGTGGCCGGAGGCGCCCAGGAGCGGCGGTTCAGCGGGGGCTCGCATCTCCTCGCGATCCGTCTCGCGGAACGGCTGTCCTCCCCGCCCGGTGCCGACGGGGCCGGTGCCGACGGGGGCGGCGCCGTCGGCGGAGGCGGTGTACGGCTCGACTCGCCGGTGCGCCGCATCCGGCACGGCCGGGACGGCGCCGTCGTGGAGGCCGCGGGACGCTCGATCACCAGCCGCCGGGTGATCGTCGCGGTGCCGGTCGCGCTCGGCGACCGGATCGGTTACGAGCCGGGCCTTCCCGGGCGGCGGCAGCTTCACCAGCGGATGGCGACCGGGGTCACCATCAAGATCCACTGCCGCTACGAGGAACCGTTCTGGCGAGCGGCCGGACGCTCCGGGAGCGCGCTGTCCCCCGAGGAATGGGTGTCGGCCGTCTTCGACGACTCGCCGCCGGACCGCGGCCACGGAGTGCTGATGGGCTTCGTCGTCGCCGACCGCGCCCGCGCTCTCGCCCGGTTGCCGGCCGGCGACCGGCGGTCGGCCGTGCTGGGCAGCCTCGCGCGCTACTTCGGCCGGCAGGCCATGAGGCCCACCCACTACGCCGAGACCGACTGGTCCACCGAGGACTGGACGCACGGATGCTACGGCTCGAACCTCCCGCCGGGCGCCTGGACGCGCTACGGACCGGCCCTGCGTGAGTCCGTCGGCGCGATCCACTGGGCGGGGGCCGAGACCTCCGCGGTCTGGATGAACTACATGGAGGGCGCCGTCCGCTCCGGAGAGCGCGCGGCGGCCGAGGTGGTCGCCGCCGTCGCCGGCGTGCCCGGCGGGGCGCCCGGCCGTCCGGGCGGGACCACCGAGTGAGCGAGGAAGACACCGAGTGAGCGGAGGAGACATCGTGCCCGACATCGCCTTCCGACCGGCCAGTGAGCTGACCGAGGCCCTACGGAACAAGGAGATCTCCAGCCGGGAGCTGCTGGAGGAGTACCTGCGCCGGGTGGCGCGGTTCGGTCCCGGGCTCAACGCGGTGGTGACCCTCGCGGAGGAGAAGGCCCGCCGCCGCGCGCTGGCCGCCGACGAGGCGCTGGCCAGGGGCGAGCTGTGGGGCCCGCTCCACGGTCTGCCCATGACGGTGAAGGACGCCATCGAGACCGCCGGGATCCGGACCACGGGCGGCGTGCCGGAGCTGGCCGACCACGTTCCGGACACCGACGCCGACACGGTGGCGCGGTTGCGCGCCGCCGGGGCGGTGATCTTCGGCAAGACCAACGTGCCGGTGGGAAGTGCGGACTGGCAGTCGTTCAACCCGATATTCGGCTGTACCAACAACCCCTGGAACGTCGACCGCACGCCGGGCGGATCCTCTGGCGGTTCGGCCGCGGCGCTGGCGGCCGGACTGACCGGGTTCGAGGTGGGCAGCGACATCGCCGGGTCGATCCGCACCCCCGCGCACTACTGCGGCGTCTACGGGCTGAAGACCAGCCACGGCCTCGTCCCGGCCCACGGCCACATTCCCCCCTCCCCGGGCGGGCTGGGCGAGATGGACCTCGCCGTCCTGGGGCCGATGGGACGCGCGCCCGAAGACCTCGATCTCGGACTGGACATCCTGAGCGGCGCCGCCCCGGAGCGCGCGGTCGCCTGGCGGCTGGAACTGCCTCCTCCGCGAGCCACCGCGCTGAACGGCTTCCGCGTCGCGGTCTGGCTCGACGACGCCTACTGCACGGTGGACCGTGAGGTGCTCGCGGTCATGCAGGACGCGGTCGAGGCGATCCGGAAGGCGGGCGCCGAGGTCGACGACACGGCGCGGCCGGTCGGGCTGGAGGAGTCGCACCGCGTCTACCTCGGGCTGCTGATGGGCGTCGGTGCGGGCGTGCTCAGCGACGAGGACTTCGAGGCCGCCCTGGCGCTGGGGGCCGGGGACACCGGCGCGGTCTTCGCCCCCCGGCTGGTCACCCAGCGGGCACGCGACTGGCACCGTCTCGACGAGGAGCGGCACCGGATGCGCGCCCGGTGGGCCGCGTTCTTCAAGGACCACGACGTGCTGCTCTGCCCGGTGGTGCCGACGGCGGCCATCCCGCACGACCATGCCCCAGACCAGGAAGGACGCAGGACCATCGTCAATGGCGAGACCCGCAGCTACCTCTCCGACATGACGACCTGGTCAGGCATGATCAACATGCCGCTGCTGCCGTCGGCGATGGCGCCGATCGGGCTCACCCGCGAGGGGCTTCCGGTCGGAATCCAGATCGTGGCCCCCTACCTGGAGGATCGCACGGCCACCCGCTTCGCCGGGCTTCTGCGCGACCTCGTCGGCGGTTTCCGGCCGCCGGCCGGCTACGCGTCTCACGAAGCGAGGTGAGAACCGTGCACCCAGGGGCCCATGCGCGCAGAACCCCGAACAAGCCGGCCGTCGTCATGGCGGACGGCCGATCCATCGGCTACGCCGAACTGGAGGCGGCCGCCAACCGGCTGGCGCACCTGTTCCGGTCGGCCGGGCTGCGCCGCGGCGACCACATCGCGCTGGTGGCCGAGAACAGACCCGAGCTCTTCGTGGTGGTCTGGGCCGCGCAGCGTTCCGGCCTCCACTACACCCTGTGCTCCACTCTCCTGAACGCCGAGGAGCTCGCCCGCATCGTCGACGACTGCACCGCCCGGGTCCTCATCGCCACGGACGCGACGATCGAGGTCGCCCAGGCGGTCGCCGCCCCCGCGGTCGAGCGTCGCCTGCTGATCGGTGAGCGCAGGGGCGCGCCGGCGGGATGGGAGCCGCTCGAGACCGCGCTGGCCGGGCGGCCCGCGACCCCCATCGCCGATGAGGCCGAGGGGGCGCGGATGCTCTACAGTTCCGGGACCACCGGCCGCCCCAAAGGCGTCAAGCTGCCGCTGCCCGCCGAGGGCTATCCTCACGATCCGGCGGGCGAGGCGGTCGCCGGGCTCTTCGGCATCACCCACGCCACCGTCCACCTTTCACCGGCGCCGCTCTATCACGCGGCGCCACTGTTCCTGGCGCTCATCGTCCACCGCATGGGCGGGACGGTGGTCGTCCAGGAGCGGTTCGAGCCCGATGAACTCCTCCGGTTGATCGAACGGCATCGGGTCACCCTCACCCAGCTCGTCCCCACGATGTTCGTCCGCCTGCTGCGGCTGCCCGAAGGGGTGCGCGACATGTACGACCTCTCCTCCCTGCGCGCCGCCGTGCACACCGCCGCGCCGTGCCCGGTGGAGGTGAAGGAGCGCATGATCGAGTGGTGGGGCCCGGTGCTCCACGAGTACTACACCGGCACGGAGGGGTGCGGCTTCGTCCACTGCGACAGTCAGGAATGGCTCGCGCACAAGGGGACCGTGGGCAGGGACGTGTTCGACATGCCGGTGCACATCCTCGGCGAGGACGGGGCGGAACTGCCTGCCGGGCAGGCCGGGACCATCTACTTCGAGACGTTGTCCGGCTTCGAATACCACCGTGATCCGGAGCGGACCCGGGCCGTACGAGATCCGCGTGGGCGGGGCTGGAGCACGCTCGGCGACATCGGATATCTCGACGACGACGGATTCCTGTACCTCACCGACCGCCGTGCGTACGTCATCAATTCGGGCGGGGTGAACATCTATCCCCAGGAGGCCGAGAACGTCCTCGTGCTGCACCCGAAGGTGGCCGACGCCGCGGTCTTCGGCATCCCCGACGACGAGATGGGAGAACGGGTCCACGCCGTCGTGGAGCCGGTCGACGGGATGGCCGGCTCGGCGGAACTCGTCGCCGAGCTGATCAGCCACTGCCGGGAGCGCATCGCCCACTACAAGTGCCCGCGCTCGATCGAGTTCCGTTCGCCGCTGCCCCGGCAACCGACGGGCAAGCTGTACAAGCGGCTGCTCCGGGACGAGCACTGGCGCGGCCGTTCTCCCGTCGGCCCCGGTGACGACCGGGGATGACCGCGGGGAGTACGCCGGCCGCCCCACGAAAAGGGACGGACCAGCTGGCCGCCTGAGGCCGCGGCCCACCGCCGGGGCTCCGGGCCTTGCGAGGGGTGTTCGCCGGGTCAGCCGTGCGGTGCCGCGACGAGACGGTGCCGCATCTCGCCGATGGTCTCGACATGGGTGACGAGTTCGTCCCCCGGGGCCAGCCATCGCTGCGGGGCCCGTCCCAGCCCCACGCCGGCGGGAGTTCCGGTGAAGATCAGATCGCCGGGGAGCATCGGCAACCGTGCCGACAGGGCGGCGACCAGGCGGGGAACGGAGAAGATCATGTCGCCGGTGCGGGCCCGCTGTACGCACTCCGCGCCGACGCGGCAGCCGAGGGCCACGTCATCGGGGTCGTCGAACTCGTCGATCGTGACGACGCAAGGTCCGATCGGCCCGAAGCCGGGCAGTGACTTCCCCAGGCTGAACTGGGGCGCGGGCCCCGCGAGCTGCGTGGTGCGCTCGGACAGATCCTGGCCGGCCGTCAGGCCGGCGACGTGGTCCCAGGCGTCGGCCTCGGTGACGTGACGGGCGGTTCTGCCGATCACGGCGACGAGTTCGACCTCCCAATCGGTGTGGCCGCCTTCGGGCAGGGTGATGTCGTCGTACGGCCCGGTGATGCAGGTGGGGAACTTGGTGAAGACGACAGGCTGCTCAGGTACGGCCAGACCGGACTCCGCAGCGTGTGCGCGGTAGTTCAACCCGATCGCGAACACCTGCCGTGGTGCCGGTACGGGGGCGCGTAGCTCCGCGCGGGAGTAGGGCTCGGGGGCCGGGAGCCGAGGGGCGTTCGCGGTCCAGGCCGTGAACCCGTCCCAGTGTTCGTAGACGGCGGAGGGGGCCGGGCCGAACCGGCCGGAGCTGGCGTGCTCGACGTCGATGGCGCCGTCCCCCGCCAGAAGGACCGCTCGGTCGTTCAGGTTGGCGATGCGCATGGCCTAGCGAGCCTCGACGATTTCGATGGTCAGGCCCTGCGGGTCACGGAAGTAGGCGACGGTGCGTCCCCGGTTGGGGCCGGAGGTGATCATCACCGGAGCGCTGCTGCGGGGACGGGCCCCCAGGGACGTCAGCCGGGCGAACTCGGCGGCGAGGTCGTCGGTGACCAGGCAGAGATGGGCGGTGCCCGGGTTCCTGGTCTCGATGTCGACCGGGGTTCCGGCCGGTCGGAGATACTGGATCAGCTCCAGCCGGACGTCGCTGCCCGGGATGCGGAAGATCGCGATGTCCAGCCGCGCGCCCGGGTAGCCGACCTGGTCGGAGGTGTAGGGCGCGTCGTAGATCCGCCGGACCTCCGGCGGACCGCTGAGCAGCCGCTCGTAGAAGGCCGCCGCCGCGCTGACGTCGGCGACGGTGAAGCCCATGTGCGAGACACCGGTGAGCATGGTGAGGTCTCCTAGACGTCCGCCGGGTCGACGATCCGGCCCTCGCGCGCCGACCGGTACATGGCGGCGACGAACTCCACCGCCCCGAGCCCGATGTCGCCGGACGAGCCGTTGCCCGCGCGCCCGAGCACCACGTCGATGAGGTTGTGGGCGGGCGCGTGCTCGGGATTGCGCTGTTCAGGGGGCAGTTCCAGCAGGTCCACGGTCTTGTCGGCGACATGGATCGAAGCGGTGCCCCGATTGACGTCGAACTGGACATGGCCGTCGCGGCCGAAGATCTCGAACCGGACGATCTCGTCGTGGCCGGGCAGGACGGCGCCGGTCGAGCTGAGCACGCCGATCGCGCCCCCGTCGAATCGGATCGCCACTCCGTCGGCGAGGTCGATCGGCAGTTCGAAGTTCGAGGAGAAGGCGCTGACACCGCACGGGCGCAGGCCGGTGAGCCACAGCATCAGGGCGGCGGCATGGGTGATCTGGGTCTGGCCCTGCCCGCCTCCCGACAGCGCCGGGTCGCTGTAGGTGCTCGCGCTGGGGGCGTTCACGGGATACCCCCACAGATCACGGTACGGCTCCGGGTCGCCTCGATAGAGTTCGCGGACGCTGGAGGCGTACAGGCAGGACACGTGCTCGATGGGGCCGATCACGCCGTCGGCCAGTTCCCCGCGGATGGTCAGCGCGTGCCGGTTGTAGTGCCAGGGGTAGTCGATGAGCAGTTCGGCGTCGTGCCGCCCGGCCAGGGCGATCAGCTCGCGGCCGTGCTGAGGCTCGATGACCATGGGCTTTTCCAGCAGGGTGGGCAGACCGCGACCGAGGGTGAGCCGGGCGATCGGGTGGTGCAGCGCGTGGGGGACCGCGATGACGGCCGCGTCGGCCTTCACCTCGTCCAGCAGCTCCTCGGCGGTGGCGAACGCGGCGTCCACCTCGAACGCCTCGGACGCCGCCGCCAGCCTGCGGCGGTCGGGATCGGCCAGGGCGGCGATCTCCGCATCGGGATGGCCGGCGATCGCGGGAAGGTGGGCGAACGTCGTCCACCAGCCGCAGCCGATCACCGCTACCCGCACCTTGCTCACGTCCCCGCCTCCTCGGTGCCGAGCCGGAAGATCCGCTCGGCGTTGCCGCTGAACATCGCCCGCCGCTCGGCCTCGGTGAAGCCGGAGATGATGTCGGCGTAGGCGTTCACCACGTCGCCGTAGGAGCTGTAAAGCCGGTCGACCGGCCAGTTGGTGCCGAAGAAGGCCCGGTCGGTTCCGAACGCTTCGATGCACTCCAGGACCCATGGGCGCAGGCTGCCGGTCGTCCAGCGATGGTCGGCCTGGCCGAGGCCGGAGATCTTCACGACGACGTTGGGGGCCTTGGCGATGTCGTGCATGGCGTCCCGCCACATGCGGAAGTACTCGCTGTCACGGTGGCGTGGATAGCCCGCGTGATCGATGCACAGGGTGACGCCGGAAACGCGCTCGGCCAGCCGCCGCGCGTCAGGGAACTGTTCCAGCAGCGGATCGTCGCAGCAGACCAGCCCGTGGCGTTCCAGCAGGGCGTAGCCGCGCAGCCACGACTCGTCGGTGAGGTAGCCGTCGTAGCGCAGGTCGCGTATCCCGCGGAGGCTCGGGAACTCGGCGTGCCTTGCCAGCGTCTCGGCGGCGTCGGGTCGTGTGAGGTCGGCGTAGCCCACGATGCCGTCCGGGACGCCGAGCCGGTCGGTGAACGCCTGCAGCCAGCGGGTCTCTTCCACGGGGTCGTCCGTCCCGATGGCGGCCTGGACGTGGACGACCTTGTGGACGTTGTGGAAGCGGGTCTCGGCGATGAAGTCGTCGGCCCAGTAGCGGCGTGCCCGGATCGCCTCGTCGGGGCCGACGACCGGATCGTGCGGCGCGTCCGGCTCCAGCCACTGGTAACGGAGCCGCGGATGGCCGAGGTCGTGGAAATGGACGTGGGTGTCGACGAGCGGCAGGTCGGCCATGTCACCGGGGCCCGGGGATGCTGCCGAGGCGGGCGCCGCCGTCCACGTCGAGCGTGACACCGGTGAGGAAGTCCGCGTGGTCGGAGAGGAAGAAGAGGACGGCATCGGCGACGTCGTCCTCGGTGGCGTTGCGGCCGAGCGGGTTGGTGGCGGCGGTCGCCTCCATGACCTGCTCGGCCGACAGGCCGCTGCGCCCGCTCTTCCAGCCGATGACCTCCCGCCCCATCCCGGTGGTGGGGCAGGCGACCGGGCAGACGCAGTTGGCCGTCACACCGGAGGGCGCCAGCTCCGCCGCCACCGACTCGGTCAGCCCGATGAGCCCGAACTTCGACGCCACGTAGGGGATCTGGCCAGGGAACCCGCGCCGGCCGCAGTCGGAGCCGATCGTCACGATCCGTCCTCTGCCGGACTCGCGCAGCGCCGCCGCGGCGGCCTTGACGGTCAGGAAGGCGCCCTTCAGGTTGACGTCCAGGGTGCGGTCCCAGTCGTCCTCGCCGGTCTCCTCCAGCGTGCCGACGTGGAAGACCCCGGCCGAGACGACCAGGGTGTCCAACCGGCCGAAGTCGTCGACCGCCCGTTCCACCGTCGCGCGTATCTCCTCGGCCGAGCGAACGTCGGCGGTGATGCCGAGCGCCCGGTCTCCGAGGCCGTCCACCGTTTCCTTGACCCGCCCTCCGTCGATGTCGACGACCGCCACCGAGGCTCCGGCCTCGTGCAGCCGCCGGGCGATCCGCCGCCCGAATCCGGAGGCGCCTCCGGTGACCAACGCCCTGCGCTCCTGAGCGATCCGCATGCCCCTCCGCCTTCACTGGCGCCACAACGCCGACGCCGGACGCTATATCATCTAGCAAGTCCCTCAATGCTAGATGCTATAGCATCTCGGACATGAAGCTCCAGCCTCTTACCGACGACAGCCTCACCGACCGGGTGACAGGGCGGATCCGCGATGCGATCCACGAGGGCCGCTACCCGCCGGGTGCCCGTCTGGTCGAGCGGACGCTGGCCGCCGAACTGGGCGTCAGTCACATCCCCGTCCGCGAGGCACTGGTCCGGCTGACCGATCAGGGCCTGGTCGAGCGCGCGCCTCGCCGAGGGGCGCGGGTGGCCACGCTGACGCCCAGGGAACTGGAGGAGCTCTCCTCGCTGCGCATCGTGCTGGAGCGCTTCGTGGTCACCCGCGTCCAGGAGAGGCTCACCGCGACGGGGGAGAAGGAGCTTCGCCGCGTGGTCGCGTCGATGCGGCAGGCCGCCGCCCGCGGCGACTTCCGCCGGGTGTTCGACCTCGACCAGCGCTTCCACGAACGGCTGTGGGAGCTGGCCGACCACCGGATGCTGGGGGAGGTCGTCACCGGGCTGGGCGGCCGGATCGGCGCGTTCCTGCGTGCCGCGACGGCGGCGCTGGAGATCGAGGCGCTCGAAGAGCACGCCGCCTCACACGACGAGCTGCTGGACGCGATTGTCAGCGGCGACGCCGAGACCGGCTGTGCGGAGATGACCCGCCACATCGAGCTGGCCACCGAACGACTGCGCGGCACGCTGGACGGAGGGGACGGTGATGGCTGAGCCGCCGCCGCTGGTGGTCGTCACCGATTCCGACCTGCCGGGTGACGCGCCGGAGCAGATCCTCGGGGCGGCCGGCCTGCGGGTGCGCCGCGCCTCCTGCCGCTCGGCCGAGGAGGTCGCCAGGGCGGCCCGGGACGCGACGGCGCTGCTGGTGCAGTGGGCACCGATCACCGCACCGGTGCTGGACCGGCTGGACCGGCTGCGCTTCGTCAGCCGCCTGGGGATCGGTCACGACATGATCGACGTCGCCGGCGCCACCGCGCGCGGGATCGCCGTGGCCAACACCCCCGACTACTGCGTCGAGGAGGTCGCGGCCCACACCATCGCCATGGTCATGGCGCTGGCGCGGCGGCTGCCCGTCCTCGACCGGGCGGTGCGGGACGGCCGCTGGTCGGCGACCGGCGACGGGGTCGGCGCGCTGCGTCCCTCGCGGGCCAGCGTGGCCGTCATCGGCTTCGGCCGGATCGGCTCGCTCGTCGCCGAGCACGCCCGCGCCCTCGGGTTCCGCGTGGTCGTGCACGACCCGAACGTGGAGGAGGCGGCCGTCCGGGCGGCCGGTCACGAGCCCTCGCCACTGGAAGAGGCCCTGGCCGTCGCCGACATCGTCACCCTGCACGTGCCGCTGACCGACCTCACCCGGCGCCTGCTGAACGGCGAGACCATGGCCCGGATGCGGCCCGGCGCGCGGATCGTGAACACCTGCCGGGGCGGGCTGATCGACGAAACGGCGCTCGCCGAAGCCCTGGCGTCCGGCCATGTCGCCGCGGCGGCGCTCGATGTGTTCGAACAGGAGCCGCTGTCCGCCGCCAGCCCGCTCCGGCATGCCCCCGGCGTGCTGCTGACCCCTCACGCCGCCTGGTACTCACCAGACTCCCTGGAGGAACTGCCCCGTCGCGCGGCCCGCCAGATCGTCGACTTCCTGGAGGGCAGACCAGTGCCCTCCATCGTCAACCCCGAGTACGCGAGCACCTGACCGGAGAGATGCCGCCCGCCGACCCCGCCTGAAGCGGGGCCGGTGCGAGGGCGTGCGGGCTCAGCGGCCGGTCAGGACGCGCACCAGCACGATCCACTGGTCGGGATGGGCGTCGGCGACCAGCGCGCCGGGCGCGATCCCCGCCGCGGCCAGCGCCGCGTCCACCCGGCGCCGCGGATGCGCCGAGCACAGCGACGCCCGCAGCGAACCGCCCCTGCCGGTGAACCCCAGGTCGACGCAGCGCAGGTAGTCGCCCATCGCCGCCGGCGGCAGCAGCGGACGCGGCCGCCGCGCCAGCCGCAGCACCGCGCCGTCCACCCGCGGCACTGGCCGAAACAGCCCCCGCGGGACCCGGCCGCCCAGCTCCCAGCCGAACTCCGGCCAGGTCCGCACGGTCAGCCGCGACCACCGCCCGTACCCGCCGGTGCGCTTGCGCGCGTACTCCAATTGCGTGATCAGCGTCGCTGACGCCAGGCCCGGCGCCTCCAGCGCCCAGCCGACGATCCGCGACGTCGCGCCGAACGGGATGTTCCCGGCCAGGTGGAACGGGCCCGACGGCGGGCGGGCGGCCAGGAAGTCGCCGGTCACGCACCGCACGTTCGGCAGCGCCGCGCACCGCGCGCGCAGCCGCGCCGCCAGCCGCGGATCGATCTCGTAGGCCACGACACGCCCGGCGCGGGTGGCCAGCGCGGCGGTGATCCGGCCGTCGCCCGCCCCGGCCTCCACGATCAGCGCTCCGGGCGCGGGCACGGCGGCGCGGGCGTAGCGGGCGATCGCCGCGGAATCGGACAAGAAGTTCTGCGACAGCGTGCGCCGCGCGTTCGCGCGCGGGCCGCCGCGATGGTGCTGGTTCAGGGTCGCCGTCCTCGGCTTCCGGCCCCGACGGGGCCGGCCGGACGGGCACCAGAGGCACCGCGGGCACGCGCGAGGCGGCATCACCGCACGCGTGACCGGCCGAAGGCGGTTCGAGGCGCGGCCGGGCCCGTCCGAGGTGGTCATGGACGCTCGAAAGCCCTGGACCGCGGGTGGGAACGCCGACGAGCGCGCACGACCTCGTAAGGCCGCCGCGCAGCCGCGCAGCGAAGAAGGCGGGGACCTTGAGACGGCCCCGCCGGCAAAAGTCAGGCGAGAACGCGCGCCATCGGCCGGTCCAGGACGGGACGTGCCTCACGCAGCCTCGCCGAGACCGCGTGCCCGGTCCTCAGGACCGCGCTCTTCATGAAACAGACCATGCCGCCGATCGTAGGAGACCACCGGCCCGGCCCCCAACAGGTTTTCCCGCCCCCGGGCGGCGGCCGCGCCCTCGTAGGCTGGGCCGCCCTCCGTAGTAGACGCCGCGCACCGGTCCTTTCAGCTTTGTGATGTCCCAGCTCCGAACCTGGTCGGGGCCGTCGGCCTGCAGTCCGGGCTTGACCATGGCCGGGCGGACCGCCTGGGCGCGCCGCTCGCCGGCCTGCCCGCGCTCGCGCAGCAGCCGATACATCGTGGCCTGCGAGCACAGGTAGGTGCCCTCGTCCAGCAGGACCGCCCACACCTGGGCCGGGGACTTGTCGGCGAACCGCGGCGAGTCCAGCACCGCCAGCACCTGTTCACGCTCGTCCTCGGCCAGTGCGGCCGGGTGATGAAAGGGTCGGCGCGGGCCGTGGCGTGGCGGTCGCGGGTTGCGGTGCCGGTGCAGCGTTGCCCGCGATCTGCCGAGAATTGTGCACGCCCGGCTGGTACCGACCAGGGCCTCCGGCTAGGACCTCGCCGCCCTACCGCTCCTGCCGACCCGGATCCGCCACATCTGCGGGAGCGGGGAGCTGTGGTGAGGCGATATGAAGCCGATCTGAAGCCGCCTGGTGGTTTGATCGGGTCAGTTGACGCATCTGCTGCATGACGCCCGATGGCGACATCGCGGTATCGCGGTGAAGTGCGACGTACCGTGTCGAGACGGCCCGGTCGGCTCCGACCTTCTGGTGACCGGTGCCGGAGGGCGGTGCCGACGGATCCAAGGAGCGCTCTGGATGTCCGATGTTCGTGTTCAAAACTTCACGATCTCGCTGGACGGTTTCGGTACCGGCGCGGGTCAGGCCGCCGACGCCCCGTTCGGGCACGCCGGTGAACGCCTGCACGAGTGGATGTTCGCCACCCGCTTCTGGCACGAGATGGGCGGCGCCCGGGGCGGCAGTCTCGGTGCCGACCACGCGTTCGCCGCGATGCACGGCACCGGCATCGGCGCCGAGATCATGGGCGCCGGCAAGTTCGGCCCGCCCGGCTGGCAGGACGACCTCGACTACAAGGGCGCCTGGGGACCCAACCCGCCATTCCACACCCCGGTCTTCGTGCTCACCCACCGGCCCCGGCCCTCCATCGAGATGGAGGGCGGCACGACGTTCCACTTCCTGGACGCCTCGCCCGCCGAAGCCCTCAACGCGGCCCGCGAGGCGGCCGGCGGCCAGGACATACGGCTGGGCGGCGGGCCCTCGGTGGTACGCGACTTCCTCATCGAGGGCCTGGTCGACCACATGCACGTGGTCCAGGTCCCGCTCCTGCTCGGCCGCGGCGTCCGGCTCTGGGACGGCCTGGAATCCCTGGAAGAGGCCTACGACATCGAAGCGGTCTCCACCCCCTCCGGTGTCACCCACCTGACCTTCACCGCCAAACGCCGATGACCGCGAAGGCAATCGGGTTGTAGGAGGCAGACCATGGAAACCTTCATCAAAGACGTGACGTCTCTGGTCAGCACCATCGACGACGAGCACGAGATCACCAAGCGGATCTCCGAGCGGTTGTCCGAGCTGCTGGCCGGCGACTACCGGCTCCCGCCGGAACTCACCAGACCGTCGAACGAACACCATGTCAACTACCCCCTCTATATCGCTCCCGACGACAGCTGGTCACTGGCGTGCGTCGTCTGGGATGTGGGTCAGCACACACCCGTCCACGGACACCAGACATGGGGCGTCGCCGGAATCTACGCGGGGGCCGAACGCGAGACCCGCTATCTCAAGCCCGTGGCATCCGAGCCGAGGGCCCTGAGGCCGGCCGGTGAGCGCGTGTGGGAACGCGGGCAGGTCACCGTATGCTGCACGACCGACGACGACGTCCATGCCGTCGCGGCCGTCGGCGACGAGCCCACCGTCGGGATCCACATCTACGGAGGCAACATCGGCACCCTCAACCGGCCGTTGTACGACCCGGCCACCGGAGAAGTCCAATGGTTCGTTTCCGGCTGGGACAGCCCACCAGGCCAATACTGAGCTGATTCCAACCTCATTTGGCCTGGTGGTGGAGAGTGAGGTGGCCTGGACGGATGGCGGTCAGGCGGCTGGGCGAGCAGCGGGCCTTTTGCAGGATGTGCCAGCGCTTGAGCGTGGCGTCGCCCTGTTCGCCGAGCGCGCGGACCTTGGCGTGGTGCCTTCGTCCTCGCCATCGTCAAGAGCCTGGAGACGGACGCCGAGTATGCGGGGATGGCGCTGCTGGGCGAGATCGCGCCGTACGTGACGGCCGACCACGGCCATCACCGTCAGATCCGTGATCACCTGGTCGCCATGCTGGTGCGACACGGCTTCCCGCGCGCCGCGCGCGAGGTGGCCGAACGATCATTGTCCGCCGTCAAGGAGTGGGCCGCCACCCACCCGCAGCGCGACGAGGCCAGGTTCTGCCTCGGCGCCGCGCACGACACCTGCGGCCAGGCTCGGCTCGCCGACGGCCAGCCGGTGGCGGCCGAAGCGGTGCTCGCGGTCGCCGTCGACATCTACCACGAGCTGGCGGCGGAGCATCCGACCTTCATCGAAGCGGACCAGCGGCTCGCCAACTCGTTGCAGCACCTCGGCGAGGTGCACCGCGCGCTCGATCTGCCCGAGCACAAGGACAAGGAATACGAGATCTGGTCCGAGTGCTCTGAGATCCGTGCCCGGCTCTTCCAGGCGAATACGAGC
Organism: Actinomadura chokoriensis; assembly: GCF_041463665.1. Taxonomy (GTDB): domain Bacteria; phylum Actinomycetota; class Actinomycetes; order Streptosporangiales; family Streptosporangiaceae; genus Spirillospora; species Spirillospora chokoriensis_A. The sequence continues at coordinate 330,610 of NZ_JAXCEJ010000005.1, forward strand.
CCCGGAAACGGCCATCGAAGCCGGCCTGGCCTTCCAGCGCCTCGCCGGTCTGGCCAAGCGCGACGGCGATCGGGACAACGCGCTGAAGCTGCTGAGCATCCGCCTGATGATGACGGAGGCGGTGGCGGAAATGTATCCGTACGACGAGAAACTCGCCGCGGAACTCGCCACTGCCAGGGAGGACGCCGCCGCCTTCGAGACGCATGAGCCGGTGGCGCGTCCCGGCGGAACGGCGAGGGTCATCGGGATCCTGAGACAGGGCCCGTTCGCCTTCAACATCTTCTCCGGCGCCGACCTGACCGGCGCCGACCTGACAAGGGCGGGGTTCGGCTTCAGCGGACTTCACGACTTCCCCCGGACCAGCCGGAGCCGGTACCAGAAGGACGGCCGCGCGCCTGCGGGCTCGGCCGTGCCACCGCCTTGGCCTTCCCGCGCCGGAGCCAGGTCACCCTCGCCGACGCCATGATCGCCGCGGCACGGCCCTGACGCCGCCACCGCTCCCTCCGGGACCTGACGTCAGAGCCCCGCGGCCCCCTTGGACAGATCGACCACGTTCCTGGGCGCCGCGACCTTGACGGGCGCGTCGTAGGTGAAGTTCAGACTGCCGCCGCCGGAGGCATCGCCCCCGCCGAGCCGCAGCGGGTAGTGCGGCTCCTGTGCGGAGATCCACAGCAGGCCCTCGGAGTCGTCCTTCAGGGTGACCGCGGGCTTGCCGTTGACGGTGGCGTCGGCCTCCCGGGTGATCGACCCGTCCGGGTCGAGGAACTTCGCCCACCCCGCGGGCGTGGTGAAGATCGAGAACCGCAGCGTCATCTGCGCGTTGCCGAGCGCCCACCGGTTCCCGATCCGGTTGGCGAGCGCGGGGCTGCCGGCCTTCAGCCACAGCGAGCGGCCGCGGAAGTAGTACTGGGACCCGACCTTGATGATCTGCATCGTGACGCTGCTGCCCTTTACCGGCACGGTCAGCACACCCTTGGCCCGGGTGCCGTCGGTGATCAGGTCGATCTTGACGGTCTCGCCGTCGCTGGACATGACCCCCGCGACCCGGAACGACTTGGCGCCGCGCAGTGCGGTCTGCGCCTCCTGCAGGATCTGGTTCGGGTTCTTGCCCGCGAACGCGCTGGCACTCGGCGACGCCGCGGTGGGCGACCCCGAGGTGCTCCCGGACGCCCCCGGGCCCTTCTCGGACCCGCAGGCCGCGGCGCTCAGCAGCAGCGCGGACACCGCGACGGTCGCGACGATCCGCGGAAGGCGAGGGGACGGACGTGACGTCATCATGCTCTCCATCATCGAAAGGGGGAACCGTGCAAGTTAGCGCAATCTGCACCACTCGGGCATTCGGGTTTCCCGCCGGCATGGAGAATCCGCCGCGCCTCAAGCGGCGCGTGCACCCCTAACAGCGCTGCCGCGCCCTGCGGCGTCACGGACCGGGCATCTCCCCTGGGGACGTCGACCGCGCCGGCCGGCGGCCTGGCCTGGACCGGCACGTCGTAGGTGACGTCGATGCCACCGGCCGGCCTCCCGCGGGATGCTGAACGGAAAACCACCCTGAGCCGGGCATGCGGCAGTGCCCGTTCTGTGGGGCGGAACGGTTGTCGGGTGTGGTCAGGCTGCGGGTTCGAGGGTGACCTGGTGGCCGAGGAGTTGGCGGACGAGGTCGCGGGTTTTGCGGGTGGGGTTGAGATGACGTTGGTACCAGTCGGCGCCGAGCTCTTGGTAGTGGGTGTCAGGTTCGTTGATCAGGTGCCAGGTGATGACGAGGATGGAGCGGGCGATGGCGACGATGGCCTGTGGAGCGCTCGATGTTGCCGCCTGCGCCGGGATGCGAGCCTGCGGATTCACGCCGCCGAAAGTGCATTGCTGACTGCTCTGGCGGCCCTGGCCGCCGGCTCTGTGGGCGACATGACCGGCTTGAGCGGGCGACGAGTACCCGGTTTCGGGGTGCTACCAGCGCGGATGCAGGGCCCGGATCGAGCCGCTGAGCCGCCATCGAGCCGCCACGGGGACGAACCGGGGCATGGCGGGCGGTGGACAAACCGGGCAATCTCGCGTTTGCTCTGGTCAGAGATGGTGGGTCGGGTGGGACTCGAACCCACAACCTACGGATTAAAAGTCTGAAATTGTCGTATCAGGATGGTGTTCTGGGGGTCATTCTGTGTTAGCTCGTCCGCATCGAGCCCGATTTTCATGTCGGACAATGCCGTTGCGTGCCGATCAGTTTCGGAACCGCCGAGCCGACGACGAGCCGCCATGGACCGTTTTTCCGAGCGGCACAGGTCAACGCAGAAGGCCGCAGTAACGCGACACGCCATGCTCGACCTGTGCCAGGTCATCCCGCGCGAGGTAGTCAACGATTTCGCCGACGACGTACATGACGTCGATGGTACGGATCTGATCAATCAAGATCTTGGTTTCCCGCCCGGCGACGATGACCTCCGGCCTGAAGACCGATGCTTGGGCGCTGGTCGAGGTAGGGATGATGGTCACCGTGGACCAGACGTTCTGCTCGATGCTGATGACGAGCCCGAGGCGCCGCCCCCGTTGCTCGTGGCCACGTTTTGCATCACCCAGGTCCACCGGATAGACCGCTCCCCGGATCATGCGTGATCCTGCGACCTTGCCGGAACGGTCAGGCCGGTACCGGTGATCCGGATGTTGCCGTCGGCGTCGTACTCCCAGGCATCCGCTTCAGCGGACAGATCTTCGGTCCTCAGCCGGTGCATGTCGGCTCGGGCGCGTTCTTCCCATGCCTCGCGGTCCAGCAACCGCAATGCGCGACGGATGACGTCACTGGTCTTCTCGTCCTTGTGACGATTGGCTTCGATGACACGGAGGTCTTCTTCGGTGGGCCGGAATCCGACGCTCATAGACCTAGCGTACAACAATTGTTAGACGTTCGCAGGGTCGCCACCATCACGGCGCCTGCGATCAGCCCGGGAGTCAAGGCGGCTCGGCTGGCGGTTCCGGGGCAGCAGGTGGCTGCCCTGGCTGCACCCGGAACTAGAACAGCTCCCAGGCCTGTTCGACCCTGGTGGCGATTCAGGGGAAGTGGGTCAAGCCGCGAGGCGTAGTTATAGGCGGGCGAGGTGGGCTCGGGCTCTCCCCCCGAGGTGTGGACACCTTGAGCGCCCTGGATCATGGAGATCTGGGGGTGAGAGGGGTCCCGTGTGGGGATGAAGGTCTATTCCGAGGAGTTCAAGGCCGACGCGGTGGCGTT
>NZ_JAXCEJ010000006.1:0-305687 GCF_041463665.1 Actinomadura chokoriensis
TCGACCACGGCCACCGGACCGCGCTTCTCGTCGGGCTCGGCCACCACGGCCTCCGTCTTCACTTCAGTCATCATCAGGTGTCACTCCTTGATCAGGAGTTACACCGAAAACCGTACAGTCCCTCCGATTGCCAGCCCGTGCCTCGAGGCGAGGGAGCCGGGTCCCGTCCAGCCAGATCGTGACGGCCCACAGGAACACCGGGTGTGGGCTGCGCTCGCTTCGTCTCGTCGCATTGTTCATGCAGCGGCGATCGACGTGGGTCATGATGGCCCGCATGAGCTCATATGATCTTGATAGCGCAACATTCGAGCGGGGCCGGTTCGTGCTGCGCGAGTACGTCACGGGGGTGACGAACATCAGAACGAAAAGTCCCGCTAAGGGCAGCTGGTTGGGCTCGTTAGCGTGACTTTCCGTTCCGATGTCGCTCGGGCTGGGATCGGTGCAGGTCAGAGGGCGCTTGTTAGTGCTCGGTGAGTTCGGGGCGTGGTTCGGGAACGTCGGGCTCGATCTGCTGGATGCCGGTCGGTTTGAGCTCGGGCACGTATTTGTAGATGGTGGAGCGGCTGACGCCCAGGAGCCGGGCAATCGAGGAGATGGTCGCGTAGGGCTGGGTGAGCAGTGCGCGGGCGTGCCGGACCTGCTCGGGCGTCATCGCGGGCGGCCGGCCGAGCCGGACGCCGCGGGCTTTGGCGGCGGCCGGGCCCTCGTTGGTGCCTTCGATGATGAGCTCGCGGATGAACTCGGCGAGGGCGGCGAACACGTGGAAGACGAGGCGGCCGCCGGGGGTGGTGGTGTCGAGGGCTTCCTTCAGGGATCGGAACCCGACGCCGCGGCGGCGGAGGTCGGCGACGATCGTGATGAGGCCCTGCAGGGAGCGGGCGAGCCGGTCGAGGCTCGGGACGACGAGGGTGTCGCCGGGCCGCAGGTAGTCCAGGGCTTTGGCGAGTTCTTCGCGTTCGGTGTCCTTGCCGGACTTCTTGTCGGCGAAGATCCGGATGCAGCCGGCGGCTTCCAGCGCGAGGGTCTGTCGGTCGAGCCGCTGGTCCTTGGTGGAGACCCGGGCGTAGCCGACGAGCGCGCCGGTGAGGATCGCGGGTTCGGCGCCGAGGAGGTCGTCGGCCTGGCGGATCGCCGCGGAGGGTTCGGAGCCGTCGGGCAGCGTCGTCACACTGCGGAAGTGTAGGGAAAACGGTCCCGTTGGAGTTGTTGAACACCCCGACTTCTCAACACGTTTCCCGACACATGCGCGCCCGGTGGGCGGTTCGTGAAGAGGACTTCGAGCGGGGTGTTGTAAATCGAACGGTTCTCAACACCCCCGCCGGGAGCGGAGACGCGCCACCGTTCGCCGCTGCGATGCGGGCACGCGAGATGCAGCGGGATGGCTTGCGGTCAGGTTCGGGTCGGCACGGTGGTGAGCTGGTGGACGAGGAGGTCGATCACAGCTCGTTTGTCGGCGTCGTCGCGGCGGTGGGTGAGGAGGCCTTCGATGACGAAGGTGCCGATGGCGGTCATGGCGGGGAGGTCGGCGTCGGCGGCGCCGGCGTTGCGGAGGTCGTCGGCGACCAGGGCGTCGGCGAGTTCGTGGAAGCCGGTGTGCCAGGCGTGGACGGCGGGTGAGGCCGGGGCGCGAGTGTGGACGGTGTTGACGAGGCCGTGCAGCCGTTCGAGCTGGTCGACGGCCCACAGGAGCCGGTCGCCCAGCGGCCGGTCGGCGATGGTCGCGTACTGGGTGAGGGCTTCAGCCAGCAGGCGGTCCAGGACGGCGATGAGCAGGTCGTCCTTGTCGCGGAAGTACCAGTAGATCGTGTTGACGGTGACGCCGGCGTGCTTGGCGATCTGGCCCATGGACGCCGACTCATAACCGTCGTCGATGAACAGCCGCTGGGCGGCGGCGAGGATCTCCTCGCGTTTCTCTTCGCGGTCCTGGGGGCGTCGGTTCCGGGGCACCCCCACACCCTATCTTGAACGACCCTCAAGAAGGCGCTAGGTTTCTTGAGGGCCATTCAAGAATTGAGGTGGGACCCCTCATGGAGACCGACCATGCGGCTGCCGAGCTGCTCGGGCTGGACACGACCGAGCTGCTGGCGTTCTTCGCCACGCTGCCCGCCCCGTCCATCGAGGAGATGGACGGGGAGTACACCGCCCGGCTGCTGGCCCAGCCCGGCGTGTTCGCCTCGGTGACCGGGCGCGGCACGGTGTCGAATCCGCTCGCGCCGTGGCTGTGCAAGGCGTTCCGGCCCGTCGACGGCGAGACTGGGCGCGGCTACAACACCTTCAGCCAGTTCGGCCGCGTCCGGCAGCGCTATGCGATGGACACTCTCATCGCGCCGTCGCGCTTTGACGGCCGTCCCGCCTACACGCTCATCTACCGCGCCTACGCCTCGGCGTGCGGGGCGATCAACATGGTCGACGAGGTCCGCCGCGCGGCACCTGGCGTCTACCTGGGCATCGGGACCTGGGGATTCACCGCACGTCAGCGCCGCGTCCCGCTGCCCTTCCTGCTCACCGGCCCCGTCGGCGCCTACCGCGGTGACATCGGCGCAGCCCGCCGCGGCTTCACCCCCGGCCCGCGTGAACTGCCCGGCCGAAAGGCAGCCGCCCAGTGACGAGGTGGCTGCTGTACGGCGCCAACGGCTATACCGGTGAGCTGATCGCCCGGGAGGCCCGCAAGAGAGGCCTGGAACCGGTCCTCGCCGGCCGGAACCCCACGGCGGTCAAGCCGCTGGCCGAGGACCTGGGCCTGGAGTGCCGGATCTTCGAGCTGCGCGACGCCGACACGCAGCTGTCCGGGATCGACGTGGTGCTGCACTGCGCCGGGCCGTTCTCGGTGACGGCGGCCCCGATGATCGACGCGTGTGTGCGCACCGGCACCCACTACCTCGACATCACCGGTGAGATGGACGTCTTCGCCTACGCCCGCGAGATCGACGGCCTGGCCCGCGCTGCTGGTGTCGTGGTCTGTCCCGGAGTCGGTTTCGACGTCATCCCCACCGACTGCCTCGCCGCGGCCCTCCACCAGGCCATGCCCGAGGCCACCGGTCTGCGGCTCGGGTTCGACCTGCCGCTGGCGCTGTCCCCGGGGACCGTCAAGACGATCCTGGACGGGATGGCCGCCGGAGGCCGCGCCCGCATCGACGGCCGGATCACCGCGACCCCGCTGGGCGGACGCACCGCCCGCATCGACTTCGGCAACGGCACCAAACCCGCTCTCGCCTTCCCCGCCGCCGACCTCCACGGCGCCCACCACAGCACCGCGATCCCCAACATCGAGGTCTACATCCCGATGCCCTTCCTGCTGATCCGCTGTACCCAGATCAGCAGGCGGTTCACCGGGCTGCTGGCCCGTCCCGGTGTCCGCGCCGCCGCACACAAGCTGATCGACAAGACGGTGAAAGGCCCCGACGCCAACCAACGGGCCACCGGCACCGCCTACGTGTGGGGCGAGACCACCGACGCGGCCGGCCGGCGGGCCACCGCCCGCATCACCACGGCCAACCCCTACCGGCTCACCATCGACGGCGCCCTCACCGCCGTCACCGACCTCCTCGCCGTCCCCACCACCCGCCCCGGCGCGCACACGCCCGCGACCCTGTTCGGCGCCGACCTCATCACCCGGCTCCCCGGCAGCAGCCCCCTCACCATCACCACCCCCCACGCGACCGAAGGAACCCCCCAGTGACCACCCCCCGCACCGCGCTCATCACCGGTGCCTCCGCCGGCATCGGCGCCACGTTCGCCCGCCACCTCGCCGCCCGCGGCTACCAGCTCCTGCTGGTCGCCCGCCGCACCGACCGCCTCCAGGAGCTGGCCGCGGAGCTGACCCGGCAGCACGGTGGGCGGCACTATGGGGTGTTCGGCGCCGACCTCACCGACCCCGCCGCCCCCAAGGCGATCATGGACTACGCCGACGCCGAGGGCTTGGACATCGACGTCCTCATCAACAACGCCGGACTATCGGGCAAGTCCGCGTTCGCCGACACCCCCTGGGACATCCTGGCCGGGGAGATCCAGCTGATGGTGACCGCCCAGACCGAACTCGCCCACCTGGTCATCCCCGGCATGAAGAAACGCCACTGGGGCCGCATCGTCAACCTGTCCTCCGTCGCCGCGTTCGCACCACCCGCCGCGAGCCTGCTCTACACCGGCATCAAGTCCTACGTCCTCAACACCTCCCAGGCCCTCGACATGGAACTCAAACCGCACGGCATCCACGTCACCGCCCTGTGCCCCGGCTTCACCCACACCGAATTCCACGACGTCATGGGCACCCGCGACAAAGCCAACCACCTCCCCCGCATCCTGTGGCAGCAACCCGAAGCCGTCGTGGCCGAAGGCTGGAAAGCCGTCCAGAACGGCAAACCCGTGTGCATCCCCGGCCTCGTCAACAAGATCAACGCCGCCGCCATGAAACCCCTGCCCATCCGCCTGAGCTAGCTACCTCGCAGGACGCGCCCTCAACCCCTTCAAGAACAGCTGAACCCCCTCACCTCCGTGCACCGGCCGCCGGCGGTCAAGGGCATGAAACCGGTGCCAAATCGAGGCCCCGACCGACAGAGCCGTTAGCGGGACTTTTCGTTCCGATGTTCGTCAGCCCCGGTCACAGGGCTGGACGAATGCAGAGCCACGACGCTCTTGCCGGATGCGCCCGTCGCGGTGCTCGGCGACGGCGGGCACCTCGCCGTCGTGGACCTGGACACCGGCGAGGTCGACACGTACGAGATCGACGACGACCTGCCGCCGGTCGCCCTGGTCGGCCTGACCGATCGCCGCGTGCTCGCGGTTCGCTTCGACACGGTCGAGCTTTACCGACTCGATGGGCCGGGGGAGTGGACGGCGCCGATCCGTCAGTGGCGGATCAAGTCCGACACGTCGGTGCTCGACGTGGCGGCTACAGCGTCCGGCTCCCGGTTCGTGGTCGCCGCCGGAGACCGGTTCTACGTGGGCGGTGTCGACGACCCCGACCTGCTCGAGGTCGACAGCCCTGACCAGACCTTGGACGGCACTGCCGGGTGCCTCGCCGCGTATGTCTCACCTGATGGCGCCACGCTTGCTGTCGGGCGGGCGGGGTCCATCGATGTTTACGACGCGGCGCCGCTTCGCCGGATCCGCGACCTATGTCTCAACGAGAAGGGGGATGCCGTCCTGTGCGCCGCGCTGTCGCCGGACGGGCGGCGCCTCATGACCGGAGACGACGCCGCCCGCACCGCCCTGTTCGACCTGGATGGCGGCACCGGAGCCCAGGTGAGCGAGGGCGGCAAGGTGATCACAGCCCGGTGGAACCGGGACGGCAGCGCCTGCGCCCTCGTCGTGCTCACCCGGTCTGTCGGCGTGGTCGACCCGTCCGGCCGGCTGCTGGCCGAACTCACACCACAGGAACCGGGCACCTACTACTTTCTCGGCGGAGGCTGGGCCGGTGGCGGTAACCGGTTCGCGGTCGGCACCGAGCACGGCAAGATCCTGGCATGGACCCATGAGGTCGAGGCATAGCTCGGTGTCCCCAGCCCCGGCAGACCGGTACGCGTGGCTGTGGTCTTCTCGTAGTTCTTCGGTGCGGTGTGGCCGAGGTTTTCATGCCTGCGGCGTTCGGGCCACGCCCGGCACAACTGCTTCACCCCGAGGGCGCCCGCATGGTCGGCGACGAACCGGAAGCGGTTCAGCCACCGCGTCGTCCTAGAACTCCTCCCAATAGAGCACCGGCGCCATCAATGACATCTCTTCTCCTTGACCTCGAGATCCAGTCTCCAAGGTGTCCACATTCAAGGTGAGGACCCGATCACAGAAGTCGCTGCATCCACAATGAGCTGATGTACTGGCCGTTCTTGGTGGCGTACTCGTGGAACGTACCGACTTCTGTAAAGCCGAACTTCCGGTGCAGGGCGACCGATGCGTCGTTCGGCATGGCGATACCCACGACGACGGCATGGATCGGCTCGTGGGCGATGACCTCGAACAAGGCGCGGTACAGCGACGTTCCCACACCCTGGCCTCGGCGACCGGCACCAAGCGCAACGCTGAGCTCAACGGTCTCCCGGAAAGCCTCGTGGTCTCGGTAGGGCTGACTGCACGCGTATCCCACCACCTCACCGTCGCGCCGAGCGACCAGGAGACGATAAGGGCCCGTCGGAAGGAACCTCTCGAACCAGGCGCGTCGTTCGGCCACGCTGGTCGGCCGGGTGTCGAAGGTCGCGATCGAGCTTGCCGCCACGTTGTTCATGATGTCGACGATCCCGGGGAGATCGCTCTCATTCGCGATAGCGACCTCAACGGCTTCTTGGTCCACTGGCACATTGGTCATCCGTCACATCATGACCAATCAGCCGACGCCCCGCCACCACCAAGCCAGAGGCACCGGCCGCTCACCACGCTCCCCATCGCCCGGGCGGCGCTCGACGGCGGTCACTACCGGGCCCTGCACCAAGGAACACTCCTGCCGTCCGCTTCACACCCACGGCACTGTCGCTACATCTCGGCGACCCCTGCCCCTCTCGGCACATGGGATTCCCCTACCGACGGCGGGCGCGAAAACGAGTGGATCTTGTTGTGGGAGGTCGCCTATCCTTGGCCCTCCCCTACGTGAGGACCTCGCGCGCATGACGCCGCCTGCTCTTTAGACCTGACACTTCCCTGCGCATTGGTCGCCGGCGACGCCGTCGGCTCTGTTTTCCGTGCTCTTCGTCAGGTCTTCAGAGAGATCATGTCTTCACGTCCTCATACCGTGCTGCCCTGGGCGGTGCGCCGCACCCGCCTGCCTCTGCTCGCCCTCCGGTGCGTGGCCTGCCCTTCCGGCCGCGCCACCATTGACAACGGCAGGTTCCGCGTCAACGCCAACGGCAAACTTCTCGACGTCTGGCTCCTGGTCAACTGCGTTTTCTGTGGCCGGACCGGCAAGCTCACCGTCCACGACCGCGTCCCGGTCCGCTCACTGCCCGCTGACCTTCTGGCCGGTTACTCGGCCAACTCGCCTTCCCTCGTCGTGGATACCCTTCTCGACCCGTTGATCGCCCGACGCAACCGGTTCGCGCTCGATTGGGACGGGTGCTGGGAACTCCACGCACCTCCGGTTCCCGAGGATCCGTGGCTCCTCCAGACCACCGTGACCTTCGACGATCCTGTGCCAGATCCCGCTGAACCGCAGGACGAGACAGGATTTCTCCTTCGTCCTGGTGTGGTCGCTCCAGTAAGCCCAAGTATCGGTGCGAGGCTCGGCCGGGGCAGAACACGGCTGTGCCGGTTCTGCCCCGGTCAGGTCGACGCGAACCCTGTCGGCGTTCTTGGCGACCTTGGCGGTACAGCCGGTACCGGGGGAGACCGACACCAGGCAGGAGTCAAGACTCCCGCTGGATCTACCGCCGAACCCGGGAGCGGTTCGGCGGATCATCGAGAAGGGCTCTGCGGCTGGCCGAGCAGACGCTGACGGTGCGGATTGCCGGCCGGGTTCCCGCCGGGCCTGTCGCACGGCTGCTCACGCTGATCGCCCGAAGAGGCCGCCCTAGATGCGAAGGGCTCGCTGCTCAGCCCGTCGTCCAGCGACGGAGTTTGTCGGGGTTGCGTACTACCCAGATGTGCTTGATCCGGCCGCCCACGATGGTGAACGCGAACACCGTCACGATGACGCCGTCTTGCTGAGCTACCAGACCGGGTTGCCCGTTGACCGTCCGCTCCAGGCAGGCCATGTCGCCGGGGGCGCGCCGGGCGAGTTCGACCCAGGCGTGCGCGATCTGCTCGCCGCCTTCTATGGGGCGCAGGAAGGTGGTGGCGAGGCCGCCGCCATCGGCGATCGCTGTGGCGTCGGGGTCGAGCAGGCCGATCAGGACGTCGATGTCCTTGGTCTCCCAAGCCTGCTTGAAGTCCCTGACGACGTCGGCGGGCCGGGCTGCCGGAGTCGACGCGGACGGCTGCGAGGCCCGGATGCGGCGGCGGGCCGAGGAGGCCAGCTGGCGGCACGCCGCCGGGGTGCGCCCGACGATCTCGGCCACTTCGGCGAAGGTGTGGCAGAAGACGTCGTGCAGGATGAACGCGACGCGTTCGGCCGGGGTCATCGAATCCAGCACGACCAGGAAGGCCAGGTTGACCGACTCGTCGAGGGTGACCCGGTCGGCAGGGTCGGCGACGGTGCCGTCGGGGAGCGGCTCGGGGATCCATTCGCCCACGTAGGTCTCTCGCCGGGCCCGTGCCGAGCCGAGCACGTTCAGGCAGATGCGGCTGGCGACCGTCGTCATCCAGGCTCCGGGAGACGCGATGGCGTCCTGCTGCCGCCGGGACATGGCGTACCAGCGGGTGTAGGTCTCCTGCACGGCGTCCTCGGCCTCGGCAAGCGAGCCCAGCAACCGGTACGCGAGATTGATCAGGCGACGCCGCTCGCCCATGATCGCGTCCAGCCCCGGGTCGGGCCGGCCCTGTTCTGGCTCGAATCGGGTGGTCATGGCGCTGGCGGCTCCCTCTGTCGCATCGGTCTTCACCAGTTCGACAAGACAGCGCACCGGAATGTGAGGTGACGCGCCGGCCTCACGTTTGTGAGGGCTGCGTTGTCGAACTGGTGAGACCGACACATCGTCCAGCGAAGATGGGAGCTCAGGCACATCATGACCACCTCAATTCCGGAAACACCGTTCGCCGGTGCGGCGTCCGGGCAGCGTCTGGAGCGGGCGGCCGCCGCGCTGACCGCGCACGGTTTCACCGTCGAGATCCTCGATGACGCCGCCGCCGCGCGTTCCCGTGTCAGGGAGCTGATACCCGGCGGAGCGAGCGTGTTCACCGGCGCCAGCGAGACGCTCCGCCTGTCCGGCATCGATGAGGACATCAACGGCAGCGGACGATACGAGGCCGTCAAGGCGCGCATCCTTGTCATGGACCGCGCCACTCAAATGGACGAGATCCGGCGGCTGTGCGCCGCCCCCGACGTCGTCGTGGGCAGCGTCCACGCGGTCACCGAGACCGGTTCCCTCGTGGTCGCCTCGGGCAGCGGCAGCCAGTTGCCCAGCTACTCCGGCGGCGCCGCTCGCGCGATCTGGATCGTCGGGGCGCAGAAGGTGGTGCCCGACCTGGACGTCGCGCTGCGCCGCGTCGAAGACCACTGCCTGCCCCTGGAGAACGCCCGCGCCCAAGAGGCCTATGGGGCGCCCAGCGCCATCAACCGCCTTCTCATCCTCAACGCGGAATACCAACCCGGACGCGGCACCGTCCTGCTGCTCCGCGAAACCATCGGATTCTGAGCCATCCATCGGGCGGCGGCACTGCTGGCGACCACCTCGCTGGACGGCATCGAGATCACTGACCTGGACGGTGAGCGCGTAACCTCCATCTCGGCGCCCTTCGCCACCGCCATCACCTTTCTCGCCGACGGGCGGCTCGTTTCCGCCCACGACGAATACGGTGACAACGGTGGCGGTACGGTCCGGCTGTGGTCGGGCCTGACCGGCGAGGAACGCGAGGGCGACGCCATGCCCCAGGGACGACGACCTCGCCGTTGCCCCAGCGGACCGCTGTGCCCGCGGCCATGGACGCCAACGGTGCGGCGTTCTCGTGGGAAACGTCCAGCGGTAACCGCATCTCCTGTGTGACCGGCGAGAACGACTCGGGACGACGCGGGGCCGGAGAGCCGGGCGGGGATCACGGGTGCTTTGGAGCAGGGGCTCCCTGGGAACGGCCGTCGGGTGCCCTGTCTGCCTCAGGGGTGGTGCAGAGCTGTGCGGTCAGAGTGGCACAGGCCCATTCTTCCCACCTGTCCGGTGACCAGCCGCGGTCCTGGACGAACAGCAGGTACAGCTGGGGGCTGAGCAGGCCGAACAGCAGGTCCGCGGCCATGGTGACGTGGACGTCGGGGCGGGCGCCGGGCTTGCCGACCAGCGCCCGGGCCGCCGCATGCTGGACGGTGTAGCGCGGATCGGGGCCGTCGGGCCACTGCGCGGCGATCTGGGGGTCGGTGGCCGAGGCGGCCGCGATCAGCGGCATGATCGGGGCGACCCGGCCGAGGATCTCGCTGGTCCCGCGCACGTGCGCGCGCAGCTGGTCGGCCGCGGTGGGCGCGGCGCACGCGGCGTGGAACCATTCACGGTCCATGGTGGCGACCGGCTCGGTGTCGCCGGCGATGGACGTGTCGACGACGTCCTTGAACAGTGTGCGCTTGTTGCCGAAGACGAAGTAGACCGTCTGAACGGCCACGCCCGCCCGGTCGGCGACCTCCTGCAGGCTCGTCGCCCCATATCCCTGCGAGACGAACAGCTCCCGCGCCGCCTGGATGACCTTCTCCCGGGTGCGCCGCGAGCGCTCGGCGCGTTTGTCCGGCCGCTTGACGGTGTCCATGAGGCGAGTATATCTCTAGAGCTAGACACTAGTGTCCAACTTGAAACTTGGAGGAGCCGTGAGTAGGCCGATGACCACTCAGAGTGCGGACTCAGTGCAGACCGGTACCGAACGCGACCAGGAGGATGCGGTCCGAAGCAGCCTGGAGGCGTACTACCGTGCCGGCACGCCGCCGTGGGACACCGGCGTGACACCGCCAGAGCTGGTCGCCCTCTTCTCCGGATGTGCCTTGTCCGCCGTACGGATAAAGGGAGACACGGCGCGTGAAGGCGACGGCCTGGCCGCGGCTGCGCAGCCCCAGCTTGGCCGGGATCCGGCTGCAGGGGTTGTGGACGGCGTGCTCGGACAGCACCAGGCCGGCGGCGATCTCGCTGTTGCTCAGCCCTTGGCCGATCAGCCGCAGCACATCCCGCTCACGCGGTGTCAGTTCGCACAGCCGGCCCGAGTCGGCGGCGTCGACGCGCTGGGAGCGGCGGTGGGCGACGTAGCCGCCGATGACGCGGCGGGCGACGCTGGGGCTCAGCGCGCCGTCGCCGCCCGCGGCGGCGCGGACGGCGATGAGCAGTTCCTCATAGGAGCTGCTCTTGAGCAGGAATCCGCCGGCCCCGAGGGTCAGGGCCTCGTCGACGTACTCGTCCATGTCGAACGTGGTGAGCACGACGGTGCGTATGCCGTGCGTCCCTGGGACGCCGCCGCGGGCCAATTCGCCCAGTACCCACACGGCTGAGGCCACGGCGAGGATGGCCAGCACCCGGGTGCGGTGGCTGGCTCCTTTTCAAGGCGTCCAACCGTCGGTGACGTCGTCGTGCTCGACCCGGTCGCTGTGCGCGCGGGTCACGACTGGCGTGCCTCACTGCTGCGGTTGGCCTCGTTCAGATGTATCGGAGCGTGTATTCCGGGCTGGCGTACACGCCGCCCTGCGGATCGTGCTCTGCCGCGTCCCCTTCCGGCGGAATACGCGGTGCGAAGACTTCCGCATCGTCCACAGGTGTGTATCCCAGAGCCGCCCCGGCCTCAATGTCCCAGAATCGGCGCTTATTGGCGGAAACGGCATATACGGCCGCGAAGTTGATATCGGAGGCGGTGAGAGCTGCGCGGACGAAGCCGAGGCAGTCGCGCGGGCTCAGCCAGGTGGCCAGATGACGTCGCTCAGTCGGCACGTCTTCAAAGCTCCCGATCCGCAAGCACACTACGGACAGATTGAACTTGTCCGCATACAGACGTCCCAGAGCCTCCACCGCTACCTTGCTCACCCCGTAGAGACCGTCCGGACGGGGCGGCATCTCGGGCGTGACGGTCGTCGAGACCGGATAGAAGCCGGTAAGCCGGTTACTGCTGGCGAGGACGACCCGCCCCACCCCTTGCCGACGTGCACCCTCCAGCACGTTATGCGTCCCCCGGACATTGCCGTCCAGCAGGTCTGACAACGGTGCCTCATCCGGGACACCGCCCAGATGCACCACCGCATCCGCACCCTCCAGGGCCGCAGTCACCGCCTCAGCGTCGCGCAGATCAAGCTGCCGCACCTCCTCGGTCGGCGACTGCCTGGCGAGGCCCACTCGATCGAGGAGCACCAGTCGTTCCGCTTCACCGCGCAGACCGGCCCGCACCACCGACCCGATCTGCCCGGCCGCACCGGTGACCACCACAGTCCCAAGACCCGTTTCCATGATGACAACTCTGTCTCACACCACCGACAGCCCGGCCGGGGCGAACCATGCCGCACGCGCCGTCAAGCCGGAACGTGCGTCGGACGATCGGGACGAACTCGCCTGCGCGAGGTCCGCGGCGGCGGCGCGGAAGGCCACGGCGTGGTTCCGTACTGTCGAGCGCCGATGATGCCGGGTTGCCCGAAGGTCACCATCTACTCCTGAGGGTCTGCCCCCGGGACAGATGCCCGCGCGCGGGAGGACGCGAGTCATGAGTGAGCGGTAGCGGGGTTTCCCATCGGCTTCACAAAGCCTGGCAGCTCAGCGAACAGATATTCGGTTGCCTGCCCCGGTGGTCATGGATGCAATGTCCGGTATGGTCACCCAGGTGCGCCCGCCGCGGCGAGATGAGATGAACGCGTACTACCGGACCGTGTCACGCTGCGATCCGGGCAGGCTGCAGCCGGATCGCCGCACGGGAGACGCCGGCGCATGAATGCGCCAGCGTCGCCGCACGGGGCGGAGCGGACTGAGGGATCGTCCGTCCGGATCGGCGCTCTCGTTCCGCTGACCCGTCCTGGCTGGGTCGCGGCAGGCCGGCAACTGCTCGCCGGACTCGAATTGGGGGTTCGCGAAGTCAACGACGCCGGCGGGATCGCCGGAAGGCCACTCGAACTCGTGGTCCGCGACACCGCGGCTGATCCACGCAGGGCCGCGGCGGCCGTGGACGAATTGGCTCGCCTGGGCGTGGCCGCCTTGGCGGGGGAGTACCACAGCGTCGTCGCCCGCGCCGCCGCGACCAGGGCCGACGCCCTCGGCCTGCCGTTCCTCTGCTCGTCAGCGGTTCTCGATGCCCTCACCGAAAAGCCAACGGAATGGGTCGCGCGTATCGCCCCGGCGCAGTCCCACGGCTGGCGATTCTACGCGGACTTCCTCCTCGGCGCGGGGCACAGCCGAATCGCCGTGGCAACCGAGCCGAGTGTCTACTGGGCGTCCGGGTCCCGCATCCTTCGGGACCACCTCGCGCCACGCGGCGGGACCGTCCTCGAACTCGACATGAGCGCACTCGCCCCCGCGGCCGTGTGCGACGAACTCGCCGACAATGGGGCGACGGCCCTTCTTCTTCTCGTCGGCCACCCGGAGCCGGCAGTGTCGATCGTCAGATCCGTCCGCCGCGACCGGCGCCTCGCTGAGATCACGATCGGTGCTCCAGCCGGGCAACCGGAGTTCGCCGAATGGGCGACATCGCTGGGCGACGACGGCGCCGCGATCCCGTTCTTGCGCTATCTGCCCGAGCGTCTCAGCCCCCTCGGTGCACGAGTCGAGACGGCCCTCCGCGAGCGGCTGGCCGAAGCGCCCTCCTTCGTCGCCTTCGAGGGCTACGACACGGTCGCAGTCCTCGCCGATGTGCTGCGCTCGAACGGCGCGAACCGGCCGTGCACCGGCGAATTCTGGCCGCGCGTCGCAGTCGAAGGCACCCGCGGGGAGATCCGGTTCTCCCGAAGGCCGGGCATCAGCGTCTGGCAATGGGCCTGGACGCCGGTCCAGGTCGCCGACCGAGATCCGGCGGCTACCGATCGCTTCCGGATCCTGCGCGCCAGATGAGAGCACACAGGTCGACTGTGCTCCGAACTTGAGGCTTCACAGGCTCTTAGCCTCGCGGCGGATCCCGAGCGCATTTTCCGATATCGCGCGGCAGCCGGGCAGCCCGGCGGAGGCCGGCGGTCGGACTGGCGTCCAGGGGCGGGACGCGTCGGCGGGTCGGTGGCGGGTCGGTGGCGGCGGCGGTCCGCTCCCAATAATCTCAATGTTGAGATTGTTCGGAGGGGCGATGGCGGATGCGGTGGATGCGATTCTGGCGCAGTGGGGGCGGGAGCGGCCCGATGTGGACGTGTCCGCCATGGGCGTGGTCGGGCGGATCTCGCGGGCGCAGCTGCTGCTGGGCCGGGAGCTGAAGGGCTTCTTCGCCGAGCGGGGGCTGGAGAGCTGGGAGTTCGACGTCTTGGCGACGCTGCGACGGCACGGCGCCCCTTACGAGCTGACGGCGGGGGCGCTGCTGCGGGCGGCGATGGTGACCTCGGGGGCGATCACCAACCGGATCGACCGGATGGAGGCCAAGGGCCTCGTCGAGCGGGTCCGGGACGCCGACGACCGCCGGTCGGTGCGGATCCGGCTGACGCCGCGGGGCCTGGAGCTCGTGGACGAGCTGGTCGCCCTGCACGCCGCAAACGAGGACCGGCTCCTGGCCGCGCTGGACCCGGCCGGCCGCGAGCGGCTGGCCGGAGCGCTGCGCACGCTGCTTGAGTCGCTCGGCGACACCTCGCTCGGCTAGCTGGAGGAAGCCCGGAGTGGCGCCGTTGGCGATGGGGCCAGATGCGGGGCGAGCCCGGGCGGGTGACGGCGGCGGTGTGGTGAAGCGGAGGTGCTCGGCGGTGATGCGGGCGGCCACGAGCAGGGACGGGACGGCGGGGCCACCGGGCGATCGCCGTCCTGCGGCGGGAGGGACGCGGCGGCCTCGGTGCGCGCGGCGATGCGGCGCCGCTGTCGGTGCCGACCGGCACCCTGACCATCTGTCCGGGGGGTGTGAGGTGCGTCTCTCCGGGGCCGGGGAGTGTCACGTTCGGGACCGCCGGGCCCTCATATCGGTATGGAAGCTTTCGTGGCCCGGTCGCGCGACGCGATCTGCCAGACCCTCATGCACGCCGCGCACGACGCGTTCCGCCGGGACCTTGACCGGCTCGCGGCGGCGGTCGCGGCGGGCAAGGGCGGGGCCGCGCACGTGCGCGACGGGTGGGACAACCTCAAGGACCAGCTCCGCATGCACCAGGACGTGGGGGAGCGCCTGCTGTGGCCGCGGGTCGAGCACGCGCTGGCCGGGCGCCCCGCCGAGCGGGCCGTGCTGGCGGACATGCGCGACGGGCACGCCCGGATCGCGGCGCTGACCGCCTGCGTCGACGCCGCGCTGGAGGACGGGCGCGGCGCGGTCGCGGCGGTGCTGGCCCTGCGGGAGACGCTGGAGGGGCATCTGCGGCATGAGGAGTCGACCGCGCTGCCGCTGGCGGAGTCGGTGCTGGAGGCGGGGGAGTGGCGGGCGCTGGCCGCCGAGGCCGAGGGCCGCTGCGCTCCGGCCGCACCGCTGTTCGTCCCCTGGGTCGTGGACGGCATCGCGCCCGTGGACCGCAGCCGCTTCCTGACGGCGCTGCCCGGATCGGTGCGCGCCCGCAACCGGGTGACGTGGGAGCCCCGCTACCGCAAGCGCCGCCTGTGGAGCATCTGACCCCAGGCGGCGGCATCGTCCAGGTTTGCCGGGAGCCGCACGGGTACCCCCGATACGGGCCGCCCGCAGATCGGGCCCGGCGCCGACGGCTTCTTCGACCTCTTCGCCGGCGGGGTGTGCGCGGCGGCTGACGCCAGCACGAACGATTCCCCCGGAATGGAAGGACGGACGATGGACACCCCCTCGGTGCCCGGTAAAGGGCCCGGACAGATGAGCAAGGACGCGGCCGAGGCCGGCCGGTCCGCCGGCAAGACGGCGGGCAAGACGGCCGGGAAGACGGCCGGGAAGACGGCGGGCGCCGCGCAGGAGACCGCCGGGGCCGCCGGGGCGACCGCCACCGCCGCCGGGAGGGCCGGCGGGCAGGTCGCGGGGCAGGTCGCGGCGCTGCCCGGCCGGGCAGCGGCCCTGACCAAACTCGTGACGCTGCGGCGCTTCCTGCGGGCCGCTCCGGTCGCGGCGGCCGCGGCCGCCGGCATCGTCGTCGGGCGCATCACCGCCAGGAAACGCTGACCCCGCGAACACCTCGCAACCACCGGAACGCCCCCGGCCCGCGCCGGGGGCGTTCCGGCTTTCCTGGCCCGGCACCGGGCGTCACCCCGCACTCCGCACCCCGCACCCCGCCAGACCCAGGGCGGCAATTGACCTGCCGGTGACCAAAACCAGGCCGTCTGTTTAGAGAGATCGGTGTGGGTACACCCGGGTTCGTGCCAAACCCCAGAACAACCCCTAACGAGGAGATGACATGACTGGGCCGATCGCCCAGCAGACTTCGGGCAGCCAGAACGTCCAACGCGGCGGATCCGGCAGCGGCCTCGCCGACGTCGTCGACCTGATCCTGGAAAAGGGCCTGGTCATCGACCTGTACGCGAGGGTGTCGCTGGTCGGGATCGAGATCCTCACGATCGACGTGCGGATCGTCGTCGCCAGCGTCGACACCTACCTGCGGTTCGCCGAGGCCGTGAACCGGCTCGACATCGCCCACGACGGCACGTCCCAGGGCCTGCCGCAGTTCGTGGAGGGCATGCAGGAGTCGGGCGCGAAGAAGAAGACCCGCGGCGCCCTGGAAGGCGCGCAGGAGCGGCTGAAGGAGACCTTCGGCGGCTCCGACGATTCCGAGGAGGAGGACAAGCAGCCCGCGCGCCGCCGCTCGTCCCGCAAGAAGGAGGACGAGGAAGAATGAGCACGCCGCAAGCCCCCGGCGGCTCCGAGTCCGGCGACCGGATCCCGCAGTACGTGTACGGGGTGACCCGCTCGGACGCGGAACTGCCCGCGGACGTCAACGGCCTGGACGACCGGCCGGTGTCGCTGGTGCAGGACGGCGGCGTGTGCGCCGCCGTCGTCAGCGACCTGCCCACCGGCCGGGCGCTCGGCGAGCGCGCCGACCTGGTGGCGCACCAGCGTGTCCTGAACTCGCTGGTGGACGCAGGCACCGTGGTGCTGCCGTTCCGGTTCGGGGCGGCGCTGGCCGACCGCGAGGCCGTGGAGAAGGAACTGCTGGCCGACAACTCCGACCGCCTCGGGCAGGTCCTGGACCAGCTGGACGGACGCGTCGAACTGCGCGTGAAGGCCACCTACGTCCAGGACGAGGTCCTCGGCGAGATCATGGCGGACGAACCGGAGATCGGCGAGCTGTCCCAGCGGCTGCGCGAGGTCCCGCCGGACGCCGCCGACGCCGTCTACTACGACCGGATCCGGCTCGGGGAACTGATCGCACAGGCGATGGAGCGGCGCCGCGAGCACGACGGGCAGGTCCTGCTGGACGGCGTGGCCCCGGCGGCCGAGGCGTTCGCCCGCAAGACGCCCGCCCGGGAGGAGGACGTCCTGGACGCCTCGTTCCTCGTCGCCGCCGACCGCCGCGACCAGTTCGAGGAGGCCGTGGAGGAACTCGGCCGCACGCACGGCCAGCGGATCCGGATCCGGCTCATCGGGCCGCTCCCGCCCTACGACTTCGTACCGGAGGCGTGAGGGCGATGGGACTGTTCACCGGGCTGGTGACGCTGCCGCTCGCGCCCGTCAAGGGCGTGGTCTGGCTGGCCGAGACCCTCACCGAGCAGGCCGAGGCACGGCTGTACGACCCGGGGCGCATCGCCGCGGAGATGCAGCAGATCGCCGACGAGGTCGCCGAAGGGGAGATCACCGAGGAGGAGGCCGCCGCCCGCGAGGAGGAGCTGATCCACCGGCTGAACGAGGGCCGCGCCCGCGGCTACCAGCCGGGATAGCAGGGAGGCCAGTGATGATGTCCGCGTCCGAGGCCGCCAAACGGGCGGTCGAGCACGTCACCGCGATGACCGGCCGCAGCGCCGAGAGCGTGGTGGGGATCGAGCGGGCCGGCGAGGACGGCTGGCGCGTCACGGTCGAGGTCGTGGAGACCCACCGCATCCCCGACTCCGCCGACATCCTCGCTGCCTACGACACCGAAGTGGACGCGGACGGCGACCTGGTCGCCTACCGCCGCGCCCGCCGCTATCCCCGCGGACGAGTGGAGAGGAACTGAGAGGTGGGGAGCTCGCGCCCACAGCCGAGCCCCCCACCGGCCCCCCACCGGCCCCGGGCATCCGTCCCTCGCCCGGCGGCGGTGCGGGCGGCGCGGCCCTCGGAGGCGCCGCCGGCCATCAGGCGGCGAGGACCTCGGCTTCCCACAGGTCACGGTAGCCGCCCGGCACCGCCAGCAACTCCGCGTGACGGCCACGCTGCACGATCCGCCCCCGGTCCATGACCACGACCTCGTCGGCGGACGCCAACGCCGCGAGCCGGTGCGTGACCAGCAGCAACGTCCCCCCGCCCGGCGCCTCCAGCAGATCCCGGGTCAGCGCGTCCGCCGCCACCGGATCCAGCGCCTCGGCGGGCTCGTCCAGCACCAGGACCGGCGGATCGGCCAGCAGCGCCCGCGCCAGCAGCAACCGCTGCCGCTGCCCGCCCGACAGGCCCCGGCCACCCGCGCCGACCACCGTGTCCCACCCGTCCGGCAGCTCCTCCACCACCTCAGCGAACCGCGCCCGCACCGCCGCCGCCCGCAACCGCCCCTCACTCGCACCCGGACGAGCCAGCAGCAGGTTCGCACGGACCGTCCCGCCGAACACGTGCGCGTCCTGCGCCAGCCCCCGCACCGCCGCCCGCACATCACCGGGCGCATACCGGGCCAGCGCGCGCCCGCCCAGCACCACCGCGCCCGACACCACCGGCACCTGCCCGGACACCGCCGCCAGCAGCGTGCTCTTCCCCGCGCCGCTCGCCCCCACCACCGCCACCCGCAGACCCCGCTCGACCCGCAGATCCACCCCGTCCAGCGCGACCCCCTCGCCATAGGACACCCGCACACCCAGCAACTCCACCTCCAGCGGCCCCCGCGGCATCACGGCTGGATGCGACGTCACCAGCTCCGGGGGAGCGGCCAGCACCGCACCGACCCGCCGCACCGCCGGCAGCACCTCCCGCAGCCGCTGCGCCGCCACCGCCAGCGGCAGCACCGACTCCACCGCCACCAGCGCCGTCAACACCAGCACCGCCGCACCCACCTCGTCCACCCCCGCACGCAACCCCGCCCACGCCACCGCCACGACCGTCCCGCCCTGCACCACGAAACCCGCCGCCACCACAAGCGCCGACACCCGCGCACCCGACCGCTCCGCACGCTCCAACCGCTCCGCCGCGTCCCCCGCCCGCGCCGCGAACCGCGCCGACGCACCGAACATCACCAGATCCGCCGCCCCCTCCAGCACGTCCAGCGCCCGCACCGCCAGCGCCTCACGCCCCACCACCCGCGCCGCCGCCCGCCCGCCCGCAACCGCAGCCACCACCGGCAGCACCACACCCGCGACCAGCAGACCCCCGGCCAGCACCGACCCCGCCGACACGTCCACCCCCGCGCACACCACCACACCCCCCGCCCCGCACACCACCCCCGCCACCACCGGCAGCACGCACCGCAACAACAGATCCTGGACGGCGTCCACATCCGACACCATCCGCGTCAACACATCACCATCACGCCCCCGCCCCCCACCCGAAGGACGCGCCCCCGCAAGCGCGTCGAACACCCGGCCACGCAACTCCGCCATCGCCCGCAACGCCGCATCGTGCCCCGCCAGCCGCTCCACATACCGCAACGACCCCTTCGCCAGCGCGAACCCCCGCACCGCCACGATCGCCAACGACAACGCCGCCAGCTCCGGCCGCTGCGACGCCCGCGCGATCAGCCACGCCGCCGCCGCGACCAGCCCCAACCCGCACAGCTCCGCCGCCGCACCCGCCAGACCCGCGCCCACCAGCCGCACCACATGCGGCCGCACCGCACCCCACACGCCCCTCACGCCGCCTCCTCCCGCACCCCGCCCGCGACCCGGCCGCCCTCCAGCCGCACCACCCGATCCGCCACCCGCACCAGCGCCGGACGATGCGCCACCAACACCGCCGTCCGGCCCGCAAGCAGCCGCTCCGCCGCCTCCAACAGAACCCGCTCACTGTGCGAATCCAGCCGCGCCGTCGGCTCGTCCAGCAGCATCACCGGCCCCCCGGCAAGAAGCGCCCGCGCGATCGCCAGCCGCTGCCGCTGCCCCGCCGACACCCCCGCACCGCCCTCACCCAGCACCGTCGCGAACCCGCGCGGAAGGTCCCCGACGAAGTCCGCGCCCGCCGCCCGCGCCGCCTCCGCCACCCGCTCATCATCAGCACCGGGCACACCCAGACGGATATTGTCGGCCACCGACGCCGCGAACAGGTGCGGACGCTGCGGCACCCACCCCAGCCGCGCCCGCCACGCCACCAGATCCAGCTCCGCCAGATCCACCCCGTCCACCAGCACCCGACCCGAATCGGGAACCACCAGCCCCGCCAGCACCAGCAGCAGCGTCGACTTCCCCGCACCCGACGGACCCGTCACCGCCACCCGCTCACCCGGACCGACCCGCAGCGACACCCCCTCCAGCGCCGCCCCCGCAGAACCCGGATACCGGACGGTCACCTCCTCCAACACGATCTCCGGCGCCCGCCCGGACGGGACGAACCCGCCACGCGCCGGGGGAGAGGACACCTCCAGCACCCCGAACGCCTCCTCCGCCGCCGCCACCCCCTCCGCACTCGCATGGAAACGTTGACCCAGCGCCCGCAACGGCAGATACACCTCCGGCGTCAACACCAGCACCAACAACCCCGTCGCCAGCACCATCCGCCCCTCCAGCAGACGCAACCCCACCGGAACCGCCACCAGAGCCACCGACAACGCGCACACGAGCTCCAGCACCAGCGACGACAAGAACGCCACCCGCAACGCCCGCACCGTCGCCCGCCGATGCTCACCCGCCAACTCCCGCACCACCAGCGACTGGTGCTCCGCCCGGCCGAACGCCCGCAACGTCCCCAGCCCCGCCAGCACGTCCCGGAAATGCCCGCCCAGCCGGTGCAGCAGCCCCCACTGCCGGCCCGTCAACGCCGCCGTCCGCATCCCCACCAGCGCCCCGAACACCGGAACCAGCGGCAACGTCACCGCCACCACCACCGCCGACGCCCAATCCGCCGCCACCAGCCGACCCAGCACCAGCGGCGGGACGACGCACGCCGCCAGCAACTGCGGCACATAACCGGTGAAGAACGGGTCGACCGCGTCCAGACCCCGCGTCAGCAGCGTCACACGCGAACCCGCATCACCGGTCGGGCCGCCCAGCAGCGCACCCCGCAGACCCCGCTTCACCCGCGCCGCCGCCCCGCCCGCCACCTGCGTCACCGTCCACGCCAGCACCGCCCGCCCAGCCACCGCACCCGCCAGCCACGGCAGCGGACCCGCGTCCAACCCCGCCACCGCCCGCACCAACAACTCCGCCTGCACCACCAACAGGACACCCTGCCCCACCGCCAGCACACCCAGCAGCACCAACACCCAGCGGGGGAGAAGCCGCAGCAGACGCCGCTCGATCGCCTTCACCGCCACCGCCTACAAGTACGAGGGAGCCGAGACCCGCCCCCGGAACGTCCACCACACCAACGCCTGCGACGCCACCAAGAACGGCAGCACCACCACCGTCCCCACCACCGTCAACGCCAGCCCCGCACCCTCGGCCACCACCTCAGACCACGGCACCTCCGCACCCGCGACCACCGGCGCACCCGCCATCACCAGCGCCGACAACCCGTACCGCGACGGGACCCGGCCCGCCCGCGCCGCCAGCCCCACCGGCAGCCGCCACCGCGCGAACCCCGCCCCATGCCACGCGAACAGCACCGCCAGCGGCAGGCCCAGCACACTCCCGGCGTTCAACCCGCCACCGGCCACCAGCGAACCCAGCACCGAACCCCACGCCAGCGCCAGCGCCCAACTGCCCGCCACGATCGCGCCGTCCCATACCGACCGCCACGCCGCCGCGTCCACCCGGCCCCGCAGCCACAACCCCATGTCCCGCACCACCCAGCCGACCAGCAACACCACCACCAGCGGATACAACTCCTCCAGCAACCGGTGCTCCAGACCCGGGAACGCCCCCGCGACCAGCCCCGCCACCGCCACCAGCCACACCTCGTTGCCCAGGAAGAACGGCGCGAACGACGCGATCACCAACCGCCGCTCCCGCTCGTCCCGCCCCAGCCAGGGCAGCAGCATCCCCACCCCGACATCCGCACCGGCCAGCACCAGATACCCGCCGGCGAACACCGCCAGCAACACCACCGCGAGAGAATCCATCACCAGACTCCTGTCAGAACCTCAGCCGAAAGAACGCCGCGCGACACGTACCACCCGTCACGTACCGCCCGTCAGAACGTCGCGCTCAGCACCGGCGCCGCCGGCTCCGCCGGGGGAGCGGCACCCAGCCCCGCCCCCTCCGGCCCCCGCCGCGCGAACCGCGCCAGCAACCACGCGTTCACCCCGAACAGCACCGCGAACAGCACCGAGAACACCACGAACGACGCCGTGACCGCCCCCGCCCCGACCCCCGGCGACAACGCGTCCTCGGTCTTCAACACCCCGTACACCATCCACGGCTGCCGCCCCACCTCACGGAACACCCAGCCCGACACCATCGCCACATAAGGCAGCGGCACCGCCGCGACCATCAGCACATGGAAGACCCGACCCCGCACCAGCCACCCCCCGAACGGGAACTTCACCAGCGCCACCCCCGCGACTACCAGCATCAGCAGCCACATCGACACCATCAAGCCCTCACCGACCCCCGCCAGCGACGGCGCCATGTAGTCGCCCGGCCCGAACCGCGCCGTGAAGTCCGCCACCACGGCCGCCGCACGGTCCCCACCGATCTTCGTCGGCTGCGCATAGCGGAACTGCATCCCGCCGAACACCACCACCGGAATCACCGACACCATCACCGTCAGCAACCCGACCCGCATCGACCGCCGGAAGAACTCCACCTCCGCCGTCCGCCGCAACAGGTGGAAACCACTCACCCCCGCCATGAAGAAACCCGCCGTCAGCAGCCCCCCGAACAGCACGTGGAAGAACGCCAGCAGCGCCGTCGGATTCGTCAGCAACGCCCCGACGTCGGTGAGCCGCGCCGCCCCGTCCACCATCTCGAACCCCACCGGACGCTGCAGCCACCCATTCGCCACCAACACGAAATACGCCGACAGATACGCCGTCAGCGTCACCACCCAGATCAACGCCAGATGCACCCACCGGTTCAGCCGATCCCACCCGAAGATCCACAACCCCAGGAACGTCGACTCCACGAAGAACGCGACGATCGTCTCCAGCGCCAGCGGCGCCCCGAACACACTCCCCGACACCCGCGACAGACCCGACCAGTTCAAACCGAACTGGAACTCCATCACCAGCCCCGTCACGATCCCCACCGCATAGTTGACGACGTACAACTGCCCCCAGAACCGAACCATCCGCGCATGCACCGCACTGCCCGACACCGCCGCCCGCGTCTGCGTCAACGCCACCAACGTCGCCAGCCCCAGCGTCAACGCCACGAACAGGAAATGCGTACCGGCCGTCAACGCGAACTGCACCCGGGCCAACATCAACGGATCACCATTCACCAGCACACGCTCCAAGAAACCGGTCGGAAACGACCCCACGATCCTCGGCGCGCACCCACCACCCGCGAATCAGGCGCGAGCGTTCAACCGCCCTGCGCCTTTCGCGCAGCCACCGCACCCCGCCTACATCTCCCGATGTACACCACCCCGCCGCGCACCCAACCCGAGAACGACCGCCACCACCACGTACGGCGCCGACGCCAGCCCCATCAGCACGCCCGCGTCCGCCCACCGCGACCCGAGCGCCCACCCCGCGAACACCAGCACCGCCACCGTCTCCGAACCGAACCCCGCCACCGACGTCACCGTCGCCCGCGCCCCGTCACCGATCCGGTCCTGCAACCGCGCGTCCGCCGCCGCCATCGCCCACCGGAACACCCCGAACGCCACCGCCACCAGCACCAGCCCACCCGGCCGCCCGCTCCACGACCCCACCGCCAGGCATACCGCACCCACCACCAGCACCGGCGGCAGCCACCCGGTACGCCGCCCCGCCAGCCAGCCGCCCACCGCATCGCCGACCGTCACCACCATCACCAGCAACGGCACCGACGCCTCCGCAACCCCCGTCGACCGCACCAGCAACGGCACGTACTCGTCCAGCGACGTCACACCCTCCAGCACCATCACCAGAACCAGCGACCACCGCACCGCCGGCTCCCGCCGCACCTGCGCCCATCCCTCACGCAGCACCGACCGCAGCGACGGCTCCTCCTCCGCCTCCACCGCACCCCGCGACTCCGGCAGGAACCACCCCGCCACCGCACACGACACGCACGCCGCCACACTCGCAACCCCCAGCGCCCGGTAACCCCCGGCCGCAAGCACCGGCGACGCCACCGCCGACGCCGCCACGACGGCCAGCAGCGACACCGCCTCCGAACGCCCGATCAGCCGCGCGTACGCCCCCGCCGCCCCGGTACGCTCCAGCTCCGCGTACACCAGCGCCTGCATCGTCCCCGACCGCAGCGCCGACCCCACGCCCCACAGCACGAAACCCGCGGCGAACGCCGGATACGAAGGAAAGAAGGCCCACAAACCGAACCCCGCCCCCGCCAGCAGGGGAGAGGCGACCAGCAGCAACCGGCGCGAGACGACATCCGCCCACAGACCGGACGGCAACTCCAGCGCGAACGTCGTGACCGACCAGATCACGAACAACGACGAGATCGCAGCAGGCGACAACCCGGTGCCGGCGAACAGCACCGCATAGACCGGGTACAGAAGAACGAAATCCTCGAGGAACGCGTAGGCGTACAGCCTCCGCGCGAGCCCCGCCTCAGGTGAAGATCAATGTCGTCGGCGCATACCCGCACCCTAACCGCCACGCACCCGCGCACGCACCCCCGAATCGGCCGGGGGAGAGGACTCAGGCGGCAGGGTCACGCCCGAACAGCGCCAGCAGACGCGCCTGGTCACCGGCGTCCGGCGCCACGGCCACCTCCGGCCCGATGCTCCCGGCGGCACGTCCCCGCGGCGCCATCCGCTCCGCCGTCTCCAGAGCGGAACGCACCAGGCCGGCGTCCAACGTGACCGCCTGCCCGGTGGCCCGCGCCAGATCCCACGTGTGCACGAGCAACTCCAGCGGATACTGCTCCAGCCACTCACGCATCGTCATCCCGCCGAACGCAAGCGGCACCCACCGGTCCAGCACCCCCGGCCGGACGAGCTCGGCCATCATCCGGGCCCGCACGGCACGCCAGCTCGCGAGGGGTTCCGCACCGGCGACGTCCCGCCAATCGGGATCGTCCTGGGGGAGAGGCCGCCCGGCCGCCCGCATCTCGACCACCAGCAGCCCGGCGGTCACATGCCCCGCGACATCGATCGCCGCCCAGCCCTCGCACGGCGACGGCGAAAGCCACCGGCCCGCCGGCGTCGCCGCGAGCACGGCCTCGAACCCGTCCAACGCCCGGACGAAATCTCCAGGAACACTTCCGGGAACCACGCCGAAACCACCATCCGGGGCTCGGATCGCCATCGAGCGGACCCCGCCACTGTAGCGATCAAGCACACCCGCGTCCTCCGGCCGACGACTCGACCGCCCCGGGCATGGACGACAGCGAACGCGCCGCAGCCGGAGACAACCTTGCTCACAGCGGCCGTGGGCTCGCGCCAGGCTCTACTTAACATAATGTACATTATCGACCAATGATCAGACCTGCTGGAAGCGGGACGATCGGTGCACAGAACGCGCGCTTTCGGCTGTTCGTACACCGCAGGTCGACGTCGACGGCAACGCGCGCCGGACGCTGTGGCTATGAGCCGTGGCCGACGGTGATCCAGTAGCGATCTTCGCCACGGGTGCGGCCGTCGTGGACGCCGCCGTTCGCCAAGATCACGCGACGGGACGGTTCGTTGTCGGCGGCGCAGGTCAGCAGGACGCGTTCCAGGCCGAGCCCGCGACATTCCGCCAGCCCGGCGGCGAGCATCCGCGTGGCGTGGCCGCGCCGCCGCCAGGGCATGACGACGTGGTAGCCGACATGGCCGCCGACCTCGGCGAGTTCCGGCGTCAGGCGATGCCGGACGATCAGCGTTCCCAGGTAATGCTCGCCCGAGATGTACCAGAACGTTGTGCACGGGACGCCCCAGCGCCACTGAACGCCGCGGCGCTGGGCGACGAACGCGCCGAAGTCCCGGTACGCCTCGTCCAGCCAGTCCGTCGGGTCGCCGGTCGCCAGGTGGTCGGCCCGCTCCCCGGCCAGGAACGACTCGCGCACCTCCGCCGTCGGTGCGGCCAGGCGCGGCGGCGGGATGAGATCGTTCATGCGCCCCATTCTGCCCGGATCGCAGGCAAACCGGACAGAAGCTGAATTCTGTTTGGTGTCGAAACATGCTGAAAACGGTTGCCTGCGTTCTCGCGCCTCGATGAGGCTGGGCCCATAGACCTCAAGGACATAGCGTCGAATCAGGTGGGTGCCTTCGCCCGGTAAGGACTCAAGGAGAGGTCTGGGCCTTCGCCAGTTCGACGAACTCGTTGATCGAGCCTTTCAGTGCGTTCAGTTCGGGAAGCGTCGTACTCGCCAGGGAGCCGTTGGGCGCTCGAGAAACCTCGCGCAGGGCGCCGGCGAAGGCGGAGCAACCTTCTATGACTCGGTCGGCGGCTTGGCCGAGATCGGCGCCTCCGACCATTGACACCTGTGCAGCGGCGCGGTGCAGGTCGCGGTTTTTCCGGTTGTACTCCTCCCCTGTCGCGAGGATCTCTGGGTCCCGGCTCACCTGCTGGAAGTAGAACAACTGCTGTAGAATCCTTCGGTTCTCTGTCGCGATCAACACGAACTCGGTGTAGGTGTCCCTAAGCCGCTCCTCGACACCATCCGCTCTCTGACGCTTCCAGAGCTCCCGCTGGCTGCGCGCGTTGATCCAGCCGCCGAGCCCCACCCCGCCGAGGGTTCCGACGACGGTCACCGCGGTGGTCACGATCTGATTCCAGCCGGACATGGAGCGATCCTGCACCGTCTCGCCGGTGGCCGACAACCGGTTCGCGGCCTTGATCGCCAGGACGTCCGGCGGCCGAGAAGCGCGCCGTGGCCGAGTAGGTTCGCAAGCTGATCGATGACCTGCGTAGCCGACTTCGCCCTGGGCTCCGCGCGGCGGGGCGCGTGGTCGCCGACCAGGCGGAAGGTGGACGCCTCTTGTCTAGCCGTATCCCCGGCGCCGTCAAGGTGAGCGTCCGCTTCTCCGTGGCGCCAGGCAGCGCAATGGCTCGTCGCCGACACTCTCCGGCACTGACGTGATCTCTGGTGGGGCGACAGTGCCTAACCAGTAGGGGCGGTGAGTTCGGCGAAGCGCAGGGCGTTGCGGACGGCGGCGCCGCCGGGATCGTTGTTGAAGTAGACGTAGGCGTCGTCGGTGAGTTCGTTCACCCAGGCGTGGAGGGACTCGTCGTCGTAGTGCGGCCACGGTTCGGCAGGTCCTTCGTGAAACCTTAGGTAGAGCCAGCCGGTGGTGCGCCAGAGAGGTGTTTGGGGCCGGCCGAGGCGGTCGGTCCAGCACAGGGCGGCGCCGTGGTGTTCCAGGATTCGGCGGGTCTCGTCCGTCCACCATGAGGGGTGGCGGGGTTCGACGGCGATGCGGACGTCCCGCGGGAATCGCCGCAGGCAGGCGGCGAGGCGGTCGGGCTCGGCCCGCAGGGTGGGCGGGAGCTGCAGCAGGACGGGGCCGAGCTTGGCGCCGAGGCCGGCGGCGGCGTTCATGAGGCGGGCGACGGGTTCCGCCGAATCGTTGAGGCGTTTCATGTGGGTCAGGTAGCGGCTGGCCTTGACCGCCATGACGAAGCCGGGCGGGGTGCTGTCGCGCCATGTCTCGAACGTTTCACGGTTGGGCAGGCGGTAGAAGGCGTTGTTGTTCTCCACCGTGGCGAAGACGTCGCCGTAGTGCTGCAGCCAGCGCCGCTGCGGGAGGCCGGACGGGTAGAGGACGTCGCGCCAGTCGGTGTACTGCCACCCTGACGTGCCGATCAGCATCGGCTCCTCCCCCTCGTCCGGCGGTGCATGCCGTGGTCATACCCCGCGCCGGTGGGGTTCGAGGGCGCGGATGTAGTCGACGAGGCGGACGCCGATCTCGAAAGGAACCTCCGGGCCGTCGAGTTCGATGTCGAGCCAGGTCTCGGAGATGCGGCGCCAGGTGCCGCGGCCGAGGAAGCGGCCGGGGACGGCGTCGTCGCCGAGTTCGGCGCGCCAGCGGGGTTCGGTGGTGAGCAGGCTGGTGAGGGCGGCTTCGTTGGCGGTCTCGTCGCGGTGTTCGGCGTGGAAGCCGATCTCGACGGCGTGGGAGCGGGCGCCGGGGGCCAGGTCGGCGGCAATGATCTGGGCCTCGTAGTGCTCGCGCTGGGGTGCGGGGTCGCCGAACCAGGCCTTGACGCCGTTGTGGCGCACCTGGACGTGCGGAAGTCCGAGAGTGGGCGGGGTCGACCCCCGGATGATCTCGCCGACCTGGTCGAACAGTGCGAGGTCCGTCATCTGCCGATCTTACGGGGGGTTCTGTCGGTGGCGGGCGGTAGCGTCCGGCGGGTGCGTCCTTCCGATGTTCAGCGTCTGACGGTGGCCGAGTGCGTGGATCGTTATGGAGAGCTGGTGCGTGCGAAGACGTCGACGGGTGCGCTGGCGCCGGCGTCGGCGGAGGTGTACGCGCGGGACGTGGTGACGTTCGCCGCGCTGGCGGGTGCGGAGCGGGTGCTGGACGATCTGACCGGTGAGGACGTCGATGAGGTGCTGCTTCGGTTCGCGCGCAAGCCTGATGAGCGGCGGCGGGTGCGGGTGGTGGACGCGGGGGGTGCGCCGTCGCAGAGTGCGGCGTCGCAGGCGCGGTTCCGGCGTTCGGTGTCGGCGTTCTTCCGGCATGCGGTGGTGGCGGGGTGGGTGCAGCTGAACCCGATGGAGGCGGTGACGGTGCGTCCAAAGCAGCGGGGCGGGCTGCGGGCGGAGCGGCGGGCGCTGACGGTGGAGCAGGCGGAGGGGTTGCTGGGGGCGGCGCGTGAGCTGGCGGAGGAGCCTTCGGTCGCGGCGCGGCGGCGGGATCA
Source organism: Actinomadura chokoriensis (assembly GCF_041463665.1). Lineage (GTDB taxonomy): Bacteria > Actinomycetota > Actinomycetes > Streptosporangiales > Streptosporangiaceae > Spirillospora > Spirillospora chokoriensis_A. Next base: position 28,739 of record NZ_JAXCEJ010000006.1, read on the forward strand.
GCGGACGGAGTTGCGGGACGGGCTGATCGTGTTGCTGCTGGCGGCGGTGGGCCCGCGGGTGTCGGAGTTGACGGCGGCGAACGCGGAGGACTTCTTCGTCAACGGGGGGACGCGGTACTGGCGGATCCTCGGCAAGGGCGGGCGGACGCGGGATGTGCCGCTCCCCCGTCCGGTGGTGGAGGTGCTGGACGCGTATCTGGCGGAGGGGCGGGGGCTGCTGGATCGGGGGCGGGAGCCGAAGGCGCTGCTGCTGTCGTGGCGGGGGCGGCGGCTGGCGCGGGGTGATGTGCAGGGGGTGATCGACCGGGTGCTGGAGCGGGTGGAGCCGGTGCGGCGGCGGAGTGTGACGCCGCATGGGCTGCGGCATACGACGGCGACGCATCTGTTGGCGGCGGCGACGGACATGGATGCGGTGCGGCGGGTGCTGGGGCATGCGGATCTGTCGACGTTGGGCCGGTACCGGGACGATCTGCCGGGTGAGTTGGAGGCGGCGATGCGGGTGCATCCGCTGCTGGGGCCGGTGGAGGGCCGACGGGGCGGTTGAGCGTCTCCCCCTGCTGGCGCTCTCCCCGGCTGGTGGTCAATCGGTGGGGAGGGTGCGGGCGAGGGTGTAGGCCTCGGTGAGGTCGGTGCCGCGGTAGTCGAGGGCGGCGATGTCGGCGAGGTGGTGGTCGGCGTTGACGGCGACGGTGTTGGTGAGGTGCCGGAACAGCGGCGCGTCGGACATGGAGTCGCCGTAGGCGGTGCATTGGTCGGGGGTGAGCCGGTGGCGGGCGCGGAGTTGCTCGGCGATGCGGACCTTGTCGGCGGGGGTGAGGATGCCGTCGGGGGCGAGGGTGCCGGTGAAGGGCATCGGGGGGAAGCGTGAGGCGATGACGTCGTCGAAGCCGAGGGCGAGGAGGTGGCGGGCGAAGAAGTCGGGCGACATGGTGATGACGGCGGAGTGTTCGCCGCGGGCGCGGATGTCGGCGCAGACGTCGGCGATGCCGGTGAGCCAGGTGGCGGCGGTGTAGGCGGCGGCGACGATGTCGGGGGTGAGGTGGCGCCAGAGCCGGTGGATCTCGGTGGAGAAGCCGCGTGTGTCGAGGGTGCCGGCGGCGAAGCGCGCCTCGAGGTCGTGGAGTTCGGGGAGGGTGCCGAGGTGGCGGGCGATTTCGAGGTTGGCGGTGGTGCCGGTGAGGAGGGTGCCGTCCATGTCGAAGATGTGTAGGTGTCCCACAGGGGCTGGATTGTGCCGGACGGCCGGGGCGAGGGGCGAATGGTTTTCGTCGTGGCGGGGTGGCCGGGGGTGTGGGACGCGGGGGTGGCCCCTGTCGGAAGTCGGGGATGGTGGTGGCCGTTCGCCGGATCCGCGGTGTGGTGCTCTTTTCCTAGCGTCGTGTGCATGGACGGGATCTTGGGTGTGGTGGACACGGCGGTGACGTCGCCGTGGTTCTACCTGGTGTTGTTCGCGGTCGCGGCGATCGACGGGTTCTTCCCGGTGGTGCCGAGCGAGAGCCTGGTGATCACGGCGGGCGTGTATGCGGCGTCGGGGCGGCCGGATCTGTTGGCGGTGGTGGTCCTGGCGGCGTTGGGCGCGTTCGCCGGTGATCATGTGTCGTATCTGGTGGGGCGCCGGGCGGGTGGGCGGCTGGTGCGGGGGTTGCGGGCGGGGACGCGGCGGCATGCGGCGTTCGGGTGGGCGCGGCGGGCGATGGCCGAGCGGGGCGGGCTGATGTTGGTGGTGGCGCGGTATGTGCCGGGTGGGCGGACTGCGGTGACGGTGACGATGGGGGCGGTGGGTTACCGGTTGCGGTGGTTCTCGGTGTTCGCGGCGGTGGCGGCGGTGTCGTGGGGTCTGTACGGGGCGTTGCTGGGTTATGTGGGCGGGGTGGCGTTCGAGGACGATCCGCTGAAGGGGGTGGTGGTGGGGCTTGGTCTGGCGCTGTCGGTGACGGCGGTGGTGGAGGGTGCGCGTTTCGTGGGGCGGCGTCGCCGTGCGGGCGGGGTGGTGGCGTCGCGGCGGGACGGGGATTCGGTGCGGGCGTTGCCGGACGGGTGATCGCCGGAAAGTGACCGGCTTTTGGTGATGGTGGCCGTAGGGTGAACTTCGGCGGTCCGTCCGGTGTCTCAAGGTGGCGGGCAGGGGCCGCCTGTGAGTGTGAGGGAGAGTATGCAAGCGCCGGATTTCAGCGCCGATCTGTACCGGGAGGTCACCGACTTCGCGCAGGGCACGCCGTCCTGGGTGCATGAGGTGGCGGACGTGGGGACGGATGCGGGGCTGCTGTTGTTCGCCGTGTTGTTCGTGGCGGGCTGGTGGCGGGCCCGGGGTCTGGACGCGCGGGCGATGGGGCTGGCGCTGGCTGCGCCGTTCGCGGTCGTGTCGGCGTATCTGGTGAGTGAGGTGTCGAAGACCTTCATCGAGGAGGAGCGGCCGTGCCGGGCGGTGACGGGCGCGGTGCACATCGCGGCGTGTCCGCCGCAGGGCGACTGGTCGTTCCCGAGTAATCACGCGACGATCGCGGCGGCGTCGGCGGCGGCGATCGTGGTGGCGTGGCGGGCGATGGCGCCGCTGGTGCTGCCGCTGGCGGCGCTGATGGCGTTCTCGAGGGTGTTCGTGGGCGTGCATTATCCGCATGATGTGGCGGCGGGGTTCCTGGTGGGGGTCGTGGTGGCTCCGCTGGTGGCGCTGGTGCTGATGCGGGCGGCTGCGCCGCTGGTGGGGGGTTTGCGGGGCGTGCCGGTGGGCGCGGTGCTGCTGGGTCGGGGCGCGGTGGCCGGGGCGGGTTCGGCGGGTGCGGGTGGGCCGGTCGGGGGGCCGGTGATGGCGGAGCCGCATGCCGGTATGGGGTCGATGTTGGGTGCGGCTCCGCTGGATGAGGCGTCGGTGACGATGCCGGACGTGCTGGGCGGTGTGACGCGTCGTCAGGGCCCTGTCCCCTAGCCGGGGGGCGGTCTGGTCGGGCCGTCCCTGGTGGTGCTTTCGGGTGCCGCCGGGGGCGGCCCGTTGTCGTGTAGGGGTGTTTGGGCGGGTGGGCGGCTGGTTCTGGGGTGGTCAGGGGGTGTGGTCGACGAGGCCGGCCTCGTGGGCGATGACGGCGGCCTGGACGCGGTTGCGGACGTCCAGGCGGGTGAGGATGGCGCTGACGTAGGCCTTGACGGTGCCTTCGACGAGGTGGAGGCGGGCGGCGATCTCCGCGTTGGGCAGGCCGGCGCCGAGGAGGGCGAGGACGTCGCGTTCGCGGGGGGTGAGGGCGGCGGTGCGGCGGCGGGCGCGGGCGGCGTGGGCGAGGCGGCCGCCGCCGATCTCGGTGATGACGCGGTGGGCGACTTTCGGGGAGAGGTAGGCGGCGCCCGCGGCGACGGCGTGGACGCCGGCGATGAGTTCGCGGGGGTCGCCGGATTTGAGGAGGAAGCCGCTGGCGCCGTCGGACAGGGCGCGGGCGATGTATTCGTCCTCGCCGAAGGTGGTGAGCATGATCACGCTGGTGCCGGGTGCGGTGCGGCGCAGTTCGGCGGCGGCGGTGAGGCCGTCGAGGCGGGGCATGCGGATGTCGAGGAGGGCGACGTGGGGGCGGTGGCGGAGGGTGAGGTCGATGGCCTCGTGCCCGTCGGCGGCCTCGGCGACGACGTCGATGCCGGGGTCGGCGGTGAGGATGGCGCGGACGCCCGCGCGGATCATCGTCTCGTCGTCGGCGAGGAGGGCCCGGATCACTTGTTCTCCTGGTCGTCGCGGTGTTCGGCGCTGAGCCGTGTGGTGTCGTAGCTGTTCTTGCCGGTGAGGCGGCCGCCGGTGAAGCAGAGGCGGTAGATGCGGGAGATGCCGAGGAGGTCGGCGTCGGGGCGGTAGTAGCGGCAGTCGGCGTCGGCGGGTTCGGGGACGGCGGCGCGGACGACGCCGGCGCCGGTGGCCTCCATCGGCGGGAGGGTCTGTTCGGCCTGGTGCTGTGGGGTGCCGGTGCGGAGGGCGGCGTAGTCGGCGGGCGGGAGGACGGAGTTGAGGGTGGCGTGGATGTGGTAGCCGGCCATGGCGGCGCCGAGGGCGGCCATGAGCGCGGTGGGGACGGCGATGGCGGTGATGAGGCCGCGGCGGACCTGGAGGCGTTCGCGGGCGAGGTGGCGGGCGGATTCGGAGGGCCACTCCCCCAGTGCGGTGCCGGGGAGGCCGAGGGCGGTGCGCAGGGCGTGCACGGCGAGCGGGCCTGCGGTCGGGCTCGCGGGGTCGGGGGCCGGGGGGAGGTCGGCGGTCAGGTGGAAGCCGCCGTCCGGGGTGGGTGCGGCGTGGAGGGTGCCGCCGAGGAGGCGGACGCGTTCGGTGAGCCCGGTGAGGCCGCGTCCGCCGCCGGGAAGCGGTGGCGGGTGGCCGGGTGGCGGGTCGTTGGTGACGGTCGCGGTGACGGTGCCGTCGTCGGCGCCGGTGAGGGTGACGGTGACGGCGGCGCCCGGGGCGTGTTTGGCGGCGTTGGTGATGGCTTCCTGGACGACGCGGTGGGTGGTGAGCGCGGTCATCGGTGTCAGTGCGGGCAGGGTGTCGGCGCCGGTGAGGTGGACGTGGATGCCGGAGGCGCGGGCGCGGTCGACGAGGTCGGGGATGCTTTCGCGGGCGGGCCGCACGGGGGCCGCGTGGTCGTCCCCGAGGTGGTCGTCCCGGAGGTGTTCGTCTTGCGGGCGGGTGCCGGTGTCCTCGCGGAGGACGCCGATGATCTCTCGGAGGCGGTCGGTGGCGTCGGCGGCGCCGGTGCGCAGTTCGGCGGCGGCGGCGCGGTGCCGGTCGCTGAGGTCCGGGGCGACCTGGAGGGCGCCGGCGCGGACGGCGATGAGGGCGAGTTCGTGGCCGAGGGAGTCGTGCATGTCCTGGGCGATGCGGGCGCGTTCTCGGAGGCGTTCGCGTTCGGCGGTGATGCGCTGGCTGTGTTCGAGGCGTTCGGCGCGTTCCCAGCCGGCGCGCAGGAGTTCCTGGTGCTGGCGCCAGTAGCGGCCGACGAGCCAGGGCAGGACGCCGAGCAGGACGAGCCAGACGGTGGAGGGGAACCAGGTGGTGAGGGGCAGGCCGCGGAGCACCGACAGGAGGGTGCCGCCGATGAGTATGGCGGTGAGGCCCCAGAGGACGGGTTGGGCGCGGAGCGTCCGCAGGCCGGTGAGGTAGGCCAGGACGGGCATGGCGAACGCGAAGTTGCCGTGGATCGCGGTCAGTGTGATCGCGGTGAGGAGTGCGGTGGTGGGCCGGGTCCGGGACAGCGCGACTGCGGCGGCGAGGGCGGCGAGCCCGGCGCCCTGCAGCCACCAGGAGGTCTCGGCGGGCCGGAGCGGGGAGATCATGCCGAGGGCGACGGGCGATGCCAGGACCGCGTACAGCAGGACGTCTTTGACCCGGGCCGCGCGGGTGGGGCGGCGGTCCGCGGAGTCGTTCACGGGCTTCACGGTACTGGCTGGTGAAAAGGGATATCACTGACGAAAGTCAGGGTGCGGTCGGCGTGAAGATCGCGGGGCGGGCGGGGCTGAACTACGGTTGGCCCGTGGCAGCGACCCCTGTACTCCGTCTGCGCGCTCTGGCGCGGGGTCCCGCAGGTGATGCCGCCCTCGCGGCGGCGGTGCTCGTGGTGACGGTGGTGTTGAGCGCGGTGGCGGCCAGGCCCGGGGACCGTCCGCTGTGGCCGGGCGGGCTGGCGCTGATCGCGGTGGCGGCGGTGTCGCTGGCGTGGCGGCGCCGGTCTCCGGTGGCGGTGCTGGTGGTCGCGGTGCTGGTGCCGCCGCTGTACTACCCGATGGGGTTCCCGGACGGGCCGGTCGCGGCGGTGCTGTGGGTGGCGTTGTTCAACGCCGCGGTGGAGTGCCGGCTGGTGGTGTCGCTGGGTGCGGTGATCGTCGTCAACGGCGGGTTCCTGGCGGTGTCGTTGGGGCGGGGCGGCGGGGACGGCGGCGGTGACCCGGACGCGATCGTGGACGCGCGGGGCGTGGCGTCGCTGTCGCTGGGGCTGCTGGTGACGGTGGCGCTGGGGCAGTACGTGCGCAGTCGCCGGGACCGGGCGGAGGCGGCGGAGCGGCGTGCGGCGGAGGCCGAGCGGGACCGGGAGGCCGAGGCGCGGCGCCGCGCGGTCGCCGAGCGGCTGCGGATCGCGCGGGAGTTGCACGATGTGCTGGCCCATCAGGTGTCGCTGATCAATGTGCAGGCGGGGGCGGCGTTGCACCGCCGTGACGACCCCGAGCGGGCGTATGCGGCGCTGGAGGCGATCAAGGCGGCGAGCAAGGAGACGTTGCGGGAGTTGCGCGGGGTGCTGGGCGTGCTGCGGCAGGTCGACGGCTACGGCGGCGGGGACGGGGGCGGCGGTCCGGCGGCCGGGCCGGTGGCGCCGCCGCCGGTGCTGGCGCGGGTCGGTGAGCTGCTGGACCGGGCGGCCGGGGCCGGGCTGGCGGTGCGGCGGGCGGGTGAGGTGCCCGGGCCGGGTGCGGCGGGGACGGCGGCGCTGGAGGCGCTGCCGGCGCCGGTGGGGTTGGCCGGGTACCGGATCGTGCAGGAGGCGCTGACCAATGCCGTCCGGCATTCGGGGGCGGCGGTGGTGACGGTGGAGGTGCGGTGCCTGCCGGGTGAGGTGACGGTGCTGGTCGAGGACGACGGGTCCGGCCCCGCCGAACCCGCCTCGGACGGTCAAGGCGGTCCGGGCGGTTCGGAAGGCGTGGGCGGCGCGGGCGGTGCGGGTTCGGGTGGGAACGGGCTGCGGGGCATGCGGGAGCGGGCGGCGTCGGTCGGCGGGGAGCTGACCGCGGGTCCGGGTCCGGCGGGCGGGTTCCGGGTGTGGGCGCGGCTGCCGCTGGACGGCGGCGCCGAGGTGGAGAACATGGAGGAGATCGCGTGATCCGGGTGATGCTGGCCGACGACCAGACGCTGGTGCGGGCGGGGTTCCGGTCGATCCTGGAGGGTGAGGACGACATCGAGATCGTCGCCGAGGCCGGGGACGGGGAGCAGGCGGTGGCGCGGGCGGGCGAGCTGCGCCCCGACGTGGTGCTGATGGACATCCGGATGCCGGTCCTGGACGGGCTGGAGGCGACCCGCCGGATCAGCGCCGATCGGCGGCTGGCGGACGTCCGGGTTGTGATCTTGACGACGTTCGACCTGGACGACTACGTGTACGGGGCGATCAAGGCGGGGGCGAGCGGGTTCCTGGTGAAGGACACCGAGCCGCCGGAGCTGATCCACGGGGTGCGGGTGGTGGCGCGCGGTGACGCGCTGCTGGCGCCGGCGGTGACGCGGCGGCTGATCGCCGAGTTCGCGTCCCGGATCACCGCGCCGCCGCCGGCGGTCGAGCTGAACGTTCTCACCGACCGGGAGCGGGAGGTGCTGGAGCTGGTCGCGGCGGGCCTGTCGAACGAGGAGATCGCCGGGCGGCTGGTGCTGTCGCCGGCGACGGCGAAGACGCATGTGAGCCGTATCCTGGCCAAGCTGGGGGCGCGGGACCGGGCGCAGCTGGTGGTGCTGGCCTACGAGACGGGTGTGATCCGTCCCGGCTGGCTCGGCTGATCCTCAAAAGGGGGTGCAACCGGGCGTGCCGTGGCGGTGTTGAACGGATGTGACGGTTACGGACGGAGCTCTCCCCCGCGCCCCGGCCGCCGCCCGCGGTGCGGCGGGCGGGGGCGACGCGGCGGGCGCGGAGGTGGCCGCGGCGCTGGCGCGGGACCTGGACGCCGGGTTCGCCGCCCTGTACGAGGCGTACCGGGGGGCGGTGTTCTCCACGGCGCTGCGGCTGTGCGGGCGGTGGGCCGAGGCCGAGGACCTGTCGGCGGAGGCGTTCCTGCGCGCCTACCGGGCGCTGGCGGGGTACGAGGAGGGGCGGATCGCGGAGTTGCGGCCGCGTGCGTGGCTGCTGGCGATCCTGGCGAACGTGTGGCGCAACAGCCTGCGGTCGGCGGCGCGGCGCCCGGTGGCGGCGGGCCCGGTGGAGGACGCGCCGGACCCGCCCGATCCGGGCGAGGGGGTGGAGGACGCCGCCGCCCGCCACGAGACCGGCCGTGAGCTGGCGGAGCTGCTGGCCGAGCTGCCGGAGACGCAGCGGGCCGCGGTGGTGCTGCGGCACGTGACCGACCTGCCGGTCGCCGAGGTGGCGGCGGTTCTGGACCTGCCGGAGGGCACGGTGAAGTCGCATGTCTCCCGGGGGCTGGCGCGGCTGCGCGGGCTGCGGGCCGCCCGGCGGGTGCGGGAGGAGACGAGGGAAGGGGGCCCGTGATGACCGGTGCCGACGCCGCCGGCGGGGCGGTCGACCCGCTGGCGCGGGAGCTGGCGGAGCTGGCCGCCGACGCGCCGCCCGATCTGCTGGACCGCTTCGCGGCGCGGCGGGTCGGTGTGCGCGGGCCGCTGCGGGAGGGGCCGCTGGAGGAGCTGCAGGTCGCCTTCACCGACCACGGTGTCGCCTACGTGCGGGCCGGGATGGGCGAGCGGGAGTTCGCCGAGGCGTTCCGGGCGCGGTTCGCTCGGCCGCTGCTGCCGGCGGCGCGGCCGCCCGCGGGGCTGGTGCCGGCGCTGCGCACCGGGCGGCCGGGCGGGCTCGCGCTGGATCTGCGGGGTCTCAGCGATTTCGAGGCCGCGGTGCTGGCCGCCGCGGCGCGGATCCCGCGGGGGCAAACCCGCCCGTACGCGTGGGTGGCGCGGCAGGCGGGGCGGCCGAGGGCGGTCCGCGCGGTGGGGTCGGCGCTGGGCCGCAACCCGGTGCCGCTGCTGATCCCCTGCCATCGGGTGACCCGGTCGGACGGGGCGCTGGGCGACTACGTGTTCGGCGCGGACGCCAAGGAGCGGCTGCTGCGCGCCGAGGACGTGGACGTCGAGGGGGCGGCGGAGCTGGCGCGGCGGGGGGTGCGGCTGGTCGGCTCGGACACGACCGGGATCGTGTGCTACCCGACGTGCGGGGACGCGCGGCGGATCGCGCCGGGGCATCGGCGGGGGTTCGGTGATCTGGCGGCGGCGGTGGCGGCGGGGTACCGGCCGTGCCTGCACTGCCGTCCCGGGTGAGCCCGGGAGCGCCGGGGCGGTCCGCGCCGGGCGGGGCATAGTTCGGCGCAGGCCGGGAATGGGCCGTCCACCTGCGGGGACGATCCCGCGCGAGGACCGCCGACGAGGGGGGATCGCCATGCGCGTCGTCGTCACCGGCGCGACCGGCAACATCGGGACAGGGACGCTGCGGGCGCTCGCCGGGGACCCGGCCGTCACCGCCGTCACCGGGCTGGCCCGCCGTGCTCCCGGGCCGGGTGCGGACCGGGAGGCCGATCCGGGCGGCACCGGCAAGATCGAGTGGGTGGAGGCGGACGTCACCGTCGCCGACCTGGTTCCGCTGATGCGCGGGGCCGACGTCGTCGTGCATCTGGCGTGGCTGTTCCAGCCGACCCACCGGCCCGCGGTGACGTGGGACGCCAACGTCGTCGGCAGCAGCCGGGTGTTCGACGCGGCGGCCGAGGCGGGCGTGCCCGCGCTGGTGTACTCCTCGTCGGTCGGCGCCTACTCCCCCGGCCCCAAGGACCGCGCGGTCGACGAGTCGTGGCCGACGCACGGGTGGCCCGGCGCGGCCTACTCGCGGGAGAAGGCCTATGTGGAGCGGCTCCTGGACGCTTTCGAGGCCGCCCGGCCGGGCTGCCGGGTGGTGCGGATCCGGCCCGGGTTCGTCTTCGAGCGGCAGTCGGCGAGCGAGCAGCGGCGGCTGTTCGCGGGGCCGCTGCTGCCCGGGCGACTGGTGCGTCCCGGGGGTGTCCCGGTCGTGCCGGACATGCCGGGACTGCGGATGCAGTTCCTGCACACCGCCGACGCCGGGGAGGCGTTCCGGCTGGCCGTGACGGGCGACGTGCGGGGCGCGTTCAACATCGCCGCCGAACCCGTCATGGACGCGGCCGAGTTCGCCGACCTGCTCGGCGCGCGCACCGTCCGGGTGCCGCGGCGCGGGGTGCGGGCCGCGATCGCCGCGGCGTGGGGGCTGCACCTGGTGCCCGCCTCGCCCGGCCTGTTCGACCTGGCCATGGAGATACCGATCATGGACACCGCGCGGGCCCGCACCGAGCTCGGCTGGACGCCCCGGCACACCGCCCGGGAGGCGTTCACCGAGTTCCTGGACGGCCTGCGTGCGGGTGCGGGACGCGACACCCCACCGCTGGCGCCCGGCGCCGGCGGGCCGGGCCGCGCCCGCGAGTTCGCCGGCGGTGTCGGCCGCAAGCCCTGATGGCCGCAAGCCCTGATGAACGTCCGCGACGATCCGGAGGTCACCCCGATGCCGACGATCACTCCCGACCACCTGCACGCCCTGCTGGCCTCCGCCGACCGCGGCGCGGCGCTCGTCGTCGTCGGGGGGCGCGCCACCGTGGTGCCCACCGAGCCCGGCGGCGACGGCCCCGAGGGCGCCTTGGTGATCACCACGCGGGACGCCGTCATCGCCGAGCTCGACACCGGCGCGAACGAGGAGCGGATCGAGGCGCTGGCCCAGCGTCTGGACGTGGCTCTGGACAGCCTCGGCGGCTGATCCTCCACCCGCCCCCCGTCCCGGGGTGTCACCCGGCGCCGGTCTCGCCGGCGCCGGGTGCCTCGCTGTCCTCCGGCGTGCCCTGCCGGGGCGTGTTGCGGGGCGCGCGGGTGCGGCGGCGGTGGCTGGTGTCGCAGAACGGGTAGGAGCGGCTGCGCCGGCACGCGCACAGCGCGACCAGCCACCGGTCCGACACCGCCGTGGAGCCGTCCTCCAGGACGACCTCGACCGGGCCCTCCACCAGCACCGGGCCGCCTGGGACCATCCGCACCCGCCGCCGGTCCCCCGCGGGCCGCATCCCGGGGACGGGCTCAGGCCGGTTGGCGTTCGCGGGCATGCCCCTCCTCCTCCCCGCCGTCGGCGCCGCCGCCCGGCGCGCCGATCCGGTCGGCGCGCACGACGACGAGGTCCTCGTGCCGCTGCCCCGGCCCCAGCAGCCCCCGCGCCGCCAGCCTCGCCGCGCGGCGCCGCATCACCGGCCCGAACGGCTCCCGGTGCCGGGCCACCACCGACGCTCGCATCCCCGCGGCGCGCAGCGACACCAGCGTCGCCGCGACCCCGTTCAGCGCCGAGTGCACGAGCAGCAGCGTCCCCGACGGCGTCAGATGGCGGGGCGCCCGCTGGCAGATCCGGTCCAGCAGCACCCGGCCGTCCCGGCCCGCCTCCCACGCGCGTGCGCGTCCCCGCACCGCGGCCGGGTCGGCGTCCCCCGCCACGTATGGGGGGTTGGCGACGATCACGTCGAACACCTCCCCGGCGACCGGCGCGAACAGGTCGCCGCGCAGGACCCGGACCGGCAGGCCCCGCACCCTGGCGTTCACCCGCGCGGCCAGCACCGCGGGCGCCGACACGTCCACGGCGACGACCTCGCAGCCGGCGCGCGCCGCCGCCAGCGCCACCGCACCGGTCCCGGTGCCGAGTTCCAGGACCCGGGCGCCCGCCGGGATCCCCGCGCGGGCCAGCGCCTGCCCCAGCGCGCCGGTCAGCAGCGAGGTGTCGGACTGCGGCCGGTACACGCCCGGCGGTCTCAGCAGCATCATCGACTCCCCTTTCTCACTCGCCGGCCCGGGCGGTGGGCGCGTCCGGGAGCGGGCGGCGCAGCGCCGGGCGGCCGGCCCGCCAGCGGTCCAGCAGGAGGGCGCCCAGGCGGTCCTCCAGCAGCCCGGTCGCGCGCACGCCCAGCGCCACGTCGTCGGCCAGGCCCGGTTCGTCGGCCAGCAGCGCGCCGATCACGTCATGGCGCAGGACCTGCTCGTGGACGGCGTCGGCCTCGATGTGCTCGGTGTAGAACAGCAGGGCGCGCGGGCCCGCGCCCAGGCGCTCCAGGGCCCCGGCCATCCGCCGCGCGGACGGCGCCGTGGTGATCTCCGCCGCGGCGAAATGGCCGACCAGCGCGCCGCGCAGCGACCTCCGCAGCCCGAACAGCGACATCATGTTCACCGTGGCGAGCATCTGCGCGGGGGCGGCGTCCACGTAGGCGCCGTAGGAGGAGTCCAGGTCCAGGTCGTCCAGGAGCCCGGCGTACAGACCCTGGTGGATCATCTCGGGGCGGCCGCCGCCGAACTCGTCGTTCTCGACCGCCACCAGCGCGGTCTTCGCGCGGCCGCGCAGCCGCGGGATCACCCAGGCGTGCGGGTCGGCCTCCTTGAGGTGGTAGACCGACCGCAGGGCCGCGTGCTCGCGCAGCTGCCACCGCTCGCCGTCCTCGCGCAGATGGTGGGAGACGCCGCGGGCGTCGGCCGGTTCCACCAGCAGGTCGTGGAGGGCTTCCTCGACGTCGGCGCCGCCGGGGGCGTCGCGGCGCAGCGCTGCCAGGAACGTCGTCTCCAGGGCGGCGCGCAGCCGCAGCAGCGCCGGGTCCCATTCCCAGTCCGGGTCGACGCCGGCGAAACCCCGGTAGTGCAGTTCGTAGCAGGCGTGCAGGGCCAGCTGCAGGTCGTCGCCGTAGGGGTCGGCGGACGTTGCGGCGGCGGTGCCGGGGAGGCGTGCCGGGTCGCCGGGCGGCGGGCCGCTCCGCAGCGCGGTGATCACGGCTAGTGACAGTGGGCCGCGCGGCGGTGGCAGGGCCGCCGCGTCGCGCGGGTCGGCCCGGGGCGGGGCCGGGGAAGCGGTCATGTCTCCTCCGTCGTGAGGGGGTCGTTCGTCTTGAGGGGGGCGTCCGCCTCCGGTACCCGTTCACACGCGTCCCATACGTCCGGTTTCTCCTCAATGGGCACGTCGGGCGGGGTGCCCGGCCGTCCGGCGGGCCGGGCCGGCGCGGTCTGCCGCGCCAGCATCTCCACCACCGCGCGGGGTCCGCCGCGCCGGGCCGCGCGGCGCTGCCGGTCCGCGCCCGTCCCGGCGCGGCGGGCCGTCCCCAGCAGCGCGAGCACGGTGTCCAGGTCCCCGGTGGCGGCCAGGGCGGGCGCGGCGCGCGCGACCATGTCGTCCACCCGCCGCCACGCCGGGACGGGCCGCCGCGCGACCGGGTCGGCCAGCGCGCCGTCCAGGCCGCGGCGCGAGGCGGTCCACAGCGCCGCCGCGCACAGCTGCGCGTCCGCCCGCGGCGCCTCCCGGCCCGCCGCCAGATCGGCCAGCGCCGCGCCGACCAGGCCCCGCACCAGCGCCGCCTGCAGCACCGCCTCGTCCGCGGTCGCCGCCGTGTCCGCCGCCCGCACCTCCACCGTCGGCCACCGCGGCGACGGCCGCGCCAGCCAGAACGTCATCGCCGCGTCCACCAGCACGCCCGCCTCCACCAGCGCCGCGACCCGCGCGTCCCATTCGGCCGCCGACGCCGACCACGGCGGCACCCCCGCTCCCGGGAACCGCGCCATCTCCACCGCCCGGCGGCTCGCGTAGCGGGTCTCGCGGCCGTGGTCGAACGGCGAGTTCGCCGACAGCGCCAGCAGCACCGGCAGCCACGGCCGCAGATGGTTCACCACCGCCACCGCGGTCTCGCGGTCCGGAACCCCGACGTGCACGTGGCAGCCGCACGCCTGGTAGTCCTCCACCACGTCCCCGTAGGCGTCGGTGATCGCGGCGAACCGGTCGCCGCGCGCCGCCGGCGGCGGACGGCCGCCCAGCACCGGCGTCCCCGACGCCACCAGCCGGGCGCCGCCCGCCCGCGCCGCCGCCGCCAGCCGCTCCCGCCCGAACCGCAACTGCGCGCCAAGGGCCGCCAGGTCGTGGCACACCCCCGTCACCGCCTCCACCTGCGAGGTCAGCAGCTCGGCCTGGAACGAGCCGCGCGACCGCGCCCACCGGTGCGGGCCCACCGCCGACAGGACGCGCCCGGCGTCCGGGACGCACTCCCCCGACACCCCGTCCACCAGCAGGAACTCCTCCTCCACCCCGATGCTCGGGCCCGGCGACCGGACGCCGCGCACGGTCCCCGGCCCGCCGGAGGGCCGCCCCGCCCCATCGGGTCCTCCGCCGTCGCGTCCTTCCCCGTCATGGCCTCCTCCGCCGCCTTGCCCTCCCGTGCGGTGTCCGCCAAGGTGCCCGCCCCTGTGGTGTCCGCCCATGTGGTGCCCCCCTCGATCGTGCGCGCGCCGTCCCCGGGGGCCATGCCCGTCCAGGACGTCCGCTCCCGCCGGGGGCCAAGATCCTTTCCGTCCGCCCGCCTCGGGCGTGTGACCGGATCGTTCCGCATCGCGCCGCTATGATGCCTGCCGCGGCGCACTCGCCCCGGCCAGGATCGAGCGTATGAACCGAGCGCTCATCGTCATCGACGTCCAGGAGTCCTTCCGCCGCCGCCCCAACTGGGAGGCCGTGTCGGCGCCCGACATCGTCGCGCGCACCGCCCGCCTGGCCGCCGCGGCCCGCGAGGCAGGCGACCTGGTCGTGTGGATCCTGCACGCCGACCCCGGAAGCGGCGGCGTGTTCGACCCCGGCCTCGGCCACGTCCGCCTCATGGACGGCCTGTCGCCCGCACCCGGCGACCCCGTCCTCACCAAGACCTCCCGCAACGCCTTCACCACCACCGGGCTCCAGCAACTGCTGACCGCCCGCCACGTCGGGGAGGTCGTCGTCTGCGGCATCCAGACCGAGCAGTGCTGCGAGACCACCGCCCGCCTGGCCGCCGACCTCGGCTACCGCGTCACCTTCGTCACCGACGCCACCGCCACCTTCCCCATCGAGCACCGCGACGCCCCGCCCGGCCGCGCCCTCGCCGACATCCTCGCCGACCCCGCCACCCTGCCCACCGACCAGATCATCGCCCGCACCGAGTACGCCCTGGCCGGACGCTTCGCCGACATCGCCTCCATCGACGACCTCGCACCCGTCGACGACCTGGCGCCCGCCGCGCGGTAATGTGACCGGATCGTGAACCGCATCGTCTTCCTGCTCGTCCCCGGACTGCACCTGCTCGACCTCGCCGGCCCCGCCCAGGTGTTCTCCACCGCCGCCGACACCGGCCTGCCCTACGGGCTCGCCTACGTCGCCGACCACCCCGCCGGGGAACCGGCCGACGGCACGGAGGGCGGGCGGGAAGACGTCCTCACCGCTCAGGGCCTGCCGCTGCGCGCCCCCGCCGCCTGGCCCGACCTCACCGCCGCCGACACCGTCCTGGTCCCGGGATGGCGCTGGGGCATCCGCCCACTGCACGCCCCGCCGATCTCCGGACACGCCGCCCGCCGCCTGGCCGCCCACCACGCCGCAGGCGGCACCGTCGCCAGCGTCTGCGCCGGCGCGTTCGCCCTCGCCCACGCCGGCCTCCTGGACGGCCGCCGCTGCACCACCCACCACCAGCTGCAGGACGCCCTCGCCCGCCGCCACCCCCGCGCCACCGTCGTCCGCGACGTCCTCTACGTCACCGACGGCCGCGTCGTCACCTCCGCCGGCATCGCCAGCGGCATCGACCTCGCCCTGCACATGGTCGCCGCCCGGCACGGCCCCGGCGCCGCCGCCCGCATCGCCCGCACCATGGTCGTGTACGCGCGCCGCAACGGCGACCAGCCGCAGGCCGGCGTCATGCTCCGCCACCGCGCCCACCTGTCCGACGCCGTGCACCGCGCGCAGGACCTCATCGACACCGGCTACACCCGCCCCCTCCCCCTGCACCGCCTCGCCGCCGCCGCGGGCGTCAGCGAACGCACCCTCACCCGCCGGTTCGCCGCCGCGACCGGCCTGACTCCCCTGCGCTACCAGCAGGAACTGCGCCTGGAACACGCCGAGCACCTCATCGGGCAGGGCGCCACCGCCGACACCGCCGCCCGCGCCGTCGGCTTCACCGACGCCCGCATGCTCCGGCGCCTGCGCGCCCGCGCCTAGACCCGGCCGCGGGCCGGACGCACGGGTCCGACCGCACGGATCCGACCGCACGGGGTCCAGCCGTGCAGGGTGAGGCGCCGGGTTCAGCCGTGCAGGGCCACGTAGGGGGCCAGCGCCAGCAGGCACACCACCAGCGCGCCCTTCAGCGCCGCCGCCGGGACCGCCCGCGCGATCACCCAGCCCGCCAGCACCCCCGCCAGCTCCGGGACGCCCACCAGCGCCGCCAGCGGCCAGTCGACCGCGCCCGCCGCGACGTACCCGACCGTCCCGATCCCGGCGATCACCACCGACTGGGCCTGCGCCGCCGCCAGCGCCGGCAGCACCGGCATCCCGAGCGACACCAGCAGGGGGACGCACAGCAGCGGCCCCCCGACACCGAACATCGCGCCCGCCACCGCCACCCCCGTCCCCACCGCGACGGCCGCCGGCCACCCCGGCCCGCCCGCCGCCTCCGCACCGCCCGGGCGCCGCGACAGCACCAGCACCGCGACCAGCGCGACGAACACCCCCAGCAGCACACCGAACACCCGGCCCGTCACCAGGCCGTTCGCCAGCACGCCCAGCGGCGTCCCGGCGACCGCCCCGGCCGCCAGCAGCGCCGCCGTCCGGCGGGTCCCCGCCTCCCGCAGCTGCCCCGACCGCGTGTAGACGGCCGTACCCAGCAGCCCGGTCGCGACGCTCGTGACGATCGCCGTCCCCGCCACCTGCGCCGGCGACAGCCCGGTGAACGCGAACAGCCCGACCGTGACCAGCACCCCGCCCGGCCCCACCGCCCCGATCCCGACCCCGGCCACCAGCCCCAGCAGTACCAGCCCCGCGAGCACCCCCGGCTCCAGCACCGTCACCGGCCCGCACCTCGCCTCCACGACCGCACGTCCTGCACCGCCGCTCGCCCGCCGGTCCGACGGCAGGGCGCCGACCAGCGTAAGCCACCCGCCCGCCCGGACCACAAGGGCTCGGCGGCGGTTGCCACCGGGGAGGCGGAGCGTCAGCCGCGGGGCGGCCGGGCCAGGGCGCCGGACAGGAACAGGGTGGTGACGGCGGCGCTGGCCTCCTCCACGCCCAGGCGGTGCCGGATGACGCGGGAAACGACGCCCTCCAGGAGGCTGAAGTACAGCTCGGCGAGCGTGTGGACGGGCAGGTCGCCGCGGAAGCAGCCGCCGGCGGCGCCGCGCTCGAACACCGCCCGCAGCGGGCCGGCGAGCTGCCGCTCGACGCGGCGTGCCTCCCGCGGCGTCTTGTCGAACAGCCCAAGCGCCCGGTACCTGCTGGTCGCGGCGATCGTCGCGCGGGTCATCCGGGCGACGGCCTCCTCGATCGGCACCGAGTCCAGGCGGGCGTCCTCCAGCCTGGCCGTCAGGTCGGCCAGGGCGGCCTCGTAGAGCCCGTACAGCAGCGCGTCGCGGCTGGGGAAGTAGCGGTAGAGCGTCTCCCGCGCGACCCCGGCGGCCTCGGCGATGTCGGTCATGCTCGCCGCCTCGCCGTGCTCGGCCAGGACCGTGGCGGCGACGTCGAGGATCCCCGCCCTCACGTTGTCGCCGATGACCGTGCCCCTGCCCATCGCCGGAAGCGTACACCGCCGTCCCCGCACGCGACGGCCTGTCCAGGCGACGGGCACCGGTATCGCACCGATGACCGGAGTCCCGCCGGAACCGGGACCGGATCGGGTGGCCCCGGCCCGGACGAGACCATCCAGCACCCGCTCCGCCGGGTGACCGGCCGATAGCGTGGCGGCGATGCCCGCGATGCGGGCCTGCCCGGCGACGCGGCGGACGACCTCGGCGGCGTTCTCCTCGCCCCGGCGCCCGGTCGAGTTCCGAACTGCCCGGACCTGCGAAGCCGGCGGAGCAGACCAGGTGTCCGCGGCTGGTCGCGGCGTTCTTACCGGCGCCCCAACCTGGGAAGGACACCTCAATGGAAATCCTGTACTCCAAGGACGGCACCCGCATCGCCTGCGACCGGACCGGCGACGGCCCTGCCCTCGTCCATGTCGGTGGGGCGCTCAACGACCGCGGCTCCGGCGCCGCGCTCGCCGATCTGCTGGCGGACCGGTACACCGTCCTGACCTATGACCGGCGGGGCCGCGGCGACAGCGGCGACACCCCGCCCTACGCCGTCGACCGCGAGATCGAGGACCTGGCCGCCGTCCTCGACGCGGCCGGCGGGTCCGCCGCGGTGTACGGGATGTCGTCGGGCGCCGTGCTCGCGCTGCGCGCCGCCGCCCGCGGGCTGCCCGTGACCCGGCTCGCGCTGTTCGAGCCGCCGTTCCACTCCGGCCATGACGACCGGCTCACGAGGTCGCGCGCCTACAACACCGAGCTGACCGGGCTGCTGGCCGACGGCCGCCGCGGCGACGCGCTCGCCCTGTTCATGGGCAGTGTCGGGATGCCGGAGGAGATGGTGCGGCAGGCGCGGAACGCGCCGATGTGGCCCGCGCTGGAGGCGCTCGCGCCCACGCTCGCCTACGACTCGGCGGTCATGGACGACGCCTCCGGCGGCGCGATGCCCGAGGCCCTCATCGCGCGGGTCACCGTGCCGGCGCTGGTCCTGTCCGGCGGCGACAGCCCCGCCTGGATGGTCGACACCGCCCGCCGCGTCGCGGCACTGCTGCCCGCCGGGACGCACCGCGCCCTGGACGGCCAGACCCACGACGTCGCACCCGACGCGCTCGCGCCCGTCCTGGCCGGGTTCCTCGCCTGACCCGGTTCCTCACCCGCCCGGGCCGGCGGTCACCTCACCGGGACCTCGATGTGGCCGGGCGCGCCGCGCCGCACCCGGGCGCGCCCGGCGGTGACCTCGGCGGCCCACGCCTCGAACGTCCCCAGATCCGCGACCTGCACCGCGACGTCGGCCTCCACGGCCGTCCCGTAGCGGACGTCGGCGGGCTGGTGGCCGGCGGCGTGCAGGTCGCCGAGGAACCGTCCCGCCAGGGCGTGGTCCACGCCCACGGTGACCGTCACGACCGGGCGCAGCTCCACGACGCCGACGGCGTCGACGGTGTCGGCGACCGCCTGAGAGTAGGCGCGCACCAGGCCGCCCGCGCCGAGCTTGACCCCGCCGAAGTAGCGGGTGACGACCGCGACGGTGCCGGTCAGGCCGCGCCGCACCAGGACCTCCAGCATCGGGACGCCCGCCGTCCCGGCCGGTTCGCCGTCGTCGCTGCTCTTGGTGATCTCGCCGTGCGCGCCGACCACGTAGGCGGTGCAGTTGTGGGTGGCGTCGCGGTGCGCGCGCCGGTGCCCGGCGACGAACGCCGCCGCCTCGGCCTCGTCGGCGACGCGGGCGAGCGTGCAGATGAACCGGGACCTGCGGATCTCCAGCTCGCGCGTGCCGCCCTGTCTGATCATGCGCATGACGTCTCCGAGTCTAGGTTCGGCTCGGCATCACGACCATGCTGGGCCGGCCGGGTCCGAGAGTCAGACCAGGTCGACGAGGTCGGCGATCGAGGAGACGACGCGGCTCGGGCGGAACGGGAACCGGGCGATCTCGTCCTTGCGGGTCACACCGGTCAGCACCAGGATCGTCTCCAGCCCGGCCTCGATGCCGGCGACGATGTCGGTGTCCATCCGGTCGCCGATCATCGCGGTCCGTTCGCTGTGCCCGCCGACCACGTTCAGCGCCGTCCGCATCATCAGCGGGTTCGGCTTGCCGACGAAGTAGGGCTCCACGCCCGTCGCCCGCGTGATCATCGCCGCGACCGCGCCGCACGCGGGCAGCGACCCCTCCGGGGAGGGCCCGACCGGGTCGGGGTTGGTCGCCACGAACCGGGCGCCGCCCTCGATCAGCCTGATCGCGCGGGTGATCTGGGAGAAGCTGTAGGTGCGGGTCTCGCCGAGCACCACGTAGTCGGGGTCGATGTCGGTGAGGACGAAACCGGCCTCGTGCAGCGCCGTCGTCAGCCCCGCCTCCCCGATCACGTACGCCGACCCCTCGGGGCGCTGGTCGGCCAGGAACCGGGCGGTGGCCAGCGCCGACGTCCAGATCGACTCCGCGGGGACCTGCAGGCCGGCCGCCGCGAGCCGCGCCGACAGGTCCCGGCGGGTGTAGATCGAGTTGTTGGTGAGGACGAGGAACGGCGTGCCGGACGCCGACAGCCGGCGGATGAACTCCTCGGCGCCGGGCACGGGACGGCCCTCGTGGACCAGGACGCCGTCCATGTCCGACAGCCAGTACTCGATCGGCCTGCGTTCCGTCATTCCCTCATTGTCGCAGGCGGGGATCTTCGCTCGGGCCGCCCGGCCCGGGAGTCCGCCGCGTGCGGGGGCGTTGACCCGCACGTGATGCGGATCATAGATTCTCGGCACGGCGCACCTCGTCGTGTCCGGCGTTCGGGCCGCGCGGCGGGAGCGCCGGTCACCCCCGCGGGAGGCGCGACGTGCAGGACCGTGACGTGCAGGACGCTGACGTGCAGGGCCGTGAGGCAGGGCCACACGTGCGGGCGGGCGAGTTGCCGGGCATCGCCGAGGTCAGGGCGGCGATGACCGCGCCGGGGCGGCTGTTCGAGATGGACGAGGCCGACATCCGCGGCGTGCGCACCCGGGTCTGGAAGAACGCCCCGCGCACCCTCCGCGAGATCCTGGAGATCTCCCGCGTCCACGGCGACGCCGACTTCCTCGTCTACGGCGGCGACCGCCTCACCTTCGCCGAGCACTACGCCCGCGCCGCCGCGTTCGCGCGGCGGCTCGTCGACCGGTACGGGGTGGCCAAGGGCGACCGGGTCGCGATCGCGATGCGCAACTATCCCGAATGGTCGGTGGCGTTCTTCGGCGCCGCCGCCGCGGGCGCGATCGTGGTGCCGCTGAACGCCTGGTGGAGCACGGCGGAACTGGAGTACGGGCTGGCCGACAGCGGCGCCAAGCTCCTCGTCGCCGACGCCGAGCGCGCCGCTATGCTCGCCGGCGTGCTGCCGGGTCTCGGCGTCGCCTGCCTGGTCGCCCGCCCGGACGGCCCCCTCCCGGACGGCGCCGAATCGTTCGACGGCGTCCTCGGCGACACCGGCGACCCGGCCGCGGCGTCGCTGCCCGAGGTGGCGATCGGGCCCGACGACGAGGCCACCATCTTCTACACCTCCGGCACCACGGGACGTCCCAAGGGCGCCCTCGGCACGCACCGCAACATCACCACCAACCCCGTCAGCCTCGCCTACGGACTCATGTCGGCCGGGGTCCGCGCCGGCCGGACGCTCGAAGAAGTGACCGTGCCGCAGCGGCGGGTCACGCTGCTGAGCGTCCCGTTCTTCCACGCCACCGGCTGCCATTCGGTGCTGGTGACCAGCGCGCTGCAGGGCGGCACCGTCGTGCTGATGTACAAGTGGGACGTCCGTAGGGCGCTGGAGCTGATCGAGCGGGAGCGGGTCACCGGGTTCGGCGGCGTGCCCACCATGGCGTGGCAGGTGCTGACCTCCCCCGACTTCGGGGAGTTCGACACCTCCAGCCTCACCGGCGTCAGCTACGGCGGCGCCCCCGCCGCGCCCGCCCTGGTCGACAAGATCAGGGAGCGGCTGCCCGAGCGGGTGCCCGGCAACGGCTACGGCCTGACCGAGACGTCGTCGGTCACCACCTACAACGGCGGCGTCAACTACCTGGAGCGGCCCGACAGCGTGGGCCCGCCCGTCGCGGTCTGCGACGTCAAGGTCGTCGGCCCCGCCGGGGACGAGCTGCCGGCCGGCGAGGTCGGCGAGCTGCTGATCAAGGGCCCGAACGTCATCAAGGGCTACTGGAACAAGCCCGACGCGACCGCCGCCGCTTTCGTGGACGGCTGGTTCCACAGCGGCGACCTGGCCCGCCTGGACGCCGACGGGTTCGTCTACATCGTCGACCGCGCCAAGGACATGCTGATCCGCGGCGGGGAGAACATCTACTGCGCCGAGGTCGAGGCCGCCCTGTACGAGCATCCGGCGGTCGCGGACTGCGCCGTGATCGGCGTCCCCCACCAGGTCCTCGGCGAGGAGGTCGGCGCGGTCATCGTGCCGCGTCCGGCGGCGGAGGTGACCGGGGAGGAGGTCCGGGCGTTCCTGCGCGAGCGGATCGCGGCGTTCAAGGTGCCCGCCCACCTGTGGGTCCGGGACGAGCCGCTCCCCCGCAACCCCGGCGGCAAGATCCTCAAGACCCGCCTGCGGGAGGAACTCCTCGGCTGACCCGGAACGCCGAACGGGGCGCCCCGGGAAACCGGGACGCCCCGCGAGCTCGAATGGGCGCTCGGACGATCACGCCTCAGGCGATCACGTCTCAGACGATCACGTCTCAGACGTTCACGCCGAAGTCGGAGGCGATGCCCGAAAGGCCCGAGGCGTAGCCCTGGCCCACCGCACGGAACTTCCACTCGGCGCCGTTGCGGTACAGCTCGCCGAACACCATGGCGGTCTCGGTCGAGGCGTCCTCCGACAGGTCGTAGCGCGCGATCTCGCTGTTGTCGGCCTGGTTGACCACGCGGATGAACGCGTTGCGGACCTGCCCGAAGTTCTGCTGGCGGCCGTCGGCGTCGTAGATCGACACCGGGAACACGATCTTGGAGACCTCGGCCGGGACCGTGTTGAGGCCGACCTTGATCTGCTCGTCGTCGCCCTCGCCCTCACCGGTCAGGTTGTCGCCGGTGTGCTCGACCGAGCCGTCGGGGCTCCTGAGGTTGTTGAAGAACACGAAGTGCTGGTCCGACAGCACCTTGTTCTCCGCCGAGCACAGCAGGGCGCTGGCGTCGAGGTCGAAGTCGGTCCCGGTGGTGGTCCGCACGTCCCAGCCCAGACCGACCACGACGGCGGTCAGTCCGGGAGCCTCCTTGGTCAGCGAGACGTTGCCGCCCTTGCTCAGACTGACTCCCACTGTTGTCTACCTCCGTATCGGGACTGCGGGTGCGATCACCCGCGATCGGCCTGTCTTACGAGAACGGTAGCCATCCCGCGCCGGTTCCCCCGCCTCCTTGGAGAATTCGCGGCGTGGCGTGCCATTTCGTCCGGTACGGGGGCAGGGGGCGCCCCGGCGAGGAACGCGGTGGCGCGGTACGGGACCGCAGGCGGCGCATGACGGCGACCTGCATCAGGTCGCGTGAGTGCCGAGCCGGGTCCCCCGGCGGGACCCGCCGGGGGGGTGGCCGTGCACACGCTCCGTCCGGGCGCTTGGCGACGGGTTCAGCCAGGGGGGCGTCCAGGGGAGGTTTTTCAGGGCCTTATGGGTGACGCCTGGGAGATGGAGGACGCAGCGGTTCGGGTGCGGAGTCGGGCAAGGAAGCGGGCAGTGTCGACGATGGCACGGCGGTGGGTTCCCCGGCAGACGGTGGCGGCATCGTCGTGAGCGTGGACACCGTAGGTGAGCTGAGTGCCCTCGACGGCGGTGAGTTCGACATGGACGGTCAAGGTGACGCCGGGCGGCGTAGGGGCCTGGTGGCTGAGGTCGACATGGACGCCCAGGGTCTGCTCGCCGTCTTCCAGGTGCCCGTCCAGGGCGCGCATGCACGTCCATTCCACGATACCGACCAGGTAGCCGGTGGCCAGTACCGGAGGCAGGGCGGCGAAGTGGTCGGATTCGGGCAGCAGGTGCGGGACGGTGCGGTCAGGCGGCACGACGTAGTCCAGTTGGGCGGTCAGGCCCGGCTGCAGCGAGGCACGCATGATGGTTCTCCTGGCGAGTGGCTGGTTCAGTCGCCGGTGGCGACGACACCGGCCTTTTCGATCATGAGGACGGCGCTGCGGACCGGCACGACGGGCCGGTGCAGCATTCCCGCCGGGACGGTGAACGCCTGCCTGGGGCCGAGCTCGACCGTGTCGCCATGCTCCAGTTCGATGCGGAACAGTCCGTCCAGGACGAAGAAGAACTCATCTTGATCGTCGTGCTTGTGCCAGTGGAACTCGCCCTGCATGACGCCCAGCCGCACCCACACGTCCCCGATCTGGACAAGGGTCTGGTTGTACCAGGGCTCGTCAACCTGATCGATCAGCGCTTGCACGTCCATGGTCTGCAGAGCGGCGAACAGAGGCTGGTAGTGGATGGCGTAGTCGGTCTGCGGCAAGGCTTCCTCCTCGTTCGGACTTTTGGGGGTTCGGCGGCGAATGCGGGGGGGGCGGCGATGCGCGCGTAGCCCTCGGTGGTCAGGGCGATCGAGCGGTCCGGCCGGGCGGCGTCGAGGTACAGCCGCGGCGAGTCCAGCAGCTTCGGGTCGACGACGAGTTCAAGCCGGGGGTCGTAGCTGAAGGGCAGCACGGCGCCGCGCACGCCGCCTGCCTGCTCCCCGGCTCCGCGACCGCCTCATCCAGCTCACCATTCACCGCTGAGCAGCTCCTTCGCCCGGGCGATCCTGGTCTCGTCGCGCTGGTAGAACACCCACTGTTTGATCTTGGTGCCGCGCACGAGGCCGGCCTGCGACAGCACCTTCAGATGCTCACCGCAGGTCGGCTGGCTCACCCCGAGCTTCTGCGCGATGAACAACGAGCACACCCCGTCGCGGACGAGGTCGCCGTCGCGCTGCGGAGGGAAGTGCCGTTCGGGTTCGCGCAGCCACTCCAGGATCTGCAAGCGCTTGTCATTGGCCAGGGCTTTCACCAGGTCGACATCCAACACCAAGGCATTATGGCATTTAGCTAAGTACCTGTCTATCAACGGTCTCGGGAGTTCCCCGCCCACGACACGGCCGCTTGTCGCCGTGCTGCGGGCCGTCGCCGGGATGGTCGCCCTGACCTCCCTCTTGAGACGGCGGACGCCCCGGGCCGGGTGGCCTCGGGGCGTCCGCCGTTCTCCAGCGCGCGGGGTCAGCGCTTCAGGGAGCGCAGGACCTGGCGGGACTCGGCGCGGCGGTCCCACGCGACCGCCGCGAACACGACGGCGAACGCGGCGGGCATGAGGCTCCACGCCGGCTCCAGCACCAGCACCTGGGTGAGGACCGCGCCGGCCATCAGGCCGATCAGCCCGGTCGCGGCGAGCCCGGCCAGCCGCGGGATCACCAGCCCGATCGCGCCCGCGATCTCGACGAGGCCGGTCGCGTACCGGAACCACTGGCCCCAGCCGATCTCGGTGAACGTCTCGACGGCGTCGGCCTGGCCGACCAGCTTCGGCAGCCCCGAGGCGATGAGCAGGAACGCGGCGAGCAGGATCTGCGCGGCCCACAGCGCCCTGCGCCGGGCGCGGCCGCCGCCGCCGGCGGCGGTGTCGGACTGGGCGCGGTGCGACTGGATCGCGTGCGACTGGATCGCGTGCGACTGGATGGCGTGCGGCTGGGCGGTGCGCAGCTGGGCGGCGTGGGCGGTCTGAGCGGCGTGGGCGGTCATGGCGGTGGTCCTTCCGTAGGTGCGTCTCATCGGCCTTTCACTGACGCGTCGCACGGGCCGCGCCCGGATCGACATCCCGCCGGATTTTTCTTCAAGATTTTTTTCGGAGCCGTGTCGTCCCAGGTGGGAGCGGTGAACGGGTCACCACGGGGACAGGACGAGCGCCTGGACGGCGAGCGCGGTCGCCGCCTGCGCGGCCAGCCAGGGACGCGCGGCGCGACCGTGCAGGGACGCGATGATCAGCGGCCACGCTGCGAACGGCAACCAGATCCGCTCGACCTCGCCGCGCGTCACCCCGGACACGTCCAGGACGAGAACCCCCGCCAGTGCCGCGGCCGCAAGGACCGCCACCGCCGGTGGGACGGCACGCGGGACGGACCGGGCCGCGCGGCGCGGCGTCCCGAGCGCGGCGGGCAGTGCGCGCGCGGTGGCGGGCCCGGTGAGCAGGCCCAGCACCGCGAGGTTCGCAGGCAGGAAGTAGGTGTAGGAGCGCTGCGCCGACCCGCGGCTGATCAGGTAGGTGCCGAGGGTGGCGCGGACGCCGTCCGGCCACCAGAACCCCAGCAGCGTGAACGCGGCGGGCGCCGCGGCCAGGCCCGCGCCCAGCGCCGCGATCACGGCGGCCCTGGGGCGGGTCAGCAGCAGCACCGCGAGCGGCACGGCGTACAGCGGCAGCAGCCCGTAGCTCAGGTAGGGCAGGCAGCCCAGCAGCAGCCCGCCCGCCACGGCGGCGGGGACGGCGGCCCGCATCCGGCGGCGGCGGGCGGCCAGGGCGAGCAGTGCCGTGCCCCACGCGCTCACGGCCAGGAAGAACGCGTCCATCGTGGTCGCGATCCACACCGCCAGCGGCGCCAGCACGAGGAACGGCACCGCGGCGCGCGCCGCGCCCTCGCCCACGACGTGCCGCACGGTGACCGCGATGGCGGCGGCCGCGGACGTGCCCGCCGCGATCAGGAACGCCGCCGCCCAGCCGGCGCCGCCGAGCCCGGCCTTCTCCAGCGCCCACAGCACCAGCATCGGCAGCGGCGGATGGCCCCGCACGTGCGTGGTGTAGCCGCCGAGCCGCTCGGTGAACGTCCGCACCCATCCGAGGGGGTCGGGACGCAGCTGCGCCAGGTTCGCCGGGTACTCGGTCGGGGCGTGCAGCGGCGCGGCGAGGGCGTCCCAGCCGTCGCTCACCGCCAGCGTCACCGTCCACGCGGCGGCGCCCGCCCAGGCCAGCGGCGGCAGCGCCCGCCACGGCAGCCGCGCCGCGAGCGGGGGCAGCGCCGCCACGGCCGCGGCCGCGAACCCCGCGGCGGGCAGCATCGTCCAGGTCAGGGGCCGTTCCCGCGCCTGCGCGTGCAGCGGGGGCAGCCGGTCCTCGGTCGCCAGGCCGGCGCGCCGCAGGTACCAGCCGGCGGTGAACGCCGCCGCGATACCGGCCGCCCACACCGCGACCGCGACCCACCCGGGCCATGCGCGCCGCGCCCGCGGCCCCGCGTCGGCCCTTCGCCGCTCGCCCGTGAGGGTCACCGTGCCCGTCCTTCGTGACGCGGGCCCGCCGGCCGGCGCCGGCCGAACATCCGTGCCGCGACCGCCGCGGCCGCGATCACCGTGATGGCCGCAAGGACGATCGCGAGGTTGCGGCCATAGGGCAGCGGGAGGCGGGACGGCTCGTCGGGGCGGCGGCCGTAGCCGAGGACGAGCGGCAGCGCGACCGCGGTGACGCATGCGGCGATGACGAGCGCGGCCCGGACGGCGCCCCGGCAGGACGCGGGCAGGCGCCCGGTGGCCAGTCCCGCGCCCAGGACCACCGGGACCAGGACGCCGTCGTGCAGGATCGCCGCCCCGGCGAACCATGCCGCCCAGCGGGCGACGGGAACGTCGGCGACGACGCCGCGCACGCCCACGCCGATGAGCGCCAGGCCCGCCGCGTACGCCGCGATCCGCGTCTTCACGAGACCACCAGCCGGTGCACCCATTTGGTCTGCATGACCCCGGGCCGGTTCGGCGAGATCAGCCGGCAGGGGAAGCCGTGGTCGAGGTGGAGGGGTTCGCCGTTCAGGCCGAGGGCCAGCAGGGTCAGCGGGTCCTGCCAGTGCGGCGGGTCGACCCGCGAGGTGCGGTAGAGGCCGCTGGGCTGCAGGGACTCGACCAGCACCCGCGCGTCGTCGTCGACGCCGGCGAGGGCCAGGACGTCCCGTAGCCGCACGCCGTGCCAGTTCGCCTCCACGCTCCACCCCTCCACGCAGGCGATGGGGAGCCGCGCGGTGTGCTGCGGCAGGGCGCGCAGTGCGGCCGGTGCCAGGGTGACCTCGCGGGCGACGCGGCCGGTCACGGTGAGCCGCCAGGCGGGGTCGCGGGCCAGGGCGGTGACGCCGGTCGCGGCGGCCGACTTGTTGACCGGGACGCCCTGCGGGCCGGTGCCGGGACGGCGGGGCGCCAGCACCGCCAGCCGCGCCAGCGGCGTGACCGTCTGCCCCACCGTGGTGAGCACGATGACCCCGCCGGCGCCGGCGGCGGTCAGCAGGAACCCGCGCCGGTGCACGGTGTCGTGCGGCCGGGTCATCACGGTCCGGCGCGCCTTGCCGCCCTCGTTGGCGACGTGGATGAGCAGCGCCCCGGCCAGGATGTAGGCCGTCCAGTAGTGCGCGGTGGTGAAGTAGAACCGGAACACGTACCAGTAGGCGATGTTCAGCACGCCGGTGACGTACTGGAACAGCGCCGCGCCGACGAGGACGAATACCAGCAGCCGCTGCACGCCGTGGCCGATCGAGCGGACCGGCGGCCACTGCCACAGCTTCGGGTAGACCGTCCACAGTTTGGCCAGCAGGAGCGGCACCGTCGCCAGGCCGCCGATGACGTGGACGCCCTGGGTGACCCGGTACACGTTCACCGGACGCGACGGCCAGAGCATCCAGCCGGCCGGGTGCTGCATGAAGTGGCTGACGAGCCCGGTCCCGAACGAGACCGTGACGCTGACGCCGAGCGCGATGCCGAGCCAGGACGCGACCCGCTCGTCGTGCAGCCGGCTGGTGAACCGCGCCGGCATCTCCCGCAGCACGCGCGGCGGCTTCGGGAACGCGGCCTTGGTGAGCGCGTTCCTCAGCGACGCAGGGCGACGAACCATCGGCCCGCCTCCTCCCACAGTTCGGTCACGGTCGCCGAGCAGCCGGCGGCGAGCCCGGCGGCGGCGTCGGCGGACACGTGCGCCCAGGTGAACCACTCGCCGACCGCGCCGCCCGACCGCAGCCGCAGCGGCTCGACGCGGGACGCGGCGCCGGGCGGCTCGACCTCGGCGAGGACCCGGCCGCCGGGGGCGAGCAGCGCCAGGACGCGGCGCAGCAGCGCGGCGGCGTCGCCGCCGATGCCGATGTTGCCGTCGGCGAGCAGCACGGTGCGCCAGCGCCCGGCGCCGGGGACGCGGCCGAACACGTCCCGGCACAGGGCGGGGCCGCCCGCCGCGACGGTCAGCGCGACCGCGGCCGGGGCCAGGTCGATGCCGAGGACGGGGACGCCGCGCCGGGCGAGCGCCACGGTGAGACGGCCGGGTCCCGAGCCGACGTCCAGGGTGGCGCCGGCGCAGCGGTCCAGCAGGCCGGCGTCGCCGGGCCGGGCCGCCAGCCAGTCCTGGACGGGCAGCGGGCGGCGGCGGCCGTCGGCGTGCTCGATCTCGACCGGGGCAAGGCCCCGCAGCGCCTCCTCGTACAGTTCCCCGATCATGCCGGGACGGTCCTGAATCCGAGGCCGCGCAGGGTGGCGGCGAACCGCCCGCCGCCGGCGAGGGCGGCGACGGCGTGCGCGTCGGCGGGGGTGTCGACGTCGGTCAGCTCGGGCAGGAGCCCGGTGTCCAGCCCGGCGCCGCGCAGCCGGGCGAGCTGGACGGCGCCGGTGTCGGGCCGCGACATCGGGACCCCGCGCAGCAGCCGCGGGTCGGGGCGGCGGAGCCCGAGCAGCCAGAAGCCGCCGTCGGACGCGGGGCCGAGCACCGCGTCGCGCCGCCGCAGCTCCCGGGCGGCGCGGGCGAGGAGCGCGGGCGTGACCTGCGGGGTGTCCATTCCGATGAGCACGAGGGGGCGGCCCGCCCACGCGTCGGCGAACGCGGCGGCCAGGCGCTCGTCCAGGCCGCTCCCGCGCTGGGCGAGGACGGTGAACCCGTCCGGCAACCAGGGGCCGGGCGCGCCGGCGAGCGCGAGGGTCCGCCGCCCGGCGGGGGCGGCGGCGACCGCGGCCAGGGTGTCGCGCAGCGACGCCTCGGCGAGCGCGGCGGCCTCCGCCGGCGTGTAGAGGGGCGTCAGGCGGGTCTTGACCAGTCCCGGCACGGGCTCCTTGGCGATCACGATGAGGTCGGCGGTCCCGGACGGGCTCACGGGGAGGCCTCCGCCAGGACGCGGCGCATGTCGCGGACGGCGCGGACCGTCCCGCCGAGGGTCCCGGTGACCTTCGACACGCCGGTGCGGGGACGGTAGGCGACGTCGATCTCACCGATCCGCCATCCGGCGCGGGCGGCGCGCAGCACCGTCTCCAGGGGGTAGCCGAACCGGCGGTCCCGCACGCCGAGCGCCAGGAGGGCCTCGCGGCGGGCGGCGCGCATCGGGCCGAGGTCGTGCAGGGTGGTGCCGGCGCGCCGGTTCAGGGAGCGGGCCAGGACGGCGTTGCCGAGGCGGGCGTGCGGCGGCCACGCGCCGCGCCCGGTGGGCCGCCGGCGTCCCAGCGCCAGCCCCGTCCCGCCCGCCGCTTCGAGGCCGGCGAGGGCGGCGGCCAGGCGCGGCAGCTCGGCCGGGTCGAGGGAGGCGTCGGCGTCCATCACGCACACGATCTCGGTCGCGGCGGCCAGGAGCCCGGCGTGGCAGGCGGCGCCGAAGCCGCGGTCTGGAGCCTCGACGACGCGGGCGCCGTGGCCGGCGGCGACGGCCGCCGAACCGTCGGTGGAGGCGTTGTCGACCACCAGGGGCCGGAAGCCGGCGGGCATCCGGGCCAGCACCCAGGGCAGCGCCTCGGCCTCGTCGAGGCACGGGAGAACGACATCGATCATGGGAGACCCTTACGGACTGGTGACGGGCGTCCGGGCGAACTCGGCCATGCCGTCGGCGAACGCCACCGACGGGGAGAAGTTCAGCTCGCGGCGGGCGCGGTCGGGGCGGGCGACGATGTGGCGGACGTCCCCGAGCCGGTAGCCGCCGGTGACGCGCGGAGCCGGGCCGCCGGACGCCGCGGCGAGCGCGTCGGCCATGGCGCCGATCGTGCGGGGCTCGCCGCTGGCGATGTTGTAGGCGCGCAGCCCGCCGGGCTCGGGCGGCCCCGCCGCGACCCGCTCCAGCGCCAGCACGTTGGCGCGGGCGACGTCGCGGACGTGGACGAAGTCCCGGCGCTGCCCGCCGTCCTCGAAGACCAGCGGCGGCCGGCCCTCCAGCAGCCGGGACCGGAAGATCGCCGCGACGCCCGCGTAGGGGGTGTCGCGCGGCATCCGCGGCCCGTAGACGTTGTGGTAGCGCAGCGCGGCGGCCGACCCGCCGGTGGCGCGCGCCCAGGAGGCGGCGAGGTGCTCCTGGGCGAGCTTGGTGTCGGCGTAGACGTTGCGGGGGTCGGGCGGGGCCTCCTCCCCCACGGCGCCGGGGGTGAGCGGCCGCCCGCAGCCGGGGCAGGCGGGCTCGAACCGCCCGGCGCGCAGCGCCTCCTCCGGGCGCGGCCCGGGCCGGACGGGCCCGTGGTCGGCGCAGGCGTAGGCGCCTTCCCCGTACACCACCATCGAGGACGCCAGGACGAGGGTAGCGACGCCGGCGCGGGCCATCTCGGCCAGCAGCACGGCGGTGCCCTGCACGTTCGCCGAGGTGTAGGCGGGCAGGTCGGACACGTCGACGCCGAGGCCGACCTTGGCGGCCTGGTGGCAGACGGCGTCCACGCCGGCCAGCCGCCGGGCGACCGCGGCGGCGTCGCGGGCGTCGGCGGGCGTGCCGCCGAGGCCGTCGGGCCGCAGGTCCAGGCCGCGGACGCGGTGCCCGGCGGCGGTCAGCGCCGCGGCGACGTGCGAGCCGATGAAGCCGGCCGACCCGGTGAGCAGAACGTTCATGGCGACGAACGTAGGCGGCGCGGCGCGGCCGGGACGGCGTGCCGGGCACGGTCAAGGCACCTTGTTCGAACCTTGGGAGAACTTCACCCGGCCGGGCGGGCCGGTACGGCCGGTTCAGGGCGGTGAACGGGGTTCGGGCGGTGACGGGTTCAAGGGACGACGAGCGGGGCGGGCAGCTCGACGCCTTGTCGACGTCGGCGTCGGCGGTGGAGAGGCGGAACCCGCAGGGCCGCCGCCGCGGACGAAGATCAACCTAGGATGCGAACCGGCTCCTGTCACCGTCCCCCGAGGGGAACGCATGCGTTGCGACGATCCGTTCATCACCAACGCGGAGAGGTTGCGGGGCTCGGCGCGCTGGGCGTCCACCAGCGGCCGCAGAAAGTGCGGCGGGCCGTACAAGTAGGTGACCTTGTGCTCGGCCAGCAGGTCCGCCGTGGCCGTGCCGTCCAGGTCGAAGACCTCGCTCGTCCCGCCACCAGCCGCGCCGCCGGTACTCCTCGGACACTCGCGCCTCCGTCTGAATCGCCTCGAACCACTAATTTGATGACTCATCGGGATGTTCTTGATCATACGGTTCCTTTGGCCGCAAGATCATGCTTATATCGCTCCTGTTCAACTCACTCCGGTGATCCCGGGAGTCGTACATGTCTGTGACCGGTTCCGGCACGGTCCTACGCCGATCGAGGAGGACCGCAGGTGGCGCACCGGGTTGCCGCGCGCCCAGCGCGCCGCGACCACGCTGGTGGCGTCGCCGCTCATGCGCCGGTACGGCTACGGGATGAGGAGCTGACGTGGATCTGGGACTCAGCGGCAAGGTCGCGCTCGTCACGGGCGGCTCGGCGGGCATCGGCCTGGCGATCGCCCGCGACCTGGTCCGCGAAGGAGCGACCGTGTCGATCTGCGGCCGCGACCCCGGCCGGTTGAAGGCCGCCCAGGACGAGCTCGAGGAGCTCGGCGGCACCGTCTCCACCAGGCGGCTCGACATCCTCGACACCGGCGCCGCGCGCGCCTGGGTCGACGACGTGGCCACCGAACACGGCGCCCTGCACCTGCTGGTGACCAACGCGGGCGGACCGCCGGCCGGCCCGACCGGCGACTTCGACCTCGACGGCTACCGTGCCGCTCTCGAGCTGAGCATGCTCTCCCACATCGGGCTGGTGCAGGCCGCGGTGCCGCATCTGCGGGCGGCGGGCTGGGGCCGGGTGCTGATGATCACCAGTGAGACGATCCGCCAGCTCATCCCGAAATACGCGCTGTCCGGCATCGCCCGCTCCGGCCTCGTCGGCTACGCCAAGACGCTCGTGCACGAGCTGGGACCGGGCGACATCACCGTGAACGTGCTCGCCCCCGGCTACACCGCCACGGAGCCGCTGCTGAACGGCATCACCGACGGCGACGTCGATGCCGAGCTGCACCGCCTCGCCGTGGACGCCGGCATCCCGCTCGGCCGGGTGGCCCGGCCGGACGAGGTCGCGGCCGCCGGGGTCTTCCTGCTCAGCGCCCGCGCCGGCTTCATCACCGGAACCGTCCAGGTCGTCGATGGCGGACGCTCCCTAGGGACGTGATCGTGTCCGAGGTGTCCATGCTGCTCGACGATCACGAACTCACCCGGCGCAGCCCGGGAGAGGAGTTCGCGCTCGCCCACGGCAGGAACGGCCCGAAGGCCAAGGCCCCACTGTTTGAGGTCCTCGGACGGCCGGTTCAGGGCGGTGAGCGGGTTCAGGGGGTGACGAGCGGGGCGAGCAGCTCGACGGCCTTGTCGACGTCGGCCTCGGTGGTGGAGAGGTGGAACCCGCAGCGCAGCCGTCCCGCGCGCACGGCGGCGATCACCCCGCTGCGGCGCAGCAGGTCGGCGGTGCCGTCCGGGACGTCGACCGACACGATCGCCGAGTCGCCGGGGGGCAGGCCGAGCCCGGCGCGGAACCGGCGGGCCAGCGCCACGTCGTGGTCGTGGATCGCGGCGACCCCGACCCGTTCGAGGAGTTCCAGGGCGGGGGCGTGCCCGGCCCAGCACTGCCACGCCGGGGACAGGTCCAGGCGGCGCCCGCCGCCGGCGAGCCGCAGCGGCAGCCCGTAGACGGAGTCCCAGATGTCGGCGCCCGCGTACCAGCCGGCGCCGACCGGGGGCAGCGCGTCCAGCGCCTCGGCGGTGCCGGTGAGGAAGCAGGTGCCGCGCGGGCCGAGCAGCCACTTGTAGCCGCCGGCGACGAGCCAGTCGACGCGTCCGGCGGGCAGCGGCAGCCACCCGGCGGCCTGGGTGGCGTCCAGCAGGATCCGGGCGCCGTGCGCGCGGGCCGCGGCGACGAGGTCGTCCATGGGAGCGATGCGGCCGTCGGCGGACTGCACCGCCGACACCGCGACGACGTCGGCGCCGCCGGCGACCTCCCCGGCGATCCGGTCCAGCGGCACCGACCTGACGGTCAGCTCCGGGCGGGCCGCGAACGGGAACAGCAGCGAGGTGAAGTCGCCGTCGGCGACCAGGATCCGCGTGCCCGCGGGCAGCGACGCCGCGACGAGCCCGACGTAGTAGGACACCTGCGGCCCGCACGCGACCAGTTCCGCGGGGACGCCGAGCAGCCGCGCGAACGCCTCCCGCGACCGGGTGACGGCCTCGTCCAGGGCGGTGGGGACCATCAGCCCGGCGGCCCGGTCGCGCTCGGCGGCGAGCATCGCCTCGTGCGCGGCGCGCGGGGGCAGCCCGTAGGTGGCGGTGTTGAGGTAGGCGACGCCGGCGCCGAACTCGCGCTGCGCCTCGGCGATGGAAAGGACCATGCCCCGATCCTCTCCCCCGGCCTTCCATAGCACAAAGTACGGTTTTCTGGGCTTCCCATAAATGTGGTTGATAGGTTGCGCGGATGCTCGACCTTCACCGGGGCCGGATCCTGCGGGAGGTGGCCCGGCTCGGCTCGATGACCGCCGCCGCACGGTCCCTGGCCTACACCCAGCCGGCCGTGTCCCACCACATCGCACGGCTGGAGGCCGAGGTCGGCACGCCGCTGGTGGTGCGGCACGGCCGGGGGGTGCGGCTG
Organism: Actinomadura chokoriensis; assembly: GCF_041463665.1. Taxonomy (GTDB): domain Bacteria; phylum Actinomycetota; class Actinomycetes; order Streptosporangiales; family Streptosporangiaceae; genus Spirillospora; species Spirillospora chokoriensis_A. The sequence continues at coordinate 62,795 of NZ_JAXCEJ010000006.1, forward strand.
ACCGAGGCGGGCCGGGTCCTGGTCGAGCACGTCGAGGACGTCCTGGCCCGCATGGACGACGCGCAGGAGCAGATCGCGGCGATAGCGGGGCTGCGGTCGGGGCGGGTGCGGGTCGCGGTGTTCCCGACGGCGGCCGGGGGGCTGCTGCCGGACGCGCTGGCGCGGCTGCGGGAGCGGGCGCCGGGCGTGGCGGTCACGCTGGTGGACGCCGAGCCGCCGGAGGCGCTGGCGCTGCTGCGGGCGGGCGACACCGACATCGCGGTCGTGTTCCGCTACGCGCACATGCCGCCCGACACCGACGCCCGGTTCCGGGAGGTGGTGCTGGCCGAGGACCCGCTGCGGCTGCTCGTCCCGGCCGGGCATCCCCTCGCCTCGGCGGAGCGCCCCCGGCTGGAGGACCTGGCCGCCGAGACGTGGGCGTCGGGCTGCGCCCGGTGCCGCGACCATCTGCGGTGGGCGTGCGAGCGGGCCGGGTTCGCCCCCGACATCGCGTTCGCCACCGAGGACCACGTCGCGATCCAGCGCCTGGTCGCCCGGGGCCTGGCCGTGACGACGCTGCCGGCGCTGGCGCTCGGCCTGCACACCGAGCCCGGCGTCGCCGTCCCCGATGTGCCGGCCGTGGGGAGCCGCCGCATCAGCGCGGTCGTCCCGGCCGGCCCGCGCCCGCCGGCGGTGGCGGCGCTGCTGGACGAGCTGACCGCCACCGTCCACGACGCGACCGCCGCGGACACCACTCCCCCAGGCGCGGCTACCCCGGACACCGCTCCCCGGGACACCGCCGTCTAGGAGAGGTGGCGGTGCAGGTCGGTGAGGCGGCCGGCGGCGGCGAGGACGGCCTCGGCCAAGCCGGGCAGCCGGTCGTCGCCGAACCGCACCGCCGGGCCCTGCAGCGCGACCGCCGCGAACACGCGACCGCCCCCGTCGCGGACCGGCGCGGCGACCGCGCGGACCCCGGCCAGGCGTTCCTCGTCGCTCACCGAGTAGCCCCGTTCCCGGACGCGCCGCAGGTCGGCGTCCAGTTCGCCGCGGGTGACGAGGGTGGCGGGGGTGTAGCGGCGGAACGGCTCGTCCATCGCGACCGGGGCGCCGCCGTAAGCCAGGAGCGCCTTGCCCATCGCGCACGTGTGGATGGGGTTGCGGTCGCCGGGCGGCTGGTCGTAGCGCAGCGCGTGCGCCGACGGCAGGTGCAGCAGGATCGCGACTTCGTCGCCGGCCCGCACGCCCAGGCTGACGGACTCGCCGGTGCCGTCGCGCAGCGCGGTCAGCTCCGGCTGCAGCAGCGTGGCGCCCATCCGCTCCAGCGCGAGGCGGCCGAGGATCGCGGTGGTGGGGCCGAGGAAGTACCGCTCGGTCGCCGGGTCCTGCGCGAGCATCCCGGTGGCGTGGAGGGCGTGCACGATGCGGTGCGCGGTGCTGACCGACAGCCCGAGCCGGTGCGCGATCTCGGTGGGGGTCTGCCGGGCGGCGTCCTCGAAGGAGCGGAGCACCGCCACCGACCGGTCCACGGTCTGCGTTCCCGGCTTGGGCTGCTGTGCGCCGCGCTCGCTGGTCACGCATCCCATCCTCCCACCGGACCCGGGCCGGACGACGGCCGGGCCATGGTGGGCGGGTGGCCCCCCAGACCCCGGCACGCCGGACCCGTCCGCGCTGGACCCGCAGGGCCAGGGGCCCGTCCCCGTCGCTGACGGCCCGGCACGGGATCGCGTTCGCGCTTAACCCGTGCGCGAGCCTGCTGCGCCTGTACGCCGAGGCGGGCCCGGTCGCGGTCGTCGGGACGCGCCGCCGCCCGTTCGTGCACCTGGTCTGCCCCGGCGTCACCCCGACGAGCGTGACCGCGATGCGGCCCCGCGGCGGCCTGCCCGTCGGGGTTCTGCGGCCGGGGGGCTAGCCGTCCCGCAGGCAGGCGCAGAACGGGTGCCCGGCCGGGTCGGCGAGGACCCGCCACCGGTCCTTGCCGGGCTGGAACTCCATCCGGCCGCCGCCCAGCTCGGCGACCCTGGTCTCGGCCTTGTCCAGGTCGTCGACGTACAGGTCGAGGTGGAACTGCTGGGGCCGGTCCCCCTCGGGCCACGTCGGGGCCCGGTGCCCGGGGACGCCCTGGAAGTAGAGGTCCACGCCGTTCGGTAGTTTCACGGCGGCCATCTCGGGGGTGTCGTAGGTGATCTCGCCGCCGGTGAGCGCCGCGTAGAACGCCGCGAGGGCGGGCGGCTCCGGGCAGTCGAGGGTGACGGCGGCGAACTCCGCAAGACCGGACATGGGCAACTCCTCTGTCGTTGGAACGCCCCCAGGCTTCCAGGAGAGGCTGACATCTCCTGTCAGGTACCCGGCTCCGGTTCCGCGGGGTCCGGGCGGACGGCCGCGCGGAGTTCGGCGGGATGGTCGCGCGGGCGCCGGGGCTACCGGGCGGGGGCGAGGCGGGGAGGGAAGCCGCCGGTGGCGATGGGGCCCCAGCGGTCGATGGTGACGCGGATCAGCGACTTGTCCTGGCGGCGCATCGCCTCGCGGTACTCGTCCCAGTCGGGGTGTTCCCCGGCGATGCAGCGGTAGTAGTCGACGAGGGCGTCGGCGGCGTCGGGCATGTCGATGACCTCGGCGGTCCCGTCGACCTGGACGTAGGGGCCGTTGAAGTCGTCCGACAGGACGCACAGCGAGACGCGCGGGTCACGGCGGGCGTTGCGGGCCTTGGCGCGCTCGGGGTAGGTGGAGACGACGATGCGGCCCCGCTCGTCGACCCCGCATGTCACCGGGGACATCTGGGGGGCGCCGCCGGCGCGGACGGTCGACAGGAGCGCGCGGTGGCGGGGACGCAGGAATTCGAGCAGTTCGGGACGGTCGACGCGGTTCGCGGTGGCGATCGAAGGAGCCATGAACCCACCCTAGGGAACCGGGCGCCGATGAGTTCGCGGCGGCCGCGCAGTCCGTACACGTGAGGGAACGGACCGGAGAGGCAGACCGGAGAGGGAAGGCGACGACCATGACCGATCGTGAACCCGTCGAGGCCCGCAATCTCGACATCTACGGCGCCGGCGAGCTGGCGTGGGAGACCGTCCGGGACGCGCTGGTGGAGGCGCTGCCCCGGATGGAGACCGCGGCGTTCCTCGGGACGGTCCGCCCGGACGGGCGCCCGCACTCGGCGGGCATCGGCCCGCAGTGGCGGGACGGCGAGGTGTTCTTCGTCAGCGGGCCGGGCACGCGCAAGTCCCGCAACCTGGCGGCCAACCCCGCCTGCACGCTGTCGGTGCGCACGCCGACCGGGGACGTCGTGCTGGAGGGGGTGGCCGAGCGCGTCACCGACCCGGCCGTGCTGGAGCCGGTCGCGGCCGGCTACCGGGAGGGCGGCTGGCCCGCGCGGGTGGACGGGGACGCCTTCACCGCGCCCTACAGCGCGCAGAGCGCGGGCCCGCCGCCCTGGCACGTGTACCGGTTCACCTTCCACACGGTGGTGGCGCTCAGCACGGTGGAGCCGTACGGCGCGGCCCGGTGGCGCTTCGACTCCTGACCACCGGCCCCGGCTCGATCGTCGACTTTGGTCTACGGCCCCGTCGCCGTTCGGGCGTTGGGGCGGGCGGCGGGCGGCGGCGAGACTGGCGGCATGACAGGGGGCATCTCGCTGAGCGGCGCGGCCGCGGGCCGCTGGACGCTCGACCACCACGGGCGTCGCCTGGAGGTCGAGACCGGACGCGCCGGCTGGAACCGGTTCGCGCGCCTTCGCGTGGACGGTGAGCTGGCGCAGGAGGCCACGGCCTTCCTGACGGCCGCGCTGCCGTACGGGGAGCGGTCGGTCGTCGTCGTGTTCGACGCTCTCGGCCTGGTCGACGGGCAGGCGGCCCGCTGCGCGCTGGCCGCGCCGGAACCGCGGGAGGAGGGCGGGCCGCGCGCGGAGCCGGTGGCGTTCGAACCCGCCGCGGGGACGCGGGCGGCGCGGCGGGAGGCGTTCGCGCGGGCGCGTCCCGCCCTGTACGCCTCCCGGCACGTGGTGGCGGCAGCCGGTAAGGTGCTGTTCCCGCTGCTCGGGCTGGGCGTGCTGGTGAAGGTGCTCCTCGGCATGATCCCGCGGCCGGACGTGCGGCTCCCCGACCTCGACCCGCCGTCCCCGCCCTGGCCGAGCATCCCGTGGCCGGACGTCCCCTTCCCGGACCTGCCGGACGGGTCGCTGCCGCCGTGGGTGCGGGCCGTCCTGGCGACGAAGAAGTTCTGGCTGCCCGTCCTGATCGCGATCGCCGTCGCCTCCCGGGAGGTGCGGCGCCGCAAGGACGGGCCGGCCCCCGGGGTCGGGACGGCCGCCGGGCACGGGTCAGCCGCTGAGCAGGGCGAACAGCCCGGCGCAGGTGAGCGCGACCATGACGGCCGCGACCGGGAGCTGCCCGCGCAGGGCTCCGCCCGGGGCGCGCAGGGCGAGGTCGTGCGCGGCGACGGTCCCGGCGATGTGGCCGAGGACGATGGCGTTGACCTGGACCTGCGCGGTGAGCGTCGGCCCGGCGAGGTCGTAGTCGACGCGGTTGCCGGTGGAGCCGAGCAGGTCGGCGCCCGTCCCGAACGGGTCGCTGGCGAGGATGAAGGTGGTCTGGCCTTCCAGGACGAAGAACGAGAAGTAGTGGGCGAGGGTGTAGCCGAGCGCGATCGGCAGCAGGGTCGCGGCGAACCGTCCGGGCAGGGCGGCCGGGTCCTGGCCGGTCAGCCGCGCGCTGAGCCGCAGCGCCGCGATGTAGGCGGCGGCGACGGCGGCGACCGCGGCGGCGAGGCCTAGGGTTCCGGCGGCGACGCTGGACGGGTCGACGTTGTCGCGCCAGTAGGTGGTGCGGGTGACACCGTCGAACCCGGTGGAACCGATGAGCACGCACGCGGTCGCGGCGAGGCCGGGTTCGCCGGCCCCGATCCCGGCCCCGGCCCTGGTTTCGGTCCCGGTCATGAGGCCGGTGAGCGGGGTGCGCCACACGAGCGTCCCGTCGCGGCGCCGCCCGATGGGGCAGAGCCTGGCCATGAGGCTGGAGTAGGCCTCGAACCCGTCCCCGCGGGTGAACCAGTCGCGGCCGAACCACCAGGCCAGGGCGAGGTTGGCGGCCGCGTAGGCGAGGACGAGCGTCCCGACGACGCGCGGGTCGGACCGGTTCGGCGCGACCAGTTCCAGCCACACGAACCCGGTGAGCCACGCGGCCGCGGGCCAGTACCCGAGCCGGGCCGGGAGGGGGCGGCGGCCGGACGGCGGGGTGCGGGTGGCGCGCCACAGGGCGGCGTGCAGGGTCCGCAGCGGGTTGACGCGCCGCCACACCGGCCCGAGCAGGACGCTGGCGGGGACGAGCCCCACCCAGAACGTGACGAACAGCGCCCACGGCGCCAGGTTCTCGGTCTCGGCGGGCGGGCCCGCGAGCGCGACGGCGACGACGAACACGGCCGCGGCGAGGGCCAGGAGGCGTCCGGCGAGGGTGAGGGCGGGCGCGTCCAGGACGCGGGCGAGCGCGGCCGGCAGGGGCCGCCCGGCGTCGGGGTGGAGCCGGGGCCGTTTCCACGCGGCGGTGAGCGCGGCGAAGGAGGCCGCCACCGCGATCCCGCCGCCGGCGATGGCGGCGACGGCGTCCAGGGGCAGGTCGGTGCGGCCGCCGAGCCCGTGGGCGAGGACGTGCGCACCGCCGGTCACGCAGCCGGTCACGGTCAGCCGACCTGCAGCTCGAACGCGCGGGCGCCGGAGCGGTGCAGCTCGGCCTCGAACACCCCCGGCGTCGCGGCGGTGAACCGCAGCGTGGCCGGACGCCCGGGGGTGATCTTCAGTTCGCGGTCGTAGCCGTGCAGGTGGAACTCCTCGGGGGTGTCGCCGGTGACGGTGATCTCGACGACGGCGCCGCGCGGGACCTTCACGCGCCGCTGCGCGGTGCGCGCCTTCCCTCCGGTCACGGTCACCGCGACCCGCACGACCCGCGGCCCCGGCGAGGCGGACGGGCCGGCCGTGCCCGGGACGGCGGGGGCGGGCTCCCCGCATCCGGCCGCCGCGAGCGTCATGGCGGCGGCGACCGCCCAGGCGATGGTCCGCGGCCTCATGGCGTCGCTCTCCTCCCGGTGTCCCACACCACAGATTGTGACACTAGACAATGACACATTAGAAGATGGCATACTCCATTCCGGGGGTGGGATTCGCCCCCTTCTGTTCTGGTTCCTGCGCGGCGAGGGAGCACCGGTGTTGGACCACCTGACGGGCACGGGGGCGGGGGCCGCGCTGCGGCTGGCCGCCGAGGCGCCGGCCAGACCGGCGGGCGGGGCGGCGCTCGACCAGATCCTCATCGCCTCCACCGGTGCCGCCGCCCTGACGGCGGTGCTGCTGGTCTTCGGCTGGGGGCACCGCACCGGCCGCATCACCGTGCTCACCCGGCTGGCGGACCTGGCCGAGCGCGGCCCCGGCCGCGGCACGCCGGGCTGGGCGGCGCTCCCGCTGCCGGTCGCGATGGTGTCGCTGCTGGTCGCGCTCCTCGGAATGTACTGGGACATCTCCCTGCACATCTCCCACGGCCGGGACGAGGGGCCGCTCGCCAACATCGCCCACTACCCGATCCTGGTCGGGCTGTTCGGCATCTTCACCGCCGGCGTCCTGGCCGTGGTCCTGCCGAAGGGCGAGCGGCCCGGCGCCGCGTCCGTGCGGATCACCCGGGACTGGCACGCGCCCGCCGGCGGGGTCCTGCTGGCCGGCGCCGGCTTCTACGCGCTGCTCGGCTTCCCCCTCGACGACGTGTGGCACCGCATCTTCGGGCAGGACGTGACGCTGTGGGGCCCGACGCACCTGATGCTGATCGGCGGGGCCGGGCTGTCGCTGACGGCGATGGCGATCCTGGAGCGGGAGGCCCGCGCCGCCCGCCCGGCGGCCGAGCAGCCGCCCCGCTGGATCGGCTACACGCGGCGCTGCATGCTCGGCGGCGGGCTGCTGATCGGCCTGTCGGTGTTCCAGGCCGAGTACGACTTCGGGGTGCCGCAGTTCCGGCTCGTCCACCAGCCGCTGCTGATCGCGCTGGCGGCGGGCTGCGCGCTGGTCGCGGTGCGGCTGTGGGCGGGACGCGGCGGCGCGGTGGTCGCCGTCGCGTTCTACATGGTGGTGCGGGGCGGGGTGTCGGTCCTGGTCGCCGGGGTGATCGGGGAGCTGTGGGCGGCGGTGCCGCTGTACTTCGCCGAGGCGCTGTGCGTGGAGGTCGCGGCGCTGGCGCTGGCGCGGCGCCCGCTGGCGCTCGGCGCGGTGTCGGGGGTGCTGATCGGGACGGCCGGGTTCGGGGCCGAGTACGCGTTCGGGCAGGTGGCGTTCCGGCTGCCGTGGACGCCCGACATCCTCGCCGAGGGCATGGCGATGGCGGTGACGGGCGGCGTCGCGGGCGGATTGTGCGGGGCGCTGCTGGCCGAGGGCCTGGCGGGCCGGGCGCCGCGCCCGGCGGTGGCGCGCGGGGTCTTCGCCGGGGCGATCCTGGCGGTGTCGGCGGCGGTCGCCAACGGCCTGATCATCGACGTGCCGGACGGCCGGACCGCCACGGTGACGCTCACCGGCGTCCACGGCGACGCCGCCCACCGCACCGCCGGCGCCCGGATCGAGTTCTCCCCCGCCGCCGCGGTCGACGGTCCCGCGTGGGTGACGGTGACCGGCTGGCAGGGGGAGGGCCTGCACGTCGACCGCCTGGTGCGGGAACGCGACGGCGTGTACCGGACGCGCGAGCCGATGCCGCTGCACGGCGGCTGGAAGACGCTGATCCGCGTGCACGACGGGCGGACGCTGGCGGGCGTCCCGATCTACCTGCCGGCCGACCCGGCGATCGGCGCGAAGGAGCTGCCCGCCCCGGCGGAGTTCACCCGGCCCGTGCAGAGCGAGCGGTCGATCCTGCAGCGGGAGCTGAAGACCGACGTGCCGGGCTGGCTGTGGGCGGTGTGCTCGGCGGTGGTGCTGGCGTGCACGCTGGCGCTGGTGCTGTCGCTCGGCTGGGGCGTCGCGCGGATCGCCCGCCGGCTGCCCGAGACCGCGCCGCCCCCGCCCGGGCCGTCCACCACGCCCGGCCCGCCGGGTTCGCGGGAGAAGGCCGGCGCGTGAGCGGCGGGGGCGTGCTGGCGAGCCACCCGATCATCACGGCGGTGCCGTTCTTCGTGCCCACGTTCGTCGTGGTCGCGGTGATCGCCGTGGTGATCTGGCGGGACCGCCGCCGCGGCGACGACCTCCCCTCCGGCGATCCTCCCCCTGGCGGCCCGCCCCCTCCGGAAGGCAGTGCGGCGGAGGGCACCGCATCTGAGGGCGGTGCGCCGGAGCCGTAGACTCCACTGTCATGAGCGACCGGCCGTCCCCCGTCCCGTACCTGTCGGAGCTGTTCTCGCTGGAGGGCCGGGTCGCGGTCGTGACGGGCGGCAGCTCGGGCATCGGCAGGGCGATCGCGGTGGCGCTGGCGCGGTCCGGCGCGTCCGTCGTGGTGATCGCGCGGCGGGAGGCGGAACTCGCCGCGACCGTCGCCGAGCTGGCGGGGCACGGGTGCCGGGCTGCGTCCGTCAGCGCCGACCTGGGTTCGCGGGACGCCGTCGCGAAGGCGGCCGACGAGGCCGCGGCGGCCTTCGGGGAGCCCGACATCCTGGTCAGCGCGGCGGCGGTCAATCTGCGTCCGCCGATGGACGACCTCGGCGCGGACGTGTGGGACGCCACGATGGCGGTGAACCTGGACGCGCCGTTCCTGCTCGGGCAGCGGTTCGGGCCGGGCATGGCCGGGCGCGGCTTCGGGCGGCTGATCCACATCGCCTCGCAGCAGGCGTTCCGCGCGTCGGTGACCAGCGGCGCCTACGGGGTGTCCAAGGCGGGCCTGGTGGCGCTGGCCCGGTCGCAGGCCGAGGCGTGGTCGGGCCGCGGCGTCACCGCCAACACGCTCGTGCCGGGGTTCGTGATGACGCCGCTCAACGCCCGGCTGTCGACGGACCCGGTGAAGGTGAAGGCGCTCGCCGAGCGGACCATGATCGGCCGCAACGGCGTCGCGGACGACTTCGCGGGCGCGGCGGTGTTCCTGGCGTCGGCGGCGTCCGGCTACGTCACCGGGCAGTCGATCTTCGTGGACGGCGGCTTCTCCGCCCACTAGGGGCGCCGGTCCCACAGCCCGGTGGCGTCGACGGCGGCGGCCGGGTCGGCGGCGTGCACGATCCCGCCGGCGGGCCGCCCCTCGCCGTCCAGGACGCGCCATCCGCCGAGCTGCACGACGGGGATCCGTCCCGCGCGCAGGGCCAGGGCGATCTCCGACAGCGTCCCCCAGGACCCGCCGACGGCGATGAGCGCGTCGGCGGCGTTGACGATGACGTTGTTGCGGGCCTGCCCGAGGCCGGTGGGGACGGCGACGGTGAGGTCGGGCCCGGCGGCGGCGCGGTCGGCGGCGGGCAGCACGCCGACCACGGTCCCGCCGGCGGTGCGGGCGCCGGCCGCGGCGGCGGCCATCACCCCGCCGAGCCCGCCGCAGACGACGACGGCGCCGCGCCCGGCCAAGAGCCGCCCGGTCTCGTAGGCGTGGTCCCATTCGCGTTCGGTGCACTCGCCGGGCCCGCACACCGCGACCTGGACGGCCATGGCGGCGCTACTCCGCGCCGTGCCGGGCCGCGATCTCGTCGATCACGGCGGCGAGGCCGAAGTCCTTGCCGGTGAGGCCGCCGGCGCTGTGGGTGGACAGCGTGAACGTCAGCGTGCGCCAGCGGATGTCGATGTCGGGATGGTGGTCGGCGTCCTCGGCGGCGCGGGCGACGTCGGCGACCACGTCGATCCCGGTCAGGAACGAGGGCGCGGTCACCCGCCGCCGGATCGCCTCGCCGTCCCTGTCCCAGGCGGGCAGGTCGCGCAGGCGCTCGGTGACGGCGGTGTCGTCGAGCGTGTCGGCCATCGGTCACTCCCTGTTCGTCGGCGGCGGCGACCTTCTCTCCTTCACTCCCCTCCCGGCTCCCTTCCCACTCCCTCACGCCCGGTCATCCCGCGCCGGAGGTCAGGTCGTACAGGACGGTGCCGTCCACGGTGGTGGCGGTGAAGTTCGCGGTGACCCAGGCGCTGATCTTCTGGGCGGCGTCGCTGCCGCTCTGGGCGCGCATCATCATGCCGCCGCCTCCCGTCCCGATGAAGTAGTGGATCCTCCCTCGGCGGACGAGGCTCTGGAACTGCGCGAGGGTCGGGGCCGGGTCGGTGCCGTTGAACCCGCCGACGGCCATCACCGGCTCGCCCGCGGCGAGCTGGTGGCCGGCGGCGGTGTTGGACCCGACGGCCGCCGCGACCCAGGTGTAGGAGCCGGCGTCCGCCTTCAGCGCGGACGTCACGGCGCCGCTCGGTGTACCGGCGTCCAGCAGACCGCCCGGCCCACCGCCGCCGCCGGGCCGCCCGCCCGGTCCCCCGTTCGGTCCCCCGCCCTGGGGCCCGCCGGGGCCGGCGGGCATGCGGCCGCGGCCGTTGCCCGGCTGGAAACCCTGCCCGAATCCCTGGGGCGGCGGGCCCGCGGCGGGGCCCCTGTTCCAGCCGCCCTGCCCGCCGCGCCCGGGACGACCGCCGGGGCCGCCGCGCCCCGGCCCGGTGGACGTGGCGGGCCCGGCGGTCACGATCGCGCCGGTGTGCGGGGTCCGGGCCGTCTCGGCCGCGTAGGCGGCGGGCCCCGCGAGGCCGGACAGGACGGCCAGGGCGACGACGACGCCGAGGACGCGCCCGCGCATCAGCCGCGCCGCCGCGAGACCGGCCGCCGCGACGAGCCCGGCGGCGGCGATCGCGGGCGCGAGCCAGGGATGCCAGTCCGGGGACCGCCCGAGGAGCGCGTACGCCCACAGCGCGGTGACCGCGACGGTCGCGGGCAGGATCGCGGCGCCCTCGGCGGTGCGGCGGCGTTCCCACGCCAGCGCGGCGCCCATGCCGGTGAGCGCGGCGATCGCGGGGGCCAGCGCGACGATGTAGTACTCGTGGAAGATGCCCCGCATGAAGCTGAAGATCGCGGCGGTGAGCAGCAGCCATCCGCCCCACAGCGCCAGCGCGGCGCGGGCGGGGTCGGTGCGGGGCGCGCGGCGCGTCGTCCACAGCCCGGCCGCGAGCAGGAGGAGGGCGGCGGGCAGGAGCCAGGAGATCTGGCCGCCGATGACGGACCCGAACATGCGGCCCCATCCGGCGTCCTGGTCGAGGTTGCCGAGGCCGCCGGTCTCGTCGCCGTTCAGGCGGCCGAGCCCGTTGTAGCCGAGCGCCAGTTCCAGGACGGAGTCGTGCTGCGACCCGCCGATGTAGGGCCGCGACGACGCGGGCACCAGCGCGACCACGGCGCCCCACCACCCGGCCGACACCAGCAGCGCTCCCCCGGCCGCGGCCAGCTGCCACAGCCGCCGCCGGACGGGCGTGGGCGCGGTGACCAGGTAGAGCAGCGCGAACACGGGGACGACCAGGAACGCCTGCAGCATCTTGGCCAGGAACCCGGTGCCGACGCAGGCGGCGGCCAGCAGCAGCCAGCGGGTGCTCGCGTCCTCCTGCGCCCGGATCGTCGCGTAGGCGCCGAGGACGAGCAGCAGCACCAGCAGCGCGTCGGGGTTGTTGAACCGGAACATCAGCGCGGCGACGGGTGTCAGCGCGAGCGCGGCCCCGGCGAGCAGCGCCGCCCAGGCGGGGAACCGGCGCCGGACGGCGGCGTGCAGGACGCCGACGGTCGCGACGCCCATCAGCGCCTGCGGGACGAGGATGCTCCAGGAGTTGACGCCGAAGACGCGGGCGGTGAGGGCCATCGGCCACAGCGCGGCCGGGGTCTTGTCGACGGTGATGGCGTTCGCGGCGTCGGAGGAGCCGAACAGGAACGCCTTCCAGTTGGTGGCGCCGGCCTGGACGGCGGCGGAGTAGAACGCGTTGGCCCACCCGGACGCGCCCAGCCCCCACAGGTACAGGACGGCGGTCGCGGCGAGCAGGGCCAGCAGCGCCGGCCGGGCCCAGGCGGGGTCGGCGGCGGGGCCGCGCAGGATCCGCCGCGGGAGGCCGCCCCGCCCGCGCGGGGTGCGGTGCGCGGGCGGGCCGGCCGGGATGGTGGAGGTCATGTGCCCTTTCCTGCGGGTCAGCCGAGCCGGTACAGCCCGGTGCCGGTGGTGTCGCCGGTGGTTTCGGAGGACGAGCCGTACTCGGTCGCGCTGACCGGGGTCCCGTTCTTCTGGACCCAGGCGGTGACGTCGGAGCCCGCGCCACCGCCCGGCCCCATGCGGCCGCCGAGCATGATGTAGCGGAGCTTGCCGTCCTGCACGTACCGCTGGAGCTTGGCGACGGTCATGGCGGGGTCGCTGCCGGTGAAGCCGCCCATGGCGATGACGGGCTGCCCGGTCCGCAGGATGATCGAGGACGCCTCCTGGGCGCTGGAGACGGCGACGAGCCAGGTGGCGCCGCCCCGGTTCTTCTCCAGGTAGCTGATCAGCTTCGCGTCGGCCTGCCCTCCGGGCCCGCCGCCGAAGCCGCCGGGCCCGCCGGAACCCATGCGCGGCCCGCGCCCGTTCTGCCCGCCGCCGTTCTGGCCGGGCCCGTTCTGGTCTCCGGTCTGCCAGGGGGGACGCTGCCCGCCCGGCCCGTCCTGCCCGTCGGGTCCGCCTGCTCCGCCGGGCATGGCTCCCGGGCGCCCGGACGGCATGCCCGGCGGAGCGGACGACGGCCCGCCGCGCCCGCCGGGCATGCCGAAGCCGTTCCCGGTGGAGGGCCCGGCCAGCGGGTTGGTGGCGTTGGGCGTGGTGGAGGCGGCCGAGGCGGCGTAGGCGCCGGGCCCGGCCAGGCCCGCGACCGCGGCGAGCACGAGACCCGCGACGGCGGCGCGGGGTCCCGCGCGGCGGACGAACCGTCCGGCCAGGAGCGCGGCGACGGCGAGGACGGTGGCGGCGACGACGAGCCACCGCAGCCATGGGTGCCAGTCGGGGGTGCGGTCCAGCAGGACGAACGCCCACGCGCCGGTGGCGGCGATCCCGGCGGGCAGCGCCCACGCCCATGCCGCCGACCGCCGGTGCGCCCGCAGCAGCAGGACGGCTCCGCCGCCGGTGAGCGCGGCGACGGCGGGGGCCATGGCGGTGGAGTAGTAGGGGTGGAAGGTGCCCTGGGCGAAGCTGAAGATGACGTAGTGGACGGCGAGCCATCCGCCCCACAGGATCAGCGCGGCGCGGGCGGTGTCGGTGCGCGGGCGGCGCCGCAGCAGGACGAGCCCGGCGGCCAGGGCGAGGACGGCGAACGGGATGAGCCAGGAGATCTGGCCGCCGAGGATGTCGTTGAACAGCCGTCCGGCGCCGGCCTGCCCGCCGAATCCGCCGCCGCCTCCGGGGCCGCCGCGCCCGCCCGGTCCTCCGCCGTTCTCGCCGAAGACGCGGCCGAGGCCGTTGTAGCCGATGACCAGGTCCCATGCGGTGCCGTCGGTGCTGCCGCCGATGTAGGGGCGGGATCGGGCGGGGACGAGGTCGACGATCAGTACCCACCACAGCGAGGACGCGGCGAGGACGGCGCCGGCGGCCAGCAGGTGCAGCACCCGCCTGAGGATCCCGGGGCGGGCCGCGACCAGGTAGGCCAGGCCGAACGCGGGGACGACGAGGAACGCCTGCAGCATCTTGGTGTTGAAGCCGCAGCCGACCAGGAACGCCGCCAGCAGCAGCCAGCGCAGCCGCCCGGTGCCGTGGCCGGTGTCATGCCCGGTGTCGCGTTGGGTGTCGCGCTCGGAGTTGCGCCCTGTGTCGATGGCGCGCTGGCAGGCCCACGCGGCGGCGACCAGGAGCAGGACGAGCAGGGTGTCGGGGTTGTTGTCGCGGTTGATGGCGACGGTGATCGGGGTGAGGGCGAGGACGCCGGCGGCGGTGACGGCGGCGGCGTGCCCGAACGCCCGCCGGACCGTGGCGTACAGGACGGCGACGGCGGCGACGCCCGCGATGACCTGCGGGAGCAGCAGGCTCCACGTCCCGAATCCGAGGACGCGGGACGACAGCCCCATGACCCACAGCGCCATGGGAGGCTTGTCGACGGTGATGTAGGAGCCGGCGTCCAGGGCGCCGAAGAAGAACGCCTTCCAGCTCTGGGTGCCGCTCTTGACGGCCGCGGAGTAGTAGGTGTTGGCGTTTCCGGCGTCCGACAGCCCCCACCCGTACAGCAGCGCCGCGGCGATCAGGACGGCCCACAGCGCGGGCCGGGCCCAGCGGGGGTCGTGGTCGGGTCCGAGGAGCAGCCTTCGCAGGCGCCCGGACGCGGCCGGGGCCCGCTCGCCGGCGGGCGCGGGGGCGGTGGCGGTCATGACGGTGTCCCTTCGGTGCTCTCCCCGGCCGCGGGGACGCGGCCGCCGCCTCCGGTGCTGCGGCGCGGGTGGAAGATCCAGGCGCGCATCAGCAGGAACCGGACCAGGGTGGCGACGGCGTTGGCGGTGACGAGCGCGGCGATCTCGACGGCGCGGGACGCGCCGGGCGCGGCGGCGTGCAGCAGCGCGAGGCCGCCGGTGCTGAGGGCGAGGCCGAGCAGGAACGCGGCGCCGCCTTCGAGCTGGTGGCGGAACGCGTCGCGGGTCCCGGTGACGCCGAAGGTGAAGCGCCGGTTGGCGGCGGTGTTGGCGACCGTGGTGATGACCAGGGAGACCGCGTTCGCCGACAGCGGCCCGGTGACCAGGCGCAGCAGGACGAACAGGACGAGCTGCGCGATGGTGCTGATGACGCCGATGACGGCGAAGGCGGGAAGCTGCCGCCGCATCCCGGCGGGCAGCTCGACGGCGGGCCGGCGGCGGACGGCGGGGGCGCCGAAACCGCCGGTGAGGATGCGGCGGGCGACGCGGGCCATGCCGCGCAGGTCGTCCAGGGCGGTGCGCAGCACGTCGACGCGGGAGTCGGGGTCGTCGACCCAGTCGACGGGGACCTCGTGGATGCGCAGGCCGCCGCGCTCGGCGAGCAGCAGCAGCTCGGTGTCGAAGAACCACGCCTCATCCTCCACCTCCGGCAGCAGCGCCTGCACGATCTCGGTGCGGGCGGCCTTGAAGCCGCACTGGGCGTCGGTGAAGCGGGCGGCGAGGGCGGTGCGCAGCAGCAGGTTGTAGCAGCGGGAGATGACCTCGCGGCGGGGCCCGCGGACGACGGCGGAGCCGCGGGTGAGGCGGGAGCCGATGGCCAGGTCGCTGTGCCCGGAGACGAGCGGGGCGATCAGCGGCAGGAACGCGTCCAGGTCGGTGGACAGGTCGACGTCCATGTAGGCGACGACGTCGGCGTCGCTGGTGCCCCACACGTGCCGCAGCGCCCGGCCGCGTCCCTTCTCCTCCAGCCGGACGGCCCGCACGCGCGGGAGCCGCGCCGCCAGATCCTCGGCGATCCACCAGGTGGCGTCGGTGCTGGCGTTGTCGGCGACGGTGATGCGGAACGGGTAGGGGAACGTCCCGGCGAGATAGGCGTGCAGGCGTTCCACGCTCGCGGCCAGGACGCGTTCCTCGTTGTGGACGGGGACGACCACCTCGACCAGCCGTCCCCGACCCCCGTGTCCGTGCGGGGACGGCGGCGGCGCGGCGGGCGTGCCCCGTTCGGTGATGAGGTGACTCATGGAACCGAGGTTCGGCGGCGGGTGTGGGAAGCCGGTGAGGCACCGATTAACGCGGCATGAGAATCACCGGCGGCGGGGCCCGCGACGGGTTCGCGGGCCGGCGTCGACCAGCGTCAGTCGGGGGGTGCGGGGGTGCCGGGGAGGTGGACGCGGGCGAGGGTGCCGCCGCCGGGCGCGGGTTCGAGGGCGACGCGCCCGCCGGACTCGGCGACGACGCGGGCGACGATGGACAGGCCGAGCCCGGAGCCGGGCAGGCTCCGCGCGGACGGGGATCGCCAGAACCGCTCGAACACGTGCGGGAGGTCGGCGGCGGGGATTCCGGGGCCGTGGTCGCGGACGGTCAGCTCGCCGCCGGCGAGGCGGACGGTGACCGTGCCGCCGGGCGGGCTGAACTTGACGGCGTTGTCGAGGAGGTTGACGACGGCGCGTTCCAGGGAGGCGGGGTCGCCGAGAACGTACCAGGGGCCGGCGTCGGACTCGACGGTGAGGCCGGGGCCGCGCAGCCGGGCGCGTTCCACGGCGCGGGCGACGACGTCGTGCATCGGGACGGTCTCGTGGACGGGTTCGGCCTCGGCGGGCCGGGCGAGTTCGAGGAGGTCCCCGACCAGGCTGGACAGTTCCCGCATCTGGGCCTTGACGCTGACGAGCAGGTTGTGGCGGGCGGCCGGGGGCAGGTCGCGGCCGGTGGCCTCCGAGCGCAGCAGCAGGTCGATGTTGGTGCGCAGGCTGGTGAGGGGGGTGCGCAGCTCGTGCCCGGCGTCGGCGATGAGCTGCTGCTGGTGCTCGCGGGAGGCGGCCAGCGCGGTGGTCATGGTGTTGAAGGAGCGGCTGAGCCGGGCGATCTCGTCGGTGCCCTCCTCGGGGATGCGGGTGTCGAGGTCCTCGGTGCGGGCGATGTGCTCGACGGCGCCGGTCAGCTCGTCCACCGGCCGCAGCGCCGCGCGGGCGATCATGAGGCCGGCGCCGGCGGACACCAGGACGCCGAGGGCGGTGACGGCGGTGAGCAGCAGCGCGAGGTTCTCCAGCGGCCCTTCGACCTCGTCGAGGGAGATGGCGTAGGAGACGGCGGCGGTGGTGCCGTCGGCGGCGCGGAAGGACCGGGTGAGGACGCGGACGTGGTCGGCGGCGCCGGCGGGGGTGACGCCGGCGCCGTCGTGGTAGACGAAGCCGCGTTCGCCGCGGGCGACCTCGGCGTCGGCGGCGGTGACCTCCAGGGCCCCGGCGCCGGGCACGGTGCAGCGGCGCCCGTCGGCGTTGACCAGCTGCACCATCTCGTAGGGGCCGGGCGGCGGGTTCGCGCTCCCGGCGGGGGTCTGCGAGCAGTGGGCGAGGGCGTCCTCGAACTGCCCGGCGATCCGCGGCCCGCGGAACGGCCCGTCGTGGCCGGGTCCGCCGGGCGGGCCGCCGGAGGTGACGGCCAGGCGCCGGTCCAGCTCCTGGTACAGCTGGTTGCGGGTGAGGAGCCATCCGGCGCTGGCGCAGGCGGCGACGGCGAGCGCGACGGCCGCCGCGGTGAGCAGCGCCATGCGGGCGCGCAGGGTGAGCCGCCGGGCCATCGGGGCCCTGGTCGCTCCGGGAGGGGGCGCGGGCGCCCGGCGGTTCATGGGGACGCCGCCGTCCGCAGCACGTATCCGACTCCGCGGACGGTGTGCACGAGCCGCGGCAGCCCGCCGGCCTCGGTCTTGCGCCGCAGGTACATCACGTACACGTCCAGGGAGTTGGAGGCGGGTTCGAAGTCGAACCCCCAGACGGTCTCCAGGATCTGCTCGCGGGTGAGGACCTGCCGGGGGTGGGACAGGAACATCTCCAGCAGCATGTACTCGGTGCGGGTCAGCTCGACGGGCTTGCCGGCGCGGGTGACCTCGCGGGTGACGGTGTTCATGCGCAGGTCGTCGAAGACCAGCACGTCCTCGCGGCGGGCCCCGGCGGGGCCGGCTTCGAGTTCGGTGTTCATGGCGGTGTTCATCGCGGCGTTCATGGCGGTGCGGCGCAGCAGGGCCCGGACGCGGGCCAGCAGCTCGTCCAGCTCGAACGGCTTGGCGAGGTAGTCGTCGGCGCCGGCGTCCAGGCCGGTGACGCGGTCGCCGACCATGTCGCGGGCGGTGAGCATCAGCACCGGCATGGTGGCGCCGAGGGCGCGCAGCCGGCGGCAGGTGGTCAGGCCGTCCATCCTCGGCATGAGGACGTCCAGCACGACCAGGTCGGGGGTCTCGCGCTCGACCTGGTCGAGGGCCATGACGCCGTCGGCGGCCGCGGCGACCCGGTACCCCTCGAACTCCAGGCTGCTGGACAGCGACTCGCGGACGGCGGGCTCGTCGTCCACGACCAGTATCCGCGCGGGCGCGCTTCCCCGGGTGCCGGCCTCCATGCACTCACCGTAAACAGTGCCGGTGGGCGGCCCGTTCACCGGACGGCGTTTCTCATGCTTCTCTCAGGATCTTCTGAGCGGCGGTTCAGGAGCCGGGCGGCGGTTCCACGGTGACCTCGGCGGTGACCTCGGCCCACACGTCGCCGGTCTCCTCGCCGGTCTCCTCGCCTGCACCGCCGGCCGTGTCCTGGCTCGTCCCGTCGGCCGCCTTCTCGCCGCCCGTCCCGGTCCCGGTGCGGGTCTCGACGACGACGGTGGCCTTCACGGGCCCGGGGCGGGTTGCGGTGGTCCAGGTGGTCTTGGCGACGTCCAGGACGACGTCGCGGGATACGTCCAGGATCATGCCGCGCAGCTGCTCCTTCATGGCGAGCCTGAGCGCGTCGCGGAGCAGCTCGCGCAGCGCGGCCTCCATGGCGGCGGTGGCGGCGCCGGCCGCGGCGCGCGCGGCCAGGTCGCGGGCGGTGCGGGCGAGCGCGCTGCCCCGCGCGGCGGTGAGCAGGTCCCCGGCCGCCCGGGCGGCCGGGGCCCCGGCTGCGCGGGCGGCCAGGCCGCGGGCCGCGCCGGCCAGGGGCGCCAGGTCGCCGGCCAGCCCGGTGTCGCGGGCGGTGTCGCGCAGCGCGGCGGCGAGGTCGCGGGCGGCCTGCTCGGCGGTCTCGCGGACGACCCGGGCGACGACGTCGCGGCCGGCGATCATGGCGGCGTCCACGGCGGCCTCGGCGACGGTGTCGATCGCGGCGTCCACGACGGCCTTGGTGGCGGCCTGCACGACGGGCGCGGACGCGGTGCGCCCGGCGACGTCCAGGGCGGTCGCGGTCGCGGCGCGGGCCAGCTGGCTGCGGACGGCGAGGCGGCGCGCGGCGACCGCCATGGGGTGCTGCGCGGCCTGCTCGGCGAGGAGCATCGCGGCGGTCGCCGCCTCGAACGCGCCGGCGGTCGCGGGGTTGGCGGCCGCGGCGGCGCGGGCCTCGGTGACGGCCCGTTCGGCGGCGCCGCGCGCGGCGCGGACGGCGGCGTCCCGGGCGGCCTGCTCGATCGCCCGCATGGCGGGCGTACCGGACACCTGCTCCAGGATCCGGGTCGCGGCGAGCGCGGCGGCGTCCCGGGCGGCGTCGCGGAACGGTTCCCCGGCCTGGGCGGCCAGCCGCGCGGCGGACGCGGCGGCCGGGGCCAGCCCGTCCCAGATCTCCTCCAGCCGCTCGGCGGCGGCCCGGTCGGCCCGCCCGGCCCGCTCGGCGAGCCCGTTGTCCTGCTGCTGGTCCTTGTCCTGCACGGCCTCGCCCCTCGTCGCGATCGCGATCCGCCCCCAAATCACCATAACTTCCGTTCGGCGCTGTCACTCCCCCGGACGGCGTCCGGTTACGTCGGACCGTCGGCGCGGCTCGACTGCGCGGATGGAGGGCCGATCGCGGTGGCGGCGGGTCCTCGGCGGCCCTGTGGCCCGCGGCTCACCGGCCGCGGGCCACGGGTTCCGGCGGTCAGCGGCCGCGGCGCCGGTAGGTCCGCACCGACAGCGGGACGAAGAGCGCCAGCAGCAGGACCGACCAGCCGAGCGTCGCGGCGACGGGGTGGGCCAGGGGCCAGGCCGTGTCCCCGGCGGGGGCGCCGGGGTTGCCGAACAGGTCGCGGCAGGCGGCGGTGAGGGCGCTGACGGGATTCCACTCGGCGACGACCTGGAGCGCCTTCGGCATTCCGCCGGTCGGAACGAAGGCGTTGGACAGCATCGTGACCGGGAACACCAGCGGGATGAGCTGGTCGGCGGTCTGCTCGTTCCCCACCATGAGGCCCAGGTAGCAGCCGGCCCAGCTCAGCGCGTACCGCATCAGCGCCAGCAGGGCGAACGCCTCGACGGTGGGCGCGATCCCGTGGTGCGCGCGCCACCCGACCAGCAGCCCGACACCGGCCATGACGGCCATGCCGAGGACGCCGTTGAGGAGCTCGGCGCCGGTCTGCCCGAACGGGACGGCGGAGCGCGCCATCGGCATGGAGCGGAACCGGTCCATGACGCCGCGGGAGGCGTCGCCGGCCACTCGCATGGTGACGGCCATGGTGGAGGTGAAGGTGACCATGGCGAACAGGCCGGGCATCAGGTACTCGCGGTAGTCGCCGCCGCCGGGGACGCCGATCGCGCTGCCGAACACGTAGCCGAACAGCACGACCATGATGGCGGGGAAGATCAGCGCGGCGACGAGTTCGCCGGGCTGCCGGCGGATCCGCGACAGTTCGCGCCCGACGAGGGTGAGGCCGTCGGCGATGGTCCAGCGCAGGCGCCCGGCGCCCGTGGCGGGGGCGGTCACGCTGGTTGCGGGGGCGATCATCGGACGGTCTCCTTCTCCTGCTCGCGGGCGCCCTCGCGGGCACCCTCGCCGGTGAGGCGCAGGAACACCTCGTCGAGGGTGGGGCGGCGCAGCCGGGCGTCGGCGGCGGTGACGCCGGCGCGGTCGAGTTCGCGGACGACGTCGGCGAGCCGGACGGACCCGGCGGGCAGCGGGACCGAGAGCCGGGCGCCGTCCAGGGCCGGGTAGGCGCCGGCGAGGGTGTGCAGGACGTCGGCGGCGGCGCCGGCCAGGGCGGGGTCGTCCAGGACGACGTCGAGGCGGTCGCCGATGGAGGCCTTCAGCTCGTCGGGGGCGCCGGTGGCGATGACGCGGCCGTGGTCGATGACGGCGATGGCGTCGGCGAGGCGGTCGGCCTCGTCCAGGTACTGGGTGGTGAGCAGGACGGTGGTGCCGTCGGCGACCAGGGCCCGGACGGCGTCCCAGATCTCGCCGCGGCTGCGGGGGTCCAGGCCGGTGGTCGGCTCGTCCAGGAACAGCACCTCGGGCCGCAGGATCAGGCTGGCGACCAGGTCGAGGCGGCGGCGCATCCCGCCGGAGTAGCCGGCCACCTGCCGGTCGGCGGCGTCCATCAGGCCGAACCGCTCCAGCAGTTCGTCGGCCCTGCGCCGGGCCTCGCGCCGGGACAGGTGGTACAGGCGGCCGAACATGCGCAGGTTGCCGCGTCCGGTGAGCTTCTCGTCCACGGCGGCGTGCTGGCCGGCGAGCCCGATGAGGGCGCGGACCCGGTCGGGGTGCCGGGCGACGTCGTACCCCGCGATGCGGGCGTGCCCGGAGTCGGCGTCGGCCAGCGTCGCGAGGATCCGCACGGCGGTGGTCTTGCCCGCGCCGTTCGGGCCGAGGACCCCGCAGACGGTCCCGGCGGGGATCGCGAGGTCGAGGCCGTCCAGGGCCTGGGTGGTGCCGTAGCGCTTGCGCAGCGCCTCGGCCACCACGATCGGTTCGTTCGCCACACTGCCTCCTCTGGGTACGGTGTACGCATCCACGGTAGACAACTGGGTACGACGTACGCAACTAGGATGCTCGGACAGGCGTCGAACAGGAGGTCCGGTGGCAGGCGGCGAACGGCAGGTCAGCATCTGGTCGATCCCCGAACGGCAGGGCCGGGGGCCGCGCCCCGCCTACAGCCGCGCCCAGATCACCGAGGCGGCGATCCGCATCGCCGACGCCGACGGCCTGGACGCCGCCTCCATGCGCCGCATCGCCGCCGACCTCGGCACCGGCGCGATGTCGCTGTACCGCTACGTCCCCTCCCGCGACGACCTGCTGGACCTGATGGTCGACAGCGTCCTGCTGGTGCGCGAGATCCCCGACCGCCCCTCCGGGGACTGGCGCGCCGACCTGACCCTGATCGCGGAGAACACCCGGGAGATGTGGCTGCGGCACCCGTGGCTGGCGGGCCTGCACCGGTCCCGCGCCAGCTACGGCCCCAACCGCCTGCGGCTGCTGGAGTTCGCGTTCGGCGCCCTGGACGTCGGGATCCCCGTCGACGAGATGCTGATCCTGCTGGACATGCTGAACGGCTACGTCGAACGCGTCGTGCGCGGCGAGATCGAGTGGACGCGGGAGATGCGCCAGAGCGGGATGACGCCGGAACGCTGGATGACCGAGAGCGGCCCCTACGTCCGCGAACTCCTCGACACCGGCAGGTACCCGATGTTCGAACGCATCGTGAAGGACGCGCGGCTCCCCCACATGACGCCCGAGCAGCAGTTCCGCTACGGCCTGAACCACGTCCTGGACCGCATAGCCGGCGCCCTCCCCACCCCCTGACGCCACGCCCCACGCAGCCGCTCGCCCCGATCAGCTCCACAAAATTCCCCATCACTCCCTATATGCGTTACTTTAGGGAGTGATGGAGGAGAAAATGTACTCCGTGGACGAGGTGGCCGGGCTGCTCGGGCTGCACGTGCGGACCGTGCGCGGCTACATCCGGGACGGGCGCCTGAACGCGGTGCGGATCGGCAAGCAGTACCGGGTCGCACGCGCCGACCTGGAGGCGCTGACCGGGCGACCCCCGCCGGGCCCGGCCGCGGCGGCGATCGAGGTGTCGAGCATCGTGCACGTCGACGGGGTCGGGCGCGAGGCCGCCGGACGGCTGGCGACGCTGGTGCAGGCGGGCGCGAACACCCGAGACCCGGCCCGGTCGCTGCGCCTCCAGATCGTCCACGACGAGGAGAGGAACCGGTTGAAGATCGTCATTCTGGGCGGGCCCGCGGAGACCGCGGACGTGCTGCGCCTGCTGGATGCGGTGATCGGCGGGGACAACGGCCTGCTGGACAACGGGCTGCTGGAGGGGGAGCACGGCGATGGCTGACGCGATCCAGGAACGGGCCGGGACGTCCGTGCTGGTATGCGACCCGGACGGCCCCCTCATCACGACCGAGCAGGACGCGCTGGACCTGATCGGCGCGACCTACCTCGGCGCCGACGTCGTGGCGGTGCCGGTGTCCCGGCTGGACGAGCGGTTCTTCACGCTGGGCACCCGGTTCGCCGGGGAGATCATGCAGAAGTTCGTCAACTACCGGGTGCGGCTCGCGGTGGTCGGCGACATCGCCCCGCTGACGGCCGCCAGCCCGGCGCTCGCCGCCCTGGTGCGGGAGTCGAACGCGGCCGGTCACGTGTGGTTCGTCCCCGACCTGCAAGCCCTGGACGACCGGCTCCGCCGGGCCGCCTGATCATGAACGGCGACGCCGCGGACGGCCTCATCGAGGCGGTCGCCGTCCGGCTCCGCGAGCACGGGGTCCCGTCCCCAGGGTGACAGCGGGGACGGGACCGGAGACGCCGGTGGGACTCGAACCCACACGCGGCGGTTTCACCGCCCGCCGCCCGGACCGCCGGGCCGCGGCGCCCGCCCACCCGACTCAGAGTGCCCCGGCCGCGCCACCGCCGCAACGGGTTTTCCGCCTGCTCACACAGCACCGCAACCGCGCCGCCGACACCCGCGGCCCCGGCCGGTTCCCAGGCCGTAGGCTCAAGAGCGTGATGGGCCGCGATCCGCAGTACCTGGCGTTCCTGCGCCGCCGCCTCGCCGAACCCGCCGCACCCGGCGAGACGGTGGAGGACGCCCGGCACCAGCACGCCGCCGACCTCGCCCGGTCCCCGCGCCCACCCGTCGACACCGTCCAGGACCTGACCGTCGACGGCCCGGCGGGCCCGCTGCCCGCACGCCTGTACCGGCCCGCATGGGAGGGCCCCGCCCCGGCGCTGGTGTACTTCCACGGCGGCGGATGGGTCCTCGGCGACGTCGACTCCTACGACCCCGTCGTGCGGGCCCTCGCCGTCGCAAGCGGCGTCGCCTGGGTGTCGGTCGGGTACCGGCGGCCGCCCGAGGCCCCCTTCCCCGCCGCGCTCGACGACGCGGTCGCCGCCCTCCGCTGGACCGTCCGCAACGCCCCCGCCCTCGGCCTGGACACCGCCCGCATCGGCGTCGCCGGCGACAGCGCGGGCGGGCAGCTCGCCGCCGCGGCCGCCGGACTCCTGCGCGCCCCCGGACCCGCGCGACCGGTCCTGCAGGTACTGCTCTACCCGGCGCTCGACCTCCGGGACGTCCCACCGACCCCGCCCGACCCCGACGGACTGGAACACCCCCGCTCCGGCGTGGCCCGCGCCCTGCGCGCCTACCTGCGCGACACCGACCGCACCCGCCCCGACGTCTCACCCCTGCTGGACCCCGACCCCGCCACGCTCCCCCCGGCCGTCATCGCGACCGCCGAACACGACCGGCTGCGCCCCCAGGCCGAACACCACGCCACCCGGCTCTCGGGCGCCGGCGTCCCGGTCACCCTCATCACCGGCACCGGCCTCGACCACGGCTTCCTCGGCTGGGGCGCGTTCGCGCGCCGCCCGGCCGAGGCCGTCGCCGAGATCGGCGCCGCCGTCCACCGCGCCCTCACCCGCGCCCCCCACGGCGACCAGGCCCCTTGACAGGGACCTTAAAGACACTTGCCTCCGCCGTTTAACCGGCTTGACGTGGGAAATCACAGAATCACAACCCCAATGCCGGCCCCCTCCGACGGGCGAGGAGGACACCGTCTTGCACAGGACGCACGAAATGGGGATGGTCCGGACCGAAGAGTCCGGGCTGGAGGAATGGGCCTGCCCCACCTGCGGCCGCCGCATACTCCTGCACTGGCCGCCCCACTACGTCAAACACGTCCTCGACACCGGCGACGAGCAAGCCTGCCACATCGCCCGCACCGCCGAGGACACCCCCGGCGGCCCCTCCGGCAACCACGAAACGGCCGCCGCCAGGGAGAAGCGCTGGCTCCGCGAGACCGGCACCCACGCTCTCACCCCGCACGCCCGGCCCCGCTTCAACCCCTCCGAACCCGTCTGAACCCGTCTGAACCCGTCTGAACCGGATCACGAAAACGCGCCGGACCACCCGCCCCGATCAGCGCGCCTCGGCCGCCAGCCGCACACCCAGACCCACCAGCACCACCCCCGACACCTGGTCCAGCCGCCGCCGCACCACCGGACGCCCCAGCAGCCGCCGCGCCGCCCCCACCAACCACACCACCGCCGCGTACCACACCAAGTCGATCAACGCCCACAGCACCGAGAACCCCACCAGCACCCACGCCACCGGCCACCCATCCGGCACGAACTGCGGCAGAAACGACACCGCGAAGACCCCCGCCTTCGGATTCGCGAAATTCGTCACCAACCCCAGCCGGTAACACCGCCACCCCGACAACCTCGAACCCCCCTCCACCACCTCCCGCTCCGCACCACCGGACCCGCCGCCCCGCCGCGCATGCCACAACGCCCGCACCCCGAACCACACCAGCACCACCGCACCCGCCACCCGCAACCCCTCATACGCCAGCCGCGACGCCGACAGCAGCGCCGACAGGCCCACCGCCGCCGCCACCCCCCACACCAGCACACCCGTCTCGTTGCCCAACACCGTCGCCAGCCCGCCCCGCCGCCCCGACAGCATCGACTGCCGCATGATCACAACCGTGCTCGGACCCGGCGCCATCGCGATCAGCATCGCCGCGCCCACGAACGCCAGCAGACTTCCCATCATCCGCCCATGATCTCCACCCGGCACCACACCGCACAACGCAATTCACCCGCGCCCCGCACGACCCGCCGCGACACCCGCTACAGCGGCGCCCCGTCGCTCCCGCCACCACCCGACCCCGTCTGGGACGGCGCCGGGCTCGGCGTCGACGGCGCCCGCGTCGGCGACGGAGACGGCGTCGTCGGCACCGGCGACTGCGACGGCTGACGGAACGACGGGGTCGGCTCCGGCGGCGGAGGCGGCGGCTCCTTCACCACCGGCTGGCACGCGAACAGCACCCCCAGCAGCAACGCCAGCACCACCAGCGCCGCGGCCAGACCCACGATCGCCGCCACCAGATTCCGGTCCGGCGGACGCTCCCCCACCCCGGCCGCACCCGGCGGCACAGGCCGCGGCGGCCCCTCCAGCGCCGGATCCCCCGACCCCAGCCAATACGGCTGGAACTGCGGACCACGCCGCCCGCCCCACCACGCACGCCCCGACCCCTGGAACACCACCGGCTCCAGAAACCGCTCCGCCCCCACCCGATCGGCCTCGTACAACGTCGCCACCCACGGCGCCGGACCGTCCGGCTGCGCCGCCACCACCGGCGCCGCCCCGCCCGACCCCTCACCCGACCCCTCACCCGCCGCCCCGGCGGACCCCGGACCCCGGCCCGGCACACCCCCCGCCGCCGGCACCGCCGCGTTGATCGCCGCACGGAACCGGCCCCGCGCCGCCGCGTCCCCCGCCGCACCCCGGTTCAGCACCGCCACACTCGCGCGCCGGCCCTCACCGTCCACCCCCAGGAACACGATCCCGGCGGCGGACTCCGACAAACGCGCCGACAAACGGAACGGCCCCAACTGGACGGGATCCCCCGGCGGCAACGGCCTCGACATGGCCGCAACACTAACAACCACGCCTTACGACCGGGCCCCGGACCGCCACCCCGCCCCGGCCCGGACCAGGCCCGCCGCCGAACCGATCAACGCCCGCGCGCACGTATCCCGAGCGAACGGGTACAAGTGATCGCGTAGGGTCGTAACGCGCCCACCCGGTACACGCCGGACAGGCCCACCAGGGACAGCGAGGGGACTCCCACCATGACCATCGCCGCCACCGACGTCGACGAGGCCGCGGCCCTCCTGCAGAACACCCTCACCGAGGTCAAGAAGGTCATCGTCGGCCAGGACCACATGGTCGAACGCATGATCGTCGCGCTCCTCGCCCGCGGCCACTGCCTCATCGAAGGCGTCCCCGGCGTCGCCAAGACACTCGCCGTCGGCACCCTCGCCCGCGTCGTCGGCGGCACCTTCGCCCGCCTCCAGTTCACCCCCGACCTCGTCCCCTCCGACATCGTCGGCACCCGCATCTACCACCCCTCCACCGAACAGTTCGACGTCGAACTCGGCCCCGTCTTCGCCAACTTCATCCTCGCCGACGAGATCAACCGCGCCCCCGCCAAAGTCCAGTCCGCCCTCCTGGAGGTCATGGCCGAACGCCAGGTCTCCCTCGGCGGCAACACCTACCCCCTCCCCCGCCCCTTCATCGTCCTCGCCACCCAGAACCCCATCGAGTCCGAAGGCGTCTACCCCCTCCCCGAGGCCCAGCGCGACCGCTTCCTCATGAAGATCGACGTCCGCCACCCCGCCGCCCACGAGGAACTCCAGATCCTCCAGCGGATGAGCGTCGACCCGCCCGAAGCCGCCCGGATCCTCGACACCGACCACCTCGCCGGACTCCAGCGCGCCGCCGAAGAGGTCTCCGTCCACGAACTCATCGCCGACTACATCGTCCGGCTCGTCATGGCCACCCGCGAACCCGACCAGTACCGCCTGCCCGACCTGCGCGGCGTCATCGAGATCGGCGCCAGCCCCCGCGCCACCCTCGGCCTCGCCTCCGCCGCCCGCGCCCTCGCCCTGCTGGCCGGACGCGACTACGTCCTGCCCGACGACGTCCGCGCCGTCGCCCGCGACGTCATGTCCCACCGCCTCGTCCTCACCTTCGACTCCCTCGCCGACGGCATCGACCCCGGCGACGTCATCGCCCAGATCCTCGCCGCCGTCCCCCCGCCCCGCGTCGTCTGGAACCACGGAGCGGCGGCGGTGACCACCGCATGACCGGCAGGCGCACCTACGCCCGGCACCGGCGCAGCGGCAAACTGACCCACCTCGCCCCCGAACGCACGCTGCGCCGCCTCGAACTCCAGGTCACCCGCCGCCTGGACGGCCTCCTCAACGGCGAGCACCTCGGCCTCATCCCCGGCCCCGGCACCGAACTCGCCGAAGCCCGCCTTTACCAGCCCGGCGAGGACGACGTCCGGCACATGGACTGGGCCGTCACCGCCCGCACCACCACCCCCCACGTCCGCGACCTCATCGCCGACCACGAACTCGAAGCCTGGGCCCTCGTCGACCTCACCCCCAGCATGGACTTCGGCACCGAGACACTCATCAAACGCGACCTCGCGGTCGCCGCCCTCGCCGCCGTCGGCTTCCTCACCGTCCGCCTCGGCGACCGCGTCGGCGCCTACCTCCTGCACGCCGACGGCATGCGCCGCTGGCCCGCCCGCACCGGCAAGGCCGCCATGTACGCCCTCCTCCACGCCGTCATGGACGCCCAGTCCGTCAACGACGGCGCCGGAGCCCGCCGCGCTGCCCCGCCCCGCGACCTCGCCGCCGCCGTCACCTCCCTCGACCGTGGCCAGACCCGCCGCGGCCTCCGCGTGATCATCTCCGACTTCCTCGCCCCCGACGGCGACGACCCCGCGGACGGACCGCACGGCCGGCCCGGCTGGGAACGCCCGCTGCGCCGCCTCGCCGCCCGCCACCAGGTCCTCGCCATCGAGATCATCGACCCCCGGGAACTCGACCTCCCCGACGTCGGACTCGTCGAGATGGCCGACCCCGAGACCGGAGCCGTCCACGAGATCGTGCTCAGCCGCCGCGTCCGCGAACGGTACGCCGCAGAGGCCGCCGCCCAGCGCGAGCGCACCCGGGCCGCTCTGCGCCGCAGCGGCGCCCACCACCTGGTCCTGCGCACCGACCGCGACTGGATCGCCGACGTCGCACGCTTCGCCCTCCGCCAGCGCCGCGCCGCAGGCCGGCCCGTCTCCACCGCGGGAGTGCGCCCATGACCTTCCTGTCACCCGAACGCCTCTGGCTCCTCGGCCTCCTGCCGCTGCTGGCCGCCGCCTACCTGCTGATGCAGCTGCGCCGCCGGCGGTACGCCGTCCGCTTCACCAACCTGGCGCTGCTGTCCCAGGTCGCCCCCAGGCGGCCGGGCTGGCGCCGGCACGTCGCCGCCATCCTGTTCCTCGTCATGATCACGTTGATGATGGTCGGGTTCGCGCGGCCGGCGAGCTCGGTCAAGGTCCCCCGCGACCGCGCCACCATCATGGTCGCCGTGGACGTCTCGCTGTCGATGATGGCCAGGGACGTCTCGCCCAGCCGGTTCGACGCGGCCAAGGCCGCCGCCAAGAAGTTCATCGGCGACCTGCCCCGGCGCTTCAACGTCGGCGTCGTCGCGTTCGCCGGCAACGCCAACCTCGTCGCCGCGCCGTCCGCCGACCGGGAGGCCGCCATCGCCTCCCTCGACCAGCTGGTGATGGCCAAGCGCACCGCCATCGGCGAGGCCGTCTTCACCTCCCTGCAGGCCGTCCAGTCCTTCGACGCCGACGCCCGCCAGGACCCGCCGCCCGCCCACATCGTCCTGCTGTCCGACGGGGACAACACCACCGGACGCTCCGTCCAGGAGGCCGTCGACGCCAGCCGCCTCGCCCACATCCCCGTCTCCACCATCGCCTTCGGAACCCCCTACGGCACCGTCGACATCGAAGGCGAGACCACCAGCGTCTCGGTCAACAAGGAGACGCTGAAGACCCTCGCCGACAGCACCGAGGGCAAGGCCTACGAGGCCGCCGACGCCGGGCAGCTCGAGGACGTCTACGGCAACATCGGCAGCTCTCTCGGCTTCAAGATCGAGCACCGCGACGTCGCCGCCCGCTACATCGGCATCGCCCTGCTGTTCGCCTTCGCAGCCGGCGGCGTCTCCCTCGTCTGGTTCGCCCGCCTGCCCTGAGCGGCGGGCCCCGCCCTGACCGGGTCTTCGCGCCGCGCGGGCACTGATACCGTCGGCGGACGTGGGGGATCACTACTTCGCCGAGCGGCCCGGAGCCGCCAGCCGGCGCCGCACCGTCGACCTCGTCCTGCCCGACCTGCACCTGCGGCTCGACACCGACAGCGGCGTCTTCTCCCCCGACCGCGTCGACCCCGGCACCCGCGTCCTGCTGGAGACGGTCCCCCCGCCCCCGCAGGACGGCGACCTCCTCGACCTCGGCTGCGGGTACGGTCCCATCGCCCTCACCATGGCCAAGCGTTCGCCTTCGGCGATTGTTTGGGGTGTTGACGTTAATCGGCGGGCATTGGAAATGGCTGAGGGTAATGCCAACACCGCGGGCCTTGACAATGTAAGGTTCAGGTTGGTGGACGAGATCGACCCCGGGCTGCGCTTCGCCGCGCTCTGGTCGAACCCCCCGATCCGCATCGGCAAGGCCGCCCTGCACGACCTCCTCCTCGCCTGGCTCCCCCGCCTCACCCCCGGCGGCCTCGCCCACCTCGTCGTCCAGAAGCACCTCGGCTCCGACTCCCTCCAGCGGTGGCTGACCGGCCAGGGCTTCCCCACCGAGCGGATCGCCTCCCGGTCCGCCTACCGAGTCCTGCGCGTCTCGTCCCGTACGGAAGGCCCCGCTCGATGACCACAGACCCCGCGGCCGGCCGCCGGCAGCTGCGCGCCACCGACGTCAAGCGCCTCAACCGCGACTGGCGCCGCCGCACCGGCGCCCGCCTCGGCCTGCTCGTCGAGTCCGTCACCCAGCCGTTCAACATGGGCTCGATCATCCGCAGCGCCGCCGTGTTCGGCGTCGAACACCTCTGGCTCGCCGGCAACGCCACTCCCCCCACCCACCGGGGCGTCGCCAAGACCGCCCTCGGCACCGACCGCCTCGTCCCCTGGGAGCACGCCGGATCGGCCGCCGAGGCCGCCGCCGCGATCCGCAAGGAGGGCCTGCGCCTCATCGCCGTCGAACTCACCGCCGACGCCGTCCCCCTGCACGACGCGCCCCTGGACGGCGACGTCTGCCTCGCCGTCGGCGGCGAGGACCACGGCTGCTCCCCCGCCCTCCTCGCCGCCGCCGACGCCGTCACCTACATTCCGCAGATCGGACGCGTCGGGTCCCTCAACGTCGCCGTCGCCACCGCCATCGCCCTCGCCGAGGCCCGCCGCCGCGAATGGAGCGCCTGACCCCGGACCCGCCCCGCACCCTGCACCAGGCCACCCCCCGCAAATGGGTGCCGCGCCCCATGGCGGGCCGCGCCCCCTTGCCGCATGGTGGACGTTCGCCACGCATTTTCCCCGGCGACCGAAGGGAGCCCCTTGCGATGACGGTCAACAGCGCGGTCAACGGCACGGCCGGCGATGCCCTCGGTGGCCACCCGCCGGGCGGCGCGGCGGCCCGGCGGGCCCGCGAGCTGCTGGAGCGGGAGCGCCGGACCCACCTCGCTGAACTCGGGCTCCTCGAAGGCGAGAACGCCCCCGACGAGGCCGCCATGGCCCGCCGCGGCACCCTCCAGGGCAACCTGGAGGAGATCGACGCCGCCTTCCTCCGCCTGGACCAGGGCGCCTACGGCAGCTGCGAGGACTGCCGCGAACCCGTCCCCGAAGGCCGCCTGGAGATCATCCCGTACGCACGCCGCTGCGTGGGCTGCCAGCAACGACGACGGTGACGGCGCCCACCGCGGACGATCCTGGTCCGTCCCATCGAGCAGGGCATGGTGGGGAAGGCCAGGGCCTCCCCAATGCCTGCCGGTCCCCCGGCGGTTGGGCCCTCGCCAGCATCTGACGGGCGCGCTACGATCCATCCCGTGCAGTTCCTCATATACGCGTAGGACGCCCCCGCCGCCGCACTCGCGGCGGCGGCTTTCGGCGTCCCCGTAAACCGCCCCTTCGAGGGCCTCCCCGAGGAACACCCCCCATGACACCGTCGTACGCGGCCGTCCTGCGCGCTCCGCACGCCTCCCGCACCTTCGCCCTCGCACTCCTGGGACGCCTGTCCTACGGAACGCTCCCCCTGTCCCTGATACTGGCGTTCACCACCGCGACCGGCTCCTACACGCAGGCGGGCGGACTCATGGCCCTGCTCGGCCTCACCGTCTCCGTGCCGGCGCCGTTCCGCGCCGGGCTCATCGACCGGCACGGCCCGCGCCGCGCCCTGCCGCCGATGGCCGCCGCCTACTCCCTCGCGCTCGCCGCCCTCGCCGCCCTCACCTGGCGCCCCGGCGCGCCGCTCCCGATCCTGGCCATCCTGACGGCCACGGCCGGTGCCACCATGCCGCCGCTGGGGGTGGTGATGCGGACGCTGTGGAACGTCCTCCTGCCGGACGGGCCACTGCTCCGGCGCGCCTACAGCCTCGACACCGTCTGCGAGGAACTCCTCTTCGTCACCGGGCCGCTCCTGGCCGGGCTGCTGGCCGCGGTCGCCTCACCGTCCCTCGGCATCGCGCTCAGCGCCGTCCTCGTGGGCGCCGGCACCCTCGGGCTGATCACCTCTCCGGCGGTGCGGCCGCGGCCGCCGTCCCGCCGCCGGGAACCCCGGGTCCGGGCGCTCCCGATCGGCCCCTCCCTCGCCGCCGCGGCCACCGGCGTCGTGCTCGGCTCGACCGGTCTGCTGGCCGTCGCGTTCGCACAGCGCCACCACCAGCCCGCGGCGGTCGCCTGGGTCGAGGCCGCCCTCGCGGTCGGCAGCACCCTCGGCGGCCTCGCCTACGGCGCGCTGAGCCGCTCCGCGCCCGGACGCCGCCGCCTCGCCGCCCTCCTCTGCCCGCTGGGCGTCGCACTGGCCGCCGCGGGCCTCTCACCGTCCGTCCTCGTGCTGGCCGTGGCGGCCTGCGCCGCCGGGCTGTTCATCGGCCCGGCCCTGACCACCGCCTACCTGGTCGCCGACGCGACCGCGCCGCCCGCCGCGCGGAACCGCGCGGCGGCCTGGGTCAACACCGCGCTGAACCTCGGCGCGGCCGGCGGGACCGCGGCGACCGGCGTCCTCCTGGACGCGCTGCCCCTGCCGCTCTGCTACGCCCTCGCCGCGGTCCCCGCCGTCGCCGCCGCGACGCTCCTCGTTTTGCCGGAACGGCAACCCGATTCGCCGGCTCGCGGACCATCGGCGCATCATCGGGGCATGGACGACAGCATGAGCAACGAAGAGTTCTGGGAAGCCCGCTACGCCGAGCACGACCACGTCTGGAGCGGCGACCCCAACACCATCCTCGTCCAAGAGATCAGCGGCCTCGGGCCGGGAACCGCCCTGGACCTCGGCTGCGGCGAGGGCGCCGACGCCATCTGGCTCGCGCGGCAGGGCTGGCGCGTCACCGCGACCGACATCTCCCGCACCGCCCTCGACCGCGCCGCGCGCCACGCGGCCGACGCGGGCGTCGCCGACCGCGTCGACTGGCAGCGCCACGACCTCGCCACGTCCTTCCCCGAAGGGGCCTACGACCTGGTCACCGCCCTGTTCCTGCACTCGCCCGCCGAGGGCATGCCGCGCGAGGCCATCCTGCGCTCCGCCGCCGGGGCCGTCGCGCCCGGCGGCACCCTGTTCATCGCCGGGCACGCCGGCCCGCCGCCCTGGGACCCCGACGCCCACCCGCACGTCCACCTGCCCACCGCGGACGAGGTCCTGAAGTCCCTCGGCCTCCCGGAAGGCGAATGGGAGGTGCTGCTCAGCGGCGAGCACGAACGCGTCCAGACCGCGCCCGACGGACGGACGATGACCCGCACCGACAACGCCCTCAAAATGCGGCGCCTGCCGGCCTGACCGGTCAGGGCCGGGCCGTCTGCTCCATCAGCGCAGTGAACTCCTCCAGGGAGATCTTGCCGTCCCTGTTGGCGTCGGCGGCGACGACCACCTCCACCGCGCGGGTGTCGGTGATGTCCTGGCCGAGCCTGGTCATCAGGTTCTTCAGCTCTTCCGTGGAGATGTAGCCGTCACCGTCGACGTCCACGAGCTCGAACGTCGCCCTGTACTCGTTCACGTCCGCCATGCGGATGCTCCTTCGCTGATCGATTGCGGGGCGACGGTAGCACCGCGTCTCCGGCCAATGCCCTTTACGAAGTAAGGTCAAGCCTGATCGCGGGGTCCGCCATAATCGGACGGGTGCGCCGCTCGTACGAGTTCCTCGACCATCCCGGGCCGATCCCCTTCGCCCACCGCGGCGGCGCGGGCGGGCGGCCCGAGAACTCGATGGCCGCGTTCCAGCGGGCCACCGACCTCGGCTACCGCTACCTGGAGACCGACGCCCACGCCACCGCCGACGGCGTCGTGGTCGCCTTCCACGACCGCACCCTCGACCGCGTCACCGACCGCACCGGCACCGTCGCCCGGCTCCCCTACACCGAAGTCTCCAAGGCCCGCATCGCCGGCACCGAGCCCATCCCCCGCCTTGAGGACGTCCTCGGCTCCTTCCCGGACGCGCGCGTCAACATCGACCTGAAGGACGCCCACGTCATCGGCCCGCTCGCCGCGACGCTGCACCGCACCAACGCATGGAACCGGGTGTGCATCACCTCGTTCTCCACCCGCCGCCTGGCCCAGATGCGCGCCCGCCTCCCCCTGTTCACCGACCGCGACGTGTGCACGGCGCTCGGCCCGCGCGGCCTGATGGCGCTGCGCGCCAGGTCCTACGGCGGCCCCGCCGCCAAGCTCGTCCGGCTGGCCGCCACCGGCGTCGCCTGCGCCCAGGTCCCCTACGGCCTCGGCCCCGTCCCGTTCGTCACCGAGGCCTTCATCGAGCACGCCCACCGCCTCGGCCTGCAGGTCCACGCCTGGACGGTCAACGACCCCGCCGCCATGGAACGCCTCCTGGACCTCGGCATAGACGGCATCATGACCGACGAACTCCTGCCCCTCCGCCGCATCATGACCGCCCGCGACCTCTGGCACGAGAACGACCGCCCGGCCACCGCGTCCTGACGCGCGCCCACGCCGCGGCTCCCGGTCGGGCTAGCGTCCGAAGCCCGGGCGCCTGCCGGGCGCGTGGTACTGAGCCGCGATCCGGAGGGGAGACTCCTCCGGCATGCCGCGCGGTCCCTCGTCCGCGGTGGGGAGCTCGGCGCGAGTCAGGTCGAGCCGTGACCTTACCTGGCGCAGGAGCTCCAGGTCCTCGGCCGAGACGATCGCGGCCACGGTCTTGCCGTGGCGCGTGAGGACGACCTCCTCGCCGCCGTAGACGACCCGGTTGAGAAGCTCCGCGAAGATCTTCCGGGCCTGCGTCACCGCGATTTCCACGCTGTTCATCCTATAGCGAACGTTGTCCGACGGATCTCCCCCGACGTTCTCCTTAGAATGTACAGTCTGTACAGAACCGAGCCAGGAGGATCCATGCGCAGCCACGCGGCCGAGGAACGGCACGACCGGATCGAGACGTTCGTGGGGAGGTCCCGGGCCAAGGTGGCGGAGATGCCCCAGCTCGCGGACGCGCAGCTGTTCGAACGGCTGCTCGCGCAGCGGATCGTGTTCCTCGGGAGCGAGATCGACGATCAGCTCGCCAACCGGGTCAACGCCCAGCTCCTGCTGCTCGCGGCGCAGGACGCGCGGCGCGACATCACCATCTACGTCAACTCGCCCGGCGGAGTCGTCGACGCGGGAATGTCGATCTACGACATGATGCAGTTCGTCCCGAACGACATATCCACGGTCGCGATGGGCATGGCGGCGTCCATGGGACAGACGCTGCTGTGCGCCGGGACGCGGGGCAAGCGGTACGCGCTCCGGCACGCGCGCGTGATGATGCACCAGCCGCACGGCGGGATCGGCGGCACCGCGTCCGACATCAAGATCCAGGCGGAGCAGTCGCTCTACCTGAAGCGGACCCTGGCGGAGCGGACGGCGTTCCACACCGGGCAGCCGCTCGAGCAGATCGAGGCCGACGGAGACCGGGACGCGTGGTTCACCGCCGAGGAGGCCCGCGACTACGGGTTCGTCGACCACGTCATCGACAGCACCGACCGGGTGGGCACATGACACGTGCGGAACGGCGGTACCTCGTCCCCGAGTACGAGGAGCAGACGAGCTACGGCCGCAAGGACACCAACCCCTACAACAGGCTCTTCGAGGACCGCATCGTCTTCCTCGGGGCGCCGGTCGACGACACCAGCGCCAACGACGTCACGGCGCAGATGCTGGCGCTGGAGGGGATGGACCCCGACCGGCCCATCGCGCTCTACATCAACTCCCCGGGCGGGTCGCTGACGGCGATGCTGGCGATCTGCGACACGATGCGCTACGTCCGGCCCGAGATCGAGACGACGTGCGTCGGGCAGGCCGGGTCGGCGGCGGCGGTCCTGCTGGCCGCGGGCTCGCCGGGGCGGCGGCAGGCGCTGCGCGGCGCGCGGATCCTGCTGCACGAGCCGGAGATCGAGGTGGCCCGCGGCCACGCCACCGACCTGGACATCCAGGCGCGGGAGGTGCTGCGGCTGCGGGCGCAGACCGAGGCGATCCTGGCGGAGGCGACCGGACGGGACGCCGCGACGGTGCGGCGCGACCTGGACCGCGACCGCTACTTCACCGCCGCCGAGGCCAAGGAGTACGGACTGGTCGACGAGGTGGTCACGTCCCGTAACTAGCCCGGAAGCCGGAGGTTCCGCGCCCGCGGGCCGGTGCGGCCGGAAACAGCAGGGTTGGATCACCCCGGGCGCGGGAATCTTGTCACGGTATTCAGCGTTGGTCAGGGCAAGACCGCAAGTCGTCTGGGAGGCACGTGACGATGGCCGAGCGCGCACTTCGCGGCACCCGACTCGGAGCGACGAGCTACGAGAACGATCGCAACACCGATCTGGCTCCTCGGCAAGAGGTGGACTACACCTGTACCAAGGGCCACCGGTTCACCGTGACGCTCGCAGCCGAGGCCGAGGTGCCGATGACCTGGGAATGCCGCAACTGCGGCGCCGCGGCCCTGCGGGTGGACGGGGAGCTCCCCCAAGCCAAGAAGGGCAAGCCGCCGCGGACCCACTGGGACATGCTCATGGAGCGCAGAACCGTCGAGGACCTGGAGGAGGTCCTCGCCGAGCGCCTGGAGATCCTGCGGGCGGGGCGCAGGAAGTCCGCATGAGCGACTGAGGGATTCTTTCGGGACGGGTCCGCACCGGCGACGGTGCGGGCCCGTCCCGTGTCCGGGCTCACCCGCCGGCGCGCGGCCGGACGAGGCCGCTCTCGTAGGCGGTGACGACGGCCTGGACGCGGTCGCGGAGCCCGAGCTTGCGCAGGACGCGGCTGACGTGGGTCTTCACCGTCTCCTCCCCCACGACGAGGCGGGCGGCGATCTCGGCGTTGGACAGGCCCCCGGCGATCAGGCGGAGCACGTCGGTCTCGCGGGGCGTGAGGACGTCCAGGACGTCCGGCGCGGGCGGGCGGGGCCGCAGCCGGGCGAACTCGCCGATGAGGCGGCGGGTGACGGCGGGGGCGAGCAGCGCCTCCCCGGCGGCGACGACCCGCACGGCGTCGAACAGCCGCTCGGCCGTGACGTCCTTCAGCAGGAAGCCGCTGGCGCCCGCGACCAGGGCGTCGTAGACGTGCTCGTCGAGGTCGAACGTGGTCAGCATGAGGACCCGCGGCGGGTCCGGTTCGGCGGTGACGCGGCGGGTGGCCTCGATGCCGTCCATGACGGGCATCCGCACGTCCATCAGCACGACGTCGGGCCGGTGGTCGCGGCACGCCCGGACCGTCTCCGCGCCGTCGGACGCGGTCGCCACGACGGCGAGGTCCGGCTGGGTGCCGAGCAGCGCCCCGAACCCGGCCCGGACGACCTCCTGGTCGTCGGCGACCACGACGCGGACGGTCACGGCGCGGACGGTCACGGCGCGGACGGTCACGGCGCCTCCAGCGGGAGCGTCGCCTCGACCAGGAACCCGCCGAGCGGGCCGGGGCCGGTGCGCAGGTCGCCGCCGACGGCGGCGGCCCGTTCGCGCATGCCGAGCAGCCCGTGCCCGGCGGGGGCCGCCGATCCGCCGGGGCCCGGGCCGCTGTCGCGGACGATCACCCGCAGCGCGTCCGGCGCGTAGTCGATCTCCACGTCGACGGCGGCGCCGGGCGCGTGCCTGCGAGCGTTGGTCAGGGCCTCCTGGGCGATCCGGTAGGCGGCCAGTTCGAGGCCGGGGTCGAGGGCGGCGACGTCCCCCCGGACTATCAGGCGGACCCCGGCGGCGCCCGACTCGCGGGTCTCGTCGACGAGGTCGAGGAGCTGCTGCAGGCCCGGCTGGGGGCGGCGGGTCGGTTCCGCTCCTGCGTCCTCGCGCAGCACGCCCAGCAGCCGCCGCATCTCGGTGAGCGCGGTCCGGGCGGTGTCGCCGATCGCCAGCAGCCGCGCGGCGCCCTCGTCGGGCATGCCGGGGACGGCCAGGCGCGCCGTCTCCGCCTGCACGGAGATCATCGAGATGTGGTGGGCGACGACGTCGTGCAGCTCGCGGGCGATGCGGGCCCGCTCACCGCGCGCCGTGTGCTCCAGGAGGGTGCTCTCGAACGCGCGGCGGGACGCGGCGCGCGCGGCGGTCCGCGCGCGCCGCCGCAGGACCCGCCGCCGCACCAGTGCCGTCCAGACCGTCACGAGCGCGGCGAGCGCCGCGACGGCCGCGCCCCGGTGCAGGGCGCACGCCGCCCCGGCCGCGGCCGTGATCGTCACTGCGGCGCCGGTGATCCGGTCACGGGCCAGGACGAGCGGCAGCGTCGCGCACACGTCCACCACGATGGCCAGGGACAGTGGCACGCCGGAGCCGTGCGCGCGATAGACGGCCTCGACGGCGCCGGCCGCCGCTAGGCCCGCGCCCGCCACCGGCCACCATGACCGCTCCTCGATCTCCCCCACGCACGCCATTGTGGCGTGGCCGGGACCCGGCGGCGTCCCTCCCGCGAGGGACCCCCGTCCCCCGTCCCCCGCCCGCCAGGACGCCACCACGGCGGGACGACGCGGCGCCGTCGCGGTCCGTAGCCTCCCTGGGCATGGAGGCAACCATCGAAGTGCGGGGCCTGCGCAAGCGGTACGGCGCGGCCCTCGCCGTGGACGACCTGTCGTTCACGGCCGGTCCCGGGCAGGTCACCGGGTTCGTCGGCCCGAACGGCGCCGGCAAGTCCACCACCATGCGGATGATCATGGGCCTGGACCGGCCCGACGCCGGGACGGCGCTGGTCGGGGGTCAGCCCTACCGGTCCCTGCGGACGCCGCTGTGCCGCCTCGGCGCGATGCTGGATGCGGCGGCGGTGCATCCAGCGCGCCGGGCCCGCGACCATCTGCGCTGGCTCGCCCACGCCAACGGGCTGCCGGCCCGCCGGGTGGACGAGGTCATCGAGCTGACCGGGCTGGGCGGCGCGGCGCGGCGGCGGGCGGGCGGGTTCTCGCTCGGCATGCGGCAGCGGCTCGGGATCGCCGCGGCGCTGCTCGGGGATCCGCCGGTGCTGATGTTCGACGAGCCGGTCAACGGCCTCGACCCCGAGGGCATCACCTGGATCCGGGGCCTGCTGCGGTCGCTGGCCGCCGAAGGGCGGGCGGTGCTCGTGTCCAGCCATCTGATGAGCGAGCTGGAGGGCGGCGCCGACCATCTGGTGGTGATCGGGCGGGGCCGGCTGATCGCCGACACCAGCGTCGGGGACCTCCTCGACGCCGCGTCCGACGGGCGGGTCGAGCTGCGCACCGCGCAGCGGCAGGAGGCCATGACGGTGCTGGCCCGCGCGGGCGCCACCGTGACGGCGACCGGTCCGGACGCGGTGACGGTGGCGGGCCTGCCGTCCGAGCGGATCATCGCGCTGCTCACCGGCGAGGGGGTGACGTTCAGCGGGATCGCCGCGCACCGGGCGTCGCTGGAGGAGGCGTACATGGAGCTGACCAGGGACGCCGTGGAGTTCCAGGCCGTGACCGGGCAGGAGGCCCAGTGACCGCCGCGACCCCGGCCGCGGGCACGGGCTACCGGAGCAGTGTCGAGGCGGAGGCGCGGGACGGGTTCGGGCGGCTGGTGCTCGCCGAGTGGACCAAGCTCCGCACCGTCCCCCGGTGGATGCTGACCCTGCTGGCGTCGGTCGCGCTGACGGTGCTGGTGGCGCTGCTGTCGGCGGCGGGGAGCCAGTCGACCGCCTCGGGCGGCGACCCCGCGCCCCGGCGCCTCACAGGGATCCTCGACTTGGGCCACTTCACCTACCTGCCCCTCGCCGGGGACGGGACGGTCGTCGCCCGTGTCACGGCGCAGGACGGGGGCGGCCGGTGGGCGAAGGCCGGCCTCATGATCCGGGGCAGCGCGCAGAGGGGCGCCCCCTACGCGGCGCTGGTGGCGACGCCGGGGCACGGCGTCCGGCTGCAGACCGGCTACGAGAGCGGCGGCCAGGGCGGCGGGACGGCGACCCTGCCGCGCTGGCTGAAGCTCGCCCGCTCCGGCACGGCCGTGACCGGCTACGACTCGCCGGACGGGCGGACCTGGCACCGCGTCGGGTCCGTCCGCCTGGAGGGGCTGCCACGGGACGCGCTGGGCGGGATGTTCGCGGCTGCCCCTGACAAGGTCGAGGTGGGGCGGCAGTTCGGCGGCGAGAGCGTCTCCGGGCGTCCCGTCAGCACCCGCGCGACGTTCGACCACGTGTCGGTGTCACCGGCGCCGGCGGGCGCGTCCTGGCAGGACCGGGCAGCGCCGGGCGGGCCCGCGGCCGACCCCGAGCCGGACGGGCACACGCGGTCCGGCGGAACGTTCACGCTGAAGGGCACGGGTGACGTCGGCCCCGACCTGTTCGCCGACGACGTCACGAAGACGACGCTGACCGGCGTCCTGATCGGGCAGGCGGCGATCGTCGCGCTCGCGGTGCTGTTCACGACGGCCGAGTACCGGCGCGGCATGCTGCGCACGACGTTCGCGGCGAGCCCGCGACGGGGCCGGGTGCTGGCCGCCAAGGCGGTCGTGGCGGGCCTGGCGGCCCTCGCCGCCGGGCTGGCCGCGGCGTTCGGCGCGGTGCTGCTCGCGGGGCCGGTCCTGCGCTCGCACGGCATGCCGGCGCCGCCGGTGTCGGACGCGGCGGTGCTGCGGGCCGTCCTCGGCACGGCGGCGCTGCTCGGCGTCGTCGCGGTGTTCTCGCTGGCCGTCGCGGTGATCGTGCGGCGCAGCGCGCCCGCGATCACGATCGTGCTGCTGCTGCTGCTCGTCCCCCAGGTCGTCGCGACGGGGCTGCCGCTGTCGGCGGCGCGGTGGCTGGAGCGCCTCACCCCGGCCGCCGGGTTCGCGGTCCAGCAGACGGTCACCCGGTTCGACCGGGCGATCGGCCCGTGGGCCGGGTTCGGGGTGCTGTGCGCGTACACGGCGGTGGCGCTCGGCCTGGCCGCCTGGCTCTTCCGGAGGCGGGACGCGTGAGCACGGCGAACCGGGCGACGCCGGTGGCCGTCCCTTCGCGGGCGGCATGCGTGAACGCCCTGCACGCGGAGTGGACGAAGCTGCGGACGCTGCCGAGCACATGGTGCGTTCTGCTGGCCATGGCGGCGTTGACCGCCGCGGTGGGCGCCGCCGTGACCGCATCCGTCGACACCTCGCACTGCACGAGCCCGGCGGGCTGCATGGAGGACACCCCCAAACTCGCGCTGTCGGGCGTCCAGGTCGGTCAAGTCGCCGCGGTCGTGCTCGGCGTCCTGGCGGTCGGCGGCGAGTACGCCACCGGGACGATAGCGGCGACGCTGGCGGCCGTCCCGCGCAGGGCCACGGTCCTGGCCGCCAAGGCCGCAGCCGTCGCGGGCGCGGTGGCCGCCGCCGGGACGCTCGGCGTGCTGGCGGCGCTGGCGGCGGGGCGGGGCCTGCTGCCCGGGAACGGGTTCACGGCCGCGAACGGCTACCCGCCGCTCTCCCCACTGGACGGCGCCACCGCGCGCGCCGCGGCCGGAACGGTCCTGTACCTGGTGCTGGTCGCGCTGCTGTCCCTCGGCGCGGGGACGGCGCTGCGCGAGCCCGCGGCGGCGATCACCGCGGTGCTGGCGCTGCTGTGGATCTTCCCGGCCATCACCCGGCTGG
The DNA here is from genome assembly GCF_041463665.1 of Actinomadura chokoriensis. Taxonomy (GTDB): domain Bacteria; phylum Actinomycetota; class Actinomycetes; order Streptosporangiales; family Streptosporangiaceae; genus Spirillospora; species Spirillospora chokoriensis_A. Next base: position 104,083 of record NZ_JAXCEJ010000006.1, read on the forward strand.
CCGGCAGCGCGACGTGGCAGGACCGGCTGGACAAGGTTGCGCCGATGACGGCGGGCCTGGCGGTGCAGGCGACGCGAGGCATGGAGGAGCTGCCGATCGGGCCGTGGGAGGGCCTCGGCGTGCTCGCCGGCTATGCGGCGGCCGCGCTGCTGGCGGGCGGCGTCGTGCTCGCCGTGCGGGACGCCTGAGCGTCAGGCGCGCGACGACGTGTCGTCGTCCTCCTTGACGACGTCCTGATCGACGACGTCCTCGTGGATGACCTCGCCGCGGACCACCGGTCCCGGCGGGGTCTCGACGCGGCCGGGGCTCCGGCCGAAGGGATCGAATCCGGGGCCGGGCGGCGGGTACACGGTGGCGGCCCGCTCCTCGGCCGCCCGCAGCCGCCGCCCGGCGAACGACGACAGGCCCCGCCGGACGAGGGGGCGGGTGAACGGCAGCACGAGCAGCAGCCCGAAGAAGTCGGTGACGAAGCCCGGGAAAAGCAGCAGCATGCCGCCGGCCATGACCAATGCGGCGTCGCCGAGTTCGCGGTCGTGCAGGGCGCCGGTGCGGACCGTGTCGTGCAGCGCGGCCCAGGCACGGCGGCCCTCCCGCCGGACGAGCCACGCGCCGAGCACGGTCTCGGCGACCAGCAGCCCGACCGTGGGCCAGGCGCCGATCGCCCCGCCCACCTGGATGATGACGAAGATCTCCAGCGCGGGCAGCAGGAGGATTCCCAGAAGGATCAGCAGCGGCAGCATGGCCCCGTTCTTCGAATTCGTCGAAAGCCTCTCCCCCTGTACAACGCCGGGGCGGGCCCGAACGTTTCCCCGCGGGCCCGGCCGTCTCGGCGGGGCGGCCGGCCTCACGGGCGGGCCGTCTCAGCGGGGCGGGCGGAGCTTGCCGACGCGGTCGGACATCCCCCACTGGGTGATGCGCAGCGCCGCCTCGGCCATCACGTCCCGGCTCATCTTGCTGGTGCCGTGCTCGCGCTCGACGAACGTGATCGGCACCTCCACCACGCGGAGCCCCTGCCGCAGCGCCCGCAGGGCCAGATCGATCTGGAAGCAGTAGCCGCGCGAGTCGACCTCCTCCAGCCCGATCTTGGCGAGGGTGGCGGCGCGGAACGCCCGGTAGCCGGCGGTGGCGTCGTGCAGCGGGATGCCGAGCATCAGCCGGGCGTAGGTGTTGGCGCCGCGCGACAGCGCCTCGCGCCGCTTCGGCCAGTTGCGCACCTCGCCGCCGGGCACCCAGCGGGCGCCGATGACGAGGTCGGCGTCCTCCAGCGCGGCCAGCAGCCGCGGCAGCTCCTCCGGCTGGTGGGAGCCGTCGGCGTCCATCTCCACCATGACGTCGTAGCCCTGCTCGGCGGCCCACTGGAACCCGGCGATGTAGGCCGGGCCGAGCCCGTCCTTGCCCTGCCGGTGCAGGACCCTGATCTGCTCGTCCTTCCCCGCCATCTCGTCGGCGACCTCGCCGGTTCCGTCGGGGCTGGCGTCGTCGACCACCAGGACGTCCGCCGACGGGACGGCCTCGCGCACTCGGCCGGTGATGCGCTCGATGTTGTCCCGCTCGTTGTAGGTCGGGATGATCACGAGCACCCGGCCGAGGTCGGCTGGGATCTCCATCGGTGTCAATTCCCCTCGTTCTTCCTGGCTGTCCATGCCGCCGCGAGGACCGCGCCGAGCCCGAGCGCGGCGAGCGCCCACTCGGGCGCGGCGCCGAGCCGGTCCGACAGCGTCCGCGCGGTGCGCGCGGGCACGGCCTGGACCTGGACGTCGGGGACGAACTCGCGCGACTCGTCGAGCATCCGGCCGTCCGGGGCGACGATCGCGCTGATCCCGCTGGTCGCGGACACCAAGATCGTACGGCCATGTTCGACCGCGCGCAGCCGCGACATGGCGATCTGCTGCGGCGGCAGGCCGGTGCGGCCCCAGGTGGCGTTGTTGGTCTGCACGACCAGCAGGTTCCCGCGCGCCACGTCGCGGACCTCCTTGTCGTAGGCCACCTCGAAGCAGATCACGTCGCCGATGGTCACCGGCCCGAGCTCCATCACGCCCGAGCGGTCGCCCTTGGCGAAGTCGCGCGGGATCCGCTCGAACCGGGTGATCAGCTTGGTGAGGAGGTCGCGGAACGGCAGGTACTCCCCGAACGGCACGGGATGCCGCTTGACGTAGTAGTCGCCGGGCCCGCTCACCGGGTCCCAGACGATGCCGCGGTTCTCCACCTTCTCGCCGTCGGGCGTGTCGGTGAGGGCGCCGACGAGGACGGGGACGCCGACGTCCTTCACCGCGCCGTCGATGGCGGCGTAGGCGTCGGGCTCGGTGTAGGGGTCGAGGTCGCTGGCGTTCTCCGGCCACACGACCAGCTCGGGCCGGGGCAGCTCGCCCGCGCGGACCTTCGCGGCGAGTTCGCGGGTGGCCTTGACGTGGTTGTCCAGGACGGCCTTGCGCTGGCCGAGGAAGTCCAGGCCGAGGCGCGGCACGTTGCCCTGGACCACCGCGACGGTGACGGGGCGCCCGGACGCGGGCGTGGGGATCAGCGTCCCCCCGCCCACGACGGCGGCGACGAGCGCGAGGCACGCCGCGATCGGCACCAGGCCGCGCCACGCGGGGCGCGGCTCGGCGCCCTCATCGCCCTCCTTGCCCTCACCGTCCTCGTCTGGCCGGGACGCGCGGGTGCGGCGGACGCGGTACGCGGCCACGGCGGCGTAGGCGACCAGCCCGCCGATCAGGGCCGTCAGGAACGTCACCAGGGGCGCGCCGCCGAAGGACGCGTAAGGGGTCAGCGGCGTGGCGGTCTGGCTGAAGGCCAGCCGCGCCCACGGGAACCCGCCGAAGGGGACGCGGCCGCGGATCAGCTCCTCGCAGACCCACAGCGCGGCCGTCCAGACCGGCCAGCCGGGCAGCCGGGCGACGACCGCGATCCCGGCGCCCAGCGGCAGGAAGTAGGCGGCCTGGACGAGGCTCAGGATGATCCAGCCGTCCGGGCCGACCCGGGAGATGCCCTCAAGGACGGGGAGGAAGAACGCGGCGCCGGCGACGAAGGCGAGCCACGCGCCGGTGCGGGCCGTCCGGCCGCGCAGGGCGAGGGTGAGCAGCGCGATGCCGAGGGGGGCGAGCGGGGTGAGGTCGATCGGCGGGAACGCCGGCCACATGAGCAGGCCGGCGGCCAGGGCCAGCAGGATGCGGGGCCAGCCCGCGCGGCCGCCGCGGCGGAGCCCGCCCAGCCGGCCGCCCGACCTGCCGCGCGGCGCCTCGCCGGGGGCGCCGCTCCGGCCCGCGCCGGATTCCCCGGCCGGCGACCGGTCCCGGAGGGTCTCCTGGGCCACGTCCCCACCTCGTTCGCTCGTTCCCTCCCCGGAACGCTACCGGGCGCGGACGTCCACGGCGACCACGGCCCGGAGGCGCGCGCCGCAGGCCCGTTCGTGAGGCCGGTTCGTGAGGCCGGTTCGTGAGGCCGGTTCGTGAGGCCCGTTCAGGAGGCGCCCGAGGGAGTGGAGGCCGGGAGCCGGACACGGAAGAGGGCCCGCGACATCCGTCGGGCCGGAGTCGTCCCACAGGCGGTGAGAACGAGGCTCCGTTTTCTACCGGATGTCCGGGCCCTTCCCGGGTCCAACCCCCCGCGCGATCGGGCGGCTCCGCCCGGGCCCGCTCCCGGATCACCGCACTGGCTGAGGCGGGCACGATGCCGACCACTCGCGTGATCCCCGTCCCCGTCGTGGTGCGATGCCCGGCGGCGCCTCGGGCGGCCGATCGGTGAGTCCCGTGCTGGACTGCAGCAAAACTACCGGCTTCCGGGCTCATGTCAACCGCCGCATGCCCTGCGGCGACTCCACGTCGTCCCAGCTCAGAGCCATGATCAGCCGTCCGCGAAATCCGCTGCGAAGATCGGTGATCACGGCGTGGCGGGCCCGGGCCGGCCTCCGGGGGTCAGCCTCCCGGCGCGGCGACCACCACCGTGCCGGTCGCGGTGACCGCGACGATCGGCTCCGGCAGCACCTCGGCGGCCGACTCCCCCTTGTCCGGGCGGCCCCGGCACACCACCCGGGCCTCGAACTCCATCGCGCGGCTGCGGGTTCCCGCACGGGTCAGAACGGCGCTGGTCTCCAGCACGTCGCCGGCCTTGACGGGGGCGCGGAACTGGACGTCGGTGTAGGAGGCGAACAGGCCCTCGTCCCCGTCGGTGCGGATGCACAGCTCCGTCGCCGCGTCCCCGAACAGGCCGAGGACGTACGCGCCGTCCACCAGGTCACCGGCGTAGTGGGCGTGGGAGTAGGGGATGTAGCGGCGGTGGGTGACGGTCGTCCCCTCGCGCGGGTCACTCATCGTCTGTCTCTCCGTCGGTCTGGGCGGGCAGCAGGGCGTGGACGAGGTAGCTGGCGACCTCGGCGGGTGTCGTGCCCTTGCCGAAGATGCGGTCGACGCCGAGGTCGTCCTCAGTGACGGTGTCGAACCGGGGGCCGCCGACGACGAGCAGCGGACGTCCCATGCCCCCGGAGACGGCGGTCGGGTACTCGGCGTGGAACGCGGCGGCCATCTGCTTGGTGTTGTGCAGGTGGGCGTTGCGCTGGGTGACGACCTGGGAGACCAGGACGGCGTCGGCGTTCTCGGTCTTGGCGCGCTCCACCAGTTCGGGCACGGTGACCTGGGCGCCCATGTTCACGACCTGGATCTCCCGGTAGTACTCCAGGCCCTTCTCCCCCGCGAACCCCTTGACGTTGAGGATCGCGTCGATGCCGACGGTGTGCGCGTCGGTGCCGATGCACGCGCCGACGACGACGAGCCGCCGGTTCAGCGCGCCGCGGATCGCGAGGTTCACCTCCTGCGAGGTCAGCAGCGGGTAGGCGCGCTCCTCCGGGACGGGGATGGACGCGTAGTCGATCAGGTGCCGCACCTTCCCGTACACGATGAAGAAGGTGAAGTCGGGGCCCATCGGCTTGGCGTGCACGACGCTGGCGGGGTCCAGGCCCATCTTCCCGGCGAGCTGCAGGGCGGCGGCGTCGGCGCGCTTCCCGGCGGGGACGGGCAGAGTGAACGACATCTGCACCATGCCGTCGCCGGTCGTGTCGCCGTAGGGGCGGATGACCTGCCGGGTGTCCGCGGGCTCGGCGGGCGCCTGGGTCCCGGTTCCGGGGCTCTCGACCGTCATGCGGGCACCTCCTGCTCGGCGCCGGTGCGGGCGGCGTGCGGGTTTTCGGTGTCGAGGATCTCGATGGCGGGGTTGAAGTATCCGTCCGCGCGGGGGACGACGCCGTCCAGGCCCTTGCCGCCGTCCGGCGGGCGGCGGGTGACGCCGAAGGTGCCCTCGGCGATCGCGTTCAGCAACCCGTCGTCGGCGATGCGCTCCAGCAGCTCGACCGACTCCGACAGCACCTGCTTGGCCCGCTGGACGAGCATGCCGTCCGGGCGGGGCATGAAGTCCTCGGCGAGGTTCCCGCAGGCGTCGCGGACGTAGCGGACGTTCTCCAGCGCGAGGTCGCGGTCGGACAGCCACGGGGTGTGGATCCCCTCGGTCATCATCCCGATCAGGATGATCGACTGCCCGGTCATGACGCCGGCGAGGTTGAAGAAGGCGTCCAGCAGGTAGCCGGCGAAGATGTTGCCGGTCATGTGCTTGGTCGGCGGCATGTACTTCAGCGGCGCGCCGGGGAACAGCTCCCGGACGAGCTGGGCGTGCGCGAGCTCCAGCCGGAACGACTCGGGGATCGCCGGGTTGATCTCGAAGGCGTGGCCGAGGCCGAGCTGGGCGTCGGCGAGACCGGCCTCGTGCCCGAACCGCTCGTTGAGCAGCTGGCTGACGATCACGGTGTGCGCGGCGTCGACCGCGTCGGCCGTGGTGAGGTAGTTGTCCTCGCCGGTGTTGATGACGATGCCGGCGCGGGCGTGGATCTGCCGGGAGAACCGCTGGTCGATGAACGTCCGGCGCGGGTTGATGTCGCGAAAGATGATCCCGTACATGCAGTCGTTGAGCATCATGTCCAGGCGCTCCAGCCCCGCGAGCGTCGCGATCTCCGGCATGCACAGGCCGGACGCGTAGTTCGTCAGCCGCACGTAGCGGCCCAGCTCCCGTGACACCTCGTCCAGGGCCGCGCGCATCAGCCGGAAGTTCTCGCGGGTGGCGTAGGTGCCGGCGTAGCCCTCGCGGGTGGCGCCCTCGGGGACGAAGTCGAGCAGCGACTGCCCGGTGGAGCGGATCACGGCGACGACGTCGGCGCCCTCTCGGGCGGCCGCCTGGGCCTGCGGGATGTCCTCGTAGATGTCGCCGGTCGCCACGATCAGGTAGACCAGCGGACGGGGCGGGTCGGCGGTGTCGGGCGTGGGCAGTCCGGCGAGCAGCCGGTCGCGTTCGGCGCGGCGCCGGTCGATGCGGGCCATGCCGGTGCGGGCCGCCTCGCCGGCGGCCTTGCGGGCGTGGTCGGCCTCGGTCCCGGACGGGAGCCGGAACGGCACTCCTCCCCTGGCGACCGCCCGGGCGAGGTCGCCGAGGGATTCGTGCCCGCCGGTCAGCAGCGCGTCCCAGACCGGCATGGCGAGGCCGTGCTCCAGGCCGACCTGGTCGCGGACGGCGTCGGCGAGGTGGTTGGCCCAGGGGCGTCCCTCGTCGTCGGCGCCGGTGAGACCGGCCAGCCGCAGCAGGGCCCGCTCAACCGAGACGGTGGTGTGGGAGCGCGCCATGTCGATGATGGGCTCGGCGGCCCGGGCGGCGAGCCGCCGGGCGGTGCGCACGGCCTCCGGATCGAGGTCCAGCTTTCCCTGCGGCGCCATTGCCGTCTCCCCTCACGCAGCCGCCCCTCTCAGGCCGGTCCGAACAATCATCCGCCTTGCCGGGTTCTCTACAGGAGATCTTCCGGCATGAACACCGTATTTCACAAGAAGTGCCAGAAGGACTCCCCTCCCCGTTCCCTATCCTCCTCGCATTGACCTCCTTCCCTGGCCGGGCGGTCACGTCACCTCCAGGTGACGGTCAACGCGAAACCCGCCGGTAGCAACGGTCTGTGAAATTACAATCACCTGACGTGACGAACGGTCGGACTGGAGGAGCATGATCGTTTACTGTGCGGCCGCGGCCTGCGCCGTCGGCGTGGTTCTCGTGGCGAGCCGGCTCGTCCGGCGATGGCGCGGCGTCGACGACCCCGACCCCGACGGCCCGACCGCCGGGCACACCGGGGCGATGCTGTCGGCGCTGTTCCTGCTGGCGTTCGCCATCGCCATCGTCGTGCCCTGGACGACCAACGACGCCGCGCGCTCCAACACCTACGCCGAGAGCCAGGCGATCTCCGAGGCGTACTGGTCCGCGAGCCGGCTGCCGGCGCCCCACGCCCAGCACGTCCAGGCCGGGCTGAGCACGTACGTCGCCCTCGTCCGCGGCCCCGAATGGAAGCTCATGGAGCACGGCCGGCTCAGCCCCCGCGGCCAGCGGCAGCTCGACGGCCTGCGCCGCGACGTCATCGCCGTCAAGGCCGACACCGACGAGCTGAAGGACGCCCGCACCTCCGTGCTCGGCCACCTCACCGAGATCTCCGCCGCCCGCGGCCAACGGGCCATGGACGCCCGCACCACCCCGCCCCCGGGGCTGCTCGCCGTCACCGTCCTGACCGGCCTCGCGGTGGTCCTGCTGCCGTTCCTGTCGGGGGCCCGGCCGCGCGGCGCGACCCTGGTGCCGCTGTCGCTGATGGCGGCGCTACTGGCGGCCGGCACCTACCTGACCGTCGACATGTCGCACGTGTTCACCGGCGCCCTGGCGGTCCGCCCCGACGCGTTCATCGGCCTGCAGGCCGAACTGCAGCGCGTCGCCGGGGGTGGCTGACCATGCGCCCGTACGCTCTGCCCGCCGTGCTGCCCTTACTGCCCGCCGCGGTCGCCGGCGCGCTCGCCCTGCCGGCGACCGCGGCCGCCGCCCCGCCCCCGCTGCCGCTGCCCGTGCCCGATGTCAGCATCTGCATCGACGTGCAGATCGGCCTCGGCGCCGATCCGGGCGGCTCCGCCTGCGCGCCGCCCCCGCCGGACACACCAGAACCCCAGCCGCCCGAACCCGCCGAGCCCCCGGACGAACCGCCTCCCGCGCCGAAACCGGAACCCGCGGCGCCCGGCACCCCGGCCCCCGCACCACCGCCGCCAGAGCCGCACCCGCGCCCGGCGGCGGTGCGGCCCACTCCCCCACCGGCCCCGCGTACGCGACCGCGACCCGCACGTCCACGGCCCGCACCTCCACGGCCCACCGCGCCGGAGGCGGAGCCGCCCCGGGAGCACACGGCCCCCGCCGCGGTCGACATGCCGCAGCGGCGCCGCAACCCGCTGAACGCCCCGCTGGTGCTCGTGGTGATCGCGGTGGTGATCAGCGCGGGCACCGCCATCGCGTTCGCCCGCTGACGCGGGTCAGGGAAGGCGGCCCACGCCGCCGAACACCAGGAACCGCTCGGGGTCCTCCACCGTGTCGCCCTCGTCGGGACGCCACAGCGGCACGTACACCAGGCCGGGGTCGAGCAGGTCCCAGCCGTCGAAGAACCGCAGGATCTCCGCGTGCGACCGGGAGACCGCCGGAGAGGTCGCCCGGTCGTAGAGCTTGCCGATCGCGGCGGTCTTGCCCGGCTGCGCCTCGTGGGTGAGGTGGGAGACCACCAGGTGGCCGCCGGGGGCCGCGGCGTCGCGCAGCGTCGCGACGATCCCGGCCGGGTCCTCGGCCGGCTTGACCAGATGCAGCGCCGCCACCAGCAGGAACGCGACCGGCTCGGACAGGTCGATCAGCCGCTTCAGCTCCGGGTCGGCGAGGATGCCGTCCGGGCGGCGCATGTCGGCCTGCAGGATCGCGGTCCGGTCGTCGCCTGCCAGGATGCTGCGGCTGTGCGCGACGGCCACGTCGTCGTTGTCGACGTACACCACCCGCGCGTCCGGGTTGACGCTCTGCGCGACCTCGTGCACGTTGCCCTGCGTCGGGATGCCCGACCCGATGTCGACGAACTGCGCGACGCCGGCCGCCGCCACCGTGCGCACCGCGCGGCGCAGGAAGGCCCGGTTCGCCCGCGCCAGCTCCCGGGCCTGCGGCTCGACGCGCAGCAGCCCGGTCGCAAGGTCACGATCGGACGCGAAATTGTGGGCTCCGCCGAGCAGAAAGTCGTACACCCGTGCGACGCTGGGCCTCTGACTGTCGACCTCGGGTGGGATCCACTCGGAGTCCATGCATCGTCTCCCTTTCGACCGAGGGGTGCCGTCGCGGGGCGGGCTCAGCGTAACGCGGGTCGCTCGGACGTCCCCGAAAACGGGACAGCGAGGACAGATGTCCGAACAGCCCGCAGGGACGGAGCCGGTGACCGTCCTGCTCGCCCCCGACGGCAGGGTCACCGGATGGAGCGGCGGCGCCGCGCGCCTGTTCAGCCGCGCGGCCGACGAGGCGGTCGGCGCGATGCTTCCGGCGCTGCTCGGCCGCCCCGTCGCGGCCGAGCCCCTCGCGGCCGCGCTGAAAGTGGCAGGGTCCGGCCGCTCCTGGTCCGGCGTGCTGCCGCTCGCGGGCGTCGGCGTGTCCGTCACCTGCGCCCCCATCGCCTGCGACGGCGGCGCCACCGTCGTCGCGCTGACCGTGTCGCCGCCGTGGGCCGGCGGCCTGGAGCTGCTGAACGAGGCGGGCCGCCGCATCGGCTCCACCCTCGACCTGCACAGGACGGCCCGGGAGGTCGTCTCCGTCACCGTCCCCCGGTTCGCCGACGCGGGCGCCATCTACGTCCTCGAGCGGCTCCTCGCCGACGACGACCAGCCCGCCGCGGAGGCCGACGGCTCGGCGGTCGTGCGGCGCCTCGCGGTGGCGTTCGCCGAGGACGACCCGCGCGAGTGGTCCCACGAGTTCCCCGTCAACGAGGTCATCGTCTACCCGCCGTCCACCCCGTACGCCCGCTGCCTCACCACCGGAGGCATGATCGAGTTCGGCGGCGACGCCATCCAGGACACGATGGCGCAGCAGACCGGCCGCGTCATCGACGGGCTCCTCGACCACGTGTCGCTGCTGGCGGTGCCGCTGGTGACGCGGGGCCGGGCGCTCGGTTTCGCGGTGTTCAGCCGCAAGCGCGGCAGGCTGCCGTTCGCCGCCGCCGACACGGCGCTGGCCGCCGAGCTCGCCGGGCGCGCCGCGACGTGCGTCGACAACGCCTGCCTGTACCGCCGCGAGCACCGCACCGCGACCGCGCTGAAGGCCGGGCTGGTGCCCGCCGGGGTCACCGCCCCGCCGGGTCTGGAGATCGCGCACCGCTACCTGCCGGCGGCCAGCGGCGTCGGCGGCGACTGGTACGACGTGGTGCCGCTGCCCGGCGACATGGTCGCGGTGGTGATCGGCGACTCGGTCGGGCACGGCGTCACCGCCGCCGCGGCGATGGGGCAGCTGCGGGTCGCCGCGCACACCCTGGCCAGCTGCGAGTTGCCGCCCGCCGAGGTGCTGGAGCGGCTCGACTCGATCGCCCAGGACCTGGACGCCGCCCAGTTCGCGACGTGCCTGTGCATGGTCTGCGACCCGGCGACGCTGCACTGCGAGGTGGCGTGCGCCGGGCACCCGCCGCCGCTGCTGGCCCTCCCCGACGGGACGGCGCGGCGCTTCGCGCTACCGCACGGGCTGCCGCTCGGGGTGTCCGACCCGGCGCACCCGCCCGCGTACGAGCAGGCGGCGGCGGCGATCCCGGCGGGCGCCACCCTCGCCTTCTACACCGACGGGCTCGTCGAGAGCCGGATGCGCAGCGTGGACGAGGGCATCAACCGGCTGGCGTCCGCCCTGGTCGCCTCGCAGGCGGCCGGCTCGCTGGAGGCGACCGCCGACGGCGTCCTGGCCCTGCTGTCCGACCAGCAGGGCCACGACGACATCGCCCTCCTCCTGATCCGCCCGGCGCCCTGACCTGGGCTGGCCGGGCCCTGACCTGGAGCTACAGACCGGGAATCTCGTGGTTGCGGAACGCGTCCACGAAGTAGGCGTGGTCCTGGCGGACGATCTCGGCGTACTGGGTGCCGAACGCGACCATCGCCTCGACGAACGGGGACTCGTCCGCCCCGATCACGGCGTGGATGGCGTCCTCGACCTGGAAGCCCACCAGGCTGTGGTCGGAGTCGGTGTCGGACACGCAGTGCACCTTCGCGGTGGCGCGGCCGAGGTCGTCCAGGACCGACAGCATGTCCTCGGGTTCGGTGAGGCCGCCCCAGTCCAGGTCCTCCTCGTAGGGGGACAGTTCCTGGACGACGTAGCCGACCCCGTCGATCTGGGTGTGCCCGAGCCACGGGTCGCTGTTGGCCTGCAGCGCCCGGCGGGACACGGCGGTGCGGTGACCGTGGTGCTGGAAGTAGTCGCGGATGCGCTCGTCGTGGACGACGCGGCTGGGCGCGGCGACGTTGCCCTGCTTCATCGACAGGATGACGTCGTTCTCCAGCGCCTGCGTGTTGCCCTCCACCAGGATGTTGTAGGCCGACAGCCCGGCCGAGCCGATGCCGAACCCGGACGCGCCCACGATGTCCTTCACCTGGTAGGTGAGGCTGCCGAACCGCTTCTCGGTCGGGATGGTCGTCAGGTACTCCTGGTAGGCGGCCTCGACCTCGGCGCGTTCCGCGTCGTCCAGGCGGCGGACGCCGGCGCGGTCGCGGAACCGGCGGTCGGGCCCGTCCACGACCGTCATGCCCTCCAGCAGCCTGATCCGGGTGCCGCCCATCGCGGCGACGAGCACGTCGCGGACGTAGCCGTCGGTGTTGTCGAGGGTCAGCGCGAACCTCTCGTCGCCCTCGTGCGCGGCGAAGCCGCGGACCTGGTCGACGTAGGCGCGGACGTAGGCCTCGATGAGCCGCCGGATGTCGGCGTCGGAGATCGCCTTCTGCCAGGCCAGCAGCGCCAGGCTCGCGACGAGCCGCTTGACGTCCCAGGTGAAGTGGCCGACGTAGGCCTCGTCGTAGTCGTTGACGTCGAAGACGAAGACCCCGTCGTCGTTCATGTAGGTGCCGAAGTTCTGCGCGTGCAGGTCGCCCTGGATCCACACGCGGGACGTGCGCTCGTCGGCCCACGGGTCGTCGTCGTGGGCGATGTCGGCGTAGAACAGGCAGGCGCTGCCCCGGTAGAACGCGAACGGGTCGGAGGCCATCTTGCGGAAGCGGCGGCGGAACTCGGCGGGGCTGCGCTCCATCAGGTCCGAGAACGCGTCGACCAGGACGGCGACGATCTGCGCCCGGCGTTCCTTCGGGTCCCGGCCGCGCAGCTCCTCGGTGATGCTCGCCATTCTCTCTCCCTCAATGATCGGGTGAGCCCCGCCGCTGCCCCGGGGCGTTCCCGGTCATTGTGCCGAATCCGGACCCGTCCGGGAGGTGAACAGCGCGCGCACGGCCGGTTCCGACCGCACGAGGTCGAGGGCGGTCTCGGCGTGCCCGGGTACGTAGCCGTTGCCGATGAGCATCGTGACGTCGGCGGCGAGGCCCTCGGCGCCGAGCGCGGCGGCCGGGAACGAGGTCGCCATCGAGAAGAACACGACGGTGCCGCCGGGCGCGGTGGCGAGGATCGCGCCGTGCTCGCAGCCGGGCACGTCCACGCACACGACGGTGACGTCCACCGGCTCGCCGATCGCGGCGGCGACGGCGACGGGGTCGCGGGCGTCGGCGCGGACGACGGCGTCGGCGAGCCCGGACGCGGTGAGGCGGTCCTCCTCCTCGGCGGTGGGGACGAGCCCGACCACGCGGGACGCGCCGGCGCGGCGCGCGGCGGCGAGCGCCAGGCAGCCGCTCTTGCCGGCGGCGCCCAGCACGGCCACGGACGGGGCGTCCCTGGATCCGACCACCCGCGCGGTCAGGGCGGGGGCGCCGCACACGTCCATGACGGCGAGGGCCAGCGGCACCGGCAGGTCGGCGGGCAGGACGGCGGCGATGGAGCGGGCGAACAGGATCGCGTGGCCCCGCGCGGGCACCTGCTCCGACAGCCCGTCCCAGCCGGCGAGGCCGTCGGTCACGGCGAGCGGGGTGAGGGTGAGGGAGACGAGCGTGGCGACGCGGTCGCCGGGCTTCAGGCCGAGCGGCGAGACCGGCCCCGCCTCCTCCACGACGCCGACGAGCATGCCGCCGGACCCGGTGACGGGGTTGTGCATCTTGCCGCGCTCCCCGATGATCCGCAGCACCTCGGCGCGGATCGCGTCCGGGTCGCCGCCGTGCGCGGTGTGCAGCTGCCGGTAGGACGCGGCGTCCAGGTTGAGGCGCTCGACGCCGATGCGGACCTCGTCGGGCCGGATCGCCGGGTCGGCGTCCAGCCGCAGCGCGGCCTGCGGCAGGACGCCCGCGGGCTCCAGGACCCGGTGCAGCCCCACCGCCGTCCCTGTGTTCGGACCCGCGCCCGGACCCGTCCCGCCGTCGGTCATCGCCGTCCTGCCTTTCTCCCGAAATCCGCTGGTGTAGCGCAAGATGTACAGGGCATCACTGGTTTCATCGAAAGTCTTCCCGTAACGTCGGGCCTATACAAGACTTTTACGCGATCAATGTGAGGCTAGGAGGCGGTCGACGATGACCACTGCCCTGCACCCGGACGCGGCCGTATCCGGCGACCACGCGTCCGCGGAGACCGCACGCCAGCCGTACGCCTACCGGCGCCGGCCCCTGGAGGAGCCCGACTGGCGGCGCCTGCCCGGATGGCGGGACGTCACGCGGGACGAATGGGAGTCGGCGCAGTGGCAGCGAGCCCACTGCGTGAAGAACCTGCGGCAGCTCCGCCAGGTCATGGGCGACCGGCTGGACGAGAGGTTCTACGCCGACCTGGAGCGCGACCATGCCGAGCGCGCCACGATGTCGATGCTGCTTCCGCCGCAGATGCTCAACACGATGGACTCCTCGTCCACCGGCGCCTTCTACGCCGACCCCGTCCGGCGCTACATGCTGCCGGTGTTCAGCGACCGGCGCACCGACTGGCCGTCCCACCCGCACGCCTCCCGCGACTCGCTCCACGAGGCCGAGATGTGGGCCGTCGAGGGCCTCACCCACCGCTACCCCACCAAGGTGCTGGCCGAGATCCTGCCCACCTGCCCGCAGTACTGCGGGCACTGCACCCGAATGGACCTGGTCGGCAACTCCACGCCGAACGTCGACAAGCACAAGTTCACCGTCAAGCCGCCCGACCGGCTCGGCGCCATGCTCGACTACCTGCGCCGCACCCCGGGCGTCCGCGACGTGGTCGTCTCCGGCGGCGACGTCGCCAACATGCCGTGGCCGCGGCTGGAGTCGTTCGTCGGCTCGCTGCTGGACATCGACAACATCCGCGACATCCGCCTCGCCAGCAAGGCGCTCATGGGCCTGCCGCAGCACTGGCTGCAGGACGACGTCCGCGCCGGCATGGAGCGCCTCGCCGCGAAGGCGCGCGAGCGCGGCGCGCAGATCGCGATCCACACCCACGTCAACGCGGCCCAGTCGGTGACGCCGCTGGTCGCGAAGGCCGCCCGCGCGATGCTGGACACCGGCATCCGCGACGTCCGCAACCAGGGCGTCCTGCTGCGCGGCGTCAACGACACTCCCGAGGCCCTGCTCGACCTGTCGTTCGCCCTGCTCGACGAGGCCGGGATCATGCCGTACTACCTCTACATGTGCGACATGATCCCGAACAGCGAGCACTGGCGGCTCGCGGTCTGGGAGGCGCAGGAGCTGCAGCACGCGATCATGGGGTACCTGCCCGGCTTCGCCACCCCGCGCATCGTCTGCGACGTCCCCTACGTCGGCAAGCGGTGGGTGCACCAGCTCGCCGACTACGACCGCGAGCGCGGCATCTCCTACTGGACGAAGAACTACCGCACCGGCCTGGAGCTGTCCGACCCGGACGCGCTGACCCGCCGGTACGAGTACCACGACCCGATCTACACGCTGCCGGAGGCCGGCCGGGAGTGGTGGCGGGAACGTTCCGAAGCGGCCTGACGCGCTCCCCGCCCGGGACCTTTACGTTGTAGATCAGATATCGGCCGGAATATGCTCGGACGGTGGCCACCGACCTGACCGCCGCCGACCTGACCGCGGCCGTTCTGGCGGACGACCCGCATCCGCACCTCGCGCGGCTGCGGGAGCGCGAGCCGGTCGCCCGTGTCCCCGCGCTCGGCGGCTGGCTGGTGACCTCCCGCGACCTGGCGCTGCGGGTGATGCGCGACGCCCGCACCTACACCGTGGACGACCCGCGCTTCTCCACCGCCCAGGTGGTCGGGCCGAGCATGCTGTCGCTGGACGGCCCCGACCACACCCGGCACCGCGACCCGTTCGCGCGCCCGCTGCGTCCCGCGCGCACCCGCGCGAGGTTCACCGCGTTCGTGGAGGCGGAGGCCGGCCGGCTCGTGGCCGCGCTCGCCCCGGCCGGCCGCGCGGAGCTGCGCGGCGAGCTGGCCGGGCCGCTCGCCGCCGCGGTCGTCACCGAGGCGCTCGGCCTGGACGGCGTGGACGCCGCGACCGTCCGGTCCTGGTACGGGGCGTTCGTCGAGGCGGTGTCCGCGATCACGGCGGGCGGCGACGTCCCGCTGAGCGCGGCCGAGGCGTACCGGCTGCTCACCACCGCGGTTGAGGAGGCGATCACCGCGTCCCGCCCCGGTTCCCTGCTGGCCGCGGCCGCCCGGGACGAGGCCGGGCTCGGCGCCGCCGAGGTCGTCGCGAACTCCGCGGTCCTGATGTTCGGCGGCATCGACACCACCGAGGGCATGATCGCCAACGCCGTGCTGCACCTGCTCGGCCACCCCGACCAGCTCCGGCTCGTCCTGGACGACCGGGGCCTGCTCCCCGCGGCGATCGAGGAGTCGCTGCGGCTGGAGCCCTCGGCGTCGGTCGTCGACCGGTACGCCACCCGCGACGCCGACCTCGGCGGGACGAGGATCCGCGCGGGCGACCTCGTCCGGGTGTCGCTCGCGGGCGCGAACCGCGACCCGGCCGTCTTCCCCGATCCCGACCGCTTCGACGTGCGGCGGCGCAACGCGGCCGAGCATCTGGCGTTCGCGCACGGCCCGCACTTCTGCTTCGGCGCCCCCCTCGCCCGGCTGGAGACCCGGACGGCGCTCACCGCGCTGCTCGACCGCCTCCCGGGGCTGCGGCTCGACTCCGCCCGTCCGGCGCGTCCGCACGGGCTCGTGTTCCGCAAGCCGCCGCGCCTGGACGTCCGCTGGGACCGCTGAAGGCCAGTTCAGGCCCCGTCGCCCCGGCATACGGGC
This sequence comes from Actinomadura chokoriensis, assembly GCF_041463665.1. Classification (GTDB taxonomy): domain Bacteria; phylum Actinomycetota; class Actinomycetes; order Streptosporangiales; family Streptosporangiaceae; genus Spirillospora; species Spirillospora chokoriensis_A. The sequence goes on from NZ_JAXCEJ010000006.1 coordinate 120,221, forward strand.
CCTCGGGATATGGGAATATGACGCCATGATCGTGGAACGCCGGGTCGAGCTGCGCTTCGGGGCGGAAAGCCGGGAAGCCGGGACGCACACCAATCTGTCCGCCGTGCGGCAGGACGGCCGCTGCCTGTGGGTGGCGGGCGACGAGACGGCCACCGTCGAGCGGCTGACCGCCGTGCTGGACGGGGACGGGCGCGTCACCGGCTACGAGGGGCAGACCACGGTCGCGCTCGCCGACCTCGTGCCGCTGCCCGCGGGCCCCGGCGAGGAGGCCGACATCGAGGGCCTCGCGCGCGCCAACGGCTGGCTGTGGGCGGTCGGGTCGCACAGCCTCAAGCGCAAGAAGATCAAGCCGGGGCAGAGCGAGGCGAAGGCGCGCAAGCGCCTCGCCACCGTCGTCCGCGAGGACAACCGCTTCATCCTCGCCCGGCTCCCCCTCGTCACCGGCGAGGACGGCCTGCCCGCCGTCGTCCGCGCGGACGGGGACCGCACCGCCGCCGTCCTCGGCCTGGACAAGGACTCCATCACCGACCTGCTGGAGGACGACCCGCACCTCGCGCCGTTCCTGTCCATCCCGAGCAAGGACAACGGCATCGACATCGAGGGCATCGCCGCGCACGGCGACCGCCTCTACATCGGGCTGCGCGGGCCGGTCCTGCGCGGCTGGGCGGTGCTGGTGGAGATCCGCCCCGAGACCGACCCGGGCGACCCGCGGCGGCTGCGGCTGCTGCCCGTCGGCGACGGCGGGGACCGCTACCGCACGCACTTCCTCGACCTCGGCGGCCTCGGCATCCGCGACCTGTGCCCGCACGGCGACGACCTGCTCGTCCTCACCGGCCCCAGCATGGACCTGGACGGCCCGGTGCGGGTCGTCCGGTGGCGGGGGGCGGCCACGGCGGACGCGGCCGAGATCGTCGCCGCGGACGAGCTGGAGACGCTGGGCGAGCTGCCCTACGGCGACGGCGACGACCACGCCGAGGGCATCGCGGTGCTGGACGAGCCGGGCACCCGGCTCCTGGTCGTCTACGACAGCCCGTCGCCCGAGCGGCTCACCGCGGACGGCGGGGTCGTCGCGGACGTGGTGGATCTCGGCTGACGGAACCCGAATAAGCGCTCGCTTTCACGCTCTGCTTGGATGGGCCCCGGCAACCGGCAGCACGCGAAGGGGCAGGACAGAGCATGATCGAGTGGTCCGACGAAGACCTGATGATCCGGGACGCGGTGCGCGGCTGGATCGACGCCGAGGTCCGGCCCAACCTGGACGCCCTGGAGTCGGGCGACCTCCCGCCGTACGACCTGCTCCGCGGCCTGTACAAGACGTTCGGGATGGACGAGATGGCCCGCTCGTCCTTCCAGTCCCGGATCGCCAGGGAGAAGGCGGGCGAGTCCGGGGACGGGGAGGAGCGGTCCGGCGGCGGCAACGCGGCGATGACCATGCTGCCGGTCATCGAGCTGTGCAAGGTCGCGCCCGGTCTGGTGTCGGCGATGGGCGTCGGTCTGGGCCTCGCCGCCGGAACGATCATGAAGCGCGGGACGCCCGAGCAGAAGGAGCGCTGGGCGCTGCCCCTGCTCACCATGGAGAAGGTCGGCGCCTGGGCCATCACCGAGCCCAACTCCGGGTCGGACGCGTTCGGCGGCATGCAGGCCACCGCGAAGAAGGTCGGCGACGAGTACGTCATCAACGGCAGCAAGACCTTCATCACCAACGGCCCCTACGCCGACACGATCGTCTTCTACTGCAAGCTCGACGACGGGAGCGACCCCTGCGACCGCGAGATCCTCACGTTCGTCCTGGACCGCGGCATGGAGGGCCTGGAGCAGAGCAAGCCGCTGCGCAAGATGGGCCTGCACTCCTCCCCCACCGGCGAGCTGTTCCTGAACGACGTCCGCGCCGGCGCCGACCGCCTGCTCGCCTCCGGCTCCCAGGGGGGCAAGGAGTCGGCGAAGCAGAACTTCGTCACCGAGCGCGCCGGCGTCGCCGCGATGGCTCTCGGCGTGATCGAGGAGTGCCTGAAGCTGTCGGTCGAGTACGCCAAGACCCGCGAGCTGTGGGGGCAGCGGATCGGCGACTTCCAGCTCATCCAGCTGAAGCTGGCCAAGATGGAGGTCGCGCGGCTCAACGTCCAGAACCTGGTGTTCCGGCACATCGAGATGCAGCGCGCCGGCCGCGCCCCGACGCTCGCCGAGGCGTCCGCGATGAAGCTGTACGCGGCGCAGGCCGCCAGCGAGGTCGCGCAGGAGGCGGTGCAGCTGTTCGGCGGCAACGGCTACATGAGCGAGTACCGGGTCGAGCAGCTCGCCCGCGACGCCAAGTCGTTCCAGATCTACGCGGGCACCGACGAGATCCAGGTGACGCACATCGCGCGCGACCTGCTGTCCCGCTGACCCGGGGCGGCCGAGCCGGAAATGCGCCGCCCCGCGCGAACTTTCGCGCGGGGCGCGCCGTCGGACAGGTGGGGGGCGGGTGAGGGCGATCATCCGTCCCCGCGGGCCGACGGCCCTTTCTGGACAGCCGACGATGGGGACTGGATACTCACAGCCATGGACGGTCAGCCCTCATTCCCGGTGAGAGCGTCCGACACGCAGCGGGACCGGGCCCTGCGCGTCCTCGGCGACCGCGTGGCCGAGGGCAGGATGTCGACCGACACGTTCGAGCGCCGGGTGGACCAGGTGCTCCGGGCCCGCAACCAGGCCGAGCTGGCCAGCATCGTGCACGACCTGCCGCCGCCCAGCCGCGTCGTCGACCGGCTGACCGGGCTCATCTCCTCGGTGTCGCAGGTGACGGCGCGGATCGAGGCGGCCTGGCGGGCGCCCCGGCTGCCCCGGTTCATGCTGCCGCAGGCCGACCTGAAGCGGATCGTCGTCGGCCGCGCGCCCGCCTGCCAGTTCATCCTCACCGATCTGACCGTCTCGCGCTTCCACGCCGAGATCTACCGGACCGACGAGGGTTGGATGATCTCCGACCTCGGGTCGATGAACGGCACCCGGGTGAACGGGTGGCGGCTGACCGGCCCGATCCGGGTGCGGCCCGGCGACGAGGTCGGCTTCGGCAACTCCTGCTTCATCGCCGCCGTGCCCTGAAACCGGGCTCCGCGCCCACCCCGCCCCTGCCTGCCCACCTGCCCGCGACACGCGATGCGCCGGGTCCCGCCGCCTGCGGCCTTGACGTTGTAAGGTTCGGCTTGGGAGGGCAGAGGCATGCTGATCGGGTTCGCCGTCCCGGGGTCGGGCGCCTGGGCCACCCCGGAGAACCAGTCGCTCGTCGCGCGGCGGGCCGAGGAGCTCGGCTACCACTCGCTGTGGACGCTGCAGCGCGTCCTCACCCCGGCGGGCTCGGACGACCTCACCTACCGAGCCGTCCCCGACCCGCTGGTGACGCTCTCCTACCTCGCCGGCCGCACGAGCCGGGTCCGGCTCGGCGTCGCCATCGTCAACCTGCCGTTCGTGGCGCCCGCGATCCTCGCCAAGCAGGCCGCGACCCTCGACCGCGTCAGCGGCGGGCGGCTCGACCTCGGGCTCGGGCTCGGCTGGATGCCCGAGGAGTTCGCCGCCGCCGGGGCGCCCATGGCCCGGCGCGGCGCCCGCGCCGAGGAGTTCCTCGCCGTGATGCGCGGCCTGTGGAGCGGCGCCGCGACCGAGTTCCACGGGGAGTTCTTCGACTTCCCGCCCGTCGTGATGGAGCCGCCGCCGGTGCAGTCTCCGCTGCCGGTCCTGCTGGGCGGCGCGTCCGAACCGGCGCTGCGCCGCGCCGGGCGGCTCGCCGACGGCTGGGTCAGCTCGAGCCGCGCCGACCTCGCCGCGATCGGCCGCCCCATCGGCATCGTCCGGGACGCCGCCGAGCGGGCCGGGCGGGACGCGGCCGCGCTGCGCTTCGTGTGCCGGGGGGCGGTGCGGGTCCGTCCCGGCGGCCGGGCGGACCGGCGCCCGCTCACCGGGTCCGCCGGCGAGATCCGCGGCGACCTGGAGACGCTCGCCGGCCAGGGCGTCACCGAGACGTTCATCGACCTGAACTTCGACCCCGAGATCACCGGGCCGGACGCCGACCCGCGCGCCTCGCTGGACCGGGCCCTGCAGGCCCTGGACGCCTTCGCCCCGAACTAGATCCGCCCCGCGTTGGATCCGTCCCGTTGGATTCGTCCGCGCTAGAGCGGCGGGCGGCGCGACTCCCAGGGGGTGCTGAGGACGACCGTCGTCCGCGTCGCGACGTTCGCGGCGGCGCGGATCTTCTGGAGCAGGTCCTCCAGCTCGTTCGGCGACGCGACCCGCACCTTTAGGATGTAGCTCTCCTCGCCGGCGACCGAATGGCACGCCTCGATCGCCTGGAGGTGCGCCAGCCGGTCGGGGGCGTCGTCCGGCGCGGCCGGATCGATCGGCTTGATCGACACGAACGCGGTCAGCGGCAGCCCGATGTGCTGGGCGTCCAGCTGCGCGGCGAACCCCGTGATGACGCCGCGCTTCTGCAGCCGCCGGACGCGCTGGTGCACGGCCGACACCGAAAGCCCCGTCTCCTTGGCCAGGTCGGTGAAACTCATCCGCCCGTCGTCGGCGAGCAGCGCCATGATCTGACGATCGATCTCCTCCACGCGGGAAATCTAGCGTGCCGGGGGCGTCCGCGCGTCCCCATTGATCACGGAACCGCCGTCATCGGCGGGTTTCAGCGGCGCGCGGGCCGCAGCGGGCCGCAGCTGCCGCGCACGACCAGCTCGGTCGGCAGCAGCACCGGCTGGCCCCTGCCCCGCCGGGCGGGCTCGCGCAGCAGCAGCTCGCAGGCGCGGTACCCGATGTCGTGCCCGGGGCGGGCGACGGCGGTCAGCGGCGGGTCGCACAGCTCCGCCCACGACACGTCGTCCACCATCGCGATCGACACGTCGGCGGGGACGCGCAGGTCCAGCTCGCGGGCGACCAGCACGGCCGCCTCCCCGAGCAGGTGCCCGGCGGCGAGGACGGCGGTGACGTCGGCGCGGCGCTGTAGCAGCCCCGCGGCGGCGGCGTAGGCGGCGTCGCGGGCCGCGCGGGCGGCGACGACCAGGTCCTCCTCCACCGGGACGCCGAGCTGGGCGAGCGTGTCGCGGAACGCGCGCTCGCGCACCCCGGCGGGGGCGCCGGGGGCGCCGCCGAGGAAGCCGACGCGCCGGTGCCCGAGCCCGGCGAGGTACTCGGTGAGGGAGCGGACGCCGCCCGCGTCGTCGGCGAGCACGGCGGGGATCTCCGGCAGGTCCGGCAGCATCCGGTCGGCGAAGACGACGCTGGAGCACACCCGGGCGGCGGCCCGCCAGTCGGCCCGCGCCCCGGCGGGCACCGCGATGATCCCGTCCACCCGCTGCTCGACGAGCCGCTCCACGATCTCGGCCTCGCGGGCGGGGTCGCCGTACGCGGCGTCGACGATGACGTGCTCGCCCAGGCCGCGGGCGCAGGCGAGGACGCCCGCGACCAGGTCGGCGTGGAAGGGGTCGGTGACGTCCGGGACGATCAGCCCGATGCCGCCGCTGCGGCGCAGCTTGAGGCCGCGGCCGAGGGCGCTCGGACGGTAGTCGAGCTCGCCGGCGGCGGCCAGCACGCGCTCGCGGGTGGCCGCGCTCACCGAGCCGGTCCCGGAGAACACCCGGGACACGGTGGCGATGCCGACGCCCGCCGCCGCGGCCACGTCCTTGATCGTCGCCGTCCGCCGCTGCGCCACCCGAGACCTCCCGTTCCGCGCGGTTGCGGTGATCTTATCCGGCGTATCACTCCCTTGGAAACGATTCCATGATGTTTACTCCCCTGAGAGACATGAAACCCCTGCTCGCCAGGGGGCGGTGGAAACGTTTCCATGGAGGGGTTCGGATGGCCAAGATCGTGCTGGACCGGGTCGACAAGGTGTACAGCGGCGGCGTCAAGGCCGTGGACGGGCTCGACCTGGAGATCCGCGACGGCGAGTTCATGGTGCTGGTCGGCCCGTCCGGCTGCGGCAAGTCGACCGCGCTGCGGATGATCGCCGGGCTGGAGGAGATCAGCGGCGGGAAGATCTCCATCGGCGACCGGGTCGTCAACGACCTCGCGCCGAAGGACCGCGACATCGCGATGGTCTTCCAGAACTACGCCCTCTACCCGCACATGACGGTCGAGCAGAACCTCGCGTTCGGCCTCAAGCTGCGCGGCACGCCGAAGGCGGAGATCAAGCAGAAGGTCCGCGAGGCGGCCAAGATGCTCGGCCTGGAGCAGTTCCTGTCCCGCAAGCCCGCCGCGCTGTCGGGCGGCCAGCGGCAGCGGGTCGCGATGGGCCGCGCGATCGTCCGCGAGCCGCAGGCGTTCCTGATGGACGAGCCGCTGTCGAACCTGGACGCCAAGCTCCGCGTGTCCATGCGCGCCTCGCTCAGCCAGCTGCACGAGCGGCTCGGCGTCACCACCGTGTACGTCACCCACGACCAGGTCGAGGCCATGACGCTCGGATCGCGGGTGTGCGTGCTGCGCGAGGGCGTGCTGCAGCAGGTCGACACCCCGCAGCGGCTGTTCGACAACCCCGTCAACCTGTTCGTCGCCGGGTTCATCGGGTCGCCCGCGATGAACTTCGTCCTCGCCGACCTGGCCTCGAGCGACGACGGCGCGCAGGTCTCCTTCGCCGGGTACACGCTGCCGGTGCCGGCCGCGACGCTGGAGGAGAAGCCGGACCTGCGCGAGTACATCGGCCGCAAGGTCATCCTCGGCGTCCGCCCGTCGGACTTCGAGGACGCCGCGCACGCCGACGCCGGGTGGGCGCCGATGGCGGCCCGCAGCAGCGTCACCGAGGAGCTGGGCAGCGAGATCAACGTGATCTTCGCGATCGACGCCCCGCCGGTCGAGCACAAGGACACCGCCGACCTCGCCGAGGACGCCGAGGCCGACGGCGACATGGCGATCCCGCTGGCCGACAACAAGGCGCTGTGGACGGCCCGCGTCAACTCCCGCTCGCACGTCCGGCCGGGCCAGGACGTGCGGCTCGCCGTCGACACCCGCCGGCTGCACTTCTTCGACCCGTCCAGCGGCCTGGCCATCGGCCACCCCGGCGCCGCGGACCTCGGCGACTAGCGCCCGGACACGCGGACGCCGATGCCCCGGCCCGCGGGGGCCGGGGCATCGGCGTGTCCGATCCGCGCGGCGGCTACTTCACCGAGCCCGCGAGGACGCCCTGGACGAAGTAGCGCTGGAAGGCGAAGAACACGATCAGCGGGACGATCAGCGACAGGAACGCGCCCGGCGCGAGGATGTCGATGTTGCCGGTGAACTGCCGCATCTGGGACTGCAGCCACTTGGTCATCGGCTGCGACTCGGTGTCGGCGAACACCAGCGCCACCAGCAGGTCGTTCCACACCCACAGGAACTGGAAGATGCCGAGCGAGGCGATCGCCGGGCCGCCCAGCGGGAAGATCACCCGGCGGAAGATCGTCCACTCCGAGCCGCCGTCCATCCGCGCCGCCTCGAGGAGGTCCCGCGGGATCGCCGCGAAGAAGTTGCGGAGGAGGAAGATGGCGAACGGCAGGCCGAACGCGACGTGGAACAGCACCACGCCGGTCACCGACCCGAACATGTGGAACCCGCCGAACTCGATCCGGCCGTACAGCTTGGCGACCGGGATCAGCGCGACCTGGACCGGCACCACCAGCAGCGCCACCACGAGGACGAACAGCCAGTCGCGGCCGGGGAACTCCATCCACGCGAACGCGTAGGCGGCCAGCGAGGCGATCATCACCACCAGCACGGTCGCCGGGACGGTGATCAGCACGGTGTTCCAGAACGAGTCGACGAAGTCGCCCTTGTCCAGCAGCGAACCGTAGGACTCCATGGTCAGCTGCGCCGGCTTGCTGAAGACGCTCCACCAGCCGTCGGCGTTGTTGTCCTCGTTGGACCGCAGCGACGCCACCAGCAGCCCGAGCGTCGGCACGAGCCAGAACAGCGCGATCAGCACCAGCAGCGCCTGCGCGGCGCCGCCGCCGACCCTGCCGACGATCCGGGCGGCCAGTCCCCGGCGCGGCGCCCCCGCCGCGCCGTTCCCGCCGGTCGCGGGCGACGGCGTCCCGGCGGCCTTCTCCGCGGTGCTCATTTGCGCTCCTGCCGCAGTCGCCGGATGTTGAACAGCATGGCGGGCAGCACGAGCACGAACAGCAGCACGGCGATGGCGCTGCCGGCGCCCTGGTCGTTGCCGCCGCCGAACGACACCGTCCACATCTGCAGCGCCAGCACGCTGGCGTTCGGATCGCCGCCGCCGATGATGAAGACGAGGTCGAAGACCTTCAGGACGTTGATGACCAGCGTCACCAGCACGACCATGAGGACGGGCATGAGCAGCGGGATCGTCACCCGCCGGAACACCTGCCACTCGGTGGCGCCGTCCACCCGGGCCGCCTCCAGCGCGTCCCGCGGGATGGCGGCGAGCCCGGCGGCGATCAGCACCATCGCGAAACCGGACCACACCCACAGGTAAGACCCGATGATCGCGGGAGTGATCAGCGTGCTGCCGAGCCACTCGGCGCCGCGGTAGGCGGGGGTGAAGTTGTCCTTGGGCAGCCGGAGCGTGAACGCCCCGTCCGGGAGCTTCTTCATCGTGAACGTGCCGTCGGCGTCCGTGGTGGCCTCGGCGACCACCTCGCCGCCCCGCACGGCCTCGACCTTGATGCCGGGCAGCCCCACCTCCCCGGCGTTCGGGGCGTTCAGCTGCCCGCCGCCGCCGCGGGTGAAGTCGAACCAGACCGCCCCGGTCAGCTGCCCGGGCTTGGCCGCCGGCGGCTGCGCGGCGGGTTCGGCGTCCTTGGGCAGGTACTCCGGCTTGACCTTCACCAGCGGGACGAGCACGCTCTGCCCGGCCTGGTAGGACCTGACCGCGACGACGCCCCCGCCGTCCTCGCGGAGGAGCGCGTCACCGCCGCCGCGGGGCCCGGCGCCCGGGTAGGTCGTGCCCTGCGCGAAGGTGTCGTGAATGGCGACCAGCGCCGCGTTCGCGACGCCCTTGTCGGGGTCCATCTGGTACACCAGCCGGAAGATCACGCCGGAGGCGAGGAAGGAGATCGCCATCGGCATGAACACGACGAGCTTGAACACCGTCGCCCACCGGATCCGCTCTGTGAGGACGGCGAACAGCAGGCCGATGATGGTGACCACGGTCGGGGCCACCACGACCCAGACGGCGGTGTTGCGCACCGCGACGAGGTTGTCGTGCCCCTTGAAGACCCCGGTGTAGTTGTCGACGCCGACGAACGTGCCGCCCGAGGCGTCGAAGAAACTGCGGATCACCGAGTAGACGATCGGGTAGACCACCAGGAAGCCGAGCAGCAGCAGCGCCGGCAGCAGGAACGCCATGGCGAGCCACGACGGCGGGGCCAGTTTCTCCCGCCCCCGGCCGGGCCGCCGGGCGGCGGGCGCGGGGGCGGCGGCGCCGCCGGCCGTGACGGCCGGCGGCGCCTCCTCATTCGGAGCGGTCATCCAGGATCCCTACTTGTACGCCTTGGCGGCCTCGGCCTCCAGCTTGGCCTGCGTGCCCTTGACGTCGGTCGGGTGCGACACGAACTGGCGCAGCGCCTCCCACTCGCCCTTGCCGGGGGTCGCGCCGAACGCCGCGGGCGTCAGGTCCGACAGGTCGTAGCGGGCCGCGTCGCCGGACTGCTGCAGCTGGCCGATCAGCTGCTTGGCGATCGGGTCGGAGTAGGCGTCCGGCGGGACGTTCTTGTTCGGCGTCAGGTAGCCGCCGAGCCCGGCCCAGACCTTGCCGGCCTCCGGGGAGGCGAGGAACTTCATCAGCTCCTGCGCGCCCTTGCCGTCCTTCAGCGCGACCGCGACGTCGCCGCCGAGGATCGCCGGGGCGGTGTCGCCGGCCTTCGGGAACGCGAACACCTTGGCGTCGGTGCCGACCTTGGCCTTGGTGGTGGCGATGTTCGCGGCGGCGAAGTCGCCGCCGTAGACCATCGCGGACTTCTGCTGGCCGAAGGTCTGGGTGACCGACTCGTCGAACTTGGTCTTGGTCGCGGTCGCGACGCCGCCGTTCAGGAAGTCGGGCTTGCCCCAGATCTCGGCGAGGGTCTCCAGCGCCTTGCCGACCGTCGGGTCGGTCCACTTGATCTCGTGCTTGGCGAGCTTGTCGTAGTTGTCCGGGCCCGCCTGCGAGAGGTAGACGTTCTCGAACCAGTCGGTCAGCGTCCAGGAGTCCTGCGGGCCGGCGGCCAGGGTGAACGGGGTGGTGCCCGCGTCCTGCAGCGTCCCGGACGCCTTGACCAGGTCGGCCCACGTCGCGGGCGGCTGCACGCCCGCCTCGGAGAACGCGTCCGGCCGGTACCACAGGATCGACTTGTAGGCGGCCTTGACGATCACGCCGTAGGTCTTGCCGCCGGAGGAGCCGAGCTCCTTCCAGTAGGGCGAGAAGTTCTGCCCGACCTGGGCGACGACGTCGTCGCCGAGCGGCTTCAGCGAGCCCTTCCCGGCGTACTGCTGCATCAGGCCGGGCTGCGGCAGGATCGCCACGTCCGGCGGGTTTCCGGCCTCGATGCGCGGGCCTAGGTAGGCGTCGGTGTTCTCACCGGTCGAGGCGTAGTTGACCTTCGCCCCGGTCTTCTTCTCGAACGCCTGCAGCACCTTGCGGAAGTTGGTCTCCTCCGGGCCGGTCCACTTGGCCGCGACCTCGATCGTGGTGCCCTTCAGCTCCCCGCCGCCGGCGGGCGTCGACCCGTCGCCGTCGTCGTCGCCGCCGCACGCGGCGGCCGAGGACAGGAGCAGTCCCGCCGCCACGGCGGCTCCCATCACACGCCTGCTGATCCTCATTCCTCATCCTCCCTGGACGAACCGGCGGCGTCCGATCCCCAGATCGCCGCGCCGGACTCGATATCGAAGAAGTGCAGGCGGCCGGTGTCGACGCGGACCGTCACCGGGTCGCCTACCTTCACGCGGGTGCGCGGGCTGAACCGCGCGACCAGGTCCGTGCAAGGGCCCTCCAGATGCCCCAGCACGTCGGTCCCCGCGTCGCGGGCGAGTTCCTTGGTGTCCTCGGTGACGACCTGGGACGCCTCGATCGCGAAATGGACCAGCACGTCCGAGCCCATCGCCTCCACGAGGTCGGCGGTGGAGACGAGCCCGGACCCTTCGGGCGTCTCCACGAGCTCGGCGTCCTCCATGTCCTCGGGGCGGATGCCGACGACGACGTCGCCTCCGAGGTGGGACGCGAGGGCCGGGCGGTCGGTCAGCACCTCGGCCGGCAGCGCCAGGGTCTGGCCGCCGACCTCCAGGCGCGGGTTCTCCGCGTCCCCGGACAGCGTGCCCTGGACCAGGTTCATGGCGGGTGAGCCGATGAATCCGGCGACGAACAGGTTGACCGGCCGGTCGTAGAGCTCCTGCGGCGGCGCGACCTGCTGCAGCTCGCCCTTCTTCATCACCGCGACCCGGTCGCCGAGCGTCATGGCCTCGGTCTGGTCGTGGGTGACGTAGATCGTGGTGACGCCGAGGTCGCGCTGGATCCGGGCGATCTCGGCGCGCATCTGGACGCGGAGCTTGGCGTCGAGGTTGGACAGCGGCTCGTCCATCAGGAACGCCTGCGGCTCGCGGACGATCGCGCGGCCCATCGCGACGCGCTGCCGCTGCCCGCCCGACAGGTTGCGGGGCTTGCGGGACAGGTGGTCGGTGAGGCCGAGGATCTCCGCGGCGCGGTCGACCTTCTCCCGGATCTCGGCCTTCGGCAGCTTGCGCAGCGACAGCCCGAAGCCGATGTTGTCGCGCACCGACAGGTGCGGGTAGAGGGCGTAGCTCTGGAACACCATCGCGACGTCGCGGTCGCGGGCCGGGACCCGGTTGACGACCCGGCCGCCGATCGTGACCTCGCCCTCGGAGATGTCCTCCAGCCCGGCGACCATCCGCAGCGCGGTCGTCTTGCCGCAGCCGGAGGGGCCGACGAGGACGAGGAACTCCCCGTCGGCGATGTGGAGGGTCAGGTCGGTCACGGCCCGCGTGCCGTCGGGATAGACCTTCCCGACGCTGGTCAGGTCGACCTCTGCCACGGCGTCTCCTCTTCTTCCCGGCACGGCTCCGGCAGGGGCCCGGCCCGTTCCCGCACGGCGGATTCTCGCCATGCGCAGGAGAACGGTTTTACCCCCGCGTAACAACGCATCTAGGTGGTACAGGGCAGACCGCCTCAACCGCAATACGCGCGGTGCTCCCAGACACATTTGGTGCAGAGATCGTTACCGACCCGTTTCCGCCCTAATTTGTGCTGCCCGAAATGGCGCGAGGGTGCGGACGGAAAACCCGTCCGCACCCTCGCGCGGTCTGCTGCCGGCGCGGTCAGTCCACGATCACCAGGCCGCGCCCGACGGCGTTCATCGACTCGTAGCCGTCCTCGGTGCACACGACGATGTCCTCGATGCGGGCGCCGTGCGGGCCGGTGTAGACGCCCGGCTCGACGGAGAACGCCATCCCCGGCTCCAGCGGCTCGCGGTTGCCGGCGACGATGTAGGGGTCCTCGTGCGTCTCCAGGCCGATGCCGTGGCCGGTGCGGTGGAAGAAGTGCTCGCCGTGCCCGGCGGCGGCGATGAGGTCGCGCCCGGCCTTGTCCACCGCCTCGGGCGTCGCGCCCGGCCGGACGGCCTCGCACGACGCGCGCTGCGCCTCCTCCAGCACCGCGTAGTACGCGCGGTACTCGGCGGGCGGCTCCCCGACGCAGTAGTTGCGGGTCGAGTCCGAGCAGTACCCGCTCGGCATCGTCCCGCCGATGTCGACCACGACGGGCTCTCCGGGCCGGATGACGCGGTCCGACAGCTCGGCGTGCGGGTTCGCGCCGTTCGGGCCGGAGCCGACGATGACGAAGTCGACGCGGGCGTGCCCCTCGGCGATGATCGCGTCGGCGATGTCGCGGCCGACCTCCCGCTCGGTGCGCCCGGCCCTGAGGAAGCCGGGGACGCGGCGGTGCACGCGATCGATCGCCGCGCCGGCCTCGCGCAGCGCCGCGACCTCGGCGGCGGACTTGCGCATCCGCAGCCCGCGCAGCACCGTCCCGGCGGCGACCTGCTCGGCGCCGGGCAGCGCGGCGCGGAACCGCAGCGCCATGACCGCCCACATCCGGTCCGCGACCCCGACCTTGGCGATCCCCGCGGGCAGCCGGGCGGCGGTCAGCGCGAACGGGTCGTCGGTCTCGTCCCAGGGCACCAGCTCGACGCCGAGCGACCCCGCCGGGGACTCCCGCGCGGCGGGCAGCTCCAGCCGCGGGACGACCAGGAACGGCTCCCCCTCGGCGGGCACCGCCAGGCACGTGAGGCGCTCCAGCGGCATCGCCTCGTAGCCGGTGACGTAACGCAGGTCCGGTCCGGGCGTCAGCAGCACCGCGCCGAGGCCCGCCGTCGCCGTCGCCTCCTGTACCCGCCCGATGCGCTCGCGCGGATACAACTCCGTTGTCACACCCGTCTCCATTCGTCGGTCCTGTCCGATGGCGGTACCAGGATCGCAGGAGCGGCGGAGCGGCGCGGCGTCGGACCCGCGTGGGAGCATGTCCCCCATGAGCGGGCTGATGCTGCTGGACACGCCGTCGCTGTACTTCCGCGCCTTCTACGGGGTGCCCGAGTCGGTGACGGCTCCCGACGGGACGCCGGTGAACGCGGTGCGCGGGCTGATCGACATGATCGCGCGGCTCGTCCAGGACCGGGCGCCGGACCGCCTCGTCTGCTGCATGGACGCCGACTGGCGGCCCGCGTTCAGGGTCGCCGCGCTGCCGTCGTACAAGGCGCACCGGGTGGCCGAGGACGGCGGCGACCAGACCCCGGACGCGCTGGAGGCGCAGCTCCCGGTCATCGACGCGGTGCTGGACGCGTTCGGGCTGGCGCGTGCCGGCGTCCCCGGCTACGAGGCCGACGACGTGATCGGGACGCTCGCGGTGCGCGGCGCGCCCGGCGGGCCGGTCGACATCGTGACCGGCGACCGCGACCTGTTCCAGCTCGTCGACGACCGCGGCCCCGTCGCCGTCCTCTACACCGCGCGCGGCATCCGCAACCTGCAGATCATGGGCGAGAAGGAGGTCGCGGCCAAGTACGGCATCCCGGGCCGCGGCTACGCCGACTACGCGACGCTGCGCGGCGACCCGAGCGACGGCCTGCCCGGCGTGCCCGGCGTCGGGGACAAGACGGCCGCGGCACTCGTCACCCGGTTCGGGTCGGTCGAGGGCATCCTCGCGGCGCTGGACGCGGGCACCGACGCGGGTTTCCCGGCGGGCGCCCGGCGGCGGATGGAGGCCGCCCGCGAGTACCTGGCGTCCGCCGAGACGGTGGTGCGGGTCGTCACCGACATCGACGCCCCGGAGCTGGCGCTGCTGGACGACCGGCTGCCCGCCGGGCCGCGCGACGCCGAGGCGCTCGTCGAGCTGGCCGACCGGTGGAATCTCAGCAGCCCCGTCAATCGCCTGCTCAACGCCCTTTCCCGCACTTAGGGAGGCGTGGGAGGCGCCCTCTACCGGGAAACGCCGCCTCGATTTCACTGCAATTTTCGCCAAAAGTGTCATAAGACGCAGACAGCGCGTTCACCGGCGTGCAGCATCCGAGTCGGTGACGGGTTGTCCTGGAATGGTGCAGACGACCGGTACCCGCGGCACTGGGCCTCACCGCCCCACTCCCCCCATCTGCCGCGGGTGCCGGTTCCCCGATCCAGGACGGAACGGACGTGGCGTGAGCGAGCGGACCACTTCTCGCGGCGGGCTCGCCGCGGACCCCGGCGGCGGGTTCTGGGACGCGCTGGACGGCCGGGAGCGCGCGGCGCTCCGCGACGCCGGCCGGCCGCGGACCTACCGGCCGCGCGCGCCCCTGTGCTACCAGGGTGACGACTCCGACCACATCATCGTCATCGAGGCGGGCTGGGCCAAGGTCGTCTCGTCCAGCCCGGCCGGGCACTCGGTGGTGCTCGCCGTGCGCGGCCCCGGCGACCTCGTGTGCGAAAGCGCGGTGCTCGGCCGGCGGGAACGGTCGGCGACCGTGCAGGCGCTCGACGAGGTCCGCGCGCTGCTCGTGCCGGCGGCGCGGTTCACCGCCTTCCTGGACGCGCATCCGCGAGTGTGGATGCTGGTCAGCGGGACGTTCGTGCGGCGGCTGGACGACGCGGGCCGGCGGCTGCGGGCGCACGTCTCGGCGCAGGGCGCGCGGCGGCTGGCGATCCTGCTGGCGGGACTCGCCGAACGGTCGGCCCGGCACGTCCCGGCGGGCCCCGGCGGCGAGATCACGCTCGGGCCGCCGCTGTCGCAGGAGGAGCTCGGCAGCTGGATGGACGCCTCCCGGGAGACGGTCGCGCGGGCCCTGGCGGTGCTGCGGGACGCGGGCCTCGTGCACACCGGCCGGCGGCAGATCACCGTGCTGGATCCGCCGGGGCTGCGGGCGTTCGCGGAGAGCCCGGACGACTGAAGGCGCCCGAACCCGCCACGAACCGGTCATCGGACCGGCCGCCCGCCTTTACATTGTAGATTCTGATCGCTTCGGGGCGTTCGTCCCGTACGCTCGACTCTGTGCAGCGCCGACCCCTGCGACTGCGTACCGCCGAGGCCGACGCCGAGGTCCGTGCGGGGCTGGACCGGATCCGCGCCGAGTTCGCGGTGCCCGGCCCGTTCCCGCCCGCCGTGCTCGCGGAGGCCGCACGGCCCGCGGTGCCCTCGGCCGGCCGCGCCGACCTGCGCGGCGTCCCGTTCTTCACCCTCGACCCGCCCGGCTCGATGGACCTGGATCAGGCGATGCACCTGGAGCGGCGCGGGTCCGGGCACCGCGTCCGGTACGCGATCGCGGACGTGGCCGGGTTCGTGCGGCCCGGCGGCGCGCTGGACGCCGAGGCCCGCGCCCGCGGCGTCACCCTCTACCTGCCGGACGCGAACTCGCCGCTGCATCCGCGCCGCATGTCCGAGGGCACCGCGAGCCTGCTGCCGGGCCGCGAGCGCCCGGCCGTCGCGTGGACGATCGACATCGACGACGCCGGGCTGATCACCGGCGTGGACGTCCGGCGCGCCCTCGTCCGCAGCCGGGACCGGCTCGACTACGCGACCGCCCGGCACGATGACGGCGACCCCCGGATCGCGCTGCTCGGCGAGATCGGCGAGCGGCTCATCGCGGCGGAGGCGGCGCGCGGCGGGGTCAGCCTGCCGCTGCCCGAGCAGGAGGTCGTGCACGCCGACGGCGGCTGGGCGCTGAAGCTGCGCGGCGACCTCGCGACCGAGGCGTGGAACGCGCAGATCTCGCTGCTGACCGGGCGGGCGGCGGCCCGGCTGATGCTGGACGGCGGGATCGGGCTGCTGCGCACGATGCCGCCCGCGCCCGCCGAGGCGGAGGCGCGGCTGCGGCTCGCGGCCCGCGCGCTCGGCGTCGCCTGGCCGGCGGGCGCCTCCTACGGCGACATCGTCCGCGCCCTCGACCCGGCCCTGCCCCGGCACGCCGCGTTCCTGCACGACGCGGCGGGGCTGATGCGCGGCGCCGGCTACACCGCGTTCGACGGCGCGCCGCCCGAGCAGGCCGCGCACGCCGCCGTGGCCGCCCCGTACGCGCACGTCACCGCGCCGATCCGGCGGCTGGCGGACCGGTACGCCTCGGAGGTGTGCCTGGCCCTGGCGGCGGGACGTCCAGTGCCGGGCTGGGCGCGGGAGGCGCTGCCGGAGCTGCCCGAGGCGATGCAGCGGGCGCTGCGCCGGGCCGCCGACGTCGACCACGCGTGCGTGGACCTCGTCGAGGCGCTGCTGCTGCGCGACCACGTCGGGGACGTCTTCGACGCGGTGGTCGTGGACGTGAACGGCGACCGGTCGGGCGGGCGGGTCCAGCTGGTGGCGCCGCCGGTGTTCGGCCGCTGCGAGGGCGGGGATCTCCCGCTCGGCGAGCAGGTCAGGGTGCGCCTGGAGGAGGCGGACCCGGCGCGGCGCCGGGTCCGCTTCTCCCGTACCTCCTGATCGTTCAGCGGCGGCGGGCGGAGCGGCGGGGCCGCCAGTTCGTGGACGTCCCGACGCCGGCGAGGTGCAGCGCGATGAGCAGCAGGCCGAGGACGGTCAGCGTCCCGTTGTTGATGGCGTCCGAGGACACGTCGGCCAGGTCGAAGAGCAGGGCGAGAACGAAGACGATCGCGGCGACGATCGCGAGCATGTCGGCCTCCGGTCGGGGGTCGGGGGCCCCGTCGCGGGCCCCTCGGCTGCCTACCGGATGTCCGCAGGCCCGCCGGGCAAACCGCGACCCCTTTTCGGCCCGACCGAAATCTGACCAAAACCCGGCCCGGGTGCCACGGCACAGCTGGTCAGGCGGGACGGGTCAGGCGGCGCTGGGCCGGAGCCGCTCGCCGAGTTCGGCGGTGACGGCGGCGTTCAGCCGGTAGGCGGCCTTGACCTCGCCGATGACGCGGTCCTGCTCGGCGGCGTCCCACGGCGCGGAGTCGAGCAGCTCGCGGTAGCGGTCCTTGTAGCCCTTGGGCTTGCCGGGGAACCGGTAGAAGCGGACGCCGTCGTCTCCCGCGGCCAGGTCCAGCGTCTGCCGGACCTGGCGGCCGATGTACTGGCCGCCGGACAGGTCGCCCAGGTAGCGGGTGTAGTGGTGCGCCACGAAACCGCCGGGCCAGTCGAAGCACACTTCGCGCAGCCGGTCGCAGTACCGGGCGGTGGCGGCGTTCGGCTCGATCCGGGCGCGCCAGCGGGGCCCGTAGAAGTAGCCGAGGTCGGCCTCCAGCGCCTCGCGGCGGCGCAGCCCGGGGAGGTCGAAGCGGCCGGCGACGGGATCGGAGGCCATCCGGTCGGCGGCCTCCTCCAGCAGGTCGTAGACCGGGTGGAGCTGCGCGACCAGGACGGCGTATTCGTCGCGGGCGAGACGGCCCTCGACGAGCGCGCTCATGTAGGCGGAGGTCTCGTTGTCACCGTGGTCGTCCCAGGTCGCGGTGCGCAGCCGCGCCGAGAAGGTCTCATTTTCCGACGCCATGTCGGCTACTTTACCGACAGGGCGTCGGAAACGTCCAGTCCCGGCGGTCAGCCGCCGTGGGGCGGCGCCGCACCGGCCGCCGCACGGGCCTCCTCGGTCATCCGGACGACCTCGTGCCGGACCTGGACGCGCTCGGTGAGCCGCTCGCTGAACGGGATCCGGACGGGACGGTCCGCTCCCCCGTCGGTGACGGCGAACTCGATCCCGTCGGCGTCCAGTCCAGTCATCCGGGCGGCGGTCGCGCCGGGCCGGCCGCCCAGCGCCCGGCAGATCGCGAGGCAGTCGGCGGCGTGGTCGTCGTTCATGTGCCGCATGATCTGCCGCACGACGTCCTCGGTGAACGGGCCGGCGTCGGTCATGGGTCAGTCCTTTCCCGCGGGTGATGGCTGAACGGACAGGCCTCTGTAGACCTGGAGGGCGTCGGCGCCCTCGTCCTCGAAGTAGGCCTCGACCCGCTCGGGCACGAGGGACCCGCCGGCGTCGTAGAGGTCCTGCCAGGGGTGGGACGAGCCGAACTCCTCGCCCCACCGCCGCCACGCCGGGGTCAGGGTCGGCAGGCGGGCGGCGTGCACGTGGGCGTCGATCAGCGGACGTCCGTCGAGCATGGACGCCTCCCCGCCCGGCGTGTGGACGGCCATGCGGCGGAGCCTACCCCCCCGCCGGATCATGCGACGTGCACCGGATCAGGCGACGTCCGCCCGATCAGGCGACGTCCGCCGGATCAGGCGACGTCCGCCGGATCAGGCGACGTCCACCGTGTCCTGGTCGTCCAGCCACGCGACGATGCCCTCGACGGCGGCCCGGCAGCCGCCGCAGCCGGTGCCGGCGCGGGTCTCGCGGCCGACGTCGGCGGCGGTGCGGGCCCCGGCCTGCCAGCAGGCGCGGATCTCTCCCTTGCTGACGTTGTTGCACTGGCAGACGGTGGCGGCGTCCGGCATCCGCAGCGGCGAGGCGGCCTCCGCCGCGCCGCCGGCGCCGGGGAACAGCAGGCCGAGGCGCTCGGCGGGCAGCGGCGCGGCCCGGTCGTAGAGCTGGGTGAGCGTCCCGGCGGTGGAGGTCTCGCCGAGCAGGATCGCGCCGATCAGCCGCCCGTCCCGGATGACCGCCTTCTTGTAGGTGCCGCGCGCGGCGTCGGTGAACCGGACGACCTCGACGTCATCGTCGTCGTCGCCGAAGTGCGTCTCGCCCATCGAGGCCAGCTCGATCCCGGCGGCCTTGAGCCGGGTGATCTGCCGGGCGCCGGTGAAGCGGGCGGCGGGGTCGGTGCCGGCGAGCAGCCCGGCGAGAACGCCGGCCTGCTCCCAGGCGGGCGCGACCAGCCCGTACACCTCGTCGCGGTGCTCGGAGCACTCGCCGATGGCGCGGACGGACGGGTCGGTGACCGACCGCAGCTCGTCGTCCACGATCACGGCGCGGCCGATCGCCAGGCCGGCGTCCCGGGCGAGCGTCACCTCGGGCCGGACGCCGCAGGAGAGGATGACGAGGTCGGTGTCGATGACCTCGGTCCCGCCGCCGGGCAGGGCCAGTTCGACGCCGGTGACGGCGCCGCCCTCGGTGCGCAGGCCGGCGACGTTGGCCTGGAGGCGCGTACCGATGCCGAGCGCGGCGAGGGTGCGGGCCAGGACCTTGCCTGCGGCGGGGTCGAGCTGGCGTTCCATGAGGTGCCCGGCGAGGTGCAGGACGGTCACGTCCAGGCCGCGGCCCATCAGCCCCCGGGCGGCCTCGATGCCGAGGAGCCCGCCGCCGACGACGACCGCGCGGCGCGCAGACGCGGCCAGTTCGGTGATGCGGCGGCAGTCGTCCAGGGTGCGGAACACGAGGGCGCCCTCGGGCAGCCCGTCGCGCAGGCCCGGCATCGGCGGGATGAACGCGGTGCTGCCCGTCGCGAGGACGAGCGTCCCGTACGGGGTGACGGTCCCGTCGGAGGCGTGCACGGTCTTCGCGGCCCGGTCGATGCGGGTGACCTCGACGCCGAGGCGGGCGTCCACGCCGTGCGAGGCGTACCAGGCGGCGTCGACCAGGCTGATGTGGTCGGGCCGCGTCACGCCGGCGAGGACGTTCGACAGCAGCACCCGGTTGTAGGGCCGCTGGGTCTCGGCCCCGAACACCGTGACGGGGGTCGCGGTGTCGCGGTCGCGCAGCTCACCGACGAACCGCGACCCGGCCATGCCGTTTCCCACCACCACTACGGTCATCTCTTCACCTCCAGGGGGAGGGGCTTGATCTGGTCGCGCTCGACCTCGAAGGCGATGCTCGGATCCGGGGTGCGGGGCGCGTTGACGAACGAGACGAACCGGCGGAGCCGCTCGGGGTCGTCGAGGGTGTCGCGCCACTCGTCGGAGTAGGCGGCGACGTGGCGTTCCATGGCCGCGTCGAGGTCGGCGCAGATGCCGAGCCGGTCGTCCACGATGACCTCGCGCAGGTAGTCCAGCCCCCCGTCGAGGGACTCGAGCCAGCTCGCGGTGCGCTGCAGCCGGTCGGCGGTGCGGATGTAGAACATCAGGAACCGGTCGATGCAGCGGATCAGCTCGTCGTCGCTGAGGTCGGTGGCGAACAGGTCGGCGTGCCGGGGCCGCATGCCGCCGTTCCCGGCGAGGTAGAGGTTCCAGCCGTTCTCGGTGGCGATGACGCCGAAGTCCTTGCTCTGCGCCTCGGCGCACTCGCGGGCGCAGCCGGACACGGCCGACTTGAGCTTGTGCGGGGCGCGCAGCCCCCGGTACCGCAGTTCGAGGCGGATCGCCATGGCGGCCGAGTCCTGGACGCCGTAGCGGCACCAGGTGGATCCGACGCACGACTTCACCGTGCGCAGCGCCTTGCCGTAGGCGTGGCCGGACTCGAACCCGGCGTCGACGAGCCGCCGCCAGATGTCGGGGAGCTGCTCGACGCGGGCGCCGAACAGGTCGATCCGCTGCCCGCCGGTGATCTTGGTGTAGAGGCCGAAGTCGCGGGCGACCTCGCCGATGACGATGAGCTTCTCGGGGGTGATCTCGCCGCCGGGGACGCGCGGCACGACCGAGTAGGTGCCGTTCTTCTGCAGGTTCGCCAGGAAGTGGTCGTTGGTGTCCTGCAGCGCGGCCTGCTCGCCCTCCAGGATGTGGCCGTTGCCGAGGCTGGCCAGGATGGAGGCGACGGCGGGCCTGCAGATGTCGCAGCCCCGGCCCGTCCCGTGCTCCTCGACGAGCTGGGTGAAGCTGGTGACCTGCCCGGCCCGGACGATGTCGAACAGCTCGGCGCGGCTGTAGTCGAAGTGCTCACAGATCGCCCTGCTGACCTCGATCCCGGCGGCGGTCAGCTCGGCGTCCAGGATCCGCTTCACCAGCGGGACGCAGCTGCCGCAGCTCGTCCCGGCCCTCGTGCAGCCCTTCACGCCCGGCACGTCGGTGAGGGAGTGCTCGGAGATCGCGCAGCGGATGCCCTCGGCGGTGACGTTGTTGCAGGAGCAGATGACGGTGGCGCCGGGCAGGTCGCCGCCGGCCGCCTCGGTTCCGCCGAACAGCATCTGCTCGGGCGCGCCCGGCAGTTTCCCGCCGACGTAGGCGCGCAGCGTCCCGTAGGACTCGGCGTCGCCGACGAGGACGCCGCCGAGGAGGGTCTGCGCGTCGTCGCTGACGACGAGCCTCTTGTAGACGCCGGCGACGGGGTCGGTGTAGGTGACGCCGAGGGCGTCCTGCTCGGGTCCGGCGAACGGGTCGCCGAAGCTCGCGACGTCGACGCCCATGAGCTTGAGCTTCGTCGACATGTCGGCGCCCTCGAACACGGCGGTGCTCGCGTCCGACAGGAGCCGGTCGGCGACGACCTCCGCCATGGAGAAGCACGGCCCGACCAGCCCGTAGACGGCGCCGCCCACGAGGGCGCACTCGCCGATGGCCCAGATGGCGGGGTCCTCGGTGCGGCACGTCTCGTCCACCACGATCCCGCCGCGCTCCCCCACCGGCAGACCGCAGCCGCGGGCCAGCTCGTCGCGCGGGCGGATGCCGGCGGAGAACACGACGACCTCGGCATCGACGGCCTCGCCGCCGTCGAGAACGATGCGGCGGACGGAGCCGTCCTCCCCCGCCTCCAGGGCGCGCATCGGAGTGCCGGCGTGGACGGCCATGCCGAGGCCCTCGATGTGGCGGCGCAGCATCGCGCCTCCGCCCTCGTCCAGCTGGCGCGGCATGAGCCACGGCGCGACCTCGACGACGCCGCTGCGCAGCCCGAGGCCCTGGATCGCGCGGGCCGCCTCCAGGCCGAGCAGCCCGCCGCCGACGACGGCACCGGTCGTCCTGCCCCGCGCGTACTCGCGGATGGCGTCCAGGTCGTCGATCGTGCGGTAGACGAACACGCCGGGCAGGTCCGCGCCCTCGACCGGCGGCACGAACGGCGCGGACCCGGTGGCGAGGACGAGCGCGTCGTAGGGGACGGAGTGCCCCGCCGAGGTGGTGACCGTCCGCGCGTCGCGGTCGACGCCGGTGACGCGCTCGCCGAGGCGGACGGCGACCTCGCCGCCGTGCGCCGGGTAGGCGAGGTCGGCGCCCTCCAGGTGCGTGGTGAGCGCCACCCGGTCGTAGGCCGCCCGCGGCTCCTCCCCGATGACGGTGATGGTCCAGGTCCCGGCGGCGTCGCGCGCACGCAGGGCCTCCACGAGGCGGTGCGCGGCCGGTCCGTGCCCGGCCACGACCAGCCGCTTGTCGGGTCTGCTGTCGGCTCCCATGAACCCCGATGCTCGGCGGCCCGTATTTCCCGGATGGATCCCCTCTGTCACCCGCGCGTTAAGTGGCCCTCACCGCGGCGCGGTCCCCGAGGCAGGCTCCGGACCGGTCCGGCTGTGCGGCGGCACAGCCGTTCCGGCGCCGCGCGCGGGCCCGTTTCCTTCGGGACGGCGGTGCGGGACACTCGGAAAAGATGAAAGATCGAACGTAATCGCGGTTCCGACTGCGGGCCGGGAGGCGGCAGTGCGACGGATCATCGGTGCGTCCCTCATCGGGCTCGGCGCGTTCCTGCTGGCGGCCGGCGTCCTCACCCGCTTCTACGTCGCCCCCACGCTGATCGGCGCCCCCGCGGACGTGTACCAGGTGACGCGGCTGAAGGCCGAGAACGCCTCCTACTTCGACGCCACCGCGACGACCCCCCGCACGGGCGCGACGATCGTGGCGACCAACACCGTCCGCGGCGATCCCGGCTCCACCCACGACGGCGTCGCCGTGTGGGACTCCGCGACGATCGTCCAGGACGCGGACCGCGGCACCACGATCGAGATCCAGAGGCAGCGGTACGCGTTCGACCGCCGCACCGGTGAGCTGCGCAACTGCTGCGGCGCGGCGATCGGCGGCGACGCGAGCGTCCCGCAGTCCGGGGTGGGCCTGTTCTGGCCGGTGGAGGCCCGCAAGAAGGGCCTGGAGCTGTTCGACCCCGCGACCCTGCGCACCTGGCCGGTCGCGTTCGACGGTGAGGAGCGCGTCGGCGGCGTCCTCACCTACCGCTTCGTCGAGCGCATCCCGGAGACGAGGGTGCCCGGCGCGACGCCGGCCGTTCCGGGCGAGCTGCTCGGCCGCGCCAAGGGCGGCCCGGCGGTGCCGGTGGACCGCTACTACCGGGCCGAGGGCACGTTCTGGGTGGACCCGCGGACGGGCGCGCCGATCGACCAGCGGCAGCGGGTGCTGTCGACGCTGCGTCCCAGGGAGGGGCCCGGGCGTCTCGTGGTGGCGGACCTGACCCTGCGGATGACCCCCGAGTCGCGGCACGCCCTGCGGGCGCGGTCCGCCGACGGCGCCGCGAAGATCCGGCTGCTGGAGACCGGCGTCCCGCTCGCGCTCGGCGGGGCCGGGCCGCTGCTCGCCGCCGCGGGGTCGCTGCTCACCGCGCGCGGCGGGCGGGCCGGCCCGCGGGACGGCGCGGCGCCGGAGCCGGCGCTCAGGCGGGGGTGAGGACGAGCGTCGCGTCGTGCCCGCCGAACCCGAACGAGTTCGACAGCGCGGGCGCGGCGGACGCGATCGTGCGCGGCTCGCCGTGCACGACGTCGATGAGGGCGGTCTCGGCGTCGGGGGCGGTGAAGTTGGCGGTGGGCGGCACCAGGCCGTCCACCGCGCTGAGCAGCGCGACCATCGCCTGCAGTGCGCCGCCGGCGCCGAGGATGTGCCCGGTGACGCCCTTGGTCGCGGTGACGGGCGGGACGCGGTCGCCGAAGCAGCGGTCGATCGCGAGCGCCTCGGCGCCGTCGTTGCCGCGGGTGCCGGTGGCGTGCGCGCTGATGTGCCCGATGCGGGAGGGGCCGAGCCCGGCGTCGGCCAGCGCGGCGGTCATGCACCGCGCGGCGACGGCCCCGTCCGGGCGGGGCTGGACGAGGTGGGCGGCGTCGGCGGCGCAGGCGTAGCCGGCGACCTCCCCGTACACGCGGGCGCCGCGCGCCGCGGCGTGGTCGGCGCGCTCCAGGACGAGGAACGCGGCGGCCTCCCCGACGACGAACCCGTCGCGTTCGGCGTCGAACGGGCGGCCCGCCGTGTGCGGCGCGGGGTCCCTGCGGGCGAGCGTGCCGATGCGGGCGAAGGCGGCCATCACGAACGGG
This sequence comes from Actinomadura chokoriensis, assembly GCF_041463665.1. Lineage (GTDB taxonomy): Bacteria > Actinomycetota > Actinomycetes > Streptosporangiales > Streptosporangiaceae > Spirillospora > Spirillospora chokoriensis_A. The sequence continues at coordinate 144,653 of NZ_JAXCEJ010000006.1, forward strand.
GTGAGGATCGCGTCGACGCCGCCGGCGACGGCGGCGTCGATCCGGCCGGCCCGGATGGCGAGGACGGCCTCGCCGATCGCGGTGGCGCCGCTGGCGCAGCCGGTGGAGAAGGTGAAGCAGGGGCCCTCGCAGGCGTGCCGGATGGAGATGTTCGCGGCGGTCGCGTTCGGCATGATCTTCGGGACGGCGGGGACCGGCACCCGGTCCAGCGTCCCGGCGTGCTCATGGCCGCCGAGCGCGACGGCGGAGGCGAGCCCGGCCGCGGCGGTCCCGACATAGACGCCGCGCCGGGCGGGATCGAGGCGGGGGTCGCCGCCGTGCCGGAGCCCGGCGTCGGCCACGGCGTCGTCGGCGGCGGCCACGCCGAGCTTGGTCATCCGGTCGAGGCGGCGCCGCTCGGGCTTGGTGAAGTAGCGGTCCTCGTCCAGCGGCTGGGCGGGGCAGCCGAATGACACGGCGGTCCCGGCCTCCATCAGCTCGGGGACGTGCACAGCCTGCGACTTGCCCGAGAGGACGGTCGCGAACACCTCCGCCGGCGTGCCGCCCGCCGGGCTCTTGACACCGAAGCCCGTCACCACGACGCGGGGCGTCCCGTCGGCGCGGCGCTGATCGGATCGGTGCTGATCGGATCGGTGCTGACCGGCACGTTGTGCAGGGGTCATCCGCCACCTCGCGGTCTGGGGGGATCCCGCAAGGACAAGCGGGGTTTCGGAAGCTAGCGCGGCGCCGCTCGCGGGGACTTGCCACCCCGGGAACATTCTCCCGGCCGTTTTTGTCACGCGGATGACACGCGACCCGGTGGTATCAGGCGTTTCGTCCCTCACTCGTCCCGGTCGTGCACCATGGAGGGGTGACGCAGGTTGTGGAGAACGCGGCGGGAACGGGGATCACGGAGCCGGGGCTGCGGCTGCTGGCGGACCTCGTGTCGGACGGCGAGGTGGTGGTGCTGAGCGGCGCCGGGCTGTCCACCGAGTCGGGCATCCCCGACTACCGCGGCGAGACGGGACGCCGGCGGCGCGCGGACCCGATGACCTACCAGGAGTTCACCGGGAGCGAGGCGGCGCGGCGCCGGTACTGGGCGCGCAGCCATCTCGGCTGGCGGCACGTCGCGCGGGCGCGCCCGAACGACGGGCACCGGGCGGTCGCGGAACTGCAGCGCCGCGGGCTGATCGCGGGGATCATCACGCAGAACGTCGACGGGCTGCAGCAGTCGGCCGGCGCCGCCGGCGTGATCGAGCTGCACGGGGCGCTGGGCCGGGTCGTGTGCCTGTCGTGCGGGGAGCGGACGCCGCGCGGGCGGCTGGAGGCGCGGCTGCACGCCGCGAATCCCGGCTTCGAGGCGCGCGCGGACGCGATCAACCCCGACGGCGACGCCGTGCTCCCCGGCACGGTCGTCGACACCTTCCAGATCGTGGGCTGCGAGCGGTGCGGCGGCCCGCTCAAGCCCGATGTGATCTTCTTCGGCGAGAACGTGCCGCCGGCCCGGGTCCGGGACTGCTACGCGCTGACCGAGGGCGCGGGCGCGCTGCTGGTGCTCGGGTCGTCGCTGACGGTGCTGTCGGGGTACCGGTTCGTCCGGCACGCGGCCCGGCACGGCGTCCCGGTGGGGATCGTGAACCGGGGCGCGACGCGCGGCGACGAGCACGCCCTGGTCACGCTGGACGCGCCGCTCGGCGGGGCGCTGACGGCCCTCCTCGACGAACTGGGCGGCAGGTAGCAGGGCGAGGGAACAGGGGCGTCATCCTCCCCCGGACAGCACCGTCGTCGCGGCGGGCGCCGGGGCCGCCCGCCCGCCCGGCTGCGCGGGCGGGGGCGGCTCGGTCACCTCGGGCGGGTCGGGCAGCACGTCGCCGGTGACGAACCCGGTGGCCTCCAGCCGCCCCATCTGGTCGTCGACGAGGGGCTGGGCCCGCTGGGCGAACTCGCGCACGAGCGTGTTGCGGGTGCCGGCGCGGACGGCGCCGAGTTCGGCGTAGAGCAGGCCCTGCGCCATCCGCATCCGCGCGACGGCGGTCCTGTCGTAGTCGTTGCCCGACTTTCCGGTGATCTCCGACATCCAGCTCTGCTGGTCGGGGGTGGGCCGGTCGGGCAGCGGGAGGTTCAGCCGGGCGGCGACCTGGCGGTCCAGCAGGTCCAGCCGGACGTGCCCGCGGGCGATCGCGCCCAGGGCGCGGCGGGTCGCGGGACGGGCGGCGCGGCGCTGCGCCTGGCGGGCGACGGCGATCTCCCACAGCGCGGCCTGCCGGACCCGGACGATGACGTCGCGGTCGGCCGGGCCGAGCGGGCCCCAGTCGGTGGTGACGGTGGACTGGGCGGCGGCCTCGTCGCCGGCCTTCGGCGCCACCGCGGCGCCGTCGGCGGCCTGCCGGCCGACCGGCTGGCAGGCGCTCAGCGGCACGGCGCCCAGCAGCACCGCGCCCAGCAGCACGGCGGTCAGCGCCGGCGCGGCGGCCGCGCCGGCCGGTCGGGGTCGGGGCATCCGGGCACCGCCTCTCGGTCGGGGTAGGGGCGTCACGGCAGCAGTACGCGCGTCGCGGCGGCGGGGGTTCGACGGAAGCGACGGCGGGGTTCGGCGGGAGGCGGCCGGGTGCGGCGGCGGGCGGCCGGTTCCGTCAGGCCCAGCCGAGCTCGGCCACGGCGGTGACCGGAGGCTCGCCGCCGGCCTCGGCGAAGGCGCGCAGGGAGTCGACGAGGGCGTGCCGCTGCCCGGCCGGCATCCGGGAGACGACCCGGGCGATGTCGGCGCGGCGGCGGGCGGTGACGTCGTCGACGATGCCGCGGCCGGCGGCGGTCACCTGGATGCGGATCTCGCGGCCGCTCTCCGGGCTGGCCTCGCGGCGCACGAGCCCGGCGGCGGCGAGCCGGTCGACCATCCGCATCGCGGTGGACGGGTTGACCTCCAGCCGGCCCGCGAGCGTCACGAGCTTGGACGGCCCCTGCGCGGACAGCACGACGAGCAGCCGGAACTGCGGCGGCGTGACGGCTCCCCCGACCGCGGCGAGGGAGCGCGCGGAGATCGCCACCAGCAGCCGGGACGCGGTCAGCATCGCCGAGGTGACCTCGTCGACCCCGGCGTCCCCGTCCTCGCTCATGACGACTTTCTACAGGGCCGGGCGCCGCGCGCGCCAACGCGCCCGCGAACGTCCCGGCCTGCGTCCGGCGGACCGCGCCGGCACCGCCGGGACCGGGCCGGCGAGCGACCCGGCGGGCGAGCCCCGGACCCGGCCAGCCGATCAAAGATTCTGTCTTGACAAACTGATTTGTCGGCAGCCATGATGGAGGCATGCTGGACGTGACGGTGATCGAGGACGCGGAGGCCGCGGCGGCCTCCCTGGACCCCATGCGGGCGCGGCTGCTCGCCGAGCTCGGCGAGCCGATGTCGGCCGCGGCGCTGGCGGCCCGCGTGGGGCTGCCCCGGCAGAAGGTCAACTACCACCTGCGGACGCTGGAGCGGCACGGCCTCGTCGAACTGGTCGGCGAGCGCCGCAAGGGCAACATGACCGAGCGGCTGCTGCGGGCGACGGCGGCGTCCTACGTCATCTCCCCGCTGGCGCTCGCGGGCCTGCAGCCCGACCCGGACCGGCATCGCGACGCGCTGTCGGCGCGATGGCTGCTGGCGATCGCGGCGCGGCTGGTCCGCGACGTGGGCGCGCTGATCTCCGGGGCGGCGCGGGCCAACAAGCGGCTGGCGACCTACGCGCTGGACGGGGAGGTCACGTTCGCCTCCGCGGCGGACCGGGCGGCGTTCATCGAGGAGCTGACCGCCGGGGTGGGCGCGCTCGTCCGCAAGTACCACGCCGATCCGGCGGGGGGCGGCCGCGCGCACCGCGTCGTCATCGCCGTCCACCCCGCGGTGAAGAGGGAGACGCTCGACAACGACTCGCCGGAGAGCGAGCCCGGGGCGCCGGCGCGGCCGGACACCCCCGGGGAGATCGAAGCCTGAAAAGCAGCGAGGAGAGCATCATGGGCAGGGAATTCGAGATCGTCCGGGAGTACGAGACCGAGGCGGCCCCCGAGCAGGTGTGGGAGGCCATCACCACCGGCAGCGCCGGATGGCTGTGGCCGATGGAGTTCGAGCCCCGCGAGGGCGGCAGCGCGGGCGGCGGGGGCGTCGTCACGGCGTGGGACCCGCCGCACCGGCTGACCAGCCGCGTGGAGGACCCGGACGGCATCGGCGGCATGCCGCAGACGCTCAACGTCCTGGACACGGTGATCGAGCCGCGCGCGGGCGGCGCCTGGGTCCGCTACGTGCACAGCGGCATCTTCACCGGCAGCTGGGACGACCAGTACGACGGCGCGAGCCGGCACACCGACTTCTACCTGCACACGCTGCGCCAGTACCTGACGCACTTCACGGGCCGGGCGGCGGTGCACTCCGACGTGCAGGGCCCGGAGGCGTCCATGAAGCCGGGGTCGTTCGCGGCGGCCGTCCGGGCGCTCGGGGTGGACGACGCCGCCGAGGGAGACACCGTGCGGGTCGACCTGCCCGGCGCGGGCCCGGTCGACGCCGTGCTGGACTTCCGCAACGAGCACTTCGTCGGGCTGCGGACCGGCGACGCAATGTACCGGTTCTTCGGGCGCGACGCGTGGGGCGGCCCGGTGGGGATCGCCCTGCACCGGTTCGCTCCGGACGCCGCCGCGTCGCGGGACCAGGTGCAGGCGGCGTGGAAGTCCTGGCTGGACGGCCTCTACGCCTGAGCGGACGCGAGGGGGCCCGCACGCGGTCGCGTGCGGGCCCCCTCGCGTGTGTCGCCCGCCCGCGCATGGGCGGCAGGGGAACGGGGCAGGTGCGCAGAGGGGTGCACGAGGAGGCGCACATGGGCTGCAGGAAACCGGCGGCGCGCGGGCCCGCGGTGGTGCGGGCGGGCGCGCGGGGGCTGGTCGCCGCGATGGCGATGACGGGCGTCCGGACGGTCACGGCGGCCGTCGGCCCGCACGAGCAGAGCCCGCCCGCGGCGATCGTGGAGCGGCACGTGCCGGTCGTGCGCCGGCTGCCGGAGCGCTACCGGGAGGCGGTGACCGAACTGGCGCACTGGGCCTACGGGGCGGGCGGCGGCGCGGTCTTCGGGCTGCTCCCGCCGGGCGTCCGGCGGCATCCGGCGGCGGGCCCCGCCTACGGCCTGGCGGTGTGGCTCGGCTTCGAGGCGGGAATCGCCCCGCTGCTGGGCGTCCACCACGTCCACGAACGGAGCCTCGCGTGGCGGGCCGTGGTGGCGCTCGACCACGTCCTGTACGGCGTGGTGGTGGCGGGACGGCTCGCGCCGGAGCATCCCCGCGCCTGACTCGCGGCGGGGACGCTCCGTGAAGCGGGCAGGGCGCCGGACTAGGCGTCGCGGCGTTTGAGGAGAAAGGCGGCGATGGCGAGGAGCGCGGCCGTCCAGAGGGCGAAAACGCCGTAGCCCTGCCAGGGCGTGAGGAGGTCGTCCGGGCCCTGGTGGGCCTTGGCGATCAGGTTGCCCGCCTCGGACGGCAGGTAGGCGTGGACGTGGTCGCCGACGCTGCCGGGCAGCAGCGTCGTGAGCGGCGCCAGCACCAGCACGAACGCGATGACGCCGGTGATGCCGCCGGCGGTGTGCCGCACGATCGCGCCGACGGCGAGCGCGAACAGGCCGAGCATCGCCAGGTACAGGCCGCCGCCGATGACGGCGCGCAGCACGCCCTGGTCGCCGAGGGAGACCTCGACCGTGTCGCTGCTGATCGCCGCGCCGATGAAGAACGACGCGAACGACACCGCGACGCCGAGGACGAGCACGACCAGCGCGAACACGATGGCCTTGGCCCACAGCATCGGCAGCCGCCGCGGCACCGCGAGCAGGCTGGCGCGGATCATGCCGGTGGAGTACTCGGAGGCGATCACCAGCACGCCGAGGACGCAGATGGCGAGCTGGCTGAGGAAGAACCCGCTGCCGAGGATGAAGCTGACCGGGTCGGCGGCGATCTGCGCGCGGTCGGCGGGGCTGGCGTCGTCCCACTGCGCGGTGGTGAGGCCGACGATCAGCGTCGTGAAGCCGAGGTCGAGGACGACCAGCAGGATCAGCGACCACAGGGTGGACCGGACCGTGCGGATCTTCGTCCATTCGGCGAGCAGCAGCCGCCCGAAACCGGGCCGCTGGTGGGCGGCGGCCGGGTCGGTGCCGGGCCGGGCGGTGGCCGTGGTCATCAGGTCTCCCCTTCCTGGCCGGTGGCGGCGCCCGGCACGGCTCCGGGCACGGGCCCGGGGACGGGCGCGTCACCGGCCGCGGGAACGGGCCCGGGAACGGCTCCAGCGGCCGTGCCGTACTCGACGCTTTCTCGGGTCAGTTCCATGAACGCCGACTCCAGGGAGCCTCGGCTCGGGGTCAGCTCGTGCAGGACGATCCCCTCGGCGGCTGCCAGTTCCCCGACGCGGGGCGCCTCCATGTTGGTGACCGTGATCAGGTCGTCGGCTCCCTCGCCGCCCGGGGCGACCTTGCCGCCCGCGGCCGCGACGACGTCGGTGAGCCGCGCGGCGTCGGGGCTGCGCACCGTCACCGTCTTCTCGGTGCTGCGCTCGATGAACTCCTCGGTGGAGCAGTCGGCGATCAGCCGGCCGCGCCCGATGACGATGAGGTGCTCGGCGGTGACGGCCATCTCGTTCATCAGGTGGCTGGAGACGAGGACCGTCCGCCCCTCGGCGGCGAGCCGCTGCATGAGGGTGCGGATCCACACGATGCCCTCGGGGTCCAGGCCGTTGACGGGCTCGTCCAGGATCAGCACGGACGGGTCGCCGAGCAGCGCGGCGGCGATGCCGAGCCGCTGCCCCATGCCGAGGGAGAACGCGCCCACGCGCTTGCGGGCGGGCGCGGTGAGGCCGACGAGGTCGATGACCTCGTCGACGCGCCTCTTGCCGATGCCCTGCGTCTGCGCCAGGCACAGCAGGTGGTTGTATGCGCTGCGGCCGGTGTGCACGGACCGCGCCTCCAGCAGCGCGCCGACGACGCGCAGCGGCGCGTCCAGGTCGCGGTAGTGGCGGCCGTGGATGCGGGCGTCGCCGCGGTCGGGCCGGTCCAGGCCGAGCAGCAGCCGCATGGTGGTCGACTTCCCCGCGCCGTTAGGGCCGAGGAATCCGGTCACCCGGCCGGGGACGACCGTGAACGACAGGTCGTCCACGGCGGTCTTGTCGCCGTAACGCTTGGTGAGGTTCTCCGCCTCGATCATTCGCACTTCCCGGGCCGGTTCGGCGGTCTCGGTGACCCTGATCACACTAGCGCGCCGGGCGGCGTGCCCGGCTCATCCGCCGCGCGGAACCCTCTCCGGCCGAGAACGCCGAACGCCCTCCCGCGACCGGGAGGGCGTTCCTTCGCGAGGCGCATCAGGCGGCGACGCCGTCGGCGGCGTTGACGTCCTTGTGGAACCGCTTGTGCACGTAGAGCTTCTCGCCCAGGGTCTCGCAGCGCCACCACAGGCCGCTCGGCGGGCCGATCCTGGTGCCGCGGGGCAGTTCGCGCAACACCTCGTTGACCGGAGTCATGCGCATCCGCCCGGACCCGCACACGAGGATGCGGCGGTCGGTGACGACGACGACGCGGTAGGCGTTGGCGAAGATGATGATCCAGTAGGAGAGCAGCGCGAAGTACTGGCTCACGGTCTGGGCGCCGAACACCGCCTGGATGTTCTCGCCCGGCTGCAGGACGTGGGCCGCGTTGGCGCGCATCTTGTCGCGGATGGCCACGGTCGGGACCTTTCTCTCTTCCATGGGGGACCCGACTCCCACGAACCGGCTGGTCATCGGGCGCCCTGATTGTGCCACCGATTGCCGTCGTTCCCTACGAATTTCACATCTTTGGCCCGTTCAGGCCGCCGCGCGGCGCGCGACGCTTTATTGACCATTCGTCAATAGTTGGGCCAGGATGGCGGCGAGGTTCCGACCGCCGGGAGGCCCGCTTGCCCGCCACACCCCCGATCCCCACGCCCGGGCGGCTCGACGAGCGGCTCGCCGACCGGGACGTCCTGCGGAAGCTGGCCGCCGAGCCCCTCGTCGGACTCGCCGCCGGGCGGGCCCTGCTCATGCAGCTCGCACACCCGGGCGTCGCCCAGGGCGTCGCCGAGCACAGCGACTTCGCCGACCGGCCCCTCGCCCGCCTCTTCGGCACCCTCGACTTCCTCCTCATCGTCACGTTCGGGACGCCGGAGCAGGTCGCGCGGATCGCCGCGAAGGTCCGCGGCATCCACGGGACGGTCCGCGGCGAGGGCTACTCCGGCAATGACCCCGACCTGCAGATGTGGGTCAACGCGACGCTGATCGACTCGGCCCTGTACATCCACGAGACCCTCATGCGGCCCCGCGACGACGAGCTGCCCGAGGCCTACTACCGGCAGGCCCGCATCGTCGCCGAGGTCCTCGGCTGCCCGCTGGAGTCCCAGCCGGCCGACCTGGCCGAGTTCCGCGCCTACATGGCCGGGACGCTCTCCGCCCTGGAGGTGGGCGACGCCGCCCGCGAAGTCGCCGCCGCCGTGCTGTGGCCGCGCAGGCTGCGCGCCCTGTTCCCCGCCCTGGCCGTCTTCCGGCTGGTCACCACCGCGCTGCTGCCCGAACCTCTGCGCGCCGGGTACGGGCTGCCGTGGACGCCGGGCCGCCGCCGCGCCGCCGGGCTGCTGCTCGGCACCGCGTCCGCCGCCCACCGGCTGACGCCGGGGCCGCTGCGGCGCCCGCCGCAGCCGCTCCTCGTCCGGCTGGCGACCCACCGCGTGAACCGCACCCTGTCCGCCCACCGCGACCGCCGCCGCGGCGAGCGCACCCGCCCAGGCCGGCCCGCCCACGGCCAGGCCGCCCACCGCCGGGCCGCCGGCGCCCAGGCCACCGGGGTTCAGGCCACCGACGAGTAGGCGACGACGCCGCGGCGCATCGCGTCCATGGCGCGGCGGGCGGTCTTGCGGATGTGACTGTTGGCCGGGGCCGCGTCGACGATCTGGCCGAGCAGGTCCAGGAGCTGCTTGACCGCGCGGACGAAATCCCCCGCGGTCAGGTCGCTCTCCAGCAGGACCTCGTCGAGGTCGTCGCCCTTCGCCCACCGGTACGCCGTCCACGCGAACCCGAGGTCGGGCTCGCGCAGGAACGAGACGCGGTTGTCGCGCTCGACGGCGTCCAGCTCCCCCCACAGCCGCACCATCGCGGCGAGGGCGTCCTGCGCCGCGCCGGTCGGGGTGCGGGGCGGGGTCGCGTCGTCGGGCTGCCGCGACTCGTACACCAGCGCGGACACGCACGCGGCCAGCTCGGCGTGGTCGAGCTTCTCCCACAGCCCGTCGCGGAGGCTCTCGGCGGTGAGCAGGTCCAGCTCGTTGTAGATGCGGCCGAGGCGGCGGCCCTCCGCGGTGACGGAGTCGCCGTCGAGATAGCCGAGCTGCTGCAGGACCGCGCACACCCGGTCGAACGTGCGGGCGATCACCTGGGAGCGGCCCTCGACGCGGCGGCGCAGCTGCTCGGTCTCCCGGTCCAGCCGGTGGAACCGCTCGGCCCAGCGGGCGTGGTCCTCCCGCTGGTCGCAGCCGTGCACGGGGTGGCGGCGCAGGTCGGCGCGCAGCCGGGCGATCTCGGCGTCCTCGGTCGCGGCGGAGTCGCCGCGGGCCCGCTTGCGGTCGCGGACGTCGTCGGGCACCCGGTTGCGCAGCGTGGACGCCAGGTCGCGGCGGTCCTGCGGGTTGCGGGGGCTGAACGACTTCGGGATCCGGATCCGGTCGACCGGTTCGACGGCGCGCGGGAAGTCCTGCACCGACAGCCGCTGCACCGACCGGTTGACGGTCAGCACCAGCGGCGCGGGGCCGTCCGAGCGGCGCCCCACCCCCGGGTCGAGGACGACGGCGAGGCCCGACCGCCGGCCCGAAGGCACGATGATCACGTCGCCGGGCCGCAGGTGCTCCAGCGACCTCGCGGCCTCGGCGCGCCGCGCCGACGACCGCTCCCGCGACAGCTCCGCCTCCCGGTCCGACAGCCGCCGCCGCATCGCCGCGTACTCCATGAAGTCGCCCAGATGGCACTGCGCGGCCTTGGCGTACCCCTCCAGGGCCTCCTCGTTCTTGTGCACCTGCCGGGCCAGGCCGACGACGGCGCGGTCGGCCTGGAACTGCGCGAACGACTCCTCCAGCAGCGTCCGGGCGCGCTCGTTCCCGACGGCGCCGACGAGGTTCACCGCCATGTTGTACGACGGCCGGAAGCTGGAGTTCAGCGGGTAGGTACGGGTGCCGGCGAGCCCGGCGACCGACGCCGGCTCCACGTTCGGGCCCCACACCACGACGGCGTGGCCCTCGACGTCGATGCCGCGCCGCCCGGCCCGCCCGGTCAGCTGCGTGTACTCGCCGGGGGTCAGGTCGACGTGCGCCTCCCCGTTCCACTTGTCGAGCTTCTCGATCACGACGGTGCGGGCCGGCATGTTGATGCCGAGCGCGAGCGTCTCCGTCGCGAACACCGCCTTGATCAGCCCGCGGGTGAACAGCTCCTCGACGATCTCCTTGAACGTCGGCAGCATTCCGGCGTGGTGGGCGGCGACACCGCGCGCCAGGCCGTCCAGGAAGTCGCCGTAGCCGAGGATCCGCAGGTCCTCCGGCGCGATGTCGGCGGTGCGCAGCTCGGCGTGCGCGCGGATCTCCTCGGCCTCCTCCCTGGAGGTGAGCCGGATCCCGGCGTGCAGGCACTGCAGGACGGCGGCGTCGCAGCCGGCGCGGGAGAAGATGAACGTGATCGCCGGGAGCAGCCCGGCGCGTTCCAGCCGCTCGATCACGTCCGGTCGGGCCGGCGGCCGGAACCGCTGCGGGCGCGGCGCCCGGCGCCGCCCCGTCCGCCGCCCCTGGTTGACCTTGGCGCGGCGGACCTCCTCCACCGCCATCCGGGTCAGCTGCGGGTTCAGCCGGGCCTGCCGGTCCCTGCCCTTGCCGGTGTCGACGAACAGGTCGTACAGGCGGGTGCCGACGAGCATGTGCTGGAACAGCGGGACGGGACGGTGCTCGTCGACGATCACCGCGGTGTCGCCGCGCACCTCGTGCAGCCACTCGCCGAACTCCTCGGCGTTGGACACGGTCGCCGACAGCGCCACGATCCGCACCGAGTCCGGAACGTGGATGATCACCTCTTCCCACACGGCGCCGCGGAACCGGTCGGCGAGGTAGTGCACCTCGTCCATCACGACGAACGCGAGCCCGGCGAGGGTCTGCGACCCCGCGTACAGCATGTTCCGCAGGACCTCGGTCGTCATCACGACGATCGGGGCCTCGCCGTTCACGCTGTTGTCGCCGGTGAGCAGTCCCACCTTCTCGGGCCCGTACCGGCGGACGAGGTCGGCGTACTTCTGGTTCGACAGCGCCTTGATCGGCGTGGTGTAGAAGCACTTGGTGCCGCCGGTCAGCGCGAGGTGGACGGCGAACTCCCCCACCACCGTCTTCCCGGATCCGGTAGGCGCGGCGACCAGGACGCCGCTGCCGTCTTCCAGCGCCTGGCACGCCTCCAGCTGGAACGGGTCCAGCTCGAAGTCGTACAGGGTGCGGAAGTCGAGCAGGGCCGGGCCGTGCCCCGCGGTGCGCCTGCGGTAGGCGGCGTACCGCTGGGCCGGAGTCTGGTCGGCCGACGTCGTGTCGGGGGTGGTCATACCTTCGAGCCTACGGTTTCGACCGGCCCGATACCCAATCAGCGGACGGACGCTTCACCGGCAGGCGGCACCAGGCGGGCGATCGACGGGCGGCGCGACCAGGCGGGACGATCAGGCGGGACGATCAGGCGGGTGATCGGCGCCGGTCAGCGGGCGGCGTCGCCCTTCTCCAGCTCCGCGTCGATCGCGTCGAGGTCCAGCGGGGACGCCTCGTCGTCCGACAGGCCCTCGTAGGGGTCGGGGCGGCGGGCCCGGCGGCGGTCGTTGAAGAACGCGAGCAGCGCCGCGACCTCGAACAGCAGAACGGTCGGCAGCGCGAGCGCGAGCATCGTGAACGGGTCGGCGCTCGGGGTCGCGACCGCCGCGAACACGAAGATGCCGAACAGGATCATCCGCTGGGACCGGCGGATCCGCGTCGAGCTCAGCACCCCCGCCAGGTTCAGGACCACCACGAACAGCGGAAGCTCGAACGTCAGCCCGAACACCAGCAGCATCGTCAGCACGTAGCTGAGGTAACTGTCGACGGTGATCAGCGGTTTGACGTCGTCGGCGACGAACCCCAGGAAGATCGCCAGGCCCTTGTCGACGGTCAGGTACGCCAGGGCCGTGCCGACGAAGAACAGCGGGACCGCCGCCCCCAGGAACACGTACGTCCAGCGCCGCTCGCGCCCGTACAGGCCGGGCGCGACGAACGCCCACAGCTGGTACAGCCAGACCGGCGAGGAGATGACCGCGCCGATGATGCAGGAGATCTTCAGCTTCAGGAAGAACGAGGAGAAGATCCCGTTGACGAACAGGGAGCATTCGTCCTTGTCCACGACGTGGGACTGCGGGAGGGAGCAGTACGGCTGCTTGAGGAAGTCCCACACCGGGTCGAACAGCAGCCAGCCGACGATCGCGCCGACCAGGAAGGCCAGGATCGCCTTGATCAACCTGTTGCGCAGCTCACGGAGGTGGTCCATGAGGGGCATGCGACCGTCGGGGGCGGCGTCGCGCCTGCTCAGCTTCATCGTGGGCATTCAGGCTCGGGGGCGGGGTGGAGTCGTCGCGGCGGGCCGGGTCCGTCAGCCCTGGCGGAGCCGGTCGGGGTCCGACACCGGCACGCCCTGGATCGGCTCACCGGAACCGAGCACGCCCCGGGGACGCTGCCCGGACTCCGTCGCTGCCGCCTCGCGCTCCAGCCGCGCAGCCTCCTCGCGGAGCCGCGCGGCCTTCTCCCGCGCGTCCGGCTCGCCCTGCTCCTGCGCCGCGGCCTGCTGCTTCGCCTGCTGCGCGGGCGCGTCGTCATCGTCCTCGCGCAGGCCCTTGGTCTCGGCCTTCAGGATCCGCGCCGACTTGCCCAGCGACCGGGCGAGCTGCGGCAGCTTCGCCGACCCGAAGATCAGCACGACCACCAGCAGGATGATGAGCAGTTCGGGAGTCCCGATGTTCGGCATGGCAATCCTCTTCAGCAGACGGCACTCACGCAGATCGTACGCCCTCGCCGGGCGTTTGTGACGATCGGGCGTCGTCGAGGCGGGACAGTTCATCGCGCAGCGCCGAGTGTTTCGGTTCCAGCCGCCGTCTGGTGCGCTCCAGTTCACGACCGAAACGCCGCACGCCCAGCCACACCTTGAAGGCGCACCAGGCGAGCACGGCCAAGCCGGCGAAACCCAGCGACACCGACACCGCGAGCCACATCACCCGGCCACGCTACCCGATCCGCCAGGGGCGCGCCCCGTGCGTGCCGGAGCCGCCCGCGCGGCCGCTTCGCTCAGAGCACGCCGTACCGGGACAGCGCCCTCGCCGCGTCCTCGCGCACCCCGGCCGCGACGCTCGCAGGCGCCACGACGCGGCCCTGGTCGCCGAGCCTCAGCGCCAGCCCCCGCACCCACCGCGCGTCCGGGGTCCGCAGGACGACCCGCAGCCGCCCCTCCCCCAGCTCCTGCACGCTCTCGCACGGGTAGTAGTCGGCCACCCACCGGCCGCGCGGCGTCAGCTCCAGCGTGACCGCCTCGTCCTGCGGCGACGGACGGAACAGGCCCGCGTCCACGTCGATCGGCTCGGCCTCGTCCGGCACCTGCGCCGGCACGTCCAGCACCGACAGGTCGGCGATCCGGTCCAGCTTGAACAGCCGGACCGCCTCCGCCCGCCGGCACCACCCCTCCAGGTAGGTGTTGCCCTCCACGACCAGCAGCCGCATCGGGTCGACGTCCCGGCGGGTGTTCTCGTCCCGCGCCGGCACGTAGTAGGTGAGGCGCACGCGGCGGCCGGCCGCGATCGCGTCGCGCAGCAGCCCGACCGCGGTACGGGCCGGGTCCGCCGTCCCGCCGTAGGCGTCCACCTCCACCGCGACCTGGCTGGACACCGCCGCGGCCTCGCCCGCCGCGCTCTCCAGCTTGGCGATCACCCGGCTCAGCGCGTCCCGGTCGTCCAGGTCGGGGATGCCGGCCAGCATCCGCAGCGCCACCAGCAGCGCGGACGCCTCGTCCACCTTCAGCCGCAGCGGCCGCGCGATCGACTCCGCCTCGGCCACGGTGATCTCCCCGCCCTCGTAGGACAGGTCGATCGGGCAGTACGGGTCGGGCGCGCGCAGCTCCACGCACCACAGCAGGTTCAGGTCGTCGATCAGCTGCTTCTCGGTCACCCCGAACGCCGCCGCCGCCTCGCCGAGCGCCACCGAGTCGCGGTTCACCACGTACGGGACGAGCGCCAGCAGCCGCCCCAGCCGGTCGGTGGACGTCGTCGGCGCGGCCTTCGGCGCCGTCTTGCCGGTCATCGGGCCTCCCCCTCCTCGGCCGGGTGCCCTCCGGCGCCCGCCAGCACCGACTTCAGGTGCTGGATCACCGCCTCCCGCAGATCCGGCGGGTCGAGCACCACCACGTCGTCGGCGAACCGCGCCAGGTACGGCGCGAACCGGTCCACGTCCCGGAAGGTCAGGGTCGCCTCGTCCCAGCCGTCCGCCTCGCCCGCCTCGCCCGCCTCGCCCGCCTCGCCCGCCTCGCCCGCCTCGCCGTCGACCGGGCGGACGTCGCGGGCCCACCGCCGCGGGCCCTGCGCCGCGCCCCGCCGCAGCCGCACCGTGGCGGGCCGCGGCTCGCTCACCGGGTCGCCCCAGTCGAACGCGATGCGCCGCACGTCCACCCCGTCCGGGACCGTCACCGACCCGGCCGGCCCGTCCGGCACGACCTCGCCCACGATGCGGCTCAGCCGGAACACCCGCTGCTCGGCGCGGTCGCGGTCGAACCCCACCGCGTACCAGCGGCCCCGCCGGCTCACCACGCCCCACGGCTCGAGATGCCGCCGCGCCACCGACGTCCGCCCGATGCCCTGGTAGTCGAACGCCACCGGACGGCCGTCGCGCACCGCCTCCCAGAGCGCCGCGAAGGACGGCTCGTGGGTGTTCACCCGCGGCTCGATCCCCACCGCGGGGGCCGCGTCGGTCTCCACCCCGGCCGCCCGCAGCTTCAGCAGCGCCCCCGACGCCGCCTCCGCCATGCTCGCCCGCTGCCACACCCGGGCCGCGAGGCCGAGCACCGCCGTCTCGTCCGGCGTCAGATGGATGTCGGGCAGCTCGTAGGCCTGCGGCGGGATCCGGTACCCGATCTCCTCGCCGCCGCCGCCGAGCAGGTCGCTGCCCACCTCCAGCGGGACGCCGAGCTCGCGCAGCTCCTCCTTGTCCCGCTCGAACATCCGCTTGAACGCCTCGCCCGCATCCGGGTAGCCGGGCACCGCCCGGCGGATCTGCTCGGCCGTCAGATAGCGCCGGGTCGCGAGCAGGCAGACCACCAGATTCAGCAGGCGCTCGGTCTTGCGCCGCGACACTCCGCCACCACCTCGTTCCCTCCGTGGGCCCTGCCCCGCCGGGTGGGCCGGTTCGTCCCCGCGAGCCGTCGTCCAGGACGCTACCGTTTCCCGGTGTGATCCGATGGCGCAAAGGCACAGTCGAGGACATCCGCCGCGAATGGCCGGGGGCGGTCGAGCTGAACGTCTCGATCGGGGGTGACGGCACGCACCGCGCGCTGGCCTATCCCGCCCTGGTGGGACGGCCCGAACCGGGCGACACCGTCCTGCTCAACACTACGGCCTTGGCGATGGGCCTCGGCACCGGCGGCTACGCGATGGTCGTCGCCGTCCCCGACCGGCTCCCACCCGACCCCACCGGCCCCGGCCACCTCGTCAAGGCCCGGTACACGCCCCTCCAGGCCACCGTCCTCGGCGCCGACGAGCAGGACTCGCCCCACCACGAGCTGCTCCGCGACGCCGACTCCCTCGGCGGCATGCCCGTCATCGTCGCCGACCTGCACTCCGCGCTGCCGCCGATCCTGGCCGCGCTCCTGGCCTCCCGCCCGTCCACGCGGGTCGTCTACGTCATGCCGGACGGCGGGGCCCTGCCGTCCTGGTTCTCCATGTCCATCGCCCGGCTGAAGGACGCCGGGGCCCTCGCCGCCACCGTCACCGTCGGGCAGGCGTTCGGCGGCGACCTCGAAGCCGTCACCGTCCACACCGGGCTCCTCGCCGCCCGGCTCGTCCTGGACGCCGAGGCGGTCGTCCTGGCCCAGGGGCCGGGGAACCTGGGCACCGGAACGAAATGGGGGTTCTCCGGCGTCACGGCCGGAGAGGCCGTCAACGCCGCGGCCGTCCTCGGCGGCCGGCCCGTCGGGTCACTGCGCGTCAGCGAGGGCGACAAGCGGGAACGCCACATCGGCGTCTCCCACCACTCCCTCACCGCCTACGGCCGGGTCGCCCTCGCCGCCGCGGACGTCCCCGTCCCCGAACTCGGCGGGCCGTTCGGCGCCCGCGTCGCCGCCGAGGCCGCCCCGCTCGGCGACCGGCACCGGCTCGTCCCCGTCCCCGTCGACGGCCTCCACGAGACCCTGAAGGCCGCCGAGAAGGACTGGGGCATCCGCCTGTCCACCATGGGACGCCGGCTCGACGAGGACCTCCCCTACTTCCTCACCGCCGCGGCCGCGGGCCGCCACACCGCCGCCCTGCTCGGCTGATCCCCCGCCCCGGCGGTGAGCACTCCGGCCACCGGTGACGGGCGGGCACGCTGAGCGAGCGCCGGGCGGGCCCGGCGCTCGCTCAGCGTGCCCGCAGCAAGGTTCCCGCGACGGAGCGCTAGACGAGCCATTCTAAGAACAACGAGGATCCGTTTTAGAGAACGGGGCGAGTACCCAAGGGGTCAGCGCGAACGGGGTCAGCGCGAACGGTATTGGCGCCGGGGTCAGTGGACGCCCAGCAGATCCACCACGAACACAAGCGTGTCACTCCCCCTGATCCCGAACTGGGTGAGCCCCTTCGCCCCGTACCCCAGCGACGGCGGCACCGACAGCAGCACCCGGCTGCCCACCCGCTGCCCCACCAGACCACGATCCCAGCCCTGCATCACCTGACCGGTCCCGATCAACGCCGCCTTCGGATGACCCGCCGACCACGACGAATCGAACACCTTCCCGTCCCGCCAGAAATACCCCCCGTACTGCAGCACCAGCAACTGCCCCTTGCGCACCGCCGGGCCGTCCCCCTGCACCAGCGTCCGCACCTGCAGCCTCTTCGGCGCCGCCGCACGCGGCATCGTCACCACCGGCGCCTGCCCCGCCGGCGCCTCCGCCACCTTCGGCAACCCCGGATCGCTCAACGGCGCCTGCTTCTTCCCCCGTGGACCCGCCGTCCTCGGATACACCGCCCGCACGTCCAGGACGTACACCAGCGTGTCATCCGCCCCCACCTGATGCCCCGGATCCCCCTCGTCACCGAAACCGTCCTCCGGCGGGATCCGCGCCACCACCCGCGACCCCGCCCGCGCCCCCTCGAACGCCCTCACCAGGCCCGGCACCAACTGGCCCGTCGGAAACGCCCCCGGCTGCCCTTTCGCGTAACTGCTCGCCAGCAGCTTCCGCCCGTCCTTGCTCCACCGGTAACCCACATAGTCGGCCACCACCAGATCACCCTTGCGGGCCGCCGTCCCCTTCCCCTCCTTCAGCGTCTCCACCGCGAGAGAGTCACCCGGCGCACCCTTCGGGAACTTCACCTCCGGCAGCTTCCCGAAATCACCCCGCACCGTGACATCGACGCCCCCGCCGCCCCAGCACCCCGCCGACAGCGCCAACGGCGCCGCGAGCACGACGACCACGGACAACGACCGGAAACGACGGCGCATACGGGGGGCCATACAGGGGTCCTTCGGGGGGGTGACGACCGCGACTGAGCGCTCACCCTACCGCCCGGGTGACCTGCCGGTAGCGTCCGGCGCGCGTGTCGCGCCGGAGCCCGCTACATCCCCGCGATCAGCTTGTCCACCCGCTCGTCGACCGACCGGAACGGGTCCTTGCACAACACCGTCCGCTGCGCCTGATCGTTCAGCTTCAGATGCACCCAGTCCACCGTGAAATCACGCCGCTTCTCCTGCGCCTTCCGGATGAACTCGCCCCGCAGCCGCGCCCGCGTCGTCTGCGGCGGGACCGACTTCGCCTCGAAGATGTCCAGATCCCGCGTCACCCGGTCGACCGACCCCCGCTTCTCCAGCAGGTAGTACAGCCCCCGGTCGCGGTGGACGTCGTGATACGTCAGATCCAGCTGCGCCACCCGCGGCGACGACAGCGGCAGATCGTACTTGCGGCGGTACCGCTCGATCAGCTTGTACTTCGTCACCCAGTCGATCTCCCGCGACACGAGGTCCAGATCCCCGGTCTCCACCGCGCGCAGCGTCCGCTCCCACAGCTCCAGCACCCGCTTCGCCGTCGCGTCGCCGCCCCGCGCGTCCACGAAGTCCCGCGCCTTGCCGAAGTACTCCTTCTGGATCTCCAGCGAACTCGCCTCCCGGCCGTTCGCCAGCCGCACCTTCCGCCGGCCCGTCATGTCATGGCTCACCTCGCGGATCGCCCGGATCGGGTTCTCCAGCGTCAGATCACGCATCACCACGCCGGCCTCGATCATCCGCAGCACCAGATCGGTCGCCCCGACCTTCAGCAGCATCGTCGTCTCGCTCATGTTCGAGTCACCGACGATCACATGCAGCCGCCGGAACCGCTCCGCGTCCGCGTGCGGCTCGTCCCGCGTGTTGATGATCGGACGCGACCGCGTCGTCGCCGACGAGACGCCCTCCCAGATGTGCTCCGCCCGCTGCGACACGCAGTACACCGCGCCCCGGGGCGTCTGCAGCACCTTCCCGGCGCCGCAGATGATCTGCCGCGTCACCAGATACGGGATCAGGACGTCCGCCAGCCGGCCGAACTCCCCGTGCCGGCCCACCAGATAGTTCTCGTGACAGCCGTAGGAGTTCCCCGCCGAATCCGTGTTGTTCTTGAACAGGTAGATGTCGCCGGCGATCCCCTCCTCACGGAGCCGCCGCTCGGCGTCCACCAGCAGACCCTCCAGGATCCGCTCCCCCGCCTTGTCATGCGTCACCAGATCCACGACCGAGTCGCACTCCGGCGTCGCATACTCCGGGTGACTGCCCACGTCCAGGTACAGCCGCGCCCCGTTGCGCAGGAACACGTTGCTGCTACGACCCCACGACACCACCCTCCGGAACAGATAGCGCGCCACCTCGTCCGGTGACAGCCGCCGCTGCCCGCGGAACGTACAGGTGACGCCGTACTCGTTCTCAAGCCCGAAGATGCGCCTGTCCACAACCAAGACCCTATGCGGCCCGACCCCCACTTGGCAGTCTCTCGACCCCACCGTTTCCCATGAACCACCCACCGCGCCGCGGCCCCGGAACACGACGGGCCCGCCGCGGCGAGGCGGGCCCGTCGTGTTCCGGGGCCGCCCCACCACGACAGGCCCGTCCCGGCCCGCCGGCGCCCCGCCGGATGGCGGCACGCCTATACGCGCCTCAGTCCTCGTCGGCCGCCGAACCAGCCGAACCAGCGGCATCCGAACCGCCCGGCGCACTCCCCTGCCCGCCGGCACCGTCCGCCGCCGACAGCAGGTCCGCGATCCGCGCCGCCGCCAGCCGCTTGAACAACCGGTGCTCGCGGTTGCGGTCCAGCACCGCGACCTCCAGCGACGTCGCCTCCAGATGCCGGTCCGAATCCTGCGCCTCCAGCGCCCGCACCGCCGTCCGCAACGCCTCCTCCAGCGACGAACCCTCGCGATAGCCGTCCTTCAACGACTGCGCCACCGCGTCGGCCTGCCCGCCCATCGCCACATAGCCGTGCTCGTCCGCCACGGAGCCGTCGAAGGTCAGCCGGTAGATCTGGTCCGTATCCGCGTCCTCCCCCACCTCCGCGACGACCAGTTCCACCTCGTACGGCTTGGTCGTCTCCGTGAAGATCGTCCCCAGCGACTGCGCGTACACGTTCGCCAGCCCCCGCGCCGTCACGTCCCGGCGGTCGTACTGGTACCCGTTGATGTCGGCGTACCGCACCCCGCCCAGCCGCAGGTTCTCGAACTCGTTGTACTTCCCCACCGCCGCGAACGCGATCCGGTCGTAGATCTCACTGATCTTGTGCAGTGCCCGCGACGGATTGTCCGCCACGAACAGGATGCCGTCGTCGTACTGCAGCACCACGACACTGCGGCCACGCGCGATCCCTTTCCGCGCGTAGTCCGCCTTGTCCTTCATCTGCTGTTCGGGCGACACGTAGAACGGCATGGACACCGGTCAGGATCCCTTCTATCGCAGCGGGGCGGTCGGACCGCCCGGCGAGTCGTAACGTCCGTCGACGACGGCCTGCGCCAGGGCGCCCACCTCGTCCTCGCCCAGCCGGCGATACCCCTCCGACGTCACCGACGACACCACCGGGAAGATCCGGCGCGTCAGGTCGGGCCCGCCCGTCGCCGAGTCGTCATCGGCCGCGTCGTACAGCGCCTGCACGCAGACCAGCGCCGCGTCCTCCGCCGGCAGGTCCGCCCTGTAGAGCTTCTTCAGCGCCCCCCGGGCGAACACCGAACCCGAGCCGATCGAGTGGAAGTCCCGCTCCTCGTACCGGCCCCCCGCCGGGTCGTAGGAGAAGATCCGGCCCCCGTCCCGCTCCTCGTCGTAGCCCGCGAACAGCGGCACCGCGGCCAGGCCCTGCATCGCCATCGCCAGGTTCTGCCGCACCATCGTCGCCAGCCGGTTCGCCTTGCCCTCCACCGACAGCGTCCGGCCCTCGCGCTTCTCGTAGTGCTCCAGCTCCACCTGGAACAGCCGCACCATCTCGATCCCGATCCCGGCGGTCCCCGCGATCGCGATCGCGGAGAACTCGTCCGCCCGGAACACCTTCTCGATGTCGCGCTGCGCGATGACGTTGCCCGCCGTCGCCCGCCGGTCCCCCGCCATCACCACCCCGCCGGGGAAGCTCACCGCGACGATCGTCGTCCCGTGCGGGATGTCGCCCCCGGCCCGGGACGCCGGCGGCGTCCGCCCGCCGGGCAGCGACTGCGGGGAGTAGGCCCCCAGGAACTCGGTGAACGACGACGTATCCGGGCTCGCGAACAACCCGGGCAGACGCCCGGTGTGCGAATCGTGGGACGCCACGCGACTCCCTTCCCTCCACCATGGCACCGGCGCTGGACAACCCGCCGGCATGGACGTCTACGACCCTACTGTTCATGGTCGCCCGAGCGCATGCCACGTGATCCCCGCCCGCCTAAGCCCACGGCGAACCCGCGTCGCGCCTTCCGCGCCTCAAGAGCATTACGCACGGACGTGTCCCTCGCCCATCGACCTGTACGAGTCGAGAATCTTGGCCAGGCACACGTCGATCCATTTCGGGCCGTCGCGATCGTCACCCTCCTGCCACGTGCTTCTGCGATGGTGTCCGTCCGCCTCCCGGTACGGCCCCCAGCCCCCCGCAGGCACCGTCCTCGGGTCGACGTCGGGCACCGTGAACGACAGCCGCGTCGGGCCACTCGGGGTGGACACCACTCCGACAAGCTCCCCCAGCAGGTAGTCCGCGGCTCGCCTCAGCGACGTCGGGTCATCGCCGAGTTGGCCCATGCCCGCGTTGCAACCGCCGCACGCCATCCCGCGTACGACGCCCGTCACGTGGTCATGATCGACGTGCTCGGCCGGTGCGCTCCAGCAGACGGCGCACATGCCTCCCTGAACACTGAGCAGCCAGCGCGCGTCCTCGTCGTTGATCCCGTATCGCTGGCGCAGGCGGTTCTGGCGGGGCGTGCCGCTCAGCTTCGCCCTCGTTCCCCAGAGAGTGGTGGCCTCCCCGCGGCGGGCGTGCCCGTCCACGGCGGGGAGGCCCAGTTCCAGCTTCATCCGGTGCGCGTGCGGGCCTTGGAACTCCAGGTAGTTCGCGGCGTCACCGAGGCAGCGGGGGTCGTCCTTGAACTGGCCCAGCGCGCCGTTGCACCTGAAGCAGAGGATGCCGCGGACCCGGCCCGTGAGGTGACTGTGATCGACGTGCTCCGGCTTCGCGCGCAGGCAGATGACGCAGGTGCCGCCCTGATCGGCGATCATCTGACCGACCCCGGCCTCGGTGAGCCCGTACCGAAGCTTCAGCAGGTAGTTACGAACGCTTCCGTGGTTGCGTTCCCGCCCCTCCAGCCCGGCCTTGTTGTGACAGGGGCGGCAGTAACTTGCAAGCCCGGATGATTCGGACCGATTGCTCCCGAAAGCGTCGACAGGCTTTATCTCGTTGCAGTGAGCGCAGTACTTCATCCCCTGCGGAACATCAGAGTGCCTCCGGTAGGCTCTCGCCTCCTTGCCGAGTTCCGCCTGCTTCTTCCGATATGAGCGACTGTTGCGCAGACCGAAGCAGGCCTTGCAGTAGTAGGCGAGCCCATCGTTGGACGATTTGAGCTTCCAGAATTCCGTGGTCGGCCTGCTCTCGCCACAGTCTCGACATCTTTTATAGATCATGGACGGGACTTTAGCAGTCCCGTCCATGATCTACGCGCATTTTAGTTGCCGGAAAGGATTGCCCCTCAGGCCATTGTTGGCGACTTGGACATCCCGGTCAAACCAGGATCACTCGCCGCCTTTTTGGACATATGCACGGACGAAGTCTTCTGCGTTCTCTTCCAATACTTCGTCTATTTCGTCCAGAATCGAGTCCACGTCGTCGGTGAGCTTCTCCTGGCGCTCTTGCACGTCCTCGGTGGTCGTGGCCTCGGTCTCCTCGACCTCTTCCGTGCGCCGGGTGGTCTGCTTCTGACCGCCGGTGTCCTTCGTGGCCATTCCGTACCTCCGCTCTGCCGGTGCCTCCGACCCTAGCCGGGATCTTCGACGGCGAGCGGATCTTGAAACGTCCGTTTCGCCGTCTCCCGTCCCCGAGGGCCGGGGGCATGCTCGGGTTATCGCCGGTCCGCCGACCTGCGAAACGGGCAAAGCGGTCACGAAACAGAGACCTCACCCGTCAGTGCAGGTCAGCGGGACGATTGGGCTCGATAGTCACACTATCCAACGGGTGGAGAAAGAGCCGGGCGGCGCTCGTGCGCCGCCCGGCTCGCAAGGCCGTGAGTCAGCTCTGGCCGGTCAGGGTGGCCACCAGGTCGGCGGCGGTGCGGCAGCGGTCCAGGAGGGCGCCCACGTGCTGCTTGGTGCCGCGCAGGGGCTCCAGCGTCGGGACGCGCTGGAGGGACTCCCGGCCAGGGACGTCGAAGATGACGGAGTCCCAGGAGGCGGCTGCGACGGACTCGGCGTACTGGCGCAGGCACCGGCCGCGGAAGTAGGCGCGGGTGTCCTCCGGCGGGTCCTCCACGGCGGCCTGGACCTCGGCCTCGGTGATGACACGGTCGATGCGGCCGCGGTCCACGAGGCGGTTGTAGAGGCCCTTGTCGGGGCGGATGTCGGTGTACTGCAGGTCGACGAGCTGCAGGCGTGGATGGGACCAGTCGAGGCCGTCGCGGCTGCGGTAGCCCTCCAGGAGGGAGAGCTTGGCGACCCAGTCGAGTTCGCGGGACAGCTGCATGGGGTCGTCGCCGAGGCGGTGCAGGACGGACTCCCAGCGGTCGAGGACGTCCTTGGTCATCTCGTCGACGTCGGAGCCGAAGCGGTCCTCGACGTACTTGCGGGACTGCTCGAGGTACTCCATCTGGAGCTGGACGGCGGTCATCTTGCGTCCGTCGCGGAGCGTGAGCAGATGCTTGCAGGACGGGTCGTGGGAGACCGCGCGGAGTGCGGCGACGGGCATGTCGACGGAGAGGTCGACGGTGAGGAAGCCGTCCTCGATCATGGCGAGGACGAGGGAGGTGGTGCCGAGCTTGAGGTAGGTGGACAGCTCGGCCATGTTGGCGTCGCCGATGATGACGTGGAGCCGCCGGTACTTCTCCGGGTCGGCGTGGGGTTCGTCCCGGGTGTTGATGATGGGCCGCTTGAGGGTGGTCTCGAGCCCGACCTCGACCTCGAAGAAGTCGGCGCGCTGGCTGATCTGGAAGCCGTCCCCGCGGCCGTCGACGCCGATGCCGACGCGGCCGGCGCCGCAGACGACCTGGCGGGAGACGAAGAAGGGGGTGAGGTGCCGGACGATGTCGGCGAAGGGGGTCTCGCGGCGCATGAGGTAGTTCTCATGGCAGCCGTAGGAGGCGCCCTTGTTGTCGGTGTTGTTCTTGTAGAGCTGGATGGGGTGGGTGCCGGGGACGAGGGCGGCGCGCTGGGCGGCGTCGGCCATGACGCGTTCGCCGGCCTTGTCCCAGATGACGGCGTCGCGGGGATTGGTGCATTCGGGCGCGGAGTACTCGGGATGGGCGTGGTCGACGTAGAGGCGCGCGCCGTTGGTGAGGATGACGTTGGCGAGGCCGAGGTCCTCGTCGGTGAGCTGGGTGGGGTCGGCGACCTCGCGGGCGAGGTCGAAGCCGCGGGCGTCGCGGAGGGGGTTCTCCTCCTCGAAGTCCCAGCGGGCCCTGCGGGCCCGTGCCGCCGACGCCGCGAGGTAGGCGTTGACGACCTGGGAAGAGGTCACCATCGCGTTGGCCCCTGGCTGCCCGGGTACGGAGATGCCGTACTCGGTCTCGATGCCCATCACCCGCCGAACACTCATATCGTCGAGCCTATCGGGGCCGCGGGGGTGGAGCCACGGGACCGGGGTGTCGCGGGGGGCGTGGCGTGGCCGCGGCGCCCGTGGACGCGGGCGCGGCGGCCTCCCTTCCGGGGGGCCGCCGCGCGATTGCCGTCATGGTGGCGGGGCGTTACAGGTACTGGCCGGTGTTGGCGACGGTGTCGATGGACCGTCCGGCCTCGGCGCCCTTGGTTCCGGAGACGAGGGTGCGGATGTAGACGATCCGTTCCCCCTTCTTGCCGGAGATGCGGGCCCAGTCGTCGGGGTTGGTGGTGTTGGGCAGGTCCTCGTTCTCGCTGAACTCGTCGACGCAGGCGGCGAGGAGGTGGTTGACGCGCATGCCCTTCTGGCCGGTGTCGAGGAACTGCTTGATGGCCATTTTCTTGGCCCGGTCGACGATGTTCTGGATCATCGCGCCGGAGTTGAAGTCCTTGAAGTAGAGGACTTCCTTGTCGCCGTTGGCGTAGGTGACCTCCAGGAAGCGGTTCTCCTCGCTTTCGGTGTACATGCGTTCGACGGTCCGCTGGATCATGGCGTCGACGGTGGCCTCTTCGGAGCCGCCGTGCTCCTTGAGGTCGTCGGGGTGGAGCGGGAGTCCGTCGAGGATGTACTTGGAGAAGATGTCCCTGGCGGCTTCGGCGTCGGGCCGTTCGATCTTGATCTTGACGTCGAGGCGGCCGGGGCGCAGGATCGCGGGGTCGATCATGTCCTCGCGGTTGGAGGCGCCGATGACGATGACGTTCTCCAGGCCTTCGACGCCGTCGATCTCGCTGAGCAGCTGCGGGACGATGGTGTTCTCGACGTCGGAGGAGACTCCGGAACCGCGGGTGCGGAAGATGGAGTCCATCTCGTCGAAGAAGACGATGACGGGGGTTCCGGCGGACGCCTTCTCGCGGGCGCGCTGGAAGACGAGGCGGATGTGCCGCTCTGTCTCGCCGACGTACTTGTTGAGCAGCTCGGGGCCCTTGATGTTGAGGAAGAAGCTCTTGCCTTCGGCGCCGGTCTGCTCGGCGACCTTCTTGGCCAGCGAGTTGGCGACGGCCTTGGCGATGAGGGTCTTGCCGCATCCGGGAGGCCCGTAGAGCAGGACGCCCTTGGGGGGCCTGAGCTGGTGTTCGCGGAAGAGGTCGGCGTGCAGGTAGGGAAGTTCCACGGCGTCGCGGATCATTTCGATCTGTGAGCCGAGGCCGCCGATGTCGTTGTAGGAGATGTCGGGGACCTCTTCGAGGACGAGTTCTTCGACCTCGGCCTTGTGGATCTTCTCGTAGGCGTAGCCGGACCTGGATTCGAGCATGAGGGAGTCGCCGGCGCGGAGGGGGACTCCGCGGAGCGGTTCGGCGAGCTTGACGACGCGTTCCTCGTCGGCGTGCGCGATGACGAGGGCGCGTTCGCCGTCGTCGAACAGTTCCTTGAGCATGACGACTTCGCCCTGCTCTTCGAATTTGAGTGCTTCGACGACGTTGAGGGCCTCGTTGAGCATGACCTCCTGGCCGCGTTGGAGTTCCTCG
The DNA here is from genome assembly GCF_041463665.1 of Actinomadura chokoriensis. Taxonomy (GTDB): domain Bacteria; phylum Actinomycetota; class Actinomycetes; order Streptosporangiales; family Streptosporangiaceae; genus Spirillospora; species Spirillospora chokoriensis_A. The sequence continues at coordinate 170,678 of NZ_JAXCEJ010000006.1, forward strand.
ATGTCGACGGCGGGGCTGACGTTCACGCGGAGTTTGCGTCCGCCGGTGAAGATGTCGACCGTTCCATCGTCGCGGGCTTCCAGGAAGACGCCGAATCCGGACGGTGGTTGTGCGAGCCTGTCGACCTCCTCCTTGAGCGCCACGATCTGTTCGCGAGCCTCTTTGAGGGTCGCTACGAGTCGCTCGTTCTGGCCGGTTACGGCGGCCAGGTTCGCCTGTGCCTCATGGAGGCGTTCTTCCAGAACACGTACTTGGCGCGGGGATTCCGCGAGCTTGCGGCGCAGCACGGAGATCTCCTCCTCCAGGAAGGAGATCTGCGTTTGAAGGTCCCTGACCTCCTTTTCGTGCTGCGCCCTGCGCGCCCCAGCATCGTCACGAGCGGCCACGCCCCGTCACCTCCTCACGAAGAGAGCCGACGACCTACTGAGACCCTACCTATCTGGAGGGCTTCCGTAACCTGCCCATTCGGTGTTCGTGTCGTGCGGGGGTGTTCCGGGAGGGTTGGGAGGGGTGCTCCGGGGGTGGTGGGGGGTGGGGGGTTACGGGGCGTGGACCTGGGGGTTCGGGGTCGCGGGCGTGTCGTGACGGGGGGTTTGCCGAGTTCGGTGGGTGTGCCGTGGGTCTCTGGGTGCGAGGGGTGTCGGCGTGGCGCGTCGCGGCGCGTCGCGGCGGGTTCGGCCGGAGCGGCGGTGACGCTGCGTGACGGCCGCTCGGGGGCGGGGCCGGGATGTGATCTACGACTCGGCGGGTCGTCCGGGCGTGGCGGCGTCCGCGGCGGGGTGGGCGCCTTTGGCGGGACGGCGGCGGCGGGCGGGCGGGGTGACGCCGTCGGCGAGGCGGCGGGCGGTGACGAGGAAGCCGGTGTGGCCGACCATGCGGTGGTCGGGGCGGACGGCGAGCCCGTCGACGTGCCAGGAGCGGAGCATGGTCTCGAAGGCGTAGGGCTCGGCGAAGCTGCCCTGGGCGCGGAGGTCTTCGACGACGCGGGACATCTGGGTGGTGGTGGCGATGTAGGCGCAGACGAGGCCGCCGGGGACGAGTGCCTTGGCTACGGCGTCGAGGGTCTCCCAGGGGGCGAGCATGTCGAGGACGACGCGGTCGGCGTCGGTCTCGGTGAGGGCGTGTTCGAGGGAGCCGACGGTGAGGCGCCAGGCGGGGTGGGGGCCGCCGAAGAACTTCTCGACGTTGCCGCGGGCGATGTCGGCGAAGTCGGGGCGGCGTTCGTAGGAGGAGACGAGGCCGTGTTCGCCGACGGCGCGCAGGAGGGAGCAGGTGAGGGCGCCGGATCCGGCGCCGGCCTCGACGACGCGGGCGCCGGGGAAGATGTCGGCCATGGCGATGATCTGGGCGGCGTCCTTGGGGTAGACGACGGCGGCGCCGCGGGGCATGCGGAGGGTGTAGTCGGCGAGGAGGGGGCGGAAGGCGAGGTATTCGGTGCCGCCGGTGGAGCGGAAGACGGTGCCTTCGGGGCTGCCGATGATGTCGTCGTGGGGGACGGAGCCCTTGTGGGAGTGGTAGAGCTTGCCGGGCTGGAGGGTGATGGTGTTGATGCGGCCTTTGGGGTCGGTGAGCTGAACCTGGTCGCCGGGGCGGAAGGGACCGTGGGGGATGCGGCCGGGTGAGGTGGGTTCGTTCGGCTGGGGTTCGCTCATGGAGGTCAAGGCTAGCGGCGCGCGCGGGCAGGTCAGGCCGCCGTGGCGGCGGACGAGGGGGGCGGACGAGGGGCGGACGCGGCGGCGGTGGGGCGCCCGGCGTGGGGGTCAGATTCCGGTGAAGGCCTGGTCGACGTCGGCGACGGCGAGGACGCCGTAGACGCGGCCGTCCGGTTCGACGAGGAGGTACTCGCTGGCGGGGGCGCGGCGGAGAGCTTCGAGGAGGTCGTCGCCGGCGAGGTCGGCGGGGAGGGTGAGGTCGTCGTGGACGCCGCGGGAGAGTTCGCCGGCGGTGATCCAGGGGCGGCGGTGCTCGGGGGTGGCGGTGACGGCCTTCTCGTTGACGAGGCCGAGGGGGCGGCCGTCGTGGTCGGCGATGACGATGGCGCCGGCGTGGTCGTCGTGGGCGCGGCGGATGGCCTCGGCGAGGGGGGTGCCGGCGGTGACGAGGGTGGCGCGGCGGGCGAGGCGGCGGGCGGCCAGCAGGGGGATGCGGTCGCGGACGCGCTCGGCGCGGATGGCCTGGGTGGCGCCGACCCAGATGAAGGAGGCGATGAGGGCGGACCAGAGGAGGGCGAGCCAGCCGACGCCGCCGCCCGCCGTGGTGTAGGTGGCGAGGTAGGCGCCGGCGACGAGGCAGCCGATGGCGACGGCGCGGCCGACCCAGCCGGCGAATATGGCGCCGCTGCGGCTGCGTCCGGTGGCCTTCCAGACGGCGGCGCGGACGAGGCGGCCGCCGTCGAGGGGGAGGCCGGGCAGGAGGTTGAAGAGGCCGACGAGGAGGTTGGCGAAGGTGAGGGCTTCGAGGAGCAGGAGCGCGACGTCGGGGAGGGCGAGGGTGGCGTGGGCGAGGAGGCCGAGCCCGGCGAGGACGAGGTTGGTGAGGGGGCCGGCGAAGGCGATGAGGAATTCGCGGCCGGGCGTGGGGGCCTCTCGTTCGATGGAGGTCTCTCCGCCGAGGACGTGGAGGGTGACGGAGCGCACGGGGAGCCCGAAGACGCGGGCGGTGACGGCGTGGCTGAGTTCGTGGACGAAGACGGAGCCGTAGAGGAGGACGGCGTAGGCGAAGGCGACGAGGTAGCTGAGGGGGCGGTCGACGACGCCGTGGACCTGGCCTTCGAACATGACGGTGACGAGGACCGCGACCAGGAACCAGCTGGGCGAGACGTAGACGGGGACGCCGAGGACGCGGCCCATGGAGAGACCGGGTCGTGGGGTACGGCCGTCGTCGGGGCCGGGGCCTCCGGCCGGTGTCCTGCCCTGGGTCGGGGGCGCGCTGTGTGTCACGTCTTCGATGCTACGGCCCCGGCGGGCGGCTTGCGCCGCCGGTGGAGGCCGCGGGGCGGTCCGGAGCGGGGCGGGTGCGGGATTTTCGTCGGCGGTGTCGCCTAGTGTGCTGTGCCATGACGACGACCGAGGCGGGTAGTGAGGCGTCCGTTCCGTCCGCGGGCGGCGGTGGCGGGGATGTGCGGGACATCGCGGTGGTGGGGTCGTTGTCGCCGTCCCGTGCGGGCGATTTCATGACCTGTCCGCTGCTGTACCGGTTTCGAGTGATCGATCGGATTCCTGAGCGTCCGAGCGCGGCGGCGGCGCGGGGGACGCTGGTGCACGCGGTGCTGGAGCGGCTGTTCGATCTGCCGACGGGCACGCGGACGCCGTCGGCGGCGCTGGAGATGCTGGCGCCGGAGTGGGAGCGGCTGCTGGCGGCGGAGCCGGAGCTCGCGGAGCTGTTCGCGGACGGGGACGCCGGGGAGGCGGAGCGGGCGGAGTGGCTGGCCCAGGCGCGGCGGATGGTGGAGCGGTACTTCACGCTGGAGGATCCGCGGCGGCTGGAGCCGGCGGAGCGTGAGCTGTTCGTGGAGACGGTGCTCGATTCGGGTTTGAAGCTGCGCGGGTACATCGACCGGGTGGATGTGGCGCCGAGCGGCGACGTCCGGATCGTGGACTACAAGACCGGGACGGCGCCGCGGGCCGATTTCGAGGCGCGCGCGCTGTTCCAGATGAAGTTCTACGCGCTGGTGCTGTGGCGGCTGCGGGGGCGGGTGCCGCGCCTGCTCCAGCTGATGTACCTGGGGAATGGCGAGATCCTGCGGTACGAGCCGGACGAGGCTGATCTGCGGGCCGTGCAGCGGAAGGTGGAGGCGCTGTGGCAGGCGATCCGGCGGGCGATGGAGACCGGCGAGTGGCGGCCGCGGGCCGGCCGGCTGTGCGACTGGTGTGACCACAAGGAGCGGTGCCCGGAGTTCGGGGGCACTCCCCCGCCGCTGCCGGCGGCTCCGGTGCACCGTCCGTCGCCGGCGGACCTGGAGGGCACGGCGCGGGAACACGGGGATCTGTAGAGCGCGGGAACACGGGGATCTGTAGAGCGCGGGAACACGGGGATCTGTAGAGCGCGGGACAGGGGATCTGTAGGCCCGGAGCAGGGGGATCCGCGGGCGCGGGATCCCGGGGATCTTCGGCTCTCCGGGGCCTGCGGGCCGTCCCCGGGGCGTCGCGGGCTCATCCTTGGGGAGGACGGCGGATCCGCGTCCAGGAGGGCTCGGGGCCTGCGGCGACCTCCTAGGGTGAGTCTCGTGTCACCCCGCATCCGTGGTCTTCGCACCGCCCGTGCCTGGCTGCAGCCGCGCCCGCTGGCGGCCGACGCGCTGCTCGCGGTCGGGCTGCTGGTGGTGGGGTTGCCGCAGCTCTTCCTGCAGGAGCTTCCCGAGGGCTGGGGCTATGAGGCGTTCCGGTCGCCGGACGCCGGGAACGGGCTGCTGGTCGTCGTGGTGACGATGGCGCTGACGTTGCGGCGCCGCCATCCGCTGCCGGTGCTGCTGTTCATCATCAGCGGTGGGCTGTTGACGGCGGCGCTGCGCTATCCGCCGGCGATGCCGGACGTGGTGGCGTTCCTGATCGCGGTCTACAGCGTGGCGGCGCATCGGGGGCTGGCGCAGAGCGCGCCCGGCGGGCTGATCGGGTTCGTGTACTTCCTGGTGTATCTGCTGCTGCTGCCGGTGTCGTCGGATCCGGTGGTGCTGGTCACCGATTCGGCGCTGGTGATCGGCGTGTGGATGCTGGGCCGGAGCCTGCGGCTGCGGCGGGCGTACTTCGCGGAGCTGGAGGACCGGGCGGCGCGGCTGGAGCGGGCGCGGGGGACGGACGCGCGGGCGGCGCGGATCGAGGAGCGGTCGCGGATCGCGCGGGAGTTGCACGACGTGGTGGCGCACCATGTGAGCGTGATGACGGTGCAGGCGGGGGCGGCGCGGCGGATCATCGACCGGGATCCGGGGAGCGCGCGGGAGGCGATGTCGACGATCGAGGAGGTCGGGCGGACGGCGCTGAGCGAGATGCGGCGGATCGTAGGGGTGCTGCGGACGGACCGGGACGCCGAGCAGGCGGGCCGGGAGCTGGCGCCGCAGCCGGGGCTGGGCGATCTCGGGGAGCTGCTCGATCATGTGCGGGAGACGGGGCTGTCGGTGCAGCTGTGGATCGAGGGTGAGGCGCGGCCGCCGTCGCCGGGGGTGGACGTGGCGGCGTTCCGGCTGATCCAGGAGGCGCTGACGAACACGTTGAAGCACGCGGGCCCGCAGGCGCGGGCGTGGGTGCGGCTGTATTACGGCGGTGACGATCTGACAGTGGAGATCGAGGACGATGGGCGCGGCACGGCGACGTTCATGGCCGACAATGGGGACAAGCCGGGGCATGGACTTGTCGGCATGTACGAGCGTGTGGCGCTGTACGGTGGCGAGTTGAAGATCGGGCCGCGGGTCGGCGGGGGGTTCGGCGTGCGGGCCCGGTTCCCGCTGGAGGCGTGAGCCGCCGGACCGGGGTCGGCGCGGGGCGGAGAAGGGCACGCGGGCCGGGTAGCAGGGCAGGAGCGTCGTGAGGCGAGGAGCGGGGACGATGGAGCGACCGGGGCGGCACTGCGCCGGGGTGACGCGATGACGACGGTGCGGGTGCTGCTCGTCGACGATCAGCCGCTGCTGCGGACGGGGTTCCGGCTGATCCTGGAGGCCGAGACCGAGATCGCGGTGGTCGGCGAGGCCGGGGACGGCGCGGCGGCGGTGGAGATGACGCGGTCGCTGCTGCCGGACGTGGTGCTGATGGACATCCGGATGCCGGGGGTGGACGGGATCGAGGCGACCCGGCGGATCATCCGGGAGGGCGCGGCGTCGCACGATCCGAAGGTGCTGATCCTGACGACGTTCGATCTGGACGAGTACGTGATCGAGGCGGTGCGGGCGGGGGCGAGCGGGTTCCTGTTGAAGGACTCGCCGCCGGAGGACCTGGTGCAGGCGATCCGGATCGTGGCGGCGGGCGACGCGATCGTGGCGCCGTCGGTGACGCGGCGGCTGCTGGACAAGTTCGCGACGCGGCTGCCGGCGGTGCGCGACCAGGTGCCGCCGCCGGGGCTGGACACGCTGACCGAGCGGGAGCGCGAGGTGCTGTCGCATGTGGCGCGCGGGCAGTCGAACGCGGAGATCGCGGCGGAGCTGGTGGTGAGCGAGACGACCGTGAAGACGCATGTGGGGAACGTGCTGGCGAAGCTGGGGCTGCGGGACCGGGTGCAGGCGGTCGTGTACGCCTACGAGACGGGTTTGAGCAGGCCGGGGCAGAGCTGACCGGCAGCTGACCGGCAGCTGACCGGCAGCGCCCGGCGGCCTGGACCCCGGCCGGTTTCAGGGTCGGTCCCTGAGGCGCCCCTGACGTTCGCCGTGCGGGCCTACTCCCGGAGTACGACGGCTGAGGCGTGTCTCCTGCCGTGGGTGGACGGACAAGTCCGTTCCTGGGGTGCATCCATCCGGTTCGTGCGACTTCTAGTGTTCTGGGTGTCGGATCGCCGGGGGCTCTTCGCGGTCCGGAGGCGTTCCAGCTCACTGGCATACGCCACCTGCTCACCTACGCCAGCTCACTCACCTACGGGAGTTTCACGTGACGAACACCGCCCCGTCGACCGCCGGGGCGCAGCACGCGCCCGGGGCGGGCGACTTCGCCGCACGGACGCAGCAGATCGCGAAGGTGTACGGGCGCGGCGACGCCCAGGTCGTCGCGCTCGACGGGGTCACCGTCGGCATTCCCCGCGGCCGGTTCACCGCGATCATGGGCCCGTCGGGGTCCGGGAAGTCGACCCTGATGCACTGCATGGCGGGGCTGGACTCGGTGGACTCGGGAGAGGTCTTCATCGGCGACGTCGAGCTGACGGCGCTGAAGGACAAGCAGCTGACCCGGCTGCGCCGCGACAAGATCGGGTTCATCTTCCAGGCGTTCAACCTGGTGCCGACGCTGACGGCGGCGGAGAACATCACGCTGCCGATGGACATCGCGGGCCGCAGGCCCGACCGGGAGTGGCTGGACACCGTGATCGACACGGTGGGGCTGCGGCCGCGGCTGAAGCACCGTCCGGCGGAGCTGTCGGGCGGGCAGCAGCAGCGGGTCGCGTGCGCCCGCGCGCTGGCGTCCCGTCCCGAGATCATCTTCGCGGACGAGCCGACGGGGAACCTGGACTCGCGGTCGGGCGCCGAGGTCCTCGGGTTCCTGCGGGACTCGGTGCGGCGGATGGGGCAGACGATCGTGATGGTCACCCATGACCCGTCCGCGGCGGCGTACGCCGACCAGGTGCTGTTCCTGTCCGACGGGCAGATCGTCGACACGATGACGGAGCCGACGGCGGAGCGGGTGCTGGAGCGGATGAAGGGCTTCGACGCCGCGGGCGCGCCGGACGCCGCGGGCGCGGAGGTCTCGGCGCGATGATGGGCAGGGTCACGCTCCGCAATCTCGCGGCGCACAAGATCAGGCTGGTGCTGACGGCCGTCGCGGTGATCCTCGGCGTGGCGTTCGTGGCCGGCACGCTGATCTTCACCGACAGCATGAACAAGCAGTTCGACGAGCTGTTCAGCCGGGTCGGCAAGAACGTGGCCGTGGACGTGCGGGCCGAGAAGGTGGTGGGCGGCGACGACGACGGCATGGCGGCGCGGCCCGTGCCCGCGAGCGTCCTGAAGGCGCTGCAGGGCGTCGAGGGCGTGCGGGACCCGAAGGGCAACGTCAACGGGTACGCGGCGGTCGTCGGCAAGGACGGCAAGGTCGTGGGGACGGCGCAGAACGGGCCGCCGCAGATCGGCGCGAACTGGACGGCGGGCGGGTCGTACGACCTGGCGTCGGGCCGCGCGCCGCAGGGGCCGGGCGAGGTCGTCATCGACGCGAAGACGGCGGAGAAGGGCGAACTCGCCGTCGGGGACGTCGCGCAGGTCCTCACCGCGGGGCCGCCCGCCCGCATGACGGTCGTGGGCCTGGTCGACACCGGGAACCTGATGGGCGCGACCCTCACCGCGTTCGACACGCCGACGGCGCAGAAGCTGATGCTGAAGCCCGGCTACTTCAGCGACATCCAGATGGGCTCGGCGGGCCCGTCCGAGCAGGAGCTGCGCGACCGGGTCGCGAAGGTCCTGCCGCAGGGTGTCGAGGCGGTGACCGGTGAGAAGCTGCGCGAGGAGTCCAAGAGCGACGTCGCGCAGATGATGAACTTCTTCCGGACGTTCCTGCTGGTGTTCGCGCTGATCTCGATCTTCGTCGGGGCGTTCATCATCTTCAACACGTTCTCGATGCTGGTGGCGCAGCGCACCCGCGAGCTGGCGCTGCTGCGCGCCATCGGCGCGGCCCGGGGGCAGGTGACGCGGGCGGTGATCGGCGAGGCCGTCGCGGTCGGCGCGGTCGGCTCCACGCTGGGGCTGGCGGCCGGGGCCGGGCTGGCGTCGCTGCTGCAGACGCAGATGGGCGACGCCGGGCAGGGCGGCCTGACGTTCACCGCGACGCCGGTGATCTGGTCGTACACGGTCGGGATCGTGGTGACGGTCGTGTCGGCGTACTTCCCGGCGCGGCGGGCGGCGAAGACCCCGCCGGTGGCGGCGATGCGCGACGACGTGGCGCTGCCGCAGCGGTCGCTGCGGATCCGGGTCGCGCTCGGTTCGCTGGTCACCCTCGCGGGCGCGGGCCTGATCGCCGCCGGGCTCGCCGGCACCGGCGACAATCCGGCGATTCCGGTCGGTGCGGGCGCGTTCGGGGTGTTCGTCGGCGTCGCGATGCTCGGGCCGGTGATCAGCGTCCCGGTGATGAAGGTGCTCGGCGCGCCGTTCGCGCGGCTGCTCGGCTCCCCCGGGCGGCTGGCCCGGCAGAACGCGCTGCGCAACCCGCGCCGCACGGCCGCGACGGCGGCCGCGCTGATGATCGGCCTGGCGCTGATCACGACGGTGAACGTGCTGGGCGCGACGATGCGGGCGTCGGTCGACGAGCGGGTGGACTCCCAGTTCGGCGCGGACTACCTGGTGCAGTCGCAGGGCGCGGGCGGGGTGAACGCCGAGGCCCAGCAGAAGATCAAGGACACGCCCGGCGTGGTGGCCGTGTCGCCGACCTACGACGCCAAAGCCCAGATCGAGGGCAAGGACGCGTTCTATGTGGCGGGGGACCTTCCGGCGCTCGCCAAGGCGGCCCGGCTGAAGCTGGTGTCGGGTTCGGCGGCCGGCGGACCCGCGTCGATCATGGTGGACGAGGGCACCGCGAAGAACCGCGGCTGGAAGGTCGGGACGCCGGTGCCGGTGCGGTTCGCCGACGGCGGGGTCGAGCGGCTCACGCTGAGCGGCGTGTACGCCAAGAGCAACCTCGTCGGGCCGCGGCTGATCTCCGCGCAGGCGCATCTGCGGCACGCGGTGCGGCCCACGGTCGGGATCATGGTGGTCGACACGGTGGCCGCGAACGCCGCGACGAAGGCGGCGCTGGATTCGGCGGTGAAGGCCTACCCGAACCTGGAGGTCGCCGACCAGGCGACGCTCAAGGACGACGCGCGCAAGCAGGTCGACGGGTTCGTGACCTTCCTGACGATCCTGCTGGTCATGTCGGTGATCATCGCGGCGGTCGGGGTGGTGAACACCCTCGCCCTGTCGGTGATCGAGCGGACCCGGGAGATCGGGCTACTGCGCGCGATCGGGCTCTCCCGGCGGCAGTTGCGCCGCATGATCCGGCTGGAGTCCATCATGATCGCGCTGTTCGGCGCGGTCCTCGGCATGGGCATCGGGGTGGCGTTCGGGGCGGCGCTGCAGAACGCGCTGGCCGACCAGGGCCTCGGCGTCCTCTCCGTCCCGTACGGGACGCTGCTGGTCTACCTGGTGGTGGCCGCGGTGATCGGTGTGCTGGCCGCGCTGTGGCCGGCGTGGCGGGCGGGGCGCATGGACGTCCTGAAGGCCATCTCGACCGGATAGCGCCCGTCCGCGGGACCGATATGGCGAAGGACCCGGCCCCCTCCACGTGGAGGGGGCCGGGTCCTTCGCCGTGCGGGAGGCCGCGCCGGGAAGGCCCGGCCGCGGCGCGTTCCGCGGTGACCCGCGGGGGCGTTACTCGGGCGCGGGCTCGGCCGAGCCCGCGGGCGCCGCGTCGGCCGCCGGTGCGGCGGGCGCGACCGCGGCCTTGGCGACCGCGTCGGTGGCGCTGACGGTGGTGTTCTCCGGGAAGTGGCAGGCGGCCTGGTGGCCGGGGCTGAGCTCGACCAGCGGCGGCTCGACCTGCTTGCAGATGTCCTGCGCCTTCCAGCACCGGGTGTGGAACCGGCACGCGGGCGGCGGGTCGAGCGGGCTCGGCACGTCGCCCTGCAGCCGGATCCGCTTGCGCTCGCCGCGCTCGCTCGGGTCCGGGATCGGCACCGCCGACAGCAGCGCGTTCGTGTAGGGGTGCATGGGCCGCTGGTACAGGTCCGCGCGGTCCGCGATCTCGACGATCTTGCCGAGGTACATGACGGCGACGCGGTCGGAGATGTGCCGGACGACCGACAGGTCGTGCGCGATCACCACGTAGGTGAGGTCGAGCTCGTCTTGCAGGTCCTCCAGCAGGTTGACGACCTGCGCCTGCACCGACACGTCCAGCGCCGACACCGGCTCGTCCGCGACGATCAGCTTCGGCTTGAGGGCGAGGGTGCGGGCGATCCCGATGCGCTGCCGCTGACCGCCGGAGAACTCGTGCGGGTAGCGGTTGTAGTGCTCGGGGTTCAGGCCGACGAGTTCCAGGATCTCCTGGACGGCCTTCTTAACGCCCTGCTTGGCCTCGATGTTCTGCAGCCGGAACGGGGCCCCGACAATCGCACCGACGGTCTTGCGCGGGTTCAGCGACGAATACGGGTCCTGGAAGATCATCTGGAGGTCGCGGCGGAGCGGCCGGAGCCGGCCCTGCGACATCTTGGTGATGTCGTGCCCCTCGAAGGTGATCTTCCCGAAGCTCGGGTCCAGCAGCCGCATGATCATCCGGCCGGTGGTGGACTTGCCGCAGCCGGACTCCCCCACCAGCCCGAGGGTCTCGCCCTTGCGGACCGAGAAGGACACGCCGTCGACGGCCTTCACCGCCCCGACCTGCCGGCGCAGCAGCCCCGCGGTCACGGGGAAGTGCTTGCCGAGGTTCTCCACCTCCAGCAGCGGCTCGCCGTCCGCGGGACGCTTCGGCGCGGGCCGGGTCTCCTCGGCCGGGGTCTCGCCGGCCGGGGTCTCCTCGGCCGGGGTCTTGGATGTGCTCACAGTCTCGTTCCCACCCGTGCTCGTCACAGCTTCGGCCGGATCTCGTCGTTCCAGATCTCCCGCTTCTTCGCCAGCGGGAGATGGCACGCCGCCCTGTGGCCGGGCTCGACCTCGACCAGCTCGGGCCGCACGGTCGTGCACTTGTCGCCGTTCAGGTCCTTGTAGGGGCAGCGCGGATGGAAAGCGCACCCGGACGGGACGTTGATCAGGCTGGGCGGCGAGCCCTTGATCGGCAACAGCCGTTCGCTGCGCTCGCGGTCCAGCCGCGGCATCGACCCGAGCAACCCCCACGTGTAGGGGTGCAGCGGCCGGTGGAAGGCGTTCTCGACGGAGGCGTACTCCACGGCCCGGCCCGCGTACATGACCAGGATGTCGTCCGCCAGCTCCGCGACCACCCCGAGATCATGGGTGATCATGATGACCGCCGAGTTGAACTCCTGCTGCAGGTCGCGGATCAGGTCCAGGATCTGCGCCTGGACGGTCACGTCCAGCGCCGTCGTCGGCTCGTCGGCGATCAGCAGCTCGGGGTCGCAGGACAGCGCCATCGCGATCATCGCGCGCTGCCGCATGCCGCCGGAGAACTGGTGCGGGTAGTCGTCGACCCGCTTGTCCGGCTTCGGGATGCCGACCCGGCCGAGCATGTCGATGGCGTGCTTGCGCGCCACCTGCTTGGAGACGTCGTTGTGGACGCGGTACGCCTCGACGATCTGGGCGCCGACCGTGTAGAAGGGGTGCATCGACGACAGCGGATCCTGGAAGATCATCGCCATGTCCCGGCCGCGGAGCCGGCGCACCTCCGACTGCGGGGCGTTCACCAGCTCCTTGCCGTTCAGCCAGATCTCCCCCGACACGGCGGCGTTGCGCCGGTTGTGCAGGCCGAGGATGCCGAGGCTGGTCACGCTCTTGCCCGAGCCGGACTCTCCGACGATGCCGAGCGTGCGGCCCCGCTCCAGCTGGAACGACAGCCCGTCGACGGACTTGACCAGCCCGTCGTCCGTCGGGAAGTGGATCTTGAGGTCCCGGACCTCCAGGAACGCGGTCGGGGCCTCGCCGGTGCCCGCGGTGTCCGAGGCGGGAGCGGTGCCGGTCATCAGCCAAGCCTCACTCTCGGGTCGACGACCGCGTACAGCATGTCGACGATCAAGTTGATCAGGACGATCGACGCCGCCGTGAGCAGCGTCACGCCGAGCACCATGGGCAGGTCACCGCCGCGGATCGAGCTGATCGCGAGCTGGCCGAGCCCCGGGATGCCAAAGGTGTTCTCCGTCAGGACCGCGCCGCCGAGCAGCAGGCCGAGGTCGAGTCCGAAGATGGTGAGGATCGGCGTCAGCGAGGCCCGCAGCGCGTGCTTGGTGACGACGGTCGTCTCCGGCAGGCCCTTGGCGCGGGCGGTGCGGATGTAGTCCTCGTTCATCGTCTCCAGCATGCCCGCTCTGGTGAGCCGCGCGTACATCGCCGCGTACAGGAACGCGAGCGTCACCCAGGGAAGCACCAGCGCCTGGAACCACATCACCGGATTGTCGGTGAAGGGGGTGTAGCTGCCGCCCCCCGGGAAGATCTTGAGGGTGTAGGAGAACAGGGCGAGCGAGACCAGGCCGGTGAAGTAGATCGGCAGCGACACGCCGCTCAACGCGATGATCATCGTCGCCCGGTCCCAGAGCGATCCTCTGCGCAGCGCCGACACCACACCGGTGGCGATGCCGCCGATGAGCCAGACGACCGCGGCGCCGAGCGACAGCGACAGCGTCGCGGGGGCGCGGTCGAGCAGCGTCTCCAGGACCGGCTGGCTGCTGCGGAACGAGTAGCCGAGGCAGGGCGCGGGGCAGTGGTCGGTGACGGGGCCGGCCTTGTAGTCCTTGCCGACCGCGATCGCCTTCAGGTAGTTGCCGTACTGGACCACGACGGGCTTGTCGAGACCCAGCCGCTCCTTGGTGTCCTGGATGGCCTCGGCGGTCGGCGCCTTGCCCACGTAGGAGGCCGCGATCTGGTCGGTGGTCTGCCCCGCCAGCTTCGGCAGCCAGAAGAAGATGCCGAAGGTCACCAGGCTGACCAGCAGCAACATGACGACGGCCCCGATGAGGCGCCGGATGATGTATGCGAACACATTGCTCGGCCCCACCCGCCGGCCGGCGGGACCTGTGGGTCCCGGCCGGCCGGCGGGCGTCGCCTTCACCTGCCTTCAGATGCGCACGGACGAGCGGAGTGTTACTCCACGCCCATGTTCAGGTAGTCGTACATTCCGCCGTAGTAGTACGTGATGCCCGCGTTCGTGACGCGCTTCGGCCGGTACATCAGGGCCTTGGCGTAGATGAGCGGGACCTCGGTGGCGGTCTGCATGACCAGCTTGTCGACCTCACCGTAAGCCTTCAGGCGGGCCGCCTTGTCCGAGGTGGCGATCGCGTCGTCGAGACCCTTGTTGACCTTCGGGTCGTCGAGCTCGGCGAGGTTGTTGCCACCGGACGGCTTGATCGCCGCACCGTGCACGATCTGGGAGAGGAAGCCGTAGCCGGTGGGCCAGTCGGCCGCCCACGCCATGATCATCATGCCGATGCCGTGGTCGTGCACGTACTTCGGAACGCCGACGTACTTGTTGAAGTAGTCACCGGCCGGGAACTGCACGATGCTGACCTTGATGCCGACCTTGGCGAGGCTCTGCTGGATCGCCTCGGCCATAGCGACTTCCTTCGGCCGGTCCGACCGCGCCGAGATCTTGCTGCTGAAGCCGTCCGGCTTGCCGCACGCCTGCAGCTCCTGCTTGGCCTTGTCCAGGGTCGCCTGGTCGAGGCCGCCGCCCGACGCCTGCTTCTGCGGGTACAGGTCGAACTTGGTGTAGCCGTCCACCGACGGGGGCAGCACGGTGGTGGCGATGTCGCCGCCGGCCAGCGGGCCTCCGTAGGCGGTCTGCGCGGCGACCTTGTCGGTCGCGTACTGCACGGCCAGCCGGCAGTGGATGTTGTCAAGCGGCTTGACGTGCTGGTTCAGCGACATGAACCGCAGGAAGCCCTGGACCGGGTTGTCGACGTACGGCTTCTGCTCGGGGGTCAGCACCTTCGGCTGGGTTCCGGCCTGGACGCCGACGCCGGCGATGTCCATGTCCAGCGAGCCGGCGAGCAGCCGCTGGTCGATGTCGTCGCTGTTCTGCTTGATCTGGACTTCGATCTTGTCCGGCAGCGCCTTGCGGAGCGGGTCGGTGCTCTGGTTCCAATGCGGGTTGCGCGACAGCGTCATGGACTTGCCGCGCGTGTAGTTGTCGACCTTGTACGGACCGCTGGAGAGCATCGCGGTCTCGTACTTGGTGCCGGTGTCCTTGGCCTTCGGCACCGGGATGGTCTGCGACATCGCGACCAGGTAGTCGAACTCCTGGAACGGCTCGTTCAGGTGGAACACGATCGTCTGGTCGTCGGGGGTCTCGATCGACTTCAGACCCTCGTCGCTCTTGTCGTCGTACGGGCCCTTGTAGGCGGGCTTGTTGTCGACGAGGTACTGCTTGAAGTACTTCGGCCCGAGCTGCAGCTCCTTGGTGAAGTTGCTGCGCTCGACGGCGTACTTCACGTCCTTGGACGTGACCGTGGTGCCGTCGTCGTACTTGACGCCGGTCCGCAGCTTGTACGTCCAGGTCTTGCCGCCGTCGCTGGACTGGCCCATGTCGGTGGCCAGGTCAGGGACGATCTCCAGGCTGTCGGTGCCCGCCGCCGCCTTGGCGGTGGTCAGGCCCCGGCCGTAGAGACGGGCGAAGTTCTGGGAGAACGCGTAATAGGTGTTGCCGGGGTCCGGCGAGTCCCAGTCGTCGGAGTCGGCCAGCTTGAGCGTGCCGCCCTTCTTGTCCGACTTGTTGACGACCTCGTTGACACCGGCGTTGTAGCCGGGGCCGCTCCCCGACCCTCCCGAGTCACCGCCGCCGCAGGCGGCGAGCCCCGCGGCCGCGACCAGACCGGCCGCGAAGACCGCGATTGGTCTCATTGTTTTCATGTGCAGGCGCACCCCTTCAAATAGACGGGCCGAATGGACCCGAGTCACTTGCCCCGAGGGTCGAGAGCGTCCCGCAGCCCGTCACCGAAGAGGTTGAAGGCGAGGACGGTGATGAAGATCGCCATGCCGGGGATGATCATGTACATCGGGTCCGAGGAGTAGATCGGCACGGCCAGTGTGAGCATGCCGCCCCACGACGGCGTCGGCGGGATCACTCCGACGCCGAGGAACGACAGCGCCGCCTCGAACAGGATGTTGGTCGGGATCAGCAGGGTCGAGTAGACCAGGATCGGCGCGACGAGGTTCGGCAGGACCTCTTTGAACAGCACGTAGGAGTTGCGCGCGCCCATGCTGCGGGCGGCGTCGACGAACTCCCGTTCGCGCAGCGACAGCGTCTGGCCCCGGATGATGCGGCCGATGTAGGGCCAGTTGAAGAACCCGATGACGACGACCAGGACCGAGATCCGCAGCCCGTTGCCGTTCAGGCCGAACGCTCCATCGGACACCACGCCGACCAGGGCGATCGCGAACAGCAGCAGCGGGAACGCGAGGAAGGCGTCCATGGCGCGGCTGATCAGGTAGTCGACCCAGCCGCCGAAATAGCCGGCGGTGATGCCCATGACCGTCCCGATGACCACCGACAGCAGGGTGGCGAGGAAGGAGACCAGCAGCGAGATCCGGGCGCCGTGCACGATGCGGGCCAGCAGGTCGCGGCCGGTGCCGGGCTCGACGCCGAGCCAGTGGTCGCCACTGATCCCCGAGTGCCAGAAGCCGGTCTTGGGCCGGTTGTAGGTCGGGTCGATCAGGTTCTGGTGGTACGTCAGCGGGTTCTGCACGAAGATAGGGCCGAAGATCGCGACCAGGATCAGCACGATCACGATGACGGCGCCGGTCAGCGCGACCTTGTCGCGCTTCAGCCTCATCCAGGCGATCTGACCGAGGGAGCGGCCCTGGATCTTCTTGCTGTCGACACCGGCGAGAACCGATTCCGGCTGCGCCTCGGTGTCGGACCCGGTCACCTCAAGGGGTGCGGCCACGCTCCATACCTCCTACCGTCCGGCCACTGGTTCGGCCATGCCGCCGGCGTCCGACCGGCGGTCGCGGGATCATCCGCTGCCCCCGTGCCCGTTACGCCGCGTTTGCTGAAGGGAAACGTAGTCCTTCGGGCACGACTGTCCATCCGTGAAGCGACCTTCGCCAGTACCCGTATCTGACTTGTGATCTCGTCGTCACCTGGGACACACGCACCCGA
Source organism: Actinomadura chokoriensis (assembly GCF_041463665.1). Lineage (GTDB taxonomy): Bacteria > Actinomycetota > Actinomycetes > Streptosporangiales > Streptosporangiaceae > Spirillospora > Spirillospora chokoriensis_A. The sequence goes on from NZ_JAXCEJ010000006.1 coordinate 187,081, forward strand.
ACGCCACTTCCGACAAATCGCCCGAATAGTACGTTCGCCACTACCGAGACAGGCAACTCAAAGCCGGTCTAGACCGGCAAGCTTTACCGTACTGAGTCCGTTCTGAGACCGATTCTCCGCAGGTCAGCCCGTCCCAGCACAGAATACGGCGGGCCGGGACGTCCCCGGGTCGCCTGGGGACGTCCCGGCCCGCCGGCCCGCGCCGCTCGGAACCGGTCCGGTTCCGGTCAGGAGATGCCGCGGTCGCGCAGGATCTTCTCGATCTCCGCCATCTCCGGGTCGCGGCCCCCGGCGGGCCCCTGCACGGCCCCCTTGGACTCGGCGCCGCGGCCCGCGGCCTTGCGGCCCCCCTCGCCGGCGGCCTTCCCGCCGCCGGAGGCCGCGTCGCGGCGGCTGAGCATCGCCCCGGACGTCAGGTAGAGCAGCACCGCGAGCCCGGCCACGCCGACGCCCGCCCACTTCACGGGGCTGAACGCGAGGTCGATGAAGAACTCCGTCACCCCCGTCAGCGCCGCCGCCAGCGGCACCAGGGACAGGGCGGCGCCGCGCAGGCCGGTGCCCGCGCCGCGGCGGCGGTAGGCGCCCCAGCTGATCACGAGCCCCACCAGGGTCACTCCGAGGCTGATCGCGAAAATGGCTGCGTCACTCATGCCGGCCCCTCACTCCGTACGGTGGTGCTCTTCCCATCGTCACACGTGAAGTGCCGTTTCCGCTCCTCCGGGCGGACGGTTTGCGGGCGGGCGGATCTCCTCCTCCGGCGTGAGCCGTCCCCTAGGTACCGCCCCCTGGGCGGCAGCCCCCAGGTATCGGGTGGGCGGGGGTCGGGTGAGGCGCTCAGGCGGCGAGCGAGCGGAGCATCTCCGGGTCGACGTCGCGGAGCGAGGAGACCACGGTGCGTCCCGGCGCGGGCGGGATCGGCAGGAGGCCGGGGACGGCGACGACGGCGCAGCCGGCGGCCTCCCCCGACGCGACACCGTTCGGGGAGTCCTCCAGGACGACGCAGCGGGCCGGGTCGGCGCCGAGCCCCGCGGCGGCGGTCAGGTACGGCTCGGGGGCGGGCTTGGTGCGGGCGACCTCGTCACCGGCGACGCTCAGCGCGAAGTGCTCGCGGCCGATGGCGTCGAGCACCGGCTCGATCAGCCGCCGGTGGCTGGAGGACACCAGCGCGGCCGGGACGCCCGCGGCGCGGACCCCGGCGAGCAGCTCCTTCGCGCCGGGCATCATCGGGACGCAGGCGGTGAGCCGCTCGGCCATGCCGTCCAGCATCCGCCGGCCGACCTCCGCGGGGTCGGCGGCGGCGCCGGTCAGCTCCAGCATGTAGTCGACGGCGACGGAGAGGGAGCCGCCGACGAGCCGTTCCTGGTGGGCCGGGCTCCACTCCCCGCCCAGCCACGCCATCACCTCGGACTCGACCTCCAGCCAGATGCGCTCGGAGTCGATGAGGAGGCCGTCCATGTCGAACAGCACGGCCTGCAGGCCGCCCCGGGTCCCGGCGCTCATGCGCGGCGTTCCGCTACGGGGCGATGCGGGGGACGCGGTGTGGGGGTTCTCATGTAACCCCACCATAACCGTAGGGTCGCGGGACGCTCACGGCCGCCCGCGCGCCGGGACGGGCGCCCGAGCCCCGCCGGGCGCGCGGCTTCTCTTGGACGGTGTGTGCAAAGAGACGGTGACGGACGGGTCACCGGACCGATACCGTGCCAGCAGTGACTACCAACGGGTAAGGAACGGCATGAGCGCGTACCGCATCATCCTCGTCGGCACCGACGGCTCCGACTCCTCGTTCCGCGCGGTGGACCGCGCCGCGCAGCTGGCCGCGGCCACCGGCGCCACCCTCCTGCTGGCCTCCGCCTACAGCCCCATGCCCGAGCGGGAGCGCGCGACCGCCGCCGACCGGCTCGGGGACCTGGCCTACAAGGTGCAGGGCTCCACGCCCGCCGACGACGCGCTGCGGGCCGCGCGGGAGCGGGCGGTCGCGGCGGGCGCCACCGACATCGAGCAGGTCGCGGTGGAGGGCGACGCCGTCGACGTGATCTCCAAGCTGGCGAAGGAGCGCGAGGCGGGACTCGTCGTGATCGGCAACCGGGGCCTGAACAGCCTGGCCGGCCGGATCCTCGGGTCCGTCCCGGCGAACCTGTCGCACCGGGCGACGTGCGACGTGCTGATCGTGCACACCACCCCGCACGGGAAGTGACCCGGCCGTGACCCGCGGCCGGCCTGCGGCCCCTTTCCGGGCCGCGAACGTCGTCCGGCGTTCCGCCGCGGGCGTACAGCGCGGGGGTCTGGCTCGTGAGGGGTGGGGTACGTCACTGTCAGGACGTAGGCTGACAGCCACCGATCATGAGCGGGGCCCCCGACCCCGGGAATGACGCCCCCATCGGTGACGCTGTACCCGGGCGTCGGAAGGAGGCAGCGCGTGGTCGAGCTCGAAAGCGTGCCGGAACTCGTCGATCCGGTGCTCGTGGCCGCCTTTGAGGGGTGGAACGACGCGGGGGAGGCCGCCAGCGGGGTGATCGCGCATCTGGAGTCGACCTGGGAAGCGGTGCCCATCGCCGAGCTCGATCCCGACGACTACTACGACTTCCAGGTCACCCGCCCGATCGTGGAGATGGCCGACGGGGAGACCCGCGGCATCACCTGGCCGACGACGCGGGTGTCGTGGGCGCGGCTGCCGAGCGGCAAGGACGTCGTCCTGCTGCACGGGATCGAGCCGAACATGCGGTGGCGGTCGTTCTGCCGGGAGCTGGTCGGGCTGATGCTGGAGCTCGAGATCCGCAACGTCGTCCTGCTGGGCGCGCTGCTGGCCGACGCCCCGCACACCCGGCCGGTGCCCGTCACCGGCGCCGCGTCGGAGGCCGGGCTCGTCAGCACGCTGCATCTGGAGCCGGCCCGCTACGAGGGGCCGACCGGCATCCTCGGGGTGCTGCAGGACGCGTGCGCGAAGGCCGACCTCGACACGGTGTCGCTGTGGGCGGCGGTCCCCCACTACGTCGCGCAGCCGCCGTCGCCGAAGGCGACGCTCGCGCTGCTGCGCCGGGTCGAGGATCTGCTGGACGTCACCGTCCCGCTCGGCGAACTGCCGGAGGAGGCGCGCGCCTGGGAGCACGGCGTCAACGAGCTCGCCGAGGAGGACTCCGAGGTCGCCGAGTACGTCCGGACGCTGGAGGAGCAGAAGGACGCCACCGAGCTGCCGGAGGCGAGCGGCGACGCCATCGCCCGCGAGTTCGAACGCTACCTGCGCCGCCGTGATCCCGGGCGGGGGCCGGCGTAGCGGGTTACACTCGATCGCGTTGCATCCCCGGTGACGGCCCGCGCACGCCGCGAAGTGCGCCGATCATGATCTTCTCTCTGCTGGAGGGCGGTAGCGCCCTGCCCTGGTGAGCCGGCGGTCGAGCGGCTCGGCGATCCGGGTCCGGGCCCCGCGCGAGCTCCGCAGGCAGCGCCGCCACCGCGCCCATTCCTGCTGGGACCATCTCGTCGTCGCGCCGCTGTGGCCGCTGCACGGCGCCAACCTCGGGACGCTGCTGCGCACGTGCGACGCGGTCGGCGCCTGCATGGCCGTCCCCCGGTTCTCCTGGGTGCCGGAGGCCCTCGAACGCGGCAACACGCTGCGGCGGCCCGCCTGCGTCCACTGGGTGAACGACCCGCCCGGCTGGCTGGAGCGTCAGCGGGAGGCCGGGTCCAGGGTCGTCGGCGTGGAACTCGCCGACGAGGCGGTGCGGCTCGCCGACCTGCCCGCCGCCCGGGTCCGGACGGTCGCCGTGCTCGGGCACGAGCAGACCGGCATCCCCGCGGAGGCGCTCGACCTGCTCGACCTCGCCGTGGAGATCCCGATGGTGGGGCATGGCAGCAGCCTGAACGTGGCCGTCGCCGGCTCGCTGGTGCTGTACAAGCTGGCGGGCCTGCTGTGACGTGCGGCCGCTACGTGCTCGAGGTGAGCCGCCCGGGGGTCAGAGGGCGATGCCGAGGAGTGCGTCGGCGATGGCCCTGACCTGGGCCGGGGCCTGCTCGTCGGGGCCGTCGTGGGCGGCCCAGGCGTCGATGGCGGCGAGTGCGGCGGGGGCGTCGAGGTCGTCGGCCAGGTGCCCGCGGACCGTGGCGGCCAGCGGGGCGGCGGGCGGGCCGGACGGGCGGGCCGCCGCGGCGCGCCAGCGGGCGAGGCGGCCGGCCGCCCCGTCCAGCGCGTCGCCCGTCCACTCCCAGTCGGCGCGGTAGTGGTGGGCCAGCAGCGCCAGCCGGATCGCCATCGGGTCGGTTCCGGCGTCCCGCAGCTTCGACACGAACACCAGGTTGCCACGCGACTTGGACATCTTCTCGCCGTCCAGGCCGACCATGCCGGCGTGGACGTAGGCGCGGGCGTGGGGGCGCTCGCCGGTGGCGACCTGGGCGTGCGCGGCGCTCATCTCGTGGTGCGGGAAGGCGAGGTCGGAACCGCCGCCCTCGACGTCGAACGCCATGCCGAGGTACTCGACGGAGATCGCCGAGCACTCGACGTGCCAGCCGGGGCGGCCCTCGCCGAACGGGGAGTCCCAGCCGGGCTCGCCGGTGCGGCGCGCCATCCACAGCAGGGGGTCGAGGGGGTCGCGCTTGCCGGGCCGGTCGGGGTCGCCGCCGCGCTCGGCGAACAGCGGCGCCATGCCCGCGCGGGTCAGCCGGCTGACCCGCCCGAACGAGGGGTCGGACTCGACCGGGAAGTAGACGTCGCCGTCGACCTCGTAGGCGGCGTCGCGGCCGCGCAGCTTCTCGATCATCTCCACGACGAGCGGGATCGCCTCGACCGCGCCGATGTACCGGTCCGGCGGCAGGATCCGCAGCGCGGTCATGTCCTCGCGGAACAACTGGATCTCCCGGTCGGCGAGGGCGCGCCAGTCCTCGCCGGTCTGCTCGGCACGTTCCAGGAGCGGGTCGTCGACGTCGGTGGCGTTCTGCACGTAGCAGACCCGGTGCCCGAGGTCGCGCCAGACGCGGTTGACGAGGTCGAACGCCAGGTAGGTGTTGGCGTGGCCGATGTGGGTCGCGTCGTAGGGGGTGATGCCGCACACGTACATGCGGGCGGTGTCGCCCGGGGCGGTGGGACGCGCCGTGCCCGTGCCGGTGTCGTGGAGGGCCAGCGGACGGTCGGCCGCGGGGAGGCCCGCGTCGGGCAGGCTGGGGACTTCGGAGGCGGGCCACGATCGCATACCGAAAGCTTATCCATGCGCTGCTCGTGACATTCCTCCGAGATCACGGCAAATGTCCCCAGGAGGGGCGGGGGAACCGCGCCCGGACCGGTCAGGCGTGGCGGAGACGCGGGTCCAGGAACGCGTAACCGATGTCGACCAGGAGGTTCGCCACGGTCACCGAGAACGTCACCAGCAGCGTCACCCCGATGATCACCGGGGTGTCGCCGGCCGCGATGGACTGGTAGACGAGCTGCCCCACGCCCTGCAGCCCGAACACCTTCTCGGTGACGATCGTGGAGCCGATCAGGCCGCCGAGGTCGATGCCGAGCTGGGTGACGACCGGGGTCAGCGCCGCCCGCAGCGCGTGCCGGCGGACGACGCGGCGCTCCGGCAGCCCCTTGGCCCGCGCCGTGCGCACGTAGTCCTCACTCAGGACGTCCAGCATCGACGCGCGGGTGAGGCGCGAGTAGGCGGCCATCATCAGGAACGCCAGCGCGAACCACGGCAGGACCATCCGGCGGAGGAAGTTCTCCTGCAGGGGCGGGCCGGCCTCGAACACGTGGACGCCGGCCGCGCCGAGCCCCGTCGTGAACAGGTACAGCAGCGCCAGCGCCATCACGAACGGCGGCGTGGACAGGCCGGCCAGCACGAACACCGTGACGGTCCGGTCCCGCACGCTCCGCGGCCGCGCCGCGCACGCCACGCCGGTGACGAGGCCGCCCGCGAACCACAGCACCGCCGCGCCGGAGACCAGGCAGAGCGTCGTGGGGAGCCGGTCGCCGATCAGCGCCGTGACCGGCGACCCGTTGACGTAGGAGTCGCCGAGGTCGCCGCGCGGCAGCCGCGCGAGAAACCGCCAGTACTGGACGAGGATCGGCCGGTCCAGGCCCAGGTTGCGGCGGATCTGCGCGAACGTCTCGGCGGTGGCGAGGGGCCCGCCGAGGACGCGCTCCACCGGGACGGGCGAGACGTGCAGGATCACGAACGTCAGCGTGGACACCAGCCACAGCACCACGACCGCGTACAGCAGGCGGCGGACGACGAGCCTCGGCACGGGCCGGTCACCTCCCGCCGGCGGCGCGTTCGCCGCGCGGGTCCAAGGCGTTGCGGACGCCGTCGCCGAGCAGGTTGAACGCCAGCGTCGTCGCCAGCAGCAGGGAGCCGGGGACGGCGAGCAGCCACCAGGCGGTGCGGAACGCGTCGCCGCCCTCGCCGAGCATCGACCCCCAGCTCGGCATCGGCGGCCGCACCCCGACGCCGAGGAAGGACAGCGTCGCCTCCGACACGATCGAGGACGGGATGAGCAGCGAGGTCAGCACGGTGATCGGCGCGGCGAGGTTCGGCAGGATCTCCCCCGCCATGATCCGGGCGTCGGACGCGCCGAGGGCGCGGGCCGCCTCGATGAACTGGCTCTGCTTCAGCGACAGCACCTGCCCGCGGATGGTGCGGCCGTACGCGGCGAACGAGAAGAACGCGATGACGAGGATCGTCATCGCGAGGCTCGCGGCGGAGGAGGAGACCCGCACGGTGGTCGCCAGCATGATCGCCACGAGCAGGTAGGGCAGCGCGAGGACCATGTCCATCAGCCGGGCCAGCAGCGTGTCCAGGGCTCCCCCGGCGAACCCGGCGAGGGTCCCGGCGAGGGTCCCGGCGGCCGAGGCGAGCGCCGCCGCGCCGATCCCGGCGGTCAGCGAGATCCGCGCCCCGTAGGCGGCGCGGACGAGGACGTCGCGGCCGAGCTGGTCGGCGCCGAGCGGGAACCCGGCGCCGGGGCCGCGGGGCTGCCCGCCCGCGTCCAGGCCCGTGCGCGGGAACGTCGCGGCGTAGGGGTGGCCGGTCAGGTGCGCCCACAGCGGCGCCAGCGCCGCGAACGCCGTGATCAGCATCAGCACGGCGAGGGACGCGACGGCGGTCCGGTCGCGCCGGAACCGCTCCCACGCGAGCCGGGAGGGGCTGCGGCTCCGCACCGGCTCCGCCGCGGCGCGGTCCGCGGCGTCCGCCGGCGGCTTGCGCGCCTCCAGGCCGGCGTGCGCGGTCATGAGAACGCGGTCTGGTCGAGGTGGCGGGCCCGGAACCGCGGCGGGCGGCGGGCCTCCGGCGTCCCGTCCGCGACGCGGCCCTCACCGCCGCCGCGTCCCGCCGGCGCGACGAGCCGGGCGGCGACGGGCGCGGCCCCGCCGGCCACCCCTGACGAAGATCGCATTAAGTGGCCAATTTAGCACCCAGCGTCACACCATCGCAGCCGGAATCGTCTACAGCACCCGGGACCAGGCGTCGCCCTCGCCCGGCGCGGCGGAGAAGTCGTACCGGACGCCCCGGCCGAGCGCGACCAGGCTCACCGAGGTCGTGCCCCAGACCCGCCCGTCGCCGAGGTCCAGCAGCGGGAGCAGCGCCCGGTGGTCGGCTCGGGGCAGCCCGTCCCCGTTCACCAGTGGGAACCAGGCGCCCCACGCCCGTTCCACCGGCTCGTCCGCCCCGGGTTCGGGACGCGGCGCGGCGGCCAGCCGCGGCCGGAAGTGCGCCAGCCGCGCCGCCATGTAGGCGTCCTCGGTCTCCCCCTCCAGCTGCCCCTCGCCCTCCAGCCCGCTGTTGACGATCATGTGCAGGCCGGGCCCGAGCTCCCGCTCGCCGAGGGTCTCCCCGTCCCAGCTCCACAGCCGGACCCGGTCCGGTTCCGCGCCGACGAGATGGAACGGGTCGAACAGCGCCAGATCCAGCTCGCCGAGCTTGCCCTCGGCCGCCACCCGCAGCGGCAGCTCCCCGCGCGAGGACCGCGCCGCCTCCGGCGCCATCCGCCCGCGCCCGTTCAGCACGACCGCCAGCCGCGGCGCCGCCGGCTCCACCGCCAGCCATGTCCCGCCCGCCCGCAGGTCACGCCCCCCGACGAGCCCGGGCCGCTCCGCCCAGTGCCGCCCCGGCCCCTCCCACTGCCGCGCGATGAACTCGTCCCGGACCCCCACCACGAGGACCGGCACCGGAGAGGAGGGCTCGACACTGACGATCGCCGTACACATCCCCCAATTCCAGCACTTCGCCAATTTCCCCTAAACCTCGACCCCACCCCCGCCGGCGCGGGTTCCTTGGGCCCTGGGCTAGAGGGGCGGCCAGGGAATCGCCGGCCAGTCTTCCGGGGGGTAGGGGTGGATGCGGTGTTTGAGCATGAGCTCCACCCGGCGGCGGGTGGCGTCGACCTCGTCTGCGGTGAGGAGTTCGGCGAGGCGGGCGCCGAGGTCGCCGTCGCCGCGGAGGCCCGCCTCGACCCGGCCGAGGGCTTCGAGCGCCTCGGGAGTGAGCGGCTTGCCGCGCCACTGCCACAGGACGGTGCGGAGCTTGTACTCGGTGGAGAAGCAGACGCCGTGGTCGCAGCCGTAGACGCGGCCGTCACCGGGCGGCAGCATGTGGCCGATCTTCCGGTCGGCGTTGTTGACGACCGCGTCGAACACCGCCATGCGGCGGATCGCCTCGTCGTCGGAGCGGGACAGGACGACGAGGTCTACGTCGGGGTCGGGCTCCACCCAGAGCTGCACCATGCCGGGGCCGTAGGGGCCGTCGCGGTGGACGGTGGGCGGGACGGTGCCCCACCCCATGGTCTTGGAGACTTCGTAGGCGGCGACCTCGCGCTCGGCGAGGGTGCCGTCGGGGAAGTCCCACAGCGGGCGTTCGCCGGCGACGGGCTTGTAGACGCAGTTGGCGGTCCGGCCGTCGTGCTCGATCGAGCAGTACAGGGTGGCGTTGGACGCCTGGACGAGGCGGCCCTCCACGGCGAGGCGCCCGGCCGACAGCAGCCGCTCGGCGGCGGCCGCGTCGCGGGGGGACACCGGGCGTCCGGGCGCGTCGCCGCCGGCGCCGCCGGCGGGCGCCCGGTCCCGGGAGGACTGCGTCATGCGCTCATTCTCCCGGCCGCGTCGTCCATGATCCAGCACGAAGGGGGGGTCATCTCAGCCCAGATAGCCGTTCTGGCGGGGGCAGACGTGCCCGTCGCCGTCGAGCGGCAGGCCGCACAGCGGGCACGGGGGGCGCCCGGCGGCGACGACCTTCAGCGCGCGCTCGGCGAACGCGCGGGCCTGCGCGGCGCTGATCCGGACCCGCAGCACCACGATGGCGGGGTCGTCCTCGCCGACCTCGGGTTCCTCCTCGGTCTCGGTGACCTCCTGCGCCTCGATGACGACCTGCTCGTCGTCGGGGTCCCAGGCGAGCGCCATCGCGCCGACCCTGAACTCCTCCTCCACCGGCTGGTCGAGGGGGCCGTCGTCCTGCAGCTCGGACGGGGCGACGGCGGGCACCGGGGCGTCCCCGCCGCTGCGCCGCAGCACCTCGTCCAGCAGTTCCTCCAGGCGCTCGGCGAGCAGCGTCACCTGGAACTTCTCCAGCCCGACGCTGGTGACGCGGCGGCCGGAGCGGGCCTGCAGGTAGAAGGCGCGGTCGCCGGGCCGCCCGACGGCGCCGGCGACGAAACGCTCCGGCAGGTCGTAGGAGATGACGGGCATGGCATTGACCCTACGCGCCGCCGCCGACGGCTGCGTCACTCGCCCCGAGTCCGTCTTTTCCGGAACGTTCCGCCGCCGGTTCGGGAACCAGGGCGGCGACGTCGCCGCCGGTGTCGTTGACCCGGACGACGAACGGCCGCGTCTCGGTGTAGCGGATCACGGTGAGCGACGCGGGATCGGCCTGGATCCGCTGGAACTGGTCCAGGTGGAGGCCGAGGGCGTCGGCGACGATCGACTTGATGATGTCGCCGTGGCTGCACACGGCGTACAGGGCGTCCGGGCCGTGCTCGGCGGCGACGCGCGCGTTCCAGTCGCGGACGGCGGTGACGGCTCGGTGCTGCGCGGCGGCGAGGGACTCGCCGTCCTCGCCCGGGAACCGCGCGGCGCTCGGATGCGCCTGCACGACCCGCCACAGCGGCTCCTCGGCGAGCTCCTTGAGGGGGCGGCCCGTCCAGTCGCCGTAGCGGACCTCACCGAACCGCTCGTCGGACTCGATCTTCTCGATGGGCGGGGCGTGCCCGGACGCGATCGCCCCGGCGGTCTCGGCGCAGCGTTCGAGGGGGCTGGACACGACTGCGGCGAGCGGGAGGGACGCCAGCCGGGCGGCGAGCGCGGTGACCTGGGCGCGGCCGCGGTCGTCGAGGCGCACGCCGGGCGTCCATCCGGCGAGCACCGGGCCGGTCATCGCGGTCAGGCCATGCCTCACCAGGAGAAGGGTTGTCACAGCGGCCACTCTAGGAGATCTCCGGCATTCAGCCGGAGCTCGGCGCGGATGCGGGAGAATGCGTACCGTGATCGTGGACAAGGCCATCTACGCGGGCGGGACGCGCCGCGACATCGACGGCGACATCAGCGACGCCTTCGACCTCGCCCGCGAGGACGGCGACTGCTTCCTGTGGATCGGCCTCTTCGAGCCGGACGAGGCCGAGTTCGACCTGGTCAAGGAGGAGCTGAGCCTGCATCCGCTGGCCGCCGAGGACGCCGTGTCCGCGCACCAGCGGCCCAAGATGGAGCGCTACGACGACACGCTGTTCGTGGTGCTGAAGACGCTCACCTACATCGACGAGACGTCCGACATCGAGGTCGGCGAGATCATGGTCTTCCTCGGCCGGGACTTCGTCGTCACCGTCCGGCACGGCGCGGGGAACCCGCTCGGCCCGGTCCGCGCGCGGCTGGAGGAGTCGCCGGAGCTGCTCAAGCACGGCGCGACCGCCGTCCTCTACCTGGTGTGCGACGAGGTCGTCGACCGGTACGGGCTCGTGGCGCACGAGGTGGAGGTCGACATCATCGGGCTGGAGCGGGCCGTGTTCGACCCGCGCGCGCGGGACGTCACCGCCGACATCTACTCCCTCAAGCGGGAGGTGCTGGAGTTCCGCGGCGCCGAGGACCCGCTCGTCCCGGTGCTGCAGGAGATCGTCAAGGGCCGGGTCGCCGAATGCGGCTCCACCCGCGAGTACTTCCGCGACGTCCTGGACCACCTGCTGCGCGTGGACGGGCAGGTCGACGCGCACAACGAGCTGCTCAACAGCGTGCTGACCGCACATCTGGCGCTGCTCGGCAAGCAGCAGAACGAGGACATGCGCAAGATCTCCGCGTGGGCGGCGATCATCGCGGTGCCGACCGCGATCGCCGGGATCTACGGGATGAACTTCGACCACATGCCGGAGAAGCACTGGACCGTCGGGTATCCGCTGGTCATCGCGGTGATGGCCGTCGCGTGCGTGCTGCTGTTCCGGCGGCTCCGCAAGAGCGGCTGGCTCTGATCGCCGGGGGCGCGGCCCGGTCCGCGGGAGGACTGCCGCCGGGGAAGGCTACGACGCGTCGGCGGGCGGGGGCGGCGGGGCCGCGAGCAGGACGGCCCACAGGTGCGTCTCGGCGCCCAGCGACTCCAGCCGCCGCCGCATCCGCTCCACTCCGCCGCGCGTGGGCAGCGCCAGCCAGACCAGCATCGGGTAGCCGACCGCGAACCCGGCGACGAACACCAGCTCGCTGTGCCCGACCATCGCCAGCGGCAGGCCCAGCAGGATGACGCCCTCGGCCAGCGCGAACCGCAGCAGCACCGCCTGCCGGAACACCATCAGCGCCGCCCGGGCCGCCGCGGCGGGCGCGGCGGGCGCGGCCCCCGGCCGGATCGGCCGCGGCGCGCGCGGGCCGGCCAGCAGCGCGACCAGCGCGGCGGCGGCCAGCGGCGCGTAGATCCACGGGGGCGTGTCCCCGCGGCCGTCCTCCACGATCAGCGGCATGATCGCCAGGATGAGGACGGGCGCGGCGAGCAGCACCAGCATCATCGCGCGCAGCCGGCCGAGCTCGGTCCCGGCGCGCAGCGAGGCGAGGTAGCCGGGATCGTCGCCCGGCCCCGCGCCGAACACCGGCGCCACGGCCGGGCCGAAGTCGCCGTCCGGCGACTTCGGCGAGTACATGGAGAACGGGGGTGGCGCCATGGCTGCGAACTTTAGCCCGGCGGCGCCCCCCGGCAATAGATCCCACCAGGGATCTTTGCGCCGGACGGGGAGATCCGCGCGGATGATCGCTCGCTTTCCGCGCGCCCGGCGCGGACCGCTACATTGGCCGCCTATGAAAGAGCGTCACCTCGGGCGGAGCGGGCTGCTGGTGTCCCGGCTGGGCCTCGGCACCATGACCTGGGGGCAGGACACCGACCCGGACGAGGCCGCGGCGCAGCTCGTCGCGTTCGTGGAGGCCGGTGGCACGCTGGTGGACACCGCCGACGTCTACACCGGCGGCGTCAGCGAGCGGATCCTCGGCCACCTGCTGCGCGAGACGGTCGACCGGGACGGCCTCGTGATCGCCACGAAGGCCGCGATCAGGCCGAACGGCCGCTACGACGGCTCCCGCCGGCACCTGCTGCGCGCCCTGGACGCCTCCCTGGACCGGATGGACCTGGACCACGTCGACCTGTGGCAGCTGCACGTCTACGACCCGGCGACGCCGCTGGAGGAGACGCTGTCGGCGCTGGACGAGGCGGTCGCGTCCGGCCGCACCCGCTACGTCGGGGTGTCGAACTACGCCGGCTGGCAGGTCGCCAAGGCCGCCGCCTGGCAGCGCGCCTGGCCGGGCCGCGCGCCGGTGGTGTCGGCGCAGCTGGAGTACTCGCTGCTGCGCCGCGACATCGAGCGCGAGGTCGTGCCGGCCGTGCTGGACGCCGGGGCCGGGCTGCTGCCGTGGTCGCCGCTCGGCCGGGGCGTGCTCACCGGGAAGTACCGCACCGGCATCCCCGCCGGGTCGCGCGCCGCGGCCCCGCACTTCGCCGAGTTCGTCCAGCCGTACCTGGACGAGGAGTGCGCCCGCATCGTGGAGTCGGTGGTGACCGCCGCCGAGGGCCTCGGCCGCTCGCCGCTCGCGGTGGCGCTGGCGTGGGTCCGCGACCGCGAGGGCGTCGCCGCGCCGATCGTCGGCGCCCGCACCGCCGCGCAGCTCGGCGCGATCCTGGAGAGCGAGGACGTGACGCTCCCGACCGAGATTCGCGGCGCGCTCGACGACGTCTCCGACACCGCTACAGGAAGCCCGTGACCGACAGCACCGACCGCACGCCAACCGACCGCACGCCGGACGGCCGCACGCCGGACGAGCCCTCTCCGGCCGACCGGGCCGCGCGCGCCGCGGCGGCCATGCGCGCCGCCGAGGCCGCCGCCGGGGCGCTGGAGGGCCGGCGAGCAGCGGAACCCGCTCCGCCGCCGGCCCCGGAGCCGGCCCGGAACGCGCAGGACGGCCTGCGCGACCTCGCCGAGCTGTTCGGCTCGGCGGGGGTGCCCGCACGGCTGGCGGCCCGCGCCGCCGCCCGGCTCGGCCCCGACGCCGCCGAGCGGCTGCGCGCCGACCCGTGGCGGCTGCTGCTCGTCCCCGGCGTCCGGCCCGCGCAGGCCGACCATTTCGCGCGCGCCGTCCTCGGTGCGCAGGCCGTGCCCGGCGACGTCCGGCGCGGGCGGGCCCTCGTCCTGTACCTGCTGACCGAGGCGGCGCGCGGGGGCCACACGGTCACGCCCGCCGCCGAGGTGACGTCCGCGCTGGAACGCGCCGGGGTCCCCGACCCGCGTCGGGCCGTGGAGGCCGCGCTGGACGAGGCCGAGGTCCTCTCCCTCACCGAGGAGCCCGAGTTCGACGAGGAGTCCTTCGACGAGGACGCCGAGCCGGAGGAGCCCGAGGAGATGCTCGGCGCGGCGCGGTGGGCGCTCGCGGAGGAGGCGGCCGCCGAGGGGTTCCAGCGGCTCACGCTCACGGCGGCGCCGCTGCTGGACGACGCGGCCGTCAAGGGCCTGCGGGACGGGCTGCCGGAGGACCGGTCGCTCGCGCTCACCGCCGCGCTCCGCACCGGGGTGAGCATCCTGCGCGGCACGCCGGAGGACCTCGCGGCGACCGCCGCCGCCATCGCCGGCGCCGCGGCGAGCGAGGGACTGCGGGCCGCCGTCGCCGCGCCGACCGACCGCGCCGCCGCGGGGCTGGCCGCCCCCGACGGGGTCGCGGTCACCGGCCTGCACCGGCTCCTCGAACCCCGGGAGGACCCGTCGGCCGCGCCCGGAGCCGTCGTCTACGGGCGTGGCGAGCGGTCCCCGCTCGACCTCGACCTGCTCATCGTTTCGGACGCCTCGGCGCTCGACGTCGAGCTGTGCGCGGTGCTGGCCGAGGCGTGCCCCGACGGCGCCCACCTGGTGCTGTGCGCCGAGCCGGGCGCCGCGCCGCCCGCCGGGCCCGGCCGCCCGCTGGACGACCTGGAGGCGTCGGAGACCGTCCCCGTCGTCGCGCTGGACGCGGCGGCGCCGTCCGGGCCGCTCGGCGCGCTGGCGGAGGCGGTACGCGGCGGCGCCCTCGCCGCGGTGGACGCGCCCGGCCGGGAGGTCGTCATCGTGCCCGCCGCCGATCCCGGCGAGGCGGTGCACCGGGCCGTCCAGCTCGTCACCGACTCGATCCCCCGCGCGCTCGGCATCCCCGTCGAGGACGTCCAGGTCGTCGCGCCGGCCGCCGGCGGGCCGGCGGGCGCCGGCGCGCTGAACGCGGCGCTCAAGGCGCGGCTGAACCCCGGCCCCGGCGCGTTCGGCGGGATGGACCCCGGCGACCGCGTGGTCGTCGCGGCGCCGCTCCCTCAGGCCGCGGCCGGCGAGACCGGCGTGGTGACCGGCGGCGGCCCGCACGGCCTCGACGTCGAGTTCCCGGCCGGGCCGGTCGTGGTCGCCCCGGCGGAGGCGTCCCGGCTGCGGCACGGCTGGGCCGTGCCCGTCGCGCAGGCGCGCGGGACCCGCCGCCCCGCCGTCGTCGCGGTCATGTCCGGCGAGGGACTGTCACGGCCGCTGGTGGCCACAGCGTTCGGGCTGGCCCGCCGGCACCTGTCGGTCGTCCAGGCGGCCGGGCCCGCGCTGGCCAGGGCCGTCCGCGAGGACGGGACGCCGCCGCGGCGCACCCGGCTCGCGACGCTGGTGGTCCAGTGAGGCCGTGACGGGGTAAAGAAACCCTCGTGTCCCGGTTTACGGACGGCCCCGTATGGGACACGATGTCAACAGGGTCAGGCACGGCATCGGGTGGAGGAGCGACATGCCCCAGGGGCTCAGGCGGCTCGGTTCGGCTTCGGCGGCGGTCTCGGTGGGCGCGCTGGTCCTCGTGCTCGCCGCCCCGGCGGCCGGGGCGGCGGAGACGTGCAAGGAGGGCGTCGACCCGGAGAGCACGATCGAGAACTGGAAGTGCAACCTCGGCAACCTGCGCGAGGCGCTCACCCCGAAGAGCCCCACGCCGACGCCGACGCCCACTCCGAAGAGGACCGGCCAGAACGACACGAAGAAGACCACGAAGCCGTCGGCGGGCGGTTCGCCGGCGAAGGCCCCGAGCCGGCCGGCCACGTCCCCGAGCGGCGGCCAGGGCGCCGGGGCCGGGCCGTCCACGATGACCGGCGGCGAGGGCCTCAAGCCGTTCTCCGGCGGCGCGGCCGCGGCCGGGCTGCCCGGCATCCTGCCGACCCCCGAGATCGCCGCGGACCCGAACGCCTACCGGAACGCGTCCGGCGGCACCGCGGCCATGCCGCAGACGCGGCTCATCTCCCCCGTCGCCGCGTCCGGCGCGGGGAACGACCAGATGCTCGTCGTCGCGGCCGCCGCGGGCGCCGCGGGCGCCGTCGGCGCCCTCAACGTCAGCGTCGCCGGACGCGCCCTCCGCCGCCGGAGGGCGCGCTGACGGCCCGCGATCGGCGCCGCGGCCAGTACCCGGCCAGTACCCGGCCAGTACGCGGCTAGTACGCGGCGCCGATGGCGTGGATGCCGCCGTCGACGTGGACGATCTCGCCGGTGGTGGCGGGGAACCAGTCCGACAGCAGCGCCGCGCACGCGCGGGCGGTGGGCTCGCTGTCCTTCACGTCCCAGCCGAGCGGGGCCGCCTTCGGCCACATGTCCGTCATGCCCTCGAAGCCGGGGATGCTCTTGGCGGCCATCGTGGCCAGCGGCCCCGCGGCGACGAGGTTGACGCGGATGCCCTGCGGGCCCAGGTACTTGGCGAGGTAGCGGGCGCACGACTCCAGGCCGGCCTTCGCCACGCCCATCCAGTCGTACACCGGCCACGCCTTGGTGGCGTCGAAGTCCAGGCCGACGACCGAGCCGCCGTCCTTCATCAGCGGCAGGCACGCCATCGTCAGCGACTTCAGCGAGTAGGTGGAGGCGTGCACGGCGGTCGCCACGTCCTCCCACGGCGTCTCCAGGAAGTTGCCGCCGAGCGCGGTCTGCGGCGCGAACCCGATGGCGTGGACGATGCCGTCGAGATGGTCGAAGCCGCTGTCGCGCAGGTTCCCGGCGAGGGCACCCAGCTGCTCGGCGTTCGTGACGTCCAGCTCGATGACCGGCGGCGGCGCGTCCGGGCCGGTCGGCAGCCGCTTGGCGGTCCGCTGCGTCAGCGTCGGGCGCGGGTAGGCGGTCAGGACGACCTCGGCGCCCTGCTCCTGCGCGACCCGCGCGACGTGGAAGCCGATGGAGGCGTCGGTGAGGACGCCGGTCACCAGGATGCGCTTGCCTTCGAGGATTCCCATGATCGTCAGTGCCCCATTCCCAGTCCGCCGTCGACCGGGATCACGGCCCCGGTGATGTAGGCGGCGTCCTCGCTCGCCACGAAGCGCACCGCCTTCGCGATCTCCTCCGGCCGCGCGATCCGCCCGAGCGGGACCGCGGCCGTGATGGCCTTCTGCTGGTCCTCGCTGAGGACCGCCGTCATGTCGGTGTCGACGAACCCGGGCGCCACCACGTTGACCGTGATGTTGCGGGAGCCGAGCTCGCGGGCGAGGGAGCGGGCGAACCCGACCATGCCCGCCTTGGACGCGGCGTAGTTGGACTGCCCGGGCGAGCCCATCAGCCCCACGACCGAGGAGACCAGCACGATCCGGCCCGTCCGCTTGCGCATCATGCCCTTCACGGCCCGCTTCGCGACCCGGAACGCGCCGGTCAGGTTGGTGTCGAGGACCGACGTGAACGTCTCCTCGCTCATGATCGCGAGCAGGGTGTCCTTGGTGATGCCGGCGTTGGCGACGACGACCTCGACCGGTCCCTGCTCGGCCTCCACCTTGCCGAACGCGGCGTCGACGTCCTCGGCGTCGGTGACGTCGCAGCGGACGCCGAACAGCCCCTCGGGGGGCTCGCCCGACCGGTAGGTGACGGCGACCGCGTCGCCCGCCGCGGACAGCTCGCGGGCGATGGCCAGGCCGATGCCCCGGTTACCGCCGGTCACGAGGACAGAGCGACTCATCACGACCCTCTCATCGACTTTCCTGCTCAGATGACTGCTGCACGACCCTAGCGGCCCGTGCGGCGCCCTGCGGATGTGCCGAACCGACAAGATCCGCCGACCCCGGTTTGTTCACCGCCCCGGCCCGGGTCCGGCGGGTAGGTTGCTGAGGGTGCATGACATCGATCCCGCCTTCACCGCGCTGCCGCTTCGCGCGCTGGCCGACGCGGCCCTGACCCGGGCCCGGGAACTGGGCGCCGAGCACGCCGACTTCCGCCTCGAACGCATCCGCAGCCAGACGCTGCGACTGTACGACGCCGCCCTGGAGACCGCCATCGACGCCGACGACGTCGGCCTGTCGGTCCGGGTCGTCAAGGACGGCACCTGGGGCTTCGCCGCCGGCATCGACCTCACCCCCGACGGGGCCGCCCGCGTCGCCGCGCAGGCCGTCGAGGTCGCGGTCGTCGCGAAGCCCGTCAACCGCGAGCCCGTCGAGCTGGCGCCCGAACCCGTCCACAGGGAGCGCGTCTGGGTCTCGGCGTACGAGACCGACCCGTTCGCGGTGCCGACCGGCGACAAGGTCGCGCTGCTGGCCGGCTGGAGCCGCCGGCTGCTCGGCGACGACCGCGTCGACCACGTGGACGCGACGCTGCTGCAGGTCAAGGAGAACAAGTTCTTCGCCGACCTCGCCGGGACCGTCACCACCCAGCAGCGCGTCCGCCTCCACCCGGTCGTGAACGCCGTCGGCATCGGCGACGGCGTGTTCGACACCATGCGCACGCTGGCGCCGCCCGCCGGGTACGGGTGGGAGTGGCTGTCCGGCGAGCACTGGGACTGGGACGGCGAGCTCGCCCGCATCCCCGAGCTGCTCGCCGAGAAGCTCGCCGCGCCGTCGGTCGACCCGGGCGTGTACGACCTCGTCATCGACCCGTCCAACCTGTGGCTGACGATCCACGAGTCGATCGGGCACGCCACCGAGCTGGACCGGGCGCTCGGCTACGAGGCCGCCTACGCCGGCACCTCCTTCGCCACGCCCGACAAACTCGGCACCATGCAGTACGGCTCCAAGGTCATGAACATCACCGGCGACCGCACCACCGAGCACGGCCTGGCCACAATCGGCTACGACGACGAGGGCGTGCGGACCCGGTCGTTCGACATCGTGTCCGAGGGCCTGTTCACCGGTTACCAGACCGACCGGCGCATCGCCCGCCTCACCGGCGCCGACCGCTCCAACGGCTGCGCGTTCGCCGACGCGGCGTCCAGCATGCCGATCCAGCGGATGGCGAACGTCTCGCTCGAACCGGCCGAGAACGGCCCGTCCACCGAGGAGCTGATCTCCGGGGTGGAGCGCGGCGTCTTCATCGCCGGCGACAAGAGCTGGTCGATCGACATGCAGCGGTACAACTTCCAGTTCACCGGGCAGCGCTTCTACAAGATCGAGAACGGGCGGCTGGCCGGGCAGCTGCGCGACGTCGCCTACCAGGCCACCACGACCGACTTCTGGAACTCGATGGAGGCCGTCGGAGGGCCGGCGACCTACGTGCTGGGCGGCGCGTTCAACTGCGGCAAGGGCCAGCCGGGGCAGGTCGCGCCGGTCAGCCACGGCTGCCCGGCCGCGCTGTTCCGCGGCGTCAACGTCCTCAACACCCTGAAGGAGGCGGGCCAGTGAGCGCCATCGGGCCGCAGGAGGCCGTCGAGCGGGCGCTGGCGCTGTCCCGCGCGGACGACTGCGTCGTCATCGCCGACGAGTCGAGCACCGCGAACCTGCGGTGGGCGGGCAACACCCTCACCACCAACGGGGTGACCCGCTCCAGCCGCCTCACCGTCATCGCGCTGCGCCGCACCGCAGACGGCGTCGCGGCGGGGGTCGTCTCCCGCTCGGCGGTCGGCGCCGACGCCATCGAGGACCTGGTCCGCGCCGCCGAGGCCGACGCCGCCGGCAACGAGCCCGCCGAGGACGCCCAGCCCCTGGTCGCCGAGGGTTCTGGGGCGGGCTGGGACGACGAGCCCGCCGAGACCGGCATCGGCGTCTTCGAGGGGCTCGCGCCCGCGCTCGGCGAGGCGTTCGCCGCGGCGCAGGCCGCCGACCGGCGCCTGTACGGGTTCGCCAACCACGTCCTGACCTCGACGTTCGTCGGCAACTCGGTGGGGCTGCGGCTGCGCCACGACCAGCCGACCGGGCTGCTGGAGCTGAACGCCAAGGGCACGGGCGGCTCGGCGTGGGCCGGGGTCGGCACCCGCGACTTCGCGGGCGTCGACGTCGCCGCGCTCACCGGCGACCTCGCGCGGCGGCTGGAGTGGGGCGAGCGGCGCGTGGACCTGCCCGCCGGGCGGTACGAGACGATCCTGCCGCCGTCCGCCGTCGCCGACCTGATGATCTACCTGTACTGGTCGGCGGGCGCGCACGACGCCGAGGACGGCCGGACGGTGTTCAGCGCCCCCGGCGGCGGCACCCGCGTCGGGGACCGCCTCGCGAGCCTCCCCGTCACCCTGTCCAGCGACCCGTCCGCGGCCGGGATGGAGTGCCCCCCCTTCGTCATCGCGCACGCCTCCGACCGCGAGTCGTCGGTGTTCGACAACGGCCTCCCGCTCGGCGCCACCGACTGGATCCGGAACGGGGCGCTGCACTCCCTCACCCAGACCCGGCACTCGGCGGAGCGGACCGGGCTGCCGGTCACCCCGCCCATCGACAACCTCGCGCTGGTCGGACCGGACGGCGGCGCGTCCCTGGAGGAGATGGTCGCCCGGACCGAGCGCGGGCTGCTGCTCACCTGCCTGTGGTACATCCGGGAGGTCGACCCGCAGAGCCTGCTGCTGACCGGCCTCACCCGCGACGGCGTCTACCTGGTCGAGAACGGCGAGGTCGTCGGGGCGGTGAACAACTTCCGGTTCAACGAGAGCCCCGTCGACCTGCTGTCGCGGCTCGCCGAGGTCGGGGAGACCCGGCCGACGCTGCCGCGCGAATGGTCGGACTACTTCACCCGCACCGCCATGCCGCCGATCAGGGTCGGCGACTTCAACATGTCGACGGTCTCACAGGCGTCCTGACGCCCCTCGGGGCCCGCCTCCGGCCGGGGGCGGGCCCTTCGCCGTTTCGTGGGTGGCCCGTCCGTGGCATCCGTTCACGGCGTCCGGTTCACGGCGGGCTCAGGCGTCCTCCAGGCGGAAGCCGACCTTCATCGTGACCTGGAAGTGGGCGACCTCCCCGTCCTCGATCTGGCCGCGGACCTCGGCCACCTCGAACCAGTCCAGATGGCGGAGGGTCTGCGCGGCGCGCCGCACGCCGTTGCGGATCGCGGTCTCGACGGACTCCGGGGACGTCCCCACGATCTCCGTGACCCGGTACGTGCGATCGGTCATGTCGTCCTCCCGATGCGATGTTTTGACCCGTACTGCCGTCGCAGGCCGGACCCCATGGGCTTACCGTGGAAACGTGAAGGTCAATCCCCGCCACCACAGGGAGCCGGAGGTCTACACGGTCACCGACGCTCCCCGTCCCATGTCCGAGGACATCGGCTACCGGCAGCGCCGGTACCTGATCTCCATGGGAGTCCGCACCCTCTGCTTCGTCGGCGCGGTCGTCGCCGCGATCGCGGGGGCGCCGTGGTGGCTGGCCGTGCTCATGGTGGTCGGGGCGGTCCTCCTCCCCTACATCGCGGTGATCTTCGCGAACGGGGGGCGGGAGCCGACGGCCTCGGCGACCTTCGGGGACCGGACGGGCCGGGAGCTCGGCAGGTCGGACGTAGAGCCGGGACAGAAGCCCGATTCCGGACAGCGACCGGAAATCGGGTCGTGACATTCCCTTGACTAACCGCGGGGGGTTTCGGTGTACGATTTGTACCGGCGCTCTGGTCCCCCGTCGGAGCGCCCGTGCCGGTGTTCCGGGCCCCCGTCGGAACACCGATGATGCGGCGCCGGGTGGATTGCCCCCGTATCCACCCGGCGCCGCTTTTCAATGTCCGGGGGTTCTCCTGGGACTCCGCCGATCCGGCGACGGCACCCCCGTGACCCGCCCTTGACGGCCCGCCCGGCCTGAAGCACATTCCCGCGGCGGCGGCAAGCCCGGGCGATGGCCTGCTCCGGCCACCGACCGAAACCCGGCCGGTCCGAACTTCTCGCCCGCGAATCCGTGCGGCGGCGCGGACGTCCCGGCCGAGCGCCCTCCCTCGGCACGGCCTGCTGCAGACCGATCCATTCCGGGACGCGGTGGTACTGCAGAGCGGCGACAACGCCATCCTCGCGCCCGAGCGGGTCTGGTGGACCCAGGATTCCGGCTGGACGGCCGCTACCGCACGGCACGCCGCGTCTGCCGGCGTGGCCGGGCCCGGTGTGGTGCGCGCACGACGAGCCGCTCGCCCGCCGCATCGCGGTGACGCTCGTCACGTCCGGCGGACGCCGCCACGGCGGCCGCCGGCCGAAGTCCCCGCCAGGTCCTGAGCGGCCCCTTGACGATGGACGCCCATGAGACGAACATCACACCTAGCCCTACGAGACAGATCACGGATATGTCTCAGAAGCGAACCGGGCCGCTGGGCCAGCGGCTCGGGTCCGCCACGCGGCGCCAGCGCATGCTGAGCGCGTTCGCGCAGATCAAGGTGAAGAAGCGCGGCGACACGGGCCTGTACGAGACGGTCATGGCGGCGTTCGACTACATGGAGCGGACCTACAAACCGGAGTACGTGAACTCGATCCTGCTGTGGACGGACGGCCGGAACGAGGACCCGGGCGGCCCCTCGCTCGCCGAGACGCTGGACCACATACGGCGCGAGTACGACCCCGAGCGCCCCATCCTGATCAACATGTTCGGCAACGGCGAGGACGTGGACGTCAACGAACTGCGGCAGATCGCCCGGCTCACGCGCGGCGACGCGTACGTGGCCGAGACGCCCGGTCAGGTGCAGGCGCTCGTCCTCCGGGCGCTGTCCCAGCGGGTCAGCCCCTGACCTCCCGGAGCCTCGCCGACGGAACGCCGCCCACGCACCCGGCGCTCCTCCCCGCCCGCGAGCCCGCACGCGTTCTCATATTTGATTCTAGAACTGCATTCGAGTTAAGTTAGCGTTCTGTTAGTAACGCAGCGGAGAGGGGACGGCGTGCGCCGCACCGTTTTCAACGAGGACCACGAGGCGTTCCGGGACACGATCCGCGCCTTCATCGACGCCGAGGTCGCCCCGGTCTACGAGGAGTGGGAGAACGCCGGCCACCCGCCGCGCGACTTCTACCTCAAGCTCGGCGAGCTGGGCGTGTTCGGCATCCAGGTGCCCGAGGAGTACGGCGGCGCCGGCGAGACCAGCTTCAAGTACCAGGCGGTGATCTCCGAGGAGTGCGCCCGCGCGGGCGTGAGCTTCGGCGGCTACGGGGTGCACGTCAACCTCGTCCTGCCCTACCTGCTCAAGTACGGCAACGAGGAGCAGAAGAAGCGCTGGCTGCCGCCGTTCGCGTCCGGCGAGATGATGACGGCCATCGCGATGACCGAGCCCGGCACCGGCTCCGACCTCGCCGGGATGCAGACCACGGCGAAGCGCGACGGCGACCACTACGTCCTGAACGGCGCCAAGACGTTCATCACCGGCGGCGTCCTCGCCGACCGGGTGCTGGTGGTGGCCCGCACCTCCCCCGCCACGCCGGAGAACCGCCGGGCCGGGCTATCGATCCTCGCCGTCGACACCAGGAGCGAGGGCTACGCGGTCGGCCGCAAGCTGGAGAAGATCGGGCTGCGCAGCTCCGACACCGCCGAGCTGTCGTTCACCGACGTGCGGGTGCCCGTCGAGGACCTCCTCGGCGAGGAGGGGCGCGGCTTCGAGTACCTCACCCACAACCTGGCCGAGGAGCGCCTCGGCATCGCGACGAGCTCCTACGCGTCCGCCGCCGCCGCGGTCGAGTTCGCCCGCGCCTACGTGCGGGAGCGGACCGTCTTCGGCAAGACCGTCTCGTCGTTCCAGAACACCAAGTTCGTCCTCGCCGAGTGCGCCACCGAGGTCGAGGCGGCCCGCTCGCTCGTCGACCGCTGCATCGAGGCGCTGGACGCCGGGGAGCTCACCCCCGCCGACGCCGCCGTCTGCAAGCTGTTCTGCACCGAGGTGCAGGGCCGCGTCGTCGACAAGTGCCTGCAGCTGCACGGTGGCTACGGCTACATCCTGGAGTACCCGATCGCGCGCCTGTACGCCGACGCCCGCGTCGCCCGGATCTACGGCGGCACCAGCGAGGTCCTCAAGACCATCATCGCCAAGGACATCCAGGTCTGACGGGGGGAACGGAAATGACCGGCAACCGGGTCGCCCTCGTCACCGGCGCGGCGCGCGGCATCGGCGCCGCCGTCGCCGTCCGGCTCGCGCGGGAGGGCTTCGCCGTCGCGGTCTGCGACCTCGACGAGGCCGCCTGCGCCGGCACCGTCCAGGCAAGACCCTGGCGATCGAGCTGGGCGGGTTCGGCGTGACCGCCAACGCGATCGCGCCCGGGTTCATCGCGACCGAGATGACGGCCGCGACCGCCGCCCGCGTCGGCGTCGACTTCGAGGACTTCAAGGCCGCCGCCGCCAGGGAGATCCCCGTCCGCCGCGTCGGCGTCCCCGAGGACATCGCGGGGACGGTCGCGTTCCTGGTCGGCGACGACGCGTCGTTCGTGTCCGGCCAGGTGATCTATGTGGCCGGTGGTCCCCGCGCGTGAGGAGGCGCCCCGCGGGCGGGACCGGGACGCGACGGAGGAGTCGCTGCGGGCGGCGGCGGTCGCGCTGCTGCGCCGCGGCGGCGTCCTCGCCGGGCTCAACCTGCGGCAGGTCGCCGACGAGGCGCGCGTCAACCGCGGGCTGGTCTACCAGTACTTCGGGTCGCGGCGGTCGCTGCTGCGCTCGGCGCTGTTCCACCGGTCGCGGCCGAACGCCGAGGACGCGGTGGACGCGGCCGGGCTGCCGCTGCGCGAACGGCTGGCCCGGCTGTTCTGGACGAGCCTGCGCGACCCCGAACCGGTGCGGCTGGCGACGCTGCTGGTGCTGGACGGGGACACCCGGCCCCGCGTCCTGCTGAACCGCGGCGCTGGCCGCGACGACCTCGCCGCCGAGGCCGAGCGGGGCGAGTTGCCGGTCGAGGACGTCGCGGCCGTCCAGGCGGCGATCGCGTCCACGATCTACGGGTACACCCTGCTGCGCGATCATCTCGCCCGCGAGATCGGCCTCCCGGCGGAGGATCTGGACGAGCGCATGGCCGAATGCGTGGAGGCCATGTTCAGCCGCGGGCCCGAGGCCGGCCCCGCCGGCCCGGCTGGCCGGCCCGGCTAGTACGTCCGCGCCCCGGCGAGCTGCCGCGCGAGAGCCGCCGGGGCGTCGGCGAGCGACGGGCCATACCAGGTCAGATGCCGGCCGTCGACGAGCGCGACGTCGAGGCCGGGAAACGACTCGGGGCCGTCGTCCTCGGTGAACCGGTACGGCTCGTCCGGCAGGACGACGAGGTCGGCGACGGCGGCGTTCAGGTCGGCCAAGGGGATCTTGGGGTAGCGCTCGGGGTGACCGGCGTACACGTTGGACACGCCCAGGCGGGACAGCACGTCGCCGGTGAAGGTGTCGCGGCCGACGACCATCCACGGCCGCCGCCAGATCGGGATGACGGCCGCTCGCTCCCGCTTCGGGACAACGTCCGACCAGACCCGGGACGCCTCGTCCAACCAGCCCGGTACGGGGACGCGGCACGCCTCCGTGAGCACTCGGCGCAGCGAGACCAGAGCCTCGTCGACCGTGCGGATCTCCGTCATCCAGACGGCGATGCCCGCGGCGCGCATCGCCTCGACGTCGGCGGGCCGGTTCTCCTCGGTGTTGCCCAGGACGACGTCGGGCCGCAGCTCCGCGATCCGGCCGAGGTCGGGATTCTTCGTGCCCTTCACGCGCGGCACGTCCAGGCCCTCGGGGTGGGTGCACCAGTCGGTGGCCCCCGCCAGCAGGCCCGGCGCGGTCACCGCGACCGTCTCCGTCAGGGACGGCACGATCGAGACGACGCGGCGCACCCGGTCCGGGACCGCGACCGGGTGGCCGGTGTCATCGCGCGGAATCACACCCCCACACCCCCGGTTCGCCCGCTCATGGGTGTTCCCCGCGGGAACCCCGCCTCATACGTTTCGGCGGTACTGCCCGCCGACCTCGAAGAACGCGTCGGTGACCTGCTGGAGGCTGCACACACGCGCCGCGTCCATCAGGACGGCGAACACGTTCTCGCCCGCCCGCGCCGCGTCCTTGAGCGCGGCGAGGGCGGCCTCGGCCTGGTCGCGGTGCGCGTCCTGGTAGGCGCGGACGCGGTCGAGCTGGGAGCGCTTCTCGTCCTCGGTGGCACGGGCCAGCTCGATCGTCTCCGGCGTCCCGTCGCCGCCCTCCGCCGGGCGGAACGTGTTGACGCCGATGATCGGCAGGGAGCCGTCGTGCTTGCGCTGCTCGTACAGCATCGACTCGTCCTGGATGCGGCCGCGCTGGTAGCCGGTCTCCATCGCGCCGAGGACGCCGCCGCGCTCGCTGATGCGGTCGAACTCCGCGAGCACCGCCTCCTCGACCAGGTCGGTCAGCTCGTCGATGATGAACGACCCCTGCAGCGGGTTCTCGTTCATCGCGAGGCCCCACTCGCGGTTGATGATGAGCTGGATCGCCAGCGCCCGCCGCACCGACTCGGCGGTCGGCGTGGTCACGGCCTCGTCGTAGGCGTTGGTGTGCAGGCTGTTGCAGTTGTCGTAGATGGCGATGAGCGCCTGCAGCGTCGTGCGGATGTCGTTGAAGTGCATCTCCTGCGCGTGCAGGGAGCGCCCGGACGTCTGCACGTGGTACTTGAGCTTCTGGCTGCGCTCGTTGGCGCCGTACCGGTCGCGCATGGCCACGGCCCAGATGCGGCGGGCCACGCGCCCGAGGACGTTGTACTCGGGGTCCATGCCGTTGGAGAAGAAGAACGACAGGTTGGGCGCGAAGTCGTCGATGTCCATGCCGCGCGCCAGGTAGGACTCGACGTAGGTGAACCCGTTGGCGAGGGTGAACGCGAGCTGGCTGATGGGGTTCGCGCCGGCCTCTGCGATGTGGTAGCCGGAGATCGACACCGAGTAGAAGTTGCGGACGCCGTTGGCGATGAACCACTCCTGGATGTCGCCCATCATCCGCAGCGAGAACTCGGTGGAGAAGATGCAGGTGTTCTGCCCCTGGTCCTCTTTGAGGATGTCGGCCTGCACGGTGCCGCGCACGGTCGACAGGACGCGCGCGCGGATCGCGGCGGCCTCGTCCCCGGACGGCTCCCGGCCGTGCTCCTCGCGGAAGGCGTCCAGCCCCTGGTCGATGGCGGTGTTGAGGAAGAACGCCAGGATCGTGGGCGCGGGACCGTTGATGGTCATCGACACCGACGTGGTGGGCGAGGACAGGTCGAACCCGTCGTACAGGGCCTTCATGTCGTCCAGCGTCGCGATCGACACGCCCGACGTGCCCACCTTGCCGTACACGTCGGGGCGCTCGTCCGGGTCGCGCCCGTAAAGGGTGACCGAGTCGAACGCGGTGGACAGCCGGGTCGCGGGCTGGCCCTCCGACAGCAGCTTGAAGCGGCGGTTGGTGCGGAACGGGTCGCCCTCCCCCGCGAACATGCGGGCCGGGTCCTCGTTGTCGCGCTTGAACGGGAAGACCCCGCCGGTGAACGGGAACCTGCCCGGCAGGTTCTCGTTGCGCAGGAACCTCAGCAGTTCCCCGTGGTCGGTGTAGCGGGGCAGCGCGACGCGGGGGATGCGGCTGCCCGCCAGCGACTCGCGGGTCAGCGTGGTGTGCAGCTCCCTGTCGCGGATCTTCACGACCTGCTCGTCGCCGGAGTAGGACTCGACGACGGCCGGCCAGCTCTCGATCAGGCCGGCGTTGCCCGGCGCCACGCCGCGGCGCGCCTTCTCCAGCAGCCCCTCGACCTCGGACGCGTCGGTCAGCTCGGCGCGCACCTCGTCCAGCCGCTGGACGCGCCGCACGGCCCCCATCTGCTCGACCGTGTCGGCGTGGTAGCCGCGCACGGTCTCGGCGATGTCGGACAGGTACCGCACCCGGCCGGGCGGGATCACGGTCGCGGCGCCCGTGGAGGTCCTCGTCGCGGCCTTCGGCAGGACGCCGCCCGCCGGCTCCAGCCCATGCTCGGCCAGCAGCCCGCAGAGGTGCTGGTAGAGGGCCGTGACGCCGTCGTCGTTGAAGGTCGCCGCGCTGGTGCCGAACACGGGCATGTCCTCGGGCCGCTGCCCGAACGCCTCCCGGTTGCGGACGAGCTGCCGCGACACGTCCCGCAGCGCGTCGGCCGCGCCGCGCCGCTCGAACTTGTTGATCGCCACCACGTCCGCGAAGTCGAGCATGTCGATCTTCTCCAGCTGGGACGCGGCGCCGAACTCCGGCGTCATCACGTACAGCGACACGTCCACCAGCGGGACGATCGCCGCGTCGCCCTGGCCGATGCCGGGCGTCTCCAGGATGACCAGGTCGTACCCGGCGGCCTTGCAGGCGTCGACGATGTCCTCGATGTTCTCCGGCAGCTCCCGCGCGCCCCGCGTCGCCAGCGAGCGGAAGTACACGCGGTCGCCGTCCAGGGAGTTCATCCTGATCCGGTCGCCGAGCAGCGCGCCGCCGCCGCGCCGCCGGGTCGGGTCCACGGCGAGCACCGCGACGCGCAGCCGGTCGCCCCGGTCGACGCGGAACCGGCGCACCAGCTCGTCGGTGAGGGACGACTTCCCGGATCCGCCGGTCCCGGTGATCCCCAGCACCGGGACGCCGCGCCGCCCGGCCGCCTCGGCGAGCCGCGCCCGGTCGCCGTCCGGCAGCTTCCCGGCCTGCAGGCAGGTGATGGTCCGTGCCAGGGCGCGCCGGTCCCCCGCCGGCACGGCGCCGGCCGCCGGGGGCTCGGCGGCGAGGTCGACGTCGCAGTCGCGCACCAGCTCGTTGATCATTCCGGGCAGGCCGAGCCGCTGCCCGTCCTCCGGCGAGAAGATCCGCACGCCCGCGCCCGACAGCCGCGCGATCTCCTCGTGGACGATCACGCCGCCGCCCCCGCCGAAGACCTTCACGTGCTCGGCGCCGGCCTCCTTGAGGCCGCGCGACAGGTACTCGAAGTACTCGACGTGGCCGCCCTGGTAGGAGCTGATCGCCACGCCCTGCGCGTCCTCCTCCACGACGGCGTCGACCACCTCGCGGACCGAGCGGTCGTGGCCGAGGTGCACCACCTCGGCGCCCTGGGACTGCAGGATCCGCCGCATGATGTTGATGGCCGCGTCGTGGCCGTCGAACAGCGCCGCCGCCGTCACGAACCGCACCGGATGAACCGGCGCGTGCAGCTTCCCCGTCACCGTCTCCACCCCAAACCTTGGACATCCAATATTTGGAAGTTAAAATAGTTTCCGTGCGCGAACGAGTCAAGACCGCATACGGTGACCGGGTGTCCGACACCCCCGACCCCATCGCCGAGGCCCACCGTCAGTGGAGCAGCCGCTGGCCCGAGCACGCCGACCACATGGCGGCCGTCACCTCGGTGATGCGCGCCCAGCAGCTCCTGCTCAGCCGCATCGAGGCGGTCCTCAAGCCGTACGGGCTCACGTTCGCCGCATACGAGGCGCTGCGCCTGCTCGCCTTCACCCGCACCGGGACACTACCCATGGGCAAGATGGGCACACGCCTGATGGTGCACCCAGCCTCCGTCACCAACGTGATCGGCCGGCTGGAGCGGCGCGGGCTCGTCGGCCGCGGCCCCTCCCCGGACGACCGCCGCGTCGTCCTCGCCACGATCACCCCCGCCGGCCGCGACATCGCCGAGGACGCCACCCTGGCCCTCAACCGGTCCGGCTTCGGCATCGCCGACCTCCCCGCCGCCGAGGCCGCCGAGATCACCGCCGCCCTCCGCTCCGTCCGCGTCTCCGCCGGCGACCTCCCCTGACCACGGCGGAGCGTCCGTGGCACCGGATCGCGGACGCCACGGCGGCGTGAGCGTCAGCGGGCACGGACCCAGGCGTCGACGAGGTCGGCGACCTGGGGGCGCGAACGGGGCAGGTAGTGGGTGTCCTTGACGAATTCGAGGGCCTTGTCGGACACGGCGAGCGCGTCGAAGATCGCGCGGGCGTCGCTGTCGTAGACGCACTCGTCCGCCGTCGCGTGGACCACCAGGGAGGGGACGGTGATGCGCGCGAGGTGCGGCGCGGCGGCGCACTGCGAGGTGCGCAGGCTCCACATCGACAGCCAGGAGCGGAGCGTGCAGAGCGAGCCGAGGCCGAACACGCCGTAGTTGGCCTTGAGGGGGTCGCCGAGGTAGCAGCGGTTGGGCTCGCGGTCGGACGGCTCGATGGACGCGTCGATCATGCGGAGGTCGGCCCAGGTGCGGTGCACGTTGAACAGGGCGTCGCGGGCGCGGGTGCCCTGCAGGGCGTCCAGCCGTTCGAGGACCCGGTCGGTGATGCGTTCGTTCCGGGCGTGCTGGGCGGCGCGGTAGCGGGCCTGGAACGCCGCGCTGTAGGGCGGGCCGTTCTCCGGGTCGAACGGGTCGAGGGACGGGTCCACCGACAGGGCGTCGGTCTCGTCCGTCACCGACGGGTCCATCCACGCGGTGAGGACCTCCGGACGGCCGGAGTGCGCGGCGAGGGCGATGAACAGGTCACCGGCGGGCAGGTCCTCTATGGCGGGGACCGGGCGCATCCCGGCGACCGGGGCGACGTTCGGCTCGACGGCCTGCGACTGGTAGGCGGCCATGAGCGAGCCGCCGCCGGAGTTGCCGAGCAGCACGACCCGCTCGGCGCCGGCCCGCTCGCGGAGCCACCGGACGCCGACGCCGATCTCGGCGAGCGCGTGGTCGAGCAGGAAGTACGCCTCGTTGCCGCGGAAACGGGTGTTCCAGCCGAGGAACCCGTAGCCGCGCTCGGCGAGGTGCTCGGCGAGGTAGTGCTCGGAGAAGTCGACGTTGTAGTGGGTCGCGATGAAGGCCGTCCTGGGCGGGTTCCCGGCGGGGCGGTGGTAGACGCCCTGGCACGGGTGGCCGCCCGCGCCCGCGCGGCCGGTGAGGGGCGACGGCAGCCCTACGAATTCCCTGGTCATCACGATCCCCTATGCTGCGGCTCATATCCGTTGTGTCGCAAGGAGGCATGATGGCGGATTCGCCGACGATGACGTACGGCGGCTACCTGCGGCTCGATGATCTTCTTTCCTGCCAGGAGCCGAAGACCCGCGCGCACGACGAGCTGCTCTTCGTGATCATCCACCAGGTCTACGAGCTGTGGTTCAAGCAGATCCTGCACGAGGCGGCGCTGCTGCAGCGCAGGCTCGAGGACGGCAACAGCGCCGGATCGCTGCACACCGCCCGCCGGATCGCCAAGATCCTCAAGACCGTGGTCGGGCAGCTGGACGTGCTGGAGACGATGACGCCCCGCCAATTCGCCGCGTTCCGCGACGTCCTCGGCAGCTCCAGCGGGTTTCAGAGCGAGCAGTTCCGCGAGATCGAGGCCGTCCTCGGGCGGCGCTCGTTCCCCGCGTCGGTGCTGCGCGACGACGAGCGGCTGCGGGCCGCGGTCTCCCGCCCGTCGATCTTCGACTCGCTGCTGCGCTACCTGGCCGACCGCGGGTTCCGCGTCCCGCGCGAGGCCCTCGACCGCGACCCCTCCACGCCCTGGGAGCCGCACGCCGGCGTCCAGAAGGCCCTCCTCGCCGTCTACGCGGACGAGTCCGGCCCGGCCGTCGAGGTGTGCGAGGCGCTCGTCGACATGGACGAGGGCGTCCAGGAGTGGCGGTACCGGCACCTGAAGATGGTCGAGCGGACGATCGGCGCGAAGATCGGCACCGGCGGGTCGGCGGGCGCCGACTACCTGCGCCGGACGCTGTCCGCCCCCGCCTTCCCCGACCTGTGGGAGGTCCGCTCGCAGACCGAGTCGGCGAGCGCCGAGGAGGCCCCCGGTCATGGCGGGTGACGGCCCCCCGGCGGGCAGGGAGCGGGTCGCGATCGTCGGCGCGGGCCTCGCGGGCTGCCTGCTGGCGGTGCTGCTCGGCCGGCGCGGCGTCCCGGTCACGGTGTACGAGCGGCGCCCCGACCCGCGTGTCGCCGGCGCCGAACGCGGACGGTCGATCAACCTGGCGATCTCCGCCCGCGGCCTCGCCGCGCTGGAGCAGGTGGGGCTGCGCGACCAGTCCCTCAAGCAGGCGCTGCCCATGCACGGGCGGATGGTGCATCCGCTGCCGGGCGCGCAGAACTTCCAGCCCTACAGCGCGGACGGCGAGCGCGCCATCAACTCCATCAGCCGCGCCGAGCTGAACCGGTCGCTGCTGGACACCGCCGAGGCCACCCCCGGCGTCACGCTCCGGTTCTCCCGGCGCGTCACCGGCGTGGACACCGAGGCCGGCGAGATCCTCTTCGAGGACGCCGACGCTGAGCCGGCCGACGTCGTCCTGGCCGGGGACGGCGCCTACAGCGCGGTCCGCCGGTCGCTGGGATTCGAGCACGACGCCGATTTCCTGGAGCACGGGTACAAGGAGCTGACCGTCCCGCCCCGGGACGGCGGGTTCGCGCTCGACCCGGACGCGCTGCACATCTGGCCGCGCGGCACCTCGATGATGATCGCGCTGCCGAACCTCGACCGGTCGTTCACCTGCACGCTGTTCTGGCCGAAGGGCGACTTCGCTGCGCTCGACACCCCGGCGAAGGTCACCGCGTACTTCGCGAAGCACTACCCGGACGTCGCGGGCCTGATGCCGGACCTGACCGACGACTACGCGCTCAACCCGGTCGGGTCGCTGGTGACCGTCCGGTGCCGGCCGTGGACCCGGTACGGCGACGGCGCGATCGTGGCGCTGCTCGGCGACGCGGCGCACGCGATCGTCCCGTTCTTCGGGCAGGGCGCCAACTGCGCGTTCGAGGACTGCATCGAGATCGACCGGTGCCTGACCGAGACGGGCGGCGACTGGCGGCGCGCGCTGGCGCGCTACGAGGAGCGGCGCAAGCCCAACACCGACGCGATCGCCGAGATGGCGCTGGACAACTTCGTCGAGATGCGCGACCGGGTGTCGTCCCCGGTGTACCGGGCGAAGCAGGCCGCCGCGCACGCGCTGGAGCGGCGCCTCGCCGGACGGTACGTCTCCCGCTACGAGCTGGTGTCGTTCTCGACGCTGCCGTACGCGGAGATCCCGGCCCGGATCAGGCGGCAGAACCTGATCCTCGCCGCCTCCGCCGCGGGCGGCGCGGCCGTCCTCGGCCTGGCGCTGCGCGCCGCCCGGCGGCGCTAGCGGGGCTCCCGGCGCGAGCGGCGCAGGCGGTGTCCGGCGACCAGGTCGACGACGGCCGCCGCCAGCGCCGCCAGCACGAACCCGAGGACGACGATCAGGCCGTGCCGGAACGCCGTCGCCCAGTCCCCGCGCGTGCTCGCCAGGGTGGCGAAGAACACCGAGCCGACGGCGGCGATGCCCATCGCGGTGCCGACCCGCTGGCCGGTCTGCAGGACGCCCGCCGCGCTGCCGCCCTCGGTGTAGTGGACCTCCGACAGCGTCAGCGTCTGGTTGGGGGCGATGACCAGGCCGGTGCCGAACCCGGCGACCAGCAGCGGCGCCGCGGTCGCCCAGGCGACGCCGCCGCCCGGCCTGAGCTCGACGGCGACCCAGGCGGCGCAGAGCCCGATCACCACCAGGACGAGCCCGGCGGCGACGAGGGGCCGCCCGTACCGCGACACGATCCGGCCGCCGACCGCCGAGGCCAGCCCGGACCCGACCGCGAACGGCGTGATCGCGAAGCCGGCGCCGAGCGCGCTGTAGCCGAGGCCGTTCTGCAGGTAGAGGGTGAAGATGAAGAAGATCGCGGTGAACCCGGCGAAGAACAGCAGCGCGATCGCCGTCCCGAGCGTGTAGGAGCGGAGCCGGAACAGGCCCAGGTCGATCATGGGCGCCCGCGCGCGGCGCTCCCAGGCGACGAACAAGGCGATCAGCACGGCGCCCGCGAGGACCAGCAGCCACTTGAGCCCGCCGTGCCACTGCTGCTCCTGGACGAACGGCAGCAGCACGCACACGACGCCCGCGCCCAGCAGCAGGACGCCGAGCGGGTCCAGGCCCTGCCGCTCGCCGTAGATCGGGGCGGGCAGCAGCCGCCACGCGAGGAACAGCGCGACGACCCCGACCGGGACGTTGACGTAGAACACCCACCGCCAGCCCTCCGCGGAACCGCCGGCCGCGATCAGCGCGCCGCCGAGCAGCGGGCCGACGGCGGTCGCGACCCCGATGACGGCGCCGAGCGCGCCGAACGCCCGCCCCCGCTCGGCGCCCTGGAACAGCTGCTGGATGAGGCCCGCGACCTGCGGGTTGAGGATGCCGCCCGCGACGCCCTGCACGAGCCGGGCGAGGACGAGGACGAGGATGGTCGGCGCCACCCCGGCCCCCGCGCTCGCCGCCGTGAACAGCGCGAGCCCGGACATGAACACGGCGCGGCGGCTGCGGGCGTCGCCGAGCCGTCCCGCCGGGACGAGGACGAGGCCGAACGTCAGCGCGTAGCCCGACAGGATCCACTGGAGCTCCGCCTCGGAGGCGTGCAGCCCCTCCCGGATCGAGGGCAGCGCGACGTTGACGATGCTGACGTCCAGCAGCGTCATGAACGCCGAGACCAGGCAGACCGAGAGCGCCTGCCAGCGGCGGCGCCGGTCCCAGCCGGGACCGGGGGCGCCGGCGGCCTCTGTCTGCACGGCGGGGTCCTATCCGCGGAGCACCGTGGTGAAACGCGGGGCGGGAACGTTCCCGCCCCGCGGCTGTGCCAAAGTTGCCGGATGACCGACTCCGCGCCCGGGACCGGCCCCGAGGAACTGCTGTGCTCCGCCAAGGGCTGCCGCGCCGCCGCCGTGTGGGCGCTGCGGTGGAACAACCCGAAGATCCACACGCCGGACCGGCGGAAGATCTGGCTGG
This sequence comes from Actinomadura chokoriensis, assembly GCF_041463665.1. Lineage (GTDB taxonomy): Bacteria > Actinomycetota > Actinomycetes > Streptosporangiales > Streptosporangiaceae > Spirillospora > Spirillospora chokoriensis_A. Next base: position 221,310 of record NZ_JAXCEJ010000006.1, read on the forward strand.
CCTGCGACGAGCACCGCGAGAGCCTGGCGGCGTTCCTGTCCCTCCGCGACTTCCTGAAGGACGTGGTGCCGGTCGCCGACCGCGACGCGCCCCCGGCGGACGGCTAGGCGCGCGGGTTCAGGCGTCGAGGACGGGTTCGCCCGCCTGTTCCGGCACCTCAAGCACCTCGGCGGTCCCGGACTTCTCGGGCTCCTCGGGCTTCCAGCCCTCGGCCATCTCGGTCAGCCGCGCGGCGGCGTCCCGCGCGGGCGTGCCGCGCCCGACCGCGAGGCCGAGCAGGTACGCCGTCAGCGGCGCGCCCGGCCGCGCGACCCCGTGCGCGACGTCGCGGGCGAGGTCGAGGATCAGGCTCTGGTCGATGTCGCCGCGTTCCAGGCCCAGTTCGAGGCAGGCCGCGTTGATCCATTCCTCCAGCGTCGACATGGGGTCCCCCTTCGCGCGTGGTCCAGGCATCACTGCCCACTCTCCCACGATCAAAGCAGGCGCTCGGCGGCGGCCAGTTCCTCGGGGGTGTCGCAGTCGTACCAGGCGGGACGCGCACCGAGGGGCACCGTGACCGTGACGGGCGCGAGCGGCCCGAGCAGGCCGCGCAGGGACGCGCCCGCGTAGCCGTCCAGGGCCGCGCGCAGTGCTCCGGAACGCCAGCAGCCGGCGAGCCACTGCTCGCGGCCCTCCTCGTCCAGCAGCAGGGCGCCGGGCCGCTCCCCCATCGCCTCCAGCAGCCGGGCGACGTGCGCGGGGCGCAGGAAGGGCAGGTCGGCGGCCAGCAGCGCCAGCCGCGGCGCGCGGACCTCGGCGAGCCCGGCGCGCAGCGCGGGCACCGGCCCGGCGCCGGGCGGGTCCTCGCGGACGACGACGGCGCCCGGCAGGACGTCGCGCCGCGGCCCGACCACGATCAGCCGGGACGCCCCGGCCGCGGCGGCGGCCGTCCACTCGATGAGCGAGCGCCCGCCCACCGGCGCGGCCGGCTTGTCGGCGCCGAACCGCCGGGCCCGCCCGCCCGCGAGCAGGATGGCGTCGAAGCCCGTGCCGGACTCCACCGGCTCAGCCGCCGATCGCCGACATGGGCCGGGCGGGCTGCAGGAACGAGGGGTCGTCGATGCCGTGCCCGGCGCGCTTGGCCCAGACCGCCTTGCGCCACCGGTCGGCCAGCTCGGTGTCGGTGGCGCCGCCGCGCAGGGCGTCGCGGAGGTTGGACTCCTCGGTGGCGAACAGGCAGTTGCGGATCTGCCCGTCGGCGGTCAGCCGCACCCGGTCGCAGGCGCCGCAGAACGGCCGGGTCACCGAGCCGATCACGCCGACCGTCTCCGGGCCGCCGCCGATCAGGAACGACTCGGCGGGGGCGCTGCCCCGGTCGTGCCGCTCGTCGGGGGCCAGGTCGAACTCGGCGGACAGCCGGTCCAGGATCTCGTCCGCGGTGATCATGTTCTCCCGGGTCCAGCCGTGCTGGGCGTCCAGCGGCATCTGCTCGATGAACCGCAGCCGGTAGCCGTGCTCCAGGCAGTACCGCAGCAGCGGCACGGCCTCGTGGTCGTTGATCCCGCGCATCAGCACCGTGTTGATCTTGACGGGTTCGAGCCCGGCGGCCCGCGCGGCGGCGAGGCCCGTGAGGACGTCGCCGAGCCGGTCGCGGTGCGCGAGCCGCTTGAACGTGTCGCGGTCCAGGGTGTCGAGGGAGACGTTCACCCGGTCGAGCCCGGCCTCGGCGAGCGGCCCGGCCAGCCGGTCGAGCCCGATGCCGTTGGTGGTGAGGGAGATCTGCGGGCGCGGGGACAGCGCGGCCGTCCGCGCCACGACGTCGGGCAGGCCGCGCCGCAGCAGCGGCTCGCCGCCGGTGTAGCGGACCTCGGTGATCCCGAGCTCGCGGACGGCGAGGCCGACCAGCCGGATCACCTCGTCGTCGGTGAGCAGTTCCGGCTTGGGCAGCCAGTCCAGCCCCTCGGGCGGCATGCAGTACGAGCACCGCAGGTTGCAGCGGTCGGTGAGCGAGACCCGCAGGTCCGTCGCGGTACGGCCGAAGGTGTCGACCAGCACGGGGCGCCCCTTCCTGCTGACCGGCGGCCATGGTTCGCGGCCCGCCGGAGGTTGCGGTCGGTCACACCAGCCTATTGCGGTGGTCGACGATTCGTCGCATCCCGTCGGACCGGGAGTTCCGCCGGGCATCAGGGAGGCCGTCGTGCACGGCTACGGCGAGCACCTCGGCCGCTACGGAGCCGTGCCGGACGTCCCCGTCCGGCACGGCTCCGTCGGCGCGCTGCCCACGTTCTACATGCACGGCACCGCCGGCCCGGCCGGCGGGTCAGCCCTTGACGCAGATGAGCTGGCGCAGGTGGGCGACGACCTCGACCAGGTCGGACTGGGCGGCGATCACCGTCTCCAGGTCCTTGTAGGCCCCCGGGATCTCGTCGACGACGCCGCCGTCCTTGCGGCACTCGACGCCCTTCGTCTGCTCGATCAGGTCGTCCACGGTGAAGCTCTTGCGCGCCTTGTTGCGGCTCATCCTGCGGCCCGCGCCGTGCGAGGCGGAGTTGTAGGCGGTCTCGTTGCCGAGGCCGCGCACGATGTAGGTGCCGGTCGCCATCGAGCCCGGGATGATCCCGAGGTCGCCGCGGCCCGCGCGGATCGCGCCCTTGCGGGTGACGAGCAGTTCCTCGCCGCCGTACACCTCCTCCGCCACGTAGTTGTGGTGGCAGGAGATGACCTCGCCCCACCTGCAGCGCTGCTCGCCGAACCGCTTGGTCACGACGTTCTGCGCGAGCGCGGTCATGACGGCGCGGTTGCGGCGCGCATACTCCTGCGCCCAGAACAGGTCGTGGCGGTAGGCGTCCATCTTGGCGGTGCCGGTGAGGAACACGGCGAGGTCGTTGTCCGGAAGATCCTGGTTGTGGGGAAGCTTGCGGGCGGCCTCGATGTGGTGCTCGGCCAGCTCGTTGCCGATGTTGCGCGAGCCGGAGTGCAGGACGAGCCAGATCGCGCCCTCGTCGTCCGCGCACAGCTCCAGGAAGTGGTTGCCGCCGCCGAGCGTGCCCATCTGCTGGCGGGCGCGGCCGAACCGGGCCCGGACCGCCGGGTGCAGATCGTCGAACTGCCGCCAGAACTCGTACCAGCCGCGCTCCTTCAGGTTCGGCAGCGCGGACGGGTCGACGGCGCTCTTGTGCGAGCCGCGCCCGACGGGGATCGCCCTCTCCAGCCGGTGCCGGATGCCGGACAGGTCGTCCGGCATGTCCTCGACGGTGAGGGACGACTTGACGGCGGTCATCCCGCAGCCGATGTCGACGCCGACGGCCGCCGGGGACACCGCGTCCTTCATCGCGATGACCGAGCCGACGGTCGCGCCCTTGCCGTAGTGGACGTCGGGCATCACCGCGAGGCCCTCCACCCACGGCAGGGCGGAGACGTTGCGGAGCTGGTCGAGGGCGAGGTCCTCGACGGTGGCGGGGTCGGTCCACATCCGGATGGGAACGCGGCCGCCCTTGAGCGTCTGGTACGGCATGCCTTCTCCTTGATCGACGGGAACCGGACCGCGATCCATGAGGCCAGAGTCACCGGTCGCCGTTCAACCGGTTTTCCCGTCCTGGAGGGGTTCATCACCGTTTGCCGGGCGGCGTTCGGTGAGGCCGAGCCGGTCCAGGTGCCGCAGCAGGGCGACGGCGACACGGCGGCCGGTGGCCAGGGCGTCGCCGGCCTGGCCGGGGGTGAACGGCTGCGGCAGGCCGTTCAGGACGCGCAGGGCCTCCCGGTCGGCGCCCGGCAGCAGGACGATGTCGCCCTCCCCGCCGCCGTCGCCCCCGCCCTCGCCGTCGCCCTCGCCGGCGGGGATGCGCAGCACGGCGCCCGCGCGCTCGGCGGCGCCGAGCAGCTCGGCGGTCAGGCCCAGCTCCTCGAGGCGCTCGGCGGACGGCGGCGCGAACGGCGCGTCCGCGAGATCGGCGCGGAGCCGCTCGACGGCGCCGGCCCATGGCGGCGGCGGTGCCTCGGCGATCGCGGTGGGGGCGGCCGGGCGGGGCTCGGGGTCGGGCGCGGGGTCGGGGCCGTAGACGCGTCCGGCGTCCACCCGCAGCGGCGGCCGGACGAGCGCGGTGACGAGCTGCCGGGCCGGGAGGCCGAGCCGCAGCCGGACGGTCTCCAGCGGGATGCCGGGGGCGTGCGGGCTGCCCGCGGCGTGCCGGGACGTCTCCGCGGCGAGGCGCTCGAACAGCGACGACCAGTGCGCGGGGTCGGCGACCCATTCGCCGTCCAGCGCGACGGCGTCCGGCGGCGGCGCGCAGCCCATCAGGGCCAGCTCCGAGCGCCGCAGCACCCCGTGCCGGCGCAGCACGATCGTCCCGTCCGGCCGGTCGGGCCAGGACGCCAGCTCCCGGGCGCGGGCCGCCCCCGCCCCGCGGCGCACGAGGGTCGGCGGCCGGACGTCCAGGACGCTCACCCCCGCGATCGAGCGGCGCGCCGGGTCGCGCAGGACGCCGGTGTCGCCGAGGTGCAGGGCGAGGCGGGTGTTCAGGGTCAGCCGGGCGGTGTCGGGGCCGAGGGGACGCAGCCGGACCGGGACGGCGGCGGCGCCGACGTGCAGCGTCATCTGCCGCGCGAGCCGCCCGGACGCCTCGCCGAACCGGGTGCGGACGTCGACGCAGGTGGTGTGGGTCCAGGAGCCGGGCGTGACGAGGGCCATGCCCACGCCGACGCGGCCCGCGTCGCGGAGCGTCAGCACGACGCGCGAGACGCCGCCGACCGTGTCGCACGGCTCGCCGGCGCAGCCGATCGTCCGGACGCGGACGCGTTCCGCGGCGGGCATGAGGAGCAGTTCGTCGCCCACCGCGACCGTCCCGGCGGGGAGGGTGCCGGTGACGACGGTCTGGCGGCCCGCGGTGAAGGCGTGGTCGACCCACAGCCGCACGGGGGCGGCCGGGTCCGGGACGGGCAGGCGGGCGGCGAGGCGGTCGAGGGCGGCGGCCAGCTCGTCGACGCCGGCGCCGGTGACGGCGCTGACGGCGACGGCCTCCGCGCCGGCCAGCGCGGTGCCGGCGAGCCGCTCGCGGGCCTGGCGCAGCGCCGGCCGGGAGTCGGCGGCGTCGGCCTTGGTGACCGCGAGGACGCCGAACCGCACGCCGAGCGCCGCGAGGGCGTCCAGGTGCTCGCCGGTCTGCGGCATCCAGCCCTCGTCGGCGGCCACGGCGAGCAGCGCGGCGGGCGCGGGCGCGGCGCCCGCGAGCATGGCCGGGATGGACCGCTCGCCGCCGGGGACGTCGACGAACGCCGCGCGCCGGCCCGAGGGCAACTCCGTCCAGGCGCCCGTCTCGCCCGGCTCCTTGCCGGTGAGCGCGCGCACGAGCGCCGTCTTGCCGTGCCCACCGTGACCGGCGGTGGTGACGACCTGCATCAGCGTCCTTTCCGGGCCGAGACTCGGAAGGCCGTGCGGGGAGATGCGTCGCGGGGGTTGCGCAGACGAAGGTCCACGGAAGGCAACCCTAGGGACGCCGGGGCCCCGCGTAAAACCCGACCCGGCCCCGACCCCGGCGCGGAAAACCCCACTGACCTCACGTGAACCACAAACGACCAGAAACCGCCATCGGTTCAGCTCCGTCTGAAACCGACATCGCCCGTGCCCTCCGCCCCCGCGTCCGCCGGACCGTTCGGCCCCGCCGGCGGCATGGCGAAAATCCCGTCCCTCTATAATTACTTAACCTAAGTAAGTAAGGGCACGGCAGAGCACGGGGCCGCGCGGCCGGAAACCCGCCGCGACCGGACGTCATCGATCGCATCGGGGAGGTCTCGCATGACCGGCGCCCAGACCACGGCGCGCACTGCGGCCGGGCACCCGCCCGCGGGCTCGGCCAGCACCGGCCGCACCCTGCTCGCACTCGCCGCCGCGGGGATGGTCGTCTCGGTGCAGCAGACCCTCGTGCTGCCGCTGCTGCCCCAGCTCATGCACCGCTTCGACGCCCCGATCACGGCCGTGACGTGGGTGTTCACCGCGTCGCTGCTGGCCGGCGCGGTCGCCACCCCGCTGCTGACGCGGTTCGGCGACATGTACGGCAAGAAGCGGATGATCCTGCTCGCGCTCGTCCTGCTGCTGATCGGCTCGGTGATCTGCGCGGTGTCCGGCTCGCTGCCGGTCCTCATCGCCGGGCGCACCCTGCAGGGCGTCTCGGTCTCGCTGATCCCCCTCGCCATCGGCATGATCCGGGACGCGTTCCCGCCCGATCGGATCATCACCGCGATCGGCATCGTCAGCGCCACCATGGGCGTCGGCGGCAGCGCCGGCATGATCGTCACCGGGCTGATCGCCGCCCGCACCGGCAGCCACCATCCGGTGTTCTGGATCACCGCCGCGCTGGGCGCCGCCGCGCTGGCACTGGTGGCGGCCTGCGCCGGCGACACCGGCGCCCGGTCCGGGGGCCGGCCCGACATCGCGGGCGCCGTGCTGCTCGCCGCCTGGCTGGTCTGCCTGCTGCTCGGCATCAGCCAGGGCAAGGCGTGGGGCTGGACGTCCGGCGGCGTCCTCGGCCTGTTCGGCGCGGCCGCCGCGCTGTGCGCGGCGTGGGTCGCGGTCGAGTCGCGGGTGCGCGCCCCGATGGTGCGGCTGAACCTGCTCGTCGGCGCGCGGTCGCTCTCGGTGAACCTCGTCTCGGCGCTGCTCGGCTTCTCGATGTTCGCCGCGTTCACACTGATCGCCGGGTTCGTCCAGGCGCCGTCCGCGGAGGTCGGGTACGGGCTGGACGGCTCGGTCCTGGACGTCGGCCTCTACATGCTGCCGAGCACCTTCACGATGCTGGTGTTCTCGGCGCTGGCCGGGCGGATCGCGGCGCGGCTCGGCCCCGCCTACACCCTCGCGACGGGGTCGGCGTTCGCGGGGCTGTGCTACGCGTGGCTGGCGGTGTCCAACTCGCACGTGTACGACATGCTCGCGTTCAGCGCCATCCAGGGCGTCGGGTTCGGGATCGCCTACGCGGCGCTCGGCACGCTCGCCGTCCAGCACGTCCCGATGGACCAGAGCGGCATCGCCAGCGGGGTCAACTCGCTCGTCCGCACCACCGGCGGCAGCGTGGCGGGCGCCGTCACCGCGTCCATCCTGGCCGGGCGGGTGCTCGCCGGGACCGGGACCCCCACGCTCGCCGCGTACGAGCTGTGCTTCTGGATCGTCGCGGCGAGCGCCGCCATGGCCGCGCTCATCGCCGTCGTGCACGCCCGCCGGCACCCCCGCTGACGGCCCCTCGGGGGTCGCGGGCACGGGGGCCGCGCGGCGCGGGCCCTTGACGAACCGGCCCCGCGCCATGCCCTATAGGGGGTGCGGCCCGAATCGCGAACCGGGCCTCAGCGCAGACCAGGGCCACGGAGCGCGCCACGGCCGGGGGCCCGCCACCGGGAGGACGACATGGGCGCCTACGGAGCCGCGTACGAACGCAGCATCGCCGACCCGACCCGCTTCTGGGGGCTGGCGGCGCGCGACGTCCGCTGGCTCGTTCCGCCGGACCGGGTGCTGGACGACGGGGCGCCGCCGTTCTACCGCTGGTTCACCGGCGGTGAGCTGAACACGTGCGACAACGCGCTCGACCGGCACGTCGAGGAGGGCCGCGGCGACCAGGCCGCGCTGATCTACGACAGCCCGGTCACCGGGACCGTGCGCACCTACACCTACCGGGAGCTGACCGGCCTCGTCGCGCGCTTCGCCGGAGCGCTGCGCGCGCAGGGCGTCGACCGCGGCGACCGTGTCGTCATCTACCTGCCGATGGTGCCGGAGGCGGTCATCGCGATGCTGGCGTGCGCGCGGCTCGGCGCGGTGCACTCGGTCGTCTTCGGCGGGTTCGCGGCGCGGGAGCTGGCGGTCCGCATCGACGACGCCCGGCCGAAGGCCGTCGTGTCGGCGTCGTGCGGGATCGAGGCGGGCCGGATCGTCCCCTACAAGCCGCTGCTCGACCAGGCGCTCGAGCTGGCCCGGCACAAGGTGGAGCGGTGCGTGATCCGGCAGCGCGAGCATCTGCACGCCGACCTCGTCCGGCCGCGGGACGTGGAGTGGGACGAGGCGGTCGCCGCCGCCGGGCCGGCCGAGTGCGTGCCCGTCGCCGCCACCGACCCGCTCTACATCCTGTACACGTCCGGGACGACCGGGCGGCCGAAGGGCGTCGTCCGCGACAACGGCGGCCACGCGGTGGCGCTGCGCTGGTCGATGGAGAACGTGTACGGCGTCGGTCCGGGCGAGGTGTTCTGGGCCGCGTCCGACGTCGGCTGGGTCGTCGGGCACTCCTACATCGTGTACGCGCCGCTGCTCACCGGCTGCACGACCGTCCTGTACGAGGGCAAGCCGGTGGGGACGCCCGACGCGGGCGCGTTCTGGCGCGTCGCCGCGCAGCACCGGGTGAAGGCGCTGTTCGCCGCGCCGACCGCGATCCGGGCGATCAAGAAGGAGGACCCGGAGGGCGCGCTCCTCACCGGGCACGACCTGTCCGCGCTGGACACGCTGTTCCTCGCCGGGGAGCGCCTCGACCCCGACACCTACCGGTGGGCGTCGCGCATCCTGGACCGGCCGGTCATCGACCACTGGTGGCAGACCGAGACGGGATGGCCGATCGCGGCGAACCCGCGCGGGCTGGAGCCGCTGCCGGTGAAGGCGGGCTCGCCGTCGGTGCCGGTGCCCGGCTACGACGTGCGGATCCTCGCCCCGGACGGCTCGCCCGTCCAGCCCGGCGACGACGGCGACATCGCGATCCGGCTGCCGCTGCCGCCCGGCACGCTGCCCACCCTGTGGCAGGACGACGAGCGGTTCGTCGAGTCGTACCTGACGAAGTTCCCCGGGCACTACCTGACGGGCGACGGCGGGCACATCGACGAGGACGGCTACGTGTGGGTGATGGGCCGCACCGACGACGTGATCAACGTGGCGGGGCACCGGCTGTCCACCGGGACGATGGAGGAGGTCATCTCGTCCCACCCGGCCGTCGCCGAGTGCGCGGTCATCGGCGTCCACGACACGCTCAAGGGGCAGGTTCCGCGCGGGCTGGTCGTGCTCAAGAGCGGGGTCCTCGCCGAGCCGGGGGAACTGGCCGCCGAGCTCGTCGGCATGGTGCGCGAGCAGGTCGGCCCCGTCGCCGCGCTCAAGGAGATCACGGTCGTGCAGGCGCTGCCGAAGACCCGCTCGGGCAAGATCCTGCGGGGCGTGATGCGGGGCATCGCCGACGGCCAGGACGTGACGGTCCCGTCCACGATCGAGGACCCGGAGGTCCTGGACGAGCTGCGTCCGGTCCTGCGCCGGGCCTAGCGAGCGGCAGTCCCTTCAGGGGCGGGCCCAGAAGCGGTGAACCTAGGAGCGGCGGCCGGTCCGCTTCGGCCACAGCGCCGCCACCAGGCATACGCCGGTCGCCGCGACGACGACCTGCAGGACGGTCTCCCAGGGGCTCCAGCCGCCGTCCCCGAGTCGCAGCACCTGGGCGAGCCCCGTCCCGGCGAACGCCGCGACGACGCCGGCCAGTATCAGCAGCCAGGCCGGCATGTCCGGCCGGCCCGGCGCGAACAGCCGGCCGAGAACCCCGATCACCATGCCCAGGATGACGGCGGCCGCGACCCCGGCGATGGTCATGTGCGCTCCTCACTCCCCCGCCCCGGCCGGGCCGGGCGCCCGGAGCCCTACCCGCGTCCCGGGCGGCGACACGGGCGGCGACACGGGGGGCGACATGGGGGCGGGGTCAGCCGACGACGAGCGTCCGCCGCCCCCGGGGAACGAGCTCGCCGACGACGGGGGCGCCCGGGATCTCCCCGGCGACGAGCAGCCCGCCGGAGGTCTGCGCGTCGGCCAGCAGCAGCCGCTCCTCCTCGGCTATGCGGCGGAAGTCGGTGTGCGGGGACACCCACGACAGGTTCCGCCGCGTCCCGCCGGACACGAACCCGTCCCGGACGGCGGCCCGCGCCCCGTCCAGGTAGGGGACGGCCGAGGCGTCGACGACGGCCGTGACGCCGCTGGCCCGCGCGACCTTGTACAGGTGGCCGAGCAGCCCGAAGCCGGAGACGTCGGTGGCGCACACGGCGCCGCGCTCCAGGGCGGCGAGCCCCGCCTCCGCGTTGAGCCGCGTCATCGTGTCCACCGCGTGCGGGAACACCTCGCCGGTCGCCTTGTGCCGGGCGTTGAGGACCCCGATGCCGAGCGGTTTCGTCAGCGACAGCGGGACGCCGGGGCGGCCGGCGTCCAGCCGCAGCAGCCGGTCGGCGTCGGCGACGCCGGTCACGGCCAGGCCGTACTTGGGCTCGGGATCGTCGATGCTGTGCCCGCCCGCGATCGCGCAGCCGGCGAGGGCCGCGACGTCCCGTCCGCCGCGCAGCACCTCGCGGGCCAGTTCGGTGGGGAGCGTGTCGACCGGCCAGCCGAGCAGGTTCAGCGCCATCAGCGGCTCGCCGCCGACCGCGTAGACGTCGGAGAGCGCGTTGGCGGCGGCGATGCGGCCCCAGTCGTAGGCGTCGTCGACGACGGGGGTGAAGAAGTCGGCGGTGGACACCACGGCCCGGCCGCCGCCGATCCGCAGCACGGCCGCGTCGTCGCCGTCCGGCCCGCCGACGAGCAGGGCGTCGCCGCCGCCGGTGAGGCCGGTCACGACCCGCTCCAGCATCCCGGGCGGGATCTTGCAGGCGCAGCCGCCGCCGTGCGCGTACTGCGTCAGGCGGGCCACGGGGGCGAGGCGGGTCACCCGCATGATTTAACGCACAACTACCGCAAATGATCAAGGAACGGACAGTACGGGCACCGTCACCGAGGGGCGAACATCCCGTCCGACCAGCGCAGAAATCCAGCAAACCCTTGTCCGGACGACGCTCGGCATGATGCGATTCCCCTTTCTGCAAGTCATCACTTACTGCAAGGGGCGACATGGGGATTCGGGAACAGCGGGCCGAACTCGACGCGGCCGTCGCGGAGCAGACGGTCTGCACCAGCCTGGCCGCGACCGCGCGGGCGCACGGTGACCGGCCGGCCTACGCGGACCGTATCGACGGCGAATGGAGGACGCTGACCTGGGCGGAGACGCGGACCCGCGGGCTGGAGGCGGCCGCCGGGTTCGTCGCCCTCGGCCTCGGCGCGGGCGACGTCGTGGCGCTGATGATGCCGAACCGGTCCGAGCACGTCCTGGCCGACCTCGGCGCCGTGCACGCCGGCGGCGTCCCGACCACCGTGTACGCGACGCTCGCGCCGGACCAGGTCGCGTTCGTGGCCGGGCACTGCGCCGCCAAGTACGCCGTCCTGAACGGCAAGGACCAGCTCGACCGCTGGCAGCCCGTGCTGGAGCGGCTGCCCGAGCTGCGCAAGATCATCGTGGTGGACGCCGCCGCGTGCCCCTCCGGCGACCGCTACCTGTCCTGGGACGCCTTCATCGAGCTCGGCCGCGAGCGGCTCGCCGCCGACCCGGCCGAGATCGACCGCCGCTGGCAGGCCGTCAAGCCCGAGGACACCGTCACCCTGCTGTACACGTCCGGCACCACGGGCGACCCCAAGGGCGTCCTGATCACCCACTCGATGGTGCTGCACGAGGCGGAGATGGTGCAGCGCACCTCCGTGCTGCCCGAGCACCCGGCCGGCGTCTCCTACCTGCCTTTCGCGCACATCGCCGACCGCGTCCTCAGCTACTACCTGCCCATCCGCCTCGCCTCGCACATCCACTTCTGCCCCGACCCGGCCCAGCTCACCACGGTCCTCGGCGAGGTACGGCCGCACTCCTTCTTCGGCGTGCCTCGCGTCTGGGAGAAGATCATGGCCGGCATCCAGGCCGTCCTGTCCGCCGAGCAGGACGAGGCGAAGAAGCAGGCCGTGCAGGGCGCCCTCGACGCCGGCCGCGCCTACGTCACCGCCCAGGAGCACGGCAACACGCTCACCCCCGAGATCACCGCGGCGTTCGAGGCGGCCGACAAGGCCGTGCTCACCCCGATGCGCGCCCTCCTCGGCCTGGACCGCGTCGGCCAGGCCTCCAGCGCCGCCGCGCCCCTCCCCGTCGAGGTCGCCCGCTTCTTCGCCGGCCTCGGCCTGAAGATCTTCGACGCCTACGGGATGACGGAGACGACCGGCGCCATCACCGCCAACCTCGCCGACTCCTTCAAGCTCGGGACCGTCGGCCGCCCGTTCGCCGGCGTCGAGCTCAAGCTGGCCGACGACGGCGAGATCCTCGTCCGCGGCGCCACCTGCACCCCCGGCTACCTGCACCGCCCGGACGCCACCGCCGACCTGATCGACGCCGACGGCTGGGTGCACACCGGCGACGTCGGCCGCCTGGACGCCGACGGCTTCCTCACCGTCGTCGACCGCAAGAAGGAACTGATCATCACCGCGGGCGGCGAGAACATCGCCCCGTCCCTCATCGAGAACCACCTCAAGGAGCACCCCCTCATCGGCCAGGCCCTCGCCTTCGGCGACCGCCGCCCCTACGTCGTCGCCCTCATCACCCTCGACGGCGAGGTCGCCCCCGTCTGGGCCGCCGCCCACGGCATCGACACCACCGATCTCGCCGCCCTCGCCGACCACCCTCTCGTCCAGGAGGAGGTCTCCAAGGCCGTCGAGGACGCCAACGCCCGCCTCGCCCGCGTCCAGCAGGTCAAGAAGTGGCGCCTGCTGCCCGCCGAGTGGACCGCCGAGAGCGAGGAGCTGACCCCGACCCTCAAGCTCAAGCGCCGCATCGTGCACAGCAAGTACTCGCCCGACATCGACTCCCTCTACACCGACTAAGATCATCGGCGGAGGCGTGTGAGCGCCTGGTGGCCTCCCCGGCCTTCAAAGCCGACGGTCCCGAGGATCTCGGGACGGCGGGTTCGATTCCCGTACGCCTCCGCCACGGCCGTCCCCCCGCAGGTGCGGCGGGGGGCGGCGTAGTGTGGGGATATGCGTCGGCGGAAGATCGCCTACGGGATCATGATGGGGACGTGTCTCACGCTGTTCGTGCTGGCGTGGGCCGTCGTCCGGGACTGGTCGCACACCGCCGCGATCGTGATGACGGTGGTGGCGCTGGCCATCCCGCCGTTCGCGGCCGTGGTGGCGAACTGGAACATCGACCGCCGCGACTGAGCGCCCGCGGCCGGCCGCCCTCCAGGCCCCGCGAGGCCGACGAAAAGGACCAGAAAAAGGACACAGTGGTCCGAACTTTTCGTTACTCATTGGTTTTCGGGGTACCGTCGCGGCATGGGGCGGATCACCGTGCGCAGGCCCGTGCTGCGGCTGAGCACGACCGGGGCGCGGGGCCGCCGGCCCGACACGCTCGCCGTCGAGGAGCCGCTGGAGATCCGCGTCGCCGGAAAGCCGCTCACGATCACGATGCGGACGCCGGGGCACGACTTCGATCTGGTCGCCGGGTTCCTCGCGGCCGAGGGCGTCATCGGGGGTCCGCACGATCTCGTGGCGATGCGCTACTGCGCCGACACGGCGGAGCAGAACACGCTTGACGTCACTCTGGCGCCCGGCGTGTCACCCCCGGACGACTCGATGACCAGGGCGTTCGCGACGACGAGCGCGTGCGGCGTGTGCGGGAAGTCGAGCATCGAGGCGCTGCGCGCCGACCGGCCCTACGAGGTTTCCGGGGACCCGGTGCGGCTCGCGCCGGACGTGCTGGCGGTGCTGCCGGAGCGGCTGCGGGAGGCGCAGCGCGTCTTCGACCGGACGGGCGGGCTGCACGCCGCCGGGCTGTTCGGCGCGGAGGGCGGGCTGCTCGCCGTGCGGGAGGACGTCGGGCGGCACAACGCGGTCGACAAGGTCGTCGGGTGGGCGCTCCGGCAGGGGCGGCTGCCGCTCACCGGGACGGTCCTGATGGTGAGCGGGCGCGCGTCGTTCGAGCTGACGCAGAAGGCGATGGCGGCGGGCGTCCCGGTGCTCGCGGCGGTGTCGGCGCCGTCGTCGCTCGCGGTGGAGCTCGCCGAGGACGCCGGGATGACGCTGGTCGGCTTCCTGCGGGGCGAGACCATGAACGTGTACGCGGGGGCGGAGCGTATCGCCCTCTGACTGGCGGCACTTGTCATCACAGACCGAAGACCAAGCGGTAACTTGTTGGCTCGCCAGCAAGAAACCATGCGCCTCCGAGGAGTTGACTGCTCCCCCGACGGCATACGCGGCCTGCGGAAGCGAGGACTGCATGACGAGGCCCCTGACGGGCGGCGCACCGGCGTCCGGCATCGATGAGCGCCACCCGCCGATCAAGCCTCGGCGGGTGGCGTTCGACTGGTCGGAGACGCCCCTGCACTGGGTGCCGGACGACCCTGTCGCCACGCACATCATCAACTCGTTCCACATCGTGCTCCCCGAGGGCGAGAAGTGGTTCATCCAGTGCGTCAAGGACGCCCGTCCCTACATCAAGGACGAGCGCCTGCTGGAGGAGATCAAGGGGTTCATCGGCCAGGAGATGGTGCACGCCCGGTCGCACCAGGGCGTGCTCGACCAGATCCTGGCGGCCAACGGGATCGACGTCTCCAAGATCACGGACGCGGCGGCGAAGGGCAACGAGGAGCGGCCCGCGCATATGGCGGCGCTGAAGGACAAGAACCCGCGGGCATGGCGGCGCCGGCTGCGCTTCGAGCTGGCCGCGGTCGCCTCGATCGAGCACTACACCGCCGTCCTCGGTCAGTGGATCATGGACAACGAGCGGTTCGAGAAGGCCGGGGTGGACCCGACCATGCTGGACCTGCTGCGCTGGCACGGCGCCGAGGAGGTCGAGCACCGGTCGGTGGTGTTCGACGTGTACAAGGCCGTGGGCGGCCGCTACCCGACGCGCGTCGCGGCGTGGGTGGTGTCGCTGTTCTTCCTGTACTGGGCGCTGATCGGCGGGTCGCTGTACCTGCTCAAGCAGGACCCGACAGTGCGCAAGCGGGTGACGCCGCTGCGGGTGTACCGGTCGTACCGCCGGTCCGTCCGGCTGGGGCACGTGCCCGGCATCTTCAAGCTGCTGCTCGGCGAGGCGCCGGTCTACCTGAAGCCGAACCACCACCCGTCGAAGGTGTGCTCGACCCCGCGCGCGCTTGAGTACCTGATGCAGTCGCCCGCCGCGAAGGCCGCGGGCTACGACCCGTACTAGGCGCCCGCAAGACCCCGCCCGAGGGCCCGTACCGCCGCGCCGTACGGCCCTCAAGCTTTCCCGTGGCGGGGCTCACGCCGTGTCCGCTTGACCGTGTGACGATTCGGCGATTTATTACCAGGATGTCCAATAAAGCGCCCCGAACCCCTCCGGTCGGCAGGCGCCGGGTCCGCGGGGAAGGCGTCGACCTCGCCGTCCGCGAGCAGGGCGACCGGTCGCGGCCGACGGTGCTGCTCGTCCACGGCTACCCCGACACCCACGCGCTGTGGGACGAGGTGGCCGGGCTGCTCGCCGAGCGGTTCCACGTCGTCCGGTACGACGTGCGCGGCGCGGGCGCCTCGTCCCGGCCGTTCGGGCGCAGGCGCTACGCCTTCGACTATCTGATGTCCGACATGCGGGCCGTGCTGGACGCGACCGCACCCGAACGCAAGGTGCATCTCGTCGGGCACGACTGGGGGTCGATCCAGGGCTGGGAGGCGGTCTGCACGATGCCGGACCGCTTCGCCTCCTTCACCTCGATCTCCGGACCGTGCCTGGACCACGTCGGGCAGTGGATGCGGCGCGGCCTCGCCCGCCCCACGCCGGGCAGCCTCGGCCGGGTGGCGGGACAGGCCGCGCGGTCGGCCTACATCTACTTCTTCCAGACGCCGGTCCTGCCGGAACTGCTGTGGCTCGGCGGGCTGACCAGGCTGTTCACCCGCGCACTGGCCGTGGGCGAGGGCGTCGCCCCGCGGCCCGGCCACCCGGCGCGGACGATGGCGCGCGACGCCGCCGCCGGGGTCGGGCTCTACCGGGCGAACATGATGCGTCGGCTGCGCCGGCCGGCCGACCGGCGCACGGACGTGCCGACGCAGGTCATCGTCCCCACCAAGGACCTGTTCGTCTCGCCGCACCTCGTGGGCGGCCTCGGCGAGCGCGTCCCGAACCTGTCGCTGCGCCCCGTCTCCGCCGGGCACTGGGTCCCGCGCAGCCACCCGGGCCTCGTCGCGCGCTGGATCACCGAGCACATCACGGACGTGCAGGGCGGGCCCCTCACCGCCGCCGAGTCCCGGGCGCTCGACCGGGCGCGGGTGCGGCGGGCGCGCTGCGGCTCCTGACCCGCCTCGGCCCGGGCTGAGCACCGGCCGCCCCGGTACCCGTAGGGTGATCACCGGGAGGGATGCCGCATGCCGGACGCCGTGATCATCGGCGCGGGGCACAACGGGCTCGTCGCGGCCAACATGCTGGCCGACGCGGGCTGGGACGTGCAGGTCCTGGAGGCCCAGCCCGAGCCGGGCGGCGCCGTGCGCAGCGACCGGGGCGTCCACCCCGACCACGTCAGCGACCTGTGCAGCGCGTTCTACCCGCTCGGCGTGGCCTCCCCGGCAATGCGCGCGCTGGACCTCGAACGGCACGGACTGCGCTGGCGGCACGCGCCCGCCGTCCTCGCCCATCCGCTGCCGGACGGGCGCTGCGCCGTCCTCGAACGCGACCGCGACGCGACCGCCGGCGGCCTAGAAGCGCTCGGCGCGGGCGACGGCGAGGCGTGGCTGCGGCTCTGCGCGCTGTGGGATGAGATGGGAGAGGACGTCCTGCGCGCCCTGTTCACCCCGTTCCCACCGGTCCGGGCGGCGCTCCCGCTCGCGGCGTCGGTCCGCCGCGCGGGCGGGCTCCGGGCCGTGCGGTCGCTGCTCGCGCCGGTCCGCACGCTCGGCGAGCAGGAGTTCAGCGGCCCCGGCGGGCGGCTGCTCCTGGCCGGGGCGGCGCTGCACACCGACATGTTCCCCGAGTCGACCGCCGGGTCGGTGTTCGCCTGGCTGCTCGCCATGATCGGCCAGCGGCACGGCTGGCCCGTGCCCGAGGGCGGCGCCGGCGAGCTGACGGCCGCGCTCGTGCGGCGGCTGGAGTCGCGCGGCGGGCGCGTCCGCTGCGACACCCCGGTCGCGTCGGTCGTCGTCCGGGACGGGCGGGCGCTCGGCGTGCGGACCGCCTCCGGGGAGCCGGTGCGCGCCGCGAAGGCCGTCCTCGCGGACGTGTCGGCGCCCGCGCTCTACGGCGGCCTGGTCGGCTGGTCCGACCTGCCCCGCTCGCTCCGGGCGGACATGCGCCGCTTCGATTGGGACCACGCCACCTTCAAGGTCGACTGGGCGCTGTCGGGGCCCATCCCCTGGGCGTCCCCCGACGCCGCGCGGGCCGGGACCGTCCACCTCTCCCCCGGCATGGAGGCGCTGACCGACTACAGCGCGCACCTCGCCACCGGCCGCGTCCCGTCCGAGCCGTTCGCCCTGCTCGGCCAGATGACGACCGCGGACCCCGCCCGGTCCCCCGCCGGCACGGAGTCGGTCTGGGCCTACACCCACGTCCCCCACCGCGTGAGGGCCGACGCGGGCCCCGACGGCATCACCGGCGCCTGGGACGAGCGGGAGCGGACCGCCATGGCCGAGCGCCTGGAGAACGTCGTCGAACGCCTCGCGCCCGGTTTCCGCGCCCGTATCGGCGCCCGCCGCGTCACCGCGCCGCCCGCCTTCCAGGACCACGACGCGAACCTGCTGAACGGCGCGCTCAACGGCGGGACCGCACTGATCCACCAGCAGCTCGTGTTCCGTCCCGTCCCCGGCCTCGGGCGGGCCGAGACCCCGATCGCGGGCCTCTACCTCGCGTCCGCGTCCGCCCACCCCGGCGGCGGCGTCCACGGCGCCTGCGGGGCCAACGCCGCCCGCGCCGCGCTCGCCCACTCCGGCCCCGCCGGCCCCGTCCTCACCCCCGCGCTCAACGCGCTCCGCCGCCTGCTGGCCCCGTAGCCGGTTTTGCGGCCGCGGGGTTTTCCTCAGCGCCGGAACATGCGACCTTGACAGGAACGACCGGGCGGCGACGGCCCGGCGACCGGCACCGGAGCGTGAGGCATGCGGATTCGCGACATCCTTCGGCGGAAGGGAGACACGGTGGCAACGGTTCGACCCGACGCCACCGTGAGGCAACTGCTCGCCATCCTGGCGGAGCACAACATCGGGGCGGTGGTGGTCTCGCCCGACGGCGCGTCCATCTCCGGCATCGTCTCCGAGCGCGACGTGGTGCGCCGGCTGCACGACCGCGGCGCGGGGCTGCTCGACCGGCCCGTGTCCGACATCATGACCGCGGAGGTCCGCAGCTGCGCGCCCGGCGACCGGGTGGAGGACCTGCGCCTCACCATGACCGAGCACCGGTTCCGGCACGTGCCCGTCGTCGAGGACGGCCGGCTCGCCGGGATCGTCAGCATCGGCGACGTCGTGAAGAGCGCCATCGACGAACTGGAGAGCGAGCGCGAGCACCTCGTCGGCTACATCCAGCGCGCGCCCTGACGCACCAGCCGGGTCAGACGTAGGCCGGGAGGGGACGGGCGGCGGGGGCCGCCTGGACCTCCCGGTAGGCCAGGGCCAGCCGCTCGACGGCCGTGCGCAGCGTCTCCGGCGGCAGCACGTACGGCAGCCGGACGTAGTCCTCCAGGACGCCGTCCGCGCCGAACACCGGCCCGGTGACGACCCGGACGCCGAGCCGCTCGGCCGCCTCGGCCAGCGCGGTGGCGACCGGCGCGCCGATCCTCGTCCACAGTGACATGCCGCCGTCCGGCAGCCGGAACTCCCAGCCGGGCAGCAGCTCGCGCAGCGCCGCGGCGAGCGCGTCCCGGCCGCGCAGGAGGCTCCGCGCCCGCTCGGCGCGGACCTCCTCCACCCGCAGCAGCAGTTCCTGGACGATCAGCTGGTCGACCACCGGGCTGGCCATGTCGAAGGGCTCGCGGGTCAGCACGATGCGGCGGGCGAGCGGCGCGGTCGTGCGGATCCAGCCGATGCGCAGCCCGCCCCACAGCAGCTTCGACGCCGACCCGATCGTGATGACGCGCCCGCCGCCGTCGCAGGCGGCGAGCGGCGCCTCGCGAGGGGCCGCGATGTCGTGGGCGAGGTCGGCGAACGTCTCGTCGGCGACGAGGAACGCGTCGGCGCGCCGCGCGGCGTCGGCGAGCGCCGCCCGGTCGTCCGCGGCCATCAGGTGTCCGGTCGGGTTCTGGAAGTCGGGGATCGTGTAGGCCATCCGGACGGCCGCCTGCCGCATCGCGCCCGCGGCGAGCTCGACGTCCCAGCCCTCGTTGACGCCGACCGGGACGAGCCGGGCGCCGCGGCGGCGCAGCGCACCGAGCGCGTGCGGGTAGGTGGGGCGCTCCACCAGCACGGCGTCGCCCGCTTCCACGAGCAGCTGTGTCAGCAGCGTGAACGCGTGCTGCGCGCCGGTGGTGACGACGATCTGGTCGGCGCGCGTCGGGACGCCGCGCGCCGCGTACCCGTCGGCGATGACCTGCCGCAGGCTCGCCAGCCCGGCGGGCTCGTAGCCGGGTCCGGAACTGTATCGGGGCAGTTCCGCGACGGCGGCGGCGACCGCCTCGTCGAAGATCGCGGGGGCGCCGGGGGTGGCGCAGCCGAGGTCGATGAAGGACCCGTCGTCCGGCACCGGGTACGCCTTGCCGAACCGGCCGCCGGGCGGGGCGGTGCGCCGCTCCTCCGCCGACATCCGCACCGGGGGCAGCGCCGTCCAGCTTCCCGCGCCCTGCCTGCTCTCGATGTAGCCCTCGTCGCGGAGCCGGTCGTAGGCGGCCGTCACCGTGGTGCGGCTGAGGCCGAGGGCCCCGGCGAGGTCCCGTTCGGCGGGCAGCCGGGTGCGCAGAGAGAGCCGCCCGTCCAGGACGAGGGCGCGCACGGCCCGGGCCAGCGAGGCGTAGACAGGGCGCTCCCGTGACACGTCCCCCAGCAGCCGGGCCAGGTGCGGGCCGCTCACATAACGGTTGCTCATACAAGCCACTTTCGCATGATTGGCCCTACAAGTGCCAGTCCACTTTCCTCCAAGATGGCATGAAAGATGGCCACTCATGATTCGGGGAGCGGATAATGGCCTTGATGGCACGGCGGCTCGTGCAGCTCTACGCTGGATTGGCCTTGTACGGGCTCGGGATCGCCCTCCAGGTGTCGTCCGGCCTCGGCAACGACCCGTGGGACGTCTTCCACCAGGGCCTCTCCCGCCGCTTCGGCCTCTCGATCGGCGCGTGGATCATCATCGCGGGCGCGGTCGTGATGCTCGCGTGGATCCCGCTGCGGCAGCGGCCCGGAATCGGGACGATCAGCAACGTCGTCCTCGTCGGCGTCTTCGCCGACCTGTTCCTGTGGCTGCTGCCCGCCCCCGACGCGCTCGCGGCGCGCTGGGCGTACCTGGTCGCCGGGGTGGTCGCCGGCGGCGTCGCGACCGGCTGCTACATCGGCGCGGGCCTCGGCCCCGGCCCGCGCGACGGCCTGATGACCGGGCTCGCCGCGCGGGGCCGCTCGATCCGCGCGGTCCGGACCGGGATCGAGCTGACCGTGCTCGCCGCCGGCTGGCTGCTCGGCGGGACCGTCGGCATCGGGACGCTCCTGTACGCGGTCGCGATCGGCCCGCTGGCGCACGTCTTCCTGCCGATGCTGGCGATCAGGCCCCCGGCCGCCGAACCGCAACCGGCGACGGAACCGGCACCGGCGCCCGCCGGAGTGTAGCCGCGTCGATCAGGCGGCTTCTCTCGGGCGGCTTCTATCAGGCGGCTTCTATCGGGTCAGGAGGCGGACGGCCTGCTCGGCGACGGCCGCGAGGAGCGGGGCGGCGTCCGCCTTCAGCTCGTCCAGGGAGCGGGGGCCGTCGGCGAGGCTGAACGCCGCAGTGAGGCCGAGCGCGTGCAGTTCGTCCAGCGGGCCTGCCACGCTTCCGGCCAGGGCGACGCACGGGACGCCGCGATCCCGCGCGAGGGCGGCGACGACGGAGACGACCTTGCCGGCCGCGCTCTGCCCGTCCACCCGGCCCTCGCCGGTGACGACCAGGTCGGCGCCGGCGAGGGCGGAGGGGAGCCCGACGGCCTCGGCGACGAGGAGTGCGCCGCCGGCCGGCTCGGCGCCCAGCGCCCCCACGAGACCGCCGCAGGTGCCGCCCGCGGCGCCCGCGCCCGGCAGGTCGTGGACGCGGGCGCCGCCGGCGGCGGCCAGGACGTCCGCGAAGACGGTGAGGGCGGCGTCCAGTTCGGCGACCTGGCCCGGCGACGCGCCCTTCTGCGGGCCGAACACGGCGGCGGCGCCATCGGGCCCGACGAGCGGGTTGGAGACGTCGCAGGCGACCCGGAACCGGGTCGCGCGGACCGCGTCCGGCACCCCGGAGCCGTCGATCGAGGCGAGCCGGGCGAGGGCCGCGCCGCCGGGCGGGAGCTCCTCCCCCGCGGCGTCCAGGAAGCGGACACCGAGGGCGCGCAGCAGACCCGAGCCTCCGTCGGTGCTGGCGCTGCCGCCGATGCACACGAGCACGTCGCGGGCGCCGCGCCGGACCGCGTCCGCGATCAGCTCGCCGGTGCCGGTGGTGGCGGCGTTCATCGGGTCGGGCGGGACGTCCTCGACCAGCGGCAGCCCGGACGCGGCGGCCAGTTCCACCACCGCGGACCGCCCGTCGCCGGACAGGGCGTACCGGGCCTCGACCGGGCGTCCCAGCGGGTCGGTGGCGGCGACCTCCACCGGGGCCCCGGCGCGGGCGCGCAGGAAGCAGTCGAGGGTGCCCTCGCCGCCGTCCGCCATCGGCACGGCGACCACCTCGGCGCGCGGCGCGGCCCGGCGAACGCCCTCCGCCACGGCGGCGCACGCCTCAGCCGCGGACAGGCCGCCCTTGAACGAGTCGGGCGCGACGACGACCCGCATCGTCACCGCCGCCTCGGCACGGCCCCCGGGCCCCCGCTGGGCGGCGCGGGATGAACCTCGCTCCGCCGCGGTCATCCGTCACCGCTCGGCGGCCAGCGTGGCGAGGACGGAGGCGAACTCCTCCGGCAGCACCATCGTGTCGTCCTCGTAGCGGGTCTCCAGGTAGGTCAGCTCACCGGCGCGCCACCAGTACAGGTGCGGGCTGAGCGAGCCCGGCCCCTCCTCGTAGGCGCGGTGGGCCTGCGCCTGGAGCTCGGTCGCCGCCGCCACGGCCGCACGGTAGCGCGCCCTGGGGTGCCCTTCGGCGATGCGGAGCGGGTGGGCGACGATGAGGCTGCGGTTGGGCGCGATGACGAGCGCCCCGTACGGGCCGATCGGCAGGTACTCCTCCAGCCACGCCAGGTGGGTCACCGCGTAGAACGTCCAGCCGTGCAGGACGGAGACGCGGACGCCGCCGAGGTCCTGCTCGTCCAGTTGCAGGGGCCCGTCGGCGCGGACGTTGGCGCGGCCGAGCATGAACAGCGCGTCGCCGGAGACCGGCCAGCCGCCCATCTCCTCGGTCGTGACGGTCCGCACGGTGGTGGGCGTGTCGACGACCACGGCCTCGATCAGGCCCGGCGCGAACGGCCGGGCCGCGAGGACGCCGTTGTCGGCCTCCGCCGGATAGATCCGGGTGCGCAGCAGGTGCTGGGCGAGGTCGAAGTCGCTGAGGTCCAGCGGCTCCTCGATCGCGGTCACGATCGTGGTGACGTGGTCGGAGACCAGGGCCGGCCAGTCGTCGCGCGGCACGAGCCGGGCGAGCTGCCGCAGGTCGCGCAGGCTGACGTGCAGCCGCGTGGCGCCCTCCAGCAGCATCACCTCGCCGGGCACGCGGGTGCAGCGGTAGCCGAGGCTCTCGGCGACCAGTACGAGCAGCGAGTCGAGGGTCCCGTCGTCCCACGATTCGGGACGGGCATGGCGGCCGCTCATCGCGCACCTCCCGGGGGCGCTTCGAGGGTGAGCGCGCCGGGTTCCGGCACGGCGGGGTGCGGATCTGCGGGGTCGGGTGAGGCGGTCAGCACCGCGGGGGCGCCGAGTTCGAGGGTCAGCTGGCGCGGGCCGTGCCCGGCCGGGACGCCGGCGAGCACCGGGACGCCGAGCGGGCCGAGCCGGGCGGCGAACACCGAGTCGAGCTCCGCCGGTTCGCCGCAGTCCCGCCAGGAGCCGAGCGCCACCCCGGCCGCGCCGTCGAACCAGCCGGCCTGCAGGAGCTGGACGAGCATCCGGTCGATCCGGTAGGGCGCCTCGGTGACGTCCTCCAGGAACACGACGCGGCCCTCGGCGGGCGGCGGGGCGTACGGGGTGCCGAGCAAGGCCGTGAGGAGCGAGAGGGTGCCGCCGGTGAGGGGGCCCTCCGCGCGTCCCGGCCGGAGGACGTGCGTTCCGGGCAGGGTCACCCGGCCGCCGAAGAGGGCGGCGCGCAGGGCGGCGACGGTGTCACCGTCGGGTTCGTCCTCCGCGAGGACGCCGGCGGGCATGGGACCGAAGGACGTCGTGACTCCTAGGCGCGTTCCAAAAGCCGTGTGCAGGGCGGTGATGTCACTGGAGCCGTGCAGGATCTTCGAGCCGCCGGACGCGTCCGTCGCGGCGCCGAGGGCGTCCCAGTCGAGGTGGTCCAGGACGCGGGTGGCCCCGTAGCCGCCCCGCGCGCAGATCACCGCGCGGACGCGGGGGTCGCACCAGGCGGCCTGCAGGTCGGCGGCCCGGTCGGCGTCGCTTCCGGCGAGACAGTGCCAGCCGTCACGCGGCCCGTCACCACGCGGCCGGTCACCACGGGGCCCATCCTCGCGGGCGGGCGCGCCGAGGTGGGCGCGGTCGAGGGCGTGCTCTCCGAGGACGGCGTCAAGGCCGAGGCCGCGCAGGGCGGCGCAGCCAGCCCGCAGCCGGGCGGGCTCGGCGGGCCCGCTGGGCGCGACCACCGCCACCCGGTCCCCCGGCCGCAGCCGCCGGTACCTGCGGGTCGTCCGGGACCGGCCGCCGGGCACGCCGACGGCGAGCGCGGCCGACGGCCCGCCGGCCGTCCGCGCGCGGGCGCCCCCGCTCTTCAACCCGATCCCTCCTCGCACCGCGACGGATAGAGCTTGTCAGGCTCCGGTCGCCAGTGGAAGAGGCGCCCGGTCACGACCCGCCAACAGATCATCGCCCCGTGCCGAGCGCGAGGCCGGCGAGGCGCGGCAGCGTCTCGCCGATCGGCCGTCGCAGGACCGCGTCGGCCAACCCATCGTACGGGGTCTCCTCCGCGTTGATGATCACCAGCCTGGCGCCGGCGTCGATAGCCTCCAGGCACAGCCCGGCGGCGGGCTGCACGGTCAGCGAGGTGCCGACGGCCAGGAACAGCTCGCAGGCGCGGGCGGCGGCGATCGCCGCGTCCAGGACGTCGGCGTCCAGGGCCTGCCCGAAGGAGATCGTCGCGGACTTCTGGACGCCGCCGCACCCGGCGCAGGGCGGGTCGTCCTCGCCGCCGTCGACGCGGGCGAGGATCTCGGGCATGGGGGTCCGCAGCTCGCAGGACAGGCAGACGGCGTGCCGCACCGTGCCGTGGATCTCGATGACCTTCGCCTCGGACGATCCGGCGCGCTGGTGCAGGCCGTCGACGTTCTGGGTGATCAGCGCGCGCAGCCGGCCGGCCCGCTCCAGTTCGACGAGGGCCGCGTGCGCGGCGTTGGGCTCGGCGTCCCAGACGGGGTCGTCGCGGCGGGACCGCCAGGCGCGGCGCCGCACCTCCGGGTCGGCGAGGTAGGCGCCGATCGTGGACATCGCCTCCGCCGAGGGGTCCCTGGTCCAGACGCCCTGCGGGCCGCGGAAGTCGGGGATCCCGCTGTCGGTGGATATCCCGGCGCCGGTCAGCACGGTGATCGACTCGACCTCGGGCAGGAACTCGGCGAGCGTCGGGGAGGCGTCCACCCTCACATGGTAGGCGGCGTGGCGCGATGCGCCCGGAGGTCCGCGCCCGTCCCGGTTAACGGATGGGTATCGGGCGGGCCCTTACGCAGGGTCACGCACCGCCCCGGCGCCAAAAGGTGACAAACTTGGCCCCGTATGAGGTCGACGCCGCACATCCTGGTGATCAACGGCACCAAGGTCCGCCGCCCGGTGTTCATCCTGGGGGCTCCGCACTCGGGCGCGGAGCTGCTCGCGCGCGCGGTCAAGCGGTCCCCCGGCTTCCACCTGACCACCGGCCGGCCCGGCGTCCTGCGCGTCACGTACGCGTTCGCGCGGCAGCCGTCGATCGCGACCGAGCGCGGCGCGGGCGCGGCGCGGGTGCTGCGGGACGCCTTCGCGGAGGCCTGGCAGATCTCGGGCCGGGCCTGCGCGCAGTGCCCGGACGAGTGCCGCGAGCTGGCCGGGCTGGCGCCGCGACCGCCCGTCCCGCCCGGCGGCACGGCGCCCGACGGCGACCCGCCGGCGCCGTGCGTGGACGCGCGGGGGCTCGCCCGGTTCGCCGACGCCTCCCCCGACCTGATCTACAGCGCCGACGTGCTGCTGGACGCCTTCCCCGACGCCCAGCTCGTCCAGGTGATCCGGGACGGCCGGGACGTCGTCGCCGACATGCTGGACGACGAGCGCTGCCTCGCCTGGTTCAAACCGGGCCTGGCCAACCTCGACACCGTGTTCCCGAACCCGTTCCTCGGCGTCGAGGACCACACGGACCGCATCCGGTGGCCGCGCGCGGCTCCCGCGGTGAAGTGCGCGCTGCGCTGGCGGGGGTCGGTGCGGCTCAGCGCGAAGCTCCGCCGGCAGGTTCCCGAGGAGCAGTTGCTCACCGTCCGTTTCGAGGAACTGGTGGCGAAGCCGCGCACCGTCGCCGCCGGCCTGGCGGAGTACCTCGACGCGCGGATCCCGAGGTCGGCGCTGTCGGGCCTGGTCAGGGCGGGCGAGGCGAGCGACGGCGGGGCCGGCTCGTGGCGCGACCGGCTCACCCCGCGGCAGGCCGCCCAGGTCGAGAAGGTCGCCGGCACCGAGCTGCGGCGGCTCGGCTACCGCACCGGCCCGGAGGCCTGAGCGGCTACTCGGCGCCCAGCGGCTCGGTCGCGCGCCCCTCGTCGGGCCCCTGACCCCACAGCTCGTCCCGCTGGTGGGAGAACTGCGTGCGGTACAGCTCGGCGTACAGGCCGCCCTCCAGCAGCAGCTCCTCGTGCCGGCCGCGCTCGGCGACCCGGCCGCCCTCGATCACGAGGATCTGGTCGGCCTCCCGGATCGTGGACAGCCGATGCGCGATCACCAGCGACGTCCGGCCGGACAGGGCGGTGCGCAGCGCCCGCTGGACGGCCGCCTCGGACTCGGAGTCCAGGTGCGCGGTCGCCTCGTCCAGCACGACGACGGACGGCGCCTTCAGCAGCAGCCGCGCGATCGCGAGGCGCTGCTTCTCGCCGCCCGACAGCCGGTAGCCGCGGTCGCCGACGACGGTGTCCAGGCCGTCGGGCATGTCGGCGACGAGATCGCCGATGTGCGCGGCCTCCACGGCCGCGAGGATCTCCTCGTCGGTGGCGTCCGGCCGGGCGTAGCGCATGTTCTCCCGGATCGAGTCGTGGAACAGGTGCGCGTCCTGGCTGACCACGCCGACCGCGGCGCGCAGGGACTCCAGGGTCACCTCGCGCACGTCGGCGCCGCCGACGCGGACCGCGCCGCCGGACACGTCGTACAGGCGCGACACCAGGTGCGTGATCGTCGACTTGCCCGCGCCGGACGGCCCGACGAGCGCGACGAGCTGCCCCGGCTCGGCCCGGAAGTCGACGTCGTGCAGGACCTCCCGGCCGGGCGCGGTGTCGGTCCGGGCGATCGACTCCAGCGAGGCCAGCGACACCTCGTCCGCCGACGGGTAGGCGAACCGGACGTGGTCGAACTCCACCGACGGCGCCTTCACGGTGGACGGCCCGGCGCCGTTCCCGGACGGCGCGCGCTTCTCGGCCAGCGTCCGGGCGTCCTCGCGGTCGCGGATCAGCGGCTTGAGGTCGAGCACCTCGAAGACCCGGTCGAAGCTGACGAGCGCGGTCATCACGTCCACGTGGACGTTCGACAGCGCGGTCAGCGGCCCGTACATGCGGGTCAGCAGGGTGGCGAGCGCGACGAGCGTGCCGAGCTGGAGGGTGTCGTCCACGACGAGGTAGCCGCCGACGCCGTAGACCATGGCGGTGGCGAGCGCCGCCACCAGCGTCAGCGCGGTGAAGAAGACCCGCCCGTACATGGCGGCGACGATGCCGACGTCGCGGACGCGGGCGGCGCGGCCGGAGAAGTTCTGCTCCTCCTCGGCGGGCCGCCCGTACAGCTTGGCGAGCATCGCGCCGGCGACGTTGAACCGCTCGGTCATCAGCGAGCCCATCTCGGCGTCCAGCACCATCTGCTCGCGGCTGACGCGCTGGAGGCGCTTGCCGACCCACTTGGCAGGCAGGATGAAGATCGGTAGCAGTAGCAGCGCGATCAGCGTGACCTGCCACGAGAGGATCAGCATCGTGACCAGCACCAGGATCAGGCTGATCACGTTGGAGACCACCGACGACAGCGTGGTCGTGAGGGCGCGCTGCGCGCCGATGACGTCGTTGTTGAGGCGGCTGACGAGCGAGCCCGTCTGCGCCCGCATGAAGAACGCGACGGGCTGCCGCTGGACGTGCGCGAAGACCTGGCTGCGCAGGTCGTAGATGAGGCCCTCGCCGATGCGCGCCGAGTACCAGCGCTGCACGAGGCCGAGCACCGCCTCCAGCACCGCGAGCCCCGCGACGGCGGCTGCGAGCCAGATCACGACGCCCTGCCGGCCCGGCACGATGCCGCTGTCGATGATCGACTTCAGCAGCAGCGGATTCGCGACGACGATCAGCGCGGCCAGCGAGTTGAGCGCGAGGAAGATCACCAGCTCGCGCATGTAGGGACGGGCATACCCGGCGATCCGCCCGACGGTGCCGGGCTTGAGCTTCTGCTGGGTGACGGAGCTGTCCTTGCGGAACGAGGCCATCACCTGCCAGCCGTTGCCCGGCATTCCCGGCATTCCCACATTCGCCTCCGTCACCTCGGCGTAATCAAGTAAGCATCTCAGTATCCGGCCCGCACAACGCCGCCGCGCCCGGCCGGGCTTCCCGGCTCCGCTCACGGCGTAACCGCCTCTGGACAAGGCGCGGCGCCGGTGCGACCGTGATCGACATCCCCAGGCTCACACCCCCCGGGAGCCCCGAATGAGACGACACCTTCCCGGCGGCGCCGGCGTGATCACCCTCACCGCCGCACTGCTCGCCACGACCGCGCTTCCCGCGGCGGCCCTCCCCGCGAGGGAGGCCGCGGGCGACGCCCCGCGCGTCACGGTGCGCAACGGCGAGACGCAGCCGGTGTTCTCCCGCGCCGACGCCGTCACCCAGATCGTCAACATCGAGACCACGGCCGACAGCGACCGCGACGGCGTGCGGGACCGGGTGCAGATGCGGATCATGCGCCCCAAGGAGACCGACACCGCCAGCCTCAAGGTACCGACGATCCTGGAACCCAGCCCGTACTGGGCCGGGATCAACGACGTCCCCAACCACCCGGTCGACATGGGAGACGCCCGGCGCGGCGCCCTGACGACGACGCGGCGGAACCTCGCCGAGTTCTTCCCCGGGTACTACGACAACTACTTCCTGCCGCGCGGGTACGCGGTCGCCGACCTCGACAGCATCGGGACGGGCGGCTCGACCGGCTGCCCCACGTCCGGGGACCGCAGCGAGCAGGCGGGCGCCAAGGCGGCGGTGGACTGGCTGAACGGCCGCGCCCGCGGCTGGGCGCCGGACGGCACGCCGGTGCGGGCGACCTGGTCCACCGGGAACGTCGGCATGATCGGCCAGTCCTACGACGGGACGCTGCCGAACATGGCGGCCGCGACGGGCGTCGAGGGCCTGAAGGCCATCGTCCCGATCGCCGGGATCTCCAGCTGGTACGACTACTACCGCGCGGGCGGCGGCGTGGTCGCGCCCGGCGGCTACCAGG
Source organism: Actinomadura chokoriensis (assembly GCF_041463665.1). Taxonomy (GTDB): domain Bacteria; phylum Actinomycetota; class Actinomycetes; order Streptosporangiales; family Streptosporangiaceae; genus Spirillospora; species Spirillospora chokoriensis_A. The sequence goes on from NZ_JAXCEJ010000006.1 coordinate 250,018, forward strand.
GCGAGGACCTCGACGTCCTGGCCAAGGCGGTGCTGACCCGCCGGAACCCCGAGGTCTGCGCGAAGGTCATCGACGAGATCGAGGCGACCCAGGACCGCGAGACCGGCGACTACTCCAAGGTCTGGGCCGAGCGCGACTACGTGGGCGATGCGCGGAAGGTGCGCGCCGCCGTCATGGTCGTGCACGGGCTCAACGACTGGAACGTCAAGATCAAGAACTCGGTGCAGTGGTGGAGCGCGCTGAAGCGGGCGGGCGTCCCGCTGAAGCTGTGGCTGCACCAGGGCAACCACTCGACGCCGTTCAGCTGGCGGGTCGAGGAGTGGCTGCGGCAGACCCTGCACTGGTTCGACCGCTACCTCTACGGCATCCGCAACGGGATCGAGCACGAGCCGCGGGTCGACGTCCAGCACGCGGACGGGACGTGGGAGACCGCGCGCGACTGGCCGGTCCCCGGCACCCGCACCGTCCCGGTGAGCCTGAACGCCGGGCCGTCCGGGCAGCCGGGCACCCTTGGCCTCCTGCCCCGGCCGGGCACGGCCGAGTCGTTCGTGGACGCGGGCGGGACCCGCACCGCCGAGCAGCTCCTCACCGGCGAGGACCACGCCGACCCGAACCGGCTCGCCTACCTGACCGGGCCGCTGCCCGGGGCCATCCGGGTGAACGGCATCTCCTCGGTCTCGCTGCGGGCCTCGCTCGACGGCCCGTCCCCGTACCTGACGGCGCTCCTGGTCGACTACGGCACCGGCACCCGTCCGACCGGCGCCCGGGTCAGCACGGGCGAGCAGGTCTGCTACGGGGAGGGCGTGCCGGGTGACACGGGCTGCACGATCCGGCAGGCGCTGCAGACCGAGACCGCCCCCTACAAGATCATCACCCGGGGTTGGCTGGACGTCCGCAACCGGCGCGACTTCGGCCGCACCGAGCCGATCACGGCCGGGAAGACCTACACGTTCCGGTGGGACCTCGAACCCACCGACTACGTGGTGGAGGCCGGCCACCGGCTCGGCGTGATCCTGCTGTCGACCGACTACGACTACACGCTGCGCTACCCCGCCGGGACGGAGGTCACGGTGCGGCCCGGCGCCGGCAAGGTGCTGCTGCCGCTTGCGCGCGGCGGCCGGGAGTCGCTGGAGTAGCCCCGCCAGGGCGGGCCGGGCGTTCCGGCCCGCCCTCCGGGGTCACTTGCCGAACAGCTGGCGGAGGCGGCCGATCTGCTCGCGGCGCTCGGCGGCGCACTGCTGCTCGAGCGTGTTCTCGGCGGCCTCCCACAGCAGCCGCTTGGTCGCGACGGCCGCGCCCGGGTTCACCGCGAGCAGCGACGCCACGAGGTCGCCGACGGCGCCGTCCAGGCCGTCGCGCGGGACGACGATCTCGGCGAGGCCGAGCCGGGCGGCCTCGTCGGCGTGGACGGTCCGCGCCGTCAGGCACAGCTCCAGCGCCCGCCCGATGCCGATGATCTCCACCAGCGGCTTGGTGCCGGTCAGGTCGGGGACGAGCCCGAGCGCGGGCTCCTTCATGCAGAACTTGACGTCGTCGGCGGCCACCCTGATGTCGCAGGCCAGCGCGAGCTGGAAGCCGCCGCCGATCGCGTGCCCGTGCACGGCCGCGACCGTGACGATGTCGGGGCGCCGCAGCCAGGTGTAGCCCTCCTGCAGCTCCGCGATGAAGCGGTCGGTGGCCTCGGCGTCCGAGCCGTCGGTGAAGCCTTCGCCCTCACCGGAGAACATGCCGAGGTCGATGCCCGCCGAGAAGCACGGGCCCTCGCCCCGCAGGACGACGACGCGCACGTCCGACGGAAGGGAGCGGCCGATCGCGGCGAGCCCGCGCCATGTGTCGAACGTCATGGCGTTGCGCCGCTCGGGCCGGTTCAGGGTGACGGTCGCGACGGCGCCGTCCACGTCCAGCCGGAGCCCGGCCTTCTCCAGGCCGGCGTCCGCCCTGGCCGTTTCCGGCCGTCCCGTCGTTGTCGCGTCCCCCACTGGTCTTCCTTTCGATGAGCGTGCCCCGCGCCGGACACGGCACGGGCATGGCGGGCCCGCCCCGCCGTCCACGGGGCGGGACCCGCTCGCCCGGTCCGCCGCCGCGACCGAACCCTACTCGGCCGGTCGCGGCGCCGGATCAGACGGTGCGCTCATCCGGGGGCAGGTGTCCGGTCAGGACTTCTTGCCCCGGGTCGCGCCGCCGCGACCGCGCAGGTTGACGCCGGACTCGGTCAGAATCCGGTGGATGAAACCGTACGAACGGCCGGTGGCGGCTGCCAGGGCGCGGATGCTCTCGCCGGAGTCGTACCTCTTCTTCAGGTCCGCCGCCAGCTTGTCGCGCTCGGCACCGGTCACGCGGGTGCCCTTCTTAAGGGTCTCGGCCACGAGTACCTCCCGTAGTGATGTGGTGACCGCTGCGTTATCCCCCGCCATGATCAGTCATTCCCGGCTGTTCGGCTACCCACTCGGCCAGAAAAGATCTGCGGAAGTCACCTCGCAGGTCACGCGAGCGCCACCAGATCGGCAAACTCGTCACTCCAGATGTCTTCCACACCATCGGGCAGCAAAATCACTCTTTCCGGTGCGAGCGCCTCCACCGCCCCCTCGTCGTGGGTCACCAGGACGATGGCTCCGGCGAACGTCCGCAGGGCGCCGAGGATCTCCTCCCGGCTGGCCGGGTCGAGGTTGTTGGTGGGCTCGTCCAGCAGCAGGACGTTCGCGCTCGACACCACGAGCATCGCCAGCGCCAGCCGGGTCTTCTCGCCGCCGGACAGGACCCCGGCGGGCTTGTCGACGTCGTCGCCGGAGAACAGGAACGAGCCGAGGATCTTGCGGACCTCGACCGGCGCCATGCCGGGCGCGGCGGACTGCATGTTCTCCAGGACGGACCGGCCGACGTCCAGGGTCTCGTGCTCCTGGGCGTAGTAGCCGATCCGCAGGCCGTGACCGGCCACCACCGAGCCGGTGTCGGGCTCGTCGACGCCGCCCAGCAGGCGCAGCAGCGTGGTCTTGCCGGCGCCGTTCAGGCCGAGGACGACGACCCGGCTGCCCCGGTCGACGGCCAGGTCCACGTCGGTGAAAATCTCCAAAGATCCGTACGATTTCGACAAACCCTCCGCGGTGAGGGGGGTCTTGCCGCACGGAGCCGGGTCCGGGAAGCGGATCTTGGCCACCTTGTCGGCCTGCCGCTCGCCCTCGACGCCGGACAGCAGCTGCCTGGCGCGCCGGTCCATCTGCTGGGCCGCCTTCGCCTTGGTCGCCTTCGCGCGCATCTTGTCGGCCTGCGACAGCAGCGCGGACGCCTGCCGGTGCGCGTTGGCCGACTCGCGCTTGCGGCGCCGCTCGTCGGTCTCCCGCTGGTCGAGGTACTTCTTCCAGCCGACGTTGTAGATGTCGATCACGCTGCGGTTGGCGTCCAGGTGGAAGACCCGGTTGACGACCGCGTCCAGCAGCTCCACGTCGTGGCTGATCACGACCAGGCCGCCCTGGTGGCCCTTCAGGAAGTCGCGGAGCCAGACGATCGAGTCGGCGTCCAGGTGGTTGGTCGGCTCGTCCAGCAGCAGGGTGTCGGCGCCGGAGAACAGGATGCGCGCCAGCTCGACCCGGCGCCGCTGGCCGCCCGACAGCGTGCCGAGGGGCTGGGCCATCACCCGGTCCGGCAGGCCGAGGCTGGAGGCGATCGACGCCGCCTCCGCCTCCGCGCTGTAGCCGCCGAGGACGTGCAGGCGCTCCTCGAGGCGCCCGTAGCGGCGGACGGCCTTGTCCCGGTCGGCGCCCGTCGCGGTCGCCATGGCGTCCTCGGCGGCGCGCAGCTTGCGGATCACCTCGTCCAGCCCGCGGGCCGACAGGATCCTGTCGCGGGCCAGCTCGTCGAGGTCGACGCCGCGCGGGTCCTGCGGCAGGTAGCCGATCGTGCCGGAGGACGTCACGGCGCCCTGCGCGGGCAGCGCCTCCCCGGCCAGCACCTTGGTGAGGGTGGTCTTGCCGGCGCCGTTGCGCCCGACGAAGCCGACCCGGTCGCCGGGGTTGACCCGGAACGTGGCGGCCTCGATCAGCAGCCGGGACCCGGCGCGCAGCTCGATGTCTTTAGCGATGATCACAGTGACAGGGCTCCCCTGACGGACGGCTCGGTGGACAGGCGCACGAAACGGCGCGCCGCGCGGTCCATCGACCGTGGGCGCGCCGGACGCACTGTCAGTTCGGGAGCGGAACCATCCGAACAGTGTACGTGACCGCGGGCCGCGCCCGGCCATGCCGATTCGGGGCGGCGGCGAGGTGTGAACGCCGCCGCGGGGGCCAGGATGGGAGGTGGCGGGCGTGCGACGGGACGACAGCGGGGCTGCGGTCCCAGCACGAAGGAGTGTGAGTCGGATGACCCAAGTCACGAGCAACGTGCCGGACGGGACGCCCAACTGGCTCGACATCGGGGTCCCCGACCTCGACCGGGCCAAGACGTTCTACGGGACGCTCCTCGGCTGGCAGTTCGAGGACGCGGGAGCCGAGGCGGGCCACTACAACCTGTGCATGCTGCGCGGCGAGCCCGTCGCCGGGATGATGCTGAACCCGGACGACCAGCCCGACGTGTACTGGTGGAGCGTCTACTTCGCCGCCGACGACTGCGACGGGCTCGCCAAGCGCGCCACGGACGCGGGCGGGGAGGTCGTCGTCCCGGCCATGGACGTCATGGACCAGGGCCGCATGGCCTTCCTCAAGGACTCGCAGGGAGGGCAGTTCGGCCTCTGGCAGGGCCGCGCCCACCCCGGTTCGCGGATCGTCAACGCCCCCGGCTCGTTCGTCTGGAACGAGCTGGCCACGCCCGACCCCGCGGCCGCCGGCGAGTTCTACCGGGCGGTGTTCGGCTTCGAGCTGGAGCCGATGCCGGGCGGCATGGACTACATCGTCCTGCGGCGGGCGGGCGACGGACGCTACATCGGCGGGATCCGCGGCGGGGGCGGCATCGTCCTCGGCGGCGGCGGCGCCCCCGTCCCGGCCTGGGCGACCTACTTCTCGGTCGACGACGCCGACGCGGCGGTCCGCAAGGTCCGGGCGGGCGGCGGCACGATCGACTCCGAGCCGGCCGACAGCCCCTACGGCCGGTCCGCCGCCGTCCGCGACCCGTTCGGGGTGCCCTTCCACGTGATGAAGCCGGCGCCCGAACCCGGGTCATGACCGGTCCGGGGGCCCGGGGCGTCCGGGCCCCCGGAGCTCAGCCCTGGCGCTCGGCGGCGAGCCGCTGCCCGATCGTCTGGTGGAGCCGCTGGAGCCCCGACGTGCCGACCAGCCCGATCTGGCCTTCGAGGTCGCGCAGCAGGACGTCCTCGTTCATCACGGCCTCCGACGACTGCATCAGCACGGTGCCCTTGCCGGTGAAGTCGAACTGGTGCTCCTCGCCGGACTGGCCGCCGATCCCGAACACCATCCGGGCGGCGCCGAACGTACCGCGCATGTAGGAGTGGTCGTAGTGGTGGCAGGGCGACGGGCAGTCGGCCCAGCCGAGCAGCGCCTGCGGGTCGATCCTGATCGGCGGCTCGACGAAGTGGACCGGCCCGTTGGAGGCCGCCACGAACCGCCCGGTGCCGATCAGCGTGAGGAACCCGGGGATGATCGACTGCTTCAGCTCGAGGCCGGGCTCGAACGCGAGCAGGTTCCCGGCCCGGACCGTGAGGTTCCCGTCCTCCAGGTCGAAGGAGTTGACGTCGAAGCCGCGGTCGGCGAGGACGAGCTTGCCCTGCCCCTGCGCGACGATCCAGTCCTGCGCGTAGAGCGGGGAGTTGAAGGTGTGCGCGACGAGGGAGTCCAGCGGCCCCGCCGACAGCGCCTCGAACCTGATCTGCCCGTAGTAGGCGATCATCTTGCCCTTCTGCGCGAACCACTGCCCGTTGAGGTCGACGCTGAAGGCGTACGGGTTGACGTTGTCGTTGGACGGAAGCGTGTAGGGGTTCCAGGTCTGCGTGCCGAACGTGCTCACGGGTCAGATCTTCCTCTCGCTGGCCTGGACGTAGACGACGCCGGAGCCGCTCAGCTCCAGTTGGAAGCCCTCGCCGGAACCGCGTCCGATCAGGTCGCGCACGCCCACCGCCGTCGTCAGCTTGTTCTGCACCTGGCCGCGGTGGGCCACGTACGCCTGGGGGTCGACGTGCACGGGACGCTGGGGGGTGATCGGCAACTCCAGCACGCCGCCGTGCGACAGCAGCGCGCACGAGCCGTGCCCGGTGAGCGTCGTGGTGAACAGGCCCTGCCCGGTGACCGCGCCGCGCACGATGCCGCGCACGCCGCCCTGCTCGCCCATGAACATCGTCCCGACCTGCAGGGTCGCGTCATGGACGAGGAGCCGGTCGGCCTCGGCGTACAGGGTGTCGGCGCCGTTCAGCTCGACGACGGTGACGTGCAGCCCACGCTGCCCGAACAGGACGCTGCCCTGCCCGGTCACGTGCATCATCGCGCTGCGCTCGCCGGCGACGGCGCGCCCGATGGCGCCGCCGACGCCCTGTCCGGCCGTGGTGGACGGCGCGAACGACACCGGCCCGGTGTAGCCGAGCATCGCGCCGCGCCTGCTGTAGACCTCCTGCCCGGGCCCGATCGGCACGTGGAGCATCTTGGAGTTGATCGACTGGTACCCGGGCATCAGATCTCCAGAATTCCGCCGCGCTCGGCCGGCTGGACGTAGACCAGCCCGTGCCCCTGATACCGGAACTGCACGCTCTCCCCTGATCCCTGGCCGATCACCGTCCGCCAGTTGACGTCGGTGACCACGTCCTGCTGGAGCCGCCCGTGATGGCAGACGTAGGCGTGGGGGTCGACGCACAGCGGTGTCTGCGGCGTCACCTCCAGCGCGATGGCCGGCCCCTCGGACAGGATCGCGACCGTCCCGTGCCCGTCCACCTTCGTGGTGGCGAGGCCCTGGCCGGTGCCCATGCCCCGCAGCCCCACGAACTGGACGCCGGTCTGCAGGTTCCCGTCGAGGGCCAGCAGGCTCTCCGACTCGACGAACAGGGTGTCGCCGGTGAGCTGCACGAGCGTGACCTCCGTCGCCTCGCTCGCCAGGTAGACCGTCCCCTGCCCGGTGACCTCCATGAGGGTGATGCCCTCGCCCGCGATCCTCCGCTTGAGGGCGCCCCGCAGCCCCTCGCCGCCCGTCATGCCCTGCCGCTTGAACGCCATCTGGCCCTCGTAGGCGACCATGGACCCGTTCAGCGCCCTGATCGTCTCGCCCGCTAGGTCGACGGCGAGCATCTTCGACCCGTTCATTCGAAATTGCGCCACGAAGCGAGAAGATACCGCCCGGCGCGTTGCCGGTCCCGCTCACGCGCACATCGGGAAGGATGAGCACCATGTGGATCGCTCCCGAACGCCGCAGTCTCAGCCGGTGGGCCGTGCCAGGGCTCGTCCTCTGCGCCGGTGTGGTGGTCGGGGCCGTGCTGGCCGCCGAAGGACGGTCCGGGACGGCCCTCATCGCGCTGGCCGCGCTCGCCGGGTACGCGGGCTGCCTCGCCTACCGGCGCAACGAGCCGGCGCTGCCGGTCAGCGACGGGTTCGGCTCCGGCACCCGGGCCCGCGCGCACCTGCGCGCCGCCGCGATGACCGGGGACGTGCTGACCGTCGCGGTGGTCGGAGGGCTCGTCGTCCAGGCGCTGCGCGGTTCCGACATCACCGCCTACGCGTGGCTCGCGGCCGTCGCCGGCGTGACCTACCTGCTGTCCGCCCTCGCCGGGACCCGGAGCCTCTGAACTGCGCGAACCATGAGGTGCCTTCTCCGGCAAGGGGGTGGCATCGGCCCTGGTCCCGGGCCCGGCAGCGCCAGGGGCCGGTCCCGTACTGAGGTGATGTCGCGCTGAGACCGCCTCTGCGGCGTCAGCGCGCGTCGAGCGGCTTCTCGTCCGGATCACGCCGGGAAAGTCCGGTGGCGAGCGTTTCCTGCGCGAGAATGGCCGCCTGGACGCGGCTGGCCAGCCCCAGTTTGCCCAGGATGCGGCTGACGTGCGTCTTGGTGGTCGTCTCCGCCATGACGAGGCGGGCCGCTATCTGCGCGTTCGACATGCCCTCGCCCAGGCACGCGAACACCTCGCGCTCGCGCGGCGTCAACTCGTCCAGGGCGGGCGACCGCTCCGGGGCCGCCGGACGGGACGCGAACGCGCCGATCAGCCGCCGCGTGACCCCCGGGGCGATGACGCCGTCGCCCGCGGCGACCGTCCGGACGGCGTCCACGAGCCGGTCGGCGTCCACGTCCTTCAGCAGGAAGCCCGCGGCGCCGGCCCGCAGCGCGCCGAACACGTACTCGTCCATGTCGAACGTGGTCAGGACCAGGACGTCGGTGAACCCGGTGATCTCCCGGGTCGCGCTGATGCCGTCCAGGCGGGGCATGCGGACGTCCATGAGCACCACGTCGGGGCGCAGCTCGCGGGCCAGTTCGACCGCCCGTGCCCCGTCCGCGGCCTCGCCGACGACCCGGACGTCCGGCGCGCCGCGCAGGATCAGCACCAGGCCGGCCCGCACCGCCGCCTGGTCGTCGGCGACCAGCACCTCGATCATGGCGCCCTCTCCACGTGGTCGAGTTCGGTGTGGCCGGGTTCGGTGCGGCCGGATTCCGTGCGGTCGAGCTCGGTGTGGTCGACCGGCAGTTCGGCGTGCACCCGCCACCGGCCGCCGTCCGGCCCCGCGTCGAACTCGCCGGCCAGCATCGTCGCGCGCTCGCGCATCCCGACCAGGCCGGTGCCGCTGCCCGGCAGCCGCGCCCCCTCCCGGCCGAGCGGGCTCAGCACGTCGATCACCAGCCGCCGGCCGTACTCGACCCGGACCTCGGCGCGGCCCGGCCCACCGTGCTTGAGCGCGTTGGTCAGCGACTCCTGGACGATCCGGTACGCGGCCAGCTCCACCGCCGCCGGCAGCTCCGACGGCTCGCCCGCGATCTCCAGGCCCGCCGACAGATCCGGCCGCCCGGTGTGCCGGACGAGCCGGTCCAGCTCGGCGAGCCGCGGCCGGGCGGCCGGGTCCTCGCCGCCGTCGCGCAGCAGCCCGATCATCCGCCGCATCTCGGCCAGGCCCAGCACGCTGTTCTCCCGGATGACCTCCATGGCGCGCTCGATCTCGTCCCGGCCGAGGTCGGGCACCCGCAGCAGGGCCGAGGAGTGCAGCGCCACCGCGCTGAGATGGTTGGCGATCACATCGTGCAGCTCGCGGGCCATCCGGGCCCGCTCGGCGTTCACCGCGGCGCGCCGGTCCAGCTCCGCCAGCCGCGCCACCTGCTCGGCCCGCTCCCGCTCGGCCTCGGCCCGGCGCCGCTCCGCCTCGGCCCGGAACCGGTGCTCGCGGACGGCCATCGCGGTCAGCACCGGGGCCACCCAGACCAGCCCGGCGACCGCGCCCGCGACCACGCCGGCACCGGCGCCCCGCAGCGCGATCCCGGCGCCGGCCGCCACCCCCAGCGAGGCGAGCACGGTCGCCCCGAGGAGCCACTCCGCCGTCCGCCGCCGCCCGTACACGCTCGCCGCGTACAGGGCGTCACCGTAGATCATCGCGGTCGCGATGCTCGGCCCGAACGCCACGTCGACGAAGTTGAACGGGGTCGCCAGCGCCAGCCCGGTGAGCGGCGCGGTCCTCCGCAGCAGCATCGTCGCGCACAGTCCGAGCAGCGGGACGAGCCGCACCCAGCGCGAGGGGTCCCAGTCCGGCGACCATGTCGAGTAGCCGTGCGCCGCGAGCATCAGCAGCCCGCCGGCCAGCGCCGCCACGACGATCAGCGCGTCCTGGCGCGTGGTCGGCCGTCGGATCAGGTGCACGGGTCCATCTCAGCATCCCGGACGCCATGCCTCCTCCCCCCGGGTGCGGATGCCGCGTACATCGTTCGGACGACCTCGCGAACCTCACCGCAGACGAGGAACCGCCCTCTCGCCGCCGGAACGATGGAGGACGTGCTCATCGCCGTCATCGCCGGCTGCGAGATCGGCTTCTGGGTCGTCCTCGCCACCGGCCTCCTCGCCCGCTACCCGCTGCGCCTGCGCCGCACCGGCGCGACCCTGCTGCTCTGCGTCCCGCTGGTCGACCTGGTGCTGCTCGCCGCCACGGCGGTCGATCTGCGGAACGGGGCGACCGCGAGCGCCGCCCACGGCCTGGCCGCCGCCTACCTCGGCTACTCGGTCGCGTTCGGGCACAGCATGGTCCGCTGGGCCGACGAGCACTTCGCGCACCGGTTCGCCGGCGGCCCGCCCCCGCGCGGCAGGCCCGCGTACGGCCGGGCGCGCACCCGCCACGAGTGGCGCGAGTTCGGCAAGGCCGCCGTCGCGACGGCCGTCGCCTGCGGCCTGCTCCTGGCGATGATCGTCCTCGTTGGCGACGCCGACCGCTCCCAGGCCCTCCGCGGCTGGCTGGCGCGCCTCGGCGCGATCCTCGCGATCTGGTCGCTGTGGCCGATCACGCACACCCTCTGGCCCGCGAAGCCGAAGGAGCGCGCACGGCGAGGGTGACGATCGGCAGTTCGAACTCCCCCGCGTTCTCCGGAGCGCCCCGCAGGAACTCCAGCACCCGGGCCGGGCATGCCAGGAAGGGACCCGAAGACGCGTGCGGCCGCGCTCCCGGGCGGGGGCGCGGCCGTCGCGGAGGTCTCAGACGTTGAAGCCGAGGGCGCGGAGCTGGTCGCGCCCGTCTTCGGTGATCTTGTCCGGGCCCCACGGCGGGAGCCATACCCAGTTGATCTTGACGTCCTTGACGAGGCCCTCCAGCGCGCTGTGGGCCTGGTCCTCGATGACGTCGGTGAGCGGGCAGGCGGCGCTGGTGAGCGTCATGTCGAGGGTGGCCACCTCGTCGTCGAGGTTGACCCCGTAGATCAGGCCGAGGTCGACGACGTTGATGCCGAGCTCGGGGTCGACGACGTCCTTCAGGGCCTCCAGGACCTCTTCCTCCTGGACGGTCGAGCCGGTCGCGGGCGTGTCGGTCATGATGCCTCTCCGAGTGCGCGTGCGGTCGCGTCCTTCCACGCCATCCAGGCGAGCAGGGCGCATTTGATCCTGGCGGGGTACTTGGAGACCCCGGCGAAGGCGATGGCGTCCTCCAGGACGTCCTCGTCCGGCTCGACGTCCCGGCCGCGGGACTGCATCAGCGCCAGGAACTCCTCGCCGACGGCCATCGCCTCCTTCACGGACTTTCCGATGATCAGGTCGGACATCACCGAGGCGCTGGCCTGGCTGATCGAGCAGCCCATGGCGTCGTAGGAGACGTCGGCGACCGTGGCGTCCTGACCGTCGCCGTCCAGGTGGACGCGCAGCGTCACCTCGTCACCGCAGGTCGGGTTGACGTGGTGCGCCTCGCCCTCGAACGGCTCCCGCAGCCCCTTGTGCAGGGGGTTGCGGTAATGGTCCAGGATGACCTCCTGGTACATCGCCTCCAGCTGCATGTCGTCCCTTCCAAGCCTTTCTCGCTACAACCGGGCCGTCGCTCAGTGTGTTCCGAAGAACTTCTGCGCGTACCGCACCCCGTCGGCGAGCGCGTCCACGTCGCCGAGGGTGTTGTAGAGGTAGAACGTCGCGCGGGTGGTCGCCGGGATGCCGAAGCGCCGGCAGATCGGCCACGCGCAGTGATGGCCGACGCGGACCTCGACGCCCAGGTCGTCCAGGACCTGGCCGACGTCGTGCGGGTGGATGTCCTCCACGGTGAACGACACCGCGCCGCCGCGCGCCTCCGTGGTGCCGGGGCCGATGACGCGGACGCCGGGGATCTCGCCGAGCCGTTCGAGGGAGTAGCCGACCAGGGCCTCCTCGTGCGCGTGGACGCGGTCCATGCCGATGTCGGCGAGGTAGTCGCACGCGACGCCGAGCCCGATCGCCTGCGCCGTCATCGGGACGCCGGCCTCGAACCGCTGCGGCGGCGGCATGAAGGTGCTCTCCTCCATGCGGACGACCTCGATCATGGAACCGCCGGTGATGAACGGCGGCATGGCCTCCAGCAGCTCACCGCGGCCCCACAGCACGCCGATGCCGGTCGGGCCGAGCATCTTGTGACCGGAGAACGCCAGGAAGTCGGCGCCCAGCGCGGTCACGTCGACCGGCTGGTGCGGGACCGACTGCGCGGCGTCCAGCAGGACGAGGGCGCCGACCGCGTGGGCGCGCCGCACGATCCGCTCGACCGGCGGGACGGTCCCGAGGACGTTCGACTGGTGCGTCAGCGCGACGATCTTGGTGCGCTCGTTGACCAGGTCGTCGAGGTCGTCCAGGTCCAGGCGGCCCTCGTCGGTCAGCCCGAACCAGCGCAGCGTCGCTCCGGTGCGGCGGCACAGCTGCTGCCACGGGACGAGGTTCGCGTGGTGCTCCATCTCCGACACCACGACCTCGTCGCCGGGGCCGACCGCGAACCGCGCGGCCTCCGGGCCCGCCGTGGCGGCGTTGCTCATCGCGTACGCGACGAGGTTGATGCCTTCGGTGGCGTTCTTGGTGAACACGATCTCGCCCGGCGTCGCGCCGATGAACCGGGCGATCGACGCGCGGGCGTTCTCGTAGGCCTCCGTCGCCTCCTCGGCGAGCAGGTGCGCACCGCGGTGCGGGGCCGCGTTGTGCCGCTCGTAGAACTCCCGCTCCGCGTCCAGCACCCGGACGGGCTTCTGCGAGGTCGCCCCCGAGTCGAGGTACACCAGAGGACGCCCGCCGCGGACCGTGCGGCGCAGCAGCGGGAAGTCCTTCTTCAGCTCCTCGGGCAGCAGGGTCATAGCGACGCGCCCGCCTTCACGTACTTCTCGTAGCCCTGCTCCTCCAGCTCGTCGGCCAGCTCGGGCCCGCCCTCGGCGACGACGCGGCCGGCGGCGAAGACGTGCACGAAGTCGGGCTTCACGTACCGCAGGATGCGGGTGTAGTGGGTGATGAGCAGGACGCCGGTGTCGCCGGACGCGAACCGGTTCACGCCCTCGGAGACGACCTTGAGCGCGTCGACGTCGAGGCCGGAGTCGGTCTCGTCCAGGATCGCGACCTTCGGCTTGAGCATCTCCAGCTGCAGGATCTCGTGCCGCTTCTTCTCACCGCCGGAGAAGCCCTCGTTCAGGCTGCGCTGCGCGAACGCCGGGTCGATGGACAGGTTGTCCATCGCCTGCTTCATCTCCTTGGAGAACTCGCGGAGCTTCGGGGCCTCGCCGCGGACGGCGGTCACGGCGGAGCGCAGGAAGTTGGAGACCGACACGCCCGGCACCTCGACCGGGTACTGCATCGCCAGGAACATCCCGGCGCGGGCGCGCTCGTCGACCGACATGGCGAGGACGTCCTCGCCGTCCAGTGTGACGGCCCCGGACGTCACCTCGTACTTGGGGTGCCCGGCGACGGCGTAGGCCAGGGTGGACTTGCCGGAGCCGTTCGGCCCCATGATCGCGTGGGTCTCGCCGGCCTGCACGGTCAGGTCGACCCCGCGCAGGATCTCCTTCGACCCGTCGGAGCCGTCGCCGACGGAGACGTGGAGGTCGCGGATCTCTAGCGTGGCCATAGTGCGTGTAGTCCTTCGTCGTGGGGTCAGTCGTCGCCGAGCGAGACGTAGACGTCCCCGCCCTCGACCTTGACCTTGTAGGTGGCGACCGGCTGCGTGGCCGGCGGGTTGGTGGGCTTGCCGCTGCGCAGGTCGAAGCAGGATCCGTGCAGCCAGCACTCGATGGTGCCGTTGTAGACCTCGCCCTCGGAGAGCGAGACCTCGGCGTGGGAGCAGATGTCGTTCAGCGCGAACACGTCGCCGCCGCTGCGCGCGAGGACGACGGGAGTGTCGTCGATCTCGACGCCGAGCGCCCCGTCACCGGGGATCTCCTCCAGCGCGCACACCTTCACGTAACCGTCCTGGGGGGACGCGCCCCCGGGCCCTTCGGGCTTGGCGGACGTGGTCATCGGGTCGCCCCCAGGTTCAGCTCTTCCTCGATCGCCTCGCGCACCTTGTCGCGGACGTCGGCGACCTCGATCCGCTCGACCAGCTGGCCGAGGAAGCCCCGGACGACCATGCGGCGCGCCTCGTCGAAGGTGATGCCGCGCGCCTGCAGGTAGAACAGGTGCTCGTCGTCCAGCCGCCCGGACGCCGAGGCGTGCCCGGCGCCGGCGACCTCGCCGGTCAGGATCTCCAGGTTCGGGACGGAGTCGACCCGCGTCCCGTCGGTGAGGACGAGGTTGCGGTTCAGCTCGTAGGTGTCGGTGCCCTCCGCCTCCGCGCGGATGATCACGTCGCCGATCCAGACGGCGTGCGCGTCCCGGTCCTGCAGGGCGCCGCGGTAGTCGACGCGGCTGCGGCAGTGCGGGACGGTGTGGTCGACGAGGAGGCGGTGCTCCAGGTGCTGGCCGCCGTCGACGAAGTACACCCCGTACAGCTCGGCGTCGCCGCCCGGCGCGTCGTAGCCGACGGACGGCGAGATCCGCACGACGTCGCCGCCGAGCGAGATGTTGTGCGAGACGAACCGGGCGTCGCGGCCGAGGCGGGCGTGCTGGTGCGACACGTGGACGCCGTCGTCCGCCCAGTCCTGCAGGCTGATCACCGAGAGCCGGGCGCCGTCGCCGACGACGAACTCCACGTTGTCGGCGTAGGTCGCCGAGCCGCGGTGCGTGAGCACCACGGTGGCCTCGGCGAACGGCTCGACCAGGACGGTGGTGTGCCCGTAGGCGGCGGCCGAGGCGTCCTCGCCGCGCCGCCGCAGGACGGTCGGCGCCGAGGCGACGGCCTCCTTCGGGACGGTCACGACGGTCGCGTCGGTGAAGGAGTTCCACGCCTGGGCGCTGACGCGGTCGGCGGGGACGTAGGCCTTGCCGATGCGCGGGTCGTCGCGGCCGACGGTCTCGACGGTGACCTCGGGGGCCGCGTCGACCTCCAGCAGGACCTTGCCGCCTTCCACGGCGGTGCCCTTGTGCAGGCCGCGGAGGCGGCGCAGCGGGGTGAACCGCCACTCCTCCTCGCGCCCGGTCGGCACCTCGAAGTCGCCGGCGTCGTAGGAGGCCTTGTCGTGCAGCGTCGAGAGAGGCCTGGTGTCGAGCCCCATCAGCCGACGGCTCCTTCCATCTGCAGCTCGATGAGCCGGTTCAGCTCGAGGGCGTACTCCATCGGCAGCTCGCGCGCGATCGGCTCGACGAACCCGCGGACGATCATCGCCATCGCCTCGTCCTCGGTGAGGCCGCGGCTCATCAGGTAGAACAGCTGCGTCTCCGACACCTTGGAGACGGTGGCCTCGTGGCCCATCTCCACGTCGTCCTCGCGGACGTCGACGTAGGGGTAGGTGTCGGACCGGCTGATCTGGTCGACCAGCAGCGCGTCGCACTTGACGGTGGACTTGCTGTGCTCGGCGCCCTCCTGGATCTGCACCAGCCCGCGGTAGGACGTGCGGCCGCCGCCGCGCGCCACCGACTTGGAGATGATGCTGCTGGAGGTGTTGGGCGCGGCGTGCACCATCTTGGCGCCGGCGTCCTGGTGCTGGTCCTCGCCGGCGAACGCGATCGACAGGGTCTCGCCCTTGGCGTGCTCGCCGAGCAGGTAGACGGCCGGGTACTTCATGGTGACCTTGGAGCCGATGTTGCCGTCGACCCATTCCATGGTGGCGCCCTCGTAGGCGACGGCGCGCTTGGTCACCAGGTTGTAGACGTTGTTCGACCAGTTCTGGATCGTCGTGTACCGGACGCGGGCGTCCTTCTTCACGACGATCTCCACGACGGCGGAGTGCAGCGAGTCCGACTTGTAGATCGGCGCGGTGCAGCCCTCGACGTAGTGGACGTAGGAGCCCTCGTCGGCGATGATCAGCGTCCGCTCGAACTGGCCCATGTTCTCGGTGTTGATCCGGAAGTAGGCCTGGAGCGGGATCTCCACGTGCACGCCCGGCGGGACGTAGATGAACGAGCCGCCCGACCACACGGCGGTGTTGAGCGCGGCGAACTTGTTGTCGCCGACGGGGATCACCGAGCCGAAGTACTCCTGGAAGATCTCCGGGTGCTCGCGCAGGCCGGTGTCGGTGTCGAGGAAGAGGACGCCCTTCTCCTCGAGGTCCTCGCGGATCTTGTGGTAGACGACCTCCGACTCGTACTGCGCGGCGACGCCGGCGATGAGGCGCTGCTTCTCCGCCTCGGGGATGCCGAGCTTGTCGTAGGTGTTCTTGATGTCCTCGGGGAGCTCCTCCCAGGACGCGGCCTGCTGCTCGGTGGAGCGCACGAAGTACTTGATGTTGTCGAAGTCGATGTCCGACAGGTCGGAACCCCAGGTGGGCATCGGCTTCTTGCCGAACAGCCGCAGCCCCTTGAGGCGCAGGTCGAGCATCCACTCGGGCTCGCTCTTCTTGCCCGAGATGTCGCGGACGACCTCCTCGTTCAGGCCGCGCCGGGCCGAGGCGCCGGCCTCGTCGGAGTCGGCCCAGCCGAACTTGTACCTGTCGAGCCCCTCTAGCTCAGGGTGGGCTGCCGTAGTCATAGGGAGGTCCCTCCGGACTCCTCGTCATTGTTCTGTGTCTTTTCGGGGGGCGCCCCCGCGCCTTCGCCCCCGGCGCCGCCCGCCGCGGCCCCGCCGGGGGCGGCGCCGCCGGCGGGATCGCCGGTCTCGCCGGCCCCGTGCAGGGAGCGGGGGCTGACGTGGGTGGTGCAGATCCCGTCGCCGTGGGCGATCGTGGCCAGCCGCTGCACGGGGGTGCCGAGCAGCCGGCTGAACGCCTCGGTCTCGGCCTCGCACAGCTGCGGGAACTCCGCGGCGACGTGCGCGACCGGGCAGTGGTGCTGGCACAGCTGCTCGCCGCCGCCCGGCTGGGGAGCCTTGGCCGCGGCGGCCGCGTAGCCGTCGCCCGAAAGCGCCTCGGCGAGCGAGCGGACCCGCTGCTGGGGTGAGGCGTCCTGCACGACGGGCCGGTAGCGCCGCTCCAGGTCGGCGATCTGCCGCCGGGCGAACTCGGCGACCGCGTGGTCGCCGGCCGTCTCGGCGAGGAACCGCAGCGCGCTGGTCGCCAGGTCGTCGTAGGCGTGCACGAAGGCGCTGCGCCCGGCGTCGGTGATGGCGAACCACTTGGCGGGCCTTCCCCGGCCGCGCCGGGTCTGCGGCACCCGCGCCTTGCGGACCTCGATCATGCCCTCGGCCAGCAGCGCGTCCAGGTGCCGGCGGATCGCGGCCGGCGTGAGGCCGACGCGTTCCCCCAGCGTGGACGCCGTGACCGGCCCGTGTTCGAGGATCAGCCGGGCCACCCGCGCGCGTGTGTCGCGCTCGGTGTGCCCGGGCCCCGACGGCACGCCGGACGGCCGCGCGGCGGCGCCCCCGGTGGTCGTCTGGTCCTCGCTCACGTATTTCACAACATCAGTGTGCCGTAATTCCTTCCTCCGAAACACCGGAACGCCGATGTCGTAGCTCACGCAGGTAAGCCTTACCTAACCTGGGCTTTCTCTCCCACGGTCGGCACGGCGGCCCCGCCCGGCAGGAGCAGCACCGGGCACGGGGCGGCGCGGACGATCTTGCCGGAGGTCTCGCCGAGGAAGACCTTGCGCAGCGGCCCGTCGTGGCTGGACAGGCAGGCGAGCACCTCGCCGTGCAGCATACCGACGGTGCCGAGGGTCTTGGCGATGTCGGTCCCGACGGCCGTGAGCCGCTCCACCGGCGTCCCGCCCCCGAAGAGCCCGGCGGCGTAGCGGAGGTCCTCCTCGGCCTGGGCGAGCTGGCGGTCCAGCACCCCGCCCGGGACGTGGAACCGGGCCGCGAGGCCGGGCGGCCGCAGCAGCAGGGTCAGCAGCCGAAGCTCCACGTCCAGCCGGTCGGCCAGGGCCGCGGCGGCCGACAGCGGCCCCTCGGCGTCCCCGCGCCGCCAGTACGCGAGCGTCATCCGCACGAACCGCCGCGGCGGGTGCGCCGCGTAGCCGCGCGGGGCCAGCATCACCGGGACGGGCGAGCCGTGCAGCAGCTGGTCGGCGGTGCTGCCGATCGCGACGCGGCCGCGCGGCCCGCCCGGCGCCGAACCGGCCACGATCAGGTCGGCGCCCACGTCAAGGGCCACCTGGATGAGGCCCCGCCCGCTGCCCCGGTGGGCATGGACGCGCAGGGTCACCTCCCGCTCCGGGACGCCGAGCTCCCCCAGCCGCGCCGCGGCCCCGGCGAGCGCCTCGTCCGCCTGGCCCTTGAGGTAGGCGACCCACTCGGCGTCCACGGCGCCGGGACCGGGCGTGGGCCACGGCGGCGGATGGACGTGCACGGCCGTCAGCGGCGCGCCCATCGTCCGGGCGAGCAGGGCGGCGAGGGCGAGCGCGTCGTCGCCGCGCTCGTCGGGGGCGTAGCCGACCAGCACCCGCACGCCGTTCGTGTCGTTCATGGGAGCCCCTTTCCACCGGGGACGCCGGCGGGCCCGGCCGCCAGGCGGGAGTGGCGGCGGCCGTACAGGAAGTAGGCGACCAGCCCGACGAGGCACCACAGCGCGAACACCGTCCAGGTCACCCCGCCGAGGCCGACCATCAGGTACACGCAGAACCCGACGCCGAGCAGCGGCGTCACCGGGAACAGCGGGGTGCGGAAGCTGCGCGGCAGCTCGGGCCGGGTGCGGCGCAGGACCATGACGCCGACGCTGACCAGCGCGAACGCGAACAGCGTCCCGATGCTGGTGGCGTCCACGAGCCGGCCGAGCGGGATCACCGCGGCGAGGGTCCCGATGAACATCGCCACGATGACCGTGTTGGCGACGGGCACCCGGCGGCCGGGGCTGACCTTCTGGAAGACGTCCGGGACGAGCCCGTCCCGCGACATCGCGAACAGGATGCGGGTCTGCCCGTACATGACGGTCAGGACGACGCTGGCGATCGCGATCACCGCGCCGAGGGCGAGGATCATCGACGGCCAGGTCTTTCCCGTCGCCACGTCCAGCACCTCCGCGAGGGAGGCCTCCGCGCCGCTGATCGCGAACCGCCTCCAGTTCATCGCGGCGACGGCCGCGAGCCCGACCAGCACGTAGAGGACGGTCACGATGGCCAGCGACAGGACGATCGCGAGCGGCAGGTCGCGGCGGGGGTTCTTGGCCTCCTCGCCCGCGGTGGAGGCCGCGTCGAAGCCGATGTAGGAGAAGAACACCTTGCCGCCGGCGGCGCTGATCCCCGCCCAGCCGAGGGGCGTGAACACGCTGAGGTTCCCGGACCGGAACGCGGTGAAGGCGACCGCGCAGAAGAACAGCAGGACGGCGATCTTGAGGAACACCATGATCGTGTTGGCGGTGGCGCTCTCGGACGTGCCGCGCAGCAGCAGCAGCGCCGCGATCAGCACCACGACCACGGCGGGGACGTTGACGAGGCCGCCCTCGCCGGGCGGGCTGCTGAGCGCGGCCGGGATCGTGAAGCCGAACGCCGAGTCGAGGAACGCGTTCAGGTAGGAGCCCCAGCCGACCGCGACGGCCGACACCGACACCGCGTACTCCAGCAGCAGGCACCATCCGCAGACCCACGCGACCAGCTCGCCGAGCGTCGCGTAGGCGTAGGAGTAGGACGACCCGGAGACCGGGATCGTGCCGGCCAGCTCCGCGTACGACAGGGCGGAGAACAGCGCGGTCACGGCGGCGAGCACGAACGACAGCACGACGGCCGGGCCGGCCAGCGGCACCGCCTCGCCGAGGACGACGAAGATGCCGGTGCCGAGGGTCGCGCCGACGCTGAAGAACGTGAGCTGCAGCAGGCTCATCGTGCGTTTCAGCTCGCCGCCCTCGCCCCTCCCGCCCTCGGCGACGATCCGGTCGACCGGCTTCGTCCGCAGCAGGCTGCGCGCGAACGAGCCCGGCGCGGACCCCGCCGTCACAGGGTGCTCTGCAGCGGCCAGGTGGCGTTGGGGGTGACGATCGTGCCGGCGGCGCCGGCGAGGATCTCCACGCACTGGTCGAGCATCCCGATCGCGGCCATGTCGCCGGTCCGCTCGACGAAGCTCGCCGCGGCCTCGGCCTTCGGGCCCATCGACCCGGCGGGGAAGTCCTCGGCCCGCAGCTCGTGCGGGGTCGTGTGGACGATCTCCTCCTGGTCGGGCGCGCCGAAGTTGCGCATCACCCGGGGCACGTCGGTGAGGATCAGCAGCGCGTCGGCGTCCATGCTCTCGGCGAGGACGGCCGCGGTGAGGTCCTTGTCGATCACCGCTTCGACGCCCTCCAGCCGCCCGACGTCGTTGCGGAACACCGGGATGCCGCCGCCGCCCGCGCACACCACGACCGTCCCGAGCCGGACCAGCTCCCGGATCAGCCGCGTCTCGATCACCCGCTGCGGGCGCGGGGAGGGCACGACGCGCCGCCACGCGTCCCCGTCCTGGCGGATCGTCCAGCCGTACTCGGCGACGAGCTTCTCGGCCTCCTCGCGCTCGTAGACCTGGCCGACGAACTTGGTCGGGTTCTCGAACGCCGGGTCCACCGCCGACACCAGCGTCTGGTTGATCATCGCCATCACCTGGCGGCCGGGCAGCGCGTTCTGCAGCGCCTGCAGCATCCAGTAGCCGATCATCCCCTGGGTCTCGGCGCCGATCGTGTCCAGCGGGTAGGGCCGGGTCAGGTTCGGGTCGTTGACGCTCTCCAGCGCCAGCACCCCGACCTGCGGACCGTTCCCGTGCGTGATGATCAGCTCGTGCTCCTCGGCGAGCGGCGCGAGCGAGCGGACCGCCCGGTCCACGTTGTGGCGCTGCGGCCCGGCGTCGGGTATCTCGCCCCGCTTGACCAGCGCGTTCCCCCCGAGCGCGACGACCACCCTCATTCGCTCCCCCTCACCCGCCCGGCCGGCCGAGCGTCGCGACCATGACCGCCTTGATGGTGTGCATCCGGTTCTCGGCCTCGTCGAAGACGATGGAGGCGCCCGACTCGAACACCTCGTCGGTGACCTCCAGCGCCTCCAGGCCGGTCTTCCGGTAGATCTCCTCCCCCACCGCGGTCTCCCGGTCGTGGAAGGCGGGAAGGCAATGCATGAACTTGACGTCCGGATTGCCGGTGGCCCGCATGACCCCGGCGTTCACCTGGTACGGCGTGAGCAGCGCGACGCGCTCGTCCCACACCTCCTTGGGCTCGCCCATCGACACCCAGACGTCGGTGAGGACGAAGTCCGCGCCCCGCACGCCTTCGGCGACGTCCTCGGTGAGGGTGATCTCCGCCCCGGTCTTGGCCGCCACCGCCCTGGACGGCCGGACGACCGTCTCCTCGTCCGGCCACAGCGTCCGGGGGGCGACGATCCGCACGTTCATGCCGAGGAGCGCTCCCGTGGCCACATAGGAGTGGCCCATGTTGTTGCGTGCGTCGCCCAGGTAGGCGTACGTGACGTCCCGCAGGGGCCTGTTGCTGTGCTCGCGCATGGTGAGCATGTCGGCGAGCATCTGCGTCGGGTGCCACTCGTCGGTCAGGCCGTTCCACACGGGGACGCCCGCGTACTCGGCGAGTTCCTCGACGAGTCTCTGGCTGGAACCCCGGTACTCGATGCCGTCGTACATCCGCCCCAGGACGCGCGCCGTGTCCTTCATCGACTCCTTGTGGCCGATCTGCGTCCCGCCCGGGTCGAGGTAGGTCACGTGGGCGCCCTGGTCGTGCGCGGCGACCTCGAACGCGCAGCGCGTGCGGGTGGACGTCTTCTCGAAGATCAGCGCGATGTTCTTGCCGGCCAGCGCGGGCGACTCGGTTCCCCCGCGCTTGGCGGCCTTCAGTTCGGCCGCGAGATCGATCAGGAATCCGAACTCCTCCGGCGTGAGATCGAGTTCCCTGAGGAGGCTGCGGCCGCCGAGGCCAGCAGCGGGGCCAGCAGCGGGGCCACCACCAGCGGGTTCGCCACCAGCGGGGCCGCCGCCGCTCGAGTCTCCACTGGGGTCGCGCGCCATTTCCGGTCTCCAGGGTCGTGGTCGTCAGGCGTCCCGGACGAGCGGGCAGGTCATGCAGCGGGGACCGCCGCGCCCCCGGCCGAGCTCGCTGCCGCGGATGGTGATGACCTTGATCCCGTTCCGGCTCAGATGATTGTTGCTCGTCGCGTTGCGCTCGTAGGCGACCACCACGCCGGGCGAGACGGCCAGGACGTTCGCGCCGTCGTCCCACTGCTCGCGCTCGGCGGCGAAGACGTCCTGCGTCGGGACGACGACCTTGATCGAGTCCAGGCCGAGCGCGGCCGCGATCGCGCGGTGCATGTCCTCCGGAGCGTGATCTGTGATCTTCAGCTCCTTCTCGGTGTCGCCGGGCTCGACGGTGTGGCTCGGCAGCATGCCCATCCCCTCGTAGGCGGTGAACACGCCGTGGTCGACCATCGTCATGACCGTGTCCAGGTGCATGAACGCCCGCCTCTGCGGCATCCGCAGCGCGACGATCCGGGTGCACGACCCGGCGGCGAACAGCGACTGCGCGAGCATCTCGACGGCCTGCGGCTGCGTCCGCTCGCTCATCCCGACCAGCACCGCGCCGTTCCCGATGACCAGGACGTCGCCGCCCTCCAGCGTCGCCGGGGCCATCGCCGTCCCGCTGCTCCACACGTGGAAGCCGCCCTCGGCGGGCCGGCCGTAGCCGGCGGCGAACAGCGGGTGCCAGCGGTAGATCGCCTCCATGTTCACCGTCTCGCGCATCCGCGCCTTCTTGCGCATCGTGTTGATCGAGACGCCGTCGTAGATCCAGCAGGACGTGTCGCGGGTGAACAGGTGGTTCGGCAGCGGCGGCAGGACGAACCCGTCCGCGGGGATGGAGTGGAACGCGATGGACGCGGGCTCCGGCATCCGCTCCAACATCTCCCGCTTGGTGATGCCGCCGACGAGGAACGAGCCGAGGTCCTGGACGTCCATGGAGTCGAAGCAGTTGCGGATCGCGTCGGTGGCGAGCGGGCCGAACCAGTGCGGGTCGACGACGGTGTCCAGGATGTGCTTGCGCGCCTCCGGGATCCCGATCGTCTCGCGCAGCAGGTCGATCAGGAGGTGCGTCCGGACGCCCTCCGCGCGCAGCACGTCCTCGAACTCCTCGTGCTCCTCCACCGCGCGCCGCACCCACAGCACGTCGTCGAAGAGCAGCCCGGCCGCGTTGGACGGGGTGAGCCGCTTGAGGGACAGCTCCGGCCGGTGCAGCAGCACCTCCCGGAGCCGCCCGGTCTCCGAATCGACGTGGAACGGCATCCGCCACCTCCTCGGGGCCCGGCCACCGTGCCGCACGGCCCCAGGCCGCCGGGGACGCCCCGGCGACAGGCCGTCAATTCCCCGAGGTCGGCGGGGTGAAACTGGATCGGCCCGCGCCCGGAGGCTTTACCGGACCTTCACCCGGCGCGCCCGCGGGACCCGGCGCGGAGCTGTCCGGCCGCGGACCTAAACTCGACGGCATGACACCCCCCGGAGACGGCGGACGAGACGGCGCGGTCGAGCTGCACTCGCTCGTCAAGCGCTACGGCCCGGCCGGCCGCGGACGGCCGGCGGTCGACGGGCTCTCGTTCAGCGCCGCCCGGGGCGCGGTGACGGCGCTGCTCGGCCCGAACGGCGCGGGCAAGACGACCACGGTCGAGATCTGCGAGGGCTTCCGGCGGGCCGACTCCGGCACCGTCCGCGTCCTCGGCCTCGACCCGGCGGCCGGCGGCCGCGCGCTGAAGCCGCGGGTGGGCGTGATGCCGCAGTCCGGCGGCGTGCCGGGGACGGCCCGCGCGGGCGAGTTCCTGAAGCTCGTGGCCTCGTTCCACGCCGCGCCGCTCGACACGTCCGCCCTGCTGGAGCGGCTCGGCCTCACCGAGCACGCCCGCACCCCGTTCCGCCGGATGTCGGGCGGGCAGCAGCAGCGGCTCTCCCTCGCGGTCGCCGTCGTCGGGCGGCCGGAGCTCGTCTTCCTCGACGAGCCCACGACCGGGCTCGACCCGCAGGCCAGGCACGCCACCTGGGAGCTGATCGAGGAGCTGCGCGCCGCCGGGGTGTCGGTGGTCCTCACCACCCACAACATGGAGGAGGCCGAGCGCCTCGCCGACCACGTCGTCATCGTCGACCACGGCAGGGTCGTGGCCGGCGGCGCCCCCGAGGCGCTGACCGGCGCCGAGCGGCAGCTGCGGTTCCGCGCCCGGCCCGGCCTCGGCCTGGAGGAGCTGCTGGCCGCGCTGCCCGCCGGGAGCGCCGCCAAGGAGTCGCCCGCCGGGCACTACCTGATCGAGGCGGACGTGCGGCCCGAGCTGCTCGCCACCGTCACCGCCTGGTGCGCCTCGCACGGCGTCATGACCGAGGACCTGCGGATCGAGCGCCGCACCCTGGAGGACGTCTTCCTCGAACTCACCGGGCGGGAGCTGCGCTCGTGACCGCCCCCCTGGACCTGTCCCCCGCTCCCGGCGCCGTGCCGCTGCGGCGGATGGTCGTGTCGCAGGCCGGCTACGAGTTCCGCACCGTGCTGCGCAACGGCGAGCAGCTGCTGCTGACGCTGATCATCCCGGTGGTGCTGCTCGTCCTGTTCGGCGCCACGTCCCTGCTCGACCTCGGGTCCGGCCGCCGGGTCGACTTCCTCGCCCCCGGCGTCCTCGCGCTCGCGGTGATGTCGACGGCGTTCACCGGCCAGGCGATCGGGACCGGCTTCGAGCGGCGCTACGGCGTCCTCAAGCGGCTCGGCGCCACTCCCCTGCCGCGCGGCGGCCTCATCGCCGCCAAGACCCTCAGCGTCCTCGCGGTCGAGGCCGTGCAGGCCGCCGTGATCTGCGCGGTGGCGTTCGCGCTCGGCTGGCGCCCGGACGGCGACCCCGCCTCGGTGCTCGTCCTGCTGCTGCTCGGCACCGCCGCGTTCTCCGGGCTCGGGCTGCTCATGGCCGGGACGATGCGCGCCGAGGCGGTGCTCGCCGGCGCGAACCTCGTCTACATCCTGTTGCTGGCCGTCGGCGGCGTCGTCTTCCCTCTCGACAAGTTCCCCGGCCCGGTGCGGGACGCCCTGGAACTGCTGCCGATCTCGGCCCTCGCGGGCGGGCTGCGCGACGTCCTGCGGGACGGCGCCGCGTTCCCCGCGCAGCCGCTGCTCGTCCTCGGGGCGTGGGCCGTCGCCGGCCTCGTCCTCGCCGCCCGCTTCTTCAAATGGGAGTGACCCTTGGCCCACGCTGAGGCGCCCGGGGCGTCCGGGTCGCTCGGCGGCGCGAGCCGGAGGTCCGGCCGCGCCCGCGCGCTCTCGCTGGGATCGGTGCCGCCGCCCGCGCTCATCCTGCTCGGCATCGTGTCCGTGCAGGTCGGCGCGGGCCTCGCCAAGCACCTGTTCGAGCGGCTGCCGCCGACGACCGTCGTGTCGATCCGGCTGCTGGCCTCGGCGCTCGTGCTGGGCTTCCTGGCCCGCAAGGCGCTGCGGACCGTGCTGCGCGACCACTCCTGGACGAGCCTCGCCGTCGTCGCGGGCTACGGGGTCTCGCTCGCGGGCATGAACTTCGCGTTCTACCAGTCGCTCTCCCGGATCCCGCTGGGCGTGGCGGTGACGATCGAGTTCCTCGGGCCGCTGTCGGTGGCCATCGCGGGCTCGCGGCGTCCGCGCGACGTCCTGTGGGTGCTGCTCGCGGGCGGGGGCGTGGTCATGCTCGCGCGCGGCGGCGGCGACGCCGACCTCCTCGGCATCGCGTTCGCGCTGCTCGCCGCGGTCGGCTGGGCGTCCTACATCCTGCTCGCCGCCGCCACCGGGCAGCGCATCCCCGGCAGCACCGGGCTGGCCCTGGCCAGCATCATCGGGACGCTGGTCGTGCTGCCGGGCGGCATCGCGACCGGCGTGGCCGCGGGCGGCGGCGCCCTGCTCGACCCGGCGCTGCTGGTGATCGGGCTCGGCGTCGGCCTGCTGTCGTCGGTGATCCCGTACTCGCTGGAACTGGAGACGCTGCGGCGCGTGCCCGCCCGCGTCTTCGGGATCCTGATGAGCCTGGAGCCCGCCGTCGCCGCACTGGTCGGCGTGGTCGTCCTCGGCGAGATCCTCACCGGACGCCAGTGGGTCGCGATCGGCTGCGTCATCGTCGCCTGCGCCGGCGCGACCCGCGGAGGGCAGGACCCGCCGGCGGCGCCCGAGGCCTGAGCGGTGGCGGGCACGTGTGGCAGCGTGGAAGGATCAGGACGCGAGGATCTTCCGGCGAGGAACGAGAGGAGCCGCCGTGATCGGCCGGACCGAGGACCAGGGCATGCCGCCGGAGTTCTTCGAGGCGGGGTCGGCGTCGTTCGTCGACTTCCTGCGCCTCCACTCCCCTGAGCTGCTCCCCGTCAACCGGGTGCCCGAGGGCGACGCCCCGGAGCTGCCGCACGGCACGACCGTCCTGGCGCTGACGTTCCCGGGCGGCGTCATGATGGCCGGCGACCGGCGCGCCACCCAGGGCAACCGCATCGCCTACCGCGAGCTGGACAAGGTGCAGCGCGCCGACGAGTACTCCGCCGTCGCGTTCGCGGGGACGGTCGGGCTGGCGCTGGAGATGGTCCGGCTGTTCCAGGTGGAGCTGGAGCACTACGAGAAGATGGAGACCGTCCCCCTGTCGCTGCCGGGCAAGGCCCGCAGGCTGGGCGCGGTCATCCAGGCCAACCTCGCGCAGGCGCTGCAGGGCCTCGCGGTCGTCCCGCTGTTCACGGGCTACGAACCCGGCTCGGGCGAGGGACGCATCTACACCTACGACATCACCGGCGCCCCCCAGGAGGCCCGCGACTTCCACGCGGACGGGTCCGGCTCCCCCTACGCGCTGGGCGCGCTGAAGAAGCTCTACCGGCGGGACCTGTCCCTGGAGGACGCCGCCAC
The DNA here is from genome assembly GCF_041463665.1 of Actinomadura chokoriensis. Classification (GTDB taxonomy): domain Bacteria; phylum Actinomycetota; class Actinomycetes; order Streptosporangiales; family Streptosporangiaceae; genus Spirillospora; species Spirillospora chokoriensis_A. The sequence continues at coordinate 276,604 of NZ_JAXCEJ010000006.1, forward strand.
CGTCTGCGTCCAGGCCCTCTACGACGCGGCCGACGACGACGCGGCCACCGGCGGCCCCGACCCCGTGCGGCGCATCTACCCGACGATCGCGGTCGTCACCGCCGACGGGTACCGGCGCCTTCCCGAGGACGAGGTGTCCGCGATCGCCGATGAGGTCATGCGCGCCCGGATGGACAATCCCGGCGGTCCGGTGGCGCCCCTGCGCTGACGCGGGCACCCCGGCCCGCGGGCACGCTGATCATCGGAAACGTCGTACCCGGCTTCTAGACTCGGCCGTATGGCACGCGCGAACGACGAGGCCGCCGCCCTCGTCCAGGAACTGGCCGACCTGCTGTCCATCACCGGCGGGGACGCCTTCAAGATCAGGGCGTACGAGAAGGCCGCGCGGGCGATCGCGGGGTACCCCGACGACATCGCCGGCCTCGACCTGGCCGGGCTGCGCAAGATCCCCACCGTGGGCGAGGCGATCGCCAAGAAGGTCCTCGACTACACCACGACCGGCACGATCCGGCAGGTGGAGGAGCTGCGCACCCAGATCCCCGCCGGGGTCCGCGCCCTCACCGCCATCCCCACGCTCGGGCCGAAGAAGGCCCTCGCCGTCTACGAGGAACTCGGCATCTCCTCGGTGGACGAGCTGGCCGCCGCCATCGGGGAGGGCCGCCTGCGCGGCCTGAAGGGCTTCGGCGCCAAGACCGAGGAGAACATCCTCCGCGGCATCGAGCTGATGCGCAGCTCCGGTGAGCGCGTCCTGGTCGACGCCGCCGCCGGCGTCGCCGACGAGATCGTCGCGGCGCTGTCGGAGCTCCCGCAGGTGGAGCGCTGCGCCCACGCCGGGTCGCTGCGCCGGATGCGGGAGACGATCGGCGACGTGGACGTCCTCGCCGCCTCCCGCGACCCGCACCCGATCATGGAGGCGTTCGCGGCGCTCCCGTTCGTCGCCGAGGTCATCGCGGGCGGCGACAAGAAGACCTCGATCCGCACCGCCAGGGGCCTCCAGGTCGACCTGCGGGTCGTCCCGCCCGAGTCGTGGGGCGCGGCGCTGCAGTACTTCACCGGCTCGCAGGCCCACAACATCCGCACCCGCGAGATCGCCGTCAAGGCGGGCCTCAAGCTGTCGGAGTACGGCCTGTTCGACGCCGAGTCGGGCGAGCTGATCGTGTCCGAGACCGAGGAGGAGGTCTACGAACGCCTCGGCCTCCCCTGGATCCATCCGACGCTCCGCGAGGACACCGGCGAGATCGAGGCCGCCCTCGCCGACGAGCTGCCCCGGCTCGTCACCGTCGAGGACCTGCGCGGCGACCTGCACAGCCACACCGACCTGACCGACGGCGTCGCCTCCCTGGCGGACATGGTCGCCGCCGCCCGCGACCGCGGCCTGGAGTACTACGCGATCACCGACCACGCGCCGAACCTGGTGATGCAGCGCATGACGGACGAGAAGATGCTCGCCCAGCGCGACGAGGTCGCCGAACTCCAGAGAAGCCACCCCGGCCTCGTCCTGCTCCACGGCACCGAGCTCAACATCGACCCGGACGGGAACGTCGACTGGGACGCCGACTTCCTCTCCGGCTTCGACGTCTGCGTCGCCTCGGTCCACTCGCACTTCACCCAGGACCAGGACGCCATGACCCGCCGCCTCGTCCGGGCCTGTGAGAACCCGCACGTGCACGTCATCGGCCACCCCACCGCCCGCAGCATCGGCCGCCGCCCGCCGGTGGACGCCGACTGGGACGAGGTGTTCCGCGCCGCCGCGCGCACCGGCACCGCCATGGAGATCGACTCGTTCCCCGACCGCCTCGACCTGCCGGCCGACCTGATCCGCCGCGCGAAGCGGTTCGGCGTGAAGTTCTCCGTCGACACCGACGCGCACTCGCTCGGCCACCACCGCAACATCCGCTACGGCGTCGGCACCGCCCAGCGCGGCTGGCTGACGCCCGACGACGTGATCAACACCTGGCCCCTCGACCGCCTGCGCGACTTCCTGCGGAAGCGGTGAGCGGTCAGGCGGGTTGCGGGGCCTCGGTCCCGGCCTTGGCGACGGCCCGGGCCGGCGGCGCGGCGGGGATGGGCCCGCGGTCGCGCAGGGCGAAGAAGAGCCGGAACGCGGCGATCCACATCAGCACCGCGCCGAGCATGTGCAGGAGCACCAGGCCGGCGGGGACGCCCAGGAAGTACTGGGTGTAGCCGACCGCGCCCTGCGCGACGATCAGGCCGGCCAGCTCCAGCGCGCGGCGGCGCGCGTTCCGCAGGCCGGGCCCGCCCGTGCGGTAGAGGGCCACGATGACGGTCAGGGTCAGGGCGATGGTGAGCCAGGCCAGTTCGCCGTGGATGCGGGCGACCTCGGTGATGTCGAAGCCGTAGCGGCGGGACTCGGCGTCGCCCGCGTGCGGGCCGGTGCCGGTGACGACGGTGCCCGCGACGAGGACGGCGGCGCTGGAGACCAGCAGCGCGGCGGCGAGGCCGCGGGTCCAGAGCCCGGCGAGCGGGCGCGGCGGCGCGTCGCCCTCCCCCGCGCGGACCCACAGCCCCACGCAGAAGACGAGCAGCGCGGGCGAGACGAGGAAGTGCAGCGACACGGCGGCCGGGTGCAGCTCGGTGAGGACCACGATGCCGCCGATGACGGCCTGCGCGACCACGCTCATCGGCTGCGCGAGCGCCCACCACACCAGCGACGTGCGGCGCGGGCGCAGCCGCAGCGCCGCGACGAACACCAGCAGGCCGATGCCCAGCACCAGGAACGTGATCAGCCGGTTGCCGAACTCGATCGACATGTTCAGCACGTGGTGCTCGGGATTGTGGGTGGGAACGAGGCTGTCGCCGCTGCAGCGCGGCCAGTCGGGGCAGCCGAGCCCGGACTCGGTGACCCGGACGGCGCCGCCGCTGACGACGATCAGCACGTTGCCGAGGACGCCGAGGAGCGCGAGCAGCCGCAGTGACCCGGGGGTCGGACGCCACACCGCGTCGCGGGTCCGGATCAGGAGGTTGGGGGACCGTCGCTCTGCCACGGCACCAATCGTATGGCCGGGTCGCCGCGGTCCTGACCCGCCCCCCGGTTACCTCTCATAGGGGCCGGGCGGGCGGGGCGGCAGGAACCCCGACGGGCCCTGCGCCGCCCACGGCGGGCCGGCCGGCAGGTTCGCCCCGGGGCGCGGCGGCGTGCGCAGGAACGCCTGCCTGGCCAGGGACATCAGCTCCAGCAGCGAGTCGCGGCGAGCGACGAACCAGCGCTGGTCGGCCACCCCCCGGTCGGCGCGTTTGTGCAGCAGCGCCAGCTCGGTCGCGGCGAGCTGGTAGTCGGTCATGGCGCGGCCGGCGGGCGGCCCGCCGACGGACCGGGCCCAGCGGCGGGCGGCCCGGCGGGAGGGGATGGAGCGCAGCATCCGCACGTCCTGCGGCGTCACCAGGCCCGTCCCGGCGTACATCGGCAGGTAGGCCTCGATGCGGCGGACGGTGCCACGCCGCTCGACGAACACGATCACGATCAGCGTCACCAGGACGCAGAAGTCCAGCAGGTAGACGATGCCGAGGCCGGCGAGGCCGAACGCGCCGGCGGCGCCGTTCCACAGGCCGTGCAGGATCATCGCGCCGAGCAGCCCGGCGAGCGGCGCGACGACCTGGCCGCGCCGGTGCGTGGCGGCGTAGGCGACGCCGAGGCCGGTCATGGAGGTGAACAGCGGGTGGCTGAGCGGCGCGATGAGTCCGCGCAGGATGAACACGGCCTGGAGCTGGTGGGCGCCGCCCTCCTCGAACGCCCGCATGTAGTACGTGATGTTCTCCATCATCGCGAAGCCGAGGCCGACCATGGCGGCGTAGATGATGCCGTCGGCGAAGCCGTCGATCTCGTTGCGGCGGAACCAGAGCAGGCCGAACAGGACGGCGCCCTTCAGCGTCTCCTCGATGACGGGCGCGCCGAAGGTGGCGCTGATGAAATGGCCCTCGGTCTCACCGAAGATGGGCACGGTCACGTACAGCAGCCCGGCGGTGTTGAGGACGAGCGCGCCGAGCACGGCGATGCCCGCTCCCCACATGAACGAGAACGCGAGGGCGCGCGGCGGTTCGGGCTCCAGTCGGTCGAGGGTGAGCGCGAGGGCGACCAGCACCGGGATCGGGAGGATGGCGAGCAGCACGCCGACCCAGAAACCCGCCCCGCCGAGCGCGGCGTCGGCGCCGAACGCGACCAGGATGCAGAGCCCGGACACGGTCATGCCGACGATGAGGCCGATCGGTGGCCTGCCGGGCACCCGGCCTTCGAGCACCGCCTTCGGGTCCATGCGCGCCATGTCGTGAGGGTAACGGCAGGTGGTGCGAAGCGCTAAGCCGGTCCCATGGCGGGAGGCGACCCGCGCGGCCGCGTCAGTGCAGCAGCGGGTCGACCGCCACGGCGGTGAAGAGCAGCGCCAGGTACACGTTGGAGAGGTGGAAGAACCGCATCGGCCGGAGGTGGACGCCGGTCACCCCGGCGAGCACCGCCTTCAGCAGCCGGTGCCCCTCGGCGAGGAAGACCAGGCCGAGGACGACCGCGACGCCCCCGTACACCGGGCTCATCCCGGCGACGGGCCACAGCGCCAGCGAGCACACGACGGTCGCGTAGGTGTAGGCGAGGCTCTCGATGACGACGCGGCGCTCGGACGCGACGACCGGCAGCATCGGGACCTTGGCGACGGCGTAGTCCTCGCGGTAGCGCATCGCGAGGGTCCACGTGTGCGGCGGCGTCCACAGGAACACCACCATGAACAGCACGAACGGCGTCCAGGCGACGGACCCCGTGATCGCGGCCCAGCCGATGAGGACGGGCATGCACCCGGCGATGCCGCCCCACACCACGTTCTGCGAGGTGCGCCGCTTGAGCAGCAGCGAGTACACGAAGACGTAGAACAGGATCGCGAACAGCGACCCGGCCGCGGCGACCGCGTTGACGGTCAGCAGGAACCCGGCCGTGGACAGCACGGCGAGCGTCACCCCGAAGATCAGGGCGCGGGCGGGGGTCACCTGGTGGCGGGCCAGCGGGCGGCGCCGGGTGCGGCGCATCTTGGCGTCGATGTCGCGGTCGATGTAGCAGTTGATCGCGTTCGCGGACCCGGCGGACATCGTCCCGAACGCCAGCGTCAGCAGCACGGTGGACAGCGGCGGGACGCCGCCGGCCGCGAGGAACATCACCGGGATGGTGGTGATCAACAGCAGTTCGATGACGCGCGGCTTCGTCAGCGCCACGTAGGCGCGCAGGCTCGCGCCCACCGTCCGGCGGGCGGCGCTTTCGGCGGGGTCCGGCACCAGGGCCGGCGCGAGCGCCCCCGGCACCCGCTCGTCGAGCTCGATCCCGCGCTTGTTACTGAGCACCGTCACAATCGGGTCCACGTCCAACTAGGGATGAGAAATCGGTCCACCTCGGCGGTGCCCCCGCGTTTCCGGGCCGGCCTCGGGTTGGGTGCGACTTCGGCTTGGTCTTGTTGCCGCGGCCGCTGGCCGTCAGCCGCGCAATCACTGTAGTCCGCCCCCTCCGGAGGTCGTGCACCGGGTCACCGGACGCGCCGGACGGTGACCGTCGCGGCGGCCGGGCGTGCCTCTGATCACCGCCGGATCCCCCGCGGGTTCCCCCGTGCGGGGGGTTAGCCCGCGCGGCGTACGGGCAAGGGTGTCTGAAGGCGCCAGGAGCGACTCAGTCCCCCGGCCGCGGCGCCGGTCAGCGCGCTAGCCGCGCCTGCTGCCGCACTCCCGCGCGATAGGCTCGCCTGGGGCGCGGCATGATCTTCGCCCGCCGCGGACCGGGCGGCGGCACGGGGCTGGGGGGAGCTGTGGCGCCCGACATCTGAGAGTGATCTACACACCGGTTCGAGAGGAGCCTGGCGTTCCGTGAGCAGGGACAACAGCACGTTTGAGTGGTCCGACCAGGACCGGCGCGCGGTGGACGTGATCCGCGCCCTCGCCATGGACGCGGTCGAGGAGGCCGGCTCCGGTCACCCCGGGACGGCGATGAGCCTCGCGCCCGCCGCCTACCTTCTCTTCCAGCGGTTCCTCCGGCACGACCCGACGGACCCGCACTGGGCCGGGCGGGACAGGTTCGTGCTCTCCTGCGGCCACTCCAGCCTCACCCTCTACATCCAGCTGTACCTGTCGGGCTACCCGATGACGCTGGACGACCTGAAGGCGCTGCGCAAGTGGGGCAGCCTCACCCCCGGCCACCCCGAGCACGGGCACACGGCGGGCGTCGAGACCACCACGGGGCCGCTCGGGCAGGGCATAGCGAACGCGGTCGGGATGGCGATGGCCGCCCGCCGCGAGCGCGGCCTGTTCGACCCGGACGCCCCGCAGGGCCGGTCCCCCTTCGACCACACCATCTGGGCGTTCGCGTCGGACGGCGACATCGAGGAGGGCATCAGCCACGAGGCGAGCGCGCTGGCGGCCCACCAGCGGCTCGGCAACCTGGTGCTGCTCTACGACGACAACCACATCTCGATCGAGGACGACACCGCGATCGCGCTGTCGGAGGACGTGCGGGCCCGGTACGAGGCCTACGGCTGGGACGTCCACCACGTCGACTGGACACAGGGGGGCGACTACGAGGAGAACGTGGCCGCGCTCGCGGCGGCGTTCGCGGCGGCCAAGGCGGAGACGTCCCGCCCCTCCTTCATCGCGCTGCGGACGATCATCGGCTGGCCCGCGCCGAACAAGAAGAACACCGGCAAGATCCACGGCTCGGCGCTCGGCGCCGAGGAGGTCGCCGCGACCAAGCGGGTCCTCGGCATGGACCCGGCCGAGCCCTTCCACGTGCCCGAGGACGTGCTGGCGCACGCCCGCGGGGTGTCCGATCGTGGCCGCGCCGACCACGCCGAGTGGAGCAGGGCGTTCGACGCGTGGCGGTCGGCCCACCCCGAGCGGGCCGCCGAGTACGACCGGATCTCCTCCCGCACGGCGCCGGACGGCTGGGAGGGGGCGCTGCCGGAGTTCGAGGCCGGCAACGACATCGCGACCCGCGCCGCGTCCGGCGAGATCCTGGCGGCGCTGGCGCCGGTGCTGCCGGAGCTGTGGGGCGGCTCGGCCGACCTGGCCGAGAGCAACAACACGACGATGAAGGGCGAGCCGTCCTTCATCCCCGAGGAGTTCCAGACCAAGGAGTTCCCCGGCCACCGCTACGGCCGCACGCTGCACTTCGGCGTCCGCGAGCACGCGATGGGCGCGATCTGCAACGGCATCGCGCTGCACGGCGGCACCCGCCCGTACGGCGGCACGTTCCTGATCTTCAGCGATTACATGCGCCCGGCCGTGCGGCTGGCGGCGCTGATGAAGCTGCCGGTCACCTACGTGTGGACGCACGACTCGATCGGGCTCGGCGAGGACGGCCCGACGCACCAGCCCGTGGAGCACCTGTGGGCGCTGCGGGCGATCCCCGGCCTGGACGTCGTCCGGCCGGCGGACGCCAACGAGACGGCCGTCGCGTGGCGGACCGTCCTGCGGCACACCGACCGGCCGGCCGGCCTGGCGCTGACCCGGCAGAAGCTGCCGACGCTGGAGCGCGGCGGCGAGTTCGCGTCCGCGGAGGGCGTCGCCAAGGGCGGCTACGTGCTGGCCGACGCCGACGGCGGGCAGCCCGAGGTGATCATCATCGCGACCGGCAGCGAGGTGCAGCTCGCTCTGGAGGCGCGCACGGCGCTGCAGGCCGAGGGGACCCCGACCCGGGTCGTCTCGATGCCGTGCGTGGAGTGGTTCGAGCAGCAGACCGACGCCTACCGGCAGGAGGTCCTGCCGCCCGGCGTCCGCGCCCGGGTGTCCGTCGAGGCGGGCGTCGCGCTCGGCTGGCGCGGTTACGTCGGCGACGCGGGCGAGTCGGTGAGCCTGGAGCACTTCGGCGCCTCCGCCGACTACAGGACGCTGTTCCTGCAGTTCGGCATCACCGCCGAGCGGGTCGTCGCGGCGGCGAAGGCCAGCCTGATCAAGGCGCGCGTCCACGGCGCCGGGCGCGGCGAGACCACCGGCAACTAGGGGGCCCGGCGAGGCCCGGTCGCCGGCGGCGGCCCGGGCCCCGCCCCTTCCCCATCCCCCGGCTAACTCGAAGACGAGGAGAAGAGCGATGAGCGACATTCTGAAGCGGCTCTCGGACGAGGGCGTCTCGATCTGGCTGGACGACATCAGCCGGGACCGGCTGCGCACGGGCAACCTGGTGGAACTGGTCAGGGACAAGCACGTCGTGGGCGTCACGTCCAACCCGACGATCTTCGCGAAGGCGCTGAGCAAGGGCAACGCCTACGACGACCAGGTCCGCGACCTGGCGCTGCTCGGCGTGGACGTCGAGGAGGCCTCCCGCGCGATCACCACCTACGACATCCGGTGGGGCTGCGACGTGCTGCGCCCGGTGTACGACCGGACGGACGGCATGGACGGCCGCGTGTCCATCGAGGTCGACCCGCGGCTCGCCACGGACACGGCCAAGACGGTCGCCGAGGCGCGGATGCTGTGGTGGCTGGTGGACCGGCCCAACCTGTTCATCAAGATCCCCGCGACGCGGGAGGGCCTGCCGGCGATCACCGAGACGCTGGCCCAGGGCATCAGCGTGAACGTGACGCTGATCTTCTCGCTGGAGCGCTACGGCGACGTCGTCGACGCGTTCTTCGCCGGGCTGGAGAAGGCCCGGGAGAACGGCCACGACCTGACGAAGATCGCGTCGGTGGCGTCGTTCTTCGTCAGCCGGGTGGACACCGAGATCGACAAGCGGCTCGACAAGATCGGCTCGGACGAGGCGAAGGGCCTGCGCTCCAAGGCGGGCCTCGCCAACGCGCGGCTCGCGTACGCGCTGTACGAGGAGAGGTTCGCCACGGACCGGTGGAAGGCGCTGAAGGACGCCGGGGCCCGTCCCCAGCGGCCGCTGTGGGCCTCCACCGGGGTGAAGGACCCGAACCTCGCCGACACGCTGTACGTGGACGAGCTGGTCGCGCCGGGCGTCGTGAACACGGTGCCGGAGGCGACGCTGGAGGCCGAGGCCGACCACGGCCAGGTGCGCGGCGACACCGTCCGCGGCACCTATGCCGACGCCCGCGCGCACATGGCGGCGCTCAAGGAGGTCGGCGTCGACTACGACGACGTGGTGCGGGTCCTGGAGGACGAGGGCGTGGAGAAGTTCGCGGCCTCGTGGAAGGGCATGCTCGACTCCATCACCGGCGAGCTGGAGTCCAAGAAGGCCGGCGCGTGACCTCCGTGGTGACCGCCGGGGGGATCTCGGTCACCATCCGCGGCGCGGTCGTCGACGAGGGCGAGACGGTCCTGGACCGTCTCGTCTCCGACGGCGTGCCGGGGTCGCTCGCGTCCCGCCGCGCGAAGCTGTGGGGGCCGGACGCGGCCCCGCTCGCCGCCCGCCGGCTCGGCTGGCTGGACCTGCCGGAGACCTCGCGGTCGCTGCGGGACCGGCTGGCCGGGCTGTCGGTCGAGGCCCGCGCCGCCGGCCTCGACCGGATCGTGCTGGCCGCCTCGGGGGGCGCGGCGCTGGCCGCCGAGGCGATGTGCCGCACGGCGGGCGCCGAGCTGATCGTCCTCGACACCACCGACCCGCACGAGGTGTCGGGCGTCCTCGCCGGCGACCTGGCCCGGACGCTTGTGGTCGTGGTCGGCGAGAGCGTCGAGGCCGACGCGCTGCACCGCGTGTTCGGGCGCGCGTTCGCCGAGGCGGGGCTGGGCGGCGCCGACCTCGCGCGACGGTTCGTCGTCGTCGCAGAGGAGGGCTCCGGTCTCGCCCGCGCCGCCGGGGAGGCCGGCCATCCGCTCGTCCCGGCCGAGCCCGACGTGGACGGCAGGTTCGGCGCGCTCGGCGCCCGGTCGCTGGTGGCGGCGGCGCTCGCGGGCGTGGACGTGGACGCCCTGCTCGACGAGGCGTCCGGGCTCGCGGCGGCGCTGCGCCAGCCCTACGACAATCCGGCGCTCGCGCTGGGCGCGGCGCTCGGCTCGTCGGCGCTCGGCGTCCGCGACAAGCTGGTGATCGCCGACCACGGCTCGGGCCTCGCGGGCCTCGCGGGCTGGGCGGAGCAACTGGTCGCCGGGGCGATGGGGAAGGACGGCAGGGGCCTGCTGCCGGTCGTGGTGGAGAGCGTGGACGCGCCGGGCTTCGAGCTTGCCGGTGACCTGCGCCGGGTGATCCTCGGCCGCCGCCCGGACGAGCCGGGCGCCGGGCGCGAGGCGGGGGTGAGCGTCGCCGGGCCGCTCGGCGCGCAGTTCCTGCTGTGGGAGTACGCGGTCGCGGTGGCGTGCCGGGTGATCGGCGTGAACCCGTTCGACGCGCCGGACGTCCGCGAGTCGCGGGAGAGCACGGCCGCGCTGCTGCGGTCGGAGGAGGGCGCGGCGCCCACGGTGGTGCGGCGCCCGCCGGAGCTGGTCGAGGGCGCGGTCGAGGTGCACGCCCCGGAGGACGCGCTGGGCGGCGCGCGAACGCTCGCCGAGGCGCTGGAGACGCTCGTCGCGGACGTCCCGGACGGCGGCTACCTCGCGGTGCTCGCCTACCTGGACCGGTCCGGGGACGCGGCGGCGGCCGGGCTGCGGCCGCTGCTGGCCAGGCTGGGCGGCACGGCCCGCCGGCATCCGGCGCCGGTCACGTTCGGCTGGGGTCCGCGTTACCTGCACGCGGCGGGCCAGTACCACAAGGGCGGTCCGCCGAACGGGGCGTTCCTGCAGATCACCGGTGCCGTCACGGACGACGTGCCGGTCCCGGGCAGGCCGTACAGCCTGGGCGAGCTGCAGCTGGCGCAGGCGTTCGGCGATCTGCGGGTGCTGCGGTCGCTCGGCCGCCCGGCCGTCCGGCTGCACCTGCGCGACCGGGCCGAGGGGCTCGCGCAGCTCGCCGCGGCGCTCGCCTGACCGGCCGTCCGGCGGGGCCGGTCCGGACGCAGCGCGACCCGCCGGATCCGGGACGCGACGAAAGAGATCATCGGAGATGGTCGCGAATGCCCGTTCTCTCCTGAAACGATGGGGGGTCAGGAGGGAACGGTGTCCGGATTCGACGTATTGACGCGCGGTGACGTGCTGGACTCTGCGCTGCAGGCGAGGGACTACCTCGTGAGCTGCGGCGTCCCCGGCGCGCTCGCCGCCAAGGACCCGCGGCTGTGGGGGCGGCGCGCGGTGGACCACAGCCGGCTGGGCTGGCTCGACCTGCCGTTCGCCTCTCGCGGGCTGCTGAGCCAGGTGAACGGCCTGGTGTCCGAGGCGCGCTACTCGGGCCTCGACCACATCGTGCTGATCGGCGTCGGGGCGGAGAGCCTCGCCGCGCAGGCGGTCATGGAGGCGCACGCGCCCGCGCTCGCCGCCGCGGGCGGCCCGTCCGGCGAGCCCGCGGCCGGGCGGCCGACGGGCGAGCTGACCGTGCTGGACGGCGGCGACACCGCCGCGCTGGCGTTCGCGATGGAACGGCTCGACCGGACGCTCGTCGTGCTGGCCAGCAAGGCGGGCGTCTCGCTGGAGGGCGACGCCTACCGGCGGATCTTCGCGGAGGCGTTCCGCGAGCGGGGCCTGTCCGAGCGGGAGATCGCCGGCCGGTTCCTGGTCATCACCGACCACGGGAGCCCGCTGCACGACTTCGCCCGGCAGTGCGGCTACCGGATCGGGTTGACCGACCCCTACCTGCCCGGGCACTACGGCGCGCTGTCGGCGTACGGGCTCGTCCCGGCGGTGCTGGCGGGCGCGGACGCCGACCGGCTGCTGGACGAGGCGGCGTCGCTGGTGCCGTCGCTGTCCAAGGACGAGGACAACCCGGGGCTGCTGCTCGGCGCGGTCATCGGCGGCTGCGCGCAGCAGGGGCCGGGCGGCCTCGCCCGCGACAAGGTGCTGGTGCGCGAGCCCGGCGGGCCCGGCGCGCTGAGCGCGTGGATCTCCCAGCTCCTCGCGGTCGGCACGGGCAAGCGGGGCCGCGGCGTGCTGGCGTTCGAGCCGTCCGGCGGGCGCGGCGACTTCCCCGACGTGCACGGCGTGTCGATCAACCCGCGGTCGGCCGCGCAGGACGACTCCGACACCTCGGTCTGGGCGCCGCTCGGCGCGCAGTTCCTGCTGTGGGAGTACGCGACGGCGGTCGCCGGGTGGCTGCTCGGGGTGAACCCGTTCGAGGCGGGAAGCTCGGTCGCGCAGGAGTCGGAGGACGACGCGGCGACGCTGCTGCGCACCGCGTCCTCGGGCTCGCTGACCGCGGAGCGGCCGGTGTACGTCGAGGACGGCATCGAGGTGCACGCCGACTTCCCGTGGCCGCCCGGCGCCGAGTTGCAGACCGTCCTCGGCGGGCTGGTCGCCTCGGTGCCCGCCGATGGGTACCTGTCGGTTATGACTTACTTGTCGGGCGATTTCTCCGGGCGGTACCTGGCGCCGTCGCTGTCCCGCGCGTCCGGCCGTCCCGTCGCCTACGGGCCCGGCCCCGGCTACCCGCACGCGACGGGCCCGGTGCACAAGGACGGCCCCGGCAACGGCGCGTTCCTCATCATCACCGGCGACCCGGCGCCGGGCGACGAGCTCGCCGCGCATCCCGTCCCGGGCCGCCCCTACAGCCTGGCGCAGCTGCGGCTGGCGCGTGCCCTCGGCGAGCTGCGGGCGCTGCGCGAACGCCGGCTGCCGGTCATCCGGCTGCACCTGCGCGACCCGATCGAGGGCGCGGGGCGCCTCACCGAGGCGGTACGCGCGGTGGCGGGGGCGCGCAGGCCGTGAGCTTCACCGCCGTCGTCTCGGGGGAGACGGCCATCACCGCTCGCGGACCGCTCAAGGAGGCCGCGGAGCGCGTTCTCGGCCGGCTGTGGATCGACCGGGTGCCGGTTGGGGCAGGATGCTTGCAGCAGTGAGACGAGAAGGCGGAGTCCGATCCGAGGGGGCCACGTGACCAAGCCAGCGAATCCGCTCCGCGACCCGCGGGACAAGCGCCTGCCGCGGGTGGCCGGGCCGTGCGTGCTCGTCCTGTTCGGGGTCACCGGCGACCTGTCCCGCAAGAAGCTGCTTCCGGCGATCTACGACCTGGCGAACCGGGGGCTGCTGCCGCCGGGCTTCTCGCTGGTCGGCTTCGCGCGGCGCGACTGGGAGAACGAGGACTTCCGGCAGATCGCCTACGAGTCGGTGAAGGCGCACGCGCGGACCCCGTTCCGCGAGGACGTGTGGACGCACCTGTCGGAGGGCATGCACTTCGTCCCCGGCGAGTTCTCCGACCCGGGCGCGTTCGAGGCGCTGTCGATGGCCGTCAAGGAGCTGGACGAGAGCCGCGGCACCGGCGGCAACTACGCCTTCTACCTGTCGATCCCGCCGAAGTTCTTCCCGCAGGTCGTCGAGCAGCTGCAGCGCAGCGGGCTGGCCGACCGCAAGGAGGGGGCCTGGCGCCGGGTCGTGATCGAGAAGCCGTTCGGCAGCGACCTGAAGACCGCGCTCGAGCTGAACGACACCGTGCACCGCGTCTTCCCCGAGGAGTCGATCTTCCGGATCGACCACTACCTCGGCAAGGAGACGGTGCAGAACATCCTGGCGCTGCGGTTCGCCAACACGATGTTCGAGCCGATCTGGAACCGCTCGTTCGTCGACCACGTGCAGATCACGATGGCGGAGGACATCGGGATCGGCGGCCGGGCCGGCTACTACGACGGCATAGGGGCGGCCCGCGACGTCATCCAGAACCACCTGCTGCAGCTGCTGGCGCTGACGGCGATGGAGGAGCCCACCTCGTTCCGCGCCGAGGCCGTCCGCACCGAGAAGGCGAAGATCCTGTCCTCGGTGCGGGTGCCGGGCGACCTCGCCGTGGCGACCGCGCGCGGGCAGTACGCGGCCGGCTGGCAGGGCGGCGTGAACGTCAAGGGATACCTGGACGAGGACGGCATCCCGGCCGACTCCCGCACCGAGACCTACGCCGCGATCAAGCTGGAGATCCAGAACCGCCGCTGGGCGGGCGTCCCGTTCTACCTGCGCACCGGCAAGCGGCTCAGCCGCCGGGTGACCGAGGTCGCGATGGTGTTCCAGAAGGCGCCGCACCTGCCGTTCTCGCAGACCGACACCGAGGAGCTCGGGCAGAACGCGCTGGTGATGCGGGTGCAGCCGGACGAGGGCATCACGGTCCGGTTCGGCTCGAAGGTGCCCGGCACCTCGATGGAGATCCGCGACGTCAACATGGACTTCGCCTACGGCGAGTCGTTCACCGAGACCTCGCCCGAGGCGTACGAGCGGCTGCTGCTGGACGTACTGATCGGCGACCCCCCGCTGTTCCCCCGGCAGGAGGAGGTCGAGCTGTCCTGGAAGATCCTCGACCCGATCACCGAGTACTGGGCGAGCCGCGGCGGCCTCGACCAGTACAAGTCCGGCGGCTACGGGCCCGAGAGCGCCGACGAGCTGATGGCGCGGGACGGGCGCACCTGGAGGCGGCTCTGATGAACATCGATCTCACCGGCACCACGACCCGCAAGATCCAGGACGCGCTGACGCAGTCCCGGCATCTGATGGGCGGCCCGGCCGTCGGCATGGTGCTCACCCTGATCATCGTGACCGACGAGTCGGCGCAGTACGACGCGGTCCGCGCCGCGACGGAGGCGGCGCGCGAGCACCCCTGCCGCGTGCTGACCGTCATCTCCCGCGACCCGCGCGGCAGCTCCTCCCGGCTGGACGCCGAGATCCGGATGGGCGAGACGGGGCCGGGCGAGACGGTCCTGCTGCGCATGTACGGGCCGCTCGCCGAGCACGCCGACTCGGTGGTCGTCCCGCTGCTCATGCCGGACACGCCGGTGGTGACGTGGTGGCCGGGCGGCAAGGTGCCGAAGGCCCCGGCCGGCGACCCGCTGGGCGCCCTCGCGCAGCGCCGGGTGACCGACTCCTACGCGGCCCGCGACCGGCTCGGCACCCTCGCCCAGCTCGCGCAGGGCTACCGGCCGGGCGACACCGACTTCACCTGGACGCGGCTGACCTCGTGGCGGTCGCTGCTGGCCGCCGCGCTCGACCAGGACCACGACGAGATCGTGTCGGGCGAGGTGACGGCCGAGCCGGACAGCCCGAGCGCCGAGCTGCTGGCCGCGTGGCTGTCGACGAGGCTGGGCGTGCCGATGGAGCGCACCGTCTCCGAGGGGCCGGGGATCACCGGCGTCCGGCTGACGACGACCTCCGGCGACATCGTGATCCACCGTCCGGACGGGCGGGTCGCGACGCTGTGCCGTCCGGGCCAGCCCGACCGGCAGGTGTCGCTGCTGCGGCGCCCGATGGCCGAGCTGCTGGCCGAGGAACTGCGGCGCCTCGACCCCGACGAGGTCTACCGCGACGCCGCCGCCCGGTTCGCCGAGGACCTCGCGCACGGGACGGCGAAGCCGGGCGTCGCGAGCGAGCCGGTCTCGGCGACCGCGGATGCGGCCGCGACCGAGCCGGCCAGGCGGCACGCGCAGGAGCGGCGCCACCACACCTCCGGGGACGCGTGACCGCCCCGTCGGTCCTGGTCCACCGCGACCAGGACCTGCTCGCCGAGGCGGTCGCGGCGCGGCTGGTGACCCGGATCGCCGACGCCCAGGCGGCGCGCGGCTCCGCGTCGGTCGTGCTCACCGGCGGCGGCGTCGGCACCGCGGTGCTGGCGGCGCTCGCCGCCGCCGGCGCGCGCGACGCGATCGACTGGAGCCGCCTGGACGTGTGGTGGGGCGACGAGCGGTTCCGTCCCGGCGGGGACCCCGAGCGCAACGAGACCGGTGCGCGGGCGGCGCTGCTCGACCACGTCCCCGTCGATCCGGCGCGGGTGCGCCCGATGCCGCCGTCGGACGGGCCGGACGGCGACGACCCGGAGGCGGCAGCCGAGCGGTACGCCGCCGCGCTGCGCGCCGCCGCGGGTCCGGGCGAAGGCCCGGTCCCGGCGTTCGACGTGCTGATGCTCGGCGTGGGTCCGGACGCGCACGTCGCCTCGCTGTTCCCGGGCCTGCCGGCGCTGCGCGACGAGCGTCCGGTGGTGGCGGTGCGCGACTCCCCCAAGCCGCCGCCGACCCGGATCTCGCTGACGTTCCCGTCGCTGCGCGCGGCGCGGGAGGTGTGGCTCCTGGCGGCCGGCGAGTCGAAGGCGGAGGCCGTCCGGCTGGGGCTGGCCGCGGGCACGGACCTCGTCCGGGCCCCGGTGGCCGGGGTGCGCGGCCGGGAGCGGACCCTGTTCCTGCTGGACCGGGCCGCCGCGTCCGGGCTGCGCGCCTGACGGAAGTCCGACGACTCCGCGGCGTTCCGCATACCTCGCGCTGAACCGTGCATAACCTGAGCGCGTGCATACCTTGTGGAGGCCTTGATCGAGGAGTGCACGCCTTGGTCGAGGGATGACCCGCAGTGCGGGCCGGGAAGCCGAGCGTGAGGAGTTCTCAGGTGCTCAAGGGTCGGACCGGGACGGCGAGCACGGCGATCGCGGGGGCGGTGCTCGTCGCCGTCGCGGGCTGCTCGTCAGGCGGCGACGGCGACGGCAAGGGCGGGGACGGCGGCAAGGCCGAAGACGCGGTCAAGCTGGCCATCGCGCCCGCGACGGGAACCAGGCAGGCGGCTCCCGACCAGCCCGTCACCGTCACGGCGGACAAGGGCAGGCTGACCAGCGTCACCCTCACCTACGGCAAGAAGAACGCCAAGGCCGGGGGCACGCTCGCGGCGGACGGCAAGTCGTGGAAGTCGTCGTGGACGCTGCGTCCGTCCACGACGTACACGGTCACCGCGAAGGGCACCGGCGGGGGCGGGGAGCAGGTCACCGCGACGTCCACGTTCACGACGCTGACGCCCGCGAAGAAGCTGACGTCCGGCATGTCGCCGCTGGACGGCGAGACCGTCGGCGTCGGCATGCCGGTGCAACTGCTGCTGTCCCGGCCCGTGGCCACCAAGGCCGGGAAGATCGCGGTGGAGAAGGCCCTCGAGGTCCGCATGTCCAAGCCGGTCGAGGGCGCCTGGTACTGGATCAGCGACAAGGAGGTCGACTTCCGGCCCCGCGAGTACTGGCCGTCCGGCCAGAAGGTGAAGGTCATCGCGCACCTGGCGGGGCTGAAGGTCGGCGACGGCTTCTACGGGACGGGCGACCGCAGCGCGAGCTTCACGGTCGGCCCGCGGCACGTCACCACGATCGACGCGAAGAAGCACCGCGCGACGGTGACCGACGGCGGCAGGACCGCGCGGACGATGAAGGTCAGCCTCGGCAAGCCGGGCCACGACAGCTACACCGGGACGATGATCGCGCAGGAGAAGTCGGCGAAGATCATCATGGACTCGGCGACCACCGGCGATCCCGGCGAGTACCGGATCCCGACGAAATGGAACGTCCGCCTCACCTACAGCGGGACGTTCGTCCACTCGGCGCCGTGGTCGACCGACTCGCAGGGCAACGACAACGTCAGCCACGGCTGCGTGAACGCATCGCCCTCGGACGCCAAGTGGTTCTACGACTTCACCAACCGGGGCGACATCGTCACGGTGACCGGCACGACGCGAAAGCTCCAGTTCGGCAACGGGCCGACGCCGTGGGCGAAGTCGTGGGACGCCTGGCTCGCGGGCAGCGCGACCGGCAAGCCGGTCACCGGCCTCCCGCTCGGCTGACCCCGTTCAGGAGAGCGCCGCTCAGCGGAGCCCGTTCAGGACAGTTCGTTCAGGCGCCCCGGTTCATGCGACCCGGCTCGTGTGCGCCCGGCGATCAAGGGCAGACTTGAAGCCATGCAGAAGCTCTCGTTGGACGCACAGGTACGTGACCATCTGAAGCGCGCCGCGGCCGGGTCGACCGGGCGCAGCGCCGACACCGTCTACGGCGGGCATGAGCGCGTCCTGCGCCAGACGCTGGTGGCCCTGACGGCGGGCACGTCGCTGTCCGAGCACGAGAACCCCGGCGAGTCGACGATCTACGTCCTGCGCGGGCGGGTCCGCCTGGTGGCCGGGGAGAACCACTGGGACGGGATGACCGGCGACCTGCTGATCGTCCCGGAGGCGCGGCACAGCCTGGAGGCGGTCGAGGACGCGGCGGTCCTGCTCACCGTCGCCAAGACCGGCTGAGCGGCGCCCTCCCCCGGCACGCCGAGCGCGAGCAGCAGGGCGGCGACCTTCGCGCCGGCGCCATCCCGAGCCACTGGAAGGTCACCGCACCGGCCGTCGCAGCCGCCGTCGCGTTCGTCTTTCGCCGCCTTTTCGATTGGAGGTCAGTCGCGCCGCAGGTGCGCGAGGCAGGCGCCGGGCTCGGCGAAGGGCTCCAGCCGGTCGGCGTCGATCGGCGCGTCCAGTTCCTTCAGCGCCCCCTGCATGAGGCCGAGGTGGACGTCGCAGACCAGGGGCCCGTACTCTTCGGCGAGTTCGAGGAACGGGCAGTGCCGCAGCCGGATGAGGTCGCCGTCGGGCCGGGGGGCGAAGTCCAGGTCGTCCAGCAGCGCGGTGAGCCGGTCGGCCGCCTCCTCGCCGGTCAGCCGCTGGAACGGCGGCGGCCGGTCGACGAGGTAGCGGCCCCACTCGCGGCCCGCCTGCGCGGCGCTCTCGCGGGCGCCGGGCCCCTCCGACGCCAGCCGGCTGAGCAGGATCTGCGCGAGCAGGCGGTAGCCGCGGGCGCCGCCGCGGTCCATGCCGGGGCTCGCCGTGTAGACGGTGCGGGGACGGCCGGGGCCGGAGGGCTGCTCGGCGGTCCGCTCGACGGCCCCCTCGGCGGTCAGCGCGTCCAGGTGGAAGCGCGCGGTGTTGGCGTGGACGCCGAGCCGTTCGGCGACCTCGGCGACGCCGAGCGGGACGCCGGCGTCGCGCAGGATGCCGAGGACCTCCTGGCGGCGGGAACGTTCGGTGGTCATGTCGCTCATTCCTCCCGCACGACCGGCACAGATTAATAACAATGCTACATGTAATAATAATCGAACGGCGAGGGAGAGGGGCGACGTACCCGGCACTCTCGCCCCGCCGCGGGATCGTACGGCCCTTCCGCATGCCGACCAAAGTCGATGGCCCGCCTACCTGCGGCCACTGACCGGCGCGAACGGCATGGCTACCGTTGTGCGCGTGGACCTCCTCCGGCGATCGTGGCGCGAATGGCTCGGCGACGTCGGCGCCACCGGCACCGCGCTGGTGCTCGGTGTGCTGCTGCTGGCGGGAACGAAGGACGACCCTCCCCCCGACGTGACGATCTCGGTTCCCCGGGATCTCGCGATCGGCTCGGTCTCCCTGGTCTTCCTGCTGCTGTTCCGGCGCCGGTATCCGGTGGCGGTCGCGGTGACGATGATGTTCGCCCAGTGGACGGCGACGTCCGCGCTCGGCACGGCGGCGGTCGCCGTGTACTCCCTGGCGATGCTGCGCTCATGGCGGGCGCTCCTGCCGATCGCGGGCGCGAACATGGCGCTCATCGTCACGCTGTTCTGGGTCACCTCCACCTGGCACCAGTTCCGCCAGGGCACCGTCGTCTTCGTCCTGCTGTACGCGGTACTGATCACTGCGGGCATGCTGGTCCGGTCCCGGCGGCAGCTCATCGCGTCGATGGAGGAGCGGGCCCGCGCCGCCGAGACCGAGCAGCGGCTGCGGGTCGAGGAGGCACGGCTGCTGGAGCGCGGGCGGATCGCCCGGGAGATGCACGACGTCCTCGCGCACCGCATCTCGCTGCTGGCCGTGCACGCGGGGGCGCTGGAGTTCCGCCCGGACGCGCCCGCCGACCAGCGCGAGGCCGCCGGGATCATCCGGCAGAGCGCCTACGAGGCGATGGAGGACCTGCGCGAGGTGATCGGCGTGCTGCGGGACGACGCGCCGGGCGCCGACCCGGAGCGCCCGCAGCCGACGCTCGCGGACGTGTCCGCCCTCGTGCAGGAGTCGCGGCGGGCCGGGGGCCGCGTCGCGCTGGAGGAGAACGTCCCCGACCCGGGCCGTGTCCCGGCCCGGGTCGGGCGGCACGCGTACCGGATCGTCCAGGAGGGGCTGACCAACGCGCGCAAGCACGCGCCGGGCGCCCAGGTGACGGTGTCCCTGGGCCTCGGGGACGACCTCGACATCGAGATCGTCAACCGGCTGCCGCCGGGGCCGCCCGCGGCGCCCCTGCCGGGCTCCGGCGCCGGGCTCGTCGGCCTCGCCGAGCGGGTCGCGCTGCTCGGCGGGTCGCTGGAGCACGGCCGCACCGGAGACGGCCGGTTCCGGCTGCGCGCCCGCCTGCCGCTGGGCAGCGCGCATGCCCGCGGGACCGGCGGGAAAGGTGAGGTACATGGCAGCGAACTCCTCTGACCGGCCCGTGCTGGAAGAACTCGACCGCGCCGAATGCCTGCGCCTCGTCGCGGGCGGCGCCATCGGCCGCGTCGCGTTCGACGACGGCGAGGGGCCCACGGTCATCCCGGTGAACTACGCGGCCGACGGCGACACCGTGATCTTCCGGACCTCGTCGTCCGGCCGGTTGAACCGGAGCCTGCTGACGACCGTGATCGGCGGGGAGGTCCGCATGGCGTTCCAGGTCGACCGGTTCGACGAGGCCGACCACGTCGGGTGGAGCGTGCTGCTGCGCGGCGGCGCCCACCCCCTGTCGGAGGAGGAGAAGGAGAAGGCCGCGCGGGTCGACCCGTGGCCCGGCGGCGACCGCGAGGCATGGTTCCGGCTGCGGGCGCTGGAGGTCAGCGGCCGCCGCCTGCGCAGGCCCTGACGCGCCGTAGGGTGACCGGATGGACTCCCCTCCCGTCCGCGTGCTGATCGTGGACGACGACGCGCTCGTCCGCGCCGGACTGTCGATGATGCTGGCGAACGCGGGCGACCTGGAGGTCGTCGCGGACGTCGCCGACGGCGCCGAGGTCGTCGCCGCCGTCAACCGGCACCGGCCCGACGTCGTGCTGATGGACATCCGGATGCCCCGGATGGACGGCCTCGCGGCGACCGGGCTGCTGCGCGCCCGCAGGGAGCCGCCCGAGATCATCATCCTGACGACGTTCGACACCGACGACCACATCCTGCGGGCGATGCGCGCCGGGGCGAGCGGGTTCCTGCTGAAGCACACCCCGCCGCCGGAGATCATCCGGGCGATCCGGCAGGTCGCGGCGGGCGAGCCGATGATGTCTCCGGCGGTGCTGCGCAAGATGATGTCCTACCTGGCCGAGGCCGGCGCCGACCCGCGCCGGGACCGCGCCCGCGAGCTGCTGGCCCGGCTGAGCGACGGCGAGCGGGCCGTGGCCTCCCTCGTCGGGCTCGGCCGGACCAACAGCGAGATCGGCGCGGAGCTGTCGCTGAGCGTCGCCACCGTGAAGGCGTACGTGTCGCGCCTGCTCACGAAGCTGGACCTGAACAACCGGGTGCAGATCGCCCTCCTCGTCCACGACGCCGCCCTCGGCGACCGGCCCTGACCTTTTCGACCTCCCCTGACCTCCCTTAGCCTTCGTCTACCTTGGGCCCGCGCGGGACCAGCGGGACGTGCCGGAGGAGCAGCGCGGCGGCCAGCCCCACGGCGACGACGGGCAGCGCGGCGAGGAACAGGCTGGAGAACGCGTCCGCGAACGCGGCTTCGACGCCTTCCCGCACGGGCCCGGGCAGGATGGCCAGGACCTCCGGCCGGACGGCGTCGGAGAACGCGGGAGCCCGTCCGTCCGGGACGCGCCGGACGATCTCCTCGGCGAACCGGTTCGTCACGATGGCGCCGAAGACGGCCATCCCGGCGGCGGTGCCGAGCATCCGGGTCGCGAACACGCCGGAGCTGGCGGCGCCGAGGTCCCGCCGGGGCGCGGCGTTCTGCGCGATCAGCATGACGACCTGCTGGGACAGTCCGGCCCCGAACCCGAGGACGGCCATGTAGCACCCGGCGGTGAACAGGCCGGTCCGGACGTCCATCGTCGCCAGGAGCGCGATGCCGGCCGCGCTGATCGCCATGCTCGCCGCCGGAAGGCGGTGGTAGCGGCCGGTCCGGTGGATGTACCGTCCGGCGCCCATGGACGCGGCCAGCAGCGCGATCATCATGGGCAGGAGCAGCAGGCCCGACCTGGTGGCGTCCACTCCCCCGACGACCTGGAAGAACATCGGCAGGTAGGTGGCGAGACCGAACCCGGTGGCGCCGCCGACGGCCGCGACCGCGCAGGCGACGCCGAACGACCGGTCGCGGAACAGCCCCGGCGGGATGACCGGCTCGGCGGCCGTCCGCTCGGCGAGGACCCACACCGTGAACAGCACGGCCGCGCCCGCCGCCAGCGCCAGGACGACCGGCGAGTCCCACGCGTACCGCGTCCCGGCCCAGCTGGTGAACAGCGTGAAGCAGGTGACCGCCGCGCCGAGCAGGACGATGCCGAGGTAGTCGATCCGCGGCCGGCCCGCCGGACGCGGCAGGCGCAGGAACAGCGCGATCGTGGCCGTGGCCGCGATGCCGAGCGGCAGGTTCACGTAGAACACCCACCGCCACGAGGCGTGGTCGGTGAGGAACCCGCCGACCAGCGGCCCCGCGATGCTGGACACGGCGAAGATCACCGACGAGTACCCCTGGTACTTCGCGCGCTCCCTCGGCTCGAACAGGTCGCCGGTGAGCGCGAACATCGAGCTCATGAGGCAGCCGGCGGCGGCGCCCTGCACCACCCGGAAGGCGATCAGCCAGTTCATGGTCGGCGCCGCCCCGCACGCCGCCGACCCGGCCAGGAAGCCGAGGAGCCCGATCAGCAGGACCGGGCGGCGGCCGAACAGGTCCCCGAGGCGTCCCGACAGCGGGACCGTGACGCTGGTGGCCAGTACGTAGGCGGTGGACACCCACGCGAGCCGGTCGAGCCCGCCGAGGTCCCCGACGATCGTGGGCAGCGCGGTGCCGAGCACGGTCGCGTCCAGCGAGGACATGAGGCCGGCGAGCATCAGCCCGCCGAACACCCAGAGCCGCGCGCGGCGGCTCATCGGCACTGACATCGCAACCATGTGCACCTCTCATCTATTTGTCTGATGCAAATGGATGCTAGAAGCAGGCATATGAGATGCGCAAGGTCAACTAGACTGGCCGCCATGGGCGAGGAGGCACTGGACGCGGTCGAGCGGAGCATGGTCCGGCTGCGCCGGGGCATGTCGCGGCAGCGCCTCGGCAAGGCCGCGATCCGGGACCACAACCTCCCCGTCGACGTGCGGGTCCTGCACGTCGTGGACGTCGTCGACGAGGGCCCCGACCGGCCGGGCGAGGAGATGAGCGTCGGCCTGGTCGCCACCCGCCTCGGCGTGGACGCCTCCCGGGGCAGCCGCATCGTCGCCGAGGCCGTCAAGGCCGGCTACGTGCGGCGCGTCGCGTCCCAGGAGGACGGCCGCCGCATCCACCTGGAGCTGACCGGCGCCGGCCGGTCCGTCGTCGAGGCCACCCGCCGCACCCGGCAGGAGCACTTCGCCAAGGCCATGGGCGACTGGACGGACGAGGAGCGCGCCGAGTTCGCCCGCCTCCTCGCCCGCTTCGTCCACTCCTACGAGGACTGATCGTCCCGCGCCGGATCCGCGGCCGACGCGCACGCCTGGTGGCCGGGTCGTCCCGGACCCGCCGGGAGGGCACCCGGCTGCGTTTCTCCGGCCAGGCGGGTCGTCCTCCTCCGGTTGCATGTGGGAGCCACCCGTCTACACCCCTGGTTGCGGGTCCGCCGCGGCTCGTTGGGCCGCGCGGGTGACGGTGCGGACCGGGGTGCCCCTCTAGTCTGGTCGCATGGGTGGTCGCCGTAGGCTCTGGACGTCGAACGGCGGCTTCCGTGATGCGGCCCTCGCCGGCGCGGTGCTGCTGGTGGTGTCCCTCAGCAGCCTGAACTCCTTCATCGGCGCCCTGGAGGAGCCGTGGCCGGTCAAGGCGTCCGGCTGGACGCTGATCGTCCTCACCTGCGGGGCGCTGTACTTCTCCCGCCGGTTCCCGGTGGCCGTCGCGGCTCTCGCCTTCGTCACCACCGGCGTGTACTACGTCATCACCGTCAACGACGGCGGGTTGATGGTCGCCTTCGTCGTGGCCCTCTATACGACCGCGGCCCGCGGCAGGCTCCAGGCGGCCGTCGTCCTCGCCGCCCTGGCCGTGATCGGCACGGGCACCGGAACGCTGCTGGGGAACAGCGACTTCAACGGGAGCAGCGACGTCAACCCCGTCGCCCTGTTCATGCTGACCGGGTGGGTGGTGGCGGTCGTCGCGCTCGGCTGGGTCTGGCACAGCCGCCTGGCCTACCTGCGGGAGGCCGAGCGCCGCGCGGCCGGCGAGGAGCGGCTGCGCATCGCCCGCGAACTGCACGACGTCGTCGGGCACCACCTCTCGCTCATCAACGTCCAGGCCGGGACGGCGCTGCACCGCTTCCACCGCGACCCGGCGCAGGGCGAGGCCGCCCTCGCCGCCGTCAAGCAGTCGAGCCGGGAGGCGCTGCGCGACCTCCGCGCGACGCTCGGGGTGCTGCGGCAGGCCGACGAGGAGGCGCCGACCGCACCCGTCCCCGGTCTGGGCGGGATCGGCGAACTGATCGGGTCGGCGCGGTCGGCGGGGCTCACCGTGCACAGCCGCGTCGCCGGCGCGGCGGACCCGCCCACCGAGGTCGGCCTGGCCGCCTACCGGATCATCCAGGAGTCCCTCACGAACGTGTCGCGGCACGCCGCCGCGGCGGAGGTCACCGTCAGCGTGGAGCACGCGCCCGGTGAGCTGCTGATCGAGGTCGCCGACGACGGTCCCGGACAGGGCGCGGGCCTGCCGGGGAGCGGGGTGGACGGCATGCGGGAGCGGGCCCGTGCCCTCGGCGGCGAACTGACGGCGGGTCCAGCGCCGGCCGGCGGCTTCCTCGTCCGGGCCCGGCTGCCGTACCGGAAGGGAGCGCCCACCCGATGATCGAAGTGCTGCTGGCCGACGACCAGGGCCTCGTCCGGGCCGGGTTCCGCTCCATCCTCGACGACGAGGACGACATCACCGTGACCGGCGAGGCCGCCGACGGCGAGCAGGCCGTCGCCGCCTGCCGGGAGCTGCGTCCCGACGTGGCGCTCCTCGACGTGCGGATGCCCCGCGCGGACGGTCTGGAGGCCGCCCGGAAGATCACCGCCGACCCGCGCCTGGACGGCGTCCGGGTGGTCATCCTCACCACGTTCGACCTGGACGAGTACGTGTACGGCGCGCTGCGCGCAGGCGCCACCGGGTTCCTGCTGAAGGACACCGAGCCGGCCGAGCTGATCCACGCCGTCCGGGTCGCGGCGCGCGGCGACGCGCTGATCACGCCGTCCGTCACCCGCCGCCTCATCGGCGAGTTCGCCGGGCGGGTCGAGGTCCCCGCGCCCGGCCCCCGGCTGCGCGCCCTCACCGACCGCGAACGCGAGGTCATGCTGCTCGTCGCCGCCGGGCAGAGCAACGACGAGATCGCCGCCCGGCTGGTGCTCAGCCCCGCCACCGTCAAGTCGCACGTCAGCCGCATCATGGCGAAGGCGGGCGCGCGGGACCGGGCCCAGCTGGTCGTCCTGGCCTACGAGTCCGGCATGGTCAATCCCGGCTGGATGCGACCCCGGAGGTAGCCCCCCCGCCGCCCCCGCAACCTGCGGGGTGCCCCGGATGCCCTCCGCGGGCCGATGCCGTCCGGCACTCGGAGTCCCGACGCTTGGGCCATGAACTTCCCGGGCGCCCTCATCGGGTTCGTCGTCGGCGGAGCCGCGGGCTTCCTGCTGACCGAGACCGTGGGCGCGTTCTTCGCCTTCGTCCTGGATCGCGCGCTCGACGTGGACGGCGCCCCCGTGCTGCTCGCGGCCTTCATCGCCGTGCCGGTCCTGTCCGCCCTTCTCGGCGCCGCCGCCGGCGCCCGTCTCAAGAACCGAGGTTGACGTGCCCTCCCCCATTCCCTCCGGCCGGTTCGGACGCCTGGCCGCCTGGTCGCAGCGGCACCGCTGGGCCGCGCTCCTGCTGTGGGCGGCGGTCGTCGCGGCGATCACCGCCGGCTCCCAGGCCGCCGGCAGCGCCTACCACAACGACTTCTCGCTGCCCGGCACCGATGCGCAGGCCGCCGCCGACCTGATGGAACGGCACGGCTCGCGGCAGGCGGGCGCCACCGTCCAGATCGTCGCGGAGGACGCGCGCGGCCTGGCGGGCGACCGCCGGGACATCGGCGGGATGCTCGCCAAGGTGCGCGAACTTCCGTCGGTCGCGGACGTCGGCGAGCTGTCGGTGTCGCGGTCGGGGACCATCGGGTACGCCACCGTCACGCTCGACGCCGACGCGCAGGACGTCCCGAAGGAGCACGTCACGGAGATCATCGAGACGGCGCGGGCCTCCTCCGGGGACGGACTGCGGATCGAGCTCGGCGGCGATCCCGTGCGCGGCGCCGAGGAGGGCGGGGGCGGCGGGGCCGAGGGCGCGGGGATGCTGGCGGCCCTGGTCGTCCTCGTGCTCCTGTTCAGCTCCCTCGTCGCCGCCGCGCTCCCCCTCGTCACCGCCCTGTTCGCGGTGGGCGGCGCGATCGGGTTGATCGCGCTGGCCTCGCACGTCTTCACGGTCGCCGACTTCACCCCGCCGATCATGATGCTGATCGGGCTCGGCGTCGGCGTCGACTACGCGCTGCTGATCTTCTACCGCTACCGGCAGGAGCTCCAGGAGGGCGCGGACCCGGCCACGGCCACCCGCCGGGCCCTCGACGCGGCCGGGCGGACGGTCTTCTTCGCCGGCTGCACCGTCATCATCGCGCTGCTCGGCCTGATCGCCCTCGGGCTGGGGTCGCTGCAGGGCGTGGCGCTCGCCGTCACGCTGACGGTGCTGGTCACCATGGCGGCGTCGCTGACGCTGCTGCCCGCGCTGCTCGGCGTCTTCGGCGGCCGCATCCAGCGGCAGGCGCTCAAGCGGGCCGCAAAGGCCCGGCCGCGGGAGGGCGGCTGGCGGCGGCTGGCCTCGGCCGTCCAGCGCCGCCCCGCCCCGGCGCTGCTCGTCGCCGTCGCCGCCCTGCTCGCCCTGTCGGCGCCCGCGCTGGACATGCGGCTCGGCTTCGCCGACGCGGGCAACGACGCGCCCTCCGGCACGGGCCGGCATGCCTACGACCTTCTCGCCGAGGGGTTCGGGCCCGGCTTCAACGGGCCGCTCATCGTGGTGGCGCGAGGCGACGCCGGAGCCCTCCGGTCGGCCCTCACCGAGACCGAGGGCATCGCAGCCGTGACATCGCCCCTGCCTTCAGGAGACGGCGCGGTGTCCGCCGTCATCGCCTACCCGGCCACCGCGCCGCAGGACGAGGCCACCACCGACCTCGTCCACGAGCTGCGCGAGGAGGTGCTGCCGTCCCTGTCGGCCCGCACGGGCATCGACTACCTGGTCGGCGGCCCGACCGCCGCGACGCAGGACTTCTCCGACGCGGTCTCGGCGCGGATGCCGCTGTTCGCCGCCATCGTCGTCGGGATGTCGGCCCTGCTGCTGGTGGTGGTGTTCCGCTCCGTGCTGATCCCGGTCAAGGCGGCGCTGCTCAACCTGCTGTCGATCTCGGCCGCGCTCGGCACGATCACTCTGGTCTTCCAGGACGGCCGGTTCGGCGCGCAGAGCGGCCCGATCGAGGCGTTCATCCCCGTGATGATCTTCGCGATCGTGTTCGGCCTCTCCATGGACTACGAGGTCTTCCTGGTCTCCCGCATCCACGAGGAATGGGAGGGCACCCGGGACCCGTCGCTCGCCGTCCGCGAGGGCCTGGCCGCCACCGGCAAGGTCATCACGGCCGCCGCCGCCATCATGATCGTCGTGTTCGCGGCGTTCATCCTGAGCCCGGACCGGATGCTCCAGCAGTTCGGCCTGGGCCTCGCGGTGGCCGTCCTCCTGGACGCGGTGGTCATCCGCTGCCTGATCGTCCCGGCCGTCATGCAACTGCTCGGCAGGCACGCCTGGTGGCTCCCGGCGCCGCTGGCCCGGCGCCTCCCGAAGGTGGCTCTGGAACGTCCCTGACGGCCGTCCCGCACCCGAAGCGGGCACCGACCCAGATCCGGCCGAGTCGGCGCCGACCGGATCTGGGACGGTGCCGCAGGACGTGGCGGGCGGCGACGGCGTCCTGTCGGCGGGCAGGCGGTCACGGCAGCCGCGTCCGGCAGGCCGGCCCTTATCACAGTGGTATTCCTACGGCCCCGGGCAGCCGACCGGCAGCCTGTCTCGTATGCGAGTCCGTCGTGTTCGGGCCGGGGGTGTCGCCACCGGCAGGCGGCGGTTTGGAGGGCGGTGGAGCCAGAAGGAGCGCAGCTAAAGTAGCTACTCCCCGGCGGGACTTGCGGGCCGGCGCAGGCCCCTGCCGCACAGGTCGGTCTGTTTGAGCACGTGCAAGGGGAGGTATGGAGCCGCCCAGATCTGGAAGAGATAGACCTCTTCCGATCGCGACACGCATCCGTCGTATGCGGTGTCGCGGCCGCTACCGTGTGCGCGGACCCGGTAGAGCCCCGGCCCGGCGGGAGTGAGGACCGGCAGGTCCGGCGGATCCGCCATCAGGCAGCGCACCATGAGTGTGCCCTCCTCCACCTGCAGGCTCGCTTCGGCGACTTCCTCCCAGTCCGCATCGTCCACGAGTGGCTCGTGGTCATGGATTTCGACGTGCACCGCGACGTCGCCGTTGGCGATTCCGGTGTGCACGATGACCGCTTCGCCAGTGGTGGAGATGAGTGCTCCGGCTTCCTCGGGCGAGTAGTCCTGCTCGCCTGGCTCCATGAGGAAGAACTGGTGATAGTCGATGTAGGTCCACGCGGGACCGTGCCGGGCGATCAGGGTCATCGAGTTGTCCCCTCACGGGTGCTGATGTAGCGGTTCCCATATCGCCGACGGCGGGGAGGAGCAGACACCGTCGGCAGTCCAGGTGAACGCCCAATGCTAGTACCAATGCCGGGAAGTTAAGGATGAGGCCGGGGGTGTCAAGGGTTTTCGGCTGGTGGCCGGACATGGGAACGGAGATCCAGTAGAACGGGTGTTCTCTCACAAACGTCCGAACAGACTGGATCTCCGTTGCCTCAAGAGTCTGGCAGGTCTGGGCTGGCCTGCGCTATCAGTACGGTCACGCGGACGGTCCGGGTGGGGGCGGGGGTGTTCGCGCCCGGGCATCTGGGTGAGCTGACCCAGCAGGTGCCGTTCGAGATGGTCGACGAGGTCCTGGTGGCGACCGGTGCTGTGCAGCGGCGGGTGCGGCTGCTTCCGTCCCGGGTGGTGGTGTATCTGCTGCTGGCCGGGGTGTTGTTCGCCGAGTTGGGCTATGTGCAGGTATGGGGGCGGCTGACCGCGGGGCTCGGCGGGTCGCAGCCGGCGCCGAGCG
>NZ_JAXCEJ010000007.1:0-288990 GCF_041463665.1 Actinomadura chokoriensis
GCTGGCCACCCGCTACGACAAAACCCCCGAAAGCTACGAAGCCGGACTCCACCTGCGCGCAGCCATCATCTGGCTGCGCAGCCTCCCAGCCCCCTCATGATCTGAACTACGAACAGGCCCTAGTCGGAGCGTGTCCTTCCGGGAGCGAACTTCCGGGAGCGAACTGATCAGCTCGTGACGTACAGGGCCTGGTTGAAGGTGCCGGAGCCAGCGGTGGTCTCGCCCCGCAACTGGTAGGTGGCGGTGACGGTGGCGGTGGACGGGCACAGCAGGTTGCTGCCCGACTGCTTGCTCACCTTCGCGCCGTTCACGCCGACCTGCGCCTGGTTGTTGCTGGTGACGGGACGGTTGGCGTTGTCGGGGTTGTAGCCGTTGGCGGTGAGGCTCCCGCCGAACACGCAGGTGATCCCGCCGAACAGGTCCACCACGGCCTTGACCTTGAAGTTGGCGATCGTCACGGCCGCGTCGCGGTTGCCGGTGTGCGCGGAGTCGTAGACGACGCTGCCGCCGGTCCACGGCAGGTTCTGCGGTGTGATGGTGGTGGCGGCGGTGCCGGTGCAGTTGCCGAAGCTGGCGCTGGCGATGCTGAGGCCGGTGCCGTTGGAGTTGATCGAGCCCGTCATCGTCGACTGGCTGCAGGAGCCGCTGCCGATCGACGTGGAGACGGTCGCGGTGCCGAGCAGGGCCGCCTGGACGTTGCCCGAGTAGGCGGCGGCGCTCCCGGAGCCCTTGCGGATGGTCGTGGTCGCGGCGGAGGCGGGCGTGATGCCAGCGGCGAGGACGGCCAGCGCGGCGGTCCCGATGATCGCGGTCTGTCTGATTTGTGCCACCGGATACTCCTCTGTCCGGTTCGGGGTGGGCATACGCGAAAGTAATTCGCGTTGAATCGCCGGGCAATGGACGGCGGTCGATCCCGGCCTGGCCGGATTGGGACACCCGCCGGTGTCTGCTGGTGATTGCACGCGGCCGAGCCGGGTGAGGGCAATGTCGCGCGGTGTCACCTTGACCGCGAATCGCATCCGTGTTTCGCCGACGAAGAGCGAACGGCGTCCCCGGTCCGGAGAACCTGGGCTAGGTTGGCGGGAACGGCCGGACTGACGGCTCACCATGAGCAGGGAGGGCGGAGTGCGCGACTCTCGGCGTCCTCCCCTGCCCGGGGCGCGGCTGTCCGCGGCCCGGCTGCTCGTCGTCCTGCTGGGCATGCTCGGGTTCGTCGCCGGGCCGGTCGGCACCGCGGCCCACGGCGGGACGCCCCCCACGGGAACGATCTCCGGCGTCCGGACCGTGCCAGCGCAGAAGGCGCCCGCCCGCACCAGGGCGTCCACCAAGCCGCGGACCACCCGGCACGCCCAGGCGGCCGTCGCATGGCACGCCGCCGGGGCCGCCACGCCGAGCGCGCAGCCGGCGTCGGCCGCGCTCCCGGTGTCCGGCGCCGCCGTCCCGCCGCCGCCGGCGGGGCGCCCCGGCCTCACCGCCACCGGGCCCGCCTCGCCCGACCTCGCGCCGCGCGCCGTCCCGCGCGGGCGCGCACCGCCCTCCACCACACGGATCTGAGTCACCTGTCCGCGGTGCCGCACGCTGAGGCGCGGCGCCGAAGCCCCGTGTGGAGGTTCCCTCTTGACTCGCGCCAACCTGGTGCGGGCGGTACTGGCGTTCGCCGTGCTCGCCACATCGTTCTACTTCGCCTGGTCAACCCCGCCCCGCCTCGGCCTCGACCTCCGCGGCGGCACCCAGATCGTCCTCGAGACCCAGGACTCGCCGACCGTCAAGGCCGGCCGCGAGTCCACCGACCGCGCCCGTGAGGTCCTGCACCGGCGCATCGACGCGCTCGGCGTCGCCGAGTCGTCCATCACCCGGTCCGGCGACCAGCGGCTGATCGTGGAGCTGCCGGACGTCCAGGACCCGACCCGCGCCACCGAGGCGATCGGCAAGACCGCGCAGCTCACCGCGCATCCCGTGCTGCCCAACACCGGCAAGGCCGAGAAGGGGCAGCAGCTGATCCCGGACGAGAGCGGGCAGCAGATCCTCGTCGGCCCCGCCGCGCTCACCGGCGCCGGCATCGGCGAGGCGAGCGCCTCCTACGACGCGCAGAACGCCGGCGGCTGGGCCGTCAACGTCGGCTTCAAGGGCGGCGGGGGCAAGACCTGGGAGCGGCTGACCGCCAAGGCCGCCTGCGCCGCCGGGGACGAGCGGCGCGTCGCGATCGTCCTGGACGGCAAGGTCATCTCCTCGCCGCAGGTGACCCAGAGCGTGCCCTGCGGCGTCGGCATCACCGGCGGATCCACCCAGATCACCGGCGACTTCACCGCCACCGAGGCCAAGGACCTCGCGGCCCTCATCGAGGGCGGCTCGCTGCCCGTCCCCGTGAAGATCATCGAGCAGCGGGTGGTCGGCCCGACGCTCGGCGACGAGGCCATCGACGCCAGCGCCAAGGCCGCGGTCATCGGCATCGTCCTGACCGGCCTGTTCATCATGGCCGTCTACCGCCTCGTCGGCCTCCTCGCCACGGTCGCGCTCGCCGGCTACGCGCTGATCTCCTACGGCGCCCTCGTCGCGATCGGCGCGACGCTCACCCTGCCCGGACTCGCCGGTTTCGTCCTGGCCGTCGGCATGGCGATCGACGCCAACGTGCTGGCCTTCGAACGGGCCAGAGAGGAACGGGCGGCGGCGCCGGGCCGCAGCGCGCGGGCGGCGCTGTCCATCGGGTTCGGCAAGGCGTGGTCGGCGATCGCGGACTCGGCCGTCACGACGCTGCTGGCCGGCGGCCTGCTGTTCTTCCTCGCGTCCGGGCCGGTCCGGGGCTTCGGCGTCACGCTGACCATCGGCGTGCTCGGCTCCCTCATCTCCGCGATGCTGCTGAGCCGCGTCCTCACCGACGCCGCCGCCGCGCGGATGCCGAGGCTCGCCAAGGGCCGGATGGGTGGGCTCGGCGGCGCGGGGCGGATCCGCACCTGGCTGGAGACGAGCGGCCCCGACATCATGAAGCGCAGCCGGATGTGGCTCGGGATCTCCGCGCTCGCGGTGGTCGTCGCCGTGACCGGGATCTTCGCTCGCGGGCTGAACTTCGGCGTGGAGTTCACCGGCGGCCGGCTCGTCGAGTACTCCACCAGCCGGCACGTCGACATCGACCGGGCCCGCGCCGCCGTCGCGGACGCCGGGTTCCCGCGCGCCGTCGTGCAGACGTCCGGGAAGGACGACATCTCCGTCCGCACGGTCGACCTGACCAACGCGGACGAGAAGCGGATCCAGGACGCCCTGGCCGAGGAGGGCGGCGGCGCCGTCAAGGAGCGCGACGAGCTCATCGGGCCGAGCCTCGGCGACGAGCTGCGGACCAAGGCGCTCATCGCCCTCGGCGTCGCGTTGCTGGTGCAGCTCGCCTACCTGACGATCCGGTTCCGCTGGACGTTCGCGGCGGGCTCGGTGCTCGCCATGTTCCACGACATCACGATCGTCACCGGCGTCTTCGCCTGGCTCGGCAAACCCGTCGACGGGGTCTTCCTCGCCGCGCTGCTCACGATCATCGGGTACTCGGTGAACGACTCCGTCGTCGTGTTCGACCGCGTGCGGGAGATGTGGACGGCCAATCCCAAGGGCCGGTTCGCCGACATCGCGAACCGGGGCACGCTGCAGACCGTCCCGCGGACGATCAACACCGGCATGGGCGCGCTGTTCATCCTCGCCGCGCTCGCCGTCCTCGGCGGCGACTCGCTGACCGACTTCGCGATCGCCCTGCTGATCGGCATCGTCGTCGGCACGTACTCCAGCGTCTTCACCGCGACGCCCATCGCCGTCGTCCTGGAGCGCTACGCGAAGGCCCCGCCGCCGCAGGGCAAGAACAAGCGGAAGCCGGTCCGGCGCACCGCCGACGACTCCGGCGCGGTCGTCTAGCGCCCGCCCGCCGCCGGGGGCGGCGCCCCCGGCGGCGGGCCCGGCGGGCGCCGCCGCGTCAGTGCGGCACCACGGAGCGCGTGAGCGGCCCGTCCCTGCCGGTGACCAGGCAGAAGATCAATCGGCTCCCGGCCTCCCAACCGCCCCTGTCCGGTAGGGCGAAGGTCACGTCGGCAATGTCGAACGGAGGTTTGGCACCCCAGACTTTGACGCCGCGCTTGACGCAGCCGTCGAGCGCTCTCCGCTCCAGCTGCTTCGCTCCCGGATACTTGTCGCCCTGCACCGTGTAGACGGCGAGCACCTCGTACTTGTGCTTCTTGGTGCACGGAATGAGGGGCTGGTCGCCGTTGTCGTCCCATTCCTTGACGCAGTCTCCCGGCGAGAGCTCGGTGGTGTACTGCGACTTCGTCTCCATGGTCTGGTCGAGGGGCGCCGGAAGCAGACCGGATCCGGTGTAGCGCATGACGCATTTCACGGTGCGGTTCCCGTCCTTCCACGCGTCCTCGTCCGGCGAGGCGGTATGGAGCTGCAGGTCCTTGCCGTAGCGGCTCCGCTCCAGGAATTCCGTCCGCTCGCGGCACAAGGTCCATGCCCGATTGCCGAGATCCTGCCTGCCCGGATACGGCATGTCCGGGAGTTCCCCTTCGGCGCTGACCTCGCCCTGGTGAGGCGTGGTGCACGGCAGGGGTCTCACGAACAGGCCGTCGGGGGCCTCCTCGAACTCGCTGAAGCAGTCGCCCGGCCGCATCGCGGTGACCGCGACCTTGCCGTCCTCGCGGGCGGCCGATCCCGTGGACAGCGGGCCGACGGTCACGGCGACGGAGACGGCGGCGACCCAGGCCGCGGACACGGCGAGGGCGCCGACGGCGAGGCCCTTGCCCTTCTCGCCCCGCCGGCCCGTCTGGACTAAGGCGGTGACCGCGAACGCGACCGCGAGCACGATCATCCCAAGCAGGCCGGTGACCAGCGCGAAGACGGCGAACCGGTTCGTCCGCCGCTGGACGGGGCCGAGCGGGGCGAACGGTGGCGGAGGCGGAGGCGAGCCCGGGAGCGCGGTGGGGGCGGGCGCACCGGGCGGGGGCGCGTCGGATGCGGGCGCGTCCGGCGGGGCCCAGGCGAGCTTGTCGTCGTCGGGCGGGGGCGCGGTCATGGCAGCAACCTCTTCTTCAGGGGGCGGTCCTCGCTCTCGCCCAGGCAGACGACGGTGCGGACGCCCTCCGTCCAGTCGTCCTTCTCCGGGGGCACCCACGAGACGAGGTCCGGTGTCCGGGCCCCGCGGAAGACCCGCCCGTAGCGCCTGTCGCAGCCGGCCTCGGCCTGCCGCTCGGCCGCCTTGGAGCCCGGGTATGGTCCGTCCTTCAGCGCGAAGACGGCGTAGACCTCCATCCAGTGCTCCTCGGTGCAGGAGAGGGTGCGCTGGGCCACGGCGTCGTCGTTCCACTTGCCGAGGCAGTCGCCGCGGACGAGCTCGTGCCAGAGCTTCACGTTCGGGTCCAGGGTCTGGGCGAGCGGCGTGCTGATCTTCCCGGCGCCCTCGTAGTGCATCAGGCAGAGCACCTCCCGGTCCCCGCTCCGCCAGGTCGTTCTGCTCGGTTCGACGACGTAGGGCTGCAGGTGCTCGTCGTACCTGCTCTTCTGCAGGCGGGTGAGCCGCCGGGAGCACGCCTTGGACGCCTGCTCGAAGACCTCGCCGTCGCCGGGGTAGGCGCCGTCGGGCAGGCGCAGCTTGGCGACGACCTCGCCCTCGTGCGGCTGCGTGCAGGGCAGCGCGGTCACGAGCGAGGTCCTGACGTTCCCGCTGAAACCGGTGAAGCAGTCGCCGACGCGCAGCAGGCCGGGGAGCACCTTGTCGCTCCGGGCGACGTGCCCCGACTCGTCCCGCTCGACGGTGAGCAGGGAACCGGCGGCCGCCGCCGCGGCGACCACCCCGGCGACGAGCCAGACGGCCGAGGCGGCCAGGCCGCCGGCGGCGAGGCCCTTGCCCTTCTCGCCCCTGCGGCCGGCCTGGACGAGTGCGGCGATGCCGAAGCCCACCGCGAACGGGAACAGCCCGAGAAGGCCGGTGACCAGGGCCGCGATCGCGAGCCGGTTCGTCCTCGCGGGAACGTGCGGCGTCGCGGGACCTGGCGGCGGCACCGGAATCGGCGGGGCAGCCGGCTGTGGCACGGGCTGCCCGGCGGAGGACGGGGCCGGGGCGGGAGGGGTGCCGGGCGGGGGCGCGTCCGGCGAGGCCCAGCCGGAATCCGGCGCGCCCTCTTCGCCGGGCTGGACGGGGCCGTCCGGGACGTCGTCAGTGGGGGGTGGCGTGGTCACGGCGGAACGGTAACCGGAACGTTCAATGAACACGGCAATTCCGGCAGAAGTCGATCAATCTGTGACCGGCGACGCCGTGGCCGGGGCGCCCGCCCCGGCCACGGGCGACCTCAGGCGAGCGGCGGCTGCGGCTCGTCGTTCTCCGCCCTGATCACCTGCATGACCGCGTTGATCAGCGCCAGATGGGTGAACGCCTGCGGGAAGTTGCCGAGGTGCCGGCCGGTGTGCGGGTCGATCTCCTCCGCGTACAGCTGCAGCGGGCTCGCATACGACAGCAGCTTCTCGCACAGCGCCCGCGCCCGCTCCAGCTCGCCGATCATCACCAGGGCGCTGACCAGCCAGAAGGAGCAGATCGTGAACGTGCCCTCCTCGGACTCGAACCCGTCGTCGGTCTCCGTCGCCCGGTAGCGCAGGACGAGGTCGTCCTCCGACAGCTCGTCCGCGATGGCGAGGACGGTCTCGCGGACCCGCTTGTCGTCGGCGGGCAGGAAGCCGAGCAGCGGGATGAGCAGCGCCGAGGCGTCCAGCGCCGTCGCGCCGTAGTGGGCGGTGAAGACGCCGCGCTCGTCCAGCGCGTGGGCGAGCACGTCCTCGTGGATCTCGTCGGCGGCGGCCTGCCAGCGGCGCGCCCGGTCCTGGTCGCCGCGGACCCGGGCGAGCCGGGCGCCGCGCTCGGCCGCCACCCAGCAGAAGATCTTCGAGGAGGTGAAGTGCTGGGGTTCGCCGCGCACCTCCCACATGCCGCAGTCGGGGGTGCGCCAGTTGGCGAGGGCGTCCTCCACCTGCTTGATGATGATCTTCCAGAGCCGGTCGTCGAGGCGGTCGCGCTTGCGCACGAACAGGTAGATGGAGCCGATGATCGCGCCCCACACGTCGTGCTGCGCCTGCATGTACGCCTCGTTGCCGATGCGCACGGGACGGGCGTTGCCGTAGCCGGTGAGATGCTCCAGCGTGGACTCGGGCAGCTCCTCCCGCCCGTCCAGCCCGTACATGATCTGCAGCTTGCCCTCGGCGGCCTCGGCGACGTCGGTGATGAAGTAGAAGAAGTCGTTGGCCTCCCAGTCGTAGCCGAGCGTGTAGAACGCCCACAGCGCCATCGTGGAGTCGCGGATCCAGGTGTAGCGGTAGTCCCAGTTGCGGTCGCCGCCCGGCGACTCCGGCAGCGACGTCGTCGCCGCCGCCGCGACCGCGCCCGACGGCGCGAACGTCAGGCCCTTCAGCGTGAGCGCGCTGCGCTGCAGGTGACTGCGCCACGGATGGTCGGGGAAGCGGCCCCGGTCGAGCCAGTGCTGCCAGTGGTGGACGGTCCAGACGAGCCGTTCCTGCGCCTCCTCCCACGACGAGGGCGCCGCGTGCTCGCTCCACGACAGCGCCACGAACCGGGACTCGCCCTGCTTCAGCAGCGTCCGGGACGTGGCGAGCGACCCCTCGAACCCGACGTTCATGTCGGTGGTGAGCCGCAGCCCGACGCCGTTGCCGCGCGCGACGGCCTCGTGGTAGCCGGCGCCGGTGTGCTCCCAGCGCGCCGGCGTCTGGCCGTAGTCGAACACCGGCATGCAGTCGAGCCGGACCTGGGCCTGCCCGTTCACGCACCGCACCATCCGCAGCAGGACGTGGTCGGCGTCGTAGTCCGTCGGCGCCCTGCGATGCGTGTGGGAACGCTCGGTCTCGTGGTGCCACGGGCCCATGAGCAGCGCGTCCGTCACCACGAGCCAGCCGCCGTGCACCCACCAGGTGGTCTCCATCACCATGGTGCCGGGGATGTACCGCTGCGCGGCGGGCACCTCCACGCCCGCCGGGCCGACCCGGAAGTACCCGGCGTCGCGGTCCAGGATCGACCCGAACACGCTCGGCGAGTCCATCCGCGGCAGGCACATCCACTCGATGTTCCCGCTCGGCGCGACCAGGGCGGTCGTCTCGCAGTCGGACAGGAACCCGAAATCGGCTATGGGGGCGAACGGATCTCCCGCCCGGCCGCCGGCCACCTTCGGCCTCAAAGCCTCACCTCCTTGATCCATCATTACCTCTTCTGAGCCATGGGTGCGCCAGGGGCCGGTCGAGTCCCCCGGCCGGCGCCCCGGCGCCGTGTGGTGTCGGTCTCCCCATTGGAATAGACCAT
Source organism: Actinomadura chokoriensis (assembly GCF_041463665.1). Classification (GTDB taxonomy): domain Bacteria; phylum Actinomycetota; class Actinomycetes; order Streptosporangiales; family Streptosporangiaceae; genus Spirillospora; species Spirillospora chokoriensis_A. Next base: position 8,321 of record NZ_JAXCEJ010000007.1, read on the forward strand.
TATCTGCGGTCTGACCTGGGAAAACGTACTCCGGCGCACCGGGCGCCGAGCAGCCGCCCGCTGCGCGGGTACAGTCCCGGCAAACAGGGCAGCGGACCTGCCTCCGCCTCGGGGAGCGCGACGGAGCGCGCCCCCGGCGCGGCGGGCCCGGACCTGCCACTGGGTGGAACCGGAGCGAGAAGGAGCTCCCCGTGCCGAAGTTCGTGTACGACTTCACTGAGGGAAACAAGGACCTCAAGGATCTGCTGGGCGGCAAGGGCGCCAACCTGGCCGAGATGACCAACCTCGGACTGCCCGTGCCCCCCGGGTTCACGATCACCACCGAGGCCTGCCGGCACTACCTCGAGCACGGGACCCTGCCCGAGGGCCTGGCGGACGAGGTGAACGCGCACCTCGCAGACCTGGAGTCCGCGATGGGCAAGAAGCTCGGCCAGAGCGACGACCCGCTGCTGGTGAGCGTCCGGTCCGGCGCCAAGTTCAGCATGCCGGGAATGATGGAGACCGTCCTCAACGTCGGCCTGAACGATGAGTCCGTGCACGGCCTCGCCCGGCAGGTGGGGGCCACGGAGGCAGAGGGACAGCGGTTCGCGTGGGACTCCTACCGGCGGCTGATCCAGATGTTCGGCAAGACCGTCCTGGACATCGACGGCGACCTCTTCGAGGACGCCATCGACGACGTCAAGCGGGCCCGCGGCAGCGACCAGGACGCCGACCTGGTCGCCGACGACTTCAAGGAGCTCGTCGGCCGGTTCAAGACCATCGTGCGGGAGGAGGCCGGGCGCGACTTCCCGACCGACCCGCGCGAGCAGATGGACCTCGCGGTCAAGGCGGTGTTCGACTCCTGGAACGCGCCCCGCGCGATCCTCTACCGGCGGCAGGAGCGCATCCCCGTCGACCTCGGCACCGCCGTCAACATCTGCTCGATGGTCTTCGGCAACATGGGCCTCGACTCGGGGACGGGCGTCGCGTTCACCCGCGACCCCGCGTCCGGCCAGCAGGGTGTCTACGGCGACTACCTGCAGAACGCCCAGGGCGAGGACGTCGTCGCCGGCATCCGCAACACGGTGCCGCTGACCGAGCTGGGGCGCATCGACAAGGCGTCCTACGACCGGCTTCTCGACATCATGGAGACGCTGGAGAACCACTACCGCGACATGTGCGACATCGAGTTCACGATCGAGCGCGGGAAGCTGTGGATGCTGCAGACCCGGGTCGGCAAGCGCACCGCCGCCGCGGCGTTCCGCATCGCCTGCCAGCTGCTCGACCAGGGGCTCATCGACGTGGACGAGGCCGCTCGCCGCGTCACCGGCGACCAGCTCGCGCAGCTCATGTTCCCCCGCTTCGCCAGCAAGGTGGACGGCTACCGCAAGCTCACCAAGGGCATGAACGCCTCGCCGGGCGCCGCCGTCGGCAAGGCCGTGTTCAGCTCCGACCGGGCCGTGGAACTCGCCGAGCGGGGCGAGGACGTGATCCTCGTCCGCCGCGAGACCAACCCCGACGACCTCGCCGGCATGGTCGCGGCCAAGGGCGTCCTCACCTCGCGCGGCGGCAAGACCTCGCACGCCGCGGTCGTCGCGCGCGGCATGGGCAAGGTCTGCGTGTGCGGCGCCGAGGAACTGGACGTCGACGTCAAGAACGGGCACTTCGCCGCCCCCGGCGGCGTGACCGTGAGCGAGGGCGACGTCATCTCGATCGACGGGTCGTCCGGCGACGTCTACCTCGGCGAGGTACCCGTCGAGGACTCGCCCGTCGTCCGGTACTTCGAGGGCGAGCTGCCCGCGGAGGGCGGCGACGACCTCGTCAAGGCCGTCGACCGCGTCATGAAGCACGCCGACGCGCGCGCCGCGCTGAAGGTCCGCGCGAACTCCGACAACCCGGAGGACTCCGCGCGGGCCCGCCGGTTCGGCGCCGCCGGCATCGGGCTGTGCCGCACCGAGCACATGTTCCTCGGGGACCGGCGCCGGCTCATCGAGAAGCTCGTCCTCGCCGAGGACGACGGCGAGCGGCAGGTCGCGCTGGACGCCCTGGAGCCGCTGCAGAAGAGCGACTTCGAGGGCATCTTCGAGGCCATGGACGGGCTGCCCGTCACGATCCGGCTCATCGACCCGCCCCTGCACGAGTTCCTCCCCGACATCACCGAGCTTTCGGTCAGGGTCGCGCTCGCGGGCGACGACGCGGACGCGCAGGACCGGAGACTGCTCGAGGCAGTCAACCGACTGCACGAGCAGAACCCTATGCTCGGACTGCGCGGCGTGCGGCTCGGTTTGGTGATTCCCGGTCTGTTCGCCATGCAGGTCCGCGCGATCGCCGAAGCCGCGGCGGCGCGGCGGAAGGCGGGCGGCGACCCGCGCCCGGAGATCATGATCCCGCTCGTCGGCGCGGTGCAGGAGCTGGAGGCGGTCCGCGACGAGGCACGCGGCATCCTGGAGCAGGTCGGAAAGGCCACCGGGGTCGACGTCCCGGCGCTGATCGGCACCATGATCGAGCTGCCGCGGGCGGCGCTGACCGCCGGGCAGATCGCCGAGGCCGCCGAGTTCTTCTCCTTCGGCACCAACGACCTCACCCAGACGACGTGGGGCTTCTCCCGCGACGACGTCGAGGCGGCGTTCTTCTCCCGCTACCTGGAACTCGGCATCTTCGGGGTGTCGCCGTTCGAGACGCTGGACCGGGAGGGCGTCGGGCGGCTCGTCCGCATCGCCGCGGAGGAGGGCCGCAAGGCGCGTCCGGGCATCAAGCTCGGCATCTGCGGCGAGCACGGCGGCGACCCCGACTCGGTGCACTTCTGCCACGAGGTCGGCCTGGACTACGTGTCCTGCTCGCCGTTCCGCATCCCCGTCGCCCGGCTGGAGGCCGGCCGCGCGGCGATCGCGGCGGCCGACGCCGCAGGCGGCGGGCGGGGCGGCAGCGACAGCCGCTGACGTCTGCGCGCCGGCGGCCGGTTCCCGCACGCGGGAGATCGGCCGCCGGCACGCGCGCGAGTTCCGCGACACGCGGTTGTGAACTTCGGACGCGCGCCGGACCATCTCAATAGTGTGTCCGATGCGATGACGTTGGAAGTGGAATTGCCGGAGCCCCAGCCCGAAGAGCCCGCCGCCGAGGAGCGGGAGGACCGCCCGCGCGAGCGGCGCCGGCGGCCGCTGTGGTTCACGATCCCGGTGAGCGTCCTGCTCGGGCTGCTCGCGATCGCCGTGCTGACCCCGCTGACCGTCGGCGCGCGGATCTGGTACCAGGCCCGGCAGGACGAGCGGCCCCGCTCGGACGCGATCATCGTGCTGGGCGCCGCGCAGTACAACGGGGCGCCGTCCCCGACGCTGAAATGGCGGCTGCAGCACGCCCTGGAGCTCTACCGCGACGGCGTCGCGCCCGCCATCGTCACCGTCGGTGGCAAGGCGTCCGGCGACAACTACACCGAGGCGGGCACCGGCCGCGCCTGGCTGATCGAGAAGGGCGGGGTGCCCGCGTCCAAGGTGTTCGCGGTGCCCGTCGGGCGGGACACGCTGGAGAGCCTGAAGGCCGTCGGCACGGAGTTCGACCGGCACCACTGGAAGTCCGCCGTGATCGTCACCGACCCGTGGCACGGGCTGCGGTCCAAGAAGATGGCCGGGGACCAGGGCATCGAGGCCGCCGCCTCGCCGACCCGCAGCGGGCCGAGCGTGCAGACCCGCGACACGCAGTTCAACTACATCGCCCGGGAGACCGGCGGCTACCTGTCGTACGTGCTGCTGGGCAGGAGTGTCCAGGTGCCGGACGAGACCATCAAGCGCATCCGCATCGACCCGTCCGGCACGCCGTCGTCTCCGTCGTCTCCGTCGGCCTCCGCGTCGCCGAGCCGCTGAAGCCGGTCGCGCCCGCTTACCCTGGATAGGGCCATGACGAGCAATGACATTGAGGGCTACACCGCCCGCGACCGGCAGCGGTGGGCGCCGGAGCCGGCCAAGCGCCGCGACCGGACGGCGTTCGAACGCGACCGCGCGCGCGTCCTGCACAGCGCGGCCCTGCGGCGGCTGGCCGCCAAGACGCAGGTCGCCTCGCCCGGCGCGGACGCGGTGGCCGACACCGTGCAGAGCCTGCGCACCCGGCTGACCCACTCGCTGGAATGCGCCCAGGTCGGCCGCGAGCTGGGCAAATCCCTCGGCTGCGACCCCGATCTGGTCGAGGCGGCGTGCCTGTCGCACGACATCGGCCACCCGCCGTTCGGCCACAACGGCGAGTCGGCGCTGGACGTCGTCGCGCGCGACTGCGGCGGCTTCGAGGGCAACGCGCAGAGCCTGCGCGTCCTGACCCGGCTGGAGCCGAAGTCGTTCGCGGTGGACGGCCCGCCCCTGAACGGGCGCAGCGTCGGCCTCAACCTGACCCGCGCCGCCCTGGACGCCGCCATGAAGTACCCGTGGCCGCAGGCCGAAGCGGTCAACGGGAAGTTCGGCGTCTACGACGACGACCTCGACGTCGCCACCTGGGTCCGGGAGGGCGCGCCCGACGGCCGGACGTGCTTCGAGGCCCAGGTCATGGACTGGAGCGACGACGTCGCCTACTCCGTCCACGACCTGGAGGACGCGCTGGTCGCCGGGCACATCGACTTCGCCCGCCTCGCCGACCCCACCGAGCGCCGCCTCGTGGCCGCCACCGCCGCCAAGCTGTACTGCGCCGACGCCGAGCTCGCCGAGCTGGAGGAGCGCTTCGCCGCGCTGCTCGCCGAACCGTACTGGCCGGACCGCTACGACGGCACGCCGCGCAGCCTCGCCGCCCTGAAGAACCTGACCAGCACGCTGATCGGGCGGTTCTGCCTGGCCGCCGAGACCGCGACCCGGGACGCCTACGGCCTCCGCCCGCTGACCCGGTACGCGGCGGAGCTGATCGTGCCGCGGCAGCAGCGGCTGGAGAACGCCCTGCTCAAGGGCATCACCGCGCACTACGTGTGGATCAGCCACGAGGAGATCAGGGCCCGGCAGCGGACGCTGATCACCGAGCTGGCCGAGATGATGCTGGCCGGGGCGCCCGACTCCCTCGACCCCGGCTTCCGGGAGGCGTTCGTGGACGCCTCCGACGACGCGGCGCGGCTGCGCGCCGTCGTCGACCAGATCGCCTCGCTGACCGACCTGTCCGCGATGGCCCGGCACCGGATGCTGGGCGGACGGCCGCGCTGACGGCGAACGTTTCCGGGCGGGCACGGCGCGGAAATACGCCTAGACGCGCCCACGACGCTCTTGTCTCGTCACAGGGGGCGCTGTAGGGATGGCTACAGGTCAACTACAGGAGGTCGCCATGCCCGAGGAGACGTTCGTCATCGCCGGAGCGAGCCTGGCCGGAGCCAAGGCGGCGGAGACGCTTCGCGAGGAGGGTTTCACGGGCAGGGTGCTGCTGGTCGGGGACGAGATCGAGCGGCCGTACGAGCGTCCGCCGCTGTCCAAGGGCTTCCTGCTCGACAAGGAGCCCCGGGAGAAGGCGCACGTCCACGAGGCGGACTGGTACGACAAGCACGACGTGGAGCTGCGGCTCGGCACCTCCGTGGCCTCGATCGACCGGGACGCGCACCAGGTGCGGTTGTCGACGAAGGAACCTGTCTCCTATACGAGGCTGCTGCTGGCGACCGGCGCCTCCCCGCGGAGGCTGGATGTGCCCGGGTCCAAGTTGCAGGGCATCCACTACCTGCGCACGATGGCCGACTCGGCGGCGCTGAAGCAGGCGCTCGCGCACGGCGGCCGACGCGTCGTGGTGGCGGGCGCGGGCTGGATCGGGCTGGAGACGGCCGCGGCCGCCCGCTCCTACGGCAACGACGTGACGGTCATCGACCCGGAGCCGACGCCGCTGCACGCCGCCATGGGGCCCGAACTCGGCGGGCTGTTCGCCGACCTGCACCGCGAGCACGGCGTCGACCTCCGGATGGACCAGGGCGTGGCCGGGTTCTGGGGCGCGGGGCAGGTGTCGGCCGTCGTGACCTCCGGCGGCGCGGAGGTGCCCGCGGACGTCGTGATCGTCGGGATCGGGGTGCGGCCCAACACCGCGCTGGCGGAGGAGGCGGGGCTGGAGGTCTCCGACGGGATCCTCGTCGACCAGTCGCTGCGCACGTCCGACCCCGACATCTTCGCGGCCGGCGACGTCGCAAACGCCTACAACCCGCTGCTCGGGCGGCGGATCCGCGTGGAGCACTGGGCGAACGCGCTGAACGGCGGGCCCGCCGCCGCCCGCGCCATGCTCGGCCAGGACGTCGTCTACGACCGGATCCCGTACTTCTTCAGCGACCAGTACGACCTCGGCATGGAGATGTCGGGCGTCGCGTCTCCGGGGGAGTACGACGAGGTCGTGTACCGGGGGGACCGCGCGGCCCGCGAGTTCGTTTCGTTCTGGCTGTCCGGCGGCCGGGTCGTCGCCGGGATGAACGTCAACGTGTGGGACGTCACCGGAGACGTCCAGGCGCTGATCCGCTCGGGCCGCCCGGTGGACGCCGCCCGCCTCGCCGACCCGGAGACGCCGCTGGCCGACCTCGCCTGAGCGCCGGACGGGACATACAGTCGGCCGGATGGTCACGGAAAGGATCGAGACGCGCCGGCGGGCGCGCGTCGCGGTGACGGCGGCGTTCACCGCGCACGGGCTCGTCGCCGCCGCATGGGTCGCCCGCATCCCGCAGATCAAGGAGCATCTCGGGCTGAGCGAGGGCGCGATGGGCGTCGCGCTGCTCGGCGCCCCGGTCGGCGTCGTGGCCGCCGTCCGGTTCGCGGGCCGGGCCGTCGCCCGGTGGGGCAGCCGGGCGACGACCGTGGCCGCCGGCGTGGCCTCCGCGCTGTCCCTGATCCCGCTCGGCCTCGCCTGGAACCTGTCCGCGCTGGTCGTCGCCCTGCTGCTGATGGGCGGCTCGCTCGGCCTGATGGACGTGGCGATGAACGCCCAGGGCGTGGCCGTCGAACGCGGCTACGGTCGTCCGCTGATGTCCGGCCTGCACGGCGCCTACAGCATCGGGACGCTCCTGGCGGCGCTGGCCGGGGCGGGGGCCGCGCACGCGGGCGTCCCCGTCCCGCTGCATCTGCCGGCCGCGGCCGTCCTGCTGTGCGCCTTCGTCGTGGTCGGCTGCCGCGGGCTGCTGGACGGCTCGGCCGACGCGCCGCCCGAGCCGGACGAGGGGAGGGCGCTTCCCGCGCGGGCGTCGCGGTGGCCGCTGACGATGCTCGGCGTCATCGGGCTGTGCTCGTTCGTCGGCGAGGGCGCGATGGCCGACTGGAGCGCCGTCTACCTGCGGGAGGATCTCGGCGCGGGGCCCGGCGGCGCGGGCCTCGGCTACGCCGGCTGCGCGGTGGCGATGACCGCCGGGCGGCTGTTCGGGGACCGCGTCGTCGCGCGGTGCGGGCCGGTCCCGGTGCTGCGCGCCGGGTCGCTGGTCGCCGCGCTCGGCCTCGGGTGCGGCCTCGCCGCCGGGCACCCGGCGGCGGCGGTGGCCGGGTTCACGCTGTTCGGCCTCGGCGCCGCCGTGGTGGCGCCGGTCACCTTCAGCGCCGCCGGCAACCTGCCCGGCGTGCCCGCCGCGGCCGGGATCTCCCGGGTCACCGCGATCGGCTACGCCGGCCTGCTCGGCGGCCCGCCCGTCATCGGGTTCGTCGCCGAGGGGGTGGGGCTCGCGTGGGCGCTCGCCGTGCCCGTCGCGCTGGTCGGGCTGATCGTCCTGCTGGCCCCGGCGGCGGCCACCGCCGAGGGCTGACCGAGGGACCGCTGATCTTTAAGCGGGTTGTGACATTCGCATATGTCCTACTCAGGTAAGGTCTGGGCGAGTGAGCACTGCGCAGCGGTCGAGACCGGTCGAATCGGTCCCGTCCGCCCCGGGGTACCGGACATTCCTCCGTGAACTGCTGAGCTTCGGCTTCGTGGGGTGCGTCGGCACGCTGATCATGTTCTTCGGCGCCAACCTGATGCGCGCGCGGCTCGGCGGCGGCCCGGTCACCAGCGTGGTCGTCCCGACCGTGGTGTCGACGCTGTCGTCCTACCTGCTCAACCGGCACTGGACGTTCCGGCACCGCGACAGCGACGGCTCCGGCCGGGAGGTCGCGATCTTCTTCGCGCTGAACGGCGTCGGGCTGCTCATCCAGGTGCTGTGCACCGGCTTCACCTACTACACCCTCGGCCTGCACGGCGGGGTCGCCTACAACCTCGGCCTCCTCGCCGGCGTCGGCCTCGGCTCGGCGTTCCGCTACTGGTCCTACAAGAAGTGGGTGTTCACCCCCGCGACGGCGTGAGCGCGGCTCACCGGCCCGCCGGGACGATCTTCTCGATCTGGGGGAGGGCCGCGGCCAGGACGCCCGTGAGGTCCTGCCCGGTGCTCTGGGAGAAGATCGCATGGTCGATGCCGCGTTCGGCCAGCCCTCCGATCTTGTCCACGACCTCGTCGGCGGACGGCGGTGAGGTGAAGAAGCCCAGGGACGTCTTCTCGATCTCGGCGTAGTCGCGTCCCTCGCGCTCGCAGTGCCCCCGCAGCACCTCCAGCTTGTGCGGCAGCTCGTCGCCGTCGAAGAGATTGCACGCGTCGGCGTACCGGGCGACGAACCTGAGAGTCTTCTTCTCGCCGCCCCCGCCGATCAGGATCGGCGGATGCGGGGCGCGCAGCGCCGGCGGCGAGTTCAGCGGCCGCTCCAGCGCGTAGTGCCGGCCCTCGAACGCCGACTCGTCGCCCTCCCACATCCGGTGGGCGATGCGCAGCGTCTCCTCCAGCCGCTCGAACCGCTCGGCGACCGGCGGGAACCGGACGCCGAGGCCGCGCGACTCCTCCTCGTTCCACGCGGCGCCGATGCCGAGCCAGGCGCGCCCACCCGACAGGACGTCCAGCGTGGTCACGGTCTTGACCAGGATGCCGGGATGCCGGTAGGTGACGCCGGTGACCATCGTCCCGAGGGTGATCCGCTCCGTCAGCGCCGCCGCGTACGCGAGCGCCGAGTATCCCTCCAGCATCGGCTCCTCGGCGGAGCCCACCCCGCGGATCTGGAAGAAGTGGTCCATCACCCAGAACGAGTGCAGGCCGCCCTGGTCGGCCTCGCGGGCCATCCGGCCGAACACCGGCCCGATCTGCTCCGGCCCGCCGGAAAAGGTGAAGCTGGGAACCTGAAGTCCGATGCGCATGGCGAATCCCTCTTGTCCTTCGTACTACGCCGTCCCTTCCACTCTGCGACCTGGAGCGCGCTCCAGGTCAAGCGGCCGCGCCGGGCGGACGTTGACCTGGAGTGCGCTCCAGGTGGGATCCTCGGGGCGTGAGTTCCTACTCCCCGGCCGAGACCGCCGAGAAGAGCGGTTTCAGCATCGACACCCTGCGCTACTACGAGAAGATCGGGCTGCTGTCGGACATCGCCCGGAACGCGTCGGGCCGGCGCGTCTTCAGCGACGACGACCTGGCCTGGCTCGGGCTGCTGCGCTGCCTGCGCGAGACCGGGATGCCGATCGCGGAGATGCTGCGGTACTCCGAGCTGGCCCGCAGCCGCGGCGACACCGTCCAGGAGCGGCTCGAACTGCTGCAGGACCACGACCGCCGGGTGGAGGAGCGGATCGCCATGCTGCGCGAGCAGCAGAAACACATCAAATGGAAGATCAGCCTCTACCGGGACACCGTCCGCGGCGCGGCCTCCGCCTGAGCGAGGCAGCCCGCGGCGCGCGCCCACGTCTCCTCCGGATCGAAGGAGTCCGCCCGCCAGGTGTGGGAGCGGATCGTCCCGCGATGCCTGAACCGCCGCATTATCTCGACGTGCGGGGGCCAGCCGACGAAGCGACGCAGGGCGGCCTCGTCCGTCCAGACCGCGACCGAGCCGCACCGCCGCCGCAGGGGCCGCGACCAGAGCCACAGGCCGACGGCGCCGTCCAGCTCCGGCCAGGACCGGCGGAGCGTCATCCCCGCCTTGAACACCTCCGGCAGGTCGAGCGGGTTCGCGCAGGTGAAGTCGGTGACGCTGACGAGGACCGGCCCTCCGCCGTCCGCCGGGCCGGGCCGCCAGGAGCTTCTCATCGCCACGAGGGCTCCCGCCCCAGCAGCGTGAGCAGCCGCTCCCCGGGCGACGCGCCGCCGGCCGGCTCCAGCTTCGGCGCGAACGACGCGCCGGGGCCCCGGCTCTCCTCCGGGACGATCGCGGCGACGTTGAGCGCCGCGCCGACGAGATCGTCCGCCGGCTCCCACGGGACCCCGAGCGTGGCGGCCACGTCCCACGCGTGCACAACCAGGTCGACGAGGTGGAAGCTGATCGCCAGGGCGGCGGGGAAGCGCCCGCCGAGCTCGGGAAGGGCCAGTTCGGCGTCCAGGGCCACGTCGGCGAAGGCGCGCGTCACCAGGTCGGCGGACGCCCGCGCGGCGGCATAGGGGTCGTCGCCGAGATCGCCGCCGTTCCAGGCCGGCAGACGGTCGCCCTCACCGCGCGCCGCCGCGGCGAAGCCCTGATCCTGGCTGATCTGGTGGCGCAGGAGGCCGTGCAGGGTCCAGTCGGCGCATGGCGTGGGCAAGGCGAGCGCGTCCGGCTTCACCTGCGCGACGGCCGACAGGTACAGCTCCGACGCCCGCCGGTCCAGCGGGCGGAAGTCGGTGGTCGTGAGTTCGGTCAAAACGTCCATGCGGCCACGCTAGAAACCCGCAGAGGACCAGGTACAGGGCCAAAAACGCGGAAAATGACTGAGCCGATCTAGGCTGGGGCCGTGGACGTGCACGTCAGCCTGGTGGGCCGCCGCGACCTCGCCGGGCAGATCTACGCGCAGCTGCGGGCCGCGATCCTGGACGGGCGGCTGCGCGCGGGCGAGGCGCTGCCGCCGACCCGGGAGCTGGCGCGGCGGCTCGCGATCTCCCGGAACACGGTCGGCGTCGCCTACGACCGGCTCGCCGCCGAGGGCTTCCTGACGAGCCGGGTGGGCGCGGGGACGTTCGTCCGGGAGACCGGGTCCGCCGCGCGGGGCGCCCCGGCGGCGTCGCCGCTGCGGCCCCGCGCCCGCTGGGACGAGGTGTCGGCCTGGCCCGCGCCGATGCCCGGGATCAGATGGGACTTCCGCGCCGGGCTGCCCGACACGGCGCTGTTCCCCTACGAGGCGTGGCGGCGGATCATGTCGGGCGTGCTGCGGCCGTCGGTGCTCGGCGACCCCGGCGCGGCGGGCGACCCGGCGGGCCTGCCCGCGCTGCGCGAGGCCATTGCCCGGCACATCGGGGTGTCCCGGGCGGTCCGCGCGAACGGCCGCGACATCGTCGTCACCTCGGGGGTCCAGCAGGCGCTCGACCTGATCGTCCGGGTCCTGCTGGAGCCGGGCGACGTGGTCGCCGTCGAGGACCCCGGATACCCGCCCGTGCGGATGCTGCTCGCCGCCGCCGGGATGCGGGTCCGGGGCGTGCCGGTCGACGCGGAGGGCCTGCGGGTGGACGCGCTGCCCGGCGACGCGCGGGCGGTGTACGTCACGCCGTCCCACCAGTTCCCGCTGGGCATGCCCATGTCGCTGCCGCGCCGCCGCGCGCTGCTCGACTGGGCGCGGCGCCGCGACGTGGTGATCGTCGAGGATGACTACGACACCGAGTACCGGTACGGCGGGCGGCCGATCGAGCCGCTGCAGAGCCTCGACGAGGACGGCCGCGTCCTGTACACCGGCACCTTCTCCAAGATCATGCGGCCGGTCCTGCGGCTCGGGTTCCTGGTGGCGCCGCCGTCGCTGCACCGCGCGTTCCGGATGGCGCGGTACGTCTCGTCCTGGCACGCCGAGCCGCCCGCGCAGGCGGCGCTCGCCCGGTTCATCGACGAGGGCCTCCTCGCCCGGCACATCCGCAGGTCGCGCCGCGAGTACCGGGCCCGGCACGAGCGCGTCGCCGAGCTGGCCGGGAGCCTGTTCGGCGACCGGCTGGCGGTCGTCCCGGCGGAAGCCGGGCTGCACCTGAGCGCGACCCTCCCGCCCGGGACGGACGACGCCGCGATCGCGGCGAAGGCCCTCGAAGCGGGCATCGGGCTGTTCGCGCTGTCGGAGTTCGCCGTCACCGGACCGGCGGTCCCCGGGCTGGTCTTCGGCTACGGGGCGGTGACGCTGCCGGCGATCGACACCGGGCTGCGCAGGCTCGGCGGGATCGTGGCCGGCGCGGCTGGCGCTGGACGAGGGTGACGCGGCGGCCGTCGGCGCCGAAGAACCGGTCCGTCATCACACCGCGACGGCTCGCATTGTCCAGAGTAAAAAGCCGCTTACCCGGCGTCGATCCGGCCGAGTCCGGCCAGCGCCGCGCAGGCCGGCCTGGGGCGGTGGGCTTCGGCCGGGGACGGGCCGGTTGGGGCGGGGACGCGCCGGTTGTCACGCCCGCGCCGTAGACTCCTTCGTCGTGGCAGGCAGGATACGCAATGAGGACATCGCGCTCGTCCGGGAGCGGGCGTCCATCGACGCCGTGATCGGCGAGTACCTGCAGCTCCGCAGCGCGGGAGGCGGCAACCTCAAGGGCCTGTGCCCGTTCCACGACGAGAAGTCGCCGTCGTTCAACGTGACGCCCTCGCGCGGCCTCTACTTCTGCTTCGGCTGCGAGGCGGGCGGCGACGTCATCAAGTTCGTCCAGGAGATCGAGCACCTGTCGTTCTCCGAGGCGGTGGAGCGGCTCGCCGCGCAGGCCGGCATCCAGCTGCGCTACGAGGACGGCGGCGGGCGCGGCCCGCGCCAGGACGGCGGGCAGCGCGCGCGCCTGATCGAGGCGCACCGGGCCGCCGCCGAGTACTACGCCGGGCAGCTCGACTCCGCCGAGGGGGCCATCGGGCGCAAGTTCCTGTCCGAGCGCGGCTTCGAGGCGGCCGACGCGGCCCACTTCGGCGTGGGGTTCGCGCCCCGCGAGTGGGAGGGCCTCGTCCGGCACCTGCGCGGGCGGGGGTTCGCCGACCGCGACATCGTCGCGGGCGGCCTTGCCAAGGAGGGGCGGCGCGGCCCGATGGACCGGTTCCGCGGCCGGCTGATGTGGCCGATCCGCGACCTGTCCGGCGACGTCATCGGCTTCGGCGCGCGCAGGCTCTACGAGGACGACGACGGCCCGAAGTACCTGAACACCCCCGAGTCGCCGCTCTTCCACAAGAGCTCGGTGCTGTACGGGGCCGACCTGGCGAAGAAGGAGATCGCGCGGCGCCGGCAGGCCGTGGTGGTCGAGGGCTACACCGACGTCATGGCCTGCCACCTCGCGGGCGTCCCGACGGCGATCGCCACGTGCGGGACGGCGTTCGGCGACGACCACATCAAGGTGCTGCGCCGGCTCCTGATGGACCAGGACGAGTTCCGCGGCGAGGTGATCTTCACCTTCGACGGCGACGCGGCCGGCCGCAAGGCGGCGCTGCGCGCGTTCGACGACGAGCAGAAGTTCGTCTCGCAGACGTTCGTCGCCGTCCAGCCGGACGGCCTCGATCCCTGCGACCTGCGCATCCGGCACGGCGACGCGGCGGTGCGCGACCTGGTCGCCGCCCGGCTGCCGCTGTTCGAGTTCGCGGTGCGCAGCGCGATCGAGCAGCACGACCTCGACACCGTCGAGGGGCGGCTCGCCGCGCTGGACGCCGCCGCCCCGGTCGTCGCCGCCATCAAGGACCGGTCGCGCCGGCACATGTACGCGGTCAACCTCGACCGCTGGCTCGGCATCATGGACGAGCAGTTCGTGCTCCGCCGCGTCCGCGAGCTGGCGAACCGCGTGCACGCCCGCGCCCAGGCGGGGCACGGGCGCGCCCCGGCCGGAAACGGCCGTCCCGACCGGTACGACGGCGGAGGGCGGGCCGGGAACGGGCGCGGCGAGCCGCGGCAGGCGCAGGGGCGGCCCGCGTTCGACCCCTCCGATCCCGAGGTGCAGCGCGAGCGTGAGCTGCTGAAACTGGCCGTGCAGCGGCCGGCGGTGCTCGGGCCGGCGTTCGACGAGGTCCCGGCGGAGGCGTTCATCGCGCCGCCGCACGCCGCGGTCCGCGCGGTGATCGCGGAGGCGGGCGGCGTGACGGCGGCCGGCGGCGCCGCCGAATGGGTCGCGCGGCTCCTGGAGAGCGCGCCGAACGACCAGCTCAGGGATCTGATCACCAAGCTCGGCGTCGAGCCGGTCCGGTCCGCCCATGAATCGGACGACCGCTACGCGATGGAACTGCTCGCCCGAATACAGGAGCGCCAGCTCACCCGCATGATCGCGGAGGCGAAATCTAAACTCGGGCGGCTGAATCCGGTCGAGGCGCAGGAGGAGTACCACCGGCTCTTCGGCGATCTTGTCGCGCTTGAGCAGCAGAGACGGGTGTTGCGCGAGCGAGGGCTTGGGTCACAGTAAGTCAAGAGATCGCAAAATGGGTCCTGTGATCTAGGCCCCATTTGTCGCAGACTGTCTGCGTGGGCCCTTCGGTGCTGCCAAGCGAGGCGCCATCGGTTGATCAGGTGGCGGACCTCGTCGCACGCGGCAGAGAACGCGGCGGTGTGACCGTCGAGGACGTTGCTGCCGCACTCGATCGCTCGGACTTGCCGGACGACTCCCTGGAACGGGTCGTCCGGATGCTCGCAGAGCAGGGGGTGGAGGTCCTCGAGTCTCAGCAGGAGACCGAGGACGTCGCGCGAGCGGATGAGGGAGACCTCGGCAAGCGGGCGCCGACGAGCGACCTGGTTCGGATCTATCTGAGAGAGATCGGTCGCGTACCGCTTCTCACGGCAGAAGATGAAGTAGAACTCGCGAAATCGATCGAGGCGGGACTGTTCGCCGAGGAGAAGATGGCGCGTACCGCCGTCCTCGCCCGCGGCGAGCTGCTCGACCTCGAACTGCTCTCCCGCGAAGGCATGCGGGCGAAGCAACGCCTGATCGAGGCCAACCTGCGGCTCGTGGTCTCGATCGCCAAACGCTACGTCGGCCGGGGAATGCTCTTCCTCGACCTGATCCAGGAGGGAAATCTCGGACTCATCCGTGCGGTCGAGAAGTTCGACTACACCAAGGGGTTCAAGTTCTCGACCTACGCCACCTGGTGGATCCGGCAGGCGATCACCCGGGCGATAGCCGACCAGGCCCGGACGATCCGGATCCCGGTCCACATGGTGGAGACCATCAACAAGCTGGTCCGGGTGCAGCGGCAGATGCACCAGGACCTCGGCAGGGAGCCGACCCCCGAGGAGATCGGCCTGGAGATGGGGCTGTCGCCCGTCCGGGTGGTGGAGGTCCAGCGGATCGCCCAGGAGCCGGTCTCGCTGCAGTCGCCGATCGGCGAGGAGGACTCCGACCTCGGCGACTTCATCGAGGACGCGGACGCCGTCGTGCCGATCGAGGCCGCGGCGTTCATCCTCCTCCAGGACCAGCTGGAGGACATCCTCGGCACCCTGTCGGACCGGGAGCAGCGCATCATCCAGCTGCGCTTCGGCCTGGCCGACGGCCACCCCCGCACCCTGGAGGAGGTCGGCCGCGAGTTCGGCGTGACGCGGGAGCGGATTCGCCAGATCGAGTCCAAGACGCTGGCGAAGCTGCGCCACCCGTCCCGCGCGCAGATGCTCCGCGAATACCTGGAGTGACGGGCCGCTCGCGAGAGCGGCCCGTCCCGTCCCGCCGTCCCCCGGCCGCCCCGCCGGGAGGACGGCGGTGACGGGCGACTCCCGGCAATACATCGCATTCCGTCCAGAGGGTGATCTACCGTGGTGGCATGCTGATCGTGACGACTGACGGCGTGCCGGGGCACGAGATCAGAAGCGTGCTCGGGGAGGTCCTCGGGACGGCCCTCCAGGCCGACCAGGGGGCGCCGCCGCAGCCCGGGCAGGGCGGGAGCAGCGCGACGTTCCGGATGACGGGGGAGCGGCCGGCGGGGAGCCTCGCCGCCGCGCGCCGCGAGGCGATGGACCGGCTCGGCGAGGAGGCGCGCCGCAAGGGCGCGAACACGGTCGTCGGCATGCGCTTCGACACCGCCGCGGTGGGCGGCGGCTTCGAGGTCTGCGCGTACGGGACGGCCGTCTGGGCGGAGCCGGCGGGGCAGCCCCGCGAGCAGGCGCCGCAGTACCCGCAGCGGCAGCCCGCGCAGCAGGGGCACATGCCGCCGTACGGGGACCCGCAGCCGGGCGGGCCGCCGATGGCCGCGCGCAACCTCACGATGGGACTGCACGACCGGCCCCGCTGACAGGGGCGGCCGGGCGGCTCCGGTCCACTGGCCCGGGGGCACTTGACGGGACGAGCCAGGGCTTCGCTAATTTAGGTAAGCCTAACCATCTGCTCGCCTCTGGAGTCTCTGATGCGTCCTGTGTCCGTTCTGGCGCTCGCCGGCGCCGCCGCCGCGTCGATGTCCCTGCTCACGGCGTGCGGCGGTGACGACAAGGCGGACGCCGCGGGCGCCATCCCGGTGACGGCGACGGACGACGCGTGCGAGGTGGCCAAGACCGAGCTCACCGCGGGCAAGACCACCTTCAAGGTCACCAACAAGGGCTCCAAGGTCAACGAGTTCGAGGTCATCAAGGCGGACGGCAAGATCCTCGCCGAGCGGGAGAACATCGGGCCCGGCACCAGCGTCGACTTCGTCGTGAACCTGCCCGCCGGCCAGTTCAAGCTGCTGTGCAGCGCCGGGCAGACCGGCAAGGGCCCGTCCCAGAACGTCACGGTCACCGGCGAGTCCGCGGGCGGCGACGACGCGCGGCTGGCCAAGGCCGCCGCCGACTACAAGGCGTTCGTCATCGTGCGGCTCGACGACACCATCGCCAAGACCCGCGAGTTCGTCGACGCGATCAAGGCCAACGACGTCGGGAAGGCCAAGGAGCTGTACGCGCCGTCCCGCGTCGGCTGGGAGACGATCGAGCCGGTCGCGGAGAAGTTCGGCGACATCGACCCGAAGGTCGACGCCCGCGAGGCCGACCTGAAGCCGGAGGAGAAGAAGGACTGGTCGGGCTGGCACCTGCTGGAGAAGGCCCTCTGGGAGGACGGCTCGGTCAAGGGCAAGGAGAAGTACGGCGACCGGCTGCTGAAGGACCTGGACGAGCTGAAGTCGCGGCTGCCCGGCCTCACCCTCGACCCGGTCAACGACATGGCCGGCGGCGCGAAGGAACTGCTGGACGAGGTCGCGACCGGCAAGGTCACCGGCGAGGAGGAGGCGTTCAGCCACACCGACCTCGTCGACTTCAAGGCCAACGTCGACGGCGCGAAGAAGATCTACGATCTGCTCGGGCCGGTCGTCCGGGAGCGGGACGCCCAGCTAGCCGGGGACCTCGACGAGAACTTCGCCAAGGTCGAGGAGCTGCTGAAGAAGCACCAGAAGGGCGACGGCTACGTCTCCTATGACAAGGTCGGCAAGGGCGACCGCAAGGAGCTGGCCGACGCGGTGAACGCGCTGGGCGAGCCGCTGTCCAAGCTCGCCGGGGCCGTCGCGAAGTAGATCGGGAGGCAGGGATGACCGAGGTGCGGCCGGGGCTGTCCCGGCGCAGGATGCTGGGCTTCTCCGGCGCGAGCCTGCTCGTCGGCGCCGCCGCCGGCGCGGGCCTGGACCGGGTGGCGCTCGCCGAGGAGGACTCGGACGCCGGCGCGGCCGTCGCCTTCCGCGGCGCGCACCAGGCGGGCATCGCCACCCCGGTCCAGGACCGGCTGCACTTCGCCGCGTTCGACGTGACGACCGGCGACCGCGACCGGCTCGTCCGGATGCTCAGGGAGTGGACGGACGCGGCCGCCGCCATGACCGCCGGTGAGGCGGTCGGGAACGGCGCGGTCGCCGGGCCGCCGGTCGCGCCGCCGGACGACACCGGCGAGGCCCTCGGCCTGCCGCCGTCCCGGCTCACGCTGACGATCGGGTTCGGCCCGACGCTGTTCGAGAAGGACGGCGAGGACCGGTTCGGCCTCAGGGCGCGCCGCCCGGCCGCCCTCGCCGACCTGCCGCACTTCCCCGGCGACAACCTCGACCCCGACCGCAGCGGCGGCGACATCGCCGTGCAGGCGTGCGCGGACGACCCGCAGGTCGCGGTGCACGCGATCCGGAACCTCGCGCGGATCGGGTTCGGCACGGTCTCGGTCCGCTGGTCGCAGCTCGGGTTCGGCAAGACGTCCTCGACCACGCCGGGCGCGCAGACCCCGCGCAACCTGTTCGGGTTCAAGGACGGCACCGAGAACATCGGCGGGGGCGACAGGGCGCTGCTCGACGAGCACGTGTGGGTCGGCGCGGGCGACGGCGCCGGCTGGATGACCGGCGGCTCCTACCTCGTCGCCCGCCGCATCCGGATGCACATCGAGACCTGGGACCGGACGTCGCTGCGCGAACAGGAGGACATCTTCGGCCGCAACAAGGGCGAGGGCGCGCCGGTGGGGGAGGAGAAGGAGCGCGACAAGCCCGTCCTGGCCCGGATGAAGCCGGACGCGCACGTCCGGCTCGCCCACCCCGACTCCAACCACGGGGCCCGGATCCTGCGGCGCGGCTACTCCTTCACCGACGGGTCCGACGGTCTCGGCAGGCTGGAGGCGGGGCTGTTCTTCATCGCGTTCCAGCGCGACCCGCGCAAGGGATTCGTCCCGATCCAGCAGTCGCTGGCCACCGACGCGCTGAACGAGTACATCCAGCACGTCGGGTCGGGCATCTACGCGTGCCCGCCCGGCGTCCACGAAGGCGGCTACTGGGGCGAGACCCTCTTCGCCTAGGGCTTATCCCTGGGTGGCTCGTTCCGACCGGATGCGGGTCACGACGTCGCCCGCGGCGGTCCTGATGGACTCCAGTTCCTGGAGGTAGGCCCAGTAGTCGGGGTGCGCGCCGGTGAGCCGCTTCGGCGCGTTCTCCAGCCGCTCGACGAGCGCGTCGAGCACCCGGACGTGCTGCGGCGCGGCCCCGCCCGGCTGGGCCATGGCGAGCCGCTGCGCGTCCCGCACGGCGAACCGGGCGCCCTGCGCGGGCTTGTCCGGGTCCGCGGCGACCTCCTTCAGCTCCTCCACCCGCCCGGTGACCTGGCCGGCGCGGCGGTCGGCGGCGTTCAGCTCGGTGCGCGCGGCGGTGAGCGCCTGCTGCGCCTGCCGCCACTCGGTGCGGGCGACGTGCGCGGACGCCTCGTTCAGCCGCTCGCGGGCCCGGGTGACGGCCGCCTCGATGGAGTCGGGCGCGCCCTTGAGATCCTGCCAGCACGCCTGTGAGTAGCCGCGAACCAGCACCCTCATCGCCTCCTGGACGGGTCCGACGCGGTTCGCCGCGGCGTCCGCCCGCGTCCGGACGGAGGCGAGCGAGTTGCGGACCTTCTCCGCGAGCCGCGGCAGCTCGGCGGCGGCCTCCCGGGCCCCCTCGGCGATCTCGCGGACCTCCTCCGCCTTGCGGATGGCGCCGTCCAGGCCGAGCCCGCCCAGACCCCTGGAGCCGAGCTGCGCGAGGACCTGCCTGGCGCGGGCCAGCTCGGCCTCCGGCTCGGACGCGTCCATCCCGGCGTCCCGGGCGGCGGTGACGGCGGCGTCGGCGGCGGCCACGGCGTCGCGGGCGGCGGTCAGCCGGGGCGGGAGCTGGTCGAGCGCGGCCTCCAGCCGGGCCATGCGCGGGGCGAGGCGCTCGGCGAAGCCGTTGAGGTTCCGGGTGATCTGCTGCAGCCGCTCGGTGGCCGCGATGAACGCGCGGCGGGCGGCGTCGTACTCGGCCGGTGACCGGTCCCGGTCATCGAGGTCGTGCGCGTCCAGGACGGAGATGTAGGCCACGGACGCGGCGTCGGCCGACTCCGACAGCCCGGCGAACTCGCGCCGGACGGGAGCGGCGGCCGCGGCGTCGAGGTCCTCGAACACGGTGACGCGGCCGTCGATGTATTTCTGTGCCTGGTCCATGTCGTAGAAGGCGGCCGCCGCCGCCTCCCTCGCCTCGACGGCCGAGGCCGCCGCCTGCGCCCCCCTGCCGCCGCCCCGGCGGCGCTGGTCGCCCGGTCCCCGCAACGCTGCCTCCTCTCGTCCCTGCCCAGTCTGGCCCAGACCGCCGGTATTTCGCGCCCCGGGAGGGCCCGGCGCCCGGGGTGGGATATCGGACGACGTCACAGGTACACAACGGATGGAACGGATAGGCTCCCTGCTACGTCGATAATGCTGGGCGCCGGGTCGGCGTCCGTTACGGCATGCGATCTTGGAGGCCCATCGTGCCCGTCAGCCTGAGCAAGGGCGGCAATGTCTCGCTCACCAAGCAGGCGCCCGGACTCTCCGCGGTGACCGTCGGTCTCGGCTGGGACCTGCGGACCACGACCGGCACGGACTTCGACCTCGACGCCTCCGCCATGGTGCTGGACGGCTCCGGCAAGATCATCACCGATCAGCACTTCGTGTTCTTCAACAACCTGCGCACGCCGGACGGCGCCGTCGAGCACAGCGGCGACAACACCACCGGCGCGGGCGAGGGCGACGACGAGCAGCTGAAGATCGATTTCGCCGCGATGCCGGCCGCCGCCGAGCGGGTGGCGTTCGCGGTGTCGATCTACGACGCCGACAGCCGCGGGCAGAACTTCGGGCAGGTCCGCAACGCCTACATCCGGGTGCTGAACCAGGCGGGCGGGGCCGAGATGGCGCGCTACGACCTGTCCGAGGACGCCTCGATGGAGACCGCGATGGTCTTCGGCGAGCTGTACCGCAACGGGACCGAATGGAAGTTCCGCGCGGTCGGCCAGGGCTACGCCTCCGGGCTGGCCGGCATCGCGATGGACTTCGGCGTCAACCTCTGACCGCGTCGACATCAGCACCGGCGCCGGCCACCGGAACCGGCGTCAACGGCCGAACCGTCGCCGGCGTCCGAGCCGGCGGCGAACATCTGAACAGGCACACCAGAAAGGGAACGGCCCGAACATGGGAGTCTCACTCGCCAAGGGCGGCAACGTCTCGCTGACGAAGGCCGCGCCCAACCTCACCGCGGTCACCGTCGGCCTCGGCTGGGACGTCCGCGCCACCACCGGCGCCGACTTCGACCTGGACGCGTCCGCGCTGATGCTCGCCTCCACCGGCAAGGTCATGTCCGACCAGCACTTCGTGTTCTTCAACAACCTGAAGAGCCCGGACGGCTCGGTGGAGCACACCGGCGACAACCTGACCGGCGAGGGCGAGGGCGACGACGAGTCGATCAACGTGGACCTCACCGGGGTGCCGGCCGAGTGCGAGCGCATCGTGTTCCCGGTGTCGATCTACGACGCCGACAACCGGCACCAGAGCTTCGGCCAGGTCCGCAACGCCTTCATCCGGATCGTCAACCGGACCGACGGCAACGAGCTCGCCCGGTTCGACCTCACCGAGGACGCCTCCACCGAGACGGCGATGGTCTTCGGCGAGCTGTACCGGCACAACGGCGAGTGGAAGTTCAGGGCCGTCGGCCAGGGGTACGCCTCCGGTCTGGCGGGCATCGCGATGGACTTCGGCGTCAACGTCGGCTGAGGCCGGCGCACCCCGCACCTCGGCCGCCTCGCCCGGCCGTCCTCACTAGCAGAAATACGCGCATGATTCTTCGCACCTTCGGTTGGTCCTTCGGTGTCACGGCCATCGGGCTGCTGGCCGCATTCCTCTACGACGGGCCGACCGGGCTGGCCCTGGTGGCCGTGCTGGCCATCCTCGAGATCTCGCTGTCGTTCGACAACGCCGTGGTCAACGCCAAGGTGCTCGACAGGATGAGCCCCTTCTGGCAGAAGATCTTCCTCACCGTCGGCATCGCGATCGCGGTGTTCGGCATGCGGCTGGTCTTCCCGCTGCTCATCGTGGGCATCACGGCCAAGCTGGGGCCTGTCGAGGCGTTCGACCTGGCGCTCAACAACCCGCACCGCTACCACGAGCTGATGAACGACGCCTACCCGATGATCGCGGCGTTCGGTGGCATGTTCCTGATGATGCTGTTCCTGGACTTCGTGTTCCAGGAGCGCGCCGAGAAGTGGCTGCCCTGGCTGGAGAAGCCGCTCGCCCGCATCGGCAAGCTGGACCAGCTGTCGGTGGTCGTCGCGGGCGGCTCGCTGGCGCTCGTCTCGTGGCTGTCGGCCGACGACCCGGGCAGCGTCATGATCGCGGGCGTGCTCGGCATGGTGACCTACATCCTGGTCAACGGGCTCGGCGAGCTGTTCTCCGAGGCGGGCGACGACGACGAGGACGACGACGGGGACGAGGGCGGGGACGAGGG
Organism: Actinomadura chokoriensis; assembly: GCF_041463665.1. Classification (GTDB taxonomy): domain Bacteria; phylum Actinomycetota; class Actinomycetes; order Streptosporangiales; family Streptosporangiaceae; genus Spirillospora; species Spirillospora chokoriensis_A. The sequence continues at coordinate 30,319 of NZ_JAXCEJ010000007.1, forward strand.
CGGGGACGCCCGGGCGGGGCGGTCCGGTCCCAGCTCGCTGGCGCTGGCCACCGGCAAGGCCGGGTTCTTCCTGTTCCTCTACCTCGAGGTGCTGGACGCCTCGTTCAGCTTCGACGGCGTCATCGGCGCGTTCGCGATCAGCACCGACCCGATCGTCATCGCGCTGGGCCTCGGCATCGGCGCCATGTACATCCGGTCCCTGACGGTCTTCCTCGTCCGCAAGGGAACCCTGCACGAGTACGTCTACCTGGAGCACGGCGCGCACTGGGCGATCGGAGCGCTCGCGACCTGCATGCTGATCAGCATCGGGCACCACGTCCCCGAGTGGATCACCGGCGGGCTCGGCGCCGGCCTGATCATCGCGGCGTTCGTCAGCTCCATCGTCCGCAACCGCGGCACGGACGAGGAGGTCCCCGGCTCGCCGTCCGGCGGCGGCAAGCAGCTGCACTCCAGCAACGTCTGACCGCCGATCTCCACCTCACGACCAGCATCGATTCACCGAAGGAGCCGAACGATGTCGATCTCGCTGCAGAAAGGGCAGAAGGTCTCGCTCGCCAAACCCGGCGGCGGGACCCTCACCCGGGTCAGGATGGGGCTCGGCTGGGACGCCGTCGCCAAGAAGGGCCTGTTCGGCAAGAGCAAGGCCCAGTCGATCGACCTGGACGCGTCCTGCCTGCTGTTCGACGCCGCCGGGAACCTCGCCGACCAGGTGTGGTTCCGGCAGCTGCGCAGCAAGGACGGGGCCGTCCAGCACACCGGCGACAACGTGACCGGCGAGGGCGAGGGCGACGACGAGGTCATCAACGTCGACCTCCAGGGCCTGCCGGGCAACGTCGCCCAGCTGGTGTTCACGGTGAACTCCTTCACCGGGCAGGACTTCACGCAGATCGCGAACGCGTTCTGCCGCCTGGTGGACGAGAGCACCGGCGAGGAGATCGCCCGCTACGACCTGAGCGGCGCGGGCCAGCACAACGCGCAGATCATGGCCAAGGTGTCGCGGGACGGGCAGGGCTGGTCGATGACGGCGATCGGCGCGACCGCGACGGGGCGCACGTTCCAGCATCTGCTGCCGGCCGTGTCGACCCACCTCTGAGCCCGACGAGCGGGTCCATGCGGCATTTCGACCACATCGACGCCGCGCGTCGCAAGCACCTGTTCTACCGGCATCCTCGCCCGTTCGACCGGCACGATGACCCGGCCGTGCTGGCGGTGGCGCTCGGCGCGACGCTGTACTGCCCCGCGACCCGGCCGGGGCTCGCCGACGACATCGAGCGGGCCGGGCGGCGGGGCGTGATGAGCCTGGTCGTGTGCCTGGAGGACGCGATCTCCGACGACGATGTCGGGGCGGGCGAGGCGAACCTGGTGGCGCAGCTGCGGACGCTGCGGGAACGCGGCGGCGACGTGCCGCTGCTGTTCGTCCGGGTCCGCGACCCCCGGCAGATCGGCGACCTGCTCGGCCGGCTCGGCGACGCGGCCGCGCTGGTCAGCGGGTTCGTGCTGCCGAAGTTCACCCCGGCGGCCGGCGGGGCGTTCCTCGACGCGCTGGAGGACGCCGCCGCCCGCACCGGGCTGCGGCTGCTGGCGATGCCGGTGATCGAGAGCCCGGAGGCGGTGTACGCCGAGACCCGGGCGGAGATGCTGGACGACGTGGCGCGGCTGCTGGCCAAGCACCGGTCGCGGATCCTCGCCGTCCGGCTCGGCGCGACGGACATGTCCGCCGCGTACGGGCTGCGCCGGCCGCCGGACCTCACGATCTACGACATCCGGCCGGTCGCGGGCGTGATCTGCGACGTCGTCAACGTCCTCGGCCGCGCCGACGGCACCGGCTACGTGGTGACGGGCCCGGTGTGGGAGTACTTCTCGGCGGGGGAGCGGATGTTCAAGCCGCAGCTGCGCCAGTCGCCGTTCGACCGGCAGCACGCGGCGCCGCTGCGGCAGCGGCTGATCACCTCGGACCTCGATGGGCTGATCCGCGAGGTGCACCTGGACAAGGCGAACGGCCTCACCGGCAAGACCGTGATCCATCCGAGCCATGTCGCGGCCGTCCACGCCCTGTCGGTGGTGACGCACGAGGAGTACTGCGACGCGGCCGACATCCTGGGCGTCGCCGGGGGCGGGGCGATGGCCAGTTCCTACGCCAACAAGATGAACGAGGCGAAACCGCACCGCGCGTGGGCGGAGCGGCTGATGCTGCGCGCGCGTGTGTTCGGCGTTGCGGCGGAGGGCGTCACGTTCGTCGAGCTGCTGGAAGCGGCGGGCAGCCGGTGACCTCGACCTGGGTTTCGTCCCGTCTCGGGGTTCGGCTCACGGACGGGCCATGCCCGGTCGGCGCCGGGCTGTCGTCTCTGGTGGGGCTTGCCGTGCGCCGGAATCCGCGCCGGGCCCATCTGCTGGTTTCCGCGGTGCTGGGCAAGCACGTCCCGACAGATCCTCGCCTGGTGTACGGTTCGGGGCTGCTGCTGGGCGAACTTGTGCGCGCGCGCCTGCGAGGCGAGGCCCCGTCCCATCCCGGTTCGCTTCTCTCGGACGCTCTGGATGGTGTGCCGGGGGCCCCTGTCGGGTTGCGCGACTTCATGCGCGCGCCTCGGGTTCCGGTGGACGCGATCGTCCTGGGCTACGCCGAGACCGCCACAGCCTTGGGGCATTCCGTGGCGGACGCTCTGGGCGGCGCCTACTACCTGCACTCGACACGGCGTCCCGTGCCGAAGTTCGAGGCATACGGCGGGTTCGAGGAGGAGCACAGCCACGCCACGAGCCATCTGCTGCTGCCCGACGATCCGTCGATGCTCGACCGGGACGTGCCGGTGGTTCTGGTGGACGACGAGCTCTCCACGGGACGGACGGTGCTGAACACGATCGCGGCCCTGCACGCCGTCCGTCCGAGAAGGCATTACATTCTGGCGGCCCTGGTCGACCTGCGCGGCTCCGCCGACCGGGCGCGGATGGACGATCTGGCCGACCGGCTGGGCACCCGCATCGACGCGGTGGCGCTGGCAGGCGGGCATGTCGAGCTGCCCGAAGGCATCCTGGAAGCGGGGCAGGAGCTCGTCGCCGGTCTCTCCGGCGGTTCCCCGGACACGGGCAGGGCGCCGTCCTCGGAGGAGTCGCGGGCGAGTCCGCCGCAGGCCGGTCCGTCGCGGGCCGGTCTGTCGCGGGCGAGGCTGGAGTGGCCGGCCGGGTTGCCGGACGGGGGACGGCACGGTTTCCTCCCCGAGCATCGGAGACGGCTGGAGAAGGATCTCGCGCGCATGGCCGACGTTCTCGCCGCCGGGCTCGGCGACGTGTCGCGAGTGCTCGTGCTGGGGTTCGAGGAGCTGATGTACGCGCCGCTGCGCCTCGCGGAGGCGCTCGCCGATGCGCTGCCGGACGTGGACGTCCGATACTCGACGACCACGCGTTCACCCGTCCTCGCCGTGGACGACCCCGGGTACGCGATAAGGACGCGCCTGGTGTTCCCTTCACATGACGATCCCGCCGACGGGCCGGGCGAGCGGTTCGCCTACAACGTGGCTCCCGGCTCCGGGCAGAGAGGCTTCGACCAGATCGTGTTCGTGGTGGACGACGTCGGGGATACCACCGCGCTCGCCGACGGGCTCTTGGAAAGGCTGCGCGTGCTTGCCCCGGTGCTGGTCGCCACTGTCCCCGCCCATGGGAGGGATTCGTGAAGCCGCTGTACGGGCCGTCCTTCGGCAGCTACCCGGCGGAGGACGTCGCGTGGCTGCTCAAGGACCTCTCGCATGTGCGGCTGGAGGCGCCCACAGAGGAGCGTGAGGCGGCGATCCAGGCGGGACGCGCGCACTACGCCGAGTCCCTCCCGGTCGAGTACCAGCCGGGTCCGGAGTACCGGCGGCTTTTCCACCGGGCGCTGGAGGCGTCGGCGGAGCGGCTCGCCTACGCGACCGGGCTGGTCACCGAGATGGTCCTCGCCGAGCGCGGCGCGGAGGCCGTCCTGGTGTCGCTGGCACGCGCCGGGACGCCCGTCGGGATCCTGATGCGGCGCTGGGCCCGCCACGCGCACGGCCTGGACCTCCCGCACTACGCGGTCAGCATCGTCCGGGGCCGGGGCATCGACACCGTGGCGCTGCGCTACCTCGCCGAACACCACGACCCCGCGTCCGTGATGTTCGTGGACGGCTGGACGGGCAAGGGCGCGATCACGCGGGAGCTGACCGCCGCGCTGGCATCGAGTCCGTTCCCGGCTGACCTCGCGGTCCTCGCCGATCCGGGGCGGTGCACGTCCCTCCACGGCACGCGCGACGACTTCCTGATCCCGTCCGCCTGCCTCAACTCGACCGTGTCGGGCCTCGTCAGCCGGACGGTCCTCAACGCGTCGCTGATCGGGTCCGGGGACTTCCACGGCGCGAAGTTCTACCGGGAACTGGCGGGCGACGACGTGTCGGCCGTCTTCCTCGACGCCGTGTGCGCGCGGTTCCCGGACGTGGCCGAACGCGTCGCGAAGGACCTCCCGGACCTGCGCGCCGCCGGCCGCGCGCCCGACTGGTCGGGCTGGGAGGCCGTCCGGCGCTGCGCGGAAGCCGAGGGGATCGACGACCTCAACCTCGTCAAGCCGGGGATAGGGGAGACGACCCGGGTGCTGCTGCGGCGCGTCCCGTGGAAGGTGTTCGTGCGGGCCGACGCCGGCCCCGAGGTGACGCACATCAGGCTGCTCGCCGACGAACGCGGTGTCCCCGTCCACGAGGTCGAGGCCGACCGGTTCCCCTACGCGTGCATGGGCTTCATCCATCCCCGCTTTGGCAAGGGAGCCGTCCAGTGACCGTCCTAGTGTGCTCGGACCTCGACCGCACGCTCATCTACTCCGCGGCTGCCTTCGCCTTGGACGGGCCGGACGAGACCATGCCGCGCCTCCTTTGCGTGGAGTTCTACCAAGGCGCGCCGCTGTCCTACATGACCGAGCCTTCTGCGCGGACGCTCGAAGCCCTCTCGGCGGCCGCCACGTTCGTCCCGACGACGACGCGCACACCAGAGCAGTACCGGCGCGTCCATCTGCTGGAAAAGCCACCTGCGTACGCCATCTGCGCGAACGGCGGCCACCTCCTCGTGGACGGCGAGGACGACCCGGAATGGGCGGCGGCCGTCCGGACCAGGGTCGCCGACGGGTGCGCACCGCTCGCGGACGTCCAGCGGCACCTCGTCCAGTCGAGCGGTGAATTCGTCCTGAAGCGCCGCACGGCCTCCGACCTGTTCGCCTACGCGGTCGTGGACAGGGCCGCGCTGCCGCCCGGCTGGGTCCAGGACCTCACCGGCTGGTGCGCCGAACGCGGCTGGCGGACGTCCCTGCAAGGCCGCAAGGTCTACTGCCTGCCCGCGTGCCTCACCAAGGCCGCCGCCGCCGAGGAGGTCGCCCGCCGCGCCGGAGCGTCCACGACGCTGGCCGCCGGCGACTCGCTCCTCGACATCGAGCTGCTCGAAGCCGCCGACCTTTCGATCCGTCCCGCCCACGGCGAACTGCAGGACACCGGCTGGACGTCCCCCGCGACCGCCGTCACCGCCGCGCGCGGTATCGCCGCAGGTGAAGAGATTGCGGAATGGCTCCTGGAAGGCGCAACGGGAGCGTAAAAAATCACGGCATAACGCGCGTACACGTGGAGAATCGACGCTCCCCGGGGGGTCGCCGTCGCCGCGTTCTGAGGTGACAATCACGGTGAGCGCCCCTCGCACCGAGGAGGTCACCTGGACCACATGAGCTCCCGTCTGACCGGCGACGAGACCGCGCTGTGGAAGGCCGCGGCCCGGGTGCTCGACGCGAACTGGACCGGGACGGCCACCGCCGCGTCGCCCGGCCTCTACCCGCACCAGTGGAGCTGGGACGCGGCGTTCATCAGCATGGGCCTCGCCCGCCACCGCCGCGACCGGGCCGAAGCCGAACTGCTCTCCCTGTTCCGCGGCCAGTGGGCCGACGGGATGCTCCCGCACATCGTGTTCGACACGCGCCTCGCCAGGCACGCGTTCTTCCCCGGCCCCGAGCTCTGGCGCAGCGAACGGCAGCCGGACGCGCCGCACGGCGTCCACACCTCCGGGCTCACCCAGCCGCCCCTGCACGCCCTCGCCGCCCTCCGCCTGCACGAATGCGCCACCGACGGGGACGGCAGCCGCGCGTTCCTCACCCGCCTCTACCCGCTGCTGACCGCCCAGCACCGCTACCTGGCCCGCGCCCGCGACCTGGACGCGAGCGGCCTCGTCGCGATCTGCCACCCCTGGGAGTCGGGTCTCGACAACAGCCCCGCCTGGGACCGCCCGCTGGGCGCCCTCCGGCTCCCGCCGTCCTCCTACGCGCCCGCGCAGCGCCCGCACACCCTGCCGACCGGCGAGGACTACGACCGCTACGTCCGCCTCGTCGCCCTCATGCGGGAGGCCGCCTACCAGCCCGCCTACCTCCGCGAGGCGCACCCGTTCGCCGTCGAGGACCCCCTCGTCAACGCCGTCTACCTGGCCTCCACCCACGCCCTCGCCGACATCGCCGCGATCATCGGCGCGGACCCCGCCCCGCACCGCGAGTGCGCCGACCGCGTCCACCGCGCCATGCTCGACCGCCTCTGGGACCCCGAACTCGGCTGCTTCCGCGCCCGCGACCTGCGCGACGACCGGCTGCTGCCCGTCATCACCGTCGGCTCGTTCGGCCCGCTGCTCGATCCCGAACTGCCGGCCCCGATCGTCCGCAGCCTCGTCGACCTGCTGCTGTCGGCCCGCTTCGCCGGCGCCGCCGGCTACCCCGTCCCCACCTGCGACATCCAGGCCCCCTCGTTCGACCGCGCCGGCTACTGGCGCGGCCCCACCTGGATCAGCACCAACTGGCTCGTCTGGTACGGGGCCCTCGGCCACGGCCTCCCCGTCGTCGCCGACCTGCTCTACGGGTCCACCATGCGGCTCGTCCGCCAGTCCGGCTTCCGCGAGTTCTTCGACCCGTTCGACGGCACCGGGCGCGGCAGCCACGACTACGCCTGGTCCGCCGCGCTCGTCCTGGACCTTCTCGGGGCCCGCCGTGCCCCCCAGGCCGCCTGATCGCTTACCGTGAAGGCATGCGCCTGATCAGGGGTTCCCTGCCCGCCGAGGTCCGCGCCGCGCTCGCGCTGGACCGCGGCGAACGAGTCCTCGCCGTGGCCCCCACCCGCGGCGGCTCCCACGTCGCCGCCACCACCACGGCCCTGCACCTGCCGACCCCGTCGGGCGGCTTCACCCGCGTCCCCTGGGAACGCGTCGACCACGCCACCTGGAAGGACGGGTGGCTCCACGTCCACGAGACCTCGGCGGGCCCCGAGCACCACGTCCGGCTCATCGACCCCGGCTCCGTCCCCGAGACCGTCCGCGAGCGCGTGACCGCGACCATCGCCGTCAGCCACCAGGTACAACTCCCGGGCGGCAAGGTCCGCATCGCGGGCCGCCGCCCCGCCGCCGGCGGCGAGGTCCGCTGGACGTTCGTCTTCGACGCCGGGCTGGACCCGTCCGACCCGGGCCTGCGAGCCCAGGCCGAACAGGCCCTAGAGGACTTGCGCCGCCAGACCGGCCTCTAACCGGGGTAGACCTCCGGCTGCTCCTTGTCGGACTTGCGCCCCTGCATCTGCTCGGGCACGCGCTCCTTCAGATGGTTCGCCTTGCCGCGTGCCGCACCGGCGAACTCCTCGCCCTTGGCCCGCAGCACACCCGCGGCCTCCTGCACGTTCGGGTTCTCCCAACCCTGCTGCGACAGCCGCTTGATCTGCTCGTACCGCTCGCGCCCGGCCTTCGTCCCGAGGACGTACCCGACGGCGGCGCCTGCCATGAACATCATGCGCGTCTTCATGTCCAACTCCCACTGAGGGCGAAATCGTGCAACCCCCATACCCGCCAGCGACGCCCCCATCCATAACGTGTGCGCGAACAGCCCCGGACATGCGCTAACCTAGACGCGCCGACAGGGGCCAGCCCCCACCGGACGCACGATCCCGCGTAGCTCAATCGGCAGAGCAGCCGGCTGTTAACCGGCAGGTTATTGGTTCGAGTCCAATCGCGGGAGCTGTCACACTCCTTGAAACCACAGGCCAGGCCCGTTCCCGTGTTGGGGAATGGGCCTGACTGCTTTTAGTGAGCAGGGCAGATTTTCCGGATGGACATGTGTCACGCCAACCATCCGGACGGGCGGCCGGCGCTCTGGCGTCATGACCGTGGGCCGCTCGGCCCGCTGCGGCCCACCAGCACGTGAAGCGCGTTGCCGGACTCTTTTCGGCGGTCGTTTCGCGGGCGTCCACCGGGTAGATCGCTTGCGAGGGTGGGGAGGGGGGCTGCGGGCGGCATGCTGGCGCTGGTCGGGATCTATGCCGTCGCGGCCGTCGGTGTGCCGTGGGCGCTGGGGCGATATCCCCGGGCGATGGCCTGTGCCGCGGCACTACTGCCCGCGGGCACCGCCGTCTGGGCGGCGAGCCAGGCCGGGCGGGACGAACTGAGCGAGCGGGTCGTCTGGGCGGCCGACCTCGGGCTCGTGCTCGACTTCCGGCTGGACGCCCTGGCCGTCGTGATGCTGCTGCTGGTCGGCGGGGTCGGGGCCGTCGTCCTGTGCTTCGCGGGATGGTACTTCGACCGGCCCGAGCGGCTGATGATCGGGACGCTGGTCGCGTTCGCGGGGGCGATGACGGGGCTGGTGCTCGCCGACAACCTGCTCGTCCTCTATGTGTTCTGGGAACTGACGACGCTGAGTTCGTTCGTGCTCATCGGGCACATGCGGCCGGACCGGGTCGCGGACCGGCGGGCGGCCACGCAGGCGCTGCTGACGACCACGGCGTTCGGGCTGGTCATGCTCGTCGGCTTCGTGGTGCTCGGGCAGGCCGGGGGGACGTACCGGATCTCGGCGCTGCTCGCCGACCCGCCGGGGGGCGTCCCGGCGCGGGTCGGCGTGGTGCTGGTGCTGCTGGGCGCGTTCGCCAAGTCCGCGCAGGTGCCGCTGCACGCCTGGCTGCCCGCGGCGATGGTGGCGCCGACGCCGGTCAGCGCCTACCTGCACGCGGCGGCGATGGTGAAGGCGGGCGTCTACCTGGTGGCGCGGCTGGCGCCGGCGTTCGCCGGGGTCGCTCCGTGGCGTCCCCTGGTGCTGGCGGTCGGGCTGGTGAGCCTGCTCGTGGGCGGCGTCGTCGCGCTGCGGCAGGACGATCTCAAGCGGCTGCTCGCCTACGGGACGATCAGCCAGCTCGGCCTCCTCATCGTGCTGCTCGGGAACGGGACCCGGACGGCGGCGCTGGCGGGCGCGGCGATGCTGCTGGCGCACGGACTGTTCAAGGCGCCGCTGTTCCTGACGGTGGGCGCCGTCGAGCACGAGACGGGGACGCGGCACGCGGACCTGCTGTCGGGGGCGGGGCGGCGGATGCCGGTGCTGACGGTCGCGGCGACGGCGGCGATCGCGTCCATGATCGGCATTCCGCCGTTCCTCGGTTTCGTGGCGAAGGAGGCCGCGTTCGAGGCGTTCGCGCACGGCGGGGCGGACATCGCCGTCCTCACGGGGGTGGTGGCCGGGTCGGCGCTGACCGTGGCGTACGGGGCGCGGTTCCTGCACGGCGCCTTCTCCGGGAGGACGGAACAGGCGGCCGGAGATCCCTGGGGCCTGGTCGTGCCCGTCGTGGTGCTGGCCGTCGCCGGATTCGCCGCCGGGCTCGTACCGGGCGCGCTGCAGGACCTGATCGGACCCTACGCCGCGACGCTGCGGACGGGCGGACCCGCCTACGAGCTCGCGGTCTGGCACGGGTTCGGGCTGCCGCTCGGACTGTCGGTGATCGCCCTCGTCGCGGGCGCCGCGCTGTACGCCGCGTTCGGCCGGACGTTCCCGAGCCGGCCCGCGCGCCGGCGGCTCCCGGACGCGCAGCACGCCTACGACGCCCTCGTCGAGGGGACCATGGCCGGCGCGCGGGCCGTGACGCGGCGGCTGCAGGTCGGCTCGCTGCCGGCGTACCTCGGGGTGATCGCGCTGATGGTCCTGGTCGTGCCCGGGTCCGCCCTGGTCGCCGGACTTGTCCGGGGCACCGGGCCGCAGTGGCGGGGCGGGCCGAAGGCCTGGGACGACCCGATGCAGCTCGTCCTGGCCGCGGTCGTGATCGCCTCCGCGCTGACCGCGCTGTGGACGCGCAGCAGGCTGTCGGCGGTGGTGCTGCTGTCCGGGACGGGGTACGGGACGGCCGGGCTCTTCGTCGTGCACGGCGGGCCGGATCTCGCGCTGACGCTCGTCGTCGTGGAGACGCTGTCGCTGATCATGCTGGTGCTGGTGCTGCGGCGGCTGCCGGAGAAGTTCCCGCCGCGCCTGCGGAAGGCGGGCGGCCGCACCGCCACCGGAGCGATCAGCCTCTGCATGGGCGGGTTCGTCGGGCTCTTCCTGGTGGTGGCGTCGCTGAGCCGGAGCGCCGATCCGGTCGGGCCCGGCTACACCCGGCTCGCCGAGCAGGAGCACACGAAGAACGTGGTGAATCTCATCCTGGTGGATCTGCGCGCGCTCGACACGCTGGGCGAGGTCACGGTGCTGGCCGCGACGGCGATGGGCGTGGCCGGCCTGGTGCTGGCCGGGCCGTGGACGCGGCGCCGGGACCGTCCGGCCGGCGAGGGGGCGCGGAGCCGCTGGCTCGCCACGCCGGGCCGTCCCCCGCTCGGCGGTTCACCGGTGGTGCTGGAGGCGGCGGCCCGGGTGCTGACCCCGACGATCCTGGTGTTCTCGGCGTACCTGTTCTTCGCCGGGCACAGCAGTCCGGGCGGCGGGTTCGTGGGCGGCCTCGTGGCGGGCATGGCGTTCGTCCTGCGGTACCTGCCGGGCGGGCGGCGGGAACTCGCCGCCGCACTGCCCGTCCGTCCCACGGCGCTGCTCGGCGGCGGGCTGGGGATCGCGGTCGCGACGGGTGCGGGCGGCTGGGCGTCCGGCGGGGAGTTCCTGAGCTCGCGGAAGCTGGGCGGCACGCTGCCGGTGGTGGGCCATGTCGAGATCTCCACCAACCTGCTGTTCGACGCGGGCGTCTACCTCCTGGTGCTCGGGCTGGTGCTGACGATCCTCACCACGCTCGGGGCGAGCCTGGAGGAGCCGGAGATACCGCGGGTCCCGGATGAGGAGCCGGCGTGACCGGGCCCGGCCTCGTCCTCGTGGTGGTGGTCGCCGTGCTGTTCGCGGCCGGGTTCGACCTGCTGATGCAGCGGTCCCTCATCCGGATCGTGATCGGCTTCACGCTGCTCGGGCACGGCGCCAACCTCGTCCTCCTGCTGGCGGGCGGCGGCGCCGGGACGCCGCCGCTGCTCGGCGCGAAGGGGCCCGGATCGATGGTCGACCCGTTCCCGCAGGCGATGGCGCTGACCGCGATCGTGATCACCTTCGGCGTCACGGCGTTCCTGCTGGCCCTGGCTTACCGGAGCCAGCAGCTGCGCGGCGGCGACGAGGTCGCCGACGACGTCGAGGACCACCGGATCCGCGCGGAGGCGCACCGCCGCGAGCAGGCGCGGGGCGCCGCGCCGCTGGAGGAGGACGACCCGGGGCCGGTGGACGGCGCATGAACGTCCTCGTCCCGCTGCCGTTCGTGCTGCCGCTGCTCGGCGCCGCGCTGGCGCTGCTCGCGCGCCGCCGGCGGATCTGGCTGCGGGTGCTCGGCCCGCTGGCCGTCGCGGGGGTCGTCGCGGTCAGCGCGGCGCTGGTGGCGGCCGTGGCCCGGAACGGCGTGCTCGCCGTCCAGACGGGCGGCTGGGCCGCTCCGCTCGGGATCACGCTCGTCGTCGACCGGCTGTCGGCGCTGCTGCTGGTGGTGTCCAGTTCGGTGCTGCTGGCGATCATGCTGCACGCCGTGGGGGAGGGCGCCGGCGGGCTCCGGGGCCGCGAGCCGGGCGTGTTCTATCCCGCCTACCTCACGCTGACCGCCGGGGTCTGCCTCGTCTTCGTCGCCGGGGACCTGTTCAACCTCTTCGTGGCGTTCGAGGTGATGCTCGCGTCGAGCTACGTCCTCATGACGCTGACCCCGACCGGGGAGCGGGTGCGGGCCGGGATGACCTACACCGTGGTCAGCCTCACGTCCTCGATCCTCTTCCTCACCGCGCTCGGCCTGACCTACGCGGCGACCGGCACGGTGAACCTCGCCGACCTGTCGGCGCGGGCGGCGGACCTGCCGGGCGCCACCCGGACCGCGCTCTCGCTGCTGTTCCTGGTGGTGTTCGGCATCAAGGGCGCGATCGTGCCCATGCACCTGTGGCTGCCCGACAGCTACCCCGTCGCGCTCACCAAGATCACCGCGGTGTTCGCGGCGCTGCTGACGAAGGCCGCCGTGTACGCGCTCATCCGCGTCGAGACGCTGGTGTTCCCGCGCGAGCAGGGCTCCTCGGTCATGCTCGTCCTCGCCGCCGGGACGATCATCGTCGGGACCCTCGGCGCGCTGACGCACGACGACATCCACCGGGTGTTCTCGTTCATCCTCGTCGGCCACATCGGCTACATGCTGTTCGGACTCGCGCTGTTCGACGTCGCGGGCCTGACCGGCGCGATCCTCTACCTCGTCCACCACATCGTCGTGCAGGCGACGCTCTTCCTGGTCAGCGACCTCGTCCAGGGACGGACGGGGGAGACGTCGCTGCACGGGCTCGGGGGACTGGCGGGCTTGTCGGCGTTCATCGCCGTGCTGTTCTTCGTCCCCGCCATGAGCGTGAGCGGGGTGCCGCCGTCCTCCGGGTTCGTCGCCAAGCTCGCGTTGTTCCAGGCAGGCGTCGGGTCGGGAAGCCTCCTCGCGTACGCGGTCACCGGGGTGGCCGTGCTGGGAAGCGTCCTCACCCTCATGGCGATGAGCCGGATCTGGACGCTCGGGTTCTGGCGTCCCCGCCCGGAGGGGGCGGACGAGCCGCCCGACTCCGAGTCCTACACGCCGGGCGGTGTGCGGCTCATGGAATCCGTGACCACGCTCCTGGTCGTCGGGGGGCTGCTCATCGCCGTGTTCGCGGGCCCGCTCGCGTCCTGGAGCCGGCACGCCGCGAGCGACCTCGTCGACACCGGCGCCTACCGGCACGCTGTCCTGGACGGGGGGACACCGTGAACACCGGCCCCTCGAACACCGGCCCCCCGAACACCGGAACCGTGAACACCGCCGTGCGCCGCCTCGGATCCCGGCTGGCCATGGCCCTGTGGCTGTTCGCCGTCTGGCTGATGCTGTGGGGACGGGCCACCGCGCTCCTCGCGGTCGGCGGCGTCATCGTCGTCGCCCTCGTCTACGTCGTGAGCCGGCTGCCGGTCGTCCCCACGGTCAGGCGGGTCAGGCCCCTGTGGTTCGCCGCGGCGCTCCTGGAGTTCGCCTGGGACCTGCTCGTCTCCAGCCTGGTCATCGGCTGGCACGCCCTCCACCGGCCGCGCCAGGTGCGCGGCGCCATCGTCGAGGTGGAGGCGAGGACCCGCTCCGAGCTCATCCTGCTTGCCGTCACGACGAGCATCTCCCTGCGCCCCGGCACGCTGCTGGTCGACCCCGACTGGGACCGGCACGTCTTGCGCATCCACGCCATGCCGGTCCGCTCCCGGCAGGAGGCGGACGCTGCGCGGAACGGCGTGCTCCGTACCGAATACAGGCTGATGCGCGCCCTCATGACCTCCGAAGACATGTCAGAACAGGACGGATCCACCGGGGAGGACCGATGAGCATCGTCTACACCGCTGCCTTGGCGCTGCTGGGCGCCGCGTTCCTGATGACGGGCGCGCGGCTCGTCCGCGGCCCCTCCACGTTCGACCGCATCATGGCGCTGGACGTCCTCGCCGTCCTGCTGGTCAGCGGGATCGCGGTGCACACGGCCGTCGTCGAGGAGACCGCGAACGCCACGATCCTCGTGGTGATCGCACTGATGGGCTTCGTGGGATCGGTCAGCGCGGCCCACCTCGCGGCGGCGCGGGCGGAGCGGCGGGAACGGGCATGACGGCCGCCGACGCCGTGACCGCCGTCCTGCTGCTCGCCGGGGCCGGCTTCTGCGCGGTGGGCGCGCTCGGCATGCTCCGGTTCCCCGACCTGCTCTCCCGGCTGCACGCCGCGACGAAACCGCAGACGATCGGGCTGCTGCTCGTCCTCGCCGGGCTGGCGCCCCAGGCCGACTCGGTGGCGTCGTCGACCCCGCTGCTGCTGGTGGCCGTCTTCCAGCTGATCACCGCACCGGTCACCGCCCAGACGATCGCCGGCGCGGCCTACCGCGCCGGCGTCGTCGACCCGGCCACCCTCACCCTCGACGAGACGGACCGGGCGACCTGAGCCGCCGCGGCTCACTCCTCGGTGGCCGGGCTGCCGCCCGCGACGACCTCCGCGAGCAGGTCCTCCTCGGTGGCGCCGCGCCGCCAGTAGCCGGTGAACGTGACGGCGCGGCGGTCCAGGCCGCGCTCGTTCACCAGGTGCCGGCGCAGCGCCTTGACCACGGCGGACTCGCCCGCGATCCACGCGTACGCGCCGTCCGGGATCGCCGCGGCGCGGACGGCGTCCAGCAGGGTGCCGGGGGAGACCCAGCCGATCTCCGCGTCGGCGGCGGTCGGCAGGTCCTGCCGGTCCCCGGCGTGCGGGACGTCGATGAAGACCTGGGCGGACGTCCCGGCGGGCAGCCACGCGAGGTTGCCGGCGATGGCGGGCAGCGCGGTCAGGTCGCCCGCGATCACCACCGGGGCGCCGGGCGGCGGCTGGAAGTCGTAGCCGCCGTTGTCGGGGCCGGTCGGGCCGAGGAGGGTGACGCGGTCGCCGGCGCCGGCCGCCGCGGCCCACCGGGCGGCCGGTCCGGACGCGCCGTCGGTGTGCAGCGCGAAGTCGACGTCGAGCTCCCCGGAGCGGTGGTCGCGGACGGTGTAGGACCGCATGATGCCGCGCACGGCCGGGTCCAGCGCCCGCCAGTCGGCGAACCACGTGTCGCCGTCGCCGTTCTCCGGCATGACGGGCGCGTCCTGGTGCGGGTGCGGGAGGAACAGCTTGAAGCGCTGGTCGCGCCCGCCGGTGGCGAACCCGTCCAGGGACGCCCCGCCGAAGGTGATCCGGACCATGGACGGCCCGAGCCGCTCGGACCGCAGCACGCGCACGTCGAAGAAGGCGTAGGGGTGGGCGGGGGTCGTCGTCATCTCGCTGCCTTTCAGCCGGTCTTCTTCGCGGACTGGAGGGCCGCGGCGACCGCTTCGAGCAGCGGCGCGCAGCCCTCGTAGGAGAAGCGGGGCTCCGGCTGCCACGGGATGACCTGGCCGGCCTTCACCGCGGGCAGGTCCTTCCAGGACGGCTTGGAACCGAGGTCCTTCGGCTGGAGCGCCTGCGTGCGGGAGTCGAGCATGATGATGTCGGCCTTGTACTTGTCGGCGTTCTCCCAGCTCAGGTTCTCGAAGTAGCCGTTCTTGTCGAGCTTGTCCGGAACGATCAGGTCGACGCCGAGTTCCTTGTAGTAGATGAGGTCGGTGTTCATGTTCGGGCTGGAGGCGTAGAACAGGTCGGGGCTCGCGGACGAGGCGAGGACCTTCAGCCCCGGCTTGGCCTTGGCCGCGGCGCGCACCGCCTCGGCGGCCTTCTCGAACCGGGCCTTCGCGGCGGTGACCTTCGCCGACTTCAGGTCGGCGCCGAGCGCGGCGGCGAGCGCGGCGGTCCGCTCGATCGGCTTCGGCAGCGAGACGGCCCCGGCGGAGATGGCGACGCTCGGCGCCAGCGCGTAGATCTTGTCCTTGCTCTCGGCGGGGACGTAGAACAGCTCGCCCTCCAGGAACATGTTGTCGACGAGGAGGTCCGGGCGGAGCGCGGCGTACTTCTCGACGTTGAACTCGCCGAACGCGTTGCCGATGATCTCCAGCCGGTCGACCGGCAGGTTCCCGGCCTGCGGGTCGGGCTTGCCGTCCTTCAGCTTCGTCGGGCCGAACACGCCGACGAGCTGCTCGTCCACCCCGAAGTCGTAGAGGGCGGCGGCGGTGGCGACGTACCCGACGACCCGCTGCGGACGCTTCGCGACGTCGACCTTCGTGCCGCGGTCGTCGGTGAACGTCCAGGCGCCGCCGGCGGGGGACGCGGTGCCGCCCGAGCCGTCGTCGCCGCCGCAGGCGCTGATCAGCGCCCCGAGGGCGAGGGCGCCGCCGGCACCGAGGACGGAGCGGCGGGTGAGGTGACGGGCACGGGTGTTCGACATGCGGACTTTCTCCCAAAATCAATTACTGTGGCCGGATAGGCGACCCGGCGAGACTTAGGTTAACCTAACCTAAGATCTTGTCCAGAGGGGGCCCGCCAGGTGCTGTCGACCAAGCCGCCGCCGCTCGCGCAGCGACCGGCCGAGCGATCTCATAACGCCCCGTGGCGGGCGGCGGGGCTCCTCGGCGGGGTGCTGCTCCTGCTCGCCGCCGTCGCGGCGAGCCTCGCGGTCGGCGCGAAGCCGCTGTCGCTCGGTGAGGCGTGGGATGGGCTGTGGCACCCCGGCTCGGCCGCGTACACGGTCGTCCACGACATGCGCCTCCCGCGCACGCTGCTCGGCCTGCTCGCCGGGGTGGCGCTCGGGCTGGCCGGCGCGGTCATGCAGGCGCTCACCCGCAACCCGCTCGCCGACCCCGGGCTCCTCGGCATCAACGCGGGCGCGTCCGCCGCCGTCGTGTCCGCGATCTCGTTCCTCGGCGTCACCTCGTTCACCGGCTTCGTGTGGTTCGCCTTCGCGGGCGCCGGCGCGGTCGCGGTGCTGCTCTACGCGGTCGGCGGCGGGCGCGGCGCCACCCCGGCCCGGCTCGTCCTCGCCGGGGCCGCGCTGAACGCCGCGCTGTACTCCTACGTGAGCGCGGTGCAACTGCTCGACACCGCGTCCCTCGACCGGATGCGCTTCTGGACGGTCGGCTCCCTCGCCGCCGCGCAGGACTACACCGTCGTCCGCGTCGCGCCGTTCGTCGCCGTCGGCCTGGTGCTGGCGCTGCTGCTCGCCCGCCCGCTGAACGCGATGGCGATGGGCGAGGACGCGGCCCGCGCGCTCGGCGCCGACCCGGGACGCGCCCGGATCCTCGCGATCGTCACGGTCAGCCTGCTGTGCGGCGCCGCGACGGCGGCCTGCGGCCCGATCATCTTCGTCGGGCTGATGGTGCCGCACCTCGTCCGCGCGCTGACCGGCCCCGACCTGCGGCGGCTGCTCCCGTACTGCGCGATCGCGTCGCCCGCGCTGATGCTGGCGGCGGACGTCCTCGGGCGCGTCGTCGTCCGCCCGTCCGAACTCCAGGTCGGCATCGTGATGGTCGTCGCGGGAGGGCCGCTGTTCCTGTACTTCGTCCGGCGTCCGCTGGGAAGGGCGGCGGCCTCGTGAGCCGCGCCCAGCACTTCGCCGTCGTCCGGACCCCGGCCGGGCAGTCGTTCCGGTTCCGCCCGCGCGCGCTCGTCGTCGCGGCGATCTGCCCGGTGGTCGCACTCGGGACGGGGGTGCTCCTCATCGGCAGCGGCGACTTCCCGATGAGTCCCGCCGACGTCGTCGCGACCCTGCTCGGGCAGGGCACGCCCGCCGACTCGCTGATCGTCAACCAGATCCGGCTGCCGCGCGTGGCGGCGGCGCTCGCCGTCGGCGCGGCGCTCGGCCTGGCGGGCGCGATCTTCCAGTCGCTGGTCCGCAACCCGCTCGGCAGCCCCGACATCCTCGGGTTCAGCCAGGGCGCGGCGAGCGGCGTCCTCGCGGTGATCGTGCTGACCGGCGGCGGCACCGCCGCGGTCGCGGGCGGCGCGGCGGGCGGCGGGCTGCTCACCGGCCTGGTCGTGTACGCCCTCGCGGGACGGCGCGGCGCGCACGGGCAGCGGCTCATCCTCGTCGGCATCGGCGTCGCGGCGATCCTCACCGGCGTGAACGGCTACCTGCTCACCCAGGCGCACATCACCGAGGCCGCCCGCGCCGTGCTCTGGCTGACCGGCAGCCTCGACGGCCGCGACTGGGCCGACACCGCGCCGGTGCTCGCCGCGCTCGCCGTGCTCGGCCCGGCCGTCATGGTCGGCTGCGGCCGGGCACTGCGGATGCTGGAGATGGGCGACGACGCGGCCCGCGCCCTCGGCGTCCCCATCGACCGGGTCCGGCTGGTCATGCTGGCCGCCGCGGTGCTCCTCACCTCGCTCGCCGCGGCGGCGGCCGGGCCGGTCGCCTTCGTCGCGCTGACCGCGCCGCAGCTCGCCCGGCGCCTCACCCGCACGACCGGCCCCAACCTGCTGCCCGCGATGTGCATGGGGGCGGCGCTGCTGGTGGCCGCCGACTGGGTCGCGCAGCGCGCCTTCCCCGGGCACCAGCTCCCGGTCGGCGTCGTGACCGGCCTCCTCGGCGGCGGATACCTGGTCTGGCTCCTCGTGACCGAACGCAAGACGGGACGGATCTGAATGAAGGACGCGAACGCCCGGCTCACCGGCACCCGGCTGACGCTGGCCTATGACAAGCGCACCATCACCGAGAACCTCGACGTGGCCGTCCCGGACGGGTCGTTCACGGTCATCGTGGGCCCTAACGCGTGCGGGAAGTCGACGCTGCTGCGGGCGCTCGCCCGGATCCTGAGACCGGCGAGCGGGGCGGTCGTGCTCGACGGCCGGCCCATCGCCGACTGGCCCGCCAGGAAGCTCGCCCGGACGCTCGGGCTGCTGCCGCAGTCGTCCATCGCGCCGGAGGGCATCACGGTCGCCGACCTCGTGTCGCGCGGCCGGTACCCGCACCAGAGCCTGCTGCGGCAGTGGTCGCGGGAGGACGAGCGGGTCGTCGCCGAGTCGATGGCCGCGACCGGCGTCGGAGACCTCGCCGGCCGGCACGTGGACGAGCTGTCGGGCGGGCAGCGGCAGCGCGTGTGGATCGCGATGGCGCTCGCCCAGCAGACCCCGATCCTGCTGCTGGACGAGCCGACGACCTACCTCGACATCGCGCACCAGATCGAGGTCCTCGACCTGTGCGCGCGGCTGCACGAGGAGGGCCGCACGATCGTCGCCGTCCTGCACGACCTCAACCATGCCGCCCGCTACGCCACGCACATGATCGCCATGCGGGACGGACGGATCGTGGCCGAGGGCGGCCCGTCCGCGGTCGTCACGGCGGAGCTGGTCGAGGAGGTGTTCCGGCTGCCGTGCCGGGTGATCGACTGCCCGGAGACCGGGACGCCGCTCGTCGTCCCGGCGGCGCGCACCCGCGTCCCGGCGCTGAGCTGACTCCGGCGGAGCCGCCGCAGGCCGCGACGCGGCGGGGGCCCCGCCGGCGGACGGAGCGTCCTCGACACTCCGCCGCCGCTGCGCGACGCCCCCGGGACGAATCGCCGTGTCCTAGGAGCCCGACGGGACCTTGTAGGTCTTGGCGATCTCCGACTCCTCGGGCGCCCGCTCGACGACCATGCCGCCGAGCGCCTTGGCGTCCGTCCGCAGGATGTAGGTCTTGCGGGTGCCCGGCTCGTCCACCTTCGAGAAGTCCATCGGCGTGCCGTAGCCGCCGTCGTGCGCGGTGGTCGCCCGGTGGGCGCCGATCAGGCCGTCGCGGGTGAGGTCCTTGGCCTCGCACGCCTTCTTCAGCGCGTCCGCGAAGATCACGGCGCCGGTGTAGCCGTTGACGACCGCGCTGTCACGCGGCTGCCCCGGGTACTTCTTGCCGTAGTCGGCGGCCAGCTTCTTGATCGCCGGGAGGTCGGAGGAGATCGGCGCGCCGGCCGTGGCGAGGTAGAAGCCCTTGGCCAGCGCGGGCGCGGCCGAGGACTGCAGCAGCTGCGGGGAGAACCCGGAGTTGCTCGCCACGATCGGCGCCGTCATGCCCTTGCTGCGGGCGACGCCCGCCAGCGACGCCGACTGCCTCGGCCCCGCGCTCATCAGGATCGCCTTCACCTCGGCGTCCTTCAGCGCCGAGACCTGCGTGGTCATGTCGTTGTCGGTCGCCTTGATCTTCTGCTCGACGACCGTCAGGCCGAGCCTGCCCGCCGCGTACTTGGACCCGGCGAGGGCGCTCTCGCCGTAGTCGCCCTCGAAGTACACGTGCCCGATCTTGTCGCCCTTCCCGATGCCCTTCTCCTTGGTGAGGAAGTCCAGGGCGTTGATCATGTCGACGTCGTAGGTGGTCCCGGTGACCTGGATGTACTTGTTGCCGAGCAGCGTCGTCGCCCACGCGTTCGGGATCACGAACATCTTGTCGGCGGTGATCCGCTGCCTGAGCGCCGTCACCATCGGCGACCCGACGAACTGCGCGAGGCCGATGACGTCCGCCTGCAGCTCGCTGTACCCGGACACCGCCTTCTGCACGTCGTAGCCGTGGTCGCGGACGACCAGCTCGATCTTGCGGCCGCAGATCCCGCCCTGCGCGTTGACCTGCTCGAAGTAGAGCTGCTGCGCCTGGGTGAGGCTCTTGCCGAGCGGCGCGTACACGCCGGTCAGGTCGGTCTCGATCCCGACGCGGATCGTGTCGTCGGTGACGCCGGGGCCGGTCTTGACGCCGTCCGCGCCGGTTCCGCCGGAGCCGCCGGACGCCTTGCTGCTGCAGCCGGACGCCATGCTCAGCGGCAGCGCGAGCGCCAGGGCGGCGACCGCCGTGAGACGTGCCGAACGGTTCATGTGGGTTGCTCCTCTTGTTCGAGTCGGGTGAGGGGACGGGCGTCCCGGCGCCGGGACGCGGCGATGCGCAGCCGCGGCCACGCCCCGGCCAGGCCGCCGGGAAGGAACAGCACGACGGCGACGACGGCGGCGCCGTACAGGATCCGGGCGGCCTCGGCGGGGGAGACCCCGGCGGAGCCCGGTGCGGCGACGAGCGGCAGGTCGTCGCCGAAGCGGGTGAGCAGCTGGGGCAGGACGGACACGAACACCGCGCCGGCGACGGCCCCGGCGGCGGTGCCCAGCCCGCCGATGACGATCATGGCGAGGTAGTCCAGGGACAGGAACATGCCGAAGTAGTCCGGGACGGTCCGCCGGAACGCCAGCGCGAGCAGCGCCCCGGCCGCCCCCGCGTACATCGACGACAGCACGAACACCCCGGCCCGGTAGCGCGCGACGGGCACGCCCATCACCGCGGCCGCCGTCTCGTGGTCGCGGATCGTGTTCATCGCGCGTCCCGGCCTGCCGCGCAGGATGCCGCGCGCGATCCACGCCGCCGGGACCAGCAGCAGGACGGCGAGGAACCACAGCCGCTCCAGCGCCCCGAGCGGCACCTCGAACAGCACCAGCTCGGGGGAGTCGTCGAAGCGGAACCCGGCCAGCTCCAGCGGCGGGACGTCCCGGCCGTTGAACCCGCCGGTGACGCCCTCGGCGTTGAACAGCACGTGCTGGCCGATGAAGATCAGCGCGAGGGACGCGATGCCGAGGTAGACGCCGCGCAGCCGCCCGGCGATGGGGCTGAACAGCCCGCCCGCGACGCCGGCGAGGACGATCGCGCCGACGAACGACAGCGGCGTCGGCAGCCCGAGCCCCGCCACGTGCGGACCCGGGTCGGACGCCAGGTACACGTACCCGTAGGCGCCGACGGCGAGGAAGAACGCGTGCCCCATCGACAGCTGCCCGGTGGCGCCGGTCAGCAGGTTCAGGCCGATGGCGCCGATCGCCGCCGACATCGCGAACAGGCCGGTCTGCAGCCAGAACGCGTCCAGGTAGAAGGGCATGGCGAGCAGGACCAGGACCGCCCCGATCGCGGCTCCGAGGCGGAGCGGACGTTCAGACACGCGACAGCTCCCTCGTCCCGAACAGCCCGGCCGGACGGACCAGCAGCACGGCGAGCATCACCAGGAACGGCGCCACCTCGCCGATGCCGCGCCCCAGGAACGCGAGATCGCCCTGGTAGCCGGTCACGAGCGACTCGGTGAGCCCGACGACGAGGCCGCCCACGAGGGCGCCCGTCGTCGAGTCGAGCCCGCCGAGGATCGCGGCCGGGAACGCCTTCATCGCCGCGAACGAGGTGCTGCGGTCCAGGCCCGGCGTGGGGAACACGGTCAGGAACAGCGCCGCGACCGCCGCGAGCGCGCCCGCGATCGCCCACGCGGCCAGCGAGACGCGGCCGAGCCGGACGCCCATCAGCGCCGCCGTCTCCCCGTCCTCGGCCGCCGCCCGCATCGCCACGCCCCACGAGGTGTAGCGGAACGCCAGCAGGAACGCCGTGATCAGCAGGGACGCGACCACGAACGCGGCGATGCGGGTCTGCGCGACGCCGATGCCCGCCACATAGACGATCTTGTTCTGCCAGGGGTCGCCCATCGACAGGACCTGCGTGCCGATCTCCCGCGTCAGCGCGGTCGTCAGCACGATGTCGACGCCGATCGTGACGATCGCGAGCACCGCGTGGTGTTCGGCGCGGGCGCGGCGCAGCACCAGCAGCTCGACCAGCGCGCCCGCGACGGCGGCCGCGGCGATGCCCGCGCCGAGCGCCGGCAGGAACCCGATGTCGCCGTGCAGGACCGCCGTCACGTAGCCGCCGGCGAGCAGCAGCGACGCGTGCGCGAAGTTGACCACCTCGGTGGCCTTGAAGATGATCACGAAGCCGAGGGCGATCAGCGCGTACACCGATCCCGCCGAGACCCCGTTGACCACCAGCTCGATGAACGTGCTCAAGGGTTTCCCTCCGAATCCGCGGGCTGCGGCTCGTGCGCGGCGCCGAGATAGGCGCGGATCACGGCCGGGTCCCGCTGCACCCGCTCCGGCTCGCCGCCCGCTATGCGCCGGCCGAAGTCGAGGACGGTGACCTCGTCGGCCAGCCGCATGACCATCCCCATGTCGTGCTCCACCAGCAGGACCGAGACGCCGAGGTCGGCGCGGACCCGGCCGATGACCTCCGCCATCCGCCTGCGCTCCGCGCCGTTCATCCCGGCCACGGGCTCGTCCAGGAGCAGCAGCCGGGGTTCCATCGCGAGGGCGCGGGCCAGCTCGACCCGCTTCTGGACGCCGTAGGACAGCAGCCCGACGCGTGCCTCCAGATGCTCGCCGACCCCCACGAACCGGGCGATGTCGCGGACCCGTGCGCGGTGCCGGGCGTCCTCGCGGCGCGCCCGCGGCAGCCGCAGCCCCGCCGACGCGAACCCGGCCCGGGTGAGCCGGTGCCGCCCGAGCATCAGGTTGTCCTCGACGGACAGGTGCCGCGACAGCGCGATGTTCTGGAACGTCCGGGCCACGCCGAGCCCCGCGATCCGGTGCGGGGGCAGCGAGGTCAGCTCCGCGCCGCCGAACCGGACGCTGCCCTCGCTCGCCCGGTAGACGCCGGACAGCACGTTGAAGCACGTCGACTTGCCCGCCCCGTTCGGCCCGATGATCGCGTGGACGCTGCCCGGCGCGACCGTGAACCCGACCCCGTCCAGCGCGGTGAGCCCGGCGAACCGCACCGTGAGCCCGTCGACCACGAGCCCGCTCATCCCGCCCACCGCTCCAGCGAAGGCGGCGGAACGGAATCGTTCCCGTCGCCGTCGTCCTCGCCGTCGTCCCCCTCGCCGCCGACGCCGAGGTAGCGCCGCCGGACCTCGTCGCTCGCGGCCAGTTCCGCCGACGGCCCGTGCAGCGTGACCGCGCCGACCTCCAGCACGTGCGCGGTCGACGACAGCTCCAGCGCGAGCGCCGCGTTCTGCTCGATCAGCAGGATCGCGGTGCCCTGGAGGTTGATCTCCCGGACGGTCTCGGCGATCCGCTCGGCCATCAGCGGCGCGAGGCCGAGCGTGGGCTCGTCGAGCAGCAGCACCGACGGGCACGCCATCAGCGCCCGCCCGATCGCGAGCATCTGCTGCTCGCCGCCGGACAGGAGCCCCGCCCGCTGCCTGGCCCGCTCGGCGAGCACCGGGAACAGCTCCAGCACCCGCGCGTGCGCCCTGGCCGCGGCGCCGCGTCCGGGCGCCCCGAGCGCGCCCGCCCGCAGGTTCTCCTCCACGCTGAGCCGGCCGAACACCCGCCGTCCCTCCGGGACCTGCACCACCCCGGCCGCCACGACGGTGGCCGGGTGCAGCCCGCTGAGGGACCGGTCGCCGAGCCGGACCGCGCCGGTGTCCACCGCCCCGCGGTGGAACGGCAGCGTCCCCGAGATCGCCCGGAGCAGGGTCGTCTTGCCCGCCCCGTTCGCGCCGAGCACGGCCGTGACCGAGCCCGCCGGGACCTCCAGCGAGACACCGCGCAGGGCCCGCACCGCGCGCCCGTAGCTCACCGACAGATCGCGGACCGCGAGGGTCCCGTTCGTCATTCGCCCCTCCACAAGTTCGTGTGGCGGGCAGCCCAGCACGGGCCGCCGACCTGCGTCCACAGGCCGAGGGGAAGACGTGGCGAGGGTCCAATCGAACGTCGTTCGGGTTGTGCGGCGAGCACAGTCGCGGCGAGGTTCGGCCGTCCGGGGGCGCGCATGCGTACGTCCCGACACGAGGTGTCGCGGCATGAGGGAGACCGGACGGAAACTTCAGCGGCGGTGGCGCACCGGAGCCGCCGTCGCCGCGGCAGGGAGCGGCTGGAGCGGGACAACGCGACGAGCGTCGCGCGCCTCTCCGGAATCTAGGGTTGGACGACCTGCCTGACCACGATCTCGTCCAGCCGCCGCTCGACGATCACGCCCACCGGCCAGTCGCGGACGAGGCACCGCAGCAGCGCCGCCTCGTGCTCGGCGAACGAGGGATCGCAGCCCTGCTGCTCAAGGCTGGAGCGGATCGCCAGGACGCGGTCGTCTTCGGTGAAGCCGGGCACGTCCCGGACCATCGCGGTCGTCGTGGCGCGGTGCGAGTTGAGCCCGGCGAAGGACCGGCCGCAGCCGCAGCCGCCGTCCGGGTCTCCCTGGTCGCGGGCGCACACCGTCCCGATGTGGACGAGCTCCCCCTCGACGCACCAGTCGAAGTCGTTGTCGCGCAATCCCTGGCCGGCGTTGGTGGCGGTGAGCAGCTTCAAGGCCATACCCCCTCGGTCCTCGGACCCGCCCACCGTACGACGGGGGCCTGACATAACGTCGAAGCATGAGCGATGACAAAGACGTCCTGCTGCACCGCGACGGCCCGTTCACCACGATCACCATGAACCGCCCGCGCCGCCGCAACGCGCTTTCCCGCACCTTTCTGGAAGAACTGACGGACACGTTCGGCCAGGTAGGCGCCACAGACGCCCGCGGGGTCATCTTCGCCGCGAACGGCCCGGTCTTCTCCGCGGGCCACGACTTCGCCGACATGGCCGGGGCCTCCCACGCCGACGTCCGCGAGCTTCTCCAGGTGTGCGCGGACCTGATGCGGACGATCCAGTCCGTCCCGCAGGTGGTGGTGGCCAGAGTGCACGGACTGGCCACCGCCGCCGGCTGCCAGCTCGTCGCCAGCTGCGATTTGGCCGTGGCCGCCGAGAGCGCGGGCTTCGCCGCCCCCGGCGGCAAGGGCGGCTGGTTCTGCCACACGCCCCTGGTCGCCATCTCGCACAACATCGGCCGCAAACGCGCCGCGGAGATGGCGCTCACCGGCGAGGTCTTCGACGCGAGGACGGCGGCCGACTGGGGCCTGATCAACTACGCGGTGCCCGACGACGAACTCGACAAGGCCGCCCGGGACCTCCTCGAGCGCGCCACCCAGGGCAGCCCCCGCAGCAAGGCCCTGGGGAAGCAGGCCATGTACGCCCAGCTCGACCGTCCCGAACAGGACGCCTACGCCTACGCGATCGAGGTGATGGCCGCCTCCAGCCAGACCCCGGAGGCCCAGGAGGGCATGACGGCCTTCCTGGACAAACGCCGCCCCGACTGGCCGGCCTAGGGCCCGGCGCAGCACGACCGCGACGGACCCGCCGGCCTCGGCCGGCTCGGTAGGGCGGGCGGGACTCGAACCCGCGACCGGGAGATTATGAGTCTCCTGCTCTGACCAGCTGAGCTACCGCCCCGAGGCGGTCCCCCGTGACGGCGGGGGTTTCGCCGGTGCAATCTTAGCGGCGGCGCGCGCCGCGGCGCGTGGCGATGTCCTCCTTTTGGCGGGGCGATGTCATACCTGTAGGCGAGTGACGGCTGTGGTGACCCGTCGGTAGGGTCCCGCGTATGTCCAGACGCATGCTCGTTCTCGTTCCCGTACTGCTGGCGCTGCTGTTCTCCGGCGCGTGTGACGGCGGCGGCTCCGGTGAGGCCGGAGAGAAGGCGGATTTCGACGCCGCGCAGACGCTTCGCCAGGCTGCGGACGCGATGGGACGCCTGAAGAGCGTCGGGTTCACGGTGGAGTCGGACGGCAAGACCCCGGTCATCGTGAAGGGCGGCGACATGAAGCTGCTCCGCAGCGGGGACGCGCAGGGGACGCTGACGATCGAGCAGCAGGGCCAGAACGTGGAGATGAAGGTCGTCGCGGTGGGCGACAGCATCTACCTGGACGCGGGGACGGGCGGCTGGCGGAAGCTGCCGAAGGCCCTGGCGGCGAACGTGTACGACCCGTCGGCGGTGCTGGATCCGCAGCGGGGGATCCCGATGCTGCTGACGTCGGCGCGGTCGCCGGAGCCGCAGGCGGTGGAGAAGGTGGACGGCAAGGAGGCCTACCGGGTGGGCGCGAAGCTGCCGAAGGCGCAGATCGCGGGCCTGATCCCGGGGATCAACGAGGACATGGACGGCCAGGTGTGGGTGAGCAGGGCCGACCACCGGCTGGTGAAGGTGCGCGGGCGGTTCGCGGCGGGCGGAGCGGTGGTGATCTCGTTCACCGAGTTCGACGCCCCGTACAAGATCAGCGCGCCGAAGTAGGGCGGCGGGGATGAGGGTGCGGCGCCGGGTCGCGATCGGGGCGGGCGGCGCGGTGGTGCTGCTGGCCGCGCTGGACGCGTACGTGGTGACGACGGTCCTGGTGCCGATGGTGAAGGACGTCGGGATCCCGATCAACCGGCTGGAGCGGGTGACGCCCGTCCTGACGGGGTTCCTGCTGGGGTACGTGGCGGCGATGCCGCTGCTCGGGCAGCTGTCGGACCGGTTCGGCCGGCGGCCGCTGCTGCAGGCGTGCCTGGTGTTCTTCGCGGCGGGTTCGGTGGTGACGGCGCTGGCGCCGGACGTGCCGGTGCTGACCGCGGGGCGGGTGGTGCAGGGCGTCGCGGGCGGCGCGCTGCTGCCGGTGACGATGGCGCTGGCCGGGGATCTGTGGGAGGAGCGGCAGCGTCCGGTGGTGCTCGGCGCGGTCGGCGCGGCGCAGGAGCTGGGAAGCGTGCTGGGCCCGCTGTACGGGGCGGGGATCGCGGCGGTGCTCGACTGGCGGGCGATCTTCTGGATCAACGTCCCGCTGGTGGTCGTGGCGATGGCCGCCGTCCAGGTCGCCGTGCCGGGCGGGCGTCGGGAGGGGCCGCGGCCCGGGGTGGACGTCGTCGGCGGCCTGCTGCTGGCGCTGGGCCTGGGCCTGCTGGTCGCGGCCGTCTACAACCCGGAGCCGGAGGAGTCGGCGCTGCCGCCGTGGGGGCTGCCGGTGCTCGGTGCGGGCGCCGTCGTCCTCGCGGTGTTCGTCCTGTGGGAGATCAGGTCGAGGACGCGGCTGCTGGACCTGTCCGGGGTGCGGCGGGGGCCGTTGCTGGCCACGCTGAGCGTGAGCCTGCTGTCGGGCGCGGCGCTGATGGTGACGCTCGTGGACGTGGTGCTGGTGGCGCAGACCGTCCTGCACAAGGACACCACGGAGGGCGCGCTGCTGCTGACGAGGTTCCTGGTGGCGCTGCCGGTCGCGGCGCTGGCCGGAGGGCTGCTCGCCCGCCGGGTGGGGGAGCGGTGGCCGATGGCGGCGGGCATGGCGGTCTCCGCCGTGGGCTACCTGCTGATCGCGGGCTGGCCGGCGGACCTGGCGAGCGCCTCGTACGGGCCGTTCCCGCGCATGGACGTCGATCTCGTGGTGACCGGCCTCGGTCTCGGCCTGGTGATCGCGCCGGTGTCGTCGGCGGTGCTGGCGTTCGTCCCGGCGGCGCGGCACGGCGTCGCGTCCGCCGCGGTGGTCGTGGCGCGGATGATGGGGATGCTGCTCGGCGTCTCGGCGCTGTCGGCGTGGGGCTTCTACCGGTTCCACGCGCTGACGGCGGACCTGAAGCCGCCGCTGCCGTTCCTGATGTCGAAGGACGAGTTCGCGCGGCAGATGGAGGTCTACGACGCGGCGCTGCGGGACGCGCTCCGCACCGAGTACCAGGAGATCTTCTGGATCACCGCCGGGATGTGCGCGCTCGGGGCGCTGCTGTCGCTGGCCGTGGGTGCGCGGCGGGAGCCGGCAGGTCCGGACGATGGCCTAAAACGGTCATCAAACCGGCATATCGGGCGTGAAGCCGGAAATGATTCGGCCAGCGGCGATGTGCCTATCGACGAACTCGGGAATATCCTCGGTAAAGAAGGCTGAAGGCCTCTTGCCGGGGGGGCGCTCCCCGGGGAGGTGAACGCAGATGCGCAGGTCAGGCATCCGCCGCGGTGGCACGCCGCTCGTCCGGCTGCGCCGCCGGCTCGGGCTCGAACGCAACGAGCTGCGCCGCCGGGTGGACCGCGTCCAGCGGTTGATCGCACTCGGGCTGCTCTTGGTGCTGCTGGGCGTGGCACCGCCACTGGCGGCTCTGGCCGCGAACTGGTCCTACCGCGCCGGAACCGGCGCGGAGCACGCGGAGCGGGCGAACCGGCACCAGGTCGTCGCCACCGTCACCTCGACCGGCGGGTTCGGCTCCTCCAGCGACCGCTACATCCACGAGACCGTCCAGGCCACCTGGCCGGGCCCCAACGGCAAGCCCCGCGTCGGGACGCTGCCGACCTGGAACGACGTCAAGGTCGGAGCGCACCGGACGATCTGGATCGACGCCGGCGGCAATCCGACCGTGCATCCCCGCCCGCACAGCCGCACGGTGACCGACGCCGTCTACGCGGGCGCCGCCGCCGTCCTCGGCTGCGCGGTACCCGTGCTGTTCTCCTACGCGCTCGTGCGCCACCGCTGCGACAGGCACCGCGACGAGATGTGGGAGGCCGACTGGGCCCGTCTGGACTCCGCCGGCCACAACCCCCGCTCCTGAGACCTCACGGGGCGAGCAGGGCGCGCGCCGTCTGGACCAGGGCGGCGTTGTCCCCGGCGGGGGAGCCGTCCGGGAGGGTGAGGGTGTCCTCCAGCCCGATCCGGACGTCCAGGTTGTGCCGGACGGCGAGGCGCAGCACCGGCCAGGCGCCGCCGTCCTCGCCGTGCAGCAGGATCGGCCGGGCGTGCCGGGTGCCGATCGCGTGCAGGAGCGCCTTGGCGGTGTCGGTCGCGGTCTCCGGGGCGGTGTCGGTGACCTCGGCGAGGACGCGCAGCACGTGGTGGGCGTGCGGCCAGCGCAGGAACCGCTCGGCGCCCTCGGTGCCGGAGAAGATGCCCGCCTCGATCGCGACGCCCCGCTCGAACAGCGCCTCGGCGACCATCTCGGCGCCGCTCTCGTGGAAGTTCACCGACGCGTGGTCGGGCAGGACCGTCCAGGAGCGGATCAGCGCGGCGCGCTCGGCCGGGTCCGGGGCCGTCCACGCGCCGGTGGTGACGCCGACGTCGATGGACGGGGTCCGCGCGCGGACGGCGGTGATCGTCTCCGCGACGTGGAACGGGTCCAGGGTGTCGGCGCCCGTGGCGTCCTTCGGGTGCAGGTGCGCGTCCTGCGCGCCGACGTCGGCGGCGGCGCGGACCGCGGCGGCGACCTCTTCCGGCGAGACCGGTACCCCCTCGGTCCGGGGTCCGTTCGGGCAGACCTGGAGCATGTTCCGATCTTCTCAGGTGCGGGTCATGGCGTGATGACGCAGGGGCCCCCTCTGCACACGTCCATGACCGTTCCGGTCTTCAGGAACGTCGCCTTCTGGCGGCGGGCGTCGGCGTTGTTGCGCGGGTCGGAGTGCGGGTCGCGGCCCTGCGTCGGCGGCGTGTTCGTCAGCGGCGGAGCCGGGGAGCCGCTGTCCCACACGATCATGGCCGAGCCGTCGTAGGACGAGCCGAACACCGGGATGCCCCAGTACGGCACCGTGTCGGGACTGCGGCCGGGCGTGACGGCCGGCGCGTGGACGCGGGCCCCGATCGTGCGCGCCTGGACCTCGGCGGCCACGGGCGCCACCTGGTGGTCGCCGAACGCCACGTGCATCAGCACCCGGTGCTTGGGCGTGTTCGGCAGCGGATCGTCCGTCATGTGCCAGGCGTAGCCGTTCGCCTCGCCGCGGTCCCACAGCATCTGGATCAGCGCGAGGCCGATCTGCTGGTCGAGCTTGTCCGGATAGAACAGGTCGAGGACCTGCGCGTACTCCGGGAAGTCGGCGCTGCGGTTGAGCAGCGTGCTGTAGTTCATCGCCGGGACGCCGAGGACGGCCCGCCGGATGTCGGGGGACACGGCGGTGAGGGCGCCGCCCATGATCCCGCCCTGGCTGTTCCCGTCGTAGACCAGCCCGGCCCCGGTGTCGATCAGGGACGCGCCCGCGCCGTTCTGGAACGCCTTGTGCCCGGCGAAGCCGCGGGTCATGGCGCGGCCGAGGAAGGTGAAGTTGAGCATGCTCTGCTGGAGGCGGTCCGCGACCGTCCGGAAGCGGGTGAGGTCGGCCAGCGCCGTGACCACGTTCGGGACGTCCTCCTCGGACATGCCGATCCACCTGGTCGCGCAGAACATGAAGCCGTGCTCGGCCGCCATCGACTTGACGTTGCCCGCGTCGACCTCTCCCTCGCCGCCGAGGAGCCCGTGCCCGTAGAGGGCGGGACGGGCCGGGTCGGTGAACGCCGACTTCGGGATCTCGCACTGGAACGGGACGGCCTGGGAGTTGCCGGGCAGCTGCGACGGCCGCCCGTCCCCGCCCCGGTGCAGCGACGAGCCGGGAAGCCCGCCGTACTGGTCGAGGTAGCTCGGCGCCCAGACGACGCCCTTGACCTCGCGGGCGATCCTGTCGTCCACGCCGTCCGTCACCTGCGTCACGAGGAAGGACGGCGACCGGTCGCCGAGCTTGCCGAGCGCCTCGTCGCGCATGTGCAGCATGGGGCCGGCGAGGCTCTGCCGGCTCGCGACGGTGAAGTCCCAGGCCAGGTAGAGGCCGTCGCGGCCCACGCCGTTCCGCCGGAGCGCGGCGAGGACCTTCTTCTCGTCCCGCTGCCGTGCGGCGAGGGGGTCGCCGGGCGGCAGGTCGGGCCCGAGGATCCTGGCGAAGGCGGGGTTCGGCGCGATCAGGTTCCCGGCGGCGTCGCGCAGGTCGCGCAGCGCGACCGCGTAGCGGTGCCCCTCCCGGAAGTTCTTCGCCGGACGGACGATCAGTGCCTTCCGGTCATCGGGCGCGTTCGCGTCCAGTTCCGCCCAGTAGGGCCAGCGCTCGCCGGTCGCGGTGTCCACGATCACGATCGGGGCGTCGGCGCGCAGCGAGGCTCCGATGTCGGTGATCGGGGCGGCGCCGGTGCGGGCCAGGTCGATGCCCGGGACGCGGCTGAGCAGCGCCGACCCGGGGGAGAAGCCGTCGGCGCGGTTCCACTCGCCCGGTGCCACGGGCACGCCGAGCGCGTTCTTGATCGTCGTCTTCATCTGGACGCGGCGGCCCGTCGCGGTGCCCGCGTCCGCCACCGTGTACCAGTTGCTCGGGAACGGCAGCAGGCAGGCGGCCGGGTCGATCGGGTCACAGCCGTCGCCCGTGTCCGCCGCCGCGGCCGGCGCGGGCGGGACGGCCAGCAGGGTGAGGGACGCGGCGATCGCCGCGAGGGCCGACAGGGTGCGCTGGGGGAGACGCAACGTCCACCTCCGGGAGATCCGCGAACGTTCAGCGGGATCTTGGTCTCAACGGAGGTCGAGGTCAATGCGTGTCCGAAGGTGGCCACTTCGCTTGTCGGCCGAGGCCGGACCGTAGGAGCGCAGGACGACCGGCGCCCGCAGCGCGTCCTCGACCGTCTCGACGGGGTCGCCGAGCGGCGCGTAGACGGGACGCGCGCGGAGCAGGCGGCGGGTGAGGGCGGCCTGGCGGGCGAGGTCGGGCGGCCCGGTCTCCAGCCGCTCGACCCGCTCGCCGTCCAGGTCATAGGCCAGGCAGGCGCGCAGGTCTGGACGTGCCCCCGCAACGTCCAGGTGCGTGACCGCCAGGCCGTCGACGCCGCCCGCCGCCTCCAGCGCGTACCGGAGCGCGACGGCGTCGAGGTGGCCGACGCGGAACGCGCCCTGCCAGCGGCCCGCGCGGTTGTGCCGGTCGGGGAGGTCGGCGGTCAGCGCCGGGTCCTCGGTGACGAACGGGCCGGGACCGTGCCGGGTCGCGTACGCGCGCAGCACGCCCAGCCGCGTCGCGGACGCGCCCGCCTCCGCCAGCAGCGTCTCGGCGTTGGCGAACGTCGTCGTCGACCAGGTCGTGTACGGATGGAAGCCGTGCCACTCGTCCAGCAGGACGCCCTGGGCCCCCTCGAACACCACGGTCCCGCCGCGCAGCAGGCCGCGGAGGTGACCGCCGCCGACGATCCGGGCCCGGTCGCCGAACGCGGTGAAGGCGTCGGCGCAGGCGTCCACGTCCGGGACGTCCCCGCCGCCGGGGAACGTGTCGCGGTACCAGTCGCGGACGGCGGCCAGCCTGCGCCGCAGCCGCGCGGGCGACAGGCAGTCGCCCGCGCGGGGCGCGTCGTCGTGCGCGAGCGCGTAGGACGCGGTCTCGCCGACGCCCATGCCGCACGACCCGTGCCGGGCCGTGCCGCGCGCCGACTCCCGCGCGCGGTTGGCGGCCCGGTGGTACGGCGTCGTCAGCGGCGCGTCGCGGTCCACGGTGAGCCGGTCGAGCGCGTCGCGGGCGCCCACGGCCCGGAGGTGGTCGGCCTCGGCGGCGAGCGCGAGCGGGTCGACCATCATGAACCGCGACAGGTGCGTGCGCACGCCGGGCGTGAACGTCCCCGAGCCGAACTGGGCGAACGTGTGGTGCCGCCCGTCCGCCGCGACGACGTTGTGCGCCGCCTGCGCGCCGCCGTTGAAACGGACGACCGCGGCGACACTCCGTGGACCGCCCACCCGTCCGGCCGTTCCGCCGGGGGAGCGTCCCCCCGGCGGAACGGCGCCCGCGGAGCAGAGGTGGTCGACGACCGTGCCCTTGCCCGCGTCCCCGAACCCGAGGTCGACGACGATCACGTGGTCCACGGCTCAGAGGCGGGTCGTCGCGGACGGTGCCGAGGCGTCCAGCCCCGGCGGCGTGGACGACACCGCGACCGGGGCGCGGGACGCGTCCAGCCGGGCGAGGGCGCGCGACACCGACGCCCCGGCGTCCGACCCGGCCTCCGCCAGGTGCTCCAGACCCTCGTCGAGGTCGATGGCGTCCTCGGCGAGCCCGATGGTGAGCGCGATCGTCTCGCACACCGCGTCCAGATCGTCCAGGTAGAGGACGTTCTGGCCGAGGAGGTCCCGCCAGAAGTCCGTCAGCTCGCGGCTCCCGGAGTGGTACGCCCCCTCGGGGATGATGAAGTACAGGTCGTACTTGCGCCGCAGCTCCCGGACGATCTCGGCGACCGGGACGTCCTCGTCCGGCTCCGCCCCGATGATCTTGGCGATCTCGCGCCGCTTGACCTTCGGGTAGGCCAGCTCGTCGCCGATCATGAACAGGTAGCCGCGCTTCCCGCGCTTCTCGAAGCAGTCGATCGAGGTGTGCCGGGCCATGAAGTACATGGCCAGCTCGTACGACTCGCGCATCTGGCCGCCGCCCCCGCCTTCGAGGAGGATCTTGCCGAGGTCGTCGTCCATCCGGTTGTCGGCCTCGAACTGGCCGACCTGCAGCGGCGCGCGGTCGCAGGTCGCGTCGCCGACCGCGCCGAACAGGATGTGCGGGTCGCGGACGTACCCCTTGCGCAGCAGCAGCCCGAGCAGGTCGGGGAGCTTGGCCTGCAGCGTCCGGGGCACGTTCCCCATCGACCCGGTCACGTCGAACAGCACGCCGATCGCGAGCGACTCCGGGTGGTCGTCGGAGTCCCGGCTCTCCCGGGCGGTCACGCCGAACGGGTCGAGGTCGGCGTGGACGGCCGTGGCGCCGCCGTCGGAGTAGGCGAACGCGCTCGCGCCGGTGGACGCGCGGTAGCTCGCGCGGGCGGCGTAGACGTCGGTGGACCAGTTTCCGCTTCCCATGGTGATCTCCTTCAGCGTGGGGAGGGCAGGTGGAAGGGGCGGAAGCGCCGCCGGCCGTAGAGCCGCTCCAGCAGCTCGTCCAGCTCGGCCAGCAGCCGCCAGGCGTCGGACGGGCGCCGGCTCTGCGCGGGCAGGGTGCAGCCGCGCGCGAACGAGCGCATCGCCGGGGGCGCCTTGTCGCCCATGAGGCCGGTCATGCACCGGGTGGCCATGTGGATGTCGGTCGCCGGGCTCGCCGGCCGCCGCCCCGGCACCTCGGGCGGGTACCGGCCGGCGTGCCGGGCGACCATCGCCGGGACGCGCCCGGACGGGTCGGTGCGGGCATGGCAGCCGGGCACCGAGTAGCACCAGTCGACGAGGACCAGGCCGTGCCGCTCCGGGTGGATCATCACGTGCTCGGGCAGCACCGCGCCGTGCAGGACCCCCGCGCGGTGCGCGAACCCGAGGCCGACCAGCAGCCGCCGCCACATCCAGGCCGCGTCGCGCGGGTCGACGCCGTCCGGGAACGCCGCCTGGACCGCGGCCAGGCTGTGGAACCCGTCCAGCGCGGCGATCACGTTGACCCGCCGCCGGGCCCCGGTCGCCGCGTCCCGGTGCGTGAACGACTCGACCAGGCGCGGGACGTACGGCAGGAACCTCCCGTCGCCGTCGTCGTGGAGCTGGCGCAGCGCGACCGCCTCGCGCTCGACCAGGTCGCTGTCGCGCGGGTCGCGCGGCATCTTCAGCAGCACCTCGCGTCCGGTCTCGGAACGCGCCGCGTACAGCTCGGCGAGGTCGCCGCCGATCGGGTCGCCGTCCAGCCGGTACGTGTGGCGGCGTGTGGTGAACAGGGCCGGGTCGTCCCGCCGGTAGGCGCGCCAGAGCGCGTTCAGCCTGATGAACGCGTCGCGGGTGCGTCCGCCGGTCGCGTCCGGGTGGACGAGCCGGGCCAGCCGCCGGTAGCGCCGCGCCGCCTCCGCCTCGTCCTCGCCGAACAGGTCGGCCGGGACCCGCGCCCGATCCAGCCGCGCCAGCGCGTCGTCCAGCGCGCCCATCTCCGTGCCCCGTGAGGAACCGGACCGCGCCGCCCCGTTCGCCTCGCTCATCTGATCTCCTCCTCCCGGCTCGGCCGCAGCAGGGCGGGGTGCAGGAGGCGCGCGTCGCCGGCCCGGTAGAGGCGGGGCCGGGGGCCGCCGCGCCGGCCGCCCCGGTCGGACGTCGCGCCGGTGCTCTCCACGAACCCGGGCACCGACAGGACCTTCCGGTGGAAGTTGCCCGCGTGCAGCTCCTCGCCCCACACCGCCTCGTACACCGAGCGCAGCTCCGGGATCGTGAACTCGCCGCCGCAGAACGCCGTCGCGAGCGGGGTGTACTCCAGCTTCCCGCGCGCCCGCTCCAGGCCGTCCGCGAGGATCCGCGCGTGGTCGAACGCCAGCCGGCGGGTGGTGCCGGGACGCTGCTCCCCGGAATCGGTCAGGCCCAGCGCGTCCACCGGAACCCAGGCGGCGTCGGCCGCGTCGCCGCCCGCCTGCGGGTCGGGCAGCTCCGGCGCGAACGCCAGGTGGGCGACGGAGATGACGCGCATCCGCGGGTCGCGTCCGGGGGACCCGTACGTGCCGAGCTGTTCCAGGTGGACCCGGCCGAGCGCGCCGCCCTTGGCGCTGAGCCCGGTCTCCTCGGCGAGCTCCCGGACCGCCGCGTCGGGAAGGTCCTCGGCGTCGGCGCCCCGCAGCGGCCCGCCCGCCTGGACGAAGCCGCCCGGCAACGCCCACATGCCTGCGTACGGGGCGAATCCGCGCCGGACCAGCAGGACGTGCAGGGCGCCGTCGCGGATGGTCAGCGCGACCACGTCCACCGTCACGGCGACCGGGTCGTAGTCGCGCGGGTCGTAGCTCGCGAGGAACTCGGCCTCGTCGCGCCTCGGGTCCGGGGTCATGCCGCGCCCTCTCGCCAATCTCCAAGTGAGTGATTCTCAGAGTGAGTTCATCTCGATATGAGAAGAACATAACCCGGACGAACCCGGTTGTCCAGTGCGCCCGCTACGTTCGGCCGGGCTTCACGAAAGCGCGGCTCCGGACTCGGGCCTCAGCGGTGATGCCGCCCGCCGGGCGGCGGCTCCTCGTGCTCCTCGCCGTGGCCCTGCTCGTCGTATGCCTGCTCGTCGTATGCCTGCTCGTCGTACGCCTGCCCGCCGGGCCCGTACGCCCGTCCGTGATCGTCCCGGTCCTGCGCGAACCGGCCGCCCGGCCGCCGTCCGGCCGAGTACCGGCCCGTCGGGTAGGGACTCTCCGGCAAGCCGGGCCGCCGGTCGCCGGGCCAGGGCTCGTACGGTCCGGCGGGCTGCCGGACGTCCCGCGTGCCCGGCTGGTACGGGAGCTCGCCCAATCCGGGGCCGCCGGCGGGCACGACCCCGGGCGGCAGCGCCCCGGGCGGGGGAGCGGCCGCCATCGCGGCGGCGACCGGGCGGTCCGGCGGCGGCACGTCCAGCAGGAGCTTCATCTCGCTGTTGCGGCGCCCGTAGCACAGGTACAGGACGAGACCGATCCCCATCCAGATCGCGAAGTACGCCCACGTCTGGACCTTGAGGTTCAGCATCAGCCAGCCGACCGCGAAGATCGTCACGATCACGAGGAGCGGCGCGGCGGGCATCCGGAACGGCCGGTGCAGGTCGGGGCGGGAGTGCCGCAGCGCGAGCACCGCGGCGGCGACGAAGAGGAACGCGAACAGCGTGCCGATCACGACGAGCTGCTCCAGCGTCAGCACGTCGACCGCCTGCGACATGACCAGCGCCGCGCCGCCGGCCAGCAGCGTGGCGCGGGACGGCACCTTGTAGCGGCTCATCGCGGCGAGCGGGCGGGGCAGCAGCCCGTCCCGGGCCATCGAGAACACCACCCGGGTCAGGCTGATCACCACGACCAGGATGACGGTGGTCAGCGCGAGCACCGCGCCCCCATCGACGATCTTGCTCATCGCGCTCGCGCCGACCCCGTCGAACGCGGCGGCGAGCAGCAGCTTGTCGGGGTCGAGGCCGGCGAAGCCGTCCATCCCGACCATGCCGACCAGCGCGATCGCCACCGCCGCGTACAGCACGATCGCGCTGAGCAGGGCGGTGAGGATGCCGCGCGGCACCTTGCGCGGCGCGTCGTCGGTCTCCTCCGAGGCGGTCGCGATGAGGTCGAACCCGATGTAGGCGAACGCGATGGCCGGCGCGGCGGCGAACAGGCCCCAGACGCCGAACACGTGCGGGGTCCCGCCGCCGAGCGCGCCGAGCAGCGCGTCCAGCACCGTCCGGTCGCCCTCGGGCGCCGGCCGGGCGGGCGGGACGAAGGGGGTGAGGTTGCCCGCGTCGAAGAACTTCAGGCCGGTGGCGATGACGAGCCCGATCACGATGACCTTGGCCATCACCATGAACCACAGCGACTTCAGGCTCAGCCGGCTGCCGGTGGCGAGCATCAGCACGACCAGCAGCAGGATGCCGAGGGCGAGCACGTCCGGCCCCTTCACCTGCCCGATCACGTCGCCGAGCCCGCCCGGGACCGGCACCCCGAAGTCGTGCAGCGCCTGCGTGAAGTACAGCGACCACACCCGCGCGAGCACCGAGGCGGCCAGCAGCAGCTCCATGATCAGCGCCCAGCCGACGACCCACGCCCACACCTCGCCGAACGCGACGTAGCTGAAGGAGTAGGCGCTGCCCGCCACCGGGATGATCGAGGACAGCTCGGCGAACGCGAGCGCGGCCAGCACGCACACCCCGCCCGCGATGAGGAAGGAGATCAGCACGCCGGGGCCGGCGGTCGAGCCGGCCTGCTCGCCGGCGATCTTGAAGATGCCGGAGCCGATCATGACGCCGAGGCCGAGCACGACGAGATCGCGGGTCCGGTAGACCACGCGGAGCCGGTGCCGCCCGCCGTAGAGCCGGCCGGTCGCCCGTTCCACCGGCAGCCGGCGGAACATGTCGTTGCGCATGCGCATGTCCCAGGTCATGGTCCGGCCCCCCGGGCCCAGGCCGGAGGGGGGCGGACCCGCGCCGCTGTTCGCGCGGCGATGGCTGGTCGAAGTCCCTAAGAATTCACCACGTATAGGCATAATCGCAACGTTCTCGTTCGGATGGATGCCGTCCCGTCGTCGTCGCATCATGCCAAAGCGCAGGTCGCCGACGTGCCGCATGGCGCACTCCCGTTCGGCCGAACGACTCCCGAACCGTTTTCGGATGGATCGTTCCGCTCGAATAACCCCGATTTCCGCCGCGGAAGCGCCGTCGATCTTTCTCCGCCGCGACCGGGGTCGGCCGGTGCGGACGGTGGCATCGGACGAAGATCGGTGGCACCGTAGGGACGCCGCGTTCGTCTGGAGGTCCGGTGTCCCGCTCGCCATCGCGTCCGAAGCCGTCCGATCCCGCCCGGCCCCGGCCCGCGCGCGTCCGGCGCCGCACGGCGCTCGCCGCCGCGGCGACCGTCGCCGTGTCGCTGACCGCCCTCGCCGCCCTGCCCGCCGCCGCCGCGCCCGCCCTCGCGACGGGAACCCGCGCGGGGCATCCGGGAGCGCCGGTCAAGCAGCCCGTCGCGACGGGCTACGGCGGCGCAGTGTCGACGGTCGACCCGGACGCCAGCCGGACGGCCCTGGAGGTCCTGAAGCGCGGCGGCAACGCGATGGACGCGGCCGTCGCCGCAGGCGCGACGCTCGGCGTCACCGAGCCGTACGTGTCCGCGATCGGCGGCGGCGGCTACATCACCTACTACGACGCCGGGAAGCGCCGCGTCTACGCTCTCGACGGCCGCGAGTTCGCGCCGAAGCGGATGAAGGAGGACTCCTTCGTCGACCCGGCGACGGGCAAGCCGCTCCCGTTCGACCAGGCCGTCACCAGCGGGCTCGGCGTCGGCGTCCCAGGCACCCTCGCCCAGTGGGAACTCGCGCTCCGCCGGTTCGGCACCCGCGACCTCGGCGCCCTGCTGCGGCCCGCCATCAAGATCGCCGACCGGGGATTCGTCGTGGACCAGGAGTTCCACGACCAGACCGCGACCAACGAGGCCCGCTTCCGCGACATCGTCCCCACCCGCGAACTGTTCCTGCCGGGCGGGAAGGTGCCCGAGGTCGGCTCGGTGTTCCGCAACCCCGACCTCGCCGACACCTACCGGCAGCTGGCGAAACGCGGCACGGACTGGTTCTACGGGGGCGGCCTCGGCGAGGAGATCGCCAGGACGGTCGCCGAGCCGCCGGTGGACCCGGAGTCGACCCGCAACGTCCGCCCCGGACTGATGGAGCGCGGTGACCTCGCCGCGTACCGGGCGGTGTCGCGCGAGCCCACGCACGTCCCCTATCGGGGGCTGGACGTGTACGGCATGCCGCCGTCGTCGTCCGGCGGCTCCACGGTGGGGGAGGCGCTCAACATCCTGGGCAACTTCCGCCTCGACGCCCGCGACCCGGTCACCGCCCTGCACTACTACCTGGAGGCGTCCAAGCTCGCCTACGCCGACCGCGGCCGCTACGTGGGCGACGCGGACAAGGTGGACGTGCCGCTGGACGAACTGCTGTCCGCCGGCTTCGCCCGGGAGCGCGCCTGCCTGATCAAGCCGGACCAGGCCGCGCCCGCGCCGGTCGCCCCCGGGTCGCCCGACGGGAGCTACGAGCCGTGCGTCCCGCCCGGGGCGCAGACCCGCGCGCTGGCGTTCGAGGGCCCGCAGACCACCCACCTCGTCGTCGCCGACAAGCAGGGGAACGTCGCCTCCTACACGATGTCGATCGAGCAGTTCGGCGGCAGCGCCATCACCGTCCCCGGCCGGGGCTTCCTGCTCAACA
The DNA here is from genome assembly GCF_041463665.1 of Actinomadura chokoriensis. GTDB lineage: Bacteria > Actinomycetota > Actinomycetes > Streptosporangiales > Streptosporangiaceae > Spirillospora > Spirillospora chokoriensis_A. Next base: position 69,960 of record NZ_JAXCEJ010000007.1, read on the forward strand.
ACGAGCTGACCGACTTCTCCTTCCAGCCGCCCGCGCCCGGCCAGGCCCCCGACCCGAACCTGCCCGGCCCGCGCAAGCGGCCGCGCAGCAGCATGTCCCCGACGCTCGTGCTGAAGGACGGGCGGCCGAAGCTCGCCCTCGGCACGCCCGGCGGATCGACGATCATCACGACCGTGCTGCAGATCCTGGTGAACCGCATCGACCTCGGCATGGACCTGCCCACCGCGCTGAGCGCGCCGCGCGCCACGCAGCGCAACACCCCGCTCGTCTACGCCGAGCAGCCGTTCATCGACAGGTACGGCGGCGGCCTCGCGGCGCGGGGGCACCGGCTGGAGGTCTTCCCCGGCCCGCCGGCGGGCGTGATCGGCGCCGCGACGGGGCTGGAGTTCCTGCGGCCGGGGCTCGTCCAGGCGGTCGCGGAGCCGACCCGGCGGGGCGGCGGCAGCGCGCTGGTCGTCCATCCGGCCCGGTGACCGCCCGGCCGGCGCGACCGGAGGGGCCGGCGCGACCGGCGTGCCCGCACGGCGAACGGGAAGGAGTCGTGCCATGGCCCACTCTTTCGTCCAGGTGACGACCACGACGGACTCCCGCGCGGAGGCCGCCGAGCTGGCCCGGTCGGCGGTCGCCGAGCGGCTCGCGGCCTGCGCCCAGCTGGTCGGGCCGATCGCGAGCACCTACTGGTGGGAGGGCGAGATCGAGTCGGCGGAGGAGTGGATGGTGCTGTTCAAGACCTCCGCCGACCGCTTCGACGAGCTGGCCTCCCTGATCACCGAGGGGCACTCCTACGACACCCCGGAGATCATCGCGACGCCCGTGGTGGCGGGCAGCATGGACTATCTCGCCTGGATCACCGAGCAGACCGAGGCCGGCGAGCGCGACGAGGCCGTCGAGGACGCGGACGGTGACGGCTGAGCCGCGCTCGGGCGCCGCCGTCCAACGAGGAGACGGCGCCCCCTAGCCCGTGTGACGCACATCATGGCAGGGTAAGTTCTGGTTTACCCTGGCCGGACGCGTTCCGCCCGGTCGAGGCGGAGGGGAGGCGGTCGACGTGCGCGAACCGAGCGAGGTGGGAGCGGACCACGGCCTGTTCGGACCGGGCTCGGTGACCTGGCGGGTCATGGGCGAGCCCGTGCTGATGGTCGGCGGCATCAGGGCGCTGCTGCTGCAGGCGCTCCATCCGCGCTCGATGTGGGGGACGGCGCAGAACTCCGAGCTCATGGACCCCTCCGCCGCGTGGTCGCGGCTGACCCGGACGGTCGAGTTCGTCCGCGTCCGCACCTACGGGACGGAGGAGGAGGTCGAGCGGGTGGGCCGCCGCGTCCGCCGGCTGCACTCCAAGATGACCGGCCTCGACATGCGCACCGGCGACACGTTCGCGATCGACGAGCCGGAGAACCTGCTCTGGGTCCACATGGGCGAGGTCGACTCCTACCTCGACGTGGCGCGCCGGGCCGGCGTCCCGCTGACCGCCGAGGACGCCGACACCTTCGTCGACGAGCAGCGCCGCGCCGCCGCGGTCGTCGGGATCGACCCGGCGGACGTGCCCGCGACGGTCGCCGAGATGGAGGAGTACTACGCGGAGATGCGGCGGCGGATCTGGGCGTGCCGGGAGGCCCGCGAGGGGCTGCGCCGCATGTTCAGCCCGGCCGTCCCGCGGCATCTGCTGCCGCTGAAGCTCGCCGCGCCCGCCATCGGGTCGCTGACCGTCGCGACGCTGCCGCGCTGGGCCCGCCGCATGTACGGGATGCCGGGCCTGCCCACCTCCGACCTGGCGGCCACGCTGGCCCTGAAGGGCCTGTACCGCACCTCGCACATCGTCCCGGAACGGTACCGGTACTCGCCGGACGCCCAGCGGGCGAGGCGCCTCACGCGCGAGCACGAGAACGGCCTGGCCACCTGGTCGATCGCGTCCTGACCGGCGGGCCGTCAGCCGAGCGGCGGGGGCGCGCCGGCGTCCTCGTCCCGCTGCGCGCCGTGCCCCGGCAGCATCAGCGCCGGGACGATCATCACGGCGGTGAGGGCGAGCGACACCCAGAACGTGCTCCCGAACGCCTCGGCCAGCTGCGGCGCGATCCGCTGCCGGATCTGTTCGGGGATCGAGCCGACGCCGCCCGCGCCGCCCCCGCCGGCCGCCTGCGGGATCCGGTCGCTGATCTGGCGGGACAGGACGACGGCCAGCAGCGCGGTGCCGACCGACCCGCCGAGCTGCACGAGGATGTTCAGCGTGCTGCTGGCCCGCGACACCGCCGCCCGGCTCAGCGTCGTGAGCGCGGCCGACATGGTCGGCATCATCGTGCAGCCGAGCCCGAGGCCCCGCACGAGCAGCGCGGCGCCGAGCAGCCAGTAGGGCGTGCCGGCCTCCACCATCGCGAAGGGGAGGGTGCCGAGCACCAGCAGCACGATGCCGACCGGCACGATGCGGCCGGCCCCGAACCGGTCGGTGATCACACCGGCCACCGGCATCGCGATCGCCGCGCCGACGCCCTGCGGGGCCAGCAGCAGGCCGGCGGCGAACGCGCCCTCGCCGTGCGCGGTCTGGTAGAAGAGCGGGATCAGCAGCATCGCGCCCATGAGCGCCATGCCGACGAGGGACACCATGACGGCCGCGGTCGAGAACGTCCGGTCGGCGAACAGCCGCACGTCGATCAGGGCGCGTTCGCGGCGGCGCAGGCTGTGCAGCACGAACAGGCCCACCAGCACCGCGCCCGCGACGAGCCAGCCGATCGTCGCGGGGTCGCCGAAGCCGCCGCCGCGGCTCGCGGTGGACAGCCCGTAGATCAGCAGCGCGAACCCGGGCGGCAGCAGGGCCAGCCCGCGCAGGTCGAGCGCCGTCGCGCCGTGCCCGCCGTGGCCGTGCGGCACCTTCCACCAGGCGAGCGCGAGGGCCAGCGCGCCGACCGGCACGTTGACGAAGAAGATCCACCGCCAGTCGACGTCCTCGACCAGCCACCCGCCGATCACCGGGCCGAGGACCGGCCCGAGCAGCATCGGGACGCCGACGATGCTCATGATCCGGCCGAGCCGCCGCGGGCCGGCCGCCATGGTCAGGATGGCCATGCCGGTCGGCATCAGCATGCCGCCGCCGAACCCCTGCAGCACCCGGAAGACGATCAGGGATTCGATGTTCCAGGCCGAGCCGGACAGCACGGATCCGGTCACGAACAGCACGATCGCGGTCAGCCACACCCGCCGTCCGCCGAACCGGTCGACCGCCCAGCCGGTGAGCGGGATGACGGTCCCCATGGCCAGCAGGTAGCCGGTGATGACCCACTGGATCGTCGACAGGCCGGTGGAGAAGTCGCGGCCGAGCGTCTCCAGCGCGACGTTGACGATCGTGGTGTCGAGGATCGCCATCACGGTGCCCGCCACGATCACGAGGCCGAGCACGATGGTCTGCCGGTCGAGCCGCTCGCCGCCGCCGGAACCGCCCGGCGGCGCCACCTTGGTGGACGGGCTTTCGGCCATGGTCGTCCCCCTGCCTGGAGTTTCCGGTGACCCCGAGTCCCCGTGGCTCAGGGCGTGAAACATCTTGAACTTCAACGTTTTGCAGTGCATCACGGAATATGTTGAACTTCAAGGTATGCCCGAGGATCGCGTCAGCGCCGCCGCGTCGATCGACGCCGATCTGGAGACGATGGTGCAGCTCATGGGCAGGATGGCGCGCGGCATGAAGGGCGGGCACGCCGACGCCGAGGAACTCGTCCGCCGGGTGAAGGAGGCCGGGCTCGGGCCGCGGCACGTGCCCGCGCTGATGCAGCTCGTCCTGCACGGCCCGGCGCCGGTGGGCGTCCTCGCCCGCCACATGGCGCTCAGCCCCGCCACGGTCAGCCAGCTGGTCGGGGAGCTGCAGCGCGGCGGCTTCGTCGAGCGGCGGCCGGACGAGCGGGACCGCCGGCGCATGATCGTCAGCCTGGCCGACGAGCACCGCGCGTCGATCGAGCGGTTCGCCTGGCGCCGGCTGCGCCCGCTGCGGACGACGCTGGAGTCGCTCACCCCGGCCGAGCGGGCGAGCTTCCTGCGCGGCTGGCGGATCCTCGCCGAGAACCTGGAGCCGCGCGGCCCCGGGCACGGGCGGCGCGCCCGCCCGGGAGACCACCCGGGCGGCTGAGCCGCCGCCTGATCGGCCGCGTGATCGGCCGTGGGGTCAGCCCGCGTGATCGGCCGTCGGGTCAGCCGCGGCGCATGAGCCGACCGACGGCCGCCATCAGCTCGGTGGACATCGCGTCGCCCTTGCCCTCCTCGGCGCCCTCCGCCACGCAGTGCCGGACGTGCCCGTCCAGCAGGCCGAGCGCCACCTTGTCCAGCGCGGCCTGGACGGCGCTGATCTGGGTCAGGATGTCGATGCAGTAGCGGTCGTCCTCGACCATCCGGTCGATGCCGCGCACCTGGCCCTCGATCCGGGCGAGCCGGGTCTGCAGCTGGTCCTTGGTGGCGGTGTACCCGCGGGTGGGGGTCTCGCTGGTCGCCATAGCCGTCCTCCGCAATCCTTCCGGGGGCGCACGCCCGGGTACCCCTGGGGGACATCCCCCAACAGGTACCTTATGTGCTGCCCAGCGCTAGGGCACCGGGACGTTCCAGGCGCTGATGACCGGCCGGTCGTGCTCGGTGCCGAGCGCCGACAGCGTCCCGGTGCCGAGCGCGAGCAGCCGCCCGAGCGCGGGCTCCAGCCCGAGCCACCGTGCCGCCAGCACCCGCAGGAAGTGCCCGTGCGCGACGAGGGCGACGTCGCCGTCCGGAGGCGGCGGCCCCACCCGCGCGAGCACCGCGTCCGCCCGCGCGCCGACCTGCTCGACGGTCTCGCCCGGATGGTCGGCGTCGCCGGGGATCACCCCGTCGTCCCACAGGAACCAGCCGGGCCGCCGCTCCCGGATCTCGGCGCTGGTGATCCCCTCGTAGCCGCCGTAGTCCCATTCCCGCAGGCCGGGATCGATCTCCGCCGCGGGGAGCCCGGCCAGCTCGGCGGTCCGCCGCGCCCGCTCCGCCGGGCTCACCAGCGTCCGCACGATCCGCCTGCCCTTCAGCGCGCCGCGCAGCGACCGCGCCTGCTCCTCACCGCGCCCGGTCAGCGGGACGTCCGTCAGGCCCGTGTGCCGCCGCCCCCGGCTCCACTCGGTCTCCCCGTGCCGCAGCAGGATCAGCTCTCCCATGGGGAAGTGTCTACCCGGCGGTCCGGCCTCCCGGAACCCCCGGAACGGGTGAGGAGAGGGGGGAGATCCCTCAGTCCAGGATCGAGGTGAGCGGGGTGTAGGGCAGATCGTGGGCTTCGGCGACATGGTCGTAGACGAGGTCGCCGGCGTAGGTGTTGAGGCCGCGGGCGAGGGCGGCGTTCTCCCGCAGGGCGCGGTGCCAGCCCTTGTCCGCGAGCTGGACGGCATAGGGCAGCGTGACCCCGGTGAGGGCGTAGGTGGAGGTGTTCGGGACGGAGCCGGGCATGTTCGCGACGCAGTAGAACGTCGAGCCGTGCACCCTGTAGGTCGGGTCGGCGTGCGTGGTGGGACGGGAGTCCTCGAAGCAGCCGCCCTGGTCGATGGCGATGTCCACCAGGACGGAGCCGGTCTTCATGCCCGCCACGAGATCGTTGGAGATCAGCTTGGGCGCCCGGGCGCCGGGGATCAGCACGGCGCCGATGACGAGGTCGGCGGCGCGGGCCTCCTGCTCGACCGTGTAGGCGCTGGACACGAGGGTCCGCAGGCGGCCCTGGTAGACGGCGTCGATGCGGCGGAGGCGGTCGACGTTCACGTCCATGACCGTCACGTCCGCGCCCATCCCGACGGCGATCTGCGCGGCGTTGAGGCCGGACACGCCGCCGCCGATGACGACGACCTTGGCCGGGGCGACGCCGGGCACGCCGCCCGGCAGCACGCCGCGCCCGCCGTTGGACGCCATCAGGTTGTAGGCGCCGACCTGCGGGGCGAGCCGCCCGGCGACCTCCGACATCGGGGCGAGCAGCGGCAGCGAGCGGTCGGGCAGTTGGACGGTCTCGTAGGCGATCGCCGTGACGCCGGCCGCGAGCAGCGCGTCGGTGCACGCCCGGGACGCGGCGAGGTGCAGGTAGGTGAACAGGACCTGGCCGTCGCGCATCCGGTGGTATTCGGGCGCGACCGGCTCCTTGACCTTGAGGATCAGCTCGCCCTCGGCCCATACCTCGTCCGGGCCGTCCACGATCTTGGCGCCCGCGGCGGCGTACTCGTCGTCCGGGATCGCCGAGCCGAGCCCGGCGCCCCGCTCGACGAACACCACGTGGCCGTGCCGGGTCAGCTCGTGCACGCCCGCCGGCGTGCCGGCCACCCGGTACTCGTGGTTCTTGATCTCTCGCGGCACGCCGATCTTCACCGAGGGCTCCTCCCCGTCAACGCTGACCAGGACCTACGCCTCCAGCGTGCGGTCCGGAGCCCGCCTCCGGCTACTAACAGTGTGTCAAGTCATCGACCGTATCGACGACACCCCGTAAAGGGCGCGCTGTCACCGCCGGGGCAATGCGGCGGGAGGGGCGGATGTTCCGTGGAACGATGCACATCAGGGGCGCGCGGGGAGCCATTCGTCGGCGATGGCGACCGTCAGCTGCTCCAGCAGCGGCCCGGTCCGCCGGGCGCGCCGCTCGTCGTCGGGCTCGATGTCGGCCAGCGCGTACGCCGCCTGGATGCGCGCCTTGCGGAGCTGCTCGCCGGTCAGCCCGCGGCGCCCGGCGACCGCGATCACCGGCGCGCCGGCCCGGGCGGCGGCGCGGGCCACCCCGATCGGCGGGGTGCCGCGCAGCGACCGGGTGTCGAGGACGCCCTCCCCGGTGACCACCAGGCGGGCGCCGCGCGCCTTCTCGGCGAGCCCGAGCAGGTCGAGCAGCAGCGCGGCGCCGGGCTCGATCGTCGCGCCGAGGAAGGTGAGCGCGGCGAACCCGACCCCGCCGGACGTCCCGGCGCCGGGCAGGTCGCGCGCCGCCCGGCGGGCCGCCGCCTCGGCCAGGTCGGCCCAGCGGCGCAGCCCGGCGTCCAGGACGCGCACCTCGTCGCGGCCGGCGCCGCGGCGCGGGCCGTCCACGGCTGCGGCGCCGGTGCGGCCGAGCAGCGGTCCCGCGGAGTCGCCCGCCACCACCACCTCGATGCCGGACATGTCGGGCAGGCCACGCAGGTCGAGGGCGTGCAGCGAGCGCAGCGCCGCCCCGCCCGGCGGCAGGTCCTTGCCGAGCGCGTCCAGCAACCGCCCGCCGAGCCCCTGGACGAGGCCCGCGCCGCCGTCGGTGCAGGCTCCGCCGCCGAGGCCGAGCACGATCCGGCGGGCGCCGAGCCGCACCGCGTGCGCGATCAGCTGCCCCGTGCCGAGGCTGGAGGCGGTGAGCGGGCGCGGCTTGCCGCCGGGCAGCCGGCGCATCCCGGACGCCTCGGCCAGCTCCACCACCGCGCTGCGGCCGTCCAGCGCCAGCCGCGCGGTGACCGGGCGGCCCGTCGGGCCGCACACCTCGACCTCGACCCGCCGCCACCCGGCCGCCACCACGGCCTCCACGGTGCCCTCGCCGCCGTCGGCGACGGGCAGTTCCACGAGCGGGACCTCCGGCCGGGCACGGCGCAGCCCGGTCGCGAGGTGCCGTGCCGCCCGCGCCGCGGTCAGCGCTCCCTGGAACCTGTCAGGCGCCAGCAGGACGTGACCTGGCGGGGACGGACGGGAGGGAGAGTCCGCGGACACCACAGCCACGCCTTTCACGCCGGGGGGTAAGGCCCTACCTTCTGCTTACGCCATGACGGCACTATTTGACACCCGCAGGCGCGTCCAAGAATCCCAAATGACCGCAGAACCGTGTTCCCCCGGGGTTCCCGCGCCGGTTACCGGACGTCCAGCCACTGCTCGATCGGGTGGATCGCGAAGAAGATCAGGAACAGCACCACCACGGGCCACAGCCAGATCGACACCTCGCGGACCTTGCCCCGGGCGAGCTTGATCAGCGCGTAGCTCACCATCCCGGCACCGATCCCGATGGTGATCGAGAACGCGAACGGCATCAGCACGATGGTGAGGAACGCCGGGATGGTGATCTCCAGGTCGTCCCAGTTCACCTTGGCGACCTGCGTCATCATCAGCGCGCCGACGACGACCAGCGCGGGCGCGGCGGCCTGCGAGGGGACGGTCGCGGCGAGCGGGGTGAGGAACAGCGTCACCGCGAACAGCGCGCCGGTGGCGATGTTGGCGAGGCCGGTCCGGGCGCCCTCGCCGACGCCCGCCGCCGACTCCACGAACACCGTGTTGGCGGACGAGCTGGTGACGCCGCCGAACGCGGCGGACAGGCCGTCCACCGACAGGATCCGGCCGAGCCGCGGCACCTCGCCCTTCTCGCCGACGAGGCCGGCCTCGTCGCTGATGCCGAGGATCGTGCCCATCGCGTCGAAGAAGCCCGACAGCACCAGCGTGAACAGCACGACCAGCGCGGTGATGACGCCGGCCCGGGCGAACCCGCCGAACAGGTCGATCTGCCCGAACAGCCCGAAGTCGGGTGCCGCGAACAGCTTCTCGGGCATGTTCGGGGTGACGACGCCCCAGCCGCCCTTCTTGACCGAGGCGTTCTCCTGGATGACCACGGCCCCGATCGTCCCGGCGATGATGCTGATCAGGATCGCACCGGGCACCCTCCGCACGTACAGGACGATCATCAGCAGCAGGGTGAGCGCGAACACCAGCGTCGGCCAGGTCTCCAGGTGGCCGCCGGTGCCGAGGGACAGCGGCGGGCTCGTGGCGCTGGAGGTGACGAACCCCGAGTCGTAGAGGCCGACCAGCGCGATGAACGCGCCGATGCCGACCGCGATCGCGTGCTTGAGCGCCAGCGGGATCGCGTTCATGATCCGCTCGCGGACGCCGGTGAGCGCCAGCAGCACGATGACCGCGCCCTCGATCACGACCAGGCCCATCGCCTGCGGCCAGGTCATCACCGGCGCGGCCTGGAACGCCACCACCGCGTTGATGCCGAGGCCCGCGGCGAGCGCCAGCGGCGCGTTGCCCACCAGGCCCATGATCACCGTGGTGATCGCGGCGGACAGCGCGGTCATCGTGGTCAGCTGCGGGATCGACAGCGTCGCGCCGGTGACGTCCTTCGCCCCGCCGAGGATGATCGGGTTCAGCAGGATGATGTAGGCCATCGCGAAGAACGTGGTGACGCCGCCGCGCAGCTCGCGCGCGACGGTCGTCCCGCGCCCGGTGAGGTCGAACAGCCGCTCCAGCGGCCCGCGCCCGCCAGCCGGCGGCGATTCGTCGGTCGGGACGGGGTTGATCTTGGACATGACGGGCGCTCCGCTTTCCGCAGCGTGGTTCCGGCGGCGTTGTCCGGAATCGGGCGAGCACAGATTAGCCGGTGCGGACTCCACAGCGTGACGGGGGAGAGGTGTCCCCTATAACCTGCCCTGGTGCGAATTCGAACACGCTTCAGTACCGAAGCGTGAGAATCACGGGCATGACCGGCCGGGATCTCGGCACACTTGACGATCGAGTCGGCTTCTTCCTCGCCCCGCGCGCGGCGAGCACCTGGTAGGCGGTGGTCACACGATGGATCGGGAGACACTGGGGCAGCGCATCCGCGCCCTGCGGATCCGGCAGGGCGTGAGCCAGGCGCAGCTCGCCTTCCCCGAGCTGTCCGACAGCTACATCTCGCTGATCGAGAGCGACAAGCGGGTGCCCGCCCCGAGCGTGGTCGAGCTGCTGGCGGCGAAGCTGAACTGCTCCGCCACCTACCTCGTCAGCGGCGTCAGCGAGGACGTCGTGGACGAGCTGCGCGTCACGCTCGACTACGCCGAGATCGCGCTGAGCAACGGCGCGGCCGCCGAGGCGCGCGCCCGGTTCGCCGAGGTCCTCGCGAGCGCCGACGCGGTCGCGCTGCCGGAGATGCTGCACCAGGCGCGCTGGGGCCACGCGCTCGCGCTGGAGGCCGCCGGAGAGCTGGAGGAGGCGATCGCGGAGCTGACCCGGCTGACCGAGACGGCCTCCGCCGAGGCCGACCTCGACCACTGGGCGAAGGTGCACGTCGCGCTGAGCCGCTGCCTGCGCGAGCGCGGCGACGTCAGCGCCGGCGTCGAGGCGGCCGAGCGGGCGCTGCGGCACCTCATCGCGACCGGCGCCGACTCCACCGACGCCGCCGTGCACCTCGGCGCGGCGCTGCTCGCCGCGTTCATCGAGCGCGGCGACCTCGTCCGGGCCCGTCACCTCGCCGTCCAGCTCGTCGAGCGGGCCGAGCGGATCGGCAGCCCCCGGGCGCGGATGGTCGCCTACTGGGAGGCCGCCTACGTCGCGGAGATCCGCGGCGAGTACGAGGACGGCGTCACGCTGGCCGAGCGGGCGCTGATGCTGGCGGGCGACGGCGAGGACCCCCGCGACCTCAACCGGCTCCGCGTGATCTACGCCGGGCTGCTGCTGCGCGCCCGTCCCGACCAGGCCGTCCGCGCCCGCGAGCTGCTCACCCGGGTCCGCGGCGAGATCAGCGCCAGCTCGTCCGGGGAGATCGACGTCGCCTGGTGCCTGACCGAGCTGGCCCGCGCGCAGACCGCGCTCGGCCGCCCCGCCGAGGCGGTGGCGCTCGCCGAGGAGGCCCTCGACCTGCTCGGGGACGCCCCGCGCCGGGCCACCGCCGGGGCGCTGACCGTGCTCGGCGAGGCGTCGGTGCGGCTCGGCCGCCGGGACCGGGCCGTCGAGGTGCTGACCCGGGCGGCGACCTGCCTGGAGGAGATGGAGTCCTCCCGGGAGGCCGCGCAGGCGTGGTTCGACCTCGCCGAGGTGCTGGCCGAGACGGGGACCGCCGAGGAGCCGCGGATGGCCGCCTACCGGCGCGCCCTCACCTGCGTCGGCGTCTGACCGAACCGGCTCCGGGGCCGCGGCGTCCATATTGCTGCGAGTTCTGGCTCTAGTGGGGGAGTTGTCGGTGTTCGGTGTTGTTCGGCCATGCAGGCATGTCCTGTGCGGCTCGCTGTTCAAGGACTGGACCGCCCATCTCTGCGGGCTGTGCCTCACGCTCCGGGCCGAGCACGGCCAGGCCGCGCGGTTCGTCACCAACTACGACGGGCTGCTGGTGTCGGTGCTCGTCGAGGCGCAGGCCCCGGAGCTGTCGCCGCGCCGCAAGGCCGGTCCGTGCGCGCTGCGCGGCATGCGGACCGCCGAGGTCGTCACGGCGCGGGCGCAGGGCGCGCGGCTGGCCGCCGCCGCGTCGCTGCTGCTCGCGGCGGGCAAGACCCGTGACCACGTCGCGGACGGCGACGGACCCCACCGGCGCCGCGCGGTCGCCGCCGCGGCGGGACGGATGGCCGGCCGCTGGGACGCCGCCGGCGCGCGGACGGGAGCCGCGGTCGGATTCGACCCGGCGGTGCTGCGCGACGCCGTCGCCCGCCAGCCCGTCCTGGAGTCGGCCCCCGGACTCGGGCTCCTGGAGCTGACCGAACCCACCGAGACGGCCGTCGCCGCCGTGTTCGCGCACACGGCCGTCCTCGCGGGCAAGGACGCCAACGCCGAGCCCCTCGCCGAGGCCGGCCGCTTCTTCGGCCGCCTCGCGCACCTCCTCGACGCCGTCGAGGACCTCGCGGACGACCGGGCGGCGGGCGCCTACAACCCCCTCCTCGCCACCGGCACCACCCTCGACGAGGCCCGCCGGCACGCGGACGGCGCCCTGCACGGGCTCCGCCTCGCCCTCGCCGACCTGGAGCTGGAGCGGCCGCGGCTCGTCCGCGCGCTGCTGGACCGGGAAGTGGGACGCTCCGTCGACCGGGTCTTCGCAAGCCCCGAGGACCTGGCGAAGCACGGCCCCCGGCCGCCCCGTCCGGGCTGGCCGATCCCGTGCTTCACCGGGGCGCTCGTGTGCACGACCTGCGGTCTGTTCCAGCCGGAGTGGAGCGAGCATCACGGCGACTCGTGCGGAGATCGCTGCTGGTGCTCCCGGCACTGCGACGGCTGCGACGGCAGTTGCTGCGATTGCTGCGACTGCTGTGACTGCGACTGTGATTGCTGCGGCTGCGATTGCTGACGCGACAGATCGAGGTCGTTCTGACGGCTTGAAATCCGCCGAACCCGAGGCGGGCCATGGCGGGAACCTCAGTAGAGTGGTCGGAGCCCTTCAACTCACTAGAGAACCCGGCCCTCCATGAAAATTCTCAAGCCCCGCCGGTCCATGCGCCGTCTCGGCCTCGTCGCCGCGCTCGCCCTCGCCCTCGGCGCCGTCAGCGCGACGCCCGCCCTCGCGCACTCGCGGCTGCTCAGCAGCACGCCCGGCAAAGGCCAGTCGGCGGAATCGGTCACCGAGGTCAAACTGGTCTTCAGCGACAAGATCAGCATGGCGAAGGTCGTCGTCAAGGACGCCCAGAACAAGACCTACCAGGCGGGCGAGGCGGAACGGTCCGGGGCGACGGTGACGCAGAAGCTGACGGGGCCGCTGCCCGCTGGGTCCTACACGGTGGCCTACCGGGTCGTCGGCGAGGACGGGCACCCCATCGAGAGCGACGACGTGACCTTCACCGCGACCGCGGGCGAGGCCGCCGCGCCCGCCCCGTCCGCCGGCGGGGTCGGCGCCGAGCAGCAGACCGGCGACGCCGCCACCGCCAACGAGCAGCCCCTCAAGCTCGACCAGCAGCAGGCCGCGGAGAAGGAGGACTCGGGCTCCGGCATGGTGCTCTGGGTGCTGATCGTCGCCGGGCTCCTCGTCGGCGTCGGCATCGGCGCCGCCATCGTGTTCCGGGCCAAGCGCAAGCACCAGGCGGCAACAGGAAGTGAGTAAGGGCAGCCTGGGCGTCTGGCGGGCGGGCGCGGTCGCCGCGGCCGCGGCCGCCGCCGCCCTGGTCGCCGGTCTCGTCCTCGGCGGCTCGGTCACCGAGAAGGTCATCCCCGGCCTCGGCGACGCCGGCGCCCTCACCCGATGGGGCCTGCCCGTGTCCCGGGCGGCGATGGACCTGCTGTCCGCGCTGACCGTCGGCGCCCTGCTGGCCGCCGCCGCGTTCCTGCCCGTCGAGGGCGGGCGCGGCGCCGCCCGGCTGTCCCGCGACGCCGTCGGCTACCTGGGCGCCGCGTCCTGGCTCGCCGCGGGCTGGGCCGCCGCCGCTGCCGCCACCCTCGTCCTCACCGTCGCCGACGTCCTCGGCCAGCCCGTCGGGGACGTCCTCACGGGCAGCGAGCTGAGCGGCTACGTCGGCTCGCTGCCGCAGGGCACCGCCCTCATGATCGTGGTGCTGCTGGCCGTGGTCGTGGCGCTGCTGGCCCGCACCACCACCACGCCCGCCGCCGCGTTCGGCCTGCTCGCCATGGCCGCGATCGCGCTGCTGCCCGCGCCGCTGACCGGCCACTCGGCCTCCGCCGCCAACCACGCCACCGCGACGACCGGCGTCGCGCTGCACGTCGCCGCCGTCGCGCCGTGGGTCGGCGGGCTCGCCATCGTCTGCGTCCACGCGCTGCTGCGCCGCGACCGGCTGCCGCTGATGGCCGACCGGTTCAGCCGGATGGCCCCCTGGTGCTACATCGCCGTCGGCGTCAGCGGCCTGGTCAACGTGATCGTCCGGCTGCCCGACCCGGCCGAGATGGCGACCACCAACTACGGGCGGCTCGCCCTGGCCAAGATCGTCGCGTTCGGGGTGCTCGGCTGGTTCGGCTGGTGGCACCGCAGCCGGACGCTGCCGGCCCTCGCCGACCGCAAGCCCGGGGCCTTCACCCGGTTCGCCTCCGTCGAGGCGGCGGTGATGGCCGCCACCATGGGCCTCGCCGTCGCCCTCGCCCGCACCGCGCCGCCCGCGCCCGCCGCCCCCGAATCCGCGGTCAAATCGCTGCTCGGCTACGACATGCCGCCGGAGGTCACCCCCGTGCGGCTGCTGACCCTGTGGCAGTTCGACCTGTTCTTCGCCGTCCTCACCGCGGTCCTCGGCGGCCTCTACCTGGCCGGCGTCGTCCGGCTGCGGCGGCGCGGCGACTCCTGGCCGCTGGGACGCACCGCCGCCTGGATCATCGGGCTCGTCACCATCGTCGCCGTCACCCAGAGCGGCGTCGCCAAGTACGCGCCGATCCTGTTCAGCGTGCACATGGCGCAGCACATGGTGCTGAACATGCTCGCCCCGATCTTCCTGGTCGTCGGCGCTCCCGTGACCCTCGCGCTGCGGGCGCTGAAACCCGCCAGGGAACGCGGCGACCGCGGCCCGCGCGAGTGGCTCACCGCGCTGCTGCACAGCCGCTACCTCGCGGTCGTCGCGCATCCCGCCGTCGCGACCCTCATCTTCGTGGTGAGCACGTTCGCGCTCTACTACACGCCCCTGTTCGAGGCGGCGATGCGCAACCACCTCGGCCACATCGCGATGACGGTGCACTTCCTCGCGGCCGGATCCCTGTTCTTCTGGGTCCTGCTCGGCGTCGACCCGGCACCCAAGAAACTGCCCTACCCCGCCCGGCTCATCCTGCTGTTCGTCACGATGCCGTTCCACGCGTTCTTCGGCATCGCCCTGATGAACATGAGCCAGGCGCTCGCGCGCGGCTGGTACACGGCGGTCGACCCCCCATGGGGCACCACCATCCTGCACGACCAGCACACCGGCGGCGCGATCGCCTGGGCGTTCGGAGAGATCCCCACGTTCATCGTCCTCATCGTGCTGGCGTTCCAGTGGTTCGCGGACGACCAGCGCCAAGCGCGCCGCATGGACCGCCGAGCCGACCGCGCCGCAGCAGCCGGCGGCCGCCCCGAAGAAGACGAACTGGCCGCCTACAACGCCCGCCTGGCCAAACTCGCCGAACGGGATGTTAATCGGGGGGGCGCCCGCTCTGGTCGCTAGCGCTCCCGGCGCTGGTTTTTTGGGGGGCGACCCCCCATACCCCCCGGCTGCGCGGCACGGGTCTCCTCGCTCCACTCCGCTGGCGCTCCGCTGCGCTGCGGGGACGCGGCGCGCCGGGCATGGCCGCTGCGCTCGCTGGCGCTCGCTCCGCGTCCCTGCCCGTAACCGGTGGCTGAGGCTCAAGCCCGGTGGTTCGGGGGTGATGCCCATTCCTCCCGGCCCTGCCCGTAAACGGGGGCTGGGGGTCAAGTTCGGTGGTTCGGGGGGATCCCTCTTGTGGGGGAGGGGTGGGGGCGGGGGGTCTGCCGGGATCGTTGTGTGGTTCGTGTGCTCCGGCCGCTGATCGAGCGGACGACCTGGCGGCGCTGGTCCCATCTGGTGGTGGGCGGGGCGCTGCTGATGCCGTACTGGTTCCTCGCGATGAGCCTCACCCCGCTGCTGCCCGTCGGCGACACGGTCGTGATGGTCGTGTTCATGCTGCTCGTGCTGCCGGCGGCGGCGACGTTCGTGACCGGGCTGGTGCCGACGGTGCGGCTGCTGGAGGGCTCGCTCGCCAAGGACGGCGACAGCCTGCTCTTCCCGGCGGCGATCCGGGAACTGGCCGCGCGGCACGGCACGTCCGGCGGCCCGCCCGGCGGCACGCGCTGGCACGACCGGCTGACCGAGCGGGAAGCGGACGTTCTGCGGCTGATGGCCAAGGGCCGGTCGAACGCCGAGATCGCCCAGGACCTGTTCGTGAGCCCGCAGACGGTGAAGACGCACGTCGGCAACATCCTCGCCGAGCTCCACGCCCGCGACCGCATCCAGGCGGTGCTCCTCGCCTACGAGACGTCCTTCATCACCCCCGCGTGAGGTGACAGTGTGATCGCATGAGGGACTTCCGCTTCGGGTTCAACTTCTTCGACATCCCCTCCCGCGGCGACTTCGCCGAACGGTGCCGGCGCGGCGAGCGGTACGGCTACGACGTCGCGCTCGTGCCCGACCACCTCGGCGCCCCGGCGCCCTTCCCGACGATGGTCGCCGCCGCGGACGCGACCGAGCGGCTGCGCGTCGGCACGCTCGTGCTGAACGCCGGGTTCTGGAACGCGCACCTGCTGGCCCGCGAGGTCGCCACCGCCGACCGGCTCACCGGCGGGCGGGTGGAGCTCGGCCTCGGCGCCGGGCACATGAAATGGGAGTTCGACGCCGCCGGGATCCCCTGGGCGCCGTTCGGCGCCCGCGCGGAGCTGATGACCCGGACGATCGAGGAGCTGGCCGCGCTGTTCGGCGGGGACGGCTACGAGCGGCACAAGCCCGTCGCCGAGTACTTCGGGCTGACCGAGCTCGCGCCGGTGCAGCGCAGCGGGTTCGGCGGGTCGGGCCCGCCGCTGCTCGTCGGCGGCACCGGCGACACCGTGCTGCGGGCGGCGGCCCGGTACGCCGACATCGTCGGGATCGCCGGGGCGTACCAGGTCGAGGGCGAGCCGCCCGGAACGTTCCGGCTGGGCACGGCCGCGGAGGCGGAGGAGCGGGTCCGGTTCGTCCGCGAGCAGGCCGGCGACCGGGCGGACGGCCTCGAGTGGAACGTGCTCGTCCAGCACGTCCAGGTGACCTCGGACCGGCGCGCCGAGGCCGGGCGGATCCGCGCCGAGCGCATGCCGGACATGACCGTGGAGGAGATTCTCGACACACCGTTCATCCTGCTCGGGACCCCGGACCAGATCGCCGGGCAGATCCGGGAGCGGCGCGAGCGGTTCGGGTTCTCCTACATCACGGTGCACGCGCCGTTCCTGGACGTCCTCGGCCCGGTGATCGAGCGCGTCTGAACCGGCACGGAGAGTCTGGTGGCCCGCTCATCG
This sequence comes from Actinomadura chokoriensis, assembly GCF_041463665.1. Taxonomy (GTDB): domain Bacteria; phylum Actinomycetota; class Actinomycetes; order Streptosporangiales; family Streptosporangiaceae; genus Spirillospora; species Spirillospora chokoriensis_A. The sequence goes on from NZ_JAXCEJ010000007.1 coordinate 86,554, forward strand.
ACGCGCGCTTACTCCTGGTTTACCTGCGGGTAGCTACAAAAGAGACAGAAGGAACAAGTCTGACGATCGGGGGATCATGGACGCCGTTACCCTGTCCGAGCTGCGCAAGCCGCGCGCCTACCCGGCGGTGTCGGTGCTGATGCCGACGCAGCGGTCCGTCCCGGGCAACCGCCAGGACCCGATCAGGCTCCGCAACCTGCTGGGCGAGGTGCGGCGGCGCCTCCACGACGACGCCCGGGTGGCGCCCGACGCCGCCGACCACGTCCTCCGCAGCCTGGAGGCCGCCGCGGAGGAGGTCGACCTGCGGCATCCCTCCGACGGGCTGGTGCTGTTCGCCGCGCCGGACGGGGAGCACCACGCGTTCACGATCGGGCAGTCCGTGGACGAGCGCGTGGTCGTGGACACGGGGTTCGCGACCCGCGACCTCGTCGCCGCCTACACCCGCACCCCGCGCTACTGGCTGCTGTCGCTGTCGGACCAGCGGGCCCGGCTGTGGGACGGCCACGGCGAGGAGCTGACCGAGCGCGCCGACGGCGGCTTCCCGGTCGTGCCCGAGGCGCTGGACGAGGCGAGCTCCGGGCGGCAGGCACGGCGCGCCGCGCAGGGCGGCGACGGCGAGCGGCAGCGCCGCCTCATGCGGGACGTGGTGTCCGCCCTCGACCGTGTCCTCGCCCGCGACCGCCGCCCGCTGATCGTCGCCGGCGTCACCCGGCACCAGGCGTTCTTCGACGAGGTGGCCGGGCCGCACATCACCGTGGCGGGACGCGTCGACGGAAGCTTCGAGGGCGCCGCGCCCAGCACGCTCGCCGAGGCGGCCCGTCCGGCGCTCGCCGCCTACGAGGACCTCCGCGAGGTCGGCGTGCTGGCGGAGCTGGAGGCCGCCCGCAGCATCCAGCGCTATGCGGGCGGGCTGTGCGAGGTCGTCCCGCTGGTCGAGGAGGGCCGCGGCGAGCACCTGGTCGTCGAGCGCGGCTACTACGCTCCCGCGGTGAGGGCCGTCGGCGAACTCGTCCCGGTGGAGGGGATGCCCGGCGTCCTCAAGGGCGCGGACGTCGTCGACGACGCCGTGGACGACGTCATCGAGACCGTGCTGGAGTACGGCGGCGAGGTCACCTTCGTCTCCGACGGCTTCCTCATCGACCACGGCCGCATCGCCCTGGTGACCCGCTACTGACCCGTCCCGCAGGACGGGGCGCGCCAGATCACCCAGCCGATCGACCAGTCGCGCCGCGCGTGCGGCCGCCAGCCCGCCGGGTGCCCGGGCCAGGACGCCTCCGGGGCCGTACCGTCCGGCAGGGGGACCAGGACCGTGCACACGCCGGGCTCGGGCGGGCGGCCGTCGAGCCGGTCGATGCGCGTCCACCACACCGGGTACATGAGCTTCGTCCTGATCGCCCAGTTGAGCGAGGCGTCCGCGGCGACCCCGCCCGCGGCCGGGCCCGGGAACGGCGGAGCCGGGCGGACGCGCTCGGGTGAGGGACCCATCGCGAACGTCAGCGCGGCCAGGTTGACTCCGGCGAGGCCGGCGGCCATGAGGGGCCTTCCCCTCAGCCTGGACAGCAGCGCCAGCGCGCACAGCAGGGCGATCGAGGCGAGCGCCGCCTCCCGCATGCGCAGCGCGGTGCGGTCGCCGGTCAGGAACGTGGTCTCGGGGAAGTCGAACGCGATGAACGCGTGGGTGCGCAGCCGCTCGCCCGCGTGGACCGTGACCCAGAGCCCGGCGCCCTCCAGGAGGAGGACGGACGCCGCCGCCAGCCCGAGGGCCGTGCGGGCGCCCGACCGCAGGAGGGCCGCCGCCCCGGCCAGCGCGTAGACGAGGGCGAGGCACGACAGGTACCGGCCGTAGGCGAAGTTGCCCACCCGGTGCTCGTCCGGCAGCGCGGCCGACGACGCGTAGGCGATCCCGCACGTGGCGGTGAGCAGCACGGCGGCCATGATCCGGTCGGCCGCCGGGGTGCCCCGCCGGACGAGCGTCACCGTCACGACCGCGAGCCCGGCGCCCGCGAGCCCCCACGTGGACGCGATCAGGTACCAGAGCTGCCCGGCGGCCCCGGACCACGCCCACGCCTGCCCGGAGAGCGTGGTGAGGCGGGACTCCAGGATCCCGGCCAGGTCCCGGACGCCGCCCGGATACAGTTCGGCGCGAAGCCACGCGTTCAGCGCGGCCCCCGCGGCGTATCCGGCGAGCGCCGCGCCGCCGCCGGCCAGAGCCCCGCGCCGCCTCCGCCGGTGCCCCACCGCGAGGACGACCAGCGTCAGTGCGTGGACGAGGAGGACGACCGTCCCGCGAGTGTGGACGGCCGCCGTGTACGAGGCGACCACGCTCGCCAGCGCCGCGTCACAGGCCCGGCCGTTCCGGACGAAGCGGTCGAGCCCCAGCAGCCACGCCATGACGAGCGCCGGCAGGACGGCGTCCGCGAGCGCGAACGCGCCGAAGAACGTCGTGGCGGGCAGCAGCGCCGCCCCGAAGGAGAGCGGCAGCGCCGCGCGCCGGCCGAGCCCGAACCGCCGCGCCGCCGCGTACCCGAGCGGGAACAGCGCCGCGCCCGCGACCGCGTTGATCGCGAGGACGGCCGTGTACACCGTCACCGGATCGCGGGAGAACCAGTACACCGGGGTGAGCAGGAGCGGATATCCGCCCTGGTAGAAGGTGTACCCGGACAGGTCGGCGCCCGGCCCGCCGGCCAGCCACCGGGCCGCGAGGAGATACCCGGTCTCGTCGGGGTTCGCGACCGGGCCCGTCCGGGCGCGGGCGAACCACAGCCGGACCGCCGCCTGCGCGAGCACGCCGGCCGCGAGCAGCCACGGCAGCGCGCGGGTGCGCCGGCCGGCTGGACGGAGCGTTGCGGGCGGGGCCTCCGGGCGGGGCGGAACGGTCGCGAGCGTCATGCGCCCCACCGTTCCGGCGGTCTGTCATGGTCCTGTGCGGGCGATGTCCGGATCTTGTGACACAACTCGCTGCATGATCGTCGGCCACCGATAATGTGCGGGTGGCGAGCATTCTGTTCATCGAGGACGATCCGTCCGCGCGGGCCGCCCTGGAGCTGGCGCTGACCCGCCAGGGACACGGCGTGACGTCCCGGGCCACCGGCGAGGACGGGCTGGCGGCGCTGCGGGCGCGGCGTCCCGAGATCGCGATCCTGGACGTGATGCTGCCCGGCATCGACGGGATCGAGGTGTGCCGCCGCATCCGCCGGGAGGACTCGCTGCCGGTGATCCTGCTGACCGCGCGGGGCGACGACCTCGACATCGTCCTCGGCCTGGAGGCCGGCGCCGACGACTACGTGGTGAAGCCCGTCGAGCCCCGCGTCCTGGACGCCCGCATCCGCGCCGTCCTGCGCCGGGCCGACCAGACCCGCGTCGACCGCTCCGTCTACGGCGACCTCGTCATCGACCGGACCTCGCTGAAGGTCACCAAGGCCGGAACCGACCTTCGCCTCACCCCGACCGAGCTGCGGCTCCTGCTGGAGCTGACCCGGCGCCCCGGCCAGGCGCTCACCCGCCAGCATCTGCTGGCCGAGGTGTGGGAGCACTCCTATCCGGGCGACTCCAGGCTGGTGGACGCCTGCGTCCAGCGCGTCCGGGCCAAGATCGAGGACGAGCCGGCCGAGCCGCGGCTGATCGAGACCGTCCGGGGCTTCGGCTACCGGTTCACGGCGCCGTGACGCACCGCCGCTGGTTCACCGGGCTGCGGGTGCGGCTCGCGGCCGCGTTCACCGCGGTCGCGCTGCTCGCGTCCGTGCTCGCCTCCGGCATCTCCTACGTGCTGCTGCGGCGGGTGATGCTGCAGCGCGCCCAGGACGCGGTGCTCACCGAGGTGCGCACCGCCCTGGCCCAGCGGATCCCGCCCAATCTGCCGCCCGACGTGGTCCCGCTGGTCGGCGCGGCCCTGGTGGACGCGCTCGGCTCGGCCGAGGGGCGCAAGGCGGTGGCGGTGCCCGTGCCGCTGCGCGGCGAGAGCGGCCTCCCGCCGCCGGGAGCGCTGGACGTCCCCGTGACCCGCGAGTTCGCCCGGCGGGCGGTGGACGACCTGGTCTTCCAGCGCGTCAGCCGGCACGGTACGCCCTACCTGCTCGTGGGCGGCCGCGCCACCCGTTACGTGACCACGGGGGACGAGCCGTGGCGCACGACGCCGCCGATGGTGTTCGTCTCCGCGAGCCTGCGCCGGGAGGACGCCGACCTGAGGCTGTTCACCCGCACCCTGCTGATCGCGGACGCCGCCGCGCTGGCGGCGGCGCTCGGGCTCGCGCTGCTGGCCACCCGGGGCGTGCTGCGCCCGGTGCGCCGCCTCGGCGCCGCCGCCCGCGCGCTCGGCGAGGGGAGGCTGGACACCCGCGTCCGGGTGCGGGGCCGCGACGAGCTGGCCGACCTCGCCGCCACCTTCAACCGGACCGCGCAGGCGCTGGAGCGGACGGTGACCGAACTGCGCGCGATGGAGGCCGCGTCCCGCCGGTTCGTCGCCGACGTCTCCCACGAGCTGCGCACGCCGCTGACCTCGATGATCGCGATGACGGACGTGCTGGCCGAGGAGGCCGCCGAGGCCGCGGGCGGCGAGGCCGGCGAGGGCGGCGACGTCGCAGCCCGGCTCGTCGCGGACGAGACCCGGCGGCTCGGCACGCTCGTGGAGCACCTCATCGAGATCAGCCGGTTCGACGCGGGCGCCGCCGCCCTCGTCCTGGACGACGTGAACGTCGCCGACGCGGTCGGCGCCACCCTGGAGGCGCGCGGCTGGCGCGGCGAGGTGGCGGTGGAGGGCCCCGCGGACCTGTTCGTCCGGCTGGATCCCCGGCGGTTCGACATCATCGTCGCCAACCTCGCCGGGAACGCCCTCAAGCACGGGCGCCCGCCCGTCTCGCTGCGTTTCGGCCGGCCGGAGCGCGAGGACGCGGGCGGGGACGCGGGCGGGGTCCGCGTCGTGGTCGCCGACCGCGGACCCGGCCTTCCCGACGAGGTGGTCTCCGTGGTCTTCGACCGGTTCGTCAAGGCGGAGGCGGCGCGCTCGCGCAGCGAGGGAAGCGGCCTCGGCCTGTCCATCGCCAAGGAGAACGCCCTGCTGCACGGCGGCACGCTGGAGGCCGCCAACGGGCCGGAGGGCGGCGCGGTCTTCACCCTGTGGCTGCCCGACGGGGAAGGGGAGGAGCGCCCATGAGACGGCCGCGGTGGATGCGCGCGCTGCCGGCGGTCGCGGCGTGCGCCGTCCTGGCCGGCTGCGGGATCCGCCCCACCGGGATCATCAGCGCGGGTACGGGGCCGGGCGCGCAGGCGCACGCCGACACGATCACCGTCTACCTCGTGCGGGGCCACAGGCTGCTGCCGGTGACGCGGCCCGGCCTGCCCGGGCAGCCGAACCTGGCCATCGAGCAGCTGACCGTGCCGCCGACCGGGCAGGAGCGCGCGATCGGGCTGCGCACCGAGGTCCACGAACCGCTCGAGGCGTACAAGCTCGTCACCATGACCGACCCGGTCGGCGATCGCCCCCAGATGGTCGTCAGATCCGTCGAGCGGCGGAACGTGCCGAAGAACTGGTCGCGGATCGCCAGGGCCCAGATCGCGTGCACCGCGCAGGCCATCCCGGGCATCGAGAGCGTCAGGCTCTTGAGCGCCCTGAACGCGACCCGAAGCCGTTTGGAGACGCTGACCTGCGACCAGTTCGCGGATCTGCTCGAATGATCAGTTCCGGGTGAGCCACTGGGCGCTGAAGTCGCCGAGCACCGAGCGGACGGCGAGGACCGCTATGCCGAGGGTGAGGACGGGCATCACGACCCAGCGCTCGACCTTGCCGTCCGTCTTCGGGATGACCGGGACGTCGATCCGCCACGGCAGCGGCCAGAACACGGGGCAGCCCCGGGGCGTCAGGCAGTCGCCGGCGACGTGCGCCAGGCAGCCGAGCGTCACCGCGAACCCGACGAAGCTCATGTCGATCTTGTGCATGAGCCAGACGGCGACGAGGGCGAGCGCGCAGTCGGCGAGCGCCGACTGCGGCTCCTTGCCCTCGAAGTCCAGGCCGATGCCGCGCAGCCCCAGGCCGACGATCATGAACAGGCAGGCCCACCAGGCGTAGAGGTAGTGGGTGGCGAGGGTGTCCATCGCCCAGCCGATGCCGAGCGCGAACAGGATCGAGTGGGTCGCCTGCCGGTGCCCGCCCGAGAGCTTCCCGATCCACTTGCACATGAGGCTCGTGATCGGGCCGAAGGTGTTGGCGATGCGGCCGTTGTGGTGGTCGATGTCCGGCAGGATCGCCGCGCCCGCGCACACCACGGCGCCCGCGGCGACCTGCTCCACCGACAGCGACACCGCGTGGTCGCCGAGCAGCCGTTCGTAGCCGAGCAGCGGAACGGCGCCCAGCCATGCCAGCGCGCCGCTCAGGGCATGCGTCTTGCCCATCATGATGCCGATCCCCGCCTTCACGCGCTTCCACCGCCCGTACTCAGGGCGGGACTCTAACCGGCACCTGATCGTTTTCAGTGGCGACGCGCCGAAGCGGGTTTTACGTCCCTTTGACTCGGGATTTCGCGTCCCGGTTCCCGAACCGGGCCGGGTGTCTAGGACGGGACGAAGCGCCAGTCGCCCGACTCCTCGCCCGGCTCGTACGGGGAGTCCAGGCGCTTGGCGAGGACGCCCGGAAGGCCCTGGTCGCGGGCCGCGTCCCGGACGGCCCCGCCGTCGCCGGGGAACCACGGCGCCGTCTGCCACAGCGGCCCCGACAGGCCGAGGTCGTCGAGCCGGCCCCGCCGGTCGCGGTACGGGACGTCCAGCAGCGGATGCCCGTCCAGGTGCAGCAGGTCGTAGATCATGTAGGTCTCGCGGCCGTCCAGGACGGCCAGTTCCCCGTCCAGCAGCGCCGGCCGGGAGCCGAGCTCGGCGCCGAGCCGCGAGCCGAGCCCGCCGGGGCCGTCGACGGCGCGGCCCCGGCCGTCGGTGAAGCGCGTCCGGCCGCCCTCGACGTAGGCGGCGAGGCGCCTGCCGCCCCACGCGAACTCGAACCCCCACGCGTCCTGGTCGCGGGGGAGCCGCGCCTTCTCCGCCGGGCGCATCGGGCGCAGCGACTCCGGCAGCGGCTCGGCGTCCGGGTCGGCCGGCGGGTCCATCCGGTGGATCATCCAGTTGTCGCCGCGCGTCCTGAACAGCACGTACCGGCCGGACACCCGCGACCCGTGGACGATGATCTTCACCTCGCGCTCGGACCACTTCTCCGTCTCGTACGTCCCGCGGTCCCAGACGGTCATCTTCCCGGCGCCGTACTCGCCGCGCGGGATCTCGCCCTCGAACGCCGCGTACTCCAGCGGATGGTCCTCGGTGCGCACGGCCAGGTGATTCGTCCCGGGGCTCCACGGCAGGCCCTTCGGGACGGCCCACGACACGAGCACGCCGTCGCGTTCGAGCCGCAGGTCCCAGTGCAGGCTGGTCGCGTGGTGCTCCTGGACGACGAACGTGTCGTCGTCGCCGCGCGGCAGCGCCTTGTCGCCGCGCGGCAGCGCCCTCTCCCCGGGGACGGGCTCGGGCGTCCTGCCCGGATCGCGCCTGCCCCGGTACTCGGCGAGCCGGTCGCCGCCGTCCTTCCGCTTCTTGGGGGTCACGCCCGGTGCATACCCGAGATCAGCGAATGAAGACGGCGTAGTCGGCGACGTCGTTCGTCAGGGACGGCGGCAGCCCGGCGAGGGCGGACAGCTCCTCCGCCGACTGGAACCCGCCGGTCTGCGACCGGACCCGCTCGATCCCCTCCGCCAGCTCCCGGGTGATGCCGGGCAGCAGCGTCAGCGCCTCCACCGGGGCGTGATTGACGTCGACGAGCCCGCCGTCGTTGTACTGGCTCGGCAGGTCGGGACGTCCGATGCGCAGCTCCTTGGCGAGGCCCGGGTCGGCCGCGGCCAGCTCCCGCGCCTTCTCCCGCAGCAGCCGCCGCCGCTTGACCCGCTCCACCACGGCCTCGTTGTCGACCCCCGACAGCCCGTGCGGGTCGAACACCCGGCGCCTGATCAGGAACGCGTGCCCGCAGCCCACCACCGACAGGATGAACAGCAGCACGCCGACGGCGCGCTCGGTGCCCCCCTCCTTGCCGATGTGGGGGATCAGGAACATCGCGAGCGCGAACAAGCCGAGGTAGGCCGCCGTGGACACCGTCAGGTGCAGGCTGCGCCGCCACAGCGCCGCCGCCGCGAACGTGAACGGGGTGGCGTAGCCGAGCGTCAGGAACGGCAGCGCCGCCCACGTCACGCTCAGCGCGGCCCGCCCCGGCGGCATGCTGTCGGAGGGAACCCGCGGCTCGTACGGCGCTGGGGCGTTCATCTCTAGAGAGTCTCCCGGCCGGCTATGGGGGCGAATCGGACTCTAGATCAACAGGGATGTCACGGCAGGGTGAGGATTTCGTGACCGTCCTCGGTCACCAGCAGCGTGTGCTCGAACTGCGCCGTGCGCTTGCGGTCCTTCGTGACGACCGTCCAGCCGTCGGCCCAGATGTCGTAGTCGTGGGTGCCGAGCGTCAGCATCGGCTCGATCGTGAACGTCATCCCCGGCTCGATGATCGTCGTGGCGCTCGGGTCGTCGTAGTGCGGGACGACCAGGCCGGAGTGGAACGTGGTGCCGATCCCGTGCCCGGTGAAGTCGCGGACGACCCCGTACCCGAACCGCTTCGCGTAGGACTCGATGACCCGCCCGATCACGTTCAGCGCCCGCCCCGGCCTGACCGCGCGGATGCCGCGCATCGTCGCCTCGTGGGTGCGCTCCACCAGCAGCCGGGACTCCTCGTCGACGTCCCCGCACAGGAACGTCGCGTCGGTGTCGCCGTGCACGCCGTCGATGAACGCGGTGATGTCGACGTTGACGATGTCGCCGTCGCGCAGGACCGTGTCGTCCGGGATGCCGTGGCAGATCACCTCGTTGATCGAGGTGCACAGCGACTTGGGGAACCCCCGGTACCCGAGCGTGGACGGGTAGGCGCCGTGGTCGAGCAGGAACTCGTGCCCGACGACGTCCAGCTCGTCGGTGGTGACCCCGGGCCGGACGTGCTTGCCGACCTCCTCCAGCGCCTGCGCGGCGATCCGCCCCGCCACCCGCATCCGCTCGATGACCTCGGGCGTCTTGACGTCGGGCTCTCCGGTCTTCGGCCGCTTCTTCCCCACGTACTCCGGGCGGGGGATGCCCGGCGGGACCTTGCGCATGGGCGAAACGTGTCCGGGCCGGAGTAGCTGGGTCGTCATAGTGATGGAGTGTAGTCAGCGCGATCGGGGCAACGAATCCCGTGCGAGCGTGATCGAGAGGAGTGCCGATGGCCCACGACGACGGTGACTGGTGGTTCTGCCTGAAGCACATGAAGGTCGAGCACGGCCCGGGCTGTCCCGGCAGGGACCGGATGGGCCCGTACGCGTCCGAGAGCGAGGCCGCGAACGCCCTCGCGCTCGCCCGCGAGCGCAACCAGGCCTGGCGCAAGCAGAACGAGGATTAGAACGAGGATCAGTCGACCACCTAGTCGACCACGGGGCCCGACACCGCGTCGAGCAGCCTGGCGAGCCGGTGCCGGAGCCCGCGCGGGCTCCGCGCCGGCTCCCGCCCAGCCGCCGCGCTGACGAGGTGCTGCGCGCCGTCGAACGACATGAGGGCCTCGTCCGGCGGGACGGTCAGCGCCTCGTGGGCGAGGCTCCGCAGCTCGCGGTCGCCGCCCTCCAGCGCGAGGACGGTCGCGCCGGTGCGGCGCGCGTCGTCCACCCGCTCCAGCAGCGGGACGGGCGCGTCCTCCTCGGCGACGACGAACAGCGTCTCGCCGCGCCGCGCCGCCTCCAGCCGCTCCAGCCCGATCCGCAGGTGCGCGGGCGCGTCCGCGGGCGGCGTCCAGCGCACCAGCGTCGGCGCGAGGCCGGGGGCGTCGCCGAGCCGGCTCTCGTCGTCCAGGTGCGCCGCCAGATGCCACGGGTCGCCGCCGGGCGTGCCGACGAGCAGCAGCCCGCCCGGGGTGCGGGACGTGACCCGCAGCGCGCGGCCGAGCTCCGCGGTGCGCTCGAGCCAGCCCGTCGTCGACAGGACCTCGCGCAACATGGTGATCTGCTCGGCGTCCACGGGCACCATGGTGCCGCACCGGGCGCCCTGGTCAGGCGGTTTTCCGTGATGTGGAGCCCGGGGCGAAGCGCCCGGCGGGCGGTTTGGCAGACTCGGCCGCATGACTGAGCAGCAGAAGACTCCCTACGACCTCCCCGACGCCGGCGGCCTGTCGATCGGCATCCTCGGCGGCACCGGCGACCAGGGCAAGGGGCTCGCGCGCCGGTTCGCGCTCGCCGGGCACCGGGTGACGATCGGGTCGCGCAAGGCCGAGCGCGCGCAGGCCGCCGCCGACGACCTCGGCCCCGGCCTGCCGGTCTCCGGCGCCGAGAACCCCGTCGCCGCCGGGCAGTCGGACGTGGTGATCGTCGCGGTCCCGTGGGAGGGCCACAAGGCCACGCTGGAGTCGCTGCGCGCCGAGCTGGCCGGCAAGATCGTCGTGGACTGCGTGAACCCCCTCGGCTTCGAGAAGGGCAAGGGCGCGTTCGCGCTGCCGGTCGAGGAGGGCAGCGCCGCCGAGCAGGCCGCCGCCGTCCTGCCCGACAGCCGCGTCGTCGCCGCGTTCCACCACGTCTCCGCCAAGCTGCTGCTCGACCCCGGCGTGGACGAGATGGAGCTGGACGTCCTCGTCCTCGGCGACGACCGCGAGGCCACCGACCTCGTCCAGGCCCTCGCCGGCCGCATCCCCGGCATGCGCGGCGTCTACGGCGGCCGGCTGCACAACGCCCACCAGGTCGAGGCGTTCACCGCGAACCTCATCTCCATGAACCGCCGCTACAAGGCTCACGCGGGGCTGCGCATCACCGATGTCTGACCGGCGCCCGCCTGAGCGGCGACCGTCTGACCGGCGACCGGGACGGAGCGCCGGTCAGACGGAGGGCGCCGGCGGGACCGGCTTCGGGGGGGTTTGGAGGGCCGTCCCCCTGTAAGGCGATCAATCGTTAAGCTCGGTGCGGTGGCGAGCTTGAACGACCCCGAGGCGGCGCGACGCCCGCTCGTCCTGCTGCCCTCGTCCAGGACGGGGCCGCTGCGCGCGGTGGCCAAGCGCGTCGGGATCGCGTTGCTGCTCCTGTTCGCCGTGGTGGCCGCCGTCTACGTCGACCGCGACGGCTACCGCGACACCGGCGACGGGGAGCTGTCGCTGCTGGACGCCTTCTACTACGCGACGGTGACCGTCTCCACCACCGGCTACGGCGACATCACGCCGGTGGGGAACACGGCCCGGCTCGTCAACATCCTCTTCATCACGCCCGTGCGGGTGCTGTTCCTCATCGTCCTCGTGGGCACGACCCTTGAGGTCCTGGCGGAACGAACCCGCGACGATTGGCGCAAGTCACGCTGGAGGGCACGCGTGCGCGACCACATCGTGGTGGCCGGCTACGGCACGAAGGGCCGCAGCGCCATCAAGACCCTGCTGAGCACGGGCGTCGACCGCGGGTCGATCGTCGTCGTGGACCCGGATCCGCGCGTGGTGGCGGAGGCCGCGGAGGCCGGGTTCGTGAGCATCGTCGGGGACGCGACCCGCAGCTCGGTGCTGAGGCAGGCGGCGGTGCAGCGGGCGCGGGAGATCGTGGTGGCGAGCGCCCGCGACGACACCGCGGTGCTGATCACCCTCACCGCGCGGCAGCTGAACCCGCACGCCGGGATCCAGGCGTCGGTGCGCGAGTCGGAGAACGTCCCGCTGCTGCGGCAGTCGGGCGCCGACCACGTGGTGACGTCGTCGGAGGCGGCGGGACGGCTGCTCGGGATGTCCACCAGCCAGCCGAGCGTCAGCGAGGTCATCGAGGACCTCCTCGACCAGGGCAGCGGGCTCGACCTGGTGTCGCGCGAGGCGCGCCCGGACGAGGTCGGCGGGCCGCTGTCCGCGCTGGCCGAGCCGGCGCTCGCGGTCGTCCGCGACGGCCGGACGCTGCCGTTCGACCACCCCGGGTGCGCGACCCTCGAACCCGGCGACCGGGTGATCGTGGCGCGCTCCTCGCCGCGCCCGCACGCCGCCTCCGCGAAGGAGGAGGGAGCGGACGGCGCCTCCGGTGCGTCCGATCAGTGACATATCATCGGGGTGGCTACAGGCAGGTGGACATGCGAGAGAACCGGTCGGCAGATCCGTGGAGCGCGTTCCTGGCGCCTCCCGGGCGCAGCGACGGGGCGCGCAGGCCGCCCGGTGCGGCGCCCGCCGGCGAGCCACGGCCCCCCGCCGCCGAGCCCGCCGCCGAGCCGGGTGGCGAGGACGCGTGCCGGCGCGTGCTGGCGCAGCTGAGGTCGGCGAACGGCCCGCTGTCGCTGGAGCAGCTCCACCACGCGACCCGGCTCGGGCTGCTGGAGGTCGCCGACGCCGTGGACGCGCTGCGGGCCCGCGGCCAGGTCGCCGTGCAGCGCGAGATCGACGAGGTCGTCCGGCTGACCGAGGGATGAGCGGGTGCTCGGATACGCCGTCGCCGTCTCGCTGAGCTGCCTCGTCGGCATCGCCGAGCTGGTCAGCCGCTACCGGGACCGGCCCACCACGCTGGTCCGGGTGCCGAGCACCTGGGTGTACGTGCTGATCAACGGGGGAGCGGGCGCCGGTTCGCTGCTGCTCCTGCACACCTTCGACTGGCGGTTCGGCGTGCGGGCGACCGACGTCGCCGAGGCGACGCAGGTGCTCGTCGCGTCGCTCGGCTCGATGATGGTGTTCCGCAGCGCGGTGTTCACCGTCCGGGTCGGGGACGAGGACGTCGCGGTCGGGCCGAGCACGCTGCTGACCTCGCTGCTCGCCGCCGCCGACCGGGGCGTCGACCGGATGCAGGCCAAGACCCGCGCGCACGAGGCGGGCGAGATCATGCGCGGCGTCTCGTTCGCCAAGGCGCGGCTCGCGCTGCCGACGTACTGCCTGGGGCTGCTGCAGAACGTGTCCGCCGAGGATCAGGCCGACCTGCGCACCGCCGTGGACGCGCTGGCCGGCAGCGAGATGACCGACGGGCAGATGGCCCTCAACCTCGGCCTGCTGCTGATGAACGTCGCGGGGCCGGACGTCCTGCGCTCCGCCGTGGACACGCTCCGCGACGAGATCGTGTCGGACGCCCGGGAGGCGCGGCCGGTCCCCCCGCCCCGCGAGGGCGAGGCCCGGGTCGAACCGGCCCGCTCGAACCCGGACCGGTGAACCGACGCGGACCCCGCCACCCGGCCGGGCGACGTCCCCGGACCCGGTGAGCCGCCAGGGGAGCCGGAGCGGCGACGCCTACTCCAGGCGTCGCCTAATTGAACGTCGCGTACTGGATGAGCGCGCTCAGCGGTAGGCGTGCTCGGGCGCGGGGTAGGCGCCGCTGACGACCTCGTCGGCGTAGCTGCGCGCGGCCTCGCCGAGCAGGGCGTTCATGTCGGCGAACTTCTTGACGAACTTCGCGGTGTGCGGGGTGAGGCCCGCCATGTCCTGCCACACGAGGACCTGCGCGTCGGTCTGGTTGCCGCCGCCGATGCCGATCGTCGGGATGGACAGCGACGCGGTGACCCGGGCGGCGAGGTCCGCGGGGACGCATTCGAGGACGAGGGAGAACGCGCCGGCGGCCTCCAGTGCCTTCGCGTCGGCCATCAGCTCGTCGCCGTCCTGGCCGCGGCCCTGCACCCGGTAGCCGCCGAAGACGTTCACCGACTGCGGGGTGAGGCCGAGGTGGCCCATGACCGGGATGCCCGCGGCGACCATCGCCTCGACCTGCGGGAGGATCCGGCGGCCGCCCTCCAGCTTGATGGCGTGCGCGCCGGTCTCCTTGAGGAACCGGGTGGCGGCCGACAGCGCCTCCTTGACGCCCGTCTGGTACGAGCCGAACGGCAGGTCGGCGACGACCATGGCGCGCTTGGAGCCGCGGACGACGGCCGCGGTCAGCGGGATCAGGTCGTCCACGGTGACGGGGATGGTGGAGTCGTAGCCGTACACGACCATCGCGGCGGAGTCGCCGACGAGCAGGACGGGGATGCCGGCCTCGTCGAAGATCCGCGCGGTGAGCGCGTCGTACGCGGTGAGCATCGGCCACTTCTCGTGCCGCTCCTTGGCGGCGGCGATGTCGCGTACGGTCACCCTCCGCCCGCTCGTGCCGCCGTAGAGCGCGGCCGGCTGTGCGGGGGGTGCGACAGATGAAGACATGCGAGAACCTCCGGTCTTGAGGCGCCACGGTGGCGTACCCAGACGGAACCGATCGTGCCACTTCGAAAACGATTCGGGTACCCCCGGGGATTCCCGAATTCGCGCGGGCCGGGAACAGATTCCGAAACGCTACCGTTGCGTATCGGCATGGACCCCCAGACGATCGAGCGCCGCCGGTGGTACGTCCTCGGCGTGCTGACCATGAGCCTGCTGGTGGTGGTGCTCGACAACACCATCCTCAACGTCACGCTCAAGACCATCGCCGACCCGGACAAGGGGCTCGGCGCCACGCAGAGCCAGCTCGAATGGTCGATCAACTCCTACACGCTGGTCTTCGCGGGCCTGCTGTTCACCTTCGGCGTGATCGGCGACCGGATCGGCCGCAAGCGGGTACTGATCGGCGGCATGGCGGTGTTCGCCGTCGCCTCGCTCCTGTCGGCGTACGCGCAGTCCGCGGACCAGCTCGTCTACGCCCGCGCCCTGATGGGACTCGGCGGCGCCGCGATCATGCCGCAGACGCTGTCGATCATCACCAACGTGTTCGAGCCGCAGGAGCGCGGCCGCGCCATCGGCATCTGGGCCGGCGCGGTCGGGCTCGGCGTCGCGATCGGCCCGCTCACCGGCGGGCTGCTGCTCGCGCACTTCTGGTGGGGGTCGGTCTTCCTCGTCAACGTGCCGGTCATCGCGATCGGCGTGACGCTCATGGCGTTCCTGGTCCCCGAGTCGCGCAACCCCGAGCCCGGCCGGCTGGACCCGCTCGGCGTCGTGCTGTCGGTCGTCGGCCTGGTCGTCCTGTCGTACGGGATCATCCAGGGCGGCGAGAGGGGGGACTGGCTGGCGCCGCAGGTGTCCGGCCCGATCCTCGCGGGCGCCGCCGTCATCGCGCTGTTCGTCGCGCACGAGGCCCGCACCGCGTCCCCGGCGTTCGACGTCCGGCTGTTCCGGGACCCGCGGATGTCGGCCGCCGTCGCGTCCATCGCGCTGTGCTTCTTCGCCGCGAGCGGCGTGTTCTTCTTCGCCAGCTTCTACATGCAGTCGGTGCGCGGGCTGACCCCGCTGCAGTCCGGCGCGCTGGTGCTGCCGTTCGCCATCGCCCAGCTGGCGTTCGCGCCGCGCAGCGCAGACATGGTCCGCCGCTTCGGCGCCAAGGCGGTCTGCGCGTCCGGCCTGCTGCTGGTCACCACCGCGCTGGCGAGCTACCAGTTCGTCGGGACGAAGACCCCGCTGTGGATCCTCGGAGTGATCTTCCTGGTGCAGGGCACCGGGATGGCCCACGTCATGCCGCCCGCGACCGAGTCGGTCATGTCGGCGCTGCCCCGCGAGAAGGCGGGCGCCGGCTCGGCCATCAACAACACCGCGCGGCAGGTCGCCGTCGCGATGGGCGTGGCCGTGCTCGGCTCCGTCGTCGCCTCCGTCTACCGCCGCGACCTGGAGGCCGACCTCGCCGCACTGCCCGCGGGCGCGCGGGAGGCCGCCGGCGAGTCCATCGAGGGCGCGCACGCCGTCGCCTCCCGGATGGGCGCCGCCGGGCAGGGGTTCGCCGGCCATGCCGACGCCGCCTTCGTCAACGCCATGCACGCCGCCTCCGCGACCGCCGCGGTCATCGCCCTCGTCGGCGCGCTGGTCGTGCTGAGGTGGATGCCGGGGCGCGCCCCGGCCGCCCCCGCCGCGGAGACCGGCGCGCCGCGCCGTCCCGCGCAGGACGGGGTGAACGCGCCATGACCGGGAGCGAGCGGCGGCACGGGGGGCGGCCCCGCAGCGAGCGCGCGGACAAGGCCATCATCGAGGCGACCCTCGACCTCCTCGCCGAGGAGCCGGGGGTGGCCGGCCTGTCGATCGAGGCGGTTGCCGCCCGCGCCGGCGTCGGCAAGACGACGATCTACCGGCGCTGGCCCAGCAAGGACGCGCTGATCCTGGACGCGCTCGGCGCGGCCAAGGCGCCGCTGCCCGAGCCGTCCGGCGGGTCCGTCCGCGAGGACCTCACCGGGCTGGCGCGGGCGCTGACCGACGAGCGCAAGCGCCGGTACTCCAGATGCTTCTGGAACGTCGTCGGCGGCGCGGAGAAGCATCCCGAGCTGTACGCCCGCTACAGGCGCGACATCATCGAGCCGCGCCGCGAGATCGTCCGCCGGGTGCTCCGCCGCGGTGTCGGGACCGGGGAGCTGCGCGCCGACCTCGACGTGGAGGTGGCGATGTCGATGCTGCTCGGCTCGCTGACCTCGAAACGGCCCGAGGAGACCTTCCCGGAAGGCCACGCCGAAGCCGTCGTCGACACCCTGCTGCGGGGCATCGGAACGGACGCGAAACGACGCGGGGACGGCGGAAGCGAACCGATTTCGGCCCGGTAGGTGTGATCTTCTCCCCCGCGGCGGCGTCATGCCCCATACTGTCGCTGGGTAGTGCTACACGACCGGCTGTCTGGAGCGCGTCAGGTGAGATCCGTCATGGCGCCGCGAGGCGATGCGCCCGCCACCGATTCGGCGTCCCGGACCCTGGTCCTGGGCATCGACGGGGCCAGGCGGATCGTCCAGTGCGGGCCGAACGCCAGGGCCGTCCTCGGCCGGTCCCCCGATGACCTGATCGGCCGCCCCGCCACCGACCTGGTGGGGGAGGAGGCCAAGGCCGAACTGGAGGTCCTCCTCGAGGTCGGCGACCAGGAGCGCAACGGCGTGATGACCGTGCTGCGCGGCGACCAGGGGGCGTCCGCCCTCGTCACCGTGCAGCCGATGGTCGGCGGCGAGGCCGACGCGGCGCCCGCCGCGCTGCTGTTCGTCCGGGTGGAGCTGCCGCCCAGCGAGCGCTACCAGGACCCGGCCCTCATGCGCCGCGCGCTGATGGACGACCAGCTCACCCGGTTCGGCGCGTCCCTCGACCTCGACCAGTCCGCCCGCGGCCTCGTCGACGTCGTCGTCCCGCACTACTGCAACGCCGCGTCCGTGCTGGTGCTGGAGAGCCTGGTCGCCTCCGACGAGGTGCACAGCGAGTCCGGCTCGGCGGTGCTGCGCCGCGTCGCGGTCAGCTCCGACGACGGCAACCCGGCGTGGACGTCCACGTTCCCCGTCGGCGAGGTGCTCGTCTTCCCCGAGGGCACCCCGTACCGGAAGGTCATGGAGACGGCCCGGCCCGTCCACCTGCCGCACATCCCGCTGGACGAGGCGAGCGAGATCGGCCGGCTGTGGCGGCGGGGCCCGGCCGCCGAGCTGCTGTCGAACGTGTCGATGGTGCTGCTGCCGCTGATCGCCCGCGACACCCTCCTCGGCTTCATCGCCTGCACCCGCGTCCCGGGGTTCCGCAAGTTCGACGCCTACGACGTCGAGATCGGCATGGAGTTCGCGGCCCGCGCCGCGATCGTCATCGACAACGCCCGGCGGTTCAGCCGGGAGCGCGCGACCGCGCTGGCGCTGCAGCGCAGCCTGCTGCCGCTGCGGCTGTCCGCGCCGTCCTCGGTCGAGGTCCGGCACCGCTACCTGCCCGGCAGCAAGCTCGTCGAGGTCGGCGGCGACTGGTACGAGTCGATCGCGCTGCCCGGCGCCCGGGTCGCCCTGATCGTCGGCGACGTCGCCGGGCACGGCGTCCGCGCCGCCGTCACCATGGGACGGCTCCGCACCGCCCTGCACACGCTCGCGAACCTGGAGCTGCCGCCCGCCGAGGCCCTGCACGTCATGCACGAGCTGATGATCGAGCTCGGCGAGCAGGAGCCGCACTTCGCCACCTGCGTGTACGCGGTGTACGACGCGACCACCGGCACGATCGAGATCGCGTCCGCGGGCCACCTGCCGCCGCTGCTCGCGGGGCCGACCGGCGACAACGAGTACCTGAAGGTCCCGCCCGCCCCGCCGCTCGGCGTCGCGGGCGGCGCCGCCATCGAGAGCCGCGAGTTCACCGTCGAGGACGGCAGCCTCTTCGTCATCTACACCGACGGCCTGGTCGAGAACCGGGGCCGCGACATCGACGACGGCCTCGCCCGCCTCCAGGGCATCTTCGGCCCCGACTCCGTCGACCGCTCCATGGAGGAGCTCGCCAAGGCGACCCTCGCCGGCGTCTACGCCGACCAGCACCGCGACGACATCGCCGTCCTCATCGCCCGGCTGCGCCGCCTCCCCGAGGACCGCTACGCCTCCTGGACGCTGCCCGCCGACCCGGCCGCCGTCCGCCGCGCCCGCGGCCTCGTCCGCTCGCGCCTCGCGGAGTGGGAGCTGGACGAGCTCGACTACACCACCGAGCTCCTGGCCTCGGAGCTCATCACCAACGCGCTCCGCTACGCGCCCGGCCCGATCGAGCTGCGCCTCCTCTTCGAACGCACCCTCGTCTGCGAGGTGCTGGACCGGTCCGCGGCGCTGCCCCGCCTGCGCCGCGCCGAGGACGACGACGAGAACGGCCGCGGCCTCCTCGTCGTCAGCCAGCTCGCCCACCGCTGGGGCACCCGCCGCACCGCCGCCGGCAAGGTCGTCTGGTGCGAGCAGATCGTCCCCGGCATCGACCCCGACGCCTCCGAACAGGTCCCCGCCTGGCCGGAGGAGACCTGGCCGGGCGAGCACCACCACAGAGGCTGAGCGGGGGGCGCCCCCGCCCCCGCCCCTGCCGACGGCGCGGGCGGTCCTGACGCAGCTACTTCTCTCGCCAGGCGTTGGTGATGGGGAGGCGGCGGTCGCGGCCGAAGTTCTTGGGAGTGATCTTGGGGCCGGGCGGGTACTGGCGGCGCTTGTACTCGGCCATGTCGACGAGGCGGATGACCCGGTCGACGAGGCCGGCGTCGTGGCCGGCGGCGACGAGGGCCTCGCGGCCCATGTCGCGTTCGACGTAGTCGGCGAGGACGGGGTCGAGTTCGGTGTACTCGGGGAGGCTGTCGCGGTCGCGCTGGTCGGGGCGCAGTTCGGCGGACGGCTCCTTGGTGATGATCGCCTCGGGGATGGGCTCGTGCAGGAACGGGTGCAGGAACGGCAGGTCGACGCCGGCCTGGGTGTTGCGCCAGCGGGCGAGGTCCCAGACGGTGAGCTTGAAGACGTCCTTGATGGGGGCGAAGCCGCCGGCGGAGTCGCCGTAGAGGGTGGAGTAGCCGGTGGCGAGTTCGCTCTTGTTGCCGCCGGTCAGCACGAGGTGGCCGTGCTCGTTGGAGAGGGCCATCCACACGTTGGCGCGGATGCGGGCCTGGAGGTTCTCGGCGGCGAGGCCGTGCAGGTCGAGCTGCCTCTCGAACGCCTCGACCATGCCGGCGATGGGGACGACGCGGGCGTTGACGCCCTGGCGTTTGGCGAGGTCCTCGGCGTCGACGACGGAACCCTCGGAGGAGTAGCGGCTGGGCAGCAGGATGGCGTGCACGTTCTCCGGGCCGATCGCGTCGGAGGCGATGGTGGCGACGAGCGCGGAGTCGATGCCGCCGGACAGGCCGAGGACGACGGAGCGGAAGCCGTTCTTGCGGACGTAGTCGCGGGTGCCGAGGACGAGCGCCGCGTAGATCTCGGCGAGGTCGTCCATGGGCTCGGCGAAGGTCTGCGGCAGCACCGGGTAGGCGGGCGGCGGGTCCGGGGTCAGGACGTGCCGGTCGATGGTGATCGTGGTGCCGTCCAGGGCGTCGACGGGGACGCGGCCGGGCTCGGCGGACGGGTCGGCGGCGGGCAGCGCGAGGTCGGCGACGAGGAGGTGCTCGACGAACTGGGGCGCGCGGGCGAGGGCGGTGCCGTCGGGGCCGACGATGAGGGAGTCGCCGTCGAAGACGAGTTCGTCCTGGCCGCCGACCATGTTGACGTAGGCGAGTGCGCAGCCGGCCTCGCGGGCGCGTTCGGCGCACAGGTCGAGGCGGACGTCGTCCTTGTTGCGCTCGTAGGGGGAGGCGTTGATGGACAGCAGCAGCCCGGCGCGGGAGGCCGAGGTGACGCTGACCGGGCCGCCGTCCTGCCAGAGGTCCTCGCAGATGACGGTGGCGACGTCGACGCCGTTGACGCGGACGACGGGGAGCCGGTCGCCGCGCACGAAGATGCGGTACTCGTCGAAGACGCCGTAGTTCGGCAGGTGGTGCTTGGCGGAGCGGACCAGCACCTCGCCGCCGTGCAGCCACGCGGCGGCGTCGAGCGGCGCCCCGGCGGGCTGCCCGGACCGGACGAGCCCGACCGGACGGCGGTCCAGGTAGCCGGTGACGACGGGCAGGTCGCCGAGGCCCTCGTCGGCGAGCCGGCGGGCGAGCCGGTCGAGCGCCCGCCGGCACGCCTCGACGAAGGACGCGCGGAGCGCGAGGTCCTCCACCGGGTAGCCGGCGAGCATCATCTCGGGGAAGGCGACCAGGTGCGCGCCCGCGTCCGCGGCGCGCCGGGTCCATTCCACGATCAGGTCGGCGTTGCCGTCGAGGTCGCCGACGGTCGGGTTCACCTGCGCGAGCGCGATCCTGAGCTGTGCCACGCTCCAAGAGTAGGCCGCGGAGATGGTTTCGTCACTTTGACGAGAAGGGCGTGTCGAGCGCGGCGGCGCGCCGGCGCCTGATCGCGGGGGCCAGCGCGAGCTGCCCCGCGGCCGCGACGAGGGACAGGCCCGCGCAGGTCAGCCATAGTGCGGGCGCCCCGCCGGCGCCGAGCAGCTGGGTGCCGCCGAGCGGCGCCAGCAGGAAGCCGCCCGACCACGCCACCCCGTACAGGCCCCCGTACCGGCCGCGCAGGTCGGCGGGCGCGAGGTCGGCGACGACCGCCTGCAGGACGGACGCGGCCGTGATCTCCCCGAGCGTCCACACCAGGATCGTCGCGGTGTAGGCGGCGATCGTCGAGGCCAGCGAGGTGAGCCCGTAGCCGAGCCCGACCAGGACGAACCCGGCGACCAGCACGAGGCTGTGGTCGCGCTCCGCCAGCCACGCGTTCACCAGCGGCTGGACGATGATGATCAGCACGCCGTTCGCGGCGATGGCGAGGCCGTAGGCCTGCGGGCCGAGCCCGTCCTCCTTCATGGCCAGCGGCATCGTCGTCAGGCCCTGCATGAGGACGAACGTGTACACGAGCGTGACCAGCACATAGCCGACCATGGGCCGGTCGCGCAGCATGCGGCCGAACCCGCCCGCGCCGCCGGAGCGGACGCCGCGCGCCCGCGTCTCCGGGACGGCCCGCCACACCAGCGCCCCGAACCCGGCGCAGGTGATCGCGTCGATCCAGAACAGCCACAGGAAGCCCCGCTGCGCGAGCGTCCCGCCGAGCACCATGGCGACCGCCCAGCCGAGGTTGATCGCCCAGAACAGCAGCCCGAACGCGCGCGGGCGGTCGGCCGGGGAGATGATGTCGGCGACCATCGCCTGCGCGGCGGGCCGGTACATGTCCAGCAGGACGCCGAGCAGCAACGCCGCCGCGACGATCGCGGCGATCCCCTGGGCGTAGCCGAGCGCGAGCATCGCGGCGCCGGTGCCGACGGTCGCGAGCGTCAGCGTCGCGCGCCGGCCGAGCCGGTCGGCGAGCGCGCCGCCGGCGATCTGCCCGCCGAGCGAGCCCGCGCCGAGCACCGCCATCACGGCGCCGGCCTGCGCCAGCGACAGCCCCCGCACGGTCGTCAGGTAGAGGCCGAGGAACGGCTCGACCATGGTCCCGAGCCGGTTGAGCAGCGTGCCCGCCCACAGCACCCAGAACGGCCGGGGGAAGCCGCCGACCCGTGGCCGCATGAACGCCGCGATCCTGCCCGCCGCGGGGCCGGGGGGAGTGTCTTCCAGAGTGGTCACCCGCACGATGGTGAGCGGTCCGCCGGGTGCGCGGTAATCATTTAGCCTCGACTAAATGATCGAGTTCGTGTTCGGGCCGGACGACGCGGTCCGCGTCCGGTTCGCGTTCTCGCCGCTGTGGGAGATGGTGCGGAGCCTGCGGGTCCTCACCGACCCGTCCGGCCACGCGCTGCACCTGCCGTGGGCGCGCACCGTCCGGCCGCGGCTGCGCGGGCTCGGCATGGGGCCGCTGCGCGAGGTCGTCCCGCCCGCCGGTTACATCCCGGACTTCCTCACCCCGCCGCCGGGAACCTCGCTGCCCGACCTCGCCGCCGAACTGGAGATCGTCCGGGCGACGCCGCCCGAGGTCGTCGCCGCCGAGCTGCGCTGGACCGAGCGCGGGAGCCGGCCGGGGCCGGTGCGGCTGGCGATGGCCGCCGAACCGGAGCGCACCCTGGAGCGCCTCGCGGATCTGCTCGAACGGTACTGGGAGGTCGCCGTGGAGCCGGTCTGGCCGCGCG
The DNA here is from genome assembly GCF_041463665.1 of Actinomadura chokoriensis. Lineage (GTDB taxonomy): Bacteria > Actinomycetota > Actinomycetes > Streptosporangiales > Streptosporangiaceae > Spirillospora > Spirillospora chokoriensis_A. The sequence goes on from NZ_JAXCEJ010000007.1 coordinate 108,881, forward strand.
TCCGCGACCTCCTCGAAGGGGACGTCCTGCGCCGCGCGGGCGCGCTCGCCGCCGAAGGCGCCGCCGGAGTGTTCGGCGACCTGCACGAGGCGGTGGCCTGGCGCGCCGGGACGCTGACCGTCGACCGCCGCTGGAGCTTCCGCGGCGAACTCGCCGGGCGCGGCATGCTGCTCGTCCCGAGCGCGTTCGTGTGGCCGGACGTGTCGGTGATGGTGCCGCCCTACCAGCCGATGCTCAGCTATCCGCCGCGCGGCGTCGCGACGCTGTGGGAGACCGGCCGGCCGGACGAGCCGCGGGCGGACGCGCTCGCGGCGCTCATCGGCCGCCGCCGCGCCGGGCTGCTCGCCGCGCTGTCGCGGCCCGCCTCGACGACCGACCTGGCCCGGCGGCTCGGCGTGACGCCCGGCGCGGTCAGCCAGCATCTCGGTGTGCTGCGCGCCTGCGGCCTCGTCACCGGGCACCGCATGGGCCGCCGCGTCCTGTACGTCCGCACCCCGTCCGGCGACGCCCTCGCCGGCGGTCAGCGCAGCGAGGCGAGCGCGTCCAGGCGCAGCGTGCCGGGAGCCGAGCCTGCCTCGTAGCGGCCGGACTCGGCGAGCCAGTCCAGGTGGGCGCGCGGCGTGTCCAGCAGCACCTTGACGACCTGCGCGGCGGCGGCGCGCTGCGCGACGGTCAGATCCAGCCGGTCGAGCATCTCCGGCAGCTTGCGCGCCGCCGTCCACGCCTCGTCCAGCCGGTCGACGATCCGGTCGACGACCGCGGCGGCGGCCTGCGCGGCGTCCAGCCCCCGCGCCCGGGACAGGACGGCGGGCAGGTCGTGGACGTCGCCGCGCGCCGATTCGAGATCGTGCGAGGCGAGGTCGTTGGACCAGGCGACGACGTCGGCGACGCCGGTGGCGAGCGTCTTCCAGCGGGGCGTGCGCAGCAGCCGGGCGGGCAGTTCGACGCCGAGGACCGGCTCGACCAGGTCGTACATGAACGGCCCGCAGGCGCGGCGGCGCAGCGACGCGTACTCCGCCTCCGTCGGGACGTGCCGGATCCGCCGGTTGACCGACTCCTCCGCGCAGCCGTCCCGGTGCGCCTCCATCTGCAGCATGAACCTGCGCCGCCAGTCGCGGCTCATGTCCGTGGACGTGGCGTGCCACAGCTCCACGAGCGCCGCCTCCAGCGGGCGCGCGCCCGGCCGGGCGTGGCCGCGCCGCATCGCGCGCAGCAGGTCGTCGTACACCGCGTGCACGGCGCTGCCGCTGTCGGCGAGCGGCGGGTGGTCCATGGCGTCGTCGAGCGCCAGCGTCCAGGTCAGCCAGCGGGCGAACAGGTCCACCCGGGCGAGTTCGGCGGACGGCAGCACGCGGGCGGCGAGCCGCTCGCAGCGGGCCCGGCCGAGCGGCGAGGTGTCGGGATCTCCGAGCACCAGGCCCCGGCCGCGGGCCCAGGTCTCCACCTGCGCGCACAGCCGCCACGACTCCGGGTGCATGGCCGACGGGGTCGCCAGCGCGGGCACCCGGTCGCTCATCGAGAGAAGAAGAGAGATGTCCACGGCCCTGCCCACGCTAATGATCACTTCGTCGAGCGACCATGATCGCCACGTCAATTTCCGGGAAACGGATCTCCGGGACCGGTCATGGGCGTCACACCGTTCACCCCAGCGGGCGGGCACGTGACGTGCGATAGTTCGTTGATCAGCAACACGCTCATATGGGAGGAAACAGTGTCGAGAGGGACCGTGCGATGGGCACTGGGCGCCGGCCTGGCGGCCCTGGCGCTGACGGTATCGGCGTGCGGCGGCGACGAGGGCGCCACCGTGCAGGGCGTGAAGCTCATCGAGAAGGGCGCGCTGACCTCGTGCACCCACCTGCCGTACCCGCCGTTCCAGTCGGAGGACAAGAAGACCGGCAAGGTCGTCGGCTTCGACGTCGACATCATCGACCTCGTCGCCAAGAAGCTCGGCGTCACGCAGAAGGTCGTCGACACCCCCTTCGAGACGATGAAGACGGGGGCCGCGCTGAACGCCGGCAAGTGCGACATCCAGATGGGCGGAATGACGATCAAGCCCGACCGGGTGAAGTTCATGGACGTCTCCACCCCCTACTTCGACGCCACGCAGTCGCTGATGGCGAAGAAGGGCAGCGGGATCGCCTCGCTGGAGGACGTGAAGTCCAAGAAGCTGAAGCTCGGCTCGCAGGCCGGGACGACCGGTGAGGACTTCGTCAAGGGCAAGGACTTCGACCCGCGCTCGTTCGACAACTCCAGCGCCGAGCTGGACGGGCTGCGCACCGGGCAGGTCGACGTGATCGTGCAGGACGACCCGGTCGTCAAGGGCTGGCTGAAGGACCCGGCGAACTCCGCCTTCGAGATCGTCGCGAACCTGAACACCGGCGAGCAGTACGGCATGTGGATGCGCAAGGACCACAACCCCGAGCTGGTCAAGATCACCAACCAGGTGATCGCGCAGGCCAAGGCGGACGGCACCTACAAGAAGATCTACGAGAAGTGGATCGGTCCGATGCCCGCGGCCGCCGGCGGCGGCTCGTGACCGCCGAGCCGGTCGGGGCGGCGGCGCCGGGCGGGCTGTCCCGCCGGCGCCGCCGCCAGCTCTCGCTGGGCGGGCAGTACGGGCTCTTCGCCGCCGTCGTGCTGGCCGTCGTCCTGCTGGCCGACTGGCCCACCCTGCGGCTCAACTTCGCCAACTGGGACGTCGCGAAGGAGCTGTTCCCCGACGTCATCACGGTGGGGCTGCGCAACACGGCCGTCTACACCGCCACCGGGTTCGGGCTCGGGCTCGTCATCGGGCTCGTCATCGCGCTGATGCGGCTGTCGTCGGTCGCGCCGTACCGGTGGTTCGCCGCCGCCTTCATCGAGGTCTTCCGCGGGCTCCCGCTGCTGCTGATCTTCATCTTCATCAGCGTCGGGGTCCCGCTCGCCTTCGCCGCCACCGTCCCCGGCGGCGCCGTCGGCCAGACCGCCCTGGCCCTCGGCCTGTCCGCGGGCGCCTACATGGCCGAGACGATCCGGGCCGGGATCGAGGCCGTCCCGAAGGGGCAGACCGAGGCGGCGCGCTCGCTCGGCATGTCGCACGCCCGCGCGATGCGGTCGATCATCATCCCGCAGGCGTTCCGCATCGTCATCCCGCCGCTCACCAACCAGCTGGTCCTGCTCTGCAAGGACTCCTCGCTGGTGCTGTTCCTCGGCATCACCCTGGAGCAGCGGGAGCTGACAAAGTTCGGCCGCGACCTGGCGGGCCAGGTCGGCAACACGACCCCGATCATCGTGGCGGGCATCTGCTACCTGATCATCACGATCCCGCTGAGCCTGCTGGCGCGGCGGCTGGAGGCGCGGCAGCGCAGGGGGCAGCGATGACGGGCCTCGGTGAGAAGGCGGCGGGCGGGGCCATCGAGATCAGGGGCCTGCGCAAGTCGTTCGGGACGAACGAGGTGCTGCGCGGCATCGACTTCCACGTCGAGCCGGGCGAGGTCGTGTGCGTGATCGGCCCGTCCGGATCGGGCAAGTCGACCCTGCTGCGGTGCGTCAACCTGCTGGAGGAGCCCTCCGCCGGGACGATCCGGGTCGTCGGCGCCGACATCACCGACCCCGAGGTGGACATCGACGCCGTCCGCCGCCGGATCGGCATGGTGTTCCAGTCCTTCAACCTGTTCCCGCACCTGACGGCCCTCGGCAACGTCATGATCGCGCAGCGCAAGGTGCTGCGGCGCGACCGGGCGGAGGCCGAGCGGATCGCGCGGGAGAACCTGGAGCGGGTCGGGCTGGCCGGCAAGATCGGCTCCTACCCGGCGCAGCTGTCCGGCGGCCAGCAGCAGCGCGTGGCGATCGCCCGCGCGCTGGCGATGGGCCCGGCGGTGATGCTGTTCGACGAGCCGACGTCCGCGCTGGACCCGGAGCTGGTCGGCGACGTCCTCGGCGTGATGCGCGGACTCGCCGAGGCCGGGATGACCATGCTCGTCGTCACGCACGAGATGAGCTTCGCGCGGGAGGTGGCCGACCGGGTGGTGTTCATGGACGGCGGCGTGGTCGTCGAGGAGGGCCCGCCGGAGCAGGTGATCGCGGCCCCGTCGCACGAACGGACCAGGGAGTTCCTGTCCCGCGTGCTCGATCCGGCGGCCGCGCGGATCGGGGAGGGCGAGTAGTCGGATATCTTCCGGTCAGCGGGAATGGTCTGGCGTAACGTCCTGGTAACAGCGACAAGGCATACTGCAAGGTAGCCGGACCATCTCTCGCGGCCGGCATGCATTCCCGCCCGTCACGTCGGCAGGGCAGTACCTAGGGAGAAGGCTTTGGACCGTCAGCAGGAGTTCGTGCTCCGCACGCTGGAGGAGCGCGACATCCGCTTCATCCGGCTGTGGTTCACCGACGTGCTCGGGTTCCTGAAGTCGGTGGCCGTCGCCCCCGCCGAACTGGAGGGCGCGTTCGGCGAGGGCATCGGGTTCGACGGATCGGCCATCGAGGGCTTCGCCCGGGTCTACGAGGCCGACATGATCGCCAAGCCGGATCCGTCCACGTTCCAGGTGCTGCCCTGGCGGTCGGAGTCGCCCGGCGTGGGCCGGATGTTCTGCGACATCCTCATGCCGGACGAGACGCCGAGCTTCGCCGACCCCCGCTACGTCCTGAAGCGCGCCCTGTCGCGCGCCGCCGACCTCGGGTTCACCTTCTACACCCATCCCGAGATCGAGTTCTTCCTGCTCAACGACAAGCCGGAGGACGGCCGCGAGCCCGAGCCCGCGGACTCCGGCGGCTACTTCGACCACACCCCGCACAGCGCCGCGCACGACTTCCGGCGCAACGCGATCATGATGCTGGAGGCGATGGGCATCTCGGTGGAGTACAGCCACCACGAGGGCGCCCCCGGCCAGCAGGAGATCGACCTCCGGTACGCCGACGCGCTCACCACCGCCGACAACATCATGACGTTCCGGCTGGTGATGAAGGAGGTCGCGCTGGAGCAGGGCGTCAACGCGTCCTTCATGCCGAAGCCTTTCACCGAGCATCCCGGCTCGGGCATGCACACCCACATGTCGCTGTTCGAGGGCGACCGCAACGCCTTCTACGAGCCGGGCGCGGAGTTCAAGCTGTCCAAGGTCGGGCGCGCGTTCATCGCCGGGCTGCTGCGGCACTCCGCGGAGATCACCGCCGTGTGCAACCAGTGGGTCAACTCCTACAAGCGGCTGTGGGGCAACGTCGGCTCGGCCGCCGGAGCCGGGGGAGAGGCCCCGTCCTACATCTGCTGGGGGCACAACAACCGGTCCGCGCTCGTCCGCGTCCCGATGTACAAGCCGCACAAGGGCCACTCGACCCGCATCGAGTTCCGGTCGCTGGACACCGCCGCGAACCCCTACCTGGCGTTCGCGGCGATCCTCGGCGCCGGGCTGAAGGGCATCGAGGAGGGCTACGAGCTGCCGCCGGGCGCCGAGGACGACGTCTGGGCGCTGACCGTCGCCGAGCGGCGCGCCCTCGGCATCGAGCCGCTGCCGCAGAACCTGGACGAGGCGATCCACGCGATGGAGCGCAGCGAGCTGATGGCGGACGTCCTCGGCGAGCACGTGTTCGACTTCTTCCTGCGCAACAAGCGGCAGGAGTGGGAGGACTACCGCCGCCAGGTGACCGAATTCGAGCGCAAGCGGCTGTTGGCGGTGCTCTGAGCCGTTCGCCGGAATACGGTTGACCCTGTGACCGAGTCCCGGACGCCCGAACGCCGTTCATCCCTTGCCGGACGCCTCGCGCGGCTCGGCTTCACCGACGCCGCGCGGGCCGAGTGGCTGCTGCGCGACGCCGAGCGGGCCGTCGGTTCGCGTCCCGCCGACGAGCTGCTCGACGCCCTCGGCGGCACCGCCGACCCCGACCTCGCGCTGGACGGGCTGCTGCGCCTCCTCGCCTCCGCCGACGAGCGCGGGGTGGGCGGCGAGCTGCGGGCGGCCCTCGCGGCCGAGCCGGGCACGCGGGAGCGGCTGACCGCAGTCCTCGGCGTGAGCGCCGCGCTGGGCGACCACCTGGCCCGGCACCCCGACCACTGGCGGGTCCTGCGCGAAGGGGCGGCGGCCGGCGCCGGCGCCCCGCGCGACGAGCTGCTGGCCGCGGTGGGCGCCGACCCGTCCGCGCGGGAGCCCGTCGCCGGCGCCGACGACGCCGTCGTCGCGCTCCGCGTCGCCTACCGCAGGCGGCTGCTCGCGCTGGCCGGACGCGACCTGATCGGCGCGGCGGACGTCGCCGAGGTGGCCGCCGAACTGGCCGACCTCGCCGCCGCCGCCCTCGCGGCGGGCCTCGCGATCGCCCGCGCCGCCGTCCCCGAGCACGGGACCTGCCGGCTCGCCGTGATCGGCATGGGCAAGTGCGGGGCGCGCGAGCTGAACTACGTCAGCGACGTCGACGTGATCTTCGTGGCCGAGGCGCGGGGCAGTGGCGAGACCGGCGAGGGGGCGGGCGAGGACGCCGCGCTCCGCACCGCGACCCGGCTGGCGTCGGCGATGATGCGGGCGTGCTCGGCCAGCACCGAGGAGGGCGCGCTCTGGGAGGTGGACGCGGCGCTGCGGCCCGAGGGCAAGGCCGGGCCGCTCGTGCGGACCCTCGCCAGCCACCGCGCCTACTACGAGCGGTGGGCCAAGACGTGGGAGTACCAGGCGCTGCTGAAGGCGCGTCCCGTCGCCGGGGACGCGGGCCTCGGCGAACGCTACCTCGACATGATCACCCCCATCGTCTGGAAGGCCGCGGAGGGCGAGAACTTCGTCGAGGACGTCCAGGCCATGCGGCGCCGCGTCGAGGCCGACCTGAACCAGCGCACCGCCGACTCCGAGCGGCAGCTGAAGCTCGGGCCGGGCGGGCTGCGCGACGTCGAGTTCTCGGTCCAGCTGCTCCAGCTCGTGCACGGCCGCGCCGACGAGACGCTGCGCGGCCGGGCCACCCTCGACGCGCTCGCCGAGCTGTCCCGCGGCGGCTACGTCGGGCGCGACGACGCGGCGGCGCTGACGTCGGCGTACCGCTTCCTGCGGCGGGTGGAGCACCTCGTCCAGCTGCACCGGCTGCGCCGCACCCATCTCGTCCCGGACGACGAGGACGGCCTGCGCCGCCTCGGCCGCGCCCTCGGCCTGCGCACCGACCCGGTCGGGGAGTTCAGCGCGCTGTGGCGGCGGCACGCCCGGGAGGTCCGCCGCATCCACGAGAAGCTGTTCTACCGGCCGCTGCTGCGGGCGGTGGCGCGGCTGCCCGGGGAGGAGGCCCGGCTCACGCCCGAGGCCGCCCGGACCCGGCTGGAGGCGCTCGGCTACGCCGACCCGGCGGGCGCGCTCCGGCACATCGAGGCGCTGACGTCCGGCGTCTCGCGGCGCGCCGCGATCCAGCGGACGCTGCTGCCGGTGATGCTCGGCTGGTTCGCCGACGCGCCCGACCCGGACGCGGGTCTGCTCGGGTTCCGGCAGGTCAGCGACGCGCTCGGCACCACGCCCTGGTATCTGCGGCTGCTGCGGGACGAGGTGACCGTCGCCGAGCGGATGGCATGGGTGCTCGGCTCCAGCCGCTACGCGACGGACCTGCTGCTGCGCGCCCCCGAGGCGGTGGCGCTGCTCGGCGGCGAGGGCGACCTCGCGCCGCGTCCGGACGAGGCGCTCCGCGCCGAGGCCCTGGCGGCCGTCGGGCGGCACAACGAGGGGAGCCGGCCGGCCGAGGAGGCCGTCGGGGTGGTGCGCGGGCTCCGCCGCCGGGAGCTGCTCCGCGTCTCGGTCGCCGACCTGCTCGGCCTGGCCGGCGTCCGGGCGGTCGGGGACGCCCTCACCGGCATCGCCACCGTCACGATCGAGGCCGCGCTCCAGGCGGCCGTCAACAAGATCGAGCTGGAGTCGCGGGGGCCGCTGCCGACCCGGCTGGCCGTGATCGCGATGGGCCGGTTCGGCGGGCACGAGCTCGGCTACGGCAGCGACGCCGACGTGATGTTCGTGCACGACCCGCTGCCCGGCGCGGACGAGACCGCCGCCGGACGCGCCGCGCACGCCGTCGCCGAGGAGCTGCGCCGCCTCCTCGCGCTGCCCGCTCCCGACCCGCCGCTGGAGATCGACCCGAACCTGCGCCCGGAGGGCCGGCAGGGGCCGCTGGTGCGCACCCTCGCGTCCTACGCCGCCTACTACGCCCGCTGGTCGGAGCCGTGGGAGGCGCAGGCGCTGCTGCGCGCCGACCCGCTGATCGGCGACGAGGGGCTGCGCGAGCGGTTCCGCGCGCTGATCGACCCGGTCCGCTGGCCGGAGGGCGGCATCGACGAGGACGCCGTCCGGCAGATCCGGCGGCTGAAGGCGCGGATGGAGTCCGAGCGGCTGCCGCGCGGCGTCGAGCGGCGGCTGCACACCAAGCTCGGTCCGGGCGGTCTCGCCGACGTCGAGTGGGTCGCGCAGCTCCTCCAGCTCAAGCATGCCCACGACGTCCCGGGGCTGCGCACCACCCGGACGCTGGACGCGCTGGACGCCGCCGTCGGTGCCCGGATCCTGGACGCCCGCGACGCCGAGGTCCTCGCGGAGGCATGGTGCCTGGCGACCCGCATCCGCAATTCGCTCATGCTGGTGCGCGGCCGCGCCTCCGACCTGCTGCCGACCGACCACCACCGGGAGCGCAGCGCCGTCACCCGCGTCCTCGGCTATCCGGGGACCGGGGACCTGCTGGAGGACTACCGCCGCCACGCCCGCCGCGCGCGAGCCGTCGTCGACCGCGTGTTCTACGGCGCCGACTGAGCCCCAGCCGCCGCCGCGTCCCCGGGAAGGCGTACTACCGGAGTAGTACGCCGGTCAGGATCTGGTGGCCCGGCAGGGAGACGCGGGGGACCCCGTCCCGGAGCGGCTCGCGCCGCGTCCCGTGCGCTGCGCGAGCCGGTGCGCGACGCGGGCCCGCGCGACGAGGATCGGCACGGGGCAGCGCGTGTACAGCAGCCACGACACCGACAGGGTCCCGCTGATCAGCGCCATCCCCGCCACCGCGTCCAGGACGTAGTGGTTGGCGGTGGACAGGATCACGAACACCGTCGTCGCGGGATACAGCACGCCGAGGATCTTGGCCCACGTCTGCGACGCCAGCCTGACCAGGATGATCCCGCACCACAGCGCCCAGCCGGCGTGCATCGACGGCATCGCCGCGTACTGGTTGGTCAGGCTTCCGGACGCGTCGCTGGCGTACAGGCCGAGCGAGTGCAGCGCGGTCACCGGGTCGACGAAGCCCTCGCTGTGCAGGAACCTCGGCGGGGCGAGGGGGTACAGCCAGAAGCCGATCAGCGCCACCCCGGTGGCGATCATGATGGCCGCGCGGAGCCACCGGTAGTGCTGCGGCCGGTAGCGGTACAGCCAGACGACGACGCCGAGCGTCACGATGAAGTGCATCGTGGCGTAGAAGATGTTGGCGGTGCGCGCCAGCCACGGCACGGCCAGCAGCGTCTGGTTGAGGTGCAGTTCGACGTCCAGCCCCAGGTAACGTTCGAGGCGCAGAATCTCATCCGCGTGGGCGAACGCCGGGCCCGTGCCGTCCTGCACCAGCACGATGCGCGTCAGCGTGTATCCGCTGTAGAAGAGCACGACCAGCAGAAGCTCGCGCCAGACCGGTGGCGCGGTGAGCACCCGGTGCCGCATTCTCGCGGCGGCCTCGCCTCTGCGGGCTGCTGGGGGGGCGGATTGAGCCATGCTACCTATCTTTGCCTCCGGGCCCCCCGAATGAGATCACCGCAATGAATGGTCTTCATCTCAGCCTTGAGTAGTACGACCCTGATGCGGTATCCGGACTTTCGGCGGAGGGGCCTCGGGGACGCCGGGCCGGCTCCGCCGCGCTCTCCCCCTCGCGTGGAGCCTGTTCAGTTGATCAGGAGTCAGCATAGAAGGCCCTGGGTAGGTCATGATCGCCCCCCGTGACATGACGGAGGGACGAATGGCTAGGTTTGGGGACATACCCGGCATTGTGTTGGTGGCCGCGGCCACGCTGGCCGTTTCCGGACTGATCTCCGTCTCCGGAATGAGCGAACAACGCCGCACGATCGTCGACATGCCCCGGGCGGCGGCCGGCCCGCCGCCGGCCCTGCCCCCCGCCCCGCCCCCGGTCTGGAAGCGCTGCACCGGACTGCCGTCCCCGCCGCCCGCCGGCGTCCGCTGCGCGACGCTCCGGGTGCCGCTGGACTACACCGCCCCGTCCGGCGCGAAGATCGGCCTCGCCCTCGTCAAGGTGCCGGCGACCGAGCGGCGGCACCGCGCCGGCTCGCTGCTGTTCAACTTCGGCGGCCCCGGCGGCGAGGGCGTCGGCGCCCTCGCCCGCGGCGCCGGCGAGTACGCCGCCCTCCGCGCCCGGTACGACCTGATCGGCTTCGACCCCCGCGGCGTCGGGCGCAGCGCCCCCGTGCAGTGCGCGAGCGACCGGCGCATGGACGCGCTCGCCGCCGTGGACGACACCCCCGACACCACCGCCGAGGAGACCGCGTACATCGACGCCCGTGCCGGCTTCGTGCGGCAGTGCGCGGCACGCTCCGGCGCACTGCTGCCCCACGTCGGCACCGCGAACGCCGCCCGCGACATGGAGATGATCCGCATCGCGCTCGGCGAGGAGAAGCTGAACTACTTCGGCGTCTCCTACGGCAGCTGGCTCGGCGCCCGCTACGCCCACCAGTTCCCCGGCGGCGTCGGGCGGGCCGTCCTCGACGGCGCCGTCGACACCGAGATCGGCAGCGTGGACCTCGCGCTCCAGCAGTCCGCCGCGTTCCAGCGCGCCCTCGGCGACTTCGCCGCCGCCTGCGTCCGCCTCGGCCGCAAGGCGTGCCCGCTCGGCGCGGACGGGCCAGCGGTCGTCGCGTCCACCGCCGCGATCCTCGCCGCGCTCGACCGGAACCCGCTCCCCACGTCGTCCGGCCGCAGGCTCACCCAGAGCCTCGGCACGACCGGCGTCACCGCCGCGCTGTACTCCCGGGACGCCTGGCCCTACCTCGCGCAGGGCCTGGTGGACGCGCGGAAACGCCGCGACGGGTCGCTGCTGCTGATGCTCGCCGATGTCCGGAACGGCCGGGCCGGCGACGGGACGTACAGCAACCTGTCCGCCGCCAACACCGCCATCACCTGCGCGGACACGACCGACCGGCACACCCCGGCCGACGTCCGCCGGCTGCTGCCGAGGTTCCGCGACGCCTCGCCGGTCTTCGGGACGTCCATGGCGTGGGGCCTGCTCCAGTGCACGGGCTGGCCGGTGCCGGGCGACGACGCCGCCCGCGAGGTGTCGGCCCCGTCCGCCGCGCCGATCCTCGTCCTCGGAAACACCGGCGACCCGGCCACCCCGTACGCGTGGGCGCCCGCGCTGACCAGGGAACTCGGCGGACGGGCCGTGCTCCTCACCCTCAGGGCGGACGGTCACGGCGCCTACGACACCGGCGACCCCTGCGTCCGCGAGGCCGTGCACGCCTACCTCCTGCGCGGCCGCGTGCCGGAGCCGGCCACGGTCTGCGGCTAGAGGATCTGCTCGACCTTCTTCGGCTCGCGGAGGGCCTCGCCGACCGTGCAGTACCGCTCGTGGACGCGCCCGGCCACGGCCCTCAGGACGTCCTCGGCCTCGCCGTCGCCCGCGGGCAGCTCGACGTCGTAGGTGATCGTGATCGTGCCCAGCCTGCTCGTCGCGACCTTGTCGGCCTGGACGGTCGCGGCGAGCCGCGCCATCCGGTGCCCGCGCTGGGCGGTCAGCGGTTCGACGGTCACCAGCTCGCAGCCGCCGAGCGCCGCCAGCAGCAGCTCCACCGGCGTGAAGACGCCCTCGGCGTCCCCGTCGCCGACGGCGACTTCCGCGCCCCTCGCGTTGACGGCCCGGAACCCGTCCCCGGTGCGCTCCACCCTGACCTCGGCCATGACATCCCCTTCGATCGCCTGCCGTTCGCCCAGGGGAACACGGCGGCCGAGGGCGTTCTTCCCGCCGGGCGTTTCGCGGGGAAGGACGGGGTATCCGGGGGACGGACGGCAGGTCGAACCGCCGTCAGGCACGACGTCATCGATTCGGGGGGACCGATGGGGCACATCAAGACGCGCGACGGCACGGAGATCTACTACAAGGACTGGGGCCGGGGACGGCCGGTCGTCTTCTGCCACGGCTGGCCGCTGAACGCCGACGCGTGGGACGACCAGATGAAGGCGGTCGCCGACGCCGGGTACCGCGCCATCGCGCACGACCGCCGCGGGCACGGCCGCTCGTCCCAGCCCTGGGACGGCTACGACTTCGACACCTTCGCCGACGACCTGAGCGACCTGATCGACGCGCTCGGGGTGTGGGACGTGACCCTGGTCGCGCACTCGATGGGCGGCGGCGAGCTGGCCCGCTACATCGGCCGGCACGGCACGAGCCGGGTGTCCAAGGCGGTGCTGCTGTCGGCGATCCCGCCGCTGATGCTCCAGACGGACGCCAACCCCGAAGGGGTCCCCGCACAGGCGTTCGACGAGTTCAAGCAGGGCATCCTGACCGAACGGTCGCAGTTCTGGAAGGACGCGTCGGAAAGCTTCTTCGGCGCCAACCGGCCCGGCACGAAGGCCACCCAGGGCAACCGGGACGCGTTCTGGTTCATGGCGATGCAGGAGAGCCTCAAGGCGGGCGTCGACTGCGTGACCGCGTTCGCCGAGACCGATTTCACCGAGGACCTGCGCAGATTCGACATCCCGACGCTCATCGTCCACGGCGACGACGACCAGATCGTCCCGATCGACGCGACCGCCCGCAAGTCGGTCGAGATCATCCCCGACGCCACCCTCAAGGTCTACGAGGGCGGCTCGCACGGGATCGCGCTGGTCCCGGGCGACAAGGAGCGCTTCAACCGGGACCTGCTGGAATTCCTGCGCGGCTGACGGACCGGCGACGGCTCGGGGCCGGGGCGCTAGGTCCCGAGCCGTTCCTGCTCCTGCGAGACGATCTGCCGCGCGAGGGACTGCTCGGAGATGTCCACCGCGTCCGGCGTCCGCTCCGCGAGATCGCTGCGCCGCGCGTACCGGTCGAACAGCATGCTCTTGACCTGGAGGATCTCCAGCATCCGCTCGTCCACGCTGCCCGGCGTCAGCAGCCGGTGCACCTGGACCGTCCGCACCTGCCCCATCCGGTGCGCGCGGGCGACCGCCTGCGTCTCCATGGTCGGCTTCACCTGCGGCTCACAGATGATCACGACGGAGGCCGCCTGCAGGTTGAGCCCCACCCCGCCGGCCTGGATCTGCGCCAGCAGGACGGCGTGCCCCGGCTCCGCGGTGAACTCGTCCACGATCTCCTGCCGCCGGGCGACCGGGGTGTCGCCCGCGATCGGTCCCCGCGCCTCGGGGCCGACCGCGTCGCCGACGGTGGCCAGCACGTCCCGGAAGTAGGAGAACACCACGACCTTCAGATCGTTGGCCTCGGCCTCCTCGACCAGTTCCACCAGGCGGCTGAGCTTGGCCGACTTCTTCGGGACGGCGTACGCGGCGCGGCGCATCGCCATGAAGTTGCCGTCCGCCACCGCGCGCCGGTAGGCCGCCGCGTCGGCCCGGCTGAACTCCTCCAGTTCGTCCACGTGCACGACCTCGGGCAGCTCGACGAGCACGTCCCGCTGGTTGCGCCGCAGGTAGACCGGCGCGACCGCCGACCGGAACGCCCGCGCGCCCATCGCCGCGTCGCTCGGCCGGACCCGTTCGGCGACCTCGGGCCGCAGATGCGCGACCAGGCTGCGGAACTCCTCGACCCGGTTCTCCATCGGGGTGCCGGTGAGGAACAGGACCGGGCCGGTCCTGCGGCACCACTCGGCGACCGCCCGTGCCCGCCGGGTCTCGTGGTTCTTGGCGTAGTGGGCCTCGTCCACCACGAACATCCCGATCTCGAGATCCGGCGGGACGTCCAGGGAGTGGAGGGTGGACAGCGTCGTCACGGCGATGCCCCCTTCCGCCGACCACCGCTTCAGCGCTGCCGCGCGCCCCGGGCCGTGCAGCGGATGCGCGGCGATCGTGCTGCGGGACTCGATCTCCCGGACCCAGTTGATCAGCACGCTCGCCGGACACGCCACGAGGAAATGCGTCGCCCCCTCGGCCCGCAGATGGGCGATCGCGGCGATCGCCTGGATCGTCTTCCCGAGCCCCATCTCGTCGCCCAGGATCACCCGGCCCTGGGCGAGCGCGAACCGCGCCCCGAACGACTGGTACCCGCGCAGCGACACCCGCCGGAACGCGTCGTCGAGCGGCTGCGCCTTGACCCGCGCCGCCAGATCACCCGGCAGGAACCCCTCGGCGGCCCCCCGCTCGGGATCCAGCGCCGCCAGCTCGGCCAGCAGGGTCTGGTAGTCGGACGCGCGCAGCTCGAAGTCGATCCACGCCTCGTCCGGGGAGGCGTCGGGGCGCAGCAGGTCCACCGAGGCCTGCGAGATCAGCAGCCTGGTGTCCCGCCGCGCCTCGGCTTCGAGGGCCTCGGCGAGCTCGCCGATCGCCGCCCGCGCCCGCTCCCGCTTCGCCGGCCGCGCGAGGATCCTGCGCCACCACGACGCCGCCGGCCGCGCGTCGTGCACCAGCGGCGCGAACCGCTCGTCGACCTCCCCGGCGGCGGCCCGGGCGCGCGCGAGCTCCGGCCCCGCGTTCACCAGACGGTGCAGCGCGACGACGACCGGCGTCATCGCCTCGTCCCGCCGCTCGACGTCGATCCGCACCGTCGCCGACCGCTCCGCCGCGTCCGCCAGGCTGGCCGCCGCCGCGTGGAGCTGCCGCGCCGTCTGCGGCCCGATCCCCGGCAGTAGCTGGAGCCGGTACGGCGTCGCCTCCAGGACGTCCGCGACGCTCGTGAACCCGGCCTCCTCCAGCGGCCCGAGCCGCAGGCGCCCGTCGGTGACGTCCTTCAGCCGGGCCAGCGGTATCGAACCGAGCTGCTTGCGCGCCGCCTCGGCCCGCAACGGCGCGAGCGCCGCGTGCACGTCCGCCAGGGCCCGCCGGTGATCGACGATCAGATCGCGCGCGGCGGTCAGCAGCGCGTACCCGCCCCGCAGGACGTCCTTGGCCTCGTCCGTCATCTCGCCCCTCCGCGGACATAATGCCAGCGCCCCCCGACACCACGACCCCGAACGCCAACCCGTTCTGCCGGAAACCAAGGCCCCGCATGCCCAGCCTGGAAGGCGTCGGGACTGTTGAGGCGGCGGGACGGCCGTCGCTCCTACATGGCGTAGGGGTCGACGAGGGTCATCGGAGTTCTCGCGATCTCCAGTGCGTCCTCGGGGAATCGGGGACCGGCCGTGTAGTAGCGGGCTCGGGTGCGTCCGACGGAGGTGAGTACCTCAGCCGTGACCAGGTCGCGGAGGTCTCGCTGGGCCTGCTGAAGGCTGAGCCCCTCCGTGTGCTCATAGCGCAGGCGCCGGACGCGTCCGGCCATCGCGACATCGTGCAGCGCCGAGACGACGCGTTCGTCTCGGCCGCTTTGTTCCGTGAACGTTGCCAGGATCCGCCAGACCCGGCTGGCGCGGTCGAGGCGGCCTTGAGACCTCCCGGTCGGGAGGGTAATGCGCGCCGCGGCCGGCGAGTTCGCCGTAGTACGCCCAGGTGTGCCGGGCTCGTCCGAGCCAGGCTTCGATGGAGGAGAACTCCGGGGCGAGGACGCCTTTCCCGACCGATCATCAGCGTCGGCAGGGATCGGGACATACGGCCGTTCCGTCCGACCATGGGTGGATGGACACCAGATGGAGGTGCGCCATCGCGGCCCGGACCAACGGGTGAGAGCCGTCCTCGGCATTGAGCCAGTCGATCAGTTCTCTCATCAGCGCTGGGACGTCGTCCGGATCTGGAGCGGTGTAGGCGGCGACGCTCGGGTCGTCGGCATCGGTGACGTGCACGGGGCCACGGCGCCATTGGCCGGCGGGCTTGCGCGGGGTGTGGCGGTGCCCTTGGAGCATCCAGTGCAGGGCGTTGAGCATGCCCCTGCTGTAGGCGAAGTCCTCGACCTCATGCAGGCTCTGGATGTAGGTCATCATTCGCTGGTAGGCGAGTGTTTCCTCTCGGTCTACCTCAGATACCTCGACGTCGCGCTCGCCTTCCATCAGGTCTTCGACATCGACAGTGACGACCTTGAACCCCTCGATGGAGTTGGACGCTGCGACGGCGTCAGCGGTGAGGAACCTGCGCAGTCCCAGCGTCCATTTCGACGGCGTGTTGCGCACTTGATGGCGCAGGGACTCGCGCCTCCGCTCAATCTCGCCGAGCACGTGCCTGTCCTCGGAAGTGAGCGCAGGGGTCGGAAAGAGCATGAAGTGGTGTATCGCTGATAGCCGAGAGGCCCGGCCGCACCTGCCGCCGGGCCTCTGTCGCCTCCGTGGATCAGATGTCGTAGTACAGCTCGAACTCGTGGGGGTGGGGGCGCAGGCGGATGGGGTCGATCTCGAACTCGTTCTTCATCGTGATCCAGGTCTCGATGAGGTCGGGGGTGAAGACACCGCCCTCGAGGAGGTAGTCGTGGTCGGCCTCCAGGGCCGCGAGGACCTCGGGCAGGGAGCCGGGGACCTGGGGGATCGCGCGGGCCTCCTCGGGCGGGAGCTCGTAGAGGTCCTTGTCGACCGGCTCCGCGGGCTCGATCTTGTTGCGGATGCCGTCCAGGCCGGCCATGAGCATGGCGGAGAACGCCAGGTAGGGGTTGCAGGACGGGTCCGGGACGCGGAACTCGACGCGCTTGGCCTTCGGGTTCGAGCCGGTGATCGGGATGCGGATGCAGGCCGACCGGTTGCGCTGGGAGTAGACCAGGTTGACCGGCGCCTCGAAGCCGGGGACGAGGCGGTGGTAGCTGTTCACGGTCGGGTTCGTGAAGGCCAGCAGGGACGGGGCGTGCTTCAGCAGGCCGCCGATGTAGTAGCGGGCGTTGTCGGACAGGCCCGCGTAGCCGACCTCGTCGTAGAAGAGGGGCGAGCCGTCCTTCCAGAGGGACTGGTGGCAGTGCATGCCGGAGCCGTTGTCACCGAAGATCGGCTTCGGCATGAACGTGACGGTCTTGCCGGCGGCGCGCGCGACGTTCTTGACGATGTACTTGTAGAGCTGGAGCTGGTCGGCCGTCTTCAGCAGGGTGTCGAAGCGGAAGTCGATCTCGGCCTGGCCGGCGGTGCCGACCTCGTGGTGCTGCATCTCGACGTGGATGCCGACGTTCAGCAGCTGCGACACCATCTCCGAGCGGAGGTCGGTGTAGTGGTCCATCGGCGGGACGGGGAAGTAGCCGCCCTTGTAGGGGGGCTTGGCTCCGAGGTTGCCGCCGGGCTCCTCGCGGCCGGTGTTCCAGGCGCCCTCGACCGAGTCGAGGTAGTAGTAGCCGGCGTTCTGCTTCGTCTCGAAGCGGACGTCGTCGAAGATGTAGAACTCGGCCTCGGGGCCGAAGTAGCAGGTGTCGGCGATGCCGGTGCCGCGCAGGTAGTCCTGCGCCTTCTTCGCCACGTTGCGCGGGTCGCGGCTGTACGGCTCGCCCGTGAGCGGGTCGTGGACGAAGAAGTTGAGGTTCAGGGTCTTGTGCTGCCGGAACGGGTCCACGACGGCGGTGGTCGGGTCCGGGAGCAGGAGCATGTCCGACTCGTGGATCTCCTGGAAGCCGCGAACGGACGACCCGTCGAACATCAGCCCCTCGGTGAAGACGCTCTCGCCGAAACTCTCCACCGGGAACGTGAAGTGCTGCATCTTGCCGGGCAGGTCCACGAAACGGCAGTCGACGAATCGCACACCCTCGTTCCTGATGTAGCTCAGGACCTCATCGGCGCTGCTGAACATCCGGCCTCCTCAGGGCGCGTCTCGGCTTATGGAAAAGCTACGGCGGCGCGGTTTCCCGGCCGTGTCTCGTATGTTTCCGCTGTGTTACGCGTCACTCCGGGCCGGTGCCGGGGACGCGCGGCGGAACCCCTCGGCGGACGGGATAGCGTAGAGGCCATGAGCAGTGGCAAGGGGCGGCGGGAGGCGGCCGGGCCCCGGTGGACGCAGACGTGGCTGAGCGGGGCGGGGGCGGCGGGAGCCGATCTCGGCCGGCCCGGCGAGCGGCTCGGGTTGCCGGAGAGCGGCAGCGGAGCCGTCGCCTCCTACGGCCGGCGGCTCGTCGCGCTGTTCCTCGACTGGGCCCTGTCGATGCTGGTCGCGAGCCTGCTGGCGCGCGGGCTCGGCTGGGACCCCTCCGAACGCAGCATGTGGACGCTGGTCATCTTCGGGCTCCAGGCGTGGGTCCTGACCGCGCTGCTCGGCGTGACGATCGGCAAGCGGCTCTGCGGCATCCGCGTCGCGCGGCTGGACGGACGGCCGGTCGGGCTCGGCTGGGCCCTGGCGAGGACGGCGCTGCTCCTGCTCGTCCTGCCAGCCCTGTTCTGGGACCGCGACTACCGGGGCATGCACGACCGCGCGAGCAACACGATCGTCGTCAACATCTAGGCGCCGTCATTATCTAGACGTCGTCATTATCTAGACGTCGTCAACATCTAGGCGGCGTGGACGTCCGCCCGGAAACGAGAAAGCGCCCCCGAAGGGGCGCTTCCGCAATTTCCTCAGCGCATCTTCGGCTTTGGGCCCTTCGGCATCTTCGCGCCCTTCGGGAGCGGGCCCTTCGGCATCTGCATGGACCGGGGGAGCGCCTGGAGCCGGTCGTTCAACTCGGCCACCTGCCCCTTGGTGAGGTTGCGGGGCAGCTTCATCAGGTGGCGCTGGAGCTTGTCCACCGGGATCTGGCCCTCGTCGTCCCCGACCTGCACGTCGTAGATCGGCACCTGCTGGGCGGCGCGGGAGATGCGCTTCTTCTCGGCGCCGAGCAGCGGGCCGACGCGGCCGCGGGGGCCCTCCGAGACCAGCACCACGCCGGGACGGCCCACCGCGCGGTGCACCATGTCGAGGTTGCGGTTGCCGCTGACCGCCTCGGTGACCGTCCAGTTGCCGCGGATGTTCTTCAGGATCGCGGCCGCCGCGCCCGGCTGCCCGGCGATCACCTTGTACTGGGCGCGCTGCGCCAGCTGGCCGAAGACGATCATGCCGACCGCGAGCGCCGCCAGGATCCCCACCGGGATGAAGAACCACAGCTGGCCGAAGATCAGCCCGATGACGACGGCGACGACCAGGGTGCC
The DNA here is from genome assembly GCF_041463665.1 of Actinomadura chokoriensis. GTDB lineage: Bacteria > Actinomycetota > Actinomycetes > Streptosporangiales > Streptosporangiaceae > Spirillospora > Spirillospora chokoriensis_A. Next base: position 127,923 of record NZ_JAXCEJ010000007.1, read on the forward strand.
GATCGCCGACGCGAAAACGATCGGCAGGGCCTTCGGGTCGGCCTGGCGCAGCACCTGGGCGACCATGCGGATCTGCTTGAGACGGCCCGGACGCTCCTGGGCCCCGTCCGTGGGCTTTTTCGACATGAATCCAAGGATAGTCGGGTCGGCCGCCCGACCCGACAACCCCGGCTAGGCGCGCGCCTCGATCGCCTGCTTGTAGAGGCGGCCGGCGCGGTAGCTGGACCGGACGAGCGGCCCGGACATGACGCCCGCGAAGCCGATCTCCTCGGCCTCCGCCGACAGCTCCACGAACTCCTCCGGCTTCACCCACCGCTCGACCGGGTGGTGCCGGGGGGTCGGCCGCAGGTACTGGGTGATCGTGACCAGCTCGCAGCCGGCTTCGTGCAGGTCGCGCAGCGCCTGCGAGACCTCCTCGCGGGTCTCGCCCATGCCGAGGATCAGGTTCGACTTGGTGACCAGACCGTCCTCGCGGGCCCTCGTGAGGACGTCGAGGGAGCGCTCGTAGCGGAACCCGGGCCGGATCCGCTTGAAGATCCGCGGGACGGTCTCCACGTTGTGCGCCAGCACCTCCGGCCGGGATGAGAAGACCTCGGCGAGCTGCTCCGGAACGTCGTTGAAGTCGGGGATGAGCAGTTCGACGCCGCAGCCGGGGATCGCCGCGTGGATCTGCCGGACGGTCTCGGCGTACAGCCAGGCGCCGCCGTCCTCGAGGTCGTCGCGGGCGACGCCGGTGACGGTCGCGTACTTCAGGCCCATCGTGGCGACGGACTCGGCGACGCGGCGCGGCTCGTCGCGGTCCAGCGCCTGCGGCCTGCCGGTGTCGATCTGGCAGAAGTCGCAGCGCCGGGTGCACTGGTCGCCGCCGATCAGGAACGTGGCCTCCCGGTCCTCCCAGCATTCGTAGATGTTGGGGCAGCCGGCCTCCTGGCACACCGTGTGCAGGCCCTCGGATTTCACCAGGCCGCTGAGCTCGCGGTACTGCGGGCCCATCTTCAGCCGCGTCTTGATCCAGTCGGGCTTGCGCTCGATGGGGGTCTGGCTGTTGCGCGCCTCGACGCGCAGGAGCTTGCGCCCCTCTGGTGTCACCGTCGTCACGCGTCCCAGACTACGTCCCGATCCGCGGTGGCGGCACCCGGCCGATGGGGCCTCAAAGGCGTATCGGAGCGATCTCGAACGTATGACAGTACCCCGTTCGGCTGGCGGATTAGCGTGTTTCGGCCATCTCCAACAGTGGATCTCTCTAGGGTGACTCCCTGTCGTCACGCAAAAGCGTAAGCAGGAGGACCGCAGTGGGTCTGGCAATGTCGTACCTCAGGGTGCCGCCGGTGCTGGAGGGGGAGCCGGATCCCGGCCGCGTCGCCCGCCGCATCTTCGGTGCCGCCGACTGGCGCCGCCGCGGCGCGTCGGGACTGTTCGAGCTCGGCTGGGCGTGGCAGGCGATGCACTACCTCGTGACCGGCGACCCGTGGGAGGGGCGCCAGCCCGAGTCGGACGTCGTGTGCGGCGGCCGTTTGCTCACCGAGGACGGTGCCGACGAGCTCGGCATGGACGTCATCTACCTGGCGCCGGACCGGGTCAAGCCCACCGCCGACCACCTGGCCTCCACACCGTTCGGCGAGCTCGCCGGACGGTACGACCCGGTGGCGATGGTCAGGGCAGGGGTCCAGGACGCGGGCAGGCTCGACGGCGCCGCCCGCGACAGGTTCTTCAAGCCCGCCTACGAGGCGCTGGGGCACTTCTTCAACGCCGCCGCCGCCGAGGGCCAGGCCGTCTACAAGGTCATGGCGTGAGCGGCGCGGACGTCGGACGCCGAGCGGGCCCGGACGTCAGACGCCCAGCTGGGCCGTGGTGCGGTGGAACGTCTCCGCCGCGCCCATCGCCGCGGCGAGGTGCCGCTCCACCAGCGGGACGATCTCGGCGACGGTGACGTCGCGGCCGAGTTCCCGGCTGAGGTTGGTGGACCCGACGTCCCGGATCCCGCAGGGGACGATCTTGTCGAACCAGCCCATGTCGTTGTCGCAGTTGAGCATGAAGCCGTGCATCGTCACGCCGCGTGCCACCCGGACCCCGATGGAGCCGATCTTGCGGTCGGGGGAGCCGGGCACCCACAGCCCGCTGCGGCCCTCCACGGTGACGGTCTTCAGGCCGAGATCGGTGCAGACGTCCATCATCATGCGCTCCAGCAGCCGCACGTAGCCGACGACGTCGACGGGGTCGGGCAGCCGGACGATCGGGTAGCCGGTGAGCTGCCCGGGGCCGTGCCAGGTGATCTTGCCGCCGCGGTCGACGTCGATGACCGGGGCCCCCGGGTCGCCGAACGGCCGGTCCAGCGCCTCGGTCCGCTTGCCCGCCGTATAGACGGGCCGGTGCTCCAGCAGCAGGACGGTGTCGGGGATCGCGTCGTCCGCCCGCAGCGCGTGGGTGCGCTTCTGCAGCTCCCAGCCCGCCTCGAAGGGGACGGCCGCATTGCCGAACCCCGCGTGCACCACCACCAGCTCGCGTACGTCCACATCGCTCACCCGGCCAGCTTATGCCGCGGACCGGCCGGTCGCGTCCCGCCGCCGGGCCCCACCGCCGCCGGGCCCACCGCCGCCGAGCCCCGCCGCCGGGCCCCCAACCGGGCCCGGCGGACGGGACGGGCTCAGAGGGCGGCGAGCAGGCGCGGCTCCAGCCGGGTCTCCTTCGCTGTCCCCGGCCCGTCCGGCTCGACGCGGTAGGCGCCCGCGTCCTGCCGGTAGGAGACGGCCTGGACGAACTCGGTGCCGACGTAGTGCAGCCCCACCGACTCGTCGGCCGCGTAGCCGCCCGGCAGCGTCCCCTCACCGACGAGCTGCTGCAGCAGCGGACGCCGCTGCGGCTCGCTGTCGTAGTGCACGCCGCACGAGTACGGCAGCAGGCCGAGGCCGTCGGTCATCGGCGTGAGCTGCGGCCCGAACGAGTCGGTGTTGCCGCCGACGTGCCAGCACAGCGCGCCCGCGCTCTGCCCGGACAGCACGACGCCCTCCTGCCACGCCTCACCCATGATCTCGTCGAGGCCGTGGAGCCGCCACAGCGCCAGCAGGTTCGCGACGCTGCCGCCCGAGACGTAGAGCAGGTCCTGGGTGAGCAGGTGCGCCCGGACGTCCGCGACGTTCGGCATCGGGAACAGCGCGAGATGGCTGACCTCGGCGTCCATGGAGGAGAACCCGGCGTAGAAGCGGGAGACGTACTCGGCGCCGTCGCCGACCGCCGTCGTCAGGAAGCAGACCCGCGGCCGGTCCTGCCCGGTCAGGTCGAACGCGTAGCGCAGCAGCGGGCTCGGTGCGGCCCCGCCCCGGCCGTCCGGCACGAACGTGCCCCCGCCGATCGCGAGGATGTGCGGCTGTCCGTCGGTGCTCATTCACCCTCCTGGTGAGCCAAGGTGTCCCAATGTCACCGTATGGCTACCCAATGGGCGCGGCCGGGACTTTGACGAATCTTGGGACTCACAGCATGGCGGTGAGAGCGTCCTCCACCCGCTCGTGCGCGAACCGGAACCCGGCGCCGGCCAGCCGCCGCGGCAGCACCCGCTGGCTGACCAGCGGCCCCTCGTCGGCGAACCCGCCCAGCGCCGCCCGCAGCGCGAACCGCGGCACCGCCAGCCGCGCCGGCCGGTGCAGGACGCGGCCGAGCGCCCTCGTGTAGGTCTCGTTCGTCACCGGGTTCGGGGCGGTGAGGTTGACCGGGCCGTCGATCTCCTGGTCGATGAGGAACCGCAGCGCCGCGACCTCGTCGGCGAGGGAGATCCAGCTCGTCCACTGCCGGCCGTCGCCCAGCGTGCCGCCCAGCCCGAGCCTGAACAGGGGCAGCGTGCGCCCGAGGATCCCGCCCTCGCGGGCCAGCACGATGCCGCTGCGCGGATGGACGACCCGGACGCCCGCCTCCCGCGCCGGCGCGGCGGCGGCCTCCCAGTCGCGGACGAGCGCCGCGAGGAAGCCCCGCCCGGCCGGGGACTTCTCGTCCACCTCCAGGCCGCCGGTGTCGCCGTAGTACCCGATCGCCGACCCGCAGACGAGGACGCGGGGCCGCGGGTGCGCCGCCGCGATCGCCGTCGCGAGCGTCCGGGTGCCGACCAGCCGGCTGTCCCTGATCTTGCGCTTGTACGTCTTCGTCCACGGCCGGTCGCCGATCCCGGCGCCCGCCAGGTGGACGACGGCGTCCGCGCCCTCCAGGGAGTCCTTGTCGACGCAGCCGTCGGCCGGGGACCAGCGCGCCTCGTCCTCGCGTGCCGGCTCCCGCCGGACCAGCCGGACGACGTCGTGGCCGTCCCCCCGCAGTGACTGCACCAGCGCCGAGCCGATGAGGCCCGACGAGCCCGTGACGGTGACCCTCATGGCCCCCACCATAGGCGGAGGCCTCCCCGGACGCCGAGATTCTCAGCGCGGTCCCGGGTTTCCCCGGACGCGCGGGACCCCGCCGGCCGGGCGGCGCGGCGGGGTCACCGGGCGTACGCAGAGACGCTCAGGGGCGCGCAGAGGCGCCCAGGGGCGCTCAGAGGCCGAGGTCGGCCTCGAAGTTGCCCTCCTCCAGGCGGTGCTTGATCGTGGCGAGGAAGCGGGCCGCGTCCGCGCCGTCGATCAGCCGGTGGTCGTAGGTCAGCGCCAGGTAGACCATCGACCGGACCGCGATGACCTCGCCCAGCTCGGGGTCGTCGATGACGGCCGGGCGCTTCACCACGGCGCCGGTGCCGAGCATGCCGACCTGCGGCTGGTTGAGGATCGGGGTGTCGAACAGCGCGCCGCGGCTGCCGGTGTTGGTCAGCGTGAACGTGCCGCCGGCCAGCTCGTCCGGGCTCACGTCGCTGGCGCGGGTGCGCTCGGCGAGGTCGGCGATCCGCTGGGCGAGGCCGCCGAGGTTCAGCTGGCCCGCGTTGTGCACGACCGGCACCATCAGGCCCCGTTCGGGCACGTCCACCGCGATGCCGAGGTTCTCGACGTCGTGGTAGGTGACCTCGCTCGTCTCGCTGTTGATGACCGCGTTCAGCTTCGGGTGCGCCTTGAGGGCCTCGACCGCCGCCTGCGCGAAGAACGGCAGGAACGACAGCTTGACGCCCTCGCGGGCGAGGAAGTCGGCCTTGGCCTGCTCGCGCAGCCGCGCGATCTTGGTGATGTCCACCTCGACCACTGTGGTGAGCTGCGCCGACACCTGCAGCGACTCGACCATGCGGCGGGCGATCGTCTGCCGCGTCCGGGACATCTTCTCGGTGCGGCCGCGCAGCGCGAGCTGCTCGGCCGGGGCGCCGGCGGGCGCCGGGGCGGCGTGCCGACCGGCCGGGGCCTGCGGCCCGGCCGGGGCCGGGGCGGGGGCCGCGGCCTGCTGCTGGGCGGCCTGCTGCGCCGCGCGGGCGGCCTCCAGGACGTCCTGCTTGCGGATGCGTCCGCCGACGCCGGTGCCCTTCACGGTGCCGAGGTCGACGTTGTTCTCGGTGGCGAGCTTGCGGACCAGCGGCGTGACGTACGGGCCGTCGCCGGACGGCGCCTCGGGCTGCGCCTGCCCGGCGGGGGCCGGCTCGGGCGCCTGCGGGGCGGGCTGCTGCGGGGCGGGCTGCTGGGCCGGCGCGGGCGGCGCCGGGGGCTGCTGCTGCGCGGGCGGCGGCCACGCGGCGGGCGGCGGCGCCTGCTGCGGCGGCGCCTGCTGCGCGGGCGCCTCCTGTGCGGGCGCCTCCTGTGCGGGCGCCTCCTGTGCGGGCGGGGCCTGCTCCTCGGCGGCCGGGGCGCCGCCGCCGGACGGCGCCTCGCCCTCGTCGCCGATGACGGCCAGTTCGGCGCCGACCTCGACGGTCTCGTCCTCGGCGACGGTGATGCTGGTCAGGATGCCCGAGGCGGGCGACGGGATCTCGGTGTCGACCTTGTCGGTGGACACCTCGAGGAGCGGCTCGTCGGTCTCGACGCGCTCGCCCTCCTTCTTGAGCCAGCGGGTGACGGTGCCCTCGGTGACGCTCTCGCCGAGCTGGGGCATGGTGACGGAGACCGGCATGTCTCAGCGACTCCTTCGGATTACTTGTGCGGCGTTCAGCCGTGCACGTGCAGTGGTTTGCCGGCGAGGGCGAGATGTGCCTCGCCGACCGCCTCGGACTGGGTCGGGTGGGGGTGGATCAGCTGGGCGACCTCGCCGGGCAGGGCCTCCCAGTTGTAGATGAGCTGGCCCTCCGCGATGAGCTCGCCGACGCGGGCGCCGACCATGTGGAGGCCGAGGACGGGACCGTCCACGGACGCGATCACCTTGACCTCGCCCTGCGTCCCCAGGATCTTGCTCTTGGGGTTGCCGGCCAGGTCGTAGGTGACCTCCTTGATCTGGTGGCCGCGCTCGCGGGCCACCGCGGACGTGATGCCGACCGAGGCCACCTCGGGGTCGGAGTAGGTGATGCGGGGCACGCCGTCGTAGTCGATCGGCGGCGGGGTGAGCCCGCTCAGCCGCTCGGCGACGAGGATGCCCTCGGCGAAGCCGACATGGGCCAGCTGCGGCGTCTGGACCAGGTCGCCGACCGCCGAGATCGTGGGGACGTTCGTCCGGCAGTACTCGTCGACCTTGACGAACCCGCGCTCGGTCTCGACGCCGGCCTCGGCCAGGCCGATGCCGTCGGAGACCGGGCCGCGCCCCACCGCGACGAGCAGCAGCTCCGCGTCGATGGTCGTGCCGCCTTCGAGGGTGACGGAGATGCCGCCCTGCGTGGTCTTGGCGCTCTCGAACCGGGCGCCGAGCTCGAACTTGATGCCGCGCTTGCGGAACGCGCGCTCCAGCCGCTTGGAGCTGGACTCCTCCTCCAGCGGCAGCAGGTGCGGCAGCGCCTCCACGATCGTGACCTCGGCGCCGAACGAGCGCCACACGCTGGCGAACTCGACGCCGATGACGCCGCCGCCGAGGACGACGACCGAGCCGGGGACGTGCTCCAGCCGCAGGGCGTGGTCGCTGGAGATGACGCGCTCGCCGTCGATCTCCAGGCCGGGCAGCGTCTTCGGCTGCGATCCGGTGCCGAGGACGATGTGCCCGCCCTCGATCGTGGTGGTCTTCCCGTCGGCCGCGGTGACCTCGACCGTGGTCGGGCCCGCCAGCCGCCCGGTGCCGTGCACGACCTCGATGCCCCGGGACTTGATCAGCCCGGTGAGGCCCTTCACGGTCGTGGAGACGACCTTGTCCTTGTAGGCGTTCACTCCGGCGACGTCGATGCCCTCGAACGTGGCCCGGACGCCGAACTTCGCCGCCTCGCGCGACTGGTCCGCCACCTCGGCCGCGTGCAGCAGCGCCTTGGTGGGAATGCAGCCGCGGTTGAGGCACGTCCCGCCGAGCGACTCGTCCCGCTCGATGAGCGCGACGGACCTGCCGAGCTCGGCGGCGCGCAGCGCGCACGCGTAACCGCCGCTGCCGGCACCCAGGACGACGATGTCGAAGGGGCCGCTGTTGGCCACTGGACGCTCCCTTTCCCCTGTGCCGGCGCCGCGTGGACCGCGGCGCCCCCTACCCGGTGGTAGGGCGGGGCGGGGCGCACCGGTAGCGTGCCCCCGCCGCCAATGGAAACCTATTCTGCTCTCCGCCAGGTGACAGCGGGCGGGACCGCTACAGAATTCCCGCGGCGACGTCCTCGGCGATCTGGACCAGCGTGCGGGCCGCGGCGCCGGTGCCGCCCTTCGGGGTGTACCCGTAGGGCTCGCCCTTGTTGAAGGACGGGCCCGCGATGTCCAGGTGCGCCCACTTGACGCCGTGCGGCACGAACTCCTTCAGGAAGGTCCCGGCGACCAGCATGCCTCCCCAGCGCTCGGCGCTGACGTTGGCGATGTCGGCGACCGCCGAGTCCAGGCCCTTGCGCAGCTCCGCCGGCAGGGGCATGCCCCAGGACGGTTCGCCCGCGCGCCCGGCCGCCGCCACCACCTTCTCACGGACGTCGTCGTCGTTCGCCATGACGCCGGTGGTCCGGGTGCCGAGCGCGACGAGCTGCGCGCCGGTCAGCGTGGCGACGTCCACGATCAGGTCGGGGGAGTCCTCGCCGCAGCGGACGAGGGCGTCGGCCATGACGAGGCGGCCCTCGGCGTCGGTGTTGAGGACCTCGACGGTCTTGCCGCCGTAGACGCGCAGCACGTCGGACGGGCGCTGCGCGGTGCCGCTCGGCATGTTCTCGGCGATGGCGAGGTAGCCGACCACGTTGACCTTGGGGCCGAGCTCGGCGATGGCGGCGAGCGCGCCGAGCACCGCCGCGGCGCCGCCCATGTCGGACTTCATCCAGTCCATCGCCTCGGCGGGCTTGAGCGACAGGCCGCCGGAGTCGAACGTGATGCCCTTGCCGACCAGCACGAGCGTCCGGGACGCCTCGGCGTGGGTGTAGGCGAGCCGGACGAGCCGCGGCGGGTTGACCGAGCCCTGCCCGACGCCCGCGATGCCGCCGTAGCCGCCCTCCACGAGCGCCTTCTCGTCCAGCACCTCGATCGCGAGGCCGGACTCGGCGGCGACCCGCCCGGCCTCGTCGGCGAGGTCCTCGGGCGACAGGTGCGACGGCGGGGTGTTGACCAGGTCGCGGACGAGCTTCACCGACGCGGCGAGGACCCGGGCGCGCTCGACGGCGGCCTCCTGCGACGCCGCGGCGAGCAGCCGGATCTCCTCGACGGGGCTCTTGCGGTCGCCGCCGGTGCGGTAGGCGTCGAAGGAGTAGGCGCCGAGCAGCGCGCCGAGCGCGACGGCCCCGACGCTCTCGGCCGACTCGGCGGGCAGCGCGACGGCGACCCGGGCGGAGCCGGCGAGCGAGCGGACGGCGGCGCCCGCGGCGCGGCGCAGGTCCTCGGCGGAGGGGTCCTCGCCGAGCCCGGCGGCGACGATGACCTTGGCGGTCACGGCGCCGAGCGAGGGCAGCCTGGTGATCTCCCCGGCCTTGCCGGTCGCGCCGAGCGCGGTCAGCGCGTCCGCGAGGCGGCCGTCCATGGCGCGGTCGAGTTCGCCCGCGCCGGCGGCCGGTGCGGCACCCGCCCCGGCGGGGGAGACGCCGATCACGATCGCGTCGGCGTCCAGGTCGGCCAGGTCTGCGCTGTCAAGGCTGATGCTCGTCACGTAGCACGATGTTAGTCGTCCCGGTGACCGCTTTCGTCCTTTTGGATCAAGCGTTGCCCGCCGTGCGAGCCGCCCCGGCCGTGGTCACGGGCGCGGCGGATCAGCGGCGAGGGCGATCAGCGCGGCCGTGGCGGCGATCTCGACGAGGGCGCCGAGGACGTCGCCGGTGACGCCGCCGAGGCGGCGGACGGCGTGCCGGAGCGTCAGGAGCGCGGCGGCCAGGGCGGCGCACACCGCGGCCACGGCGAGGACCGCCCCGCCGAGCCCGCCGGCGGCCGCCCCGGCACCGCCGGCGGCGACCAGGACGATCCCCGTCGCCAGCACGGCGGGGCGCGTGCCGACGGTGCCCGCCACCAGCGCGCCCAGCCCGCCGGGACGCGCGGACGGGACGGCGGCGCGGCACGCCCAGGGCAGCGCGAGCCGGCCGGCGACCGACGCGACGAGCACCGCGACGGCGGGATGCGGGGCCGAGGCGAGCGCGGTGACCTGGGCCAGCAGGGTCAGCAGCAGCGTGACCACGCCGAACGGGCCGATGTCGGACCGCTTCATGATGGTGAGGGCCTCGGCGGCGGGGCGCCCGCTGCCGAGGCCGTCCGCGAGGTCCGCCAGCCCGTCCAGGTGCAGGGCGCGGGTCGCCGCGGCCGTCGCGGCCACCGCGAGCGCCGCCGCCAGGGGAGCGGACAGGCCGAGCAGGTCGCCCGCCAGCAGGACCAGTGCGGCGGCGCCGCCCGTGATCAGGCCGGCGGCCGGGGCGAGCAGCATCGCGGAGCGCGCGGTGCCCCGGTCGAGCCGTGCCGTGCCCAGCGGGACGACGGTCAGCAGCGTGACCGCCAGCCGCAGCCCCTCGATCATCCCAGCACCTCGATCACCACAGCTCCGTGACGCGTCCCGCCACGACCAGCGCGGTCTCCTCCGACTCGGCCGCGAGCCGCTGGTTGGCCAAGCCGAGCAGGTCGCGGAACGCCCGCCCGGACGCGGTGGCGGGCACGAGCGAGAGACCGACCTCGTCGCTGACCGCGACCACGCGCGCCGCCGTGCCGCGCCACGCGCAGACGAGATCGTCGAGGCGGTGCCGTGCCCGCGACGGGTCGTCCCAGGCGCGGGTCTCGTCCATCGCGGCGGCGAGCCAGGTGCCGACGCCGTCCACCAGGACCGCGCCGGTCGCGGACTCCAGCACCTCCGGCAGGTCCGTCGTCTCGACGGTGCGCCACCATGCCGGGCGGCGGAGCCGGTGCGCGGCGACACGGTCCGTCCATTCGGGGTCATCGTCCGAGACCGGGCCGGTCGCGACGTAGAGGACGTCCGGGCAGGCGGCCAGCCGCAGTTCCGCCTCGGCCGACTTCCCCGAGCGGCTGCCGCCGAGGAGCAACGTCCGGAACGGGCCGTGCTGAGGCCGGTTCCAGAAGGCCATGCGCCGCTCCAGTTCGGCGGGGGACCGCAGCCGGTGATCCACATGGACGGCCAGCACCCGCGTGGTGGACGTCACGGCCCCGACACGACGGAGACGTCCGAGATGCTCGGGGGACTCCGCCAGGTCCAGCAGGACGGCCTCGTACTGGGCCCCGGGCCTCGGCTCCGGCCGTGAACCGGGGCCCGCGGCCACCAGGACGCGCCCTCCGCCCGGGGCGCGCACCTCGTAGCCGCCGGGCACGTCCGTCCGGGGCAGATCCTGCAGCGCGACGCCCTCGACCGCGGCGTCGAGCGGCTCGTGGCGGACGCCGGCCGCGCGCAGCCGGCCGCAGGAGGCGCACCGGCACCCCGCGGCGGGCCAGCCCTGTGCGGCGGCGATGCCGCGAAGCTCGATGTTCATCGTGGTCGGAACTCTATGGTTACGCTCCCCTCGAAGGATCACCACGTCCCCTCGACGAGAAGGAGGCCCGGTGGGCAACCCCCCGAACGCGCCATGGCCCGGGCAGGGCGGCCCGCAGCCGCCCTACGGTCCCCCTCCCGTCCCGCCGCCGGGCGGGTTCTCGCCGGGGCCGTTCCCAGGGCCGGGCCCGCAGCCGGGTCCGCCCCCGCCCGGACGTAAGGGCGGCGGTGGTCTCGTGCTCGCGCTCGTCGGCGGCGGCCTCGTCGTGGTGCTGATCGTCGTCGCGGTGGCCGTGCTCGCCCTGCGAAACGACGATGGCGGGGCCGGTGGTGGGGCAGGTGGTGGGGACGGCGCCGACGTCCGGCTGCGGGTCGGCAAGATCGCGGGCGGCGCGGAGGCCACGCCGCTCGCCGACGGGAGCCTGGTCATGGCACGCCCGGGGGTGACGAGCCCCGTCGTCGACGTCTACGAGGACTTCGCCTGCCCGCACTGCGGCGATTTCGACCGCAAGCACGACCCCATGCTCAAGGAGCTGGCGGTCTCGGGACGGGCCAAGGTCGTGTTCCGCCCGATGGTCATCTTCAACGAGGGCACGCAGCCTGCGTACGAGAACTCCATCCGGGCGGCGGCCGCGCTGCGGTGCGTCGGCGACGGCGCACGATGGCTGACCTACCAGGACTCCCTGTACGCCCACCAGCCGGCGAGCCTCGACACGCCGGGCTACCTGACGGAGGCCCTGCTCCTTTACGGGGCGGACCTCGTGAAAGAGGACGACGACTTCGCATCGTGCGTCAGGACGCTGCGCCATGCCGGGAGCGTGAAGACGGTCAGCCGGGGCTACATATCGTCCGGTGTCCAAGGCACGCCCAGCGTGCGGGTGAACGGGCGCACGCTCGGCGAGTCCGAGACCGAGAGCCCGGAGGCGATGCGTCGCGCCATCACGGCCGCCGCCTAGGGCATAGTCTCACCGCGACGAGGGAGGTCGAGCGAGATGGCGTGGAGCTGGCGTTTGGAGAGGGCCGACGGGCGCACGGTCGGCATGTCGGAGGAGACCTTCTCCACCCAGGCGGACGCGGAGAGCTGGCTGGGGGAGAACTGGCGGGGCCTGCGCGCCGACGACGTCGACAAGGTCGTCCTGCTGGACGGCGAGACGCTCGTGTACGAGATGGGCCTGCAGGACCCGGAGTGACGCGGAAAGGGCCGCGGAGCCGTGGCTCCGCGGCCCTTTCCGCGGCCCTTCCGCGGGCATCCGGTCAGGGGCGCCTGGCGGGGCTCACGGTCTTGGCCGGGTCGCGGATGACGACCGAGCCGAGGACGTCGTCGATGCGCTTCAGGACGTCGGCGTCCAGCTTCACGCCGGCGGCCTTCGCGTTGTCGGCGACCTGCTCGGGACGGCTCGCTCCCACGATCGCCGCCGACACGTTCGGGTTCTGCAGCGTCCAGGCGATCGCGAGCTGCGCCATCGACAGCCCGAGGTCGCCCGCGATCGGGCGCAGCTCCTGCACGCGGGTGAGCAGGTCGTCGGTCAGGTAACGCTTGATCATGTCCGCGCCGCCCTTGTCGTCGGTGGCGCGCGACCCCGCCGGCAGCGGCCGCCCCGGCTCGTACTTGCCGGTCAGGACCCCCTGCGCGATCGGCGACCAGACGATCTGCCCGACGCCCTCGCGCTCGCAGAGCGGGACGACCTCCTCCTCGATGACCCGCCACAGCATCGAGTACTGCGGCTGGCTGGAGACGATCCGGTCGAAGCCCATCTCGTCGGCGATCTTGAGGGCCCGCTCGATCTGCTCCGCCCGCCACTCCGAGACGCCGACGTACAGGACCTTGCCCTGCCGGACGAGGTCGTCGAACGCTCGCATGGTCTCCTCCAGCGGCGTCTCGTTGTCGAACCGGTGGGCCTGGTACAGGTCCACGTAGTCCGTGCCGAGGCGGCGCAGGGAGCCGTTGATCGACTCGAAGATGTGCTTGCGGGACAGGCCCGAGTCGTTCTTGCCGGGACCGGTGGGCCAGTAGACCTTGGTGAAGATCTCCAGTCCCTCCCGGCGCTGTCCTTCCAGCGCGCGCCCGAGGACCTCCTCGGCGCGCGTGCCGGCGTAGACGTCCGCGGTGTCGAAGGTGGTGATCCCCTCGTCGAGGGCCGCCCGCACGCACGCGCGCGCCGCGTCCTCCTCGACCTGGGAGCCGTGGGTGAGCCAGTTGCCGTACGCGATCTCGCTGATCTTCAGACCGCTCCGGCCCAGGTTTCGGAACTCCATGTCCCCGACCCTAGCCGGGAGATGATCGGCGAATCCGCGCCGCGGCCCGCCCCGGACCCCGTTCGGGACGCCCGGTGGAGCGTCCGGCACAGGGTGCGGTCAGACCTTCTCCTTCTCGCCGACCCGCACCTGCGGGTTCGGGATGCGCAGCCGGCGGATCTGCATGGCGCGCATCGCGGCGTACATCCCGACGCCCTTGGCGTCCTCGTCCGGGTAGCGCTCGGCGGCCAGCCTCTTGATGCCGCGGCTGAGCAGCAGGCCCTCGCCGAACACCACGAGGAGCAGCACCGGCGGCGCGAACAGCACCAGCAGCCGGGCGGCGGGGACCGGCAGCATGCTCAGCAGCACGATCGCGAACATGCCGTACATGAGGTAGGAGCCCACGGTGCGGCGGGCGTCGACGTAGTCGCGGGCGAGCCTGCGGACGGGACCCTTGTCCCGCTTGAGCAGGTGCTTCTCCTCGCCCTTCGCCATCCCCTCGCGGGCCTTGGCGCGGTTGTCCGCCAGCTGCGCCCTGCGCCGCTTGTAGGCGTCCTTGCCGGTGGCCGGCGCGGTGATCGGCTGGCGGCGGCGCTTTTCGGCATCCCTGCGCTTGGGCGTGGGGCGGCCCTTGCCTCCCGGCTTTACTACCTGAGGAGGATTCGCCGGGGCTTCCGGGGTACGACGCTTGAACACGGGATCAGCCTACCGGCTGCGAACATCGTGGCTGCCTCGCGCGTTAACGCGTAGGGTGATAAGAACCCCAGCAGTGGTCATTGAGCCCAGTTCACGACTGAGGCGACAGCACGAAGGGACCGGCGCCGCGCGATGAGCGTGATGAAGCGAATGTCGATGATCTTCAAGTCCAAGGCGAACAGGGCTCTGGACCGGATGGAAGATCCTCGGGAGACCCTCGATTACTCCTACCAGCGTCAGCTGGAGATGCTGCAGAAGGTTCGTCGCGGGGTCGCCGACGTCGCCACCTCCCGCAAGCGTCTCGAACTGCAGATCAACCAGCTGGAGCAGCAGCAGAGCAAGCTGACCGACCAGGGCAAGAAGGCGCTGCAGGTGGGCCGCGAGGACCTCGCCCGCGAGGCGCTGACCCGCCGGTCCGGGCTGGAGGGGCAGCTAAACGACCTGCGCGGGCAGTACCAGCAGCTGCAGGGCGAGGAGGAGAAGCTCACCCTCGCCTCCCAGCGGCTGCAGGCCAAGGTCGACTCCTTCCGGACGCGCAAGGAGACCATCAAGGCGACCTACACGGCCGCCGAGGCGCAGACCAAGATCAACGAGGCGTTCTCCGGCATCTCCGAGGAGATGGGCGACGTCGGCCTGGCGATCCAGCGCGCCGAGGAGAAGACCGACACGATGAAGGCGCGCGCGGGCGCCATCGACGAGCTGCTGGCCTCCGGCGCCCTGGAGGACTTCTCCGGTCCCAAGGACGACATCCAGGCCGAGCTCGACCGCATGGGCTCGGGCCCCGGCGTCGACCTGGAACTGGAGCGGCTCAAGGCGGAGCTGGGCCAGGGGCCCGCCCCCAAGGAGCTGAACCAGGGCACGCCGACCGCGCAACCGCAACAGCAGCAGCAGGACACCCCGCAGCAGGCCCCGTGGCCGAACAACCCGGGGGGTGCCCAGTGATCGTCCGTCTGATGGGCGAGGGCCAGCTCGACGTCGCAGAGGACGATCTGTCCGCCCTCAACGCCCTCGACTCCGAGCTGGAGTCGGCGATCGAGTCGGGCGACGAGACGGCGTTCCGCGCCGCCCTGCACGCCCTGCTGGAGAACGTCCGCAAGGTGGGCAGGCCGCTTCCGGCCGACAGCCTGGAGCCGTCCGAGCTGATCCTGCCGCCGGCCGACGCGCACATCGACGAGGTGCGCTCCATGCTCGGGGACGAAGGGCTCATCCCGGACTGACCCCTCCGGTCGGGGGCCTCGAGCTCGCCCCGCACGCGACGCCGCGGGGCCCCGGGTGTGCCGTCCGTTATGGACATCCAGGCACAAAACCCGGGTCTCGTGCGTTGATACAAATGAATAAGAGCAAGAACTGGGGGTGGCCGCATGGCCAGTACGCGCTACGCCTCCGACCGGGGGCTGACGTCGCGGATGCTCGTGACGATGTTCCTGCTGGGGCTGCTGTACGTCGTCTTCGTGGGGGCGTTCTTCGTCTTCGTTCCACAGTGGGCCTTCGTGGCGCTGTTCGCCGCGGTGGCGTTCCTGTTCGCCCAGTACTTCTTCTCCGACCGGATGACGCTGTTCGCCATGCACGGCCGGATCGTCTCGCCCGCCGAGGCGCCCGAGCTGCACGGCGTCATCGACCGCATCTGCGCGATGTCGGACGCCCCGAAGCCGAAGGTCGCGATCGCCGACACCGACGTGCCGAACGCGTTCGCCACCGGCCGCAACCAGAAGAAGGCCGTCGTGTGCGTCACCACCGGGCTGCTGCGCCGGCTCGACCCCGTCGAGCTGGAGGGCGTGCTCGCACACGAGATGGCGCACGTAGCGCACAAGGACGTCGCGGTCATGACGATCGCCTCATTCCTCGGCATCTGCGCCGGCCTCATCACCCGGTTCGGCCTCCAGTGGGGGCTGTGGGGCGGGTTCGGCCGCCGCAGCAACGACCAGAACACCGGGCTGATCCTGCTCGCCGTCGTCGCGGCCAGCGCGCTCGCCTACGCGGTCAGCTTCATGCTCACCCGCGCCCTGTCCCGGTACCGCGAGCTGTCCGCAGACCGCGCCGCGGCGCTGCTGACCGGCCGCCCCTCGGCGCTCGCCAGCGCGCTGACGAAGGTCAGCGGGGAGATCGCGCGCATCCCGACGAACGACCTGCGGTCCGCGCAGGCGTTCAACGCGTTCTTCTTCACCCCGGCGTTCGGCAAGGGCTTCAGCGTCTCCTCGCTGTTCTCCACCCACCCGCCGCTGGACAAGCGCCTCGCGCAGCTCTCGAAGATCTCCGACCAGCTCAGCAGGGGAGTCTGATCCGTGGGTTTCCTCGACACCCTCCTCGGCCGTTCCAAGCCGGCCAGGCCCGATCTCGACCAGATCTTCGGGCTGTCGTCGGCGGCGATCACGCTGGAGGCGGCCACGGGGTTCACCCCGACCGGCCGCGGCTCGGTCTGTTTCCGGGCGGCCGAGGGCGGCGCGTTCGCCCGGCTGCAGGCCGACGTCGAGCAGCTGCTGGACGCCGACGAGGGGCCCAAGGTCGAGATCAGCAACGACTCCTACGGCTACACGTGGCTGCTCGCCAGGCACGCCCCCGATGAACTGCCCGACCTCGTCACCGACCTGCACGCGGTGAACTCGACGCTGGAGTCGGGCGGGTTCGGCCCGCACCTGCTGTGCTCCCTGGCGGGCTTCCGCGGCCCGGACGGGCGGAGCCTCGCCCTCGTCTACCTGTACAAGCGCGGCACGTTCTACCCGTTCGCGCCGCTCCCGGGCGACAAGCGCGACAACGCGCTGGAACTGCAGGTGCGCGGCGCGATCGGCGCCGACCTCCCCTTCGAGGAGGACCTCGGACGCTGGTTCCCCGTCTGGGGCGCGCCCGGCCTCTGATCGTTTCTGCGTCATAGGACGCTGAACGGCGGCCCGCGACGGGCTAGCGTCCGGGGCATGACGCCCTCCCGTGACCTGGACGAGCCGAGCCTGACCTGGCGGATGTTCGCCGCGACGGCCCTGGTCGCGCTGGTCTACGCCGCCGCCGCGCTGCCCGCCTTCCTGGCCGGCCCGGTCTGGGGCGCGGTGGCGGTGGCGGTGGCCGTGGCGATCGCGGTCGCCTCGGCGCGGGCGGCGGACGGTCTGATCCTGCGCGTGATGGACGTCCGCCCGGTGTCCGCCGACGAGGAACCGGAGCTGCACGCGGTCCTCGACCGGCTGTGCATGTCGTCGGGCCTGCCCAAGCCGCGCCTCACCGTCTCCGCCGTGGCCGCCCCGAACGCCTTCGCCGCGGGCTCGGGCCCCGGCTCGGCGGTGGTGTGCTTCACCGAGGGGCTGCGCGCCCGGCTCGACCCGGCCGAACTGGCCGCCGTCCTCGCCCACGAGGTCGCGCACGTCGCGAACCGGGACGTGCTCGTCACGGCGATCGCCTCGTTCCCGAGCCTGGTCAGCGGCCTCTTCCTCGACTGGTGGGCGCGCCTGTTCACCGGCCGCGGCAGGGGCGTCGCGACGAGGGCCGCCGGGCTCCTGCTCGGGATCCTGCTGCTGCCCCTCGCCGTGGTCGCGGCGGTGCTGGGCGCCGCGGGCGCGCTGGCGATGCTCGACCTGTCGCGGCATCGGGAGCTGTGCGCCGACTCGACCGGGGCGCTGCTGACCGGGCGGCCGGCCGACCTCGCGTCCGCCCTCGACAAGATCACTGAGGAGCTCGGCGACGCGGCCCGGGACGACCTGCGGGCGCTGCGCCCGGCCGCCGCCCGCTGCGTGGTCGCGGCGCGCGGCGGCGGGGTGACCGGTCTGCTGTCCACCCATCCGCCGCTGCGGCGGCGCAGGGAGCGGCTGACCGCCCTGTCCTTCCGGCTCGCGAGCGGTGGGTGACGTGGGCGTCCTGGACCAGCTCCTCGGCCGGCCCGCGGCCGTCCCGCCGGACGCCGGGCGGCTGTTCGCGCTGCCCGCCGCCGCGGTCGCGCTGGAGGCCGCGACCGGCTTCGCCCCGACCGGCGCGGGCGGCGTTTGCCACCGCCTCGTGGAGGGCGGGGCGTTCGGCGCGTTCGACCGCGCGCGGCGCGAGGTCGCGCGCCTGCTGTCCGGCGACGAGCCCCGGCGGACGGAGACGACCGCCGACCCGCACGGCTGGGGCTGGACGCACGTCACGCGCCCGCCGGACGACTTCGGGGGCCTGGTCGCCGACCTGCACCTCGTCGAGTCGACCCTGGCGGCCGCCGGGTTCGGGCGCTACCTGCTGTGCTCGGTGGCGGCCTTCCGCAGGGGCGAGGGGCGGCAGCGGCTGTTGCTGGTCCACGTGCCCGTCCGGGGCACGTTCTACCCGTTCGCGCCGCGCCCGCCGGACGGCCCTGAGGACGGCCACCGCCGTCGAAACAACCTGGTCGAGACCCGCGCCAGGGACGCGCTGCTGGAGACGCTGCCCATGGAGCCGGACACGGCCAGGTGGTTCCCGGTGCGGGACGCCCCCGGCCTGTGAGGGGCACGGGGGCGGCGCGCGCACGGGAACCGGTCAGGGCAGTGCGAGCATCTGGTCGAGGGCCGCGCGGGCGTAGTGCGCGGTCTCCTCCTCCACCTCGATGACGTTCTGGACGTCGCCCGCCACCAGCGACTCCAGCGACAGGACCAGGTGCGGGAGGTCGATGCGGTTCATCGTCGAGCAGTAGCAGACGCTCTTGTCGAGGAACATGACGTTCTTGTCCGGGTGGGCGTTCGCCAGCCGCCGGACGAGGTTCAGCTCCGTGCCGATCGCCCAGGACGAGCCGGGCTCGGCGGCCTCGATCGTCCTGATGATGTACTCGGTGGAGCCGATCTGGTCGGCGGCCGTGACGACCTCGTGCCGGCACTCGGGGTGCACGAGGACGTTCACGCCGGGCACCCGCTCGCGGACCTCGTCCACCGACTCCTCGGTGAACCGGCCGTGCACGGAGCAGTGGCCGCGCCAGAGGATCATCTTGGCGTCCCGCAACTGCCGGTGGGTGAGCCCGCCTTCGCGGCGGTGCGGGCTGTAGACGACGCAGTCGTCCAGCGAGAGGCCCATCTCCAGGACGGCGGTGTTGCGGCCGAGGTGCTGGTCGGGCAGGAACAGGACCTTCTTGCCCTTCCCGTAGGCCCAGTCGAGCGCGCGCTTTGCGTTGGACGAGGTGCACACGACGCCGCCGTGCCGCCCGACGAACGCCTTGATGTCGGCCGAGGAGTTCATGTACGTGACGGGGACGACGTCGTCGGCGATTCCGGCATCTTCCAGGACGTCCCAGCAGTCCTCGACCTGGTCGAAGGTCGCCATGTCCGCCATCGAGCAGCCGGCGCCCAGGTCGGGCAGGATCACCCGCTGGTGCGCGGCGGTCAGGATGTCGGCCGACTCCGCCATGAAGTGCACGCCGCAGAACACGACGTAGGGCGCGTCCGGACGGCCCGCGGCCTTCTGCGCCAGCTTGAACGAGTCGCCGGTCACGTCGGCGAACTGGATGACCTCGTCCCGCTGGTAGTGGTGGCCGAGGACGAAGACCCGGTCGCCGAGGGACGCCTTGGCGGCGCGGGCGCGTTCGACGAGGGCGGGGTCGGAGGCCGGCGGCAGCTCGCCGGGACAGTCCACGCCGCGCTCGCTCGCGGGATCGGCGCCGCTGCCGAGGAGCAGCAGCGGAAGGTCGCTTACCGGGGTGGTCACGGCGGTCTCCCTTCGCGACGGGGCTTATCGTCGCTTTGACGACTAATGATGGCACATCCGGGCGGTGCGCATGATGTGACGTAGAACGCACCACGGCCCGGCGTTAAACCCGGCCGATAAGCGGAATGGTCGAGTACCGAGGTACGTTGTCCTACGGGAAGAGGCGTACGACGTCCTCCAGGACAAGCGACAGTCCGCCGCACCGCGGCGCAGCGAGACCCGGGAGCTGAACAATGACGGTTTCAGGCGAGACCACGCAGGAGACCACGCAGCAGGGCGTCATCCTCACCGACGCCGCCGCCGAGAAGGCCAGGGGCCTGCTCGAGCAGGAGGGCCGCGACGACCTTGCGCTGCGTGTCGCCGTGCAGCCGGGCGGCTGCTCCGGCCTGATCTACCAGCTCTTCTTCGACGAGCGGGAGATGGACGGCGACCAGATCCAGGACTTCGGCGGCCTGTCGGTGCGCGTCGACCGGATGAGCGCGCCGTACCTGACCGGCGCCACCATCGACTTCGTCGACTCGATCGAGAAGCAGGGCTTCACGATCGACAACCCGAACGCGTCGGGTTCCTGCGCCTGCGGCGACTCCTTCAACTGAGCGGGTCCGCTCGGGGCGCCTCCGACGGCCTCCGGGGCGGTCGCAAAGCGATCGAGGAACGCTCGACGCTCGAGGAACGCTCGAAGGGGCGGGCCGGGCATGTGTCCGGGCCGCCCCTTTTCGCTTTCCCCGCTGCGCTCCGGTCCTGATCCATGGTGCGATGGGAACGAAGTAGTCTTTCCGGGTTCGAAACAGCCGGTGAACAGCCGGACGACCACGACGAGGAGAGCGACGCCGTGCGCATCGCCGTGACCGGTTCCATTGCGACCGACCATCTGATGACCTTCCCCGGCAGGTTCACCGACCAGCTCCTGCCCGACCAGCTGGACCGGGTGTCGCTGTCCTTCCTGGTGGACGAGCTGGAGATCCGCCGCGGCGGCATCGCCGCCAACATCTGCTTCGGCATGGGCAGCCTCGGCAAGGAGTCGATCCTCGTCGGCTCCGTCGGCGACGACTTCGCCGACTACCGCTCCTGGCTGGAGCGCCACGCCGTGGACACCGCGTCCGTGCATGTGTCCGACATCCACCACACCGCCCGGTTCCTGTGCACCACCGACCAGGACCAGAACCAGATCGCCACGTTCTACGCCGGCGCCATGAGCGAGGCCCGCTCCATCGAGCTGAAGCCGGTCGCCGACCGCATCGGCGGACTCGACCTCGTCGTGATCAGCCCGAACGACCCCGACGCGATGCTCCGGCACACCGACGAGTGCCGCGAACGCGGCATCCCGTTCGCCGCCGACCCGTCCCAGCAGCTCGCCCGCATGGACGGCGCCGACGTCCGCCGCCTCATCGACGGCGCCGCCTACCTGTTCAGCAACGACTACGAGAAGGCGCTCGCCGAGGAGAAGACCGGCTGGAGCGGCGCGGAGATCCTGTCCCGCGTCGGCGTCCGCGTCACCACCCTCGGCGCCAAGGGCGTCGTCATCGACCGCGAGGGCGAGGAGGGCGTGCACGTCCCCTGCGTCCACGTGGAGGACGCCGTCGATCCGACCGGCGTCGGCGACGCCTTCCGTGCCGGCTTCCTGTCGGCGCTCGCGTGGAACCTGCCGCTGGAGCGCGCCGCGCAGGTCGGCTGCGCCATCGCCGCGCACGCTCTGGAGGCCGCCGGCCCGCAGGAGTACGCCCTGGCCCGCCAGGCGTTCCTCGACCGGTTCGCCGCCGCCTACGGCGCCGGCGCAGCCGCCGAGGTCGCCGAGCACCTCGCCTGCCCGAACCCGTGACGCGCTGCCTGAACCCTTGACGAGCTGCCCGAACCCGTAACGGGCCGCGGGAGCCGGGGCCGCGCCGCCGGGCGCGGCCCTTCGGCGTGCCGGGCCCTCGTGCGCCTCAGTACGTCCGGCGGATGTGGAAGCCCCAGCCGCCCTGCCGGAGGGTCTCCTCGCGGACGAAGTCCTGGGACTTCATGCGGCACCAGGCCGGGACGTCGGTGCGGGCGGCTGCGTCGTCGGCGAGGACGGCGACGATCTGCCCGACCGGGACCTCCCGGATCCGCTCGGCCAGCATGATGATCGGGATGGGGCACTTGCGGCCGAGCGCGTCGATGACGAGGACGGGCGGCGGCCCGGCCGCGGGCTCCTCGGCGGGCGGCGCCGCCTCGGGGGGCGCCGCGTTCCTGGCGCGGCCTCGGAACCTCATGGGCGCGACCGCCTCCCTGTCTCGAAGGTCTTCATCGTCCGGGGGGTCATCGTGCGGGGGATCATCGTGGGGGGGATCATCGTGGGGGGAATCATCGCGCGGTCGTCCTCATCGTCTCGCGGAGGCGGGCGACGGCGCCGGGGAGCACGCCGAGGAAGCGGTCGACGTCCGCCGCGTCGACGCCGAGCGGCAGCGAGACCCGGACGTTCCCATGGGTGATCACTCCCATCGCCTCGAGCACGTGACTGGGACGCAGCGTATCCGCCGTGCACGAGCTGCCGGAGGAAACCGCGAAACCCAGCCGGTCAAGTTCGGTCAGCAGCGCCTCGCCCTCGACGTACAGGCACGAGAACGTCACCAGGTGCGGCAGCCGCCGGACCGGGTCGCCGACCACCTCGACGTCGGGCACGGCCCGCGGGACCTCCGCGCGGATGCGGTCCACCAGCGCGGAGACGCGCGGCGCGTCCGCCGCCATGTCGGCACGGTACGCCTCCAGCGCGGCCGCCGCCGCCACGACGGCGGGAACGTTCTCGAACCCGGGGACGCGGCGCCCCTCCCGCTCGTCGTCCGGCAGCGGGGAGCGCCAGCGGGTGCCCTTGCGGACCGCGAGCACGCCGACGCCGGCGGGCCCGCCCCACTTGTGGGCGCTGCCGGCGAGGAACGACCAGCCGCCGGGGACGTCCGCCCGCCCGAGGGACTGGGCGGCGTCCACGAACAGCGGGACGCGGGCGGCGCGGCAGGCCTCCGCCACCTCGGCGACGGGCTGGACGGTGCCGACCTCGTGATTGGCCGACTGCAGGCACGCGAGGGCGGTGTCCGGGCGCAGCGCCGCGGCGAACTCCCCGGGGTCGACGCGGCCCGCCCGGTCGACGGCGACGACGGTCGTCTCGCCGCCGTCGCGCTCGTGCTTCTCCGCGGCGTGGAGCACGCTGGAGTGCTCCACGCCGCTCACCACCAGGTGGCGCCCGACCCGCCGGCGCGCCTGGAGCCCCCCGAGGACCGCCAGGTGCACCGCCTGCGTGCCCGAGGACGTGAACGACACCTCGTCCGCCCGGGCGCCGAGGACGCCGGCGACCCGCGCGCGGGCCCGGTCCAGCAGCAGCCGGGTGCCGCGCGCGGTCCCGTACAGCCGGGCGGGATCGGCCCAGCCCGCGTCCAGCGCCTCCAGGAGCGCCGACCGTGCGGCCGGGTGCGGCGGCTCGGTGGACGCGGCGTCGAAGTAGGCGGTACCGGAGGGGACGCCCGCCATGCTCGGATCGGCCACGTCAGAACACTAACCGGGCACCCGATCGGGGGTTCCCCCGACCCTCACGCTAGGGTGTCCACCACACGTGTAAACAGTGATCTCACCGCCCGGCCGACCGGGCTTCATCCGTGGGGAAGGCATTCCGTGAGTCCGACCCGCTCTGGGGAGCGGCGTACGCCTGTGCGCAGTCGCCGCGCATTGAAAAGCGCCGGTGCGCTGGGGCTGCTTGCGCTCGCTGCCACCGGTTGCAGTGGTACCCGGCTGGGCCTGCCCGAGCCGATCAGCGTCCAAGGCGAGCGCATGCTCCACCTGTGGCAGGGCTCCTGGATCGCGGCGTTCGCGGTCGGGGCCGTCGTCTGGGGCCTGATCATCTGGGCGGTGCTGTTCCACCGCAAGCGCTCCGACGACCTGCCGCCGCAGGTCCGCTACAACATGCCGATCGAGATCCTCTACACGGCGGTCCCGTTCGTCATCATCGCGGTCCTGTTCTACTTCACCGCGCGCGACGAGAACTTCGTCGAGAAGACCACCGACAATCCCGCCGTGACGGTCGACGTGACGGGGTTCCAGTGGAGCTGGCAGTTCGACTACAAGGAGGGCGGCCAGACCGTCGCCTCCGTCGTCGGCCAGCCGGTGAACCCCAACGGGCCCGCGCCGGGCAAGCCGGTCATGACGATCCCCGCGGGCAAGACCGTCCGGGTGAGGCTGCACGCCAACGACGTCATCCACTCGTTCTGGGTCCCCGCGCTGATCTACAAGAAGGACGTCATGCCGGGGTACACCAACGAGTTCGAGTTCACGGCGACCAAGCTCGGCACCTATGAGGGCCGCTGCGCCGAGCTCTGCGGCGTCGACCACAGCAGGATGCTGTTCCAGCTGAAGGTCGTGACGCCCGAGCAGTACGACAAGTTCATCGCAGATTCGAAGCAAGCACTGGCCGCGGGAGGTGGGAAGTGACCGCGACGAGTCACGCACCGAGCGCGCCGATCGCCGCGCCGCGGACGAGCAAGGGGCGCATCATCGCCTCGTGGCTGTCGTCCACCGACCACAAGGTGATCGGCTACCTCTACCTGATCACCTCGTTCTTCATGTTCCTGTTCGGCGGCGTGCTCGCCCTGATCATCCGCTCGGAGCTGTACAAGCCGGGCCTGCAGGTCGTCAGCAACGAGCAGTTCAACCAGCTGTTCACCATGCACGGCACGATCATGCTGCTGATGTTCGCGACGCCGCTGTTCGCGGGCTTCGCCAACGTGATCATGCCGCTGCAGATCGGCTCGCCGGACGTCGCGTTCCCGCGGATGAACATGCTGGCGTACTGGCTGTTCCTGTTCGGCAGCCTGATCGCGCTGTCGGGCTTCCTGACCCCGAACGGCGCCGCCAGCTTCGGCTGGTTCGCCTACGCCCCGCTGTCGGACGCGGTCCGCTCTCCGGGCGTCGGCGGCGACCTGTGGGTGATGGGCCTGGCCATGTCCGGCTTCGGGACCATCATGGGCGCGGTCAACTTCATCACCACGATCCTGTGCATGCGGGCCCCCGGCATGACGATGTTCCGGATGCCGATCTTCACGTGGAACGTCCTGCTGACCTCGATCCTGGTGCTGCTGGCGTTCCCGCCGCTGGCCGCGGCGCTGCTGGCGCTGGAGGCCGACCGCAAGCTCGGCGCGCACATCTTCGACGCCTCGCACGGCGGCGCGCTGCTGTGGCAGCACCTGTTCTGGTTCTTCGGGCATCCGGAGGTCTACATCATCGCCTTGCCCTTCTTCGGCATCGTGACTGAGATCCTCCCGGTGTTCAGTCGCAAGCCGCTGTTCGGGTACATCGGCCTGGTCTTCGCCACCATCAGCATCGCCGGCCTGTCCGTGACCGTGTGGGCGCACCACATGTTCGTCACCGGCCAGGTGCTCCTGCCGTTCTTCTCCTTCATGACGTTCCTCATCGCCGTTCCCACGGGGGTGAAGTTCTTCAACTGGGTGGGGACGATCTGGCGAGGGCAGTTGACGTTCGAGTCGCCGATGCTGTGGTCGCTGGGCTTCCTCGTGACGTTCCTGTTCGGCGGTCTCACCGGCGTCATCCTGGCGTCCCCGCCGATGGACTTCCAGCTGTCGGACTCCTACTTCGTGGTGGCGCACTTCCACTACGTCGTCTTCGGCACCGTGGTGTTCGCGATGTTCGCGGGCTTCTACTTCTGGTGGCCGAAGTGGACCGGCAAGATGCTGAACGACACGCTCGGCAAGGTCCACTTCTGGATGCTGTTCATCGGCTTCCACGGCACGTTCCTCGTCCAGCACTGGCTGGGCGCGGCGGGAATGCCGCGCCGGTACGCCGACTACGCCAACGAGTTCCACGCGCTGAACGAGGTCTCCACCATCTTCTCGTTCCTCCTCGGCGCCTCGATGCTGCCGTTCTTCTACAACGTCTACATCACGTGGAAGAAGGGCAAGAAGGTCGACGTGGACGACCCGTGGGGCTACGGCAACTCGCTGGAGTGGGCGACGTCCTGCCCGCCGCCGCGGCACAACTTCAACTCGATCCCGAAGATCCGTTCCGAGCGGCCGGCGTTCGACCTGCACCACCCGCACGTGGGTGCCAAGGGCGAACTGGCCGGAGCGAAGGGGGAGTAGCCGATGCGCGTCCAGGCGTTCATGTTCTACGGGTGCGCGGTCTTCTTCCTCGCGACCGACGTCGTGTACTGGCTCTGGTCCAAGGACTGGACGGGCACGACGGCGCTCGGGCTGGCCGTCGGCCTCGCCGGGCTCATCGGGTTCTACATCCACTTCACGGTCCGCCGCCTCGAGCGGGCGAACGCGGGCCCGCTGTTCGAGGACGACCCCGAGGGCGAGATCGCGGACGCGGCCGGTGAGCTGGGCTTCTTCAGCCCGCACAGCTGGTGGCCGCTGTTCGTCGCGATGTCGGCCGCGGCCGTGGCGCTCGGCGTCGTGTTCGGCTGGTGGCTGGTCATCCTCGGCGCCGCCGCGGCGATCCTGACCACGATCGGTCTCGTCTTCGAGTACTACCGGGGCCATTTCGCCCACTGATCAGTAAAAGAACCCCATCAAGGGCCGGTGTCCGCTTTTTTGCGGGTACCGGCCCTTTCACATACTGGGCGCCGTTCCAGCGACCGGGCTGGCCAGGCGGACCGATCGCCCAGGAGGACGACCGGGGGGACCACATGCGGGTGGGGGGCTCAGGACCGGGAGACAGGGGGCGGCGCACCGCCGCCGTGCTCGTCGGCGCGGGGGTCGTGGCGGGGGCCGCGGCGTGCTCGGGGGGCGGGGCAGGCGGCGAGGACGCCGTGCGGCTCGCGGTGTCGCCCATGAGCGGCGGCGGGAATCTCAGGCCGGACAGCCCGATCGACGTCCAGGCCCACGGCGGCACGATCGAGAACGTCACGGTGTCGGCCAGGGGCGGCGCGGTCGAGGGGGATCTCAACGCGGACCGGACGCGGTGGCGGTCGCGCTGGTCGCTGGTGCCGGGGGAGACCTACACCGTCGCCGCGACGGCGCTCGGCAAGGACGGCAGGACGCACACGACGTCCAGCCGGTTCACCACGGCCAAGGTCGCGAAGACGAACGCCATGACGATCGAGGCGCCGTTCAGCAAGGAGACGGTCGGCGTCGGAATCCCGATCATCATGAACTTCAAGCGCCCGGTGAAGGACCGCGCGGCGGTCGAGCGGGCGCTGGAGGTCACGGCCGACAAGACCGTGGACGGCGCCTGGCACTGGTTCACCGACCAGCAGGTCGTGTTCCGGACGAGGCAGTACTGGCCCGCCCACACGAAGGTGAGGTTCCAGGCGCACCTCAGCGGCGTGCGGACCGGCGACGACGTGTACGGCGGCAAGAACTACGCCGTCGACTTCAAGGTCGGCGACTCGCACGTGTCCACGGCGGGCGAGGACAACCACAAGATGGTGGTGATGGTCAACGGCAAGAAGACGCGGACCGTCCCGACCAGCATGGGGCGCGGCGGCTCCCGCATGTACACCACCACCAACGGGGTCCACCTGACGATGGGCAAGGAGGACCCCACCGTCATGACGTCCGGCTGGATGGGCTGCGGGCCCGGCTGCCCCGGCTACTACAGCCTGACCGTCTACAAGGCCGTGCGGATCTCCAACAGCGGCGAGTACGTCCACAGCGCGCCGTGGTCCGTCGGCAGCCAGGGGCACGAGAACGTCAGCCACGGCTGCATCAACATCAGCCCGTCCAACGCGAGCTGGTTCTACAAGCTCAGCTACCGGGGCGACCCGGTGGAGGTCACGGGAACCAGCCGCGAGCTGGAGCCGGACAACGGCTGGGGCTACTGGCAGCTCGGCTGGAACGACTGGGTGAAGGGCAGCGCCCTGAAGCGGTCGGTGACGACCGCGCCGCACCTGGACGCGGCGACGCTGTCGGCGCAGCAGGGCGGCGCCAAGGCCAAGAATCCGAAGAATCAGGGCACAGAGGGGAACTGACGCCCCGGCCTCCGGCCCGACGCCGGCCCGCGCGCCGGGTCAGCGGCGGGGCGGCGGGACCTGGACGTGGTGCATGCGGGCCCAGTCACGGGCCATCGCTATCCGGTCGGGCCCCGACGGGTGGGACATCCACAGGACGTACTCCACGGCGTCGGGGCTCAGGTCGGAGATGTTGCGCACCGACAGCGCGTGCTGCATCGACACGAACGTCGACGGGTCGCGGGTGAGGTTCAGCGCGTGCGCGTCCGCGCGGGCCTCGACGCGCCGGCTGACGAGGTTCTGGACGGGGGCGGCGATCTGCGTCCCGAGGGTCACGAGCGCGAGCACCAGCGCGATGGTGCGCGGATCCGCCGCCCCGCCCCCGCCCGGCTCCTGCGATGCGCCGCCCGGCTCCTCCGGCGTGCCGCCGGGATCGACCCCCGCGCGCCGCAGGAGCCGCGGAGAGGTCATCAGGAGGTACAGCAGGCACAGCGCCCCGGCGATGCCCAGCCCGCCCACCAGCGTGCCCCACAGGACGTCGTCGCGCTTGGCGTGGCCGAGCTCGTGCCCGACGATCGACTCGATCTGCGGGCGCGGCGACTTCAGCAGCGTGTCGTAGAGGACGATGCGGCGGGTGGAGCCGAACCCGGACACGTAGGCGTTCAGCGACGTCGTCCGGCGGGAGGCGTCCGCGACGAGGACGTCCTTCACGGGGACGCCGTCGCGCTTCGCCATCGCGAGCAGGTCGCTGCGCAGCTGCCCCCGCTCCAGCGAGTGGAACTTGTTGAACACCGGCTCGACGGCGATCGGGTAGATGAACGACATGAGGACGACGAGGACGAACCCGCCGGCGGCGGCGCCCGTCCACCAGTAGCGGGGGAAGCGGCGGACGAGGGCGTAGAGGAGCAGCAGCGCGATCGTGTAGACGACCCAGGTGACGCCGAGCGACTTCAGCTGGTCGAGGAGCCACGCGGGACGGCTCTGGGTGGACAGCCCGTACCGGTGCAGGACCGACTCGCTCCAGAGGTCGAACGGGAGCCCGGCGAGGCGCAGCAGCGTGGTCAGCGCGAGCACGGCGACGACGATGCGGAGCGGACGGCGGCGGGTGCGCGCAGTGGCCCAGCCGATGAAGCGGGCGCCGAGCGGGGTGAGGCCGAGGACGAGGATCACCGCGAGCCCCACCAGGAGCCCCGCGTAGGCGGGCGGGTTGACGGCCGAGTCGAACGCCTTGGAACGAGCGATCTCGGCGGTGGAGAAGTCGAGCGCGGGGTCGGCCTCGACGTGGCCGCCGGGTACGTGGCCGGGCAGCGGGTTCCACGGGGTGGTCAGCGCGAGCACGGCCGCGACGGCGGCGAACAGCACGGCGCTGGCGACGCCGGCGGCGATGCGGGGGCGCCGCGTCCGGCTCATGCGAGCTCCTTCTTCACGTAGTCGCGCCACTGGGCGGTGAAGCGGTCCCGGGTGAGGCCCAGCACGTCGCGCAGCGCGGTGGCCTCCGGCACGCGCCCGGCGGCCCGGTACAGCCGCACGAGCGTCGCCTCACCGTACCGGTCGGCGACCATCCGGCAGGCGAGCCAGGCCTCCTGGTAGGCATGGGAGAGGCGCGGGGAGCCGCCCGCGAAGTCGCCGGCCGCCGGCAGGGCGGCCGGGATCCGCCCGGCGGCGACCTCGCGGCGCAGCTCGCCGGCCGCCGACCGGGCGCCGATCCTGACGCGCCGGTAGCCGACGTAGTCGGCGAAGCCCTCGATGAGCCACAGCGGGGTCCGCCGGTCGCGGGCGCCGCCGGTGGCGACGTGGGTCAGCTCGTGGGTCAGGACGACGTCGCGCCCGAGGTCGTTGAGGCGGCCGAAGGCGGCGGGGGACACGATGACCCTGTCCTCGCCCCGGCCGCCGCCGGCCGATGGCGCGACGGCGGCGAGGGCGGCGATCTCGTCGAGGCTCTGGCCGGGCCCCGCGAGCGCGGACGCGAGCCTCGCGTCGGCGGGGACGAGCGCGACGGCCTTCTGCGCCCAGCCCCTGCCGACGACGCCGGTGACGACCGGCACGGCGGCGTCCAGGCGCTCGGCGATGCCTTCGAGGCCGGTGGTGTCGCCGATGACGAGGCCGGCCCGCCGCTTGACCACGGTCAGGGGGCCGCCGTCCCAGATGTCGGCGTCGTCGCCGAGGCCCTGGGACGTTCCATCTCCGACGATCGTCCAGGTGCCGGAAGCGCGGGCGAGGGTGAGGTAGCGGGTGCGGGTCACGTAACCCCTGTCGAAGCCCCGCAGTTTGTAGCGCACCTCCACGCGGACGACCGCGCTCTCCTCGTGAACGGCCTGGGTACCGGAGAGACGTTCCTGCCAGCCCTCCAGAGGGAGCTTGCGGAGGTTGTCGTACATGCGGGACTGGGCGTCCTGGAACGCTCTGGGCGCCTTCCCGATCGTGGCGAGGAAGGCGATGCGGTCGCCGTCCCGCACGGCTCGCGTCCGGTTGGCGAGGACGACGGCTGCGGCGTCGGGGCTGAACGGCCCCGACGCCTCGGACGCGCCGTCCTGGGAGACGCGGGTGTGCGACGTCCCGCCTCCGGACCGGGCGCCGAGGAGGCCGGCGCCGCCCGCCAGCAGCGCGGCGGCCCCGGCCGCGCCCAGGGCGAGAGCCCTGCGCCGCGACACGGGACCGCCGTGCTGCGAGCTGCCGTGCTGCGAGCCGTCGTGCTCCGAGCCGTCGTGATCACGATCGCCCGGCTCCGGGGGGCCGTCCTCCATGGGCGCGATCCTATGCAGCCCGCGCCCGCGGGGACGCCGTCACGACTTGTAGTCGGGGTATCCGTAGCCGACGATGTCGTCGGTCGAACGCTTCTTGATCTTGACGGCGTTGCCGGTGTTGCCCTCGACCGCCTCGATGGTGCCGTCGTCGACCTTCTCGACCACCATGCCGACGTGCTGGATGTCATCGATCGCCTTGCTGCCGCTCCAGGCGAAGAAGACGATCGCGCCGGGCCGCGGCTCGGTGCCCCACCGGTCGTGCTCCTGGAACCAGCGGGCGTGGGCGACCGTCCAGGCGTCGCTGCCGATCTGGTCGCTGAAGCCGACCTGCTCGCCGACCCAGGAGACGAACATGTCGCACCACTGGGCGTCGCTGTAGCCGCCGACGGAGCCGCCGTCGCGGGCGACCGTCTCCTTGGCGCGGGAGGTGCCCATGTACCACTTCTGGAACTTGGTCTCGCCGCCGCCGTCCTCCTGGACGCCCACCTGGGACTTGGCGATCTCGATGACCTCTGAGGCGGTGGGCCGCGACTCCCCGGTCTTCTTGGGAGCGGTCTTCTTGGGGGCGGCCGCCTCCGGCGCGTCCTTCCCGCCCTTCTCGGACGCCGCCTTGGACCTGCGGCCGGACCGGTCCTCGGACGCGCCCTTCGACGTGCTCTTCGACGTGCTCCCGTCCGTCTTGCCGTTCACCGCGACGCCGGCCGCCGTGGCCGCCGCCGGGGCGGAGCCGAACGGCAGGACGGACGCCTGCGCGGTGACCGCGGCGGTGCCGAGAACGGCCGCGCCGACGATCACGCCGCCGGTCGTCCGCCACGTGAGGGGCAGGGAGTGCGGCTTGCGGTGCCTGCCCGGGACGTTCTTGTGCTGTGCGCTTGGCACTGGGGGGTCTCCTCGACTTCCATGCCGCCTACCGGGTTAGCTGACGGGTTCGGGCGTGGAAGCCGCCCTACGGCCTGCGGGCAGGCCGATTCACCCCGGAAAGAGAAGGACACGATGGGTCCCCGGCTCCGCGTCCGGCGCGCGTGCGCGCGGCGGTCCGCGGACTCGGCGGTGACGTGCCCGGATGCGGGCACGCCGGTTCGGATGGGATGCTCCCGCGGGCGGGGGCCCGCGGAGCGCAGCGGTGGGCGGGCGTGGCCGCGATGGGCGGCCACGCCCAGGTCACGCTGCGGAACTCACTCCTTCGTTCTCCCAGACGCCTACCGGGTTAGCTGACGGGTTCGGGCGTGGAAGTGGCCCTACGGCGGCTCTCACCGGGTGGGGAGAGACGCGCCGATTCACCCCGGGTGCCGGAATGCCCGTCCGGGAGGTCTCCCGGACTCCGGCGATGTGGGTCCCCGGTTCCGCGCTGCGGCGGATTCGGCGCTGCCGCTGCGATCCTGGGGGCGAGATGGGGCCCGGCGCGGGACCTGTCTCCCGCGTGCGAAAGAGCGGCGCTGATGTTGTGGACGGACGCCGGCCCCATTGGGCGGAGCGTCCGGGGGCCTGGCCCGAAGGAATCTCCGTGGCAGCGCTCTCAGCGCCATGCACGGCTGCGGGCGTGCGCACGGTGGGCCGGGCGGGCCGCGGTCTGCGTGCAGACCGCTGCGGCACCGTCAGGTGCCGCGGGGGCGACGCGTGGGGCGTGCCGCCCGGGGGGTCGCGGCGCGTGGCTCGCGCCGCCGTCACGCGGCGGCTGGATGCGACGCGTGGGATCGAGGCGCCTGGTGGGCGCCGCGGGGCCGCGGCGTCTGGAGGGCGCCGGGGTGGTACAAGGTACCAAAACCCCAAGAGAAGGCAAACCCCCCCAAAATCAACAACGGACCAGGTCAGTCCTGGTCCGCTGGTGAAGAGAGTCCCGCGGGCGCCCCGCGGGACGGTGTCAGGGGCGTCCCGAGCCGTAGTACCCGTTGAGGTAGTAGCCCGAGGTGATGCTCACGATCTCGACGTTCTTGCCGGTGCGCGGAGCGTGGATCATCTTGCCGCCGCCCACGTACATCCCGACGTGGCCGAGGCTGTTGAAGAAGACCAGGTCGCCCGGCTGGAGGTTGCTCTTGGCCACCCGCTTGGTGGCGGCGTACTGCGAGTTGGTCGTGCGGGTGATGTTGACGCCCGCCGCGGCCCACGCCTTCATCGTCAGGCCGGAGCAGTCGTAGGAGCTCGGGCCCTCCGCGCCGTACTGGTACGGCTTGCCGAGCTGGGCGTAGGCGAAGTCGAGCGCCGTGCGCGCCGGGCCGCTGGCCGGGCCGTTGTAGGTGCCGCCGGCGCCGCCGCCGCCCGAGGTCCCGCCGCCGCCCCCCGAGGACGCTCCGCCGCCGAGCCGCAGCACCAGGGCCTTCTGCTTCTTGACCTGCTTGTCGAGCGCCGTCTTCTTCTTCTGCAGCTCTTCCTGCTTCTGCTTCACGTCCTCGTAGGCGGCCTTGGCCTGCGACTGCTCGCGGCGGAGCCGCTGGGCGGTGGCGAGGAACTGGGTGAGCTGAGAGCTGCGCTCGTGCGACAGGTGGGAGAAGACGGCCGCCTGGTCGAGAATGGACTGCGGGTCCTTGCTGCCCACGAAGCCCGTCACATCGGCGGAGTCGCCGTTCTTGTAGGCGTCGGCCGCCATCTGGGCGATCCTGGAGCGCTGCTCCTCGAAGGCCGCCTGCTCCTGCTTGGCCGCCTTGGCCGCATTGTCGTACTTCTTCTTGGCGACCTTGAGCTTTTCCCGGTTCTGGTTGAACTTCTCGACTTCTTGGTCCACCAGCTCGCTGAGCTTGTCGAGCTTCTTCTGGGCCTGCGCCCTGGTCGGCTTGGGCTCGGCGTGCGCCACCACCGGAGCGGACGCCAGGGAGGCCGTCAGACTCAGGCAGGCGACGGCCGCCAAGCGACGGGAGGCGCCGCTGCTCGCCAGGCCGCCTCTCCGGTCACGCCTCCGCGCTGGTGCCCCGATGAGATCTTTGGCCACGGTCGGTTTCGCCCCTCTCGTCCACGACGTCAGCGGACGACATTAGCGATGCGCAACAGCGGTCACAACCGATTCGTCACTCTTTGATGGACATCGACGGACAACGTCCACTTTCCGTGCTCGCAAGATCACGGACCGCGAACCGTCCCTTATCGCGGCCTTATCTCCTCCTTAAGACCGGCGGCCGCTCAGGACCGGCCCAGCCGGCGCAGCAGCAGCGCGGACGGGCAGGGCCGGGCGTCGGCGCGGCGGGCCGCGTCGGCGACCTCCCGGTCCGAGGACACCACCACCACGGGACGGCCCGGCGGCTCGGCCCGCACCAGCTCGACGATCAGCTCGTCCGCGGTCTGGCCCGGGGCGCTGAAGCGCACCCGGACGCCGCGCGGCGCGGCGATCGCCACCGGCGCGTCCAGTTCCGCGCCGTCGAACACGCAGGTCACCTCGGCGCGGGTCTGCGCCGCGAGCCCGCCGAGCCCCGACACCAGCCGGCTGCGCTGGTCCGACAGCGGCAGCTCCCCGTAGCCGGTCTTCGTGACGTTGTAGCCGTCCACCACCAGGTGCACCTGCGGCAGGGTCAGCAGCCGGTCGAGCAGCTGCGGGTCGCCGTCGGACACGGCCCGGCCGGGCAGCGGGCGGTGCGCCTGCCCGCCGACCACGTCCGCGGGGCGGCCGATCGTGGAGGGCAGCGCCAGCTCGCGGCGCACGCCCTGCGCCGCGTCCACGAGCGTGTCGAGCAGCATCCGCAGCCGGACGTCGTCGACGTTGCGCCCCTCCCGCGCGGCCCGCTTGGCGGCCTCCGCGACGGCCTCCGCCTGCGCGGTGCGGGCGCGCAACTTGCGCAGCTCCTTCTCGGACGCGGCCGTCGACTCGCGGGCCGCGGCGAGCTCCCGATCGGTCTCGGCCGCGACCGCGCTCGCCCGCTCCTCCGCCGCCCGGAACCGGGTGCGGGCGTCGTGCAGCTTGCGGCGCAGCTCGGCGACCTCGGCCTTGGTCTCGCGCAGCTCGGCGCGCAGCTTGTCCAGCTCGGCGGAGCGCGCGGCGCGGGCGGCGGCCAGCTCCTCGCGCAGCGCGGCGAGGCGGCGCTCGGCGGCCTCCTCCTCCGAGGCGGTCGCGGAGCGCTCCAGCTCCGCGCGCGCGGACTCGACGAGCGCCGTCCAGCCCGCGGGCCGCAGCAGGTAGGCCAGCACCGCGACCCGCACCGGGTCGGCGGCGGGCGGCACCCGCCCGCCCTCGACCGCCTCCACCAGGTCGGCCTGCGTCCCGCGCAGCGGCTCGGCGACCCGCCCCCGGAAGCCGGGGTCCTTCTCCAGCACCGTCGCGATGTGCTGCCCCGCGAGCTTCGCGCGCTTGCGGCGCTCGAACCGCGCGAACCGGCGCAGCGGCACGGGGACCTCGTCGGCGGGCAGCGACCCGATCAGCTCGGCGGCGGCCTCCACCACCGACTGGCGCACCGGTTCGGGGAGGGGCCCGCCGAGACGCTCCTCCCGCGGGCTCTCGGAGACCGCCCCCGGGCCCTGAGGCGCCTTCTCCTCGGACTCCGCGCAGCCGGGGGTCGCTTCGGGGCCGCTGTCGATGATCCCGCTCCTTCCGGGTTGGCCGCCGGTGGGCTGTGTCTTCCCTGCCGCCCCGGTCTTAATCGGCGCTCGACCAGGGCGGACGCGTGCTCGTACGGATCGCGCCGGGCTCACCCGAACCGTCCCCGCGGCCCCCCGCCCGGCGGGACGTGCCGGCGCCCACCAACCCTAGCGGCCCGAGCTTCTGTCGGTGGCGTCCTCTACGGTCGCGCACATGACGGCTGCGCACGGTGTTCAGGGGCCGGACGTCCAGGGCCGGGGCGTCCAGGGGACGCTGGACGACCTCGGCACTCCACTCTCCGAGGTCACCTTCGTGGTGGTCGACCTGGAGACGACGGGCGGCTCGGCCGCCGACTCGGCCATCACCGAGATCGGCGCGGTGAAGGTGCGCGGGGGAGAGGAGCTCGGCGAGCTCGGCACGCTGGTCGATCCCGGCGGGCCCATCCCGCCGTTCATCACCGCGCTGACCGGCATCACCACGGCGATGGTGACGGCCGCGCCGCGCGTCGAGTCGGTGCTGCCGGCGTTCCTGGAGTTCGCGCGCGGCTGCGTGCTCGTCGCCCACAACGCCCCGTTCGACATCGGCTTCCTGAAGTCCGCCTGCGCCGCGAACGGCTACGCCTGGCCCGCGTTCCCCGTCGTCGACACCGTCGACCTGGCGCGGCGCGTCCTGTCCAAGGACGAGGTGCCCAACTGCAAGCTCGGCACGCTGGCCCGCTTCTTCCGGACGTCCAACGAGCCGACGCACCGCGCCCTCGCCGACGCCCGCGCCACCGTGGAGGTCCTGCACGGCCTCATCGAGCGGCTCGGCTCGTTCGGCGTCACCTCGCTGGAGGAGATGCGCGGCTTCGCCAAGGCGCCCACTCCCGAGCAGCGCCGCAAGCGCCACCTCGCCGACGACGTGCCGTCCACGCCCGGCGTCTACCTCTTCGAGGACCACGCGGGCGAGGTGCTCTACGTCGGCAAGAGCGGCGACCTGCGCTCGCGCGTGCGCAGCTACTTCACCGGCTCGGAGACGCGGTGGCGCGTCCGGGAGATGGTCGGCCTCGCCGAGAACGTCCGGACGATCGTGTGCGCCACCGGCCTGGAGGCCGAGGTCCGCGAGCTGCGGCTGATCGCCGAGCACAAGCCGCGCTACAACCGCCGCTCCAAGTTCCCCGAGCGGGCGATCTGGCTGAAGCTGACCGCCGAGCCGTTCCCGCGGCTGTCCATCGTGCGGGAGTGCCGCGCCGACGGCGCCCGCTATCTCGGGCCGATCTCGTCCCGCAGGCAGGCTGAGGAGGCGCGCGCCGCGCTGCACGAGGCCGTCCCGCTGCGCCAGTGCACCCAGCGGCTGACGCTCCGGCTGGTCGAGCGCGGCAAAGCCCGCGCGTGCGCGCTCGCCGAGATCGGACGCTGCGGCGCGCCCTGCGACGGCCGCGAGTCCGCCGACGCCTACAACGTGCACGCCGGGACGGCCCGCTCGGTCATGGAGGGCGACGTCCGGCCGGTGGTGGCCGCCGCCCAGGTGCGCATCGACCGGCTCTCGTCCGAGCTGCGCTACGAGGAGGCCGCCGCCCAGCGCGACCGGCTCGCCGCGTTCGTCCGCGCCGCCGCGCGCGGGCAGCGGCTCGCCGCGCTCGCCCGCCTCCCGGAGCTGGTGGCCGCCCGGCCCGCCTTCGACGGCGGCTGGGAACTCTCGGTCGTGCGCTACGGCCGGCTCGCCGCCGCCGGGACCGTTCCGCGGGGCGCCCAGCCCCGTCCCTACGTGGACGCTCTCATCGCCACCGCGGAGACGGTGTTCCCGCCCGCGGGCGAGGCGCCGGGCGGCGTCGCGCTCGGCGCGCCCCCCTCGGCGGGCGCCACCGCCGAGGAGATGGAGTGCGTGCTGCGCTGGCTCGACCTGCCCGGCGTCCGGCTGGTCGAGGTCGCCGGCCCGTGGACGTGCCCCGCCCACGGCGCGGAGGGCCTGCGCGAGTGGATCGACAAGGCCTACGAGCCGCACGAGCCGTCCCATCCGAGGGCCGGCCGACCACTAAGGTGACCGTGTGGCACTGCCCCTCTACGACAGCCAGCCGGCGCGCCGCGTCCCGTGGGTGACGTACCTGCTGGTCGCGGCTAACGTCGTGGTCTTCCTGCTGACCCCGATGTCGAACTTCGCCACCTGGTACGGCGAGGACCGGGTCCGCGAGTGCAAGGCGGCGCACTTCACCTACGAGTACGGCGCGGTGCCGAAGGAGCTGACCACCGGCGACCAGCAGCCCGTGCCGGCCGACATCGTGCGCGACTGCGGGCCCGCGACCTTCCACAAGGCGCCCTGGACGGCGGCGTTCACCTCGATGTTCCTGCACTCCGGGGCGCTGCACCTGCTGGGCAACCTGGTCGCGCTGTTCGTGGTCGGCATGGGCGTCGAGGACCGGCTCGGCCGATGGCGCTACCTCCTCAGCTACCTGGTGTTCGGGCTGGTCGCCGTCTACGGGTTCGCCTGGACCTCGCCGGACTCCACCGTCCCGCTCATCGGAGCGTCCGGGGCCATCGCCGGCGTGATGGGCGCCTACGTGATCCTCAACCCGCGGGGCCGCATCGTCAGCTGGGTGCCGCCGGTCATCGTGGTCCGGCTGCCGGTGTGGGTGGTGCTCGGGTACTGGTTCGTCCTGCAGTGGCTGTCGCTCGGCGACGAGAAGAGCAACGTGGCCTACACCGCGCACATCTACGGCTTCGCCGCCGGGGTGGTGTTCGCGCTGCTCGCCCGCCGCGCCGGCCCGGCCCGGCGGCTGGCCGCGCTCAGCCGCGGGTGACGCTGCCGATAGGGTCGGAGCATCCGAGTCTGAGGGGGAGGGCGAAGTGGTCACTGCGATCGTGTTCGTCAAGGCCGACGTCGCGCGCATCCACGAGGTGGCCGAGACGATCGCCGCGCTGGACGGGGTCAGCGAGGTCTACTCCATCACCGGCGACCACGACCTCATGGCGATGATCCGGGTGCGCCGCCACGAGGAGCTGAACGACGTCATCCCCGGCCGCATCAACAAGGTCGACGGCGTCGTCGGGACCGAGACCCACATCGCCTTCCGCACCTACTCCCAGCACGACCTGGAACAGGCCTTCGCCCTGGGCCTCCCCGACGCCGACTGACCGGCCGATCGGCTGCGCCGGCTGGCACAGGCCGAAGGGGACACAGGCCGAAGCGGATATGGGAGGAAGGCCCGGCGGCCTTCGGGCGCCGGGCCCGTGCGCGGTGGCCATGGCGCCTAGCGCAGAGCCCGGGTGGCGTCGACCCAGCGGTCGAGGAGGGTGCTCGCGGCGCCGGAGTCGACGGCCCGCGCCGCGCGCTCGCAGCCGTCGCGCAGCGCGTCGGTGAGCCCCGCGGCCGGCGGGGCGCCCTCGTAGGCGGTGATGAGCGCCGCGGCGTTCAGCAGCACCATGTCGCGGACCGGCCCCCCGGCGCCCGCGAACGTCTCGCGCGCCACCCGGCCGTTGAACGCCGCGTCGGCGCCGCGCAGGTCCTCCGGCCGCGCGGGCGGGATGCCGAGG
Source organism: Actinomadura chokoriensis (assembly GCF_041463665.1). Lineage (GTDB taxonomy): Bacteria > Actinomycetota > Actinomycetes > Streptosporangiales > Streptosporangiaceae > Spirillospora > Spirillospora chokoriensis_A. Next base: position 165,999 of record NZ_JAXCEJ010000007.1, read on the forward strand.
TCGGACGGGTCGAACGTCGTCTCCGTGGCCGTCCCGTCCCGGACGACCCACACCGTGGAGGTGCCGGTGGTGGTCAGCTCGTCGAGCCCGTCGTCGCCGCGGAACACCAGCGACGAGCAGCCCCGCCCGGCGAACACCCCGGCGATGACGCCCGCCATCCGCGGGTGGAACACGCCGACCGCCTGGGCGGTGGGACGGGCCGGGTTGGTCAGCGGGCCGAGGAAGTTGAACACCGTCGGCGTGCCGAGCTCGCTGCGCGTCCGCGACGCGTGCCTCAGCGCCGGGTGGTAGAGCGGGGCGAAGCAGAAGGTGATGCCGATCTCCTCGGCGACCCGCGCGGCCGCCTCCGGGGGCAGGTCGATGGCGACGCCGAGGTGCTCCAGCAGGTCGGCGGCGCCGCACGAGGACGACGCGGCGCGGTTGCCGTGCTTGACGACCCGGACGCCGGACGCGGCGGCGACCACGGCGGCCATCGTGGAGATGTTGACGGTGTGGGCCCGGTCCCCGCCCGTCCCGACGAGGTCGGCGATCGGCCCCGGCACGTCGATGCGGGCGGCGTTGTCCATCATGCCGTCGGCGAGGCCGGTGACTTCCTCGACCGTCTCGCCCTTGGCGCGCAGCGCGACCGCGAAGCCCGCGATCTGCACGTCGGTGGCCTCCCCGGCCATGATGCTGTTCATGGCCCAGGAGGTCTCCTCGCTGGACAGCGAGCCGCCCGACAGGAGGGCGTTGAGCAGTGCGGGCCAGGTGGTGCGCGCGTCCATGTCCCCTACCGGGTCGTCTGGGTGGGCCGGTGTCCTGCGCGGACGCCGAGGGCTACAGGGCGGGGAGGCGGCTGCCGAGACGCTGCCGCATCAGGTCGGCGAGCGCGTTCGCCAGCGCCATCGGGTCGATCGGCAGGCTCGCGACGGCATCGGCCCGCGACCAGGTGGCGAGCCAGCCGTCGTCGCGGCGGCCGATGAGCGCGAGGACGGGCGGGCAGTCGTACACCTCGTCCTTGGCCTGCCGGCACACGCCCAGTCCGCCCGCGGGCTGGGCCTCGCCGTCGACGACGAGGACGTCGATGTCGCCCTGGTCCAGCCGGTCCACGACGGCCGGCTGGGTCGCGATCTCCACGAACTCGACCTTCGGCAGATCGGCGGCGGGGCGGCGCCCGATCGCCATCCGGATCTGGGCGCGGGTGTTCGCGTCGTCGCTGTAGACGAGGACCTTCATCGGGCTCTCCGGGGCGGTGCTCATGCACGTGAGGGTACCGGGTCGCCGACCCGGGGCAACACGCTCGGGGAACCCTAGGAGGGGGGTCATGCGTCACTCTTGGGATGGGGGCGCAATAATGCTGCCCGTGACAGCATCCGCGATAGAGACAACACCTCACGCACGGGCGAACCGTCCCAATCTGGTAAGCGTGGGGACGATCGTTTGGCTGTCGTCCGAGCTGATGTTCTTCGCGGCGCTGTTCGCGATGTTCTTCACGATCCGCTCCGTGACGATCGGCCAGTCCGGTGAACACGCGTGGCCCGGCGCCCCGCTGGACCTGCCGCTGTCGGCGGTGAACACGACCATCCTGGTGCTGTCCTCGGTGACGTGCCAGATGGGCGTCTTCAAGGCCGAGGCGGGCAAGGTGGGCCGTGACGGAAGCCTGCTGAACGTCGCGCGCTGGGGACTGCGCGAGTGGTACGTCCTCTCGTTCCTCATGGGCGCCTACTTCGTCGCAGGTCAGGGCTACGAGTACTACAACCTCGTCGTGCACGACGGGCTGACCTTCTCGTCCTCCGCCTACGGCTCGGTCTTCTACCTGGCCACCGGCTTCCACGGCCTCCACGTCATCGGCGGCCTGGTCGCGTTCCTGTTCCTGCTCGGGCGCACCTACGCCGCCAAGCGGTGGACGCACGAGCAGGCGACGAGCGCGATCGTCGTGTCCTACTACTGGCACTTCGTCGACGTGGTGTGGATCGGCCTGTTCTCGGTCGTTTACCTGCTCGACCACTGACCCCCATCCCGACGACATGACCCGAACGGGGATATCCGTGAAAAGGATCACCGCATGGCGACGGCGCCCGTGGGCGGGCTACGCCGTCGTGCTGGCGGCCCTGGCGGCGATCGGCGTGATCTACGCCGGCTTCTCGCCGCAGACCGACCGCGCCGAGGCGCAGGGCACCGCGCAGGCCGCGCAGGACCTGCGGCACGGGCAGGAGCTGTTCAACAAGAACTGCGCGAGCTGCCACGGGCTGAACGCCGAGGGCACCAAGGACGCCGAGGGCAACGCGATCGCCCCGAGCCTCATCGGGGTGGGCGCCGCATCCGTTGACTTCCAGGTCAGCACGGGCCGCATGCCCGCGATGAGCCCTGGCGCGCAGCTGCCGCGCAAGACGCCGATCCCCGCTTTCAACACCTCGATCAAGACCGACTACGAGGAGAAGGACAAGCGGGAGGCGGCCGAGAAGCAGAAGGCCCAGGCCGAGAAGAACCTGGCCGACCTGCGGGCCTACATCTCCTCGCTGGGCGGCGGCCCCGAGGTGCCGTCCGCGTCCGCCGTCGACCCGTCCAAGGGCGACGCCGCGCTCGGCGGGAAGCTGTTCCGCACCAACTGCGCGCAGTGCCACAATTTCACCGGTCAGGGCGGCGCGCTGACCGGCGGCAAGTACGCGCCCGCGCTGTCGGGCGACGACGTCACGCCCACCCAGATGTACGAGGCCATGCTGACCGGTCCGCAGGCGATGCCGGTGTTCAACGACACCACGCTCACGCCCCAGGACAAGCAGGCCATCATCGCCTACCTCGTGCAGACCCGCGAGGAGCCCAACCCGGGCGGTAACGGCCTCGGCCGCATCGGCCCGGTGAGCGAGGGCCTCGTCGCCTGGCTGGTCGGCATCGGCCTGATGGTGATGGCGGCCGTGTGGATCACCGCCAAGAAGCCGAAGAAGCTGAAGAAGTCATGAGCGACGACAACAAGGAGACCGCGGGCTCGACGGGCCCGCGCGAGGACGGCGGCCGGCGCGAACGCGTGATCGGCACGCCGTCCCCGGCGAGGGAGAGGGCGCTCCTCGCCGAGGACAACATCTCGGCGCCCGCGGGTGTGGGAGAGCAGCTCGACGAGGCCTCGGCCAAGCGCGCGGAGCGCATCGTCGCGTCGTTCTTCCTGCTCGCGTTCCTGGCCAGCGTGACGTTCATCGCCTACTTCATCGGCTGGAGCGGCCGCGACGGCGGCATGCACGGCATCTGGGACGCCCGCGAGGTCAACTTCTGGCTCGGCGGGACGATGGCGCTGGCCTTCCTGTCGATGGCGGCCGGCGTCACCATCTGGGTGCGCCGGCTGATGACCAGCAAGCCGATCGTCCAGGAGCGGCACGAGCTGGCCGCCGACGAGGAGACCAAGGCCGCCTTCTCCCGGGACTTCATGGAGGGCGCGGACGACAGCGGCATCACCAAGCGGCCGCTGCTGCGCCGCACGCTGCTGCTGGCCGCGGCGCCGCTCGGCCTGGCGCCGCTGGTGCTGCTGCGCGACCTCGGCCCGCTCCCGGAGACGAGGCTCCGGCACACCTTCTGGGGCGAGGCGGTCAAGCTGGCCCAGGCGCAGGGCAAGAAGGGCGTCCGCCTCGTGGTGGACGGCACCAACAAGCCGCTCAAGGTCAGCGACTTCGCCACCCCCGGCTCGATGATCACCGTGCTGCCGGAGGGCATGGAGGAGCACCTGCCCCACGACCAGGTGCTCACCCAGGTGGCGAAGGCCGTCACGATCCTCATCAACGTCCCGGCGGACGAGTTCAAGCCCGCCAAGGGACGTGACAACTGGCACGTCAACGGGGTCGTCGCGTACTCCAAGGTCTGCACGCACGTCGGCTGCCCGGCGGCCCTGTACGAGCAGACCACGCACCACATCCTGTGCCCGTGCCACCAGTCCACGTTCGACGCCACCGACGCGGCCAAGGTCATCTTCGGCCCGGCGGCCCGTCCCCTCCCGCAGCTGCCGCTGTCGGTCGAGGACGGTTACATCATCGCGACGAGCGACTACCACGAGCCCGTCGGACCGAGCTTCTGGGAGCGCGGATGAGCGAGGCGACAGCTCCGAAGGCGGTCGAGGCTCCACTGACGTTCCTCGACGACCGCCTCGGTTCCACCACCTTCTTCAAGCGCAACATGAAGAAGGTCTTTCCGGACCACTGGTCCTTCATGCTGGGCGAGATCGCCCTGTACTCCTTCATCATCCTGCTGCTGACCGGGACGTTCCTGACGCTGTGGTTCAAGCCCAGCATGGTCGAGGTCGTCTACGACGGCTCGTACGTCCCGCTCAAGGGCGTGCAGATGTCGGAGGCGTACGCGTCGACGCTGCACATCAGCTTCGACATCCGCGGCGGCCTGCTGATGCGGCAGATCCACCACTGGGCGGCGCTGCTGTTCATGGCGTCGATCCTGGCGCACATGCTGCGGGTGTTCTTCACCGGCGCCTACCGCAAGCCGCGCGAGCTGAACTGGCTGATCGGCATCGGCATGTTCACGCTCGGCATGCTGGAGGGCCTCGCCGGGTACTCGCTCCCGGACGACCTGCTGTCGGGCACCGGCCTGCGCATCACGCAGGGCGTGGCCGAGTCGATCCCGGTGGTCGGCACCTACCTCTACATGTTCCTGTTCGGCGGTGAGTTCCCCGGCCAGGACATCGTGCCCCGCCTGTACATGGTGCACATCCTGCTGCTCCCGGCGCTGCTGCTGGGCATGGTCACCGCGCACATGATGATCATGTGGGTGCAGAAGCACACCGCGATGCCGGTCAAGAACCAGACCGAGAAGCAGGTGTACGGCTACCCGTTCTACCCGGTGTTCATGGCCAAGACGGGCGCCTACTTCCTGTTCACCTTCGGCGTGCTGGCGCTGCTCGGCGCGTTCGCGCAGATCAACCCGATCTGGCTGTTCGGCCCGTACGACCCGGGCGCGATCTCCTCGGCGTCCCAGCCCGACTGGTACATGGGCATCCTCGAGGGCTCGCTGCGCATCATGCCCGGGTGGGAGATCAACGCCTGGGGCCACACGCTCAGCCTGAGCGTGCTGATCCCGGCGCTGCTGCCGCTCGGCATCATCTTCACGGGCGCCGCGGTCTGGCCGTGGCTCGAGGCGTGGGTGACCGGCGACAAGCGGCACCACCACGTCAACACCCGGCCGCGCAACGCCCCGTTCCGCACCGCGACGGGCGTCGCCGCCGTCACGTTCTACGGGCTGCTGTGGCTCGCCGGCGCGAACGACGTCCTGGCCGACAAGTTCCACATCTCGCTGTTCGCCACAACCTGGTTCTTCCGGGTCACGTTCTTCGTCGGGCCGGTGATCGCGTTCATCGTCACGAAGCGGATCTGCCTCGGCCTGCAGCGCAAGGACGCCGCCGTCGTCAGCCACGGCGTGGAGAGCGGCGTCGTCCTGATGTCGCCGGAGGGCAAGTTCTCCGAGCGGCACGAGCCGGCCCGCGACGAGGAGAAGCACGTCCTGCTGTCGAAGGAGAACGCGCGGCTCCAGCCGCCGGACCGGGACGCCGGCGGCGTCCCGGCGCCCGGCTCCAAGGGCCCGCTCGGTCACCTGCGCTCGCGGCTCAACCGCGCGTGGACCTACGACGACATCCCCGTCGAGGAGCACGAGCACGAGGAGATCGAGGGCGGCCGGTCGTCGCACGAGATCAAGCACTGACCGCACCCGCAGGGGCCCGCCACCGCAGCCGCGGTGGCGGGCCTCTCCGTATCCTGGCCGGACGATGACCAAGACCCTGTTCGTCACCAACGACTTCCCGCCGAGGCCGGGCGGCATCCAGGCGTTCGTGCACGGCCTCGCCGCCCGCCGCCCGGCCGGGTCGGTGGTCGTGTACGCCCCGGCGTGGAAGGGCGCCGCCGAGTTCGACGCGCGGCAGCCGTTCCCGGTCGTCCGGCACCCGGGTTCGTTGATGCTGCCGGAGCCGGGCGTGCTGCGCCGGGCCGCGGACGTGCTGCGCGCGGAGGGCTGCGACTCGGTCGTGTTCGGGGCGGCGGCGCCCCTCGGGCTGCTGGCCCCGGCGCTGCGGCGGCGCGGCGCCGGCCGCCTCGTCGGGATCACGCACGGCCACGAGGCGGGCTGGGCGGCGCTCCCGGTGGCGAGGCGCCTGCTCCGGCGCATCGGCGACGAGCTGGACGTGCTGACCTACCTGGGCGAGTACACCCGCTCCCGGATGGCGCGGGCGCTGACGCCGCGCGCCGCCGCGCGGATGTCGCGGCTCGCCCCCGGCGTCGACGAGAAGGTCTTCCACCGGAACACGGGCGGCGAGGAGATCCGCGCCCGGTACGGGCTGGCGGACCGCCCGGTGGCGGTCTGCGTCTCCCGCCTGGTGCCGCGCAAGGGCCAGGATGCACTGATCCACGCGTGGCCTCGCGTCCTCCGGGCGGAACCGGACGCCGCCCTCCTCCTCGTAGGGGGCGGGCCCTACCGGAAAGAGCTGGAACGCCTGGCGTCCTCCCTCGGCGTGCGGAGGAGCGTGGTCTTCACAGGAGGCGTGACCTGGGAGGAACTGCCCGCCCATTACGACGCGGGCGACGTCTTCGCGATGCCGTGCCGGACCCGCCGCCGCGGCCTGGACGTGGAGGGCCTCGGCATCGTCTACCTGGAGGCGTCGGCGACCGGTCTGCCCGTCGTCGCCGGCGACTCCGGCGGGGCCCCCGACGCCGTCCTGGACGGCGAGACCGGCGTCGTCGTGCCGGGCCGGTCCGTCACCGGGGTCGCGGACGCCCTCACCGCACTGCTGTCCGACCCGTCCCGCGCCCGCGCCATGGGCGAGAGGGGGCGCGCCTGGGTCGAGCGCGAATGGCGCTGGGAGATCCAGGCCGCCCGGCTGGGGAGCCTGCTGGCGCCCTGAGATGGCAGGATGCGGCTATGGACATCGAGGACGCATGGGCCCGTGTTCCGGGGGAGGCCGCCCGGTGGCTGCGCGAGCTGGATCCCGGCCACCGGCACTCGGGGTTCGAGCCGGCGCGCCGGCCCGATGCCGCCTGGCTCCTGCACGCGATGTACGTGTGGGAGGAGGGCCTGGTCACCACGACGCACGACGATGTCCACCAGTCGATGACCTCGGCGGGGCTGACCGGGCAGTCCGACGTGGGCGACCTCCTGGAGGGTGCGATCGTCACCGGCGTCGACCTCGGCCGCAGCGGCGACCCGGGCGCGGGCTGGCGGCGGCTGCGCTGGCGGGAGCTCGCGCGCGGCTTCGGTGAGCCGGCCGTCCCGGACGGGGCGCTGCCCGGCAGCCGCTGCCTGCGCCAGGGGCACCCCGCGGGCAGCTGGTCGGCGGCGATCCGGCCGCCCGCGGAGGGCTGCCTGGACCGCGAGAGCTGGTACCGGCTGATCGGCGTCCTGCTGCGGCACAGCCCGTCCGGCGAGGGCACCCGCTGCCTGGCGTACTACTGCCCGCTGGTCACCTCCGATTGGGACGACGACACCGTCCTCGCGGGCCGCCTCGGCGACGCGGCGGCCCTGTACGACCACCCCGACCTGGGCAGCTGCCCGTCCGATCTGTGGCCCGAAGACCGCTCGTGGGTCGTCTACTGCGACTGGGACCTGTGGGGCACGAAGATCGTGGGACCCACGGCGCTCATAGAGGCCGTTCTGACCGACCCGGCCCTGGAGGCGCTCCGTCTGCCCTGGACCCGCTAGAAGAGGGCGCCCGCACCATGGGCGCGGTCCTGCCGGGTGCCCGCAGCGAGGACCCCGCCCCCGCGCCGAAGACGGGGTCCTCCTCCCAGGGCTGGATGATCAGCCCTTCGCTCCAACGGCGCGACGACCTCGCGGACGGCCATCGCGTCCGGAGGCAGGTTCGGGCTTGCGGGAACCTGGTCACGCGGCGGGCCGCCGGGCGGGCCGGAGTGATGCCGGCGGTCGCCGCGTCGCCCGTTGCAGGAAGGCGCTCCAGCGCCGGAGACCGAGGGCCGCGCGACGAGCACGGCACGACCCCGGCTTCCGGCTCCGCGGGGCCCGGCCCCGCGGGGGTGCCCGACCTCGGACGTGCGGCGGGCGGGGCGGTCCCCGGCCCGATCCCGTGTCGCGGTGATCGTTTCATGGGACCTCCTCCCCGCCGCAGCCGTCCGCGGTCGCCGGCGTTTCCGAAGGTAGGGCTGCCCGCTGCCGGGCGCAGCACCGTTAAAGCGCGCTTAAGGGGCGGATCATTCGTCCCTAAGCCGCCTTCCGGATTCGGCCACGAACGCGGTGGTCCGTCGCATGTACGACCCCACCGGACACTGGGATGATCAAACCCGGTGGGCGGAGTGGAGGAGGACGCATGCGGTCTCGTGGTGTCGTGGTGCTGGCCGGGAGCCTGGCGGCCGTGCTCGTGGCCGGCCTGACGGCCGGATGGGCGCTGCGGCGCGAGCGGGACCGGACCCCGGAGGAGATCGCGTCCGGCTACTTCGCGGCCTGGCGGAAGGGCGACCTCGACGGCATGCGCGAGTTCGTGTCCGATCCGCCCGCCGACTTCGCCGCGCAGCACCGGGCGCTGTCGCGCGGGCTGGTGGTCACCGGGATCACGCTGCGGCCGCGTCCGCTCGTCCGGTCCGGGGACGCGGCGCACGCCGACTTCACCGTTCGGCGCACGCTGGCCGACCACGGCTCCTGGACGTTCCGGTCGGTGCTCCGGCTGGGCCGGGTCGACGGGCGGTGGCGGGTGCTGTGGAGGCCCGCGACGCTGTACCCGGGGTTGAAGGGCGCGGGGGAGTGGACGCTGCGGCAGGTCCGCGTCCCGGCGGTGACGCTCGTGGCGCGGGACGGGAAGGCGCTGCCGCAGGACGGGCCGCTCGCGCCCTACCTCGCCGGGATCGTCGAATGGCTCGACATGGACGCCGACCAGGCCGTGTGGACGATCCAGATGCGCGACGGCGGCGGCCCGCCGCAGCGCGTGAAGCTGCTCGACGCCGAGAAGGGCCGGAAGGTCCGCACGACGCTGGACCGGCGGCTGCAGGCGGCGGCCGAGGAGGCGCTCGCGGCCGCATCCGGCCAGACCGCGATCGTCGCCGTCCGGCCGTCCAGCGGGGAGATCCTCGCCGTGGCGGACGAGCTCGGCGGTCTCGGCGCGTTCACCGGCGTCTACCCGCCGGGTTCGGCGTTCAAGGTGGTGACGGCCGGCGCGCTGGTCGCGGACGGCGCGGGCCCCGGGAGCGGCGCGGACTGCCCGGCGTCGGCGGTCACCGCGCAGCGCACGATCCGCAACGACGGGGGGCACGCGCTCGGCCGGACGACGCTGCGGGACGCGTTCGCCGCGTCCTGCAACACCACGTTCGCGCGGCTCGGGGTGGAGCGGCTCGGCGCGGCGAAGCTGGCGGCGAGCGCGCGCCGCTTCGGGTTCGGCGCACCGATCACCCCGGGCGTGGAGGCGGCGCAGGGGAGTTTCCCCGACCCGGAGAGCGGTGCGGAGCTGGCCGAGGACGCGATCGGGCAGGGCCGCGTCCAGGCGAGCCCGCTGCTGATGGCGTCGGTCGCCGCGGCGGCGGCCGACGGCTCGTGGCGCTCGCCCCGGCTGCTGCCGGCGAAGCTCGTCCGGGAGGGCGGGGGACGGACGCCGGGCCCGCGGACCGTGCCCGGGGCGGCGGCGCTGCGCACGATGATGCGGGCCGTGGTCACCGGCGGCACGGCGGAGGGGGCGGGCCTGCCGGGCGGGACGGCGGGCAAGACGGGAACCGCGGAGTTCGCGGGCGGGACGCACGCCTGGTTCATCGGATACCGGGACGACGTCGCGTTCGCGGTGTTCGTCCAGGCCGGGGGATCGGGACCGAAGGTCGCGGCGCCGATCGCGGCCAAGTTCCTCCAGGAATGAACTCTTCTCGCCGTTCGTACGTACTCGTCCGGTGAACGGAAGGGCCGCCGGCAGCGGCGGCACGGTTTTCTGGCGGCAATCCGCGCCAGAGCGACCTCCAGGGCGTATGCTCCCGGAGTGATCGGGCGGGTTCGCGGAGAACCCGTCCGGGGAACGCGGTGGGAGCGAGCGGGCTCCCGCACCGCGGTCCCGTGATGTCTCAGCGGAACAGCCGCCGGGCGGCGAGCCCGGCGCGGAGCCACCGGCGTTCGCCGAGCCCTCCGTCTCCTCCACAGGAGACGGCATGGCGCGACGCGATAACGGGCATGCGTCCCGGGGCGACACGCATGTTTCATCGTGGGCGGAGACGCCCGCGCGCCCCTCGCCGAGACCGGCGTCCGCACAGGGACGCGGGTCCGGAGAGCCCCAGTGGCCCGAAGGGTCCTGGTGGTCGGAGCAGCCGGGCGGGTCCGAGCGGGGGCGCAGGTCGTCCCGGCGGGCACCCAGCCGGCGGGAGATGAAGCGGCACGAGGGCAGGTCCCGCGCGCGGCCGGAGCGGCCGGAGCGGGAGGAGCGGCCGGAACCGCCCGTCCGGCGGCGCGACACGCGTGCCGACCCGTTCGGCGTGCGGAACCGGGGTTCGGGCCGCGGTTCGGGCCGCGACGACCCGTTCGAGGACCGGAACCGCCAGGCCGGCTCCCGGAGCGGTGGTTCCGGCACCCGCACGGAGCAGTCCGACGCGCGGGCCGAGGGCCGCAGGCCGTCCGCCGCGCGTCCCGCACAGTCCGACTCGCGTGCGACGCGGTCCGACATGCCGACGGCCGGATTCGAGGCACCAGCCGCGCGGTCCGACGCGCGTACGAGGCGCTTCGACGCGCGGGCGGCGCGGTTCGACGACCCCCGCACCGCGCGGCTCGACGCCCGCGCGCAGCAGTTCGACGCCCGGACGGAAGGCCGTGACCGGTCCCGCGACTTCGCGCCGCAGGGCAGGCGGCCGCGCCGCACCGAGCCCCGTCCGCGGCGGCGGGCGCAGGCCCGGCGGCCCGCGCGGGCGGCGTCCCGGAGCCAGGCCCCGCCGCGTCCCGGGCCCAAGGCGCGCCCGCGCCGCGGCAAGGGGCCGGCCGACCGGCTGAGCATTGGCGCGATCGTGCTGTCCACCGCCGTCGGCCTGGCCCTCCTCGGCATCGCCGAGCGGGCGCTGCTGGACGGCGGCCCGCTCGGCGGGACGGGCGGCCCAGTCGGCTCGCAGCGCGCGATCCGGCCGCCGGAACCGGGCACGGGCACGCCCGGGCAGCCGCGGCCGCCGGCCCAGCGGCCCGCCGCCGGAGGCGGCGCCGGCGGCGCGGCGCCGTCCGGCCCGAGCCTGCGGGAACTCGCCGCGCGGGTGCGCGAACTGACCCTGGACGAGCGCGGCGCCGCCGCCCGGCAGGCCTACGGAGCCGCGCCGACGCGGCAGCCGATCGTGGGCGCCACCCGGACGAGCGCCGACCGGACGTGGGTGTTCGGCACCAGCGCGATCCCCGTCCCCGAATCCAGCACCGCCAACCCGGAGGTCGCGTTCTACGCCGCCCACTGGACGGGCGGGCGATGGCAGGTCGGGCTGTCGGGCGGGAAGGCGTTCACGGCCCTGCTCGGTGATCTGCCGGCGGCCGTCATGCCGGCCTCGGAGGTGCGGCTGCTGCGCAGGTACGGGTCGGTCGGCGCCGCGCAGGCCGCCGCCCTGGTCAACGGGACGCGGGCCGGCGACCGGCTGATGCTGCCGTGGCGGATCGGCCACGTCTGGGCGATGACGACCTCGGACGGCTCCACGTCGCCGCGCCCGCTCGGCTCGCTGGCGTTCTCCGGCGGCGACGGCCGCGTCGTCGCGTCCGGCGACGGCCGCCTCTACCGGTTCTGCGGCAACGCCTCGGGCAACGCGCTGGTGATGCTGATCCACCCGAGCGGGCTCGCGACCACCTACTACGGGCTGCGGAACACGACGAGCCTGCGCGACGGCAGCGCCGTCGAGCAGGGCGACGCGCTCGGCGGCACCGGTACCGGCCGGCCCTGCGGCGGCGCCGAGGCGCCCCGCGCGGAGGTCGGGTTCGCCCTGCGCGGCGGCGGCGGAGCGGTGCCGCTGGACGGCGCCGAGATCGGCGGCTGGACGTTCCGCGAGCGGGCCAAGCCGCTCCTCGGGTTCGCCGAACGCGGCGCCCTGCAGGTGCTCCCCGGGGGCCTGATGGCGAACCTCGGCCCGGTCCCCGCGGCGGACGAGCCGCCGCCCGCATCACCGTCCCCCGGCTCCTCGCCGGCGGACGGCGCAGGAACGGCCGGCGCCCCGGCGGCGGCCGCAACCGAGAAGAGGAGTCCGAACGGTGCGAACTCGCAGCAGTGATGATCCCGCCGTGCCCACCTGGGTGCTGCGCGTCGTGCTCGCCGGCGCGGTGCTGGTGCTCGTCGGCGCGGCGACCCCGCCGGGAGCGGTCGCGGTCGCGAACGTGCAGTACTTCCTCGACTTCTACGCCGGCGTGTTCGCCCTCGTCTCCTACACCACCGCCGTGATGTGCGGGCTGCTCGCCACCGAGCGGCTGATCCTGAAGATCCGGCACCGGGTGCTCGCGCAGGCGGTGCACCGCGCCGCCGCCGTGGTGGCGACCGCGATGCTCGCCGCGCACGTCTCGGTGAAGGTGATGAACGGGCTCGCGCTGCCGGTGCAGGTCCTCGTCCCGGACGGGAGCGCCGTCGGGCTCGGCACGATCGCGGCGGAGCTGATGCTCCTCGTCCTGGTCACCGGGATGGTGCGGGCACGGTTCGCGGTGCGCGGCAAGACCTGGATGTGGCGGTCCACGCACGTGCTCGCCTACCTCGCCTGGCCGACGGCGATCGTGCACGGCCTCATCACCGGCCGGGCGGCGGCGAACTGGGTGGTGCTCAGCTACGTGATGAGCGTGGTCCTCGTCGTGCTCGCCCTGGTCACCCGCATGGTGGTGGTGATCAGGCCGCGGGAGGTGCACCGCGCGGGCGGCGAGATCGACCGGTTCTCGGTGCCGGACGGCGCCGGGCGCGCCCGCGACCGGCGCGCGATGGCGGCGCGCGAGCACGAGGAGGGACGCGCCGCCGCGGCGGCCCGCGACCTCGGCGGGCAGGGTTATGGCGAGCAGGGCTACGGCGGGCGCGAGCGCGACGACGATCCGCGCCGGACCGTCTCCGACCCACGCGGCATGCCGGCCACCGGGCCGGGCCGGGACACCGAGGTCCTGCGATGACGTCGACCGTGACCGTCTCGGGGATCGGCGGCCCGCGGTTGACGCTCGGGTTCGACCGGTTCGACCGGCTGGACATCGACCGCCACCTCGCGGTGCACGGCAAGCTCCGCGCGCCGGGGCTGGACGACCTGGTCCGCATGGCCGAGCAGGTCGACCTGCGGGGACGCGGCGGGGCGGGCTTCCCGTTCGCCCGCAAGCTGATGGCGGTCGCGGCGCGGATCAGGCACCCCGCCGCCGACCGGGCCGAGCTGCTGCCCGGCGAGCGCGGCGGCGAGCGCGGCTCCAGCGAGAACGCCGTCGTGGTGGTGAACGGCGCCGAGGGCGAGCCCGGCAGCTCCAAGGACAAGGTGCTGCTCGGCCGGGCCCCGCACCTCGTCCTCGACGGCGCTCAGATCGCCGCGGCCGCGCTCGGCACGCAGCGGATCGTGGTGGCCGTCGAGGACGAGGACGCCGCCCGCTCCGTCCGCGCCGCGATCCGCGAGCGGCGGATGCCGGCCCGGGTCGTCCGGCTGACCGAGCGGTTCATCTCCGGGGAGAGCGGCGCGGTGGTCCAGGCGATCAACGGGGAGGCGCCGATCCCGCCGGGCGTCAAGGTCCGCGCGTCCGACTCCGGGGTGGACGGCTACCCGACGCTGCTGTCCAACACCGAGACGTTCGCGCAGCTCGCGGTGCTGGTCTCGCTCGGCCCCGATCTGTACGCCTCGGCCGGGACGGACGACGAGCCCGGCACCACGCTGCTCACGATCGGCGGTACCCGGGTCGTGGAGGCGCCGTACGGGACGCCGCTGCGGACCGTCCTCGACCACTGCGAGGCGCCGCCGTCGCCGGGCGTGCTCGTCGGCGGTTACCACGGCACGTGGCTCGACCCGGCCGGGGTGTCGCGGGCCGTGCTGTCGCGGGCCGGGATGCGGCGCGTCGGCGGGACGGTCGGCGCCGGCATCGTCCTGCCGCTAGGCCAGGGCACGTGCCCGCTCGGCGAGGTCACCAGGATCGCGTCCTACCTCGCGGCGCAGTCCGCCGGGCAGTGCGGGCCGTGCCGGCTCGGGCTGCCCGACGTCGTCCGGTCCCTGAACGCGCTCACCGAGGGCGCGGGGACGGTGGAGGACGTCCGCCGCGCGGCCGGGGTGGGCCGGGGCCGCGGCGCCTGCACCCACCCCGACGGGACGGCCAGGTTCGTGCTGTCCGCGATGGAGGCGTTCGGCGCCGACATCGACGCGCACAGGTGGGGCGCTGGCTGCGGCCTGTCCACCTACGGCGTACTGCCGCTGCCGGTGCCGGACGGCTCGGAGGGCCGGGTGGCGATCGACTGGAGCCGGTGCGACGGGCACGGCCTGTGCGCCTACCTCGTCCCCGAGTTGATCCAGCTCGACCGGTACGGCTTCCCCGTGGTCCTCGGCACCGACATTCCCGCGTGGATGGAGAAGGACGTGCAGAAAGCCGTTGCGATGTGCCCCGCATTAGCACTTCGTGTCGTCACCGGCGTGCCGGGCGCGCCGTCTCGGCGGTGAATTCCGAAAGCGCGAAAAAAATGACATCAGCTGGACAGCGTTGAACCTCGCACCCGCGCGGTGCGTATTCACAGCCGGACCCGCGCCGTGTCCGTCGAGAGATCCCGAGAGGGGGAAGAGGAACCTTGAGGAAATCCTACGGAATGGCCGAGGAACGCAGGCTTCCGCGGCTGGCCTGGGGGCGGCTGCTGCTGATTCTCGCGGCCCTGGCCGCCGTCGGCGCGGCCTTCGCGGTCGTGATGAATCCGGTGGGCGTGCCGGCCAGCGGCGCGGCGAACCTCGGCGGCACCGTGAACACCAGGTGGGGCCCGCTGAGCACCCTGGACCGGCAGCTGCTGGTCAAGGTCAGGCAGGCCGGCCTGTGGGAGATACCCGCAGGCCAGCAGGCGCAGCAGCGCGCCACCGCCCCCCGCGTGCGGCAGGTCGGCGAGCTCATCTGGGAGCAGCACGTCCAGCTGGACGCCGACACCCGCGCCACCGCGGAGAAGCTCGGCGTGCTCGTCCCGAACGAGCCCAGCGGAACCCAGAAGAGCTGGTTGAGAGAAATGTCGGGCAAGTTCGGCGGCGATTACGACAAGACCTTCGTGCTGCGGCTGCGCGCCGCGCACGGGCAGGTCTTCGGGATCATCGCCAAGGTGCGCGCGCAATCGGAGAACTCGGTGATCCGCGCGTTCGCCGAACGGGCCATGAAATTCGTCAACACGCACATGTCGCTGCTGGAGAGCACCGGCCTGGTCCCCAGGCGAGCCCTGCACTGACGTACACATCCCCCCCGCAGAGGGAGCAATTTTCCATGGTACGAAAGAAGAAGGCCCTCGCCGTGATGATCCCGGCGCTCGCTCTTGTCGCGACGGCGTGCCAGGAGACCCCCGGCGCGGCGGCCGGGCCGGGCGGCCCGCAGGCGACCCGGGTGGCCGACACCGCCGCCTATCCAGGACGGCCGGCCGGTGGCGCCGGCGGCCAGGGATACGGCCGGCCCACCGGCCAGCCCACTGCGCAGCCGAGCGGGCAGCCGACCGCAGCGCCCACCGCAGCGCCCACCGGGGAGCCCACCGGGGAGCCCACTGAGGAGCCCACCGAGCAGCCCACCGAGCAGCCGACCGAGGAGCCGACCGCGCAGCCGACAGACGGCGCGGGCGGCGGTCAGCCCGGCGACGGCGGCCAGAACGGCGGCCAGGGTGACGGCGGCCAGGGAAACCAGCCGCCGCCCAACCCCGAACTCCGCGCCGACCAGTTCGTCGACATCCGCAAGGCGCCGCGCGTCCGGCAGCCGCGCCGCACCCGGCAGGCGTCCACCGGAGTGTTCGCGTCCAACTGCGGCGTGAACGAGGGGCAGGCGCACAGCAACCCCGACAACGTGCTCGCGGCACCCGGCGTCGTGAACGGCGCGCACCACATCCACGACTACGTCGGCAACCTCGACACGAACGCCTTCTCGACCGACGAGACGTTCGCCGCGGCCGGCACGACCTGCACGAACGGCGACAAGTCGGCCTACTTCTGGCCGGTGGTCCGGCTCCGCGACGGCCAGGACACCTCGGACCGGGCGGAGCAGAGCACGGCGGACGGCAACGTCGGCGGCATCGTCACCCCGTCCAGCGTGAAGCTCCAGTTCCTCGGCAACCCGCGCGGCAAGGTGACCGCGATGCCGCGGTTCATCCGGGTCGCCACCGGTGACGCCAAGGCGGTGACGAACGGCCTGAAGAACGCGCACGCGCTGTGGACGTGCAGCGGCTTCGAGAACCGGGCGTTCACCGACAAGTATCCCCTGTGCCCCCGGGGCAGCCGGGTGGAGCGCGTGCTGAACTTCCCGAGCTGCTGGGACGGCCAGAACACCGACAGTGCCAACCACCGCGACCACATCGTCTTCCCCGACCAGCGGACGGGACAGTGCCCGCAAGGCACGAAGGCCGTGCCGCAGCTGCGGATCACGCTCGCCTACGATCTGCCCGCCAAGCCGCTGGCGTTCGCGCTGGACAGCTTCCCCGAGTCGGGCCACGACCCGGTGACCGACCACGGCGACCTCATCAACGTGATGGACGACCAGTTGATGCGGCAGGCGGTCAACGCCATCAACAAGGGCTCGCGCACCACGGGCACGCGCCGCTAGGCGGAGTCCCCGGTCCGGGCCGTCCGGACGGCGGGGAAGGGCTCCGGGAACGCGGCCGGTGAGGGCGCACCTCAGCGGACCTCACCGGCCGCGTCCGCGCGCGCCCGGCGGCCGGGCGTCCTACGATCGCGGCATGGACATTGTGATCGCGGGCGGGCACGGGCAGATCGCGCTGCGGCTGTCCCGGCTCCTGGCCGCACGGGGGGACACCGTACGGAGCATCATCCGCAATCCCGCGCACGCGGGCGACGTCCGGGACACCGGCGCCGAACCGGTCGTTTGCGACCTGGAGGCCGCGGACGCGGCCGAGGTCGCCGGCCACCTGACCGGCGCGGACGCCGTCGTGTTCGCCGCCGGCGCGGGGCCGGGAAGCGGGGCGGCCCGCAAGGACTCCGTCGACCGCGCCGCGTCCGTGCTGATGGCGAACGCGGCGGAGCGCGCCGGCGTGCGCGGCTTCGTGCAGATCTCCGCGATGGGCGCGGGCGAGAAGTCCGCGCCGGGACGCGGCGAGGTCTGGGACGCCTACGTCCGGGCCAAGGGCGAGGCCGAGGACGACCTGAGAGACCGCGACGCCCTCGACTGGCTGATCCTTCGGCCCGGCAGGCTGACCGACGACCCGGGCACCGGGCTGGTGCGGCTGGAGGAGCCGCCGATCGGGCACGACGCGGTGACCCGCGACGACGTGGCGGCGGTCATCGTGGCGCTGCTCGACGCCCCCGGCGTCCGCCGCCGCACGCTCGACCTCCTCAACGGCGGAACCCCGATCGAGGACGCCGTCGCGTCCCTGCACTGACCGGCCGCGCACTGACCGGCCGCGCCTACGCGGTGTAGAGGGCGTCGATCTCGTCGGCGAAGTCCTTCATCACGACGTTGCGCTTCACCTTGAGGCTCGGCGTCATGTGGCCGGCCTCCTCGGTGAAGTCGACGCCGAGGATGACGTACTTCTTGATCGCCTCGGCGTGGCTGACGGACTTGTTCGCGTCGGCGACCGCGGCCTCGACCTCGGCGATGAGGTCGGGGTCGCGGCGCAGGTCGTCCACGCCCATCGTCGCGGGCTTGCCGTGCCGTTCCTTCCAGGGGCCGAGCGCCTCCTCGTCCAGCGTGACGAGCGCGCTGATGAACCGGCGCCCGTCGCCGACGACGAGGCACTGGCTGACCAGCGGGTGCGCGCGGAGCCGGTCCTCCAGCGGGGCGGGCGCGACGTTCTTGCCCGCCGCGGTGATGAGGATCTCCTTCTTGCGGCCGGTGATCCGCAGGAAGCCCTCCTCGTCGAGGGAGCCGAGGTCGCCGGTGTGGAACCAGCCGTCCTCCAGGGCCTCCTTGGTGGCGGCGTCGTTGTTCCAGTAGCCGAGCAGGACGTTGATGCCGCGGACGAGGATCTCGCCGTCGCCCGCGATGCGGACGTCCACGCCCGGAATCGGCCGGCCCACCGTGCCGATCTTGATCGCGGTGGGACGGTTGACGGCGACGGGCGCGGTCGTCTCGGTGAGGCCGTAGCCCTCCAGGATCGTGATGCCGACGCCGCGGAAGAAATGGCCGAGCCGCTCGCCCAGCGCGGCCCCGCCGGACACCGCGTACTCCACCTTGCCGCCGACGGCGGCGCGCAGCTTGCCGTACACGAGCACGTCGAAGACCTTGTGCTTGAGCTTCAGCCCGAGGCCGGGGCGGCCCGCGTCCAGCGCGCGGCTGTAGGCGATCGCGGTCTCCGCCGCGGCCTTGAAGACCTTGCCCCTGCCGTCCGCCGCGGCCTTCTGCTCGGCGCCGTTGTAGACCTTCTCGAACACGCGCGGGACGGCCAGCAGGAACGTCGGCTGGAAGGTGGCGAGGTCGGGCAGCAGGCTCGGGATGTCGCTGTGCCCGAGGACGATGCCGCCCTCGATCGCCGCGACCTGGATCAGCCGCGCGAACACGTGCGCCAGCGGCAGGAACAGCAGCGTCGAGCTGCCCTCGACGGCGACCTCGGCGATCGCGCCCTGCACGGCGTTGCGGGCGGTGGACACGAGGTTGCCGTGGGTGAGCTCGCAGCCCTTGGGGCGCCCGGTCGTGCCGGAGGTGTAGACGAGCGTGGCGAGGTCGCCGGCGGTGCGGGAGCCGCGGCGCTCCTCGATCACGTCGTCGCCGACGTCCGTGCCGAGCCGGACGACCTCCTCGACGCCGCCCGCGTCGATGCCCCACACGTGCGCGAGGGCGGGCAGCCCCTCCCGGACCTCGGCGACGCGCGCCGCGTGCTCGCCGGTCTCGGCGAACACGGCCTTCGCGCCGGAGTCGCCGACGATCCACTCGATCTGCTCGGCGGACGACGTCTCGTAGATGGGGACGGAGACGGCGCCGGCCGTCCAGATCGCGTAGTCGAGAACGGTCCACTCGTAGCGGGTCCGCGACAGCACGCACACCCGGTCGCCGGGCTCGATCCCCGCGGCGGCCAGGCCCTTGGCGACCGCGGCGGCCTCGGCCGCGAACTCGGCCGCGGTGACGGCGCTCCACGCCCGTGCCTCGCCCGAGCCGCTCTTGCGGCGCGCCACGATCGTGCCCGGCTCCTCGGCTGCCCGGGTGAAGGGCGCGTCGGTCAGATTGGCGGAGTCGGGGACCTCCACCATCGCGGGGACGCTGAACTCGCGCACGGCCCAACTCCTGTAGTCGGTTTTCCAGGTCGGCGGGAAGTCCGGAGGCTTCTCCGCACCCGAATGATACCCATCGGTAGGAATCATGCCGGGTTAACGGCACGGCAAAGACCGCCCGGCGCCCGTGGCGGCGGCCGCCCCGTCGCCTACGCTTGACCGCGGTCGCACTACGCACGCGGTTCGGGGGATCGCCATGTCGCTGCTGGAAGTGATCGCGCTGACCGCGGACGACGCGAAGGCGGCGCAGGACGGCGGCGCCGACCGGATCGAGGTGGTCGCCGACATGGCCGCCGACGGGCTCACCCCCGATCCCGACGTCGTCGCCGCCATCCGGACGGCCACGACCCTCCCGATGCGGGTGATGCTGCGGGCCAACGCGGGGTTCCGCACGACCGGCGCCGAACTGGACCGGCTGCGCCGCGCCGCCGCGGACCTCGCCCGCGCCGGCGCGGACGGGTTCGTGCTCGGCTTCCTCGACTCCGCCGGCCACGTCGACGCGGCCGCCACCGGCAAGCTCGCCGGCGTCGCCGCCCCGCTGCCCTGGACGTTCCACCGCGCGCTGGACCACGCCGCCGACCCCGCGCAGGCGTGGCGCACCGTCCGCCATCTCGGCGGCGGGCTCGACACCGTCCTGACGGCCGGCTCCGCGCGCGGCGTCGACGCGGGGGTGGACGTGCTCGTCCGGCGCGCCGCCGAGGACCCCGGCGCGGCCAAGCTGATCATGGCCGGGGGCGGGCTGCGCCGCAAGCACGTCGCGGCCCTCGCCGCCGCGGGCGTCACGGCCTTCCACGTGGGCGCCGCCGTCCGCCAGGACGGCGCCTGGGACGCCGCCGTGGACCCGGTCCTCGTCCGGGAGTGGCGCTCGCTGGTGTCCGCCGCGACCGGCTGACCGGGCGGACCCGCCCGTTTTCCCGGGCGGTCTGCCCCATTAGAGTCGGTTCATGAGGATCCACGTGGTGAGCGACGTCCATGGCCGCGCGGACGCCCTGGCGACCGCGGCGGACGGCGCCGACGTCCTCATCTGCCTCGGCGACCTGATCCTCTTCATCGACTACGAGGACCACGCGCAGGGGATCTTCGCCGACCTGTTCGGCCAGGAGAACGCCGACCGCTTCATCGGGCTGCGGACCGAGAAGCGCTTCGACGAGGCGCGCTCGTTCTCCCGGGCCCTGTGGGGCTCGCTGGAGGGCGACGCGTGGCCGCACATCGAGCGCGCGGTCGACCGGCAGTACGCGGAGCTCTTCGCGGCGATGCCGTCCCCGGCCTACCTGACGTACGGCAACGTCGACGTCCCGCGCATGTGGGGCCGCCATCTGCGCGACGGCCACCACGTCCTGGACGGGGAGGTCACCGAGATCGGCGGGCTGCGGTTCGGGTTCGTCGGCGGCGGCCTCCGCACCGAGTACCGCACCCCCTACGAGCTGGACGAGGAGACCTTCGCCGCCAAGGTCGAGGCCCTCGGCGAGGTGGACGTGCTGTGCTCCCACATCCCGCCCGCCGTCCCCGACCTGCTGTACGACACGGTGGCGCGCAGGTTCGAGCGGGGCAGCGAGGCGATCCTGGACGCGATCCACCGGACGCAGCCGAGGTACGTGCTGTTCGGGCACGTCCACCAGCCGCTCGCGCGCCGGACCCGGATCGGCCGCACCGAATGCGTGAACGTCGGGCACTTCCGCGCTCGCGGCGTTCCGTACGTCCTGACGGTGTGACGGATACCGTCTCTACGAGAGCGGGTCCGGGGCGCGGGCCCGAGGACAGCCGGAGGGAGACGCAGATGGCGGACCGCACGAGTTCTTCCATCACGGTCAAGGCCGGGAAGGCCGAGATCATGGCGGTGATCGCCGACCTGGAGGCCTACCCGGACTGGGCCAGTGGCATCCGCGAGTTCACCGTGCAGGAGACCGGCGAGGACGGGCGCGCGCGGCGCGGCCGGCTGACCTTCGACGGCGGCCCGTTCAGCGACACCGTCGGGCTCGCCTACACCTGGGAGGGCGACGACCGGGTCGCCTGGGAGCTGGTGGAGCCGGGTACGGTCGTCACGGGCCTGCGCGGCGCCTATTCTCTGGCCGAGGAGGACGGCGTCACCGAGGTCACTTACGAGCTCGCCGTGGACGTCCGCATCCCGATGATCGGCATGGTGAAGCGCAAGGGCGAGAAGCGGATCATCGACTCCGCCCTCAAGGGCCTCAAGCGCCACGTGGAGCGCTGAGCGCGCCGCGGGGCGGCCGATGACGGAGCGATACCGCGCATGCCTGCGGCGGGGGATGATGGAGGCGATGGGGCCGCCACCCGCGGGGGCCCCTCGAAGACGGGAAGTGCGGTAACGGCTCCCAGCCGGGGCGCGCGCGAGGAGGAGGAAACCTTACATGGCCCTGACCATCGGCGTGGATGTGGGCGGCACGAAGGTTGCCGCGGGGGTCGTCGACGACCGGGGGACGATCCTGGAGAAGGTCCGCCGGCCGACTCCCTCGACGAACCCGAAGGAGACCGCCGAGACCATCGCCGAGGTAGTCGACCTGCTGAAGGGCAAGTACGACGAGGTGTCGGCGGTCGGCCTCGGCACCGCGGGCTTCGTCGACGAGGCCCGCGCCACGGTGCTGTTCGCGCCGAACCTCGCCTGGCGGGACGAGCCGATCAAGGAGAAGGTCGAGAGCCTGGTCGAGCTGCCGGTCGTGGTGGAGAACGACGGCAACGCGACCGCGTGGGGCGAGGCCAAGTTCGGCGCCGGGCGCGGGGAGAACTTCCTCGTCCTGGTGGCGCTCGGCACCGGCATCGGCGGCGGCATCATCATGGGCGGCGAGCTGTACCGGGGACGGTTCGGCATCGGCGCCGAGATGGGCCACTTCCGGGTCGTTCCGGACGGGCGCCGCTGCGGCTGCGGCAACCGCGGCTGCTGGGAGCAGTACGCCAGCGGCAACGCCCTCGTGCACGAGGCCCGCGACCTCGCCCGGGTGGCGCCCGCGATGGCGGGACGGCTGCTCGAGCTCGGCGGCGGCCGGCCGGAGGGCATCAGCGGCCCCGAGGTGTCGCAGGCGGCCCGCGAGGGCGACAAGGCGGCCCTGGAGTGCTTCCGCACCATCGCGCACTGGGCGGGCCAGGGCCTCGCCGACCTCAGCGCGATCCTCGACCCGGGCGCCTTCATCATCGGCGGCGGCCTGTCGGACGCCGGCGACCTGCTGCTCGACCCGATCCGCGCCGCCTTCGAGGACGCGCTGACCGGACGCGGCCACCGCCCGCTGCCCGACATCCGCATCGCCGAGCTCGGCTCCGCGGCGGGCATCGTCGGCGCCGCCGACCTCGCCCGCGTCCGCCCCTTCCAGGACGTGGTCGTCTAGGCGTGGCCGCCGTCCGCCTGCAGACCTACAACGTCCGGTCGCTGCGCGACGACGCGGCGGCCGTGGCCCGCGTCGTCCGCGGCAACGCCCCGGACGTCCTGTGCCTGCAGGAGGTGCCGCGCTTCCGGGCCTGGCGGCTGCGGCGGCGCCGGCTGGCGCACGCGTGCGGCATGCGGATCGCGGCGGGGCGGCGGGCCTGCG
Source organism: Actinomadura chokoriensis (assembly GCF_041463665.1). Taxonomy (GTDB): domain Bacteria; phylum Actinomycetota; class Actinomycetes; order Streptosporangiales; family Streptosporangiaceae; genus Spirillospora; species Spirillospora chokoriensis_A. The sequence goes on from NZ_JAXCEJ010000007.1 coordinate 188,800, forward strand.
GGCTCGCCGTCCTCACCGGCCCCCGGGTCCGCCGGACGGCCCGCGAGTTCCACCTGCTGACCCCCGACCCCGGCCTGCACCGCCGCGCCCTGGCGATCGCCGTCCTGGAGGTCGGCGGCGCCCGCCTCATCGCCGCGAGCACCCACCTGGATCTGAGGCCGGAGCCGCGCCTGCGCCACGTCCACGAGATCCTCGCCCGCCTCGACCGGGCCCGCGCCCGCTACGCCGCCCCCGTGGTCCTGGCGGGAGACTTCAACGAGGAGCCGGGCGGGGAAGCCTGGTCGCTCCTGGCCGATCACTTCCAGGACGCCTGCGAGGCCGCCCCGACCGGCGAGGAACCCACCTTCCCCGCCCGCGGGCCGACCCGTCGCATAGACGCCGTCTTCGCCGACCCCGCGGTGCGGGTGACGGCCTGCGGCGTCCCTCCTGACGAGACCGGCGACTACGCACGGGCCACCGACCACCGTCCGGTGCTGGCTGACCTGCGCCTCGGCTAGACCACGGCTCCGTCGTCGGGGTCCCTCGGCTCGTCGCCCATGCGGAGGACGAGGGTGACGAAGCCGCCGATGAAGGCCGCGACGGCGAGGAAGGCGGCCCAGCCGGGGACCTCCCAGTCCAGGATGACGGTGGCGAGCAGGTAGACGGGGCCGCCGATCAGCGCGACCCAGGCGCCCTTGGTGAGCGGGTCGGCGGCCGGCAGCGGCGGGGGAGCGGGCGGGACGTAGTGCCCCTCCTCGTCGCCGGCCTCCGGGAACTCCGGCGGCTCCGGCGGCTTGATCACGCGGGCGCGGGGGAGGCGGCCGGAGTGGTCGTCGCCCTCCCGCGGGGGCTCGGCGGGCTCCCGGATGTTCTCCTCGTCCGGCCAGGGGACGTCGTCGCCCTCGGGGACGGCGTCGAAGCCGGCGACGATCTCCGCCCAGATGGCGTCCTCGTCGCGCTCGGCGGGGGCGCCCGCGTCCGTGCCCACGTCGCCCGCGTCGCCCGCGGCGGGGGCGGCGAGGTCGGTCTCGGCGCGCTCGGCCTTCTCCGCGCGCTCGGCGGGCTCGGCGCGGCCGTCGTCGGAGCCGCGGGCGGAGGCGTCGCGGAGCCGGGCGAGGTGGACGCGCAGGATGCCCTCGGCGGCGGGCTTCATGTCGACGTCCACGTAGAGCCGGTCGAGGACGTCGCCGGAGACGGGCTCGGCGGCCGGCTCGGCGAGCTCGGGCAGCCCGGCCGGCGACGTCGCGTAGGCGGCGACCCCGGCCTCGCCGAGCGCCGCCAGCATCGCGTCGGCCAGATGCGGGGCGAGGTCGACCAGCGGGGCATAGGTGTCGGCGGACAGTCCATTGCCACGTCGATTCACGGGGCCGGCTCCTTCGACGACTCCGGCGTGACCGACGGCACCGGCATGGCGGCCTCCGCTCCCCCAACGACAGTGTGGTGCCCGGTCGCGCCCGCCGTACACGGCGGCACTCCCGGACACCCCGAAACGTGTGTCCCACGGTATTCGCTGCGCCGCGCGGGACAAGCCCCCCGGCGCACCCGATTGAGATTCACCATGCAGAGCCTACGTTCATTCCCGGGCCGCTCGCCGGGCGGACCGCGTCCCCGCCGCGGGGTACGGCCGCGGTAGATGCCTACCGGCCCGTAGCTGGCCGGGACGGGGAGTGGGAGGATGTCCCATCGTCTCCGCTCGGTCAGGGACCGATCGTGCTCCCCCCGGAGGGCACGGGTCCGAGGAAGGTGCCCGCATGCTGTGGTTCTGGATCCTGCTCAGGATCGTCCTGTCGCCGATCCTGTACCTCGGGTGGTGGCCGCGGAACAGGGGCATGCGGAACGTCCCGAAGCGGGGGCCCGCGCTGATGGTGAGCAACCATCTGTCGTTCGCCGACCACTTCTTCGGGCCGCTGCCGCTGATGCGCCCCATCCTCTTCATCGGCAAGGGCGAGTACTTCACCGGAAAAGGCGTCAAAGGGCTGATCAGCAAGGGCTTCTTCACCGGGGTGGGCGTCGTGCCGGTCGACCGGACCGGCGGGGACGCGGCCGAGGCGGCGCTGCAGACCGGCCTGCGGATCCTCGGCGAGGGCAAGCTGCTCGGCATCTACCCGGAGGGCACCCGCGCGCCCGACAACCGGCTGTACCGCGGCAAGACGGGGGTGGCGCGGCTCGCGCTGAAGTCCCGCGTCCCGGTGATCCCGATGGCGATGATCAACACCTTCGAGCTGATGCCGCCCGGCAGGCCGCTGCCGCGGCTCGGCGTCCGGCCCGGCGTCCGCTTCGGCGAGCCGATGGACTTCTCCCGGTACTACGGCCGCGAGGACGACCGCGAGGTGCTGCGGAAGATCACCGACGAGATCATGATGGCGATCCGGGAGCTGTCCGGCCAGGAGTACGTCGACCGGTACGCGGCCGAGGTCAAGGCCGAGATGGCCGGCGAGCCGGCGCGGCGCGATGGTGAGGACGACGGCGAGGACGACGGCGGGCCGGGCGCCCGCGGATAGCGACCGCGGATGATGGGGCTGGAGGTCGCGCTGTGGCGGGCCGTGGCGGTCTACCGCGGCCTCGCGCTGGTCTACGCCGCGGTCGTGATCGCCGCGAACTTCGACGGCTACGCGCACCCCGCCGCCGGGTGGGGCGTCCTCGCCGTCATGGTCGCGTGGACGGGCTACGCCGTGCACGCGTTCAGCGACCCGCGCCGGCGCGGATGGCCGCTGCTGGCCGCCGACCTCGCCGTCGCCACGGGCTGCGTGCTGGCGACGGTGTGGGTGGAGACGGCCGCGAACATCGCCGCCGGGCGCCCGACGCTGCCGGTGTCGTGGGTGGCGGCGGCGGTCCTGGCGTGGGCGGTGGCGGGCGGGCGGCGGCTCGGCCTCACCGCCGCGCTCGTGCTGGCCGCCGCGAACCTGCTGGTGCACGTGCTCGCCGGGACGGGCCGCGGCATCGGCGGCACGACGTTCAACGGCATCGTGCTGCTCGTCCTCGCGGGGCTCGTCGTCGGGCACGTCGTCCGGCTGGCGCGGGAGGCCGAGGCGCGGCTGGCGCGGGCCGTGGAGCTCGAGTCGGCCAACCGGGAGCGGGAGCGGCTGGCCCGCCGCATCCACGACTCGGTGCTGCAGGTCCTCGCCATGGTGCAGCGGCGCGGCGGCGAGCTCGGCGGCGAGGCGGCCGAGCTCGGCCGGCTGGCGGGGGAGCAGGAGGCCGCGCTGCGCGCCCTCATCGGCACCTCCGCCCCGGCACCGCCGCGGGCCCCGGACGCCGACGCGGATCTGCGCCCGCTGCTGACCGCGCACGCGTCCGCGTCCGTCACGGTGTCGACGCCGGCGACGGAGGTGCGGCTGCCCGGGCACGCCGCCCGCGAGGTCGCGGCGGCCGTGGCGGCGGCGCTGGACAACGTCCGGCGGCACTGCGGCGAGGGCGCGCGCGCGTGGGTCCTGCTGGAGGACGGCCCCGGCGAGGTCACCGTCAGCGTCCGCGACGACGGGCCCGGCATGGCCGGGAACCGGCTGGAGGAGGCGGCAGCGGACGGGCGGCTCGGCGTCGCGCAGTCCATCCGGGGCCGCGTCGCCGACCTCGGCGGCGAGGTGGTGATCTTCTCCGCGGCGGGCGAGGGCACCGAGATCGAGATGACGGTGCCCCGCCGGCCGGGCGCCCGCCCTAGGGTGTGAGCGTGAGCCTGCGAGTCATGGTCGTGGACGACCATCCGATGTGGCGCGAGGCCGTCGCCCGCGACCTCGCCGAGGCCGGGCACGACGTGGTCGCGACCGCCGGGGAGGGCCGCGCGGCCGTCCGCATCGCCGCCGCCGCGCGCCCGCAGGTCGCGGTCGTCGACCTCCAGCTGCCCGACCTGAGCGGCGTCGAGGTGACCCGCCGCCTGGCCGCCGGCGATCCGCCCGTCCGGGTGCTGGTGCTGTCGGCGAGCGGCGAGCAGCAGGACGTCCTGGAGGCGGTCAAGGCGGGCGCGACCGGCTACCTGCTGAAGTCCGCCGCCCGCGAGGAGTTCCTGGACGCCGTCCGCCGGACGGGGGAGGGCGACGCCGTCTTCACCCCCGGGCTGGCCGGTCTCGTCCTCGGCGAGTACCGGCGCCTCGCCGCCGCGCCCGCCCGCGAGGACGACGACGCGCCGCGGCTGACCGACCGCGAGACCGAGGTGCTGCGGCTCGTCGCCAAGGGGCTGACGTACAAGCAGATCGCGCAGCGGCTCGTGCTGTCCCACCGGACGGTGCAGAACCACGTGCAGAACACCCTCGGCAAACTCCAGCTCCACAACCGCGTCGAGCTCGTCCGCTACGCCATCGAGAAGGGGCTCGACCGGGAGCTCGACCAGGAGTAGGCCGCCCGCGCCGCCGTCGCGCGCGAACGGTGTGCCGCCGTCCCGTCCACCAGCTATGGTCTAGACCAATGGCGGCGCGCCGGTACCCCCGGGTAATGCGCCGCCCGGCCGTGTGCGGCCGCATAGTGTGGGCATGTGAACCGAGGGAGGAGCCCGGTGGCGGGAGAAGGAGACGGCATGCGCGTCGGAGTGCTGACCGGTGGCGGGGACTGCCCCGGACTGAACGCGGTGATCCGCGCGGTGGTCCGCAAGGGCGTGCAGGTCTTCGGCTACGAGTTCGTGGGCTTCCGGGCCGGCTGGCGCGGGCCCCTCGAAGGCGACACCGTGGCCCTCGACGTGCAGGCCGTGCGCGGGATCCTGCCGCGCGGCGGGACGATCCTCGGCTCGTCCAGGACCAACCCGATCAAGGTCGAGGGCGGCATCGAGCGGATCAAGGACAACCTCGCCGGACTCGGCGTGGACGCGCTGATCGCCATCGGCGGCGAGGACACCCTCGGCGTCGCGCGCGAACTGTACGCCAACGGCGTCAACGTCGTCGGCGTCCCGAAGACGATCGACAACGACCTGAACGCGACCGACTACACGTTCGGGTTCGACACCGCGGTGAACATCGGCATGGAGGCCGTCGACCGGCTGCACACCACCGCCGAGAGCCACCACCGCGCGCTGATCTGCGAGGTCATGGGACGGCACGCGGGCTGGATAGCGCTGCACGTCGGCATGGCCGCCGGCGCCAACGTCATCCTCATCCCCGAGCGGCCCTTCGACATCGAGAAGGTCTGCCAGTACGTGGAGAGCCGCTTCAAGACCCGGTACGCGCCGATCATCGTCGTGTCCGAGGGCGCCCACCCGGTCGACGGGCAGATGCGGCTGCAGACCGGCGAGCGCGACTCGTTCGGCCACGTCCGGCTCGGCGGCATCGGCCAGGCCCTCGCCGACGAGATCGAGAAGCGCACCGGCAAGGAGGCCCGCGCCACGGTGCTCGGGCACATCCAGCGCGGCGGCACGCCGACCGCGTTCGACCGCGTCCTCGCCACCCGCTTCGGGCTCCAGGCCATCGACGCGGTCAAGGACGGCGACTACGGCAAGATGGTCGCGCTCCAGGGCACCGGCATCGTCCGCGTCGGGCTCGACGAGGCGACCAAGGAGCTGAAGACCGTTCCGCTGGAGCGCTACTCCGAATCCGAGGTCTTCTTCGGCTGACATCCCCCCGGCGGGAACACGGATTCCGGGTCGCGGCGTTGCCCACTCTGGGCCACACTAGAAGGCACCCCTTGTCCGGTTCCCGCCAGGAGGATCACGCATGACCACGCTCGACACCGCGCCGGCGGACGTCCGGGAGCATTCGCCGGTCGACGGCGAGCCGTGCGTGTTGCTCAAACTGGGCGAGGTCGTCCTCAAGGGCAAGAACCGCGAGCAGTTCGAACGCCGCCTGGCCGACAACGTCCGGCAGGCCGTCCGCCCCATCGCCCGCGTCGACGTCGTCCGCCGCCACGGGGTGTTCATCGTCCGCAAGCACGACGCCGACCTCGCCACCATGGAGCGCGTCGCGCAGCGGATCACCGACGTCATGGGCATCGTGTGGGCGCACCGCGCCTGGCTGGTCGGCAAGGACGTCGCCAGCGTCGAGCGCGCCGCCCTGGAGCTCATGGACGGGCGCACCGGCACGTTCGCCGTCCGGTCCCGCCGCCGCGACAAGCGGTTCCCGATGACCTCCACCGAACTCGACCGGCACATCGGCGGGCTCGTCGCCGAGCGCTACGGCCAGCCCGTGAAGCTCAAGGACCCCGCACACACCCTGTCGATCGAGGTCGACCGCGACGAGGTGTTCGTCTACTGCGGCGGCCTGCCCGGCCAGGGCGGACTCCCCGTCGGGATGAGCGGCCGCGCCCTCGTGCTGATGTCCGGCGGCATCGACTCGCCCGTCGCCGCCTACCGGATGATGCGCCGCGGCCTGCGCGTCGACTACCTGCACTTCTCCGGCATGCCGTTCACCGGCCCCGAGTCGATCTACAAGGCGTACGCGCTGGTCCGCGAGCTGGACAAGTTCCAGGGCGGGTCCCGGCTGTTCGTCATCCCGTTCGGCAAGGCGCAGCAGCAGATCAAGTCCTCCGGGGCCGAGCGGCTCGCGGTGATCGCGCAGCGCCGGCTGATGCTGCGCACCGGCGAGCTCCTCGCCCGCCGGCTGCGCGGCGGCGCGCTGATCACCGGCGACGCGCTCGGCCAGGTGTCCAGCCAGACGCTCACCAACATCACCGCGCTGGACGACGCGGTGGAGCTGCCGATCCTGCGGCCCCTCGTCGGCATGGACAAGGTCGAGATCATGGACCAGGCGCGCCGCATCCGCACCCTGTCGATCTCCGAGCTGCCCGACGAGGACTGCTGCACCCTGCTCGCGCCCCGCCGCGCCGAGACCAAGGCCAAGATCGACGATCTGCGCCGCATCGAGAAGCGCCTCGACGTGGACGAACTCGCCGAGCTCCTGGCCGCCTCCGTCCAGGAGCACCGCCCCGTCTACGGCGACCCGGCCTCCTGACGGACGCTGACGGACGCGGCGCGGGGCGCCGCCGCTCAGCGCGCGTCGAAGTCCGTCGGGCGCGGCGGCTCGGGGCCGTCCGGGCCCATCAGGGTGATCCGCTCGATCCGGACGATGCGGAACCGGCGGCCGGCGACCGCGATGCCGTTGCGGCGGGTCTCGTCCTCCATGAGCTCCGCCGCCTCGGCGAACCGGGCGACGTCCGCTTCGGCGGGGCTCTCCACCGCCGGCAGCACATGCCGGAAGTAGGTGATCAGCGCGTCGCGCGCCTGCTGCGGGGCCTCGTGCAGCCGGCCGACGGGCCGCCAGCGCCGCTCGGTGCGCTCGGCCACCGTGAAGGCGGGCGCGAGCGCGACCGGGGTGAGGAACGCGCCGGTCGGCTCGCTGCCCGCCGCGGCTGCCGCGTCCAGCACCTGGCACAGCAGCTCGGCGGTCGCGAAGTCCGACGCCGGGCCGTCCTCGGGCAGCAGCTCGTAGGGACGGACGGGCGCGGCGGAGCGGCCCGCGGGCAGCGGGTCGGGGTCGGTCGGGCGGGGCGGCTCCGGGCCGTCCGGGCCGGAGCGGACGAGCTGCTCGATCCGCACGATCCGGAACCGGCGCCCGCCCGCGGTCACCTCGTCGGCCGGTTCGCGCCGCAGCCCGCACGCCGCGGCGAGCAGCTCGCCCTCCGCGGCGCCACCTGCGAGCGCCGCCAGGTCCTCCAGCCGTCCGGCGAGCAGCTCGCGCGCGCCCTGCGGCAGCGGATCGCACGGGCACACGACCTGCCAGCCGCCCCGGACGCGCTCGGCGGCCGTGAACAGGGTGCCCACGGCCACGAGCTCCGGATAGGCGGACAGGGCGCGGCACGCGTCCGCGAGCATCACCGCGGCGACCGGGTCGACGCCGTCGAGATCCTCCGGGAACAGCCGCCCCCCGGCGTCACCATCGCCCGTAGTCATGCCGGACATCATCCTCGCCGAGCCCGCCCCGGCCAATGGTTCAGACCAATTCGTTACCGCCGCGTTCCCGGCCGCGCCGGCGCGATCACCACGACCAGGCTCGCCGCCATCAGCGCGAGGCCGCCCAGCGCGACCGCGCCCAGCCGCTCACCCAGCAGGACCGTGCCGAGCGCCGCGGCCACGGCCGGTTCCGCCAGCGTCAGTGTCGTCGCCGTCGTGGCCGGGGTGGTGCGCAGGCCCCTGGCGAACAGCAGGTAGCCGCCGCCGGTGGTGACCACGCCGAGGTAGAGCGCGATCAGCGCGCCGGAGCCGGTGAGCAGCCAGCCCGAACCGGAGCAGAGGACGGGGAGCAGCGCGACGGCCGCCGCCGCGAACAGCGCCCCGGTGACGGCCCGGTCCTCCTCGCCCCCGGTGATGAGGACGGAGGCGATCGTCGCGTACACCGCGTACGCCAGGCCGGCCAGCAGCGCGAGGGCGATGCCGAGCGGCTCGACGCCCGCGTCCCGGCCGCCGCCGATGAGGAGCGCGCAGCCCGCGACGGCCCCGGCGGTCGCCGCCGCCCAGCGCCCGGTCGGCCGCGACCGCCGGGTCAGCAGCCCGATCACGCCGGCGAACGCGGGCGCGCTGCCGATCGTGACGACGGTGCCCGCCGCCACGCCGGTGCGGCCGGCCGCGACGAAGAACGCGGTCTGGTACACGGCGATCGCGGCCGCGCCCAGGCCGATCAGCGGCAGGTTGCGGCGGTTCCCGAGCAGGCGGCGCAGCCCGGCCCCGCGGCGCGTGCCGGCCGCGAGCGCGAGCAGCACCAGGCCGCCGATGACGATGCGGCTCGCCGCGATCGACAGGGCGGACGCGTCGCCGGCGAAGGTGCGGACGGTCCCGGTCGTCCCCCACAGGGACGCCGCCAGCAGGACGTCGGCGCCGCCGCCGAACCGGATGCGGGCGCCGCCCGCGGACGCGGGCCAGAGGAAGGTGTGCTGTGGCACAGAGGCTCCTGACCTCGAATCGGATGAAGGAGAGATCCGGATTCGGGGCGCAGGAGGACGCGGCCGGGCGCGGGCCGCGCCCGGCCGGTCACATTTCGCGAAGAGTGCGGTCGCCGCGCCCCGTCAGGAGCGCGGCGGCCCGCAATTGGAGGTCCAGTAAGCCACGGACGGACGATACCGCGCCGTTCAGGCTGGTACGACGTCCGGGTCCTGGGCCTGGGTGAGGGTGCGGCCGACGATGGGGGGCAGGTCGCGCACGAGCTTGGCCAGTTCGCGCAGGTCGCCGTCCACCAGGGCCTGGGGTCCGTCGCACAGCGCGGTCTCCGGGTGCGGGTGCACGTCGATGATCACGCCGTCGGCGCCGACCGCGATCGCGGCGCGGGTCAGCGGGAGGACGAGGTCGCGGCTGCCGCCCGAGTGCGACGGGTCCACGATGACCGGCAGGTGGGAGAGGCGCTGCGCCACCGGCACCGCGGAGATGTCGAGGGTGTTGCGGGTGGCCTTCTCGAACGTGCGGATGCCGCGCTCGCACAGCACGATGTCGAGGTTGCCGCGCTGGGCGACGTACTCGGCCGCCATCAGCCACTCCTCGATCGTCCCGTTCATGCCGCGCTTCAGCATGACCGGCTTTCCGGAATCGCCCGCGGCCTGCAGGAGCGCGAAGTTCTGCGCGTTGCGGGTGCCGATCTGCAGCATGTCCGCGTACGAGGCGACGAGGTCGACATCGCCCGCGTCCACCACCTCGGTGACGATCGGCATGCCCGTCTCCTCCCGCACGTCCGCGAGGATGCGCAGGCCGGACTCGCCGAGCCCCTGGAACGCGTACGGGGAGGTGCGCGGCTTGAACGCGCCGCCGCGCAGCAGCGTCGCGCCCGCGGCCTGCGCCATCTGCGCGGCGCCGAGCGTCTGCTCGGGGGTCTCCACGGCGCACGGGCCGGCGATCAGGGTCATGGTGCCGGGGCCGACCGGCACGCCGCCGACCCGGACGACCGAGCGCTCGGCGTGGTTCTCGCGGCTCACCAGCTTGTAGGGCGCCGAGATGCGGACGACGTCGCTGACGCCGCGCATCCCGCGCAGGTTCAGCGTGCCGAACTGCTGGACGTCGCCGACGAGCCCGACGATGGTCCGCTCCACGCCGCGGCTGACGAATGCGTCACCCCCCGCCGTCTCGACCAGTGAGACGACGGCCTTGATATCCGCTTCGTTGGCCTCGGGGGCCATGACGACGACCATTCGTGTGCTGCCTCTCCTGTTTCACCCGGAACCCCGGTGGGTCCCGCGGCCGACCCCTGAAACGACGAAAGCCCCGGGCCACTGTGGCCCGGGGCTTCTCGCTCTGCGGTCTGTCAGTGCAACGCCTGGCAGACCAGCCGCCCGGGCTGGCCGTACCAAAAGAAATAGACGACGTTGCGCACGCGGCCAGCGTAGCCGATGTCCGCCACGGGCATTCGCACCGCCCCCGAATATGGCTCAGCTCACGCCGGATGGCAGGATGGCCGCGTCATGACCCACCCCGAACCTTCCGCACCGCAGCCGCGGGATCTGCCGCCGGGACAGTACGTCCCCCGGGGCTGGCCCGTCCTGCACTACGGTCCCGTGCCGAAGTTCCGTCCCGAGTCCTGGGACTTCCGGGTCTTCGGCGCCACCGAGTCGGGGGAGCAGCACCGCTGGACCTGGGACGAGTTCGACGCGCTGCCGAGGGTCACATCGGTCACCGACTTCCACTGCGTGACGAAGTTCACGATCCCCGGCAACGAATGGGAGGGCGTCCCCGGCTCGGCGATCGTGGAGCTGGCGCCGCCCGCACCGGACGTAACGCACGTGATGGTCTGGGCCGAGTACGGCTACAGCGCCAACATCCGGATGAGCGACTTCCTCGCCGGCGGGACGATGTTCGCCACCCACCACGGCGGCGAGCGGCTGACCGCCGACCACGGCTTCCCCCTGCGTATCGTCGTCCCGCACCTGTACGCGTGGAAGAGCGTGAAATGGGTCCGCGGCGTCGAGTACCTGGTGAAGGACCGCCGCGGCTTCTGGGAGGAGCGCGGCTACCACAACGTCGCCGACCCGTGGCGGGAGCAGCGCTACTCCTACCAGGAGGACGAGGGCGAGTCGCCGCCCCTGTGAAGCCCGCCCTGTGAGGGGCGCGGCGGGCCCGGGCGCGCCGCGGGCGCGGTGTGTTCCATCCGAGACCTTTGCAAATGGGCAACGCCCGTACCGCCGGGGGACGGTAGATGTTACCGTAAGTTGTCATGTTCCTACCCTCCGTCGCCGATGCCGTCGTCCACGCCACGGCCGCCGGCGCCGCCTCCGGGGTCTGGGCGCTGCGCCGGTGGCCGCGCCTGCCGCACCGCGTGCCCGCCGACCCGGCCGAGCAGGCGGCGTTCGCGGCCCTGCGCATGGTCGCGCGGGCGGCGCCGCCGCTGCGCGCCGGGCTCACCTACGACACGGCGCGCAAGGCGGCGCGGTGGCTGCGGCCGCTGCTCGGCGCCGAGGCGGTCGCGCTGGTCGCGGTGCGCCCCCCGGACGATCCCGACACTCTGGACGCCCCCGACAGCCTGGACGATCTCGACACCCTGGACGATCCCGGCGGCGAGCCGGACGGTCCCGGCGGCCTGGACGGGCCGACCCGCCGCGCCGACCGGCGGCTCCGCGCCGCGCCCCGCCTGCTGGCCTGGGAGGGAGCGGGCGGCGGCCACGCGGCGGAGGCCGCCCGGCACGCGCTGCCCGTGCTCGTGTCCGGGCGGCCCCGGGTCGGCGCTCCGGAGCCGGTGGGCTGCGCCGACCCGGGCTGCCCCGTCCAGGTGGCGATGACCGCGCCGCTCACCGTCGAGGGGCGCGTGGAGGGCGCGCTGACCGCGTACTGGCGGGCCGCGTCCACCGCCAGGGTCCGCGCGGTCGGCGAGGCGGCCCGGCTCGTCGCGGGCCAGCTGGAACTGGCCGAGCTGGACATGGCCCGCATCCGGCTCGGCGAGGCCGAGACGCGGGCGCTGCGCGCCCAGATTTCCCCGCATTTCGTCTACAACTCGCTGACCACGATCGCCTCGTTCATCCGCACCGACCCCGACCGTGCCCGCGCCCTGCTGCTGGACTTCGCCGACTTCGCCCGCTACTCCTTCCGCAACCCCCGCGACTTCACCACCCTCGCCGACGAGCTGCGCTCCATCGACCGCTACCTGCTGCTGGAACGGGCCAGGTTCGGCGAGCGGCTGAAGTGCGACGTCGAGGTCGCGCCGGAGGTGCTGCCCGTCGCCGTCCCGTTCCTGGCCCTGCAGCCGCTCGTCGAGAACGCCGTCCGGCACGGCATGGCCGGCGGCGGGCGCGAGCCGTTCCGCATCAGGATCGTGGCGCGCGACTCGGGCGCCGAGGCCGCGATCAGCGTCGAGGACGACGGCGTCGGCATGGACCCCGAGCGGCTCCAGGAGATCCTCTCGGCCCCGCTCGGCCGGCCCGGCCCGACCGGCTGGGGCAGCATGGCGGCCCGGGTCCGGCGGGACGGGCGGGCCGATCCCGGCATCGGCCTCGCGAACGTCGACGAGCGCATGCGCCAGGTCTACGGCGACGAGTACGGGCTCACCGTCGAGACAGCGCTCGGCGCCGGGACCAAGGTCAGTTTGCGCGTCCCGAAATACCGTCCAGGCGTGTTCCCGGAGTGATCCGTGACGGGCGGACGTCACACTCACTTCCTGGAATCGATTGCGGACGGACGGTAATCGCGGCAAAGTCGCCCTCATGCTCCACGTCCTCGCCGTCGACGATGAACGCCCCGCCCTGGAGGAGCTGTCCTATCTCCTCCGCCAGGATCCGCGGATCGGCCAGGTCACCGGCGCGGGTGACGCCTCGTCCGCGCTCCGCGACCTGAGCCGCATGCTCGTGGACGGGGAGCGCCTCGACGCCGTGTTCCTGGACATCCGGATGCCCGGGCTGGACGGGCTCGACTTCACCCGGCTGCTGACCGGGTTCGCCGCCCCCCCGCACGTGGTGTTCGTGACCGCGCACGACGACTGCGCCGTCACCGCCTACGAGCTGGGCGCGCTCGACTACCTGCTGAAGCCCGTCCGGCCGGAGCGGCTCGCCGAGTCGGTCCGCCGGGTGGCCGAGGCCGTGCACCGGACGGGCCCGCCGCCCGCCGCGGACGGCCCCGACCCCGACGACGAGCTGATCCCCGTCGAGCTCGGCGGCCGGACGAGGCTCGTCTCCCGCCGGACGGTGACGCACGTGGAGGCGCAGGGCGACTACGTCCGGCTGCACACCGCCGACGGCGGGTTCCTGGTCCGGATGCCGCTGTCGGCGCTGACCAAGCGGTGGGAGGCCGCCGGATTCATCCGGATCCACCGCAGCACCCTGGTCGCGTGCGCGCATATCACCGAGGTGCGGTTCGACGGCGGCCGCGCGGCCGTCCGGGTCGGGGACGAGCTGCTTCAGGTCAGCCGCCGGCACACCCGCGAGGTGCGGGACCGGCTGGTCCGCAAGTTCCATCACCCCGACGGGGACGCGGACGAGGCGGGGGAGGCCCGCGATGGCCGGTGACGGCCGGATCGGTGAACGCCGGACGGGTGAGCGCCGGGTGGTGGTGTCCGCGGGGGCGGGCGTTCGCGAGCGGGCGCCGGGAGAGGGCGGCGCGCCGCCCACCGCCGAGGCCGCCGGCTCGGAGGCGGCGGGGTCCGAGCCGCCGGATCCCGACCCCCTTCATAGCGGGCCGTCCCTTTCCGCCGCCTTCGCCGCCGCGCCGCCGCCGAAACCCGCCGAGACGCGCGCCCTGATCCGCGCCCAGCTGCGGACCGCCCTCGGCACCTGCGCGATCGTCCTGACCGTCCTGGCGGGCCTGCCGCTGCTGGCGCTCGTCCCGGCGGTCGCGCACGCGCACGCGCACGGCGTGCCGCTGTTCTGGGCCGTCCTCGCGTCCGGCGTCCAGCCCTTCTTGATCGCGGTCTCGTTCCGGCAGTTGAGACGGGCCGAACGGTCCGAGCGCGCGATGGACCGCCGGTGACCGTGCCGGCCGCGGCGGCGGCGCTCACCGGACTGACCGCCGTCGTGGGGCTGACGGCCGTCCTCGGCGTCCACCGCCGCCGCTCCGCCTGCACCACCTCCGACCTGCTGGTCGCGTCCCGGGGCGTCACCCCCTGGTGGAACGCGTCCGCGATCAGCGGCGAGTACATCTCCGCCGCCGCCTTCCTCGGCACCGCCGGGCTCGTGCTCGTCCACGGCGCCGACACGCTGTGGCTCCCCATCGCCGCGACCGCCGGATACGTCCTGCTGCTGGCGTTGGTGACCGCGCCGCTGCGCCGCTCCGGCGCCTACACGATCTCCGACTTCGCCGAGTGGCGGCTCGGCTCGCGCGCCGTCCGCCGCGTCGTCACCGCCTGCGTCTGCTTCATCGGCTGGTTCTCCCTGCTGCCGCAGTTCCAGGGCGCGGGCGTGACGCTGCGCGTGCTGACCGGCGCCCCCGTCTGGACGGGCTGGGCCGTCGTGGTCGCCGTCACGCTGGCCCTCGTCCTGTCCGGCGGGATGCGCAGCATCACCGCGGTCCAGGCCGTCCAGTTCTGGGTGAAGCTGGTCGCCGTCGCGGTGCCCGCGGTCGCGCTGGTCGGCATGTGGCACATGTCCGGAGCCCCCGGCCCGCTCGGCGACGACGTCCCCCGGTTCGAGCGCACCACGCGGGTGGACGTGCGCACCGACGTGACCGTCAACGTCCCCGCGCCCGTGACGGTCACCGCGCGAGGACGCGTGGACGGTGTACCCGTCCACGGCGACGCGGTACGGCTGCCCGAGGGGCGGCACACCATCGGACGCGGGACCGACGTGGTCTTCCCCGGCGGCGCGCGCGTGCCGCACGCCGAGCGGCTGCCCGTCCAGGACGGCAGCACGTGGGCGACACCGTTCGGCCGCGGCGAGGAACACGGGCTCTTCCGCACCTACTCGGCGATGCTGGGCGTCCTGCTGGGCACGATGGGGCTGCCGCACATCCTCATGCGCTTCTACACCGACACGTCCGGGAGCGCCGCGCGCCGGACGGCCGCGTTCGTGCCCGTCCTCCTCGCCCTGTTCTGCGTGTTCCCCACCCTCTACGGGATACTGGGACGCCTGTTCGCACCCGAACTCCTCATGACCGGCGACACCGACGCGACGCTCCTGCTGCTCCCGCGCCGGATGATCCCCGGGCAGACCGGCGCGCTGCTCACCGGCCTCATCACCGCCGGGGCCTTCGCCGCGTTCATCTCCACGTCGTGCGGCCTCGCCGTGGCCATCGGCGGGACGATCTCGCAGTGCGCCCGCCGCGGCGGCACGGCCGCGTTCCGCGCCGGCGTCGTCATCGCGCTGGCCGCCCCCTGCGTCCTGCTGCCGGGGATCGGCCCGCACGGGGCCGCCGGCCTCGTCACGATGGCCCTCGGCGTGTCGGCCTGCTCGCTGTGCCCGCTGCTCCTCCTCGGCATCTGGTGGCGCGGTCTCACCGCCGCCGGCGCCGCCGCCGGACTCCTCGTCGGCGGCGGGCTCGCCGTCTGCGCCGGCGTCACCGGCCTCTTCCGCGACGCGCCGCCGGGCTGGCCCGCGGCCGTCCTGGACCAGCCCACCCTCCTGATCGCGCCCGCCGCGTTCGCGGCGATGATCGCGGTGTCCCTGCTGACCCGCCGCCGCGTCCCGCGCCACACCGACCGCGCGCTGCGCCGCCTGCACCTCCCCGAGGACGTCCTCGCCCGGTGAACGTCCGTGATTTCTCCACGAGCGGACCCTGGATCGTGTGGACCGTTCCCGGCCGACCGCTCGTCCCGCCGCACCGACCGTTCGTCGCGTGACTACGCTACGCACGGCTCTGACTACGTACCGCTCATCGAGCACCGTGTTTTCCTGGTGCCGCCCGGCCGTTCCCCGCGTCTAGTGTTCTCAGTGGCACCACAGCCACACCGCGGCAGGAGGAGCGGGCGGCCGGCACCCCGGACGCGAAACCTCCCACAAGAGCAAATCCTGGAGATCCGGCACCGCCGGATCGAGTCGCCGGATCCCGTACCGGGGGGGTGGGATCCGGCGGCCTGTGGCTCGGGCGTCGTTGAACAGTCGGGGGGTTGTTCAGCGGCGCCCGAGCTGTTCTGTGTCCCCAGCCTCGCTCCCGGCGTCGGGTCTCGGGGCCCTCCATCGGCGGGGGAGGCGTGCGATCGCCGAATACCGGCATGCCGAGCGGATCCGCTGTCCCGTGCGGGACAGGTGCCGCGGGCGGTCAGGTGTCGCGCAGGCGCTTCAGGGTCTCTATGTCCTTCGCGTGGGGTTCGGGGGCCCGGCCCGGGGTTTCGATCAGGAACGGGACGCCCCTGACCGCCGGGTGGGTGAACAGGTCGGCGAAAGGCTGTTCGCCTATCCGGCCGGCGCCGATGTTCTCGTGGCGGTCCCTGCCGGAGGCGCAGGGGTCCTTGGAGTCGTTGGCGTGGACCAGCTTCAGGCGACCCTCGCCCACGGTGGCGACCAGGGCGTCGATGGTGTCCTTGACGCCGCCGGGGGCGGCCAGGTCGTGGCCCGCGGCGAAGGCGTGGCAGGTGTCGAAGCAGACGCCCAGCTTCGGGTGGTGTTCGAGCCGCTCGAAGAACGGGCCCAGGTCCTGGACCTTGGCGCAGAGCATGTTGTTCTGGCCGGCCATGGGCTCCAGGAGGAGGTCAGGGCCGTCCTCCGGGATCTCTTCCAGAAGGGGGAGGACGTGCTCGTGGACCTGTGCCATCGCCTCGTCATAGGTCTGGCTGACGGCCGAGCCCGTGTGGACCACGACGCCGCGTGCGCCGATGGCCTTTCCGCGGGTCAGGGAGTGGCGGACCGTCGCGATCGACTTGGCGAGCGTCTCGGGTGTCGGCGAGCCGAAGTTGACCAGGTACGGGGCGTGCACGTACACGGGGATGCCGTGCTCGCGGAGCTTCGCGTCCTCGGCGGGCCTGCCCTCGGGGAGCGCCCAGCCGCGGGGGTTCGCGACGAACACCTGGATCGCCTCGGCGCCGATCTCGGCGGCGTACTTCAGGCCGCCGGTGGCGATGCCGCCGGCCACGGGGACATGGGCCCCGACGGGGCTGTGCGGTGAGGTCATAGCCGGTTCAGCCTAGCCGGTCACGGGCCCCGGACGATGGTGACGGTGGAGCCGCGCGGGGCCTCGCCGCTGGACGGCGACTGGAAGCGGACGCGGTCGCCGCCGAAGCCCGTCACGCTGACCTTGAAACCGGATTCCTTCAGGGCCTTCTTCGCCTCGGCGACCGTGCGGTTGGTCATGTCGGGCACCGGGATGTTCTGGTTGCCGCCGTCGTCGCAGCCGAGCTGGAACGGGCCCGCGTCGACGATGCAGTCGCGCTTGTTGACGACGATGGTGACGTCGTCGCCGCGCGAGACGCCCTCGCCCTCGGCCGGGTCCTGGCTGATCACGGTGTTCGACTCCTTGCCGTTCACCTGCTTCTTCTGGACGTTGACGTTCAGGCCCATGGAGCGCAGCAGGTTGGCGGCGGCGTCGCCGTTCTGGCCGACGAGGTTCGGCATGGACATGCCGGTGGAGACGACGAGGTCGACGGGCTCGTCGGGGGACTGCTTCACGCCGGCGTCCGGGTCGGTGCTGATGACCCGGTCCCTGGCCACGGTCTGGGACGGGCTCCTGGTCGTCCGGCCGACGGTGAAGCCCTTGTCCTCCAGGGCCTGCTCGGCGTCGGCGAGGCTCTTGCCCTGGACGTCCGGCACCTCGCGAGGGGTGATGCCCTTGGACGGCGTCAGCGTGACCGGCTGGCCCTTGGCGACGCGGGCGCCCGCGGGCGGATCGGACTTGGCGACGCCGCCCTTGTGGACGCGGTCGTCGTAGATCGCCTTGACGACCCGCACGTCCAGGCCGCCGGACTCCAGCTGGTCGCGGGCGTCGGAGACCTTCATGCCGATGATCGACGACGGGACGTGCTCGTACTGGCCGGACGTCTGGTACCAGACGGCCCAGCCGAGGATGAGCGCCGCGACCGCGCCGAGGGCGACGAGGACGTAGCGGCCGGTCAGCGCGCCGATCGCGCGGTCGGTCCTCGTCTGCCGCGGGACGTCCTCGACCGGCATCGTGCGCGGGTCCAGGACGGCGGTGTGGCCGTGCGAGGGAGCCTCCAGCACGCTGGTGCCGCCGCGGGACGACTCTTCGAGGCGCCGGTCGAAGTCGCGGGGCAGGCCGCCGAACACCTCGCTGACCTCGGCGTGGTACTGGTTCGCGTCCTTCGGGCGCCGGGACGGGTCGTGGCTCGTCGCGTCGGTGACCAGGTCGTCCACCCGCAGGGGAATGCCCGGGACCACCCTGGACGGCGGCGGGACGGTCTCGTTCACGTGCTTGTAGGCGACGGCGAGCGGCGTGTCGGCCTGGTGGGGCAGATGGCCGGTGAGCAGCTCGAACAGCATGATCCCGGCCGCGTACACGTCGGAGCGGACGTCGGCGTTGCCGGACAGCACCTGCTCGGGCGCGAGGTAGCCGACCGTCCCGATGATCATGCCGGTCTTGGTCATCTTGCTCGCGGTCTCGGCGCGGGCCAGCCCGAAGTCGGCGACCTTGACCTGCCCGTCCTCGGTGATCAGGACGTTCTCCGGCTTGACGTCGCGGTGCACGAGACCGGCGCGGTGCGCGGCGCCGAGCGCGGCCAGCACCGGCTGCATGATCTCCAGCGCGGCGCGCGGGCCGAACCGCCCGAGCGAGGTCAGCGCGTCGCGGAGGGTGCGGCCCGCGACGTACTCCATCACGAGGAAGACGTGCTCGCCGTCCGTGCGCTGGTCGTAGACCGCGACGACGTTCGGGTGCGAGAGCGCCGCCGCCGCCTTGGCCTCGCCGATGAAGCGGGCGACGAAGTCCTCGTCGGAGGCGAGCCCGGCGTGCATCACCTTGATCGCGACGACGCGGTCGAGGCGCAGGTCCCGCGCGACGTAGACCGTCGCCATCCCGCCGCGGGCGACGCGGGACTCAATGCGGTAGCGCCCGTCGAGCACCTGCCCGACGAGCGGATCCGCCCCCTCCGTGTTCATCGGTGCGAGTGTACGGGCGAACTGGAGTGGGTCTCATCAGTCGCGAGTATGAGCATCGATGAGCCCGGGGGGTGATTCCTCCGGGACACGGGGTTCGGCAGTGGCCGGCGTGACGCGGCGGCCGCTGCTGCGGGAGACGGCCACGCCCGCCAGGCAGAGCAGGCCGCCGGCGAGGGTGACCAGCCCGGGGACCTCTCCGAGGAAGAGCCACGACATGCCGACGACCAGGGCGGGCACGGCGTAGGTCGTGGCCCCCATCTTTCCGGCGGACGTGCGGGCCAGCGCGTAACCCCAGGTGGTGAAGGCGAGCGCGGTCGGGAAGACGCCCAGGTAGACCATGTTCAGCGTGGCGCCGGCCGGGGCGTCCGCGGCCTGCGAGACGAGCTGCCCGGAGAACGGCAGGCAGGCGAGCGCGCCGATCGCGCACGCGAACGTGGTGAACTGCAGGGCGGAGGCGTGCCGCAGCGCGGGCTTCTGGCTCACCACGCCCGCCGCGTAGGTGACGGCGGCGACCAGGCAGAGCAGCACCCCGCCGACGGACGCGCGGCCCTCGCCCGACATCGACAGCCCGACGACGGCGGCGCCGGCGAACGACACCGCCATGCCGGCCATCAGCCGGGACGAGAGGCCCTCCCTGAGCAGCCAGCCGCCGAGGAGCGCGATCAGGATCGGGCCGATGTTGACCACGAGCGCGGCGGTGCCCGCGTCCACGAGCTGCTCGCCCCAGTTCAGCGCGACCATGTAGGCGCCGAACCACAGGACGCCGGCGGCGACGATGCCGGGCCAGGCGGCCCGCGGCGGCAGGCCCTCGCGCCTGACGAGCCACAGGGCGCCGAGCACGACCGTCCCGGACAGGAGGCGGCCGAGGGCGAGGGCGCCGGGACCGTACTCGGCTCCGGCGCTGCGGATCGAGACGAAGGCGGACGCCCACAGCACGACCGTGACCGTGGCGGCGGCGACCGCGCGCTTGTCGACGCGACCCGTGTTCTCGTGTTGCATGCCACGCACCTTAGGTATGGGTCGTTTCCATGAACACCGAAGGAACGTGCCGGGTTGCGGCATGCCCGGGGTGAACCCGCCCAGTTTGTTGACCCGCGGGTTTCAGGTCCAGCGAATATTCCTACAGGGGGATCTTTAGCGATGCTACGAGGTCGCGATGCCCTCGAAGGGGGAGGACGCCTGCGCGTAGCGGCGCTTCGGGATGCGCCCGGCGAGCCGGGCGAGCCGGCCGGCCTCGACCGCGAGCCGCATCGCCGCGGCCATCCGCTCCGGGTGCCGCGCGCGGGTGACGGCGGTCGCCAGCAGCACGGCGTCGCAGCCGAGCTCCATGGCGAGCGCGGCGTCCGAGGCGGTGCCGAGCCCGGCGTCCAGGACCACCGGGACGTTCGCCCGCTCGACGATCAGCTCGATGTTGTGCGGGTTGCGGATGCCGAGGCCCGACCCGATCGGGGAACCGAGCGGCATCACGGCGACGCACCCGATCTGCTCCAGGCGATGCGCCAGGACGGGGTCGTCGTTGGTGTAGGGCAGGACGGCGAAGCCGTCGTCGACGAGCTGCTCGGCGGCCTCGACCAGCTCGATCGGGTCGGGCAGCAGCGTGCGCTCGTCTGCGATCACCTCCAGCTTGACCCAGTTCGTGCCGAGCGCCTCGCGGGCGAGCTTGGCGGTGAGCACGGCCTCCCCGGCGGTGAAGCAGCCGGCCGTGTTCGGCAGCACCCGGATGCCGCACTCCTTCAGGACGTCCAGCACCGAGCCGCGCGCGGACGGGTCCACCCGCCGCATCGCGACCGTGGTCAGCTCCGTCCCGGACGCGGTCAGCGCCTCGCGCAGCACGTGCATGCTGGGCGCGCCGCCCGTGCCCATGATCAGCCGCGAGCCCAGTTCCTCTCCGGCGATGACCAGCGGGTCCGACATCTTCAGCCTCCTTGTACGGGTCTTTGTGGGGCCCTCCGGGGGCGGGGGGTGACCGCCGCATTGCACTTCGCTGCGCTCCGTTCCATGCGGCGGTCACCCCCCTTGCACGGCGGTGAGCACCTCGAGCCGGTCGTCGTCGCGCAGCACCGTCGACGCCCACGCGGACCGGCGGACGACCTCGTCGTTCAGCGCCGCCGCCACGCCGGTCGGCGCGGTGGTGACGGACGCGACGGCGTCGGCCACGCTCGCGCCCTCGGGCAGCTCCCGCGGCGCACCGTTGACGATCACCTTCATGCCTGCACCTCGGCGGAGAAACGGTCGGGGGTGAACGGCCCGGCGACCTCGGGGACGGGGCCGTCCAGCAGCATCGCGGACAGGATGTCGGCGCTCACCGGGGTGAGCAGCACGCCGTTGCGGAAATGCCCGGTCCCGGCGAACAGGCCGGGCAGCGCCGTCGGGCCCATCACCGGCGCGTTGTCCGGGGAGCCGGGACGCAGCCCGGCGGTGACCTCGGCGAACTCCAGCTCGGTGATGCCGGGCAGCAGCTCGCGGGCGTCGCGCAGCAGCTCCCACAGCCCACCGGCGGTGACCCGCGTGTCGAAGCCCAGCTCCTCCTGGGTGGCGCCGAGGACGATCTCGCCGTCCGCGCGCGGCACCAGGTAGACCGACGAGCCCTTCACCAGGCCCCGGGTGGTGCGCCGCAGGAACGGGACCCGGGCGCGGAGTCGGATCACCTGGCCCTTCACCGGGCGGACGGGTGGAACGGTCCCGGGCGGCAGCCCGTCGAGGTCGCCCGACCAGGGCCCCGCCGCGAGCAGCACCCGGTCGGCGCGGAGCACCGTCCCGTCGTCCAGCCCGACCCCGGCCGCCGCGTCGCCCTCGACGACGATCCGCGCGGCCCGCCGGCGCACCAGCCGGACGCCGAGCCGCCCGGCCGCCGCCAGCAGCGCCGCGGTCAGCCGGCGCGGGTCGACCGAGCCGTCCTCGGGGGCGAGCAGGCCGCCGCGCACGCCGGGCGCGAGCATCGGCTCCGCCCGGCGGCACTCCCGGCCGGTCAGCGGCTGCGCGGGGATGCCGAGGCTCTCCTGGAAGCGGCGCAGGTCCTCCAGGTACTTCAGGTCGTCGGCGTCGGAGGCGACCTGGAGCAGCCCGTCGGTGCGGTAGCCGGTGTCCAGGCCGGTCAGGTCCTCCAGCTCGGCGACGAACGCGCCGTACCGGTCGCGGGAGGCGAGGCCGAGCCGCAGCAGCGGCTCCTCGCCGTAGGTCAGCTCGCTGACCGGGGTGAGCATGCCCGCCGCGACCGACGAGGCGCCGCTCGCGGGGGCCGGGTCGACCAGGACGACGGAGGCGCCGCCCGCCGCGGCGCGCCAGGCGGTGGCGAGGCCGATGACCCCCGCGCCCACGATCACGATCTCCACGCGCGCTCCCTTCGCCGGCATGATCCGGATCAGGTCTGGCGGTCGGCGGCCCGTTCCAGCCGCCCTCTCAGCCCGGTCGCACCGGACTCCCGCGCTCTGTGCCGTTGTATCCGGTTCCCACCTTACGACCTCGGTAAAGCGTGCCAACTCCTGGACAGGTGTCCATCCGAAAAACGCGGCACATTAGGCTGACCGTCATGGAGAGGGTCATCGTCGTGGGTGGCGGGCTGGCCGGCGTGCGCGCCGTGGAAGCCCTGCGAAGCAAGGGGTACGAGGGCGCGCTGACGCTCCTGTCGGCGGAGCGGCACCGGCCCTACGACCGGCCGCCGCTGTCCAAGGCCGTCCTCGCGGGCGAGTCCGACGACACGACCGTCGACGCCGACTGGGACGCGCTGCGCTGCGACCTGCTGCTCGGCGAGCGCGCGACCGCGCTGCGGCCGGACGAGCCGGGACGCGGCGGCGTCGTCGCCTCGACCGCGGGCGACCTTCCGTTCGACGGGCTGGTCATCGCGACCGGCGCCACCCCGATCACGCTGCCCGGGGACGGCCCGCAGCACGTCCTGCGGACCGTCGACGACTCTCGTGACCTGCGGTCCCGGCTGACCGAGGGCGCCCGCATCGTGATCGTCGGGGCGGGCTGGATCGGCGCCGAGGTCGCCACCACCGCGGCGAAGAAGGGCTGCCGCGTCACCGTCGTGGAGGCGGCCGACGCCCCGATCGCCAACGCGATCGGGGCCGAGGTGGGCGCGCTGACGGCCCCCTGGTACGCGGAGGCGGGCGTTGAGCTGCGCACCGGCGTGAAGGTCGCCGCGGTCGAGGAGGGCGGCCTCGCGCTGGCCGGCGGCGGGCGGATCGACGCGGACGAGGTCGTGGTCGGCATCGGCGTCCGGCCCGCCGTGTCCTGGCTGGAGGGCTCGGGCCTGCTGGTGCAGCGCGGCGTCGTCACCGACGGCTCGTTCCGCGTCTACCAGGGCGAGGAGGAGCCCGGCTCCCTCCGCGGCGACATCGTGGCGGTCGGCGACTGCGCCGCCTGGTGGTCGTCGCGGTACGGGCGGCGGCTCCTCGTCGAGCACTGGGACACCGCCCTCAACGCCCCGGAGATCGCCGCCGCGGCCCTCCTCGGGCAGGACGGCGGCTACGACGCCGCCCCGTACTTCTGGTCCGAGCAGTTCGGGCGCATGGTGCAGTACGCGGGCAGCCACGCCGCGTCCGAGCGGCTCGTGCACCGCGGCGACCCGTCCGGCCGCAAGTGGGCGGTGGTGTGGCTGACCGGCGACCGCCTCGACGCGATCCTCACCGTCGACAGGCCGCGCGACCTGGTGCAGGCGCGGCGGCTGATCGCCGCCGGGACGCCGGTGGACCCCGAGGCGATCGCCGACCCGGACGTCCCCGTCCGGCAGGCAGTTCGCTGACAGCGATCGCGGGCGGGCGGGCAACGGCTGTCCAGCGGGTTTGAGGATTCCGAAGGCGTGGTAGCAAGGGGGCGTGACGCAGATGCACGCAACCGTTGACAGCGCACTCGACCCCCGGACCGACGCCCTCGCCGGCGAATGGCTCACCCTCCGCGAGACCGCCGAACGGCTCGGGATCAAGCCCCACCGGATCAAGCAGCTCATCCACGAGCACCGGATCCTCGCGGTCCGCCGGGGCGGCGAGCCGATGGTGCCCGCGGCCTTCATCAAGGACGGCCAGGTGATCAAGGGACTGCCCGGCACGCTGACCCTCCTGTCGGACGCCGGGTTCGACGACGTGGAGACGATCCGCTGGCTGTTCACCGCCGACGACACGCTGCCGGGCACCCCGGTGGACGCGCTCACCGAGAACCGGGGGACCGAGGTCCGCCGGCGGGCCCAGGCGCTGGCCTTCTAGACCACCGGTTCCAGACCACCGGTAGCAACGGAACACAGCGCACGTGACAGGATCGCGGGGTCACGCGCGGCGGACGGCGCCGCCGCGTGACCCCGCGATCAGTTGTGAAAGGAAGACATCCGGCCGTGTCCAGGCATCTCCCCTCCGAACGCGCCGTCGCGCTGCGCGCCCGGCTCAGCCGAGCCCGCCTCTACCTCTGCACCGACGCGCGGGAACGGCAAGGAGACCTGCCCGGCTTCCTCGACGCCGTCCTCGCGGGCGGCGTCGACATCGTCCAGCTCCGCCAGAAGGGCCTGGAGGCCCGGCAGGAGATGACGTACCTGGAGATCTTCCGGGCCGCCTGCGAGCGGCACGGCGCGCTCCTCGCGGTCAACGACCGGGCCGACGTGGCGCACGCCGTCGGCGCGGACGTGCTGCACCTCGGCCAGGACGACCTGCCGGTGCCCGCCGCCCGCGAGATCGTCGGCGGCGACATGCTGATCGGGCGGTCCACGCACTCCGGCGAGCAGGCGTCGGCGGCGGCGGTGGAACCCGGCGCCGACTACTTCTGCGCCGGGCCCGTGTGGCCCACGCCGACCAAGCCCGGCCGTCCCGCGCCCGGCCCGAAGCTGCTGGAGTACGCGGCCGAGCAGCGGGCGGCGCGGCCGTGGTTCGCGATCGGCGGCATCGAGCTGTCGAACCTCGGCGAGGTGCTGGCGGCGGGCGCGAGCCGCGTCGTCGTGGTGCGCGCCATCACCGAGGCGGACGACCCCGGCGCGGCCGCGGCGGAGTTCGCGCGCAGGCTGGCGACCTGAACATGTCGGGGTTTGACCTAGATCATGGTGCGGGTCACGGGAACGATCACCGAGAATGGTGGCCATGAGCCTCGGACCCGACGACGACCGGACGGTCGACCTGGACGACGACCTGCGGATCCTGCCCGACCAGACGTCCGACGACACCGACACGGGCTGGGGCGAGTGGCGCGGCGGCGGCGACGATGACGCCCGCCTGCTGGAGGACCGCCCGCCTCACTGGTGAGAGCCCGTGTCGAGAGCCTGAGAGCCCGTGTCGAGAGCTCGCCGCGAGAGCGGCTCCCCGGTGAGAGGGTCCGTCAGAACATCATGCCGAGCGCGAACCCGGCGACGACGACGGCGCCGAGCGCGACCATCATCCGCCACCGGTAGCGCGGGATCTGCCTCGGGCGCGGCTTCGGCGCGGGGCTCCGGCCGTCGCGCAGCGCCCGGACGAGCTGCGGCGCGGTCGGCCGCGCGGCCGGGTTCTTGTCCAGGCAGCGGGCCGCGAGGTCGCGCAGCGGGCCGTGCATGTCGCCGAGGTCCGGCGGCCGGGCGGTGACGCGCCGCATCACGGCCGCGCTCGGCCCGGTGCCGAACGGCGGGCGCCCGGTCGCGGCGAACACCATCGCGGCGCCCCAGGCGAACACGTCGGCGGGCGGCCCGACCGGCTCTTCCTCGATCTGCTCGGGCGCCATGTACGCGGGCGTGCCGACGGGGCCGGTGGTCAGCGGGGTCGCGTCGGCGGTGCGGGCGATGCCGAAGTCGATGACCTTGGCGCCGTCCGGGCCGAGCAGCACGTTGCCGGGCTTGAAGTCGCGGTGCACGATCCCGGCGCGGTGGATCGCGGCGAGCGCCGCCGCCGTCCGCACCGCGACCTTGCGCAGCTGCGGGGCCGGCAGCGGGCCGCGGTCGGCGACGACGTGCTGGAGCGAGGGCCCCTCGACGAACTCGCTGACGATGTAGGGGCGGTCGCCGGTCATGTCGGCGTCCAGCACGCGCGCCGTGTGCCGGCCCGACACCCGCAGCGCCGCGTCCGCCTCCTTGACGAAGCGGCTGCGCGCCCGCTGCCCGGCCGCCTCGCCGCCGCGCAGCAGCTTGACCGTGACGAACTCGCCCTCGCCGTCCCGGGCGAGGTAGACGACTCCCTGGCCGCCTTCGCCGAGCCTGCCGAGCAGCGTGTACCCGCCGAGGCCGCGCGGGTCGTCGGGGCCGAGCGGCACCTCGTGCCGCCGGTCACGGCCGTGTGCGGGACGGGACGCGCCCTTCTGGTGCTCCTGCCCGGACCGGGACTTGGCGGCTCGGGCGGGATGCCCTGAGCGCCCGGGCCGCCCGGACCGGGCGGCGGCGGGACGGGCGGAATGGGGATTCGTCCTCCCGTGGGAGGTGTCGTGCGGCACAGGGGGACTCCGACTCGGCGGGGACGGACGAAGATTTCCTCATTTGTACCGCGTCACGGCTGAGCACGGCAGGGGAACCGAGATCTTTGTTTTCAGCTGCATGTCCCCAGAGTCCCGTTCTGAATGATCTGTCGGGATGAGGAGCCGACCATGACCTTGTAGCAGCCGTCCGCGACCTTCCACGCCTTCGCCTCCTCGTTCCAGTAGGCGAACGACCGTGAGGACAGCGGGAACGTCACCGTGGTGCTCTGGCCCGGCGCGAGAGTGACCTTGGTGTAGCCCTTGAGCTGCTTGGGCGGCTGCGGCACGTCCACCCCTGCCGACGGCATGCCGATGTAGAGCTGCGGGACGGCCACACCGGCGCGCTTGCCCGTGTTGGTGACCGTGACCTGAACCGCCTTGGTGGTCGCCTTGAGCCCGCTGTAGGCGAACGTCGTGTAGGACAGGCCGTACCCGAACGGGAACTGTGGCTTGATGCCCTCCGCGTCGTAGTGCCGGTAGCCGACCATGACGCCCTCGGAGAACGTGACGGTCTTGTTGACACCGGGGTGCTGCGCGGGGTTCCCCGACGCGGGCGCGTCGTTCTCGCCCACGGGGAACGTCACGGGCAGCCGTCCACCTGGGTCTACATCCCCGTACAGGACGCGCGCGAGGGCGTTCCCCGCTTCCTGGCCCGGATACCAGGCTTCGATGACGCCCTTCACTTGGCCGGCCCAGGGTGTCAGCACGGGGCCGCCCGTGTTGAGGACGACGATCGTGTTGGGGTTGGCCTTGGCGACTTCGGAGATCAGCCCGTCCTGGTCGCCTCGGAGCGGGTCGCCGCACTGGAGCGTCAGGCACGACTTGTCGAAGAACTCGCCCTGGCTGTCGGTGGCGAACACGATGGCGACGTCGGCGTCACGCGCCGCGGTGGCGGCGGCGCCGCGGTCGTCGCCGTCGGTGTAGGTGATCTTGGTCCCCGACCCGGCGCGGCGCGCGATGCCGTCCTGCGCGCTGACGGTCGTGAACGGCACGATCCTCGCCGACCCGAACCCGCTCTGGGCGTCCCGCGCGGACCGCCCGATCAGCGCGATCGACTTCGGCGCCGCCAGCGGCAGGACGCCGTCGTTCTTCAGCAGCGTGATCCCGGACTCCTCGATCCGCCGCGCGGCGGTCTCGCTCGCCGTCCGGTCGACGCGGGACAGGTCGTTCGGGTACGCCTGCCGGTCGAAGACCCCGAACGCGAACATCGTCCGCAGGATGTTGCCGACGTGCCCGTCGACGGTCGCCTGCGTGACCTTCTTCTGCGCCACGGCCGTCTTCAGCAGGAGCGCGTTGTACTTCATGCCGAGCGGCAGTTCCATGTCGAGCCCGCCGTTGGCGGCCCCGGCGGTGTCCTGCGCGGCCGTGTGGTCGGACGGCACGAACCCCTCGAAGCCCCACTCGGACCGCAGGATCTTGTTGAGGACGGAGTCGTCCTGGCACGCCCACCGGCCGTTGAGCTTGCCGAACCCGCACATGACGGTCGCCGCGCCGCCCTGCTTCACGGCGGCCTCGAACGGCGGCAGGTAGATCTCCCGGAGCGTTCGCGGGGCCACGTTCATGCCCAGCGACAGCCGGTAGGTCTCCTGCGTGTAGACGGCCATGTGCTTGACCGAGGTCATCACGCCCTGCGCCTGCGCGCCCCTGATCCACGGCACCCCGAGCGTCGCGGACAGGTGGGGGTCCTCGCCGAAGCCCTCGAAGGTCCGGCCGTTGCGGGGCGTGCGCAGCACGTCGACGGTCGGGCCGAAGATCAGGTCGTTGCCGCGGTGCCTGGCCTCCCACGCGACCGTCTCGCCGTACAGCCGCGCGGCGTCCGGGTCGAAGGACGCGGCGAGCGCGATCGGCGCGGGCAGCGCGGTCGCCTTGCCCTGCCGGACGCCCGCCGGGCCGTCGGACATGTAGACGGGCGGGATGCCGAGCCGCTCGATCCCGCGGTTGGTGTCCGCGTGCGCGTCCTCGAAGAACCCGCCGAGCGGGCCGCCGAACGGGTCGTCGGACGCCAGCAGCGCGATCTTCTCGTCCTCGGTCATCCGCGGCAGCAGCAGCGCCGTCCGCTGGTCCGGCGTCAGCGCCGTGTCGCACCACGGGCGCTGAGCCGGGTCCCCGCAGCGCCCCGCCTCCGCCCGCGCCGCTCCGGGACCGGAGAGCGCCGTCATCGCCAGCACGGCCGCGAGCGCGCCCGCCAACGGCGGCCACCGCGCCGACGAGTACCGCGCCGACGAGCACCGTGCCGACGAACACCGCGCCGACGAGCACCGTGCCGGGCGCATCAGTGCCCCTCCTCGTTCTGCACCCGCAGCGCGTTCAGGGTGAAGGCGACCATGTGGTAGTGGCCGATCAGCATGACCAGCTCGATCAGCTCGCGCTCCCCGAACCGGGTGGCGAGCTCCGTCCACGTCGCGTCGGACAGGGTGCCGGACGCGTGCAGCTCGTCCGCCGCGGCGAGGACCATGTGGTCGTCGTCGCCCCAGTCGTGGCCGTCGAGATCGAGCCGGAGCGCCGCGATCTCCGCCTCGGTGAGCCCGGCGTCCCGGCCGAGCCCGCGATGGTGGTCCCACTCGTAGTCGCAGGAGCGCAGGTGCGCCGTCCGCAGGATCGCCAGCTCGCGGTCCCGGGCGCCCAGGGTTCCCTTCAACAGCAGCATCGAGCCGAACCCGATCCACGCGCGGAACAGCTCCGGGTGGCGGGCGAGCGTGGTGAAGACGTTCAGCGGCCCGGTCGTGGCGGCCACGGCCTGGAGGACCTCGTCCCACTCGTCCTCGGGCAGCGGATCGAATCGCGGGACGCGGTTCCGCGGGGTGTCGGCGCACATGGCGACATTTCTGCCACTGATCAGTGGGAGAGTTCTAGCCCACCGGTAAAATTTGGCCAGATTGTGTCATTGGCCACTTACGTGCTGCGCGTGGTGGCGGCCACCGCCAGCTCGGCGAGGGCGTCCCGGGCCTCGGCGGTGATCGGGGCGGAGTCGAGGATCCGCTCCGCGTCCCGCAGGTAGCGCTCGATCATGGCCTCGCAGGCGGCGAGGCCGCCGGTCTCCTCGATGATCGTGCGCAGCTCGTCCACGCCGGGACGGTCGAGGGCGGGGTCGCCGAGGCGGCGCCGCATCGCGGCGGCCTGCGCGGCGGACGCGCGTTCCTGGGTCAACGCGATCAGCACGGTCCGCTTGCCCTCGCGGAGATCGTCGCCGGCCGGCTTGCCGGTCGCGGCCGGGTCGCCGAACACGCCGAGCACGTCGTCGCGGAGCTGGAAGGCGATGCCGAGCGGCAGGCCGTAGCCGGTGAGCGCGGCGGTCACGTCCGGGCGGGCCCCGGCCAGCGCGGCGCCGAGGTGCAGCGGACGCTCGATCGTGTACTTGGCGCTCTTGTACTCGACCACCCGCAGCGCCGTGGCGACGGTCGCGAGGCCGCGGGTGCCCTCCAGCATGTCGAGGTACTGGCCGCACATGACCTCGGTGCGCATCACGTCGTAGACGGCCCGCCCCCGCCGGAGGCGGTCGGCGTCCAGCCCGCACGTCTCGAACATCTCGCTCGACCAGGCCAGGCACAGGTCGCCGAGCAGGATGGCCGCGCCGCCGCCGAACGCCTCGGCGTCGCCCGGCCACGCCTGGGACCGGTGCAGCGCCTCGAACCGGCGGTGCGCGGACGGCTGGCCGCGGCGGGTGTCGCTGGAGTCCATCACGTCGTCGTGGATCAGGGCGCTCGCCTGGAGCAGCTCCAGGGACGCGGCGGCGGCCACGATGCCGGGGGCGTTCTCGCCGCCCGCGGCGCGCCAGCCCCAGTAGCAGAACGCGGGCCGCAGCCGCTTGCCGCCGCCGAGCAGGGCGTCGAGGGCGGACAGTAGCGGGCCGAGGTCGTCGCTGATGGCGAGCAGGGCCGGGCGCTGCCGGTCGACGAAGCCGAGGAGGGCCTCGTCGACCTCCTTGCGAATGCGGCTGGTCGACATGTCGAGATCGTATCCACCTGGGCGGATTCAACCTTGCTGACATAAGCGAGAAGTCGCTGGATTTCCAGAAATACGGATAAAAGAGCCGCAAGGTGTGGCGAGCATCACGCGCACCGGCGGCTCCAGGGCCCTTCGAGGGGCTTCTGTAGGCTTGGGGAATGCGACGCGCACGCCCCGACCGGCCCCCGACCGTCCGCGAGCTGCTGGCCGCGGGCGGCAGGTCCTTCTCGTTCGAGTTCTTCCCGCCCAAGACCGAGAAGGGCGCGCGGAACCTGTGGCGCGCGATCCGCGAGCTGGAGCCGCTGCACCCGACCTTCGTGTCGGTGACCTACGGCGCGGGCGGCGGCACCCGCGACACGACCGTCGACATCGTCGAGCGCATCGCGACCGACACCACGCTCACCCCCGTCGCGCACTTCACCGCCGTGAACCACTCCCAGGCCGAGCTGCGCAACCTCATCGGCCGGTTCGCCGCGGCCGGGGTCCGCAACGTCCTCGCGCTGCGCGGCGACCCGCCCGGCGACCCGATGGGGGACTGGGTCAAGCACCCCGACGGCGTCGAGTACGCCGCCGAGCTGGTCCGGATGATCCGCTCCTACGGCGACTTCTGCGTCGGCGTGGCCGCGTTCCCCTACAAGCACCCGCGCTCGCCCGACGTCGACAGCGACGTCCGCTACTTCGTGGAGAAGTGCCGGGCCGGCGCCGACTACGCGATCACCCAGATGTTCTTCCGCGCCGAGGACTACTTCCGGCTCCGCGACCGCGTCGCCGCCGCAGGCTGCGACGTGCCGATCCTGCCGGGCATCATGCCGGTGACGCAGATGAGCACGATCGAGCGGTCCGAGCAGCTGTCCGGCGCGCCGTTCCCGCCCGAGGTCAGGGCCCGGTTCGACGCCGTCGCCGACGACCCGGAGGCGGTGCGCAGGCTCGGCGTCGAGCACGCCGCCGAACTGTGCCGCGAACTCCTCGAGCAGGACGCGCCCGGCATCCACTTCATCACGTTCAACAAGTCGACGGCGACGCGCGAGGTCTACTCCCTCCTCGGCGCCGGAGAGTACGGCGCGAGGGGCAGCGTGCCGCCCATGACCGCGTAGCGGGGCCCGCCGCCCGGGAACTCGAAGTCGCTCAGCAGGTCCACCATGCCGACCGAGCGGTAGAGGTTGCGGGCCGGGGTCTCCGGCCGCCTGTCCAGCGTCGACAGGACGACCGTCCGCTCCGGCCTGCCGTCGCACAGCGCGTTGAGCAGGCTCCGGCCGAGCCCCCTGCCCTGCGCCCGCGGATGGACGTGCAGTTCGGCGACCTCGAACGCGTCCTCCAGCCACTCCTCCGCGTGCTCGGGACCCTCCCGGTCCGACAGCGCCTGGTGGACGACGTCGTGCCACCACTGGCCGCGCGTCCCGTGGAAGCCGTACGCGAACCCCTGGACCGGACCCGTGAGGACGGGCAGCGCGCCGCGCCGCTCGACCACGAACGCGCGGAACCCCGGATACGAGGCGTGCCTCTCCATGATGGTGTGCCGGCCGGGAAGCTGCTCGTCCGGCGGTTCCATCGCGGCCGCGTACACGTCCAGCATGGGGTTGAGCCTGCGTAGGAAGGCGCGTTGGTCGATCTCGCGCAGCTTCGGGTCCCTCACCCGACAGAGACTAGACCCGGGGGATGGTCCGCTGCGTCGCGGAAAGCCGATCGTAGATGTCCCAGAGAATGCGGTCGGCGGCCTTCTTCAGCGTCCCCCGGTTGGCGTCGAGCTGCCCGCCCCACACGCGCGCCTCCGGACCCAGCCACGCGTCCGTCCCGCGGAGGGCCTTCACCGGCGCGTCGAGGGCCTGGCGGAGCCGGTCGATGCTGCCGTAGGCGTCCGCGTACGCCTGGTAGATCCGCTGGTACTCCGGGTTGGGCTGCTCGGCCGGGGACAGCTTCGCGGCCGCCGTGCCGGTGAGCGGCAGGGGCAGGCTGCCGGGGGGCGGTGGAGCGGCCATGGCGACCTCTCAGGCGACAGTGGTCGTATGCGGGCTGGTGGCTTGGGGGGTGTCTGCCCGCGGTTCACTCAGGTCGAGCTTGGCGACGGCCGCGCGCGTCCGCTCGCTCATGCCGGCCCCCGTGAGCACCTGGACGGCGACGGGACGGATCCCGGCGCGGTCGGCCTCGGCCAGGAACGTGCGCAGCCACTTCACGTCGATCGTCATGTGGTGGCTGGACACGCCGAGCGACTCCTGGACGGCCTTCAGATTCGCCCCGTCCCCATCGGCGCCGTTCCCACGGGCATCCTGCTCGCCGGCGGCCTTGAGCAGATCGGCCGTCGCGGCGGGGCCGAGCCGCTCGTACAGCTTCTCGGTGTAGTCGGGGTCGTCGGCGTTGGCTCTGAGGTGCTTCCACACCGAGTCGGGGACGGGCCTGCCGTCCTGGACGGCCGTCACCACGACCAGGGCGTCGGTCCTTGCGGCCTTGGCGGCGGCCTGCCGGGTGGGGAAGTTGCCGATGTCGCCGGCGCCCCTCGGGGTGGGCCTGAACGTCGCTTGGTGAGGCACAGTCTTGGGGGGTGCTGTCTTGGAGGGTGCTGTCTTGGAGGGTGCTGTCTTGGAGGGTGCTGTCTTGGAGGGTGTCGTCTTCCCGGGCGGCGGCTTGACGGGTTGGGGCGTTCCGGCCGGGGCTCCGCCGGGTTTGCCCGGCACCACCGGGGCGGGGGCGGGCGGCGTCGGGGCGCCGACCCCGCCGCCGGGGGAGGGATGCGTGATCGCGTAGTTGTAGCGGCGCGACAGCATCCCGAGCTGGTCGGCGGCCCACTGCGCCACCTGGTCGGCCTGCCGGTACCCGGCCGCCGACACCCCCGGAGGGGGGCGATGCGCGTTCAGCCAGCTCTGGATCGCGTTCTGCGCGTCCTGCAGCTGCTTGATGACCTGATTGAGCGCGGGCGGGTCGATGCCCCGGAACTCGGGGTCGCGCGCCACCGGGCCCGTGCGCATCTGCGCGGTCATCGCACCTCCGGAGGTCACCGTTCGTCGTTCCTCGACTCCCCAGAATCACATCCGTGTCACCGGCTGTCGAGGGCCTTGCGCACCGATTCGCCGTCCCGCGCCACCACGGCGCCCTCGCCGGTCAGGACGATCGGGCGCTGGATCAGCACCGGGTTCGCCACCATGACCTCGATCCACCGGGCCCGGTCGCGCTCCATGTCCTTGAGCCCGAGCTCCTTGGCGACCGGCTCGTTCAGCCGCGCCACGTCCCACGGCTCGGCGCCGATCCGGGTGAGCACCTCGTCCAGCTCCCGCGCCGTAGGCGGCTCGTCCAGGTAGCGGCGCTCGGTGTACTCGACGCCCGCCTCGTCCAGCGCCGCCTTCGCCGCGCGGCTCTTCGAGCAGCGCGGGTTATGCCAGATCTCCATGTCACTCCACCTCCGCGGGGGTGCCCCCGGTGATCCTCAGCAGTTCCTCGTACGACGTGGGGAAGACGGTGTGCGGGTGCCCGCCCGCCGCCCAGACCTCGTCGTACCTGTCCAGCCAGACGTCCACGAGCGTACGGATCGGCGCGGGATGGCCGAGGGGCGCCACGCCGCCGATCGGCTGCCCGGTCGCCTCCCGCACGAACTCCGGCGTCGCCCGCCGCACCTTCGCCGCGCCCACCAGGCCCGCGATCTTCACCGTGTCCACGCGGTGCGCGCCGCTGGTCATCACCAGCAGCGGCGCCCCGTCGGCGTCGAACAGAAGGCTGTTGGCTATGGCGCCCACCTCGCAGCCCAGCTGGTCGGCCGCGGCCTGCGCGGTCCGCGCGGAGTCGGGCAGCTCGACGACGGCCCCGGTCGCGCCCTGGTCGAGCAAGGCCTTCGCCACGATTTCGGCATTCGGATGCATGGAAAGCACTTTAAGCTTCCTTCATGCGCGGGATACGGGTCGACGTGCGGAAGAGCGCTGTTCTGCTTGTCGCGGGCGTCGCTCTGGCGGGCTGCAACGGGACGGAGCAGGCGGAACCCCGGGCACAGGAGGGCTCGCCGACCGCGACGGCACCTGCGAAGTCGCCGTCCACGCTCACACCGACGTCCACGCTCACACCGACGTCCAGGCCGAAGCCCACGTCCCCGCCCGCGCCCACGCCGACGCGCCGCAGGCTGAAGCCGGGCGCGAAGGGGCCCGAAGTCGAGGCGCTCCAGCGGCGCCTCAAGGAACTGAACTACGACCCGGGCAAGGTGGACGCGAAGTACGGGCCGTCCACGCAGATGGCCGTGTGGGCGTTCCAGGCGGTCAACCGCCTCAAGCAGAAGAGCACCCTCGGGCCGTCGTTCTGGGAGGCCCTGGACGCCCCCAAGGAACCGCGTCCGATCGCCAAAAAGCGCGAGAAGGACCGCGTCGACGTCGACCTCAAGCGCCAGTACCTCGTCCTCTACGAGAACGGCAGGCCGCGCCTCATCTCGCACATCTCGTCCGGGTCGGGGGAGTACTACTGCGCCAAGGACCGCGGCGCCACCGTGCCGCGGTGCCGCTACGCCACGACCGGCACCGGCGACTTCCGGACGGGACGCCGCTTCACCGGCTGGGAGACCTCGCCCCTGGGGCGCCTGTACAACCCGATCTACTTCAACGGCGGCATCGCCTTCCACGGCGCCCTGGACGTTCCCGCGTACCCGGCGTCGCACGGCTGCGTCCGGATGCCCATGCACATCGCCGAGTACTTCCCGGGCCTCCTGGGAACGGACGTCCCGGTGCACGTCAGGCGACCCCGCTAAGCGCCCCGGCCGGCGCCCTCGGCGAACTGCCCTACCCCGCTGCCGTCCTGCCCTCATGCCCGCTGACCTGCGGTGGGCGACACGCGTTCGAACACGTTGACGAATCGTCGTCAGGGCTGTTTACTGGGGAATGCGTCGAACTTATGTTCGACGCTGGTGCGGGACTCGCGGCCCGCGCCAGGGCGACGTCCCCGCCGATCGCGGTGTTTCGGCGGGACGGACGGCCGGGCGGAGTGAGGGGAAGCTCTCCGCCCGGCCGGCCCGAGCCCGGAAGGAGGCACACATGTCCGGAACGATGACCGCACGCGGAGTCCACTCCGCCGCCCAGTCCGTCCCGCCACCGAGCCCACGCCACCGTCCGCTGCCCGCGCCGCGTCCGGCGCACACGGCCGTCGGCCAGCTGCACGCCGCCCGCATGGGCCTCGCCGAGGCGGCCGAGGCCACCTCGCCCGCCGTCCGCTACGTCTGCGCCCACCTGGCCGCGCTGCGCGCGGCCGCCGCGGTGCTGGCCTCCAAGGACCCCCTGGAGACCCACCGCCGCGGCCGTCCGCGCAGCGTGTGGGTGCTGCTGCCCGAGGCCGAGCCCGCGCTGCGCGAGTGGGCCGCGTTCTTCGCCGCCGGCGCCGACAAGCGCGCCGCCGCCGAGGCGGGCCTCCCGCGCGCCGTGACCCCGCGCGAGGCGGAGGAGCTCGTGCACGACGCGGAGGTCTTCGTCACCCTCGTCGAGGACACCCTCGGCATCGACGGGCAGCCCACCCTGCCCGTCCCGGAGGCCAGCTAGCCGTTTCCGGAGGCCCGTCCCCACCCTCCCCGGGGACCGGCCGCCCTTCGGACGATCGCGCCGGCGATGGCCGCAACCCCCCCCGAGCCGGTCCCGCCGGCGCGATCCCCTGCGCGTTCTCCGGACGTGCCCTGCTCGTCCCCCTGCCCGGCCGACCCGTCCCGAGGCGCCGGGCAGGGGGCCTGATAGACATCGCTGCATGACGGGAACCTTGCCGCTGGACGGGATGCGCGTGGTCGAGCTGTCCAGCTTCGTCGCGACGCCGCTCGGCGGGATGACACTGGCGCAGCTCGGCGCGGACGTCATCCGGATCGACCAGGTGGGAGGCGGCCCCGACATCGACCGGTGGCCGCTCGCCCCGTCCGGCCGGAGCCTGTACTGGGCCGGGCTGAACAAGGGCAAGCGGTCCGTCACCGCCGACCTGCGCTCGCCGGAGGGCCGTGGTGTCGTCGCCGGTCTCGTCGCGGAGAGCGGCGTCGTGCTGACCAACGCGCCCCCACGCCAGGGGCTCACCTTCGACGAGCTGAAGGCGGCGAGACCCGATCTGATCCATGTCCAGCTCCAGGGGACGCGTGACGGGGGCAACGCCGTTGACTACACGGTGAACGCCGCGATGGGCTTCCCGGCGGTCACGGGCCCGTCCGGCCAGGACGCCCCGGTCAACCACTCCCTGCCCGCCTGGGACGTGGCATGCGGGCTCTACATGGCCATCGGCCTCCTCGCGGCCGAACGGCGCCGTCTTCGCACGGGCGAGGGGCAGAGCATCCGTGTGGCGCTGCAAGACGTCGCCCTGGCCACCGCAGGAAACCTGGGGTACCTCGCAGAGGCTCAACTGGGCACGCCCAGGCAGCGGCTGGGCAATCACCTGTTCGGAGATTTCGGACGCGACTTCAGCACCGCCGACGGCCGCGTCATGGTGACGACCCTCACCGCGCGCCACTGGCGCGACCTCGTCGAGGCCACCGGCCTCGGCGAGGTGAGCGCCGCCCTCGAACGCGCCTTCGACGCCGACTTCCGCCGCGCCGGCGACCGCTTCGTCCACCGGGAGGCGCTCGGCGGCGTCCTCGCCCCCTGGTTCGCCTCCCGCACGTGCGAGCAGGTCGAGGACGTGCTGAAGGGCACGTCGGTCCTGTGGTCCAGGTACCGCGACTTCGCGGAAGTGGCGGCCGGGCTGCAGGACGAGCCGCTCATGGCGCGGCTCGACCAGCCCGGCGTGGGCCCGCACCTGGCCCCGGGCTCCCCGCTGCGCCCCGGCGGCGCGTCCCTGCCTCCCGCTCCGGCCCCCACGCTGGGCGAACACACGGACGAGGTGCTGCGGCAGGTCCTGAACCTGTCCCCGGAACGTATCGCGGCATTGCGGAACGCCGGCGCCGTCGCCGGCTGACACCGCTCGCGAGCCGGCTGACACCGCTCGCGAGCCGGCTGACACCGCTCGCGAGCCGGCTGACACCGCTCGCGAGCCGGCCGACCCGCTCGCACGCCGGCTGGGACCGCTCGCGAAGGAGCGGGTGACCGGATCCGGTTCGAGTGTGCTTCGTCCCGATATGGGATTGTTAGGGCGGCGAAGCATGGGAGGGTGCGGTGGTGGCGCGGGGCGGGCGCGGGCTGGTTCCGCTGCTGGCGTTCCTCGGAGTGATGGCCTACTCGCTGTCCATGGCCGTGGTGACGCCCGCGCTGCCACAGCTCCAGGAGGGGCTCGACACGACGCCGGCGGGCGCCGCGTGGGCGCTCACGGCCATGACGCTGTCCGCCGCGGTCGCCACGCCGGTGGTGGGGCGGCTCGGCGACCTCTACGGGCCGCGGCGCGTCCTGCTCACCGTGCTCGTGGTCGCGACCGCGGGCATGATCGTCGCCGCCCTGGCCCCCACGCTCCCGGTCATGCTGGTGGGGCGGGTGCTCGGCGGCATCGGCGGCGGCGTCTTCCCGCTGGCGTACACGATCGTCCGGGACGTCATCCCGCCCGCCCGGACCGCGTCCGCGGTCGGCCTCATGTCTTCCATGCTGGGGCTCGGCGGGGCGGTCTCCTGGTGCCTGGCGGGCCCGGTCATCGACCTGCTCGGCTGGCGGTGGCTGCTCTGGGTGCCGGTCATCGGGCTGGTGCCCGGGGTCGTCCTCGCCTGGTGGATCGTTCCACGGTCGGCGCCCCGGGCGGCGGCCGGCGTCGACTGGTGGGGCGCCGTGCTCTTCGCGGGCTGGCTGGTGGCCGCGCTGACCGCGCTGACCGAGGGAATGGAATGGGGCTGGACGTCGCCGGGGGTGCTGGGCCTGCTCGCGTTCTCGGCCGTGACCGCCGCCGCCTGGCTGTGGGTCGAGGGCCGCGTCCGCGAGCCGCTGGTCGACCTGCGGATGATGCGGGCGCGCGGAGTCTGGACGGCGAACGCCGCCTCGCTGCTGTCCGGCTACGCGCTCATGGCCGGCGGCCTGCTGTTCCCGCTGCTCGTCCAGCTCCCGGAGGGCACCGGGTACGGCTTCGGCGGGACGGCCACGCAGGCGGCCCTCCTGCAGCTCCCCGCGAGTGTCGGCATGACCGCCGCGGGCATGACGGCGGGCCTGCTCGACCGGCGGATCGGCTCGCGCATGGTGCTGTTCGGCGGCGCGCTGATGACCGGGCTCGGCTACGCGTTCGTGGCGTTCCAGCACGCCGCGATGTGGCAGCTCTACGTCGGCGGCCTGGCCCGGGGCATCGGCCTCGGCTTCGCCTACGCGGCCGTCGCGAACCTCGTCGTCGCCGCCGTCCCGGCGGGCGAGACGGGCGTGGCGACCGGCATCAACACCCTCATCCGCACGGTCGGCGCGTCCCTCGGGACGCAGATCAGCGCGGTCGTCATCGTGGTGGTCTCGGGCGAGGGCGGCTACACGACCGGCTTCGCGGTGAGCGCCGCCGTCATGGCCGCCGTCCTGCCGCTGGCCCTGCTCGCCCCGCGCCGCCGGCCGCGCGGACGCCGAGCGGGGCCCGGCGCGGTGCCGGACCCCGTCCCGATGGTGCAGTGAAGCGGTGGTGCTGGTGAAGCGGTCGGACAAGTGGAATGAACGAGTGGTGGGTGTATCAGAAGGACTCGACGGCGCGGCGCGCCTCCGGGTCGAGGACGCCCCAGCCGATCAGCTCTTCGGTCAGCTCGGTCGGGGACTTGTCGTAGATGACCGCGAGTGAACGCAGGTCTTCCTGGCGGATGGACAGGACCTTTCCGTTGTAGTCGCCCCGCTGGCTCTGGATCGTCGCGGCGTAGCGGGCGAGAGGACCGGCCTTGTCTTTCGGAAGCTGCTGCAACCGCTCTAGATCGATCACGAGCTTGGGTGTAGGCCCGAGCGGGCTCGGCGCGGCTCCGCCGGGCAGCAACTCGGAAACCGGCACGCCGTAGAAATCGGCGAGCTCGGCCAGCTTCTGAACGGTGACGGCGCGGTCGCCCCGCTCGTACGAACCCACGACGACGGCCTTCCAGCGGCCGCGTGACTTCTCCTCCACACCGTGCAGGGAGAGGCCCTGCTGGGTGCGGATGGCGCGCAGGCGCGCGCCGAGAGCCTTAGCGTATTCAGACGGCATTATGCGGCCCCCAGGCTCACTTTCGTCGTCGTCGGACCCCGGTCATGTCACCGGGGGGAGACAGATTCATGAAGCCAGGGGCCTCAGGAGTCTGTCTCCAGGGATGGTTACGGACAGTGACGGTAAAACGGGTAGGGCCCCAGGTCAAGCCGATTGGAAAAAAGCGGTCGAATCCGCAGGACTCGATCCGGGCCGTCCGGATCGGCCGCGGGCGGCCCCGGGCGCGCGGCGGCGGGCCCGGGGCGGCCCGCCGCGGCGCCCGGCACATGATCGAATGTGACCCCTCTCACCTGCGAAGACGTGGACCGGTCCGGGTGCGGAGCGGTCCGGGCCGGCTGCTAACGTGGGTGCGACATGACGTCCTTTAAGGCCCGTCCCGTGAGGCGGGGAAGGAGGTTTCGGCGGTGAATGCTGCCTCCGGACAGGAGCGGCGCGTGGCGGACGGTGATCCCCGGCCCAAGGCCGTTCTGGAGGGTCCCGACATCAGGCGCGCGCTGACCCGCATCGCACACGAGATCCTCGAGCGGACCAAGGGCGGCCACGACGTCCTGCTGCTCGGCATCCAGACCCGCGGCGTGACGCTGGCCGAGCGGCTGGCCGGGGCGCTGCGCGAGGTCGAGGGCCGCCCGGTGCCCTGGGGCTCGCTCGACGTGACCATGTACCGGGACGACCTGCGGATGCGGCCCGCCCGCGCGCTCGGCCGCACCGAGCTGCCGCCCGGCGGCGTCGACGACCGCGTCGTCGTCCTGGTCGACGACGTGCTGTTCTCCGGCCGGACGGTGCGCGCCGCGCTGGACTCGCTGAACGACCTCGGCCGGCCCCGCGCCGTCCAGCTGGCCGTGCTGGTCGACCGCGGGCACCGGGAGCTGCCGATCCGCGCCGACTACGTGGGCAAGAACCTGCCCACCTCGATGCGGGAGACCGTGAAGGTGCTGCTGGACGAGAACGACGGGCGCGACACCGTCCTGCTCGGCCCGACCGGGGGTGCCGAATGAACCGCCATCTGATCTCCGCCGCCGACCTGTCCCGCGACGACGCGCTGCTCGTCCTCGACACGGCCGAGGAGCTGGCGCGGATCGCGGGCCGCTCCATCAAGAAGCTGCCGACGCTGCGCGGCCGGACGGTCGTCAACCTCTTCTTCGAGGACTCCACCCGCACCCGGATCTCGTTCGAGGCGGCGGCCAAGCGGCTGTCCGCCGATGTGATCAACTTCTCCGCCAAGGGGTCGAGCGTGTCCAAGGGCGAGAGCCTGAAGGACACGGCGCTCACGCTGGAGGCGATGGGCGCGGACGGCGTCGTCGTCCGGCACGGCGCCTCGGGCGCGCCGCACCGCCTCGCCGGCTGGGTGCAGGGCAGCGTGGTCAACGCCGGCGACGGCACGCACGAGCACCCGACCCAGGCGCTCCTGGACGCGTTCACGATGC
The DNA here is from genome assembly GCF_041463665.1 of Actinomadura chokoriensis. GTDB lineage: Bacteria > Actinomycetota > Actinomycetes > Streptosporangiales > Streptosporangiaceae > Spirillospora > Spirillospora chokoriensis_A. The sequence continues at coordinate 229,368 of NZ_JAXCEJ010000007.1, forward strand.
GCAAGCGCCTCGGTGACCTGGAGGGCCGCCGGGTCACGATCGTGGGGGACGTCCTGCACAGCCGGGTGGCACGATCCAACGTCCTGCTGCTCGACACGCTCGGCGCGGACGTCACCGTGGTCGCGCCCCCGACGCTGCTGCCCGTCGCCATCGACACGTGGCCGTGCTCGGTCTCCTACGACCTGGACGGCGTCATCCCCAAGAGCGACGTCATCATGATGCTGCGCGTCCAGCAGGAGCGGATGAACGCCTCCTACTTCCCGACCGTGCGCGAGTACAGCCGCCGCTACGGGCTGGACGCCGAGCGCATGGCGCAGCTGCCCGAGCACGCCATCGTCATGCACCCAGGCCCGATGAACCGCGGCGTCGAGATCGCCGCCGAGGTCGCCGACTCGGTCCGTTCCACGATCGTCGAGCAGGTCGCCAACGGCGTCAGCGCCCGCATGGCGGTCCTGTACCTGCTGCTCGGGGGCTCCGAGCCTGCCATCGGCCAGGAGGTCTCCCAGTGACGACGTACATCATCAAGGGCGCGCGGATCCTCGGCGGCGAGCCCGCCGACATCCTCGTCCGCGAGGGCGCCATCGCCGAGGTCGGTCCCGGGCTGGGCGAAGCCGGGGCGCAGACCGTCGACGCCGGCGGGCTCGTCGCCCTCCCCGGCCTGGTCGACCTCCACACCCATCTGCGCGAGCCGGGCCGCGAGGACGCCGAGACCGTCGAGTCGGGGACGAAGGCGGCCGCGGTGGGCGGGTACACCGCCGTCCACGCGATGGCCAACACCGACCCGGTCGCCGACACCGCCGGAGTGGTCGAGCAGGTGTGGCGCCTCGGCCGCGAGGCCGGTTACTGCGACGTCCAGCCCGTCGGGGCGGTCACCCGCGGCATCGCCGGCGAGCAGCTCGCCGAGCTCGGCGCGATGGCCGACTCCGCCGCCCGGGTACGGGTCTTCTCCGACGACGGCCACTGCGTGTCGGACGCGGTCATCATGCGCCGCGCGCTGGAGTACGTGAAGGCGTTCGACGGCGTCGTCGCCCAGCACGCCCAGGAGCCGCGCCTCACCGAGGGCGCCCAGATGAACGAGGGCGAGATGTCGGCGGCGCTCGGCCTGCGGGGCTGGCCCGCCGTCGCCGAGGAGGCGATCATCGCCCGGGACGTGCTGCTCGCCCAGCACGTCGGGTCGCGGCTGCACGTGTGCCACGTGTCCACGGCCGGATCGGTGGAGATCATCCGCTGGGCGAAGAGCAAGGGCTGCCCGGTGACCGCCGAGGTCACCCCGCACCACCTGCTGCTGAACGACGGCAGGGCCGAGACCTACGACCCGATCTTCAAGGTCAACCCGCCGCTGCGCACCGCCGACGACGTCACGGCGCTGCGGCACGCGCTCGCCGACGGCACGATCGACTGCGTCGCCACCGACCACGCCCCGCACCCGGTCGAGGCCAAGGAGACCGAGTGGGCGGTGGCCGCGATGGGCATGATCGGGCTGGAGACGGCGCTCCCGGTCGTCCAGGAGGCCATGATCGAGACCGGCCTGCTCGACTGGGCCGGGGTCGCCGACCGGATGTCCGCACGTCCCGCCCGCATCGGCCGCCTTTCCGGACAGGGTCGTCCGCTGGAGGCAGGTTCGCCCGCCAACATCACGCTGTACGACCCGTCGCCGCGCCGCGCCGTGGACCCGTCCGCGATGACCTCCAAGAGCCGCAACACCCCGTTCGCGGGGCTGGAGCTGCCCGGGCGGGTCGTCGCGACGTTCCTGCGCGGCAAGCCGACCGTCCTGGAAGGGAAGCTTCAATGAACCCTGCTCTGCTCGTTCTGGAAGACGGCAGGGTGTTCCACGGGGTCGCGTACGGGGCCGAGGGAGAGACCTTCGGCGAGATGGTCTTCAACACCGGCATGACCGGCTACCAGGAGACCCTCACCGACCCCTCGTACGCCCGGCAGATCGTGGCCATGACCTCCCCGCACATCGGCAACACCGGCGTCAACGGCGAGGACCCCGAGTCCCGCCGCATCCAGGTGGCCGGCTACGTGGTGCGTGAGCCCGCCCGTGTGGCGTCCAACTGGCGGGCCACCGGTTCGCTGGGTTCCGCCCTGCGCGACCAGGGAGTGGTGGGCATCGCCATGCCCGGCACGCGCGCGCTGACGCGGCACCTGCGTGACAAGGGCGCGATGCGCGCCGCCATCTTCAGCGGCGCGGACGCGGTGGCACCCGGTGAGGGCGCGCTCGTCGAGCGCGTGCGGCAGAGCCCCTCGATGGAGGGCGCCGACCTCGCACGGGACGTCTCCACCACCGACCCGTACGTCATCAAGGCCAAGGGCGAGAAGCGCTACACCGTCGCCGCGGTCGACCTCGGCATCAAGTCGATGACGCCGTACCGGATGTCCGAGCGGGGCTGCGAGGTGCACGTCCTGCCGGCGACCAGCACGGCCGAGGAGATCCTCGCCCTCGGCCCCGACGGCGTGTTCTTCTCCAACGGCCCCGGGGACCCGGCCGCCGCCGACTACGCCGTGGACGCGCTGAAGGGCGTCCTCGACTCCGGGACGCCGTTCTTCGGCATCTGCTTCGGCAACCAGATCTTCGGCCGCGCGCTCGGCCTCGGCACGTACAAGCTGAGGTTCGGCCACCGGGGCATCAACCAGCCCGTCCAGGACCGGACGACCGGAAGGGTCGACGTGTCGGCCCACAACCACGGGTTCGCGGTGCAGGCCCCCGCGGACGGCCCGTTCGACACCCCCTACGGCCCCGCAGAGGTCAGCCACGTCAACCTCAACGACGGATGCGTCGAAGGGCTGCGCCTCCTGGAGCGTCCCGCGTTCAGCGTCCAGTACCACCCGGAGGCCGCCGCCGGCCCGCACGACGCGTCCGGGCTCTTCGACCGTTTCTGCGAGCTGATGGACGGCCGGAAGGTGGGGGGCTGATGTCGATGGCTCTTGCGTCCCCGAGTTCCGCCAAGCCGCTGGAGGCGTCGAAGTAATGCCGCGTCGCGAAGATCTGAAGTCCGTCCTGGTCATCGGCTCCGGGCCGATCGTCATCGGCCAGGCGTGCGAGTTCGACTACTCCGGCACCCAGGCGTGCCGGGTGCTGAAGGCCGAGGGCCTGCGGGTGACGCTGGTCAACAGCAACCCGGCCACGATCATGACCGACCCGGAGTTCGCCGACGCGACCTACGTCGAGCCGATCACCCCCGAGGTCGTGGAGAAGATCATCGCCAGGGAGCGGCCGGACGCGCTGCTGCCCACCCTCGGCGGCCAGACGGCCCTGAACACCGCCATCTCGCTCTACGAGAGCGGCGTCCTGGAGAAGTACGGGGTCGAGCTGATCGGCGCCGACGTGGACGCGATCCAGGCCGGCGAGAACCGCGAGCGGTTCAAGGACGTCGTCGCCAAGGTCGCCCGCGAGCAGGGCCTGAACGCCGAGTCCGCCCGGTCGGTCATCTGCCACTCGATGGACGACTGCCTCGCGGCGGCCGGCGAGCTCGGCTACCCCCTGGTCGTCCGGCCGTCGTTCACGATGGGCGGCCGGGGCTCCGGCTTCGCCCACGACGAGGCCGACCTGCGCCGCATCGCCGGCGCCGGGCTCGACGCGTCCCCGACCGGCGAGGTGCTCCTGGAGGAGTCGATCCTCGGCTGGAAGGAGTACGAGCTGGAGGTCATGCGCGACCGCGCCGACAACGTGGTCATCGTGTGCTCCATCGAGAACCTCGACCCGATGGGCGTGCACACCGGCGACTCGATCACGGTCGCGCCCGCGCTGACGCTCACCGACCGCGAGTACCAGAACATGCGGGACGTCGCGATCGCGGTGATCCGCGAGGTCGGCGTCGACACCGGCGGCTGCAACATCCAGTTCGCCGTGCATCCCGGCACCGGCCGGATGATCGTCATCGAGATGAACCCGCGCGTGTCGCGCTCGTCGGCCCTCGCGTCCAAGGCCACCGGCTTCCCGATCGCCAAGATCGCGGCGAAGCTGGCGATCGGCTACACCCTGGACGAGATCCCGAACGACATCACCCGCGAGACGCCCGCGTCGTTCGAGCCGACGCTCGACTACGTCGTGGTGAAGGTGCCCCGGTTCGCGTTCGAGAAGTTCCCCGGCGCCGACGGCACGCTGACCACGCACATGAAGTCCGTGGGCGAGGCCATGGCCATCGGGCGCTGCTTCACCGAGGCCCTGCAGAAGGCCCTGCGGTCGCTGGAGCAGAAGGGCTCGTCATTCAGCTGGGCCGGCGAAGCCGACGCCGAGGCGCTCATCGAGTCGGCCAAGCGCCCGCACGACGGACGGCTCAGGGACGTCCAGCGCGCGCTCTGGGCGGGTGCAGGCATCCAGGATCTGTACGAGGCGACCGGCATCGACCCCTGGTTCCTGGACCAGATCGCGGCCATCAACGAGGTCGCCGAGGAGATCCGCACCGCCGACGACGCTCTCACCAGGGACAAGCTGCTGCGCGCCAAGCGGCACGGGTTCTCCGACGCGCAGATCGGCGAGCTGCGGAACCTCTCCGAAGAGGTCGTGCGCGAGCTGCGGCACGCGCTCGGCATCCGCCCCGTCTACCTGACCGTCGACACCTGCGCCGCCGAGTTCGAGGCGCAGACGCCGTACCTGTACTCGGCCTACGACGAGGAGACCGAGGTCCCGCCGGGAGCCAAGCCCAAGGTCATCATCCTGGGCAGCGGCCCCAACCGCATCGGCCAGGGCGTCGAGTTCGACTACTCGTGCGTCCACGCGTCCTTCACGCTGGCGGACGCGGGCTACGAGACCGTGATGGTCAACTGCAACCCCGAGACGGTCTCCACCGACTACGACACCTCCGACCGGCTCTACTTCGAGCCCCTGACACTGGAGGACGTCCTGGAGGTCGTCCACGCGGAGCAGCAGTCCGGTGAGGTCGCGGGCGTCATCGTCCAGCTCGGCGGCCAGACGCCCCTGGGCCTCGCCCAGAAGCTCAAGGACGCCGGAGTGCCGATCGTGGGCACCTCCCCGGAGAGCATCCACCTCGCCGAAGAGCGCGGCGCGTTCGGACGGGTCCTGCACAGGGCGGGGCTGCTCGCGCCCAAGCACGGCACCGCCACGTCCTACGAGGAGGCGCGCGAGATCGCCGACGAGATCGGTTACCCCGTCCTCGTCCGTCCCTCGTACGTGCTCGGTGGGCGCGGCATGGAGATCGTGTACGACGACGTCACGCTGGAGTCGTACATGGCCCGCGCCACGGAGGCGAGCCCCGAGCACCCCGTCCTGGTCGACCGCTTCCTGGACGAGGCCATCGAGATCGACGTCGACGCCCTCTTCGACGGCGAGGAGCTCTACCTCGGCGGTGTCATGGAGCACATCGAGGAGGCCGGGATCCACTCCGGCGACTCGGCGTGCGCGCTGCCGCCCATCACGCTGGGGCACGACGACATCCGCCGCATCCGCGAGGCCACGGAGGCGCTCGCACGCGGTGTCGGCGTGCGCGGGCTCATGAACGTCCAGTACGCGCTCTCCGCGGGCGTCCTGTACGTGCTGGAGGCCAACCCGCGCGCGTCCCGCACGGTGCCGTTCGTGTCCAAGGCGACGGCCGTGCCCCTCGCCAAGGCGGCGGCACGCGTCATGATGGGCGCCACCATTGCGGAACTGCGCGCCGACGGCATGCTGCCCGAGACGGGCGACGGCGGCACCCTGCCGCTGGACGCGCCGATCGCGGTGAAGGAGGCCGTCCTCCCCTTCGACCGGTTCCGCAACGAGAGCGGGCAGGGCGTCGACATCGTCCTCGGCCCCGAGATGCGGTCGACCGGCGAGGTCATGGGGATCGACGAGGTGTTCGGCACCGCGTTCGCCAAGTCGCAGCAGGCCGCCTACGGGTCGCTGCCGACCAAGGGACGCGCGTTCGTGTCCGTGGCGAACCGCGACAAACGGCACATGGTGTTCCCGGTGAAGCGGCTCGCTGACCTGGGCTTTGAGATTCTTGCCACGGAAGGGACCGCGGAGGTCCTGCGCCGCAACGGCGTGCGTGCCAAGATCGTGCGCAAGCACAGCGAGGGTCCGGGCCCGTCCGGCGAGCCCACGATCGTGCGGCGCGTCCTGGACGGCGAGGTCGACCTCATCGTCAACACGCCCTTCGGCAGCCCCGGCCAGTCCGGGCCGCGGCTCGACGGTTACGAGATCCGCACCGCGGCCGTGCTGCGGGGCGTACCGTGCGTGACGACCGTGCAGGGTCTCGCGGCGGCGGTGCAGGGCATCGAGGCCGTCGCGGGCGGCCAGGTCGGCGTCCGCTCCCTCCAGGAGCACGCCGAGCGGATGGCCGGCGCCCACGGCCGCGGCGCGCCGGACGCGGCCCTGCCGCCCGGGTGACGACAGGCCGCGCACGGCCGGGCGGACGCGTCGCCCGGCCGTGCGCGGCGCACGACGAGGAGAGGGAGACGGGTGTCCGACACGCCGGTGCAGACGTCGGCGACGGTCCTGACGGTCCGCCAGGTGCAGGACTACCGCGCGATGACGCTGGTGGCCCCCGCCATCGCCGAGCGGTTCCGGCCCGGCCAGTTCGTGGCGCTCGCCGTCGGCGGCGAGCACACGTCCCGCCTGGTCCGCCGGTGCTTCGGCGTGCACGAGGTCAAGTCCGACTACGGCGGCACCGTCGAGCTGGTGTTCGCCGACACCGAGCCCGGCACGGCGTGGCTCGCCGGCCGCCGCTCCCGTGACCAGATCGACCTCGTCGGGCCGCTCGGCCGCCCGTTCCGGCTGCCCCGCGACCCGGTGACCTGCCTGCTCGCCGCCGGCGGGCCCGGCGGCGCGGCCGTGTTCGCGCTCGCCGACACGCTGCTGCGGCGCGGCTGCCAGGTGCACTTCGTGCTCGGCGGGCCGTCCGCCCGGCAGGTGTTCGGGTCCCGGATGGCGCAGCGCATCGGCGACAGCTCGACCGTCGCCACCGAGGACGGCTCGATGGGGGAGCGTGGCACCGTCCGCGACGTCCTGCCCCGCGTCATCGAGGAGACCGGCGCCGACGTCGTCTACGGCTGCGGCCCGACGAGCCTGCTCCGCTCGGTCACCCAGATCGCCGGCGACTTCGGCCTGCCCTCGCAGGTGTCGGTCGAGGAGTTCCTGCAGCGGACGGGGGCGTGCGGCATCGGCGTGTGCATGACGTGCATGCTCCCCGTGCACGGCGACGACGGCGTGACCCGCATGGTCCGCGCCTGTGCGGACGGCCCCGTCCTGCGCGGCGACCGCGTCCGGTGGGGCGACCTCGGCACGATCCCGTTCGACGCGCTCGGCGCGCCGCGCGTCCTGAGCGTCTCTGAAGGGGGCCCTCGATGAGCGACCGGGTGAGCGACCGGGTCAGGACCGCGCTCGGGCCTCTGGAGCTGTCCAACCCCGTCCTGACCGCCTCCGGGTGCGGCGGGACGGGACGGGAGCTCGCCCAGTTCTTCGACCTCACCCGCCTGGGCGCGTTCGTCACCGCGTCGGTCATGCCGCAAGCGCGCGCGGGACGTCCCACACCGCGGGTGACCGAGACCCCGAGCGGCCTCCTCACCGCCGTGGGCCTCCAGGGGCCGGGCGTGGAGACGTTCCTGGAACGCGACCTTCCCTGGCTCGTCGAGCAGGGCGTCCGCACGATCGTCTCCATCGCCGGCAACGGCGTCGAGGAGTACGGCGACCTGGCCCGCCGCCTCCGTGGCGTCCCCGGCATCGCGGCGATCGAGGTCAACGTCGCCTGCCCCAACGCCGAGGACCGCGGCCGCGTGTTCGCCTGGCATCCCGCCGCCGCCGCGTCGGTCGTCCGCGCCGTCCGTGCCCACGCCCGTCCGGGCGTCCCGATCTTCGCCAAGCTCGCCCCCGACGTGACCGACATCGTCACGATCGCGCTCGCCTGCGTCGACGCGGGCGCCGACGGCCTCACGCTGATCAACACCGTCGAGGGGATGGCGATCGACCCGCGCACGCTCCGTCCCGCGCTGTCCGGCGTGTCGGGCGGGCTGTCCGGGCCCGCCATCAGGCCCATCGCGGTCCGCTGCGTCTACCAGGTGCACGCCGCCCTGCCGAGCACCCCCATCATCGGCGTCGGCGGCATCGCCACCGGCCTGGACGCGCTCGAGTTCATCCTCGCCGGGGCGTCCGCCGTCGCCGTCGGCACCGCCGTCTTCCACGACCCTGCGGCCGGCCCCCGCGTCCTGCGCGAACTGGAGGAGGCGCTCGCGGCCCGCCGCATCGGCCGCCTCGCCGACGCCGTCGGCCTCGCGCACAAGCCCGCCGGGTACGTCCCGCCCCAGGTGCGCCCGCAAGAGCCCGAGAAGGAGACGCCGTGACCGCCGCCCCCATCGCCGTCGCGCTGGACGCGCCCGACCTGGAGACGGCCGCGCGCTGGGCCACCTTGGTCACGCCGCACGTCTCCACCGTCAAGGTGGGCCTGGAGCTCTACCTGAGGTACGGGCCCGACGTCGTCGCCAGCGTCCGCGGAGCGAGCCGCGTGCAGGTCTTCCTGGACCTCAAGCTCCACGACATCCCGGCGACCGTCCGCGGCGCCGCCCGCGCCGTCGCGCGGCTCAAGCCGTCCTACCTGACCGTGCACGCCGCCGGCGGCCCCGCGATGATCCGCGCCGCCGTGGAGGCCGTCCCGGCCACCAAGATCGCCGCGGTGACCGTCCTCACCTCCCTCGGCGAGGCCGACCTCACCGCTCTCGGCCTCGCCGGACCGGCCCCGGACGCCGTCCGCCGCCTCGCCGTCCTCGCCGTCGAGGCGGGCGCGCAGGCACTCGTCTGCTCCCCGCAGGAGGCCGCCGCCGTCCGCGCCGAGGTCGGCCCCGACATCACGCTGATCACGCCGGGGGTCCGCCCCGCCGGCGCCGCCAACCAGGACCAGGCCCGCGTCGCCACCCCCGAGGACGCCCTGGCCGCGGGGGCCGACCTCCTGGTCATCGGCCGCCCCATCACCGGAGCCCCCGACCCGGGCGCCGCCGCGGCCGCCATAGCGGCGGCCCTGCGCCGCACCACGCCCGGCGCCCTGTGACCCCCTGGCGCACCTGCCCCCCGGCGCCGGGGGGTGGGGATTGCGGTGACCGTGGGTGTACGGGCGGAACTGCATTCCGCGAAACTTTCGAAGCGCACTTGGACGCGCGAGACCGCACATTGTGGTTTTAGTCGCATGCGAATGCCGGGGAGCGAGTGTTCGCATTGCGAGTACGTGTCGAACGAGGAACTCGTTCACGCGGAGTGGCGATTCACCGCGGGGGAGGCCACGGGATCGCCCGGTCGTTCCGCGTCCATGTCGGTGCCCTGGCGGCGGGCGGGGGAGCTTGGTGCGGTGGCGCGGCCCTCCGAGCGGGAGACTGATCTTGGCGGGGTCGGATGTTGTCGAGGATGACAGTAACGGTGCCGCCGCGACGTGCGGAACGGTGCGGCGTGATGAGTGTCACTCGGTCGGGATCGGTTGTGGGAGACCTCACAGAGGGCGGCCGGCTGCGGCCGCGGGGGGCGGTCCGCGGAGCGGCGGGACGGGCCGGAGGGGCCGCGAACCGGAGTGACCGATGGGCATGGAGTGCCGTATTTGGGGTTGAAATGGGGGGATTTTCACGATCATGCGAAAGTCCCAGCAAGGCAAGGGGATGCGGCGCCGACCCCCCCGGATTGGGTACACTCTGTATTCGGGACACTCCGGGGAGTGATAATCGTGAATTTGTGGTGGGCTAAACGGCACTTCACGTTGCCTTATGGGTGGTGAACTCGCTAGTTTCCCAACCCGTCCGACTCCGTCGAGTGGAAACCTGAGGTGACCCGGCGTGGCTCTTCCGCCCCTAACCCCCGAACAGCGCGCCGCAGCCCTGGAGAAGGCTGCCAAGGCTCGCAAGGAGCGGGCCGAGGTTAAGAACCGGCTCAAGCACGGGGGAACCTCGCTCGCAGAGGTTCTGAAAGATGGTCAGTCCGACGACGTCATCGGAAAGATGAAGGTGTCGGCCCTCCTCGAATCACTGCCCGGTGTGGGCAAGGTCCGTGCGAAGCAGATCATGGAGCGCCTGGGCATCGCCGAGTCCCGCCGTGTGCGGGGCCTCGGTGCCAACCAGCGCGCCTCCCTGGAGCGTGAGTTCGGCGGAAGTGCGAACCGCTGACGCGCGACTCACGGGCGGGCGCGGCGGTCAGGCCGCCGCGGCCGGCTCGGGGCGACCCGAAGCAGGCTCCATCCCGCCCGGCTCCGGCGCACCCATCGCTGCGCCGGAAGGCTCCAGAACGCACGGCCCGCTCGCGCGGCGGCTGACGGTCCTGTCCGGGCCGTCGGGCGTCGGCAAGAGCACGGTCGTCGCCGAGATCCGGCGATCACACCCGCAGGTGTGGCTGTCGGTCTCGGTGACCACCCGGGCCCCCCGCCCGGGTGAGACCGACGGCGTGCAGTACTTCTTCGTCGACGACGCCGGTTTCGACCGGCTCGTCGACGAAGGGGAGCTCCTCGAATGGGCCGAGTTCGCGGGGAACCGCTACGGCACCCCCCGCCGGCCCGTCGAGGAGCGCCTCGCCCGCGGCGAGCCGGTGCTCCTGGAGATCGATCTCCAGGGTGCCCGGCAGGTCCGCCGGTCCATGGCGCAGGCGCGGCTCGTCTTCCTCGCGCCGCCGAGCTGGGAGGAACTCGTCCGGCGGCTGACCGGCCGCGGCACCGAGCCGCCAGAGGTGATCGAACGCCGGCTCGACGCGGCGCGGGTGGAACTCGCCGCCGAGAAGGAGTTCGACGTCACGCTCGTCAACACGTCCGTCCAGGACGTGTGCGATGAGCTGCTAACCTTGATGGCTGTTCACTAGTGCGGCACCCGCCGGGACAGGCGGGCGGGGAACGCAGCACCAGCCAGGACCTACCAGTGGAAGGCCACCGAGTGGCAGCCAGCAATGAGGGCATCACCAACCCGTCGATCGACGAGCTCCTGGAGGTCGTCGACACCAAGTACGGCCTCGTGAGCATCGCGGCGAAGCGCGCCCGGCAGATCAACGCCTACTACGCCCAGCTGGGCGAGGGCCTGCTGGAGTACGTCGGCCCGCTCGTCGAGACCCAGGTGCAGGAGAAGCCGCTGTCGATCGCGCTCCGCGAGACCCGCGAGGGCCTGCTGAACGCCGAGCCGATCGAGGGCTGAGCCGCCCGCCGGCCCGGGCGGCCCCGGTGCGACCGGGCACCGGGCCCTGATGGGACAGTGTCCGCATGACCTCCCGAAAGCCGCGCGTCGTCCTCGGCGTGAGCGCCGGAATCGCCGCGTACAAGGTGTGCGAGCTGCTGCGGCGGCTCACCGAGTCCGGCCATGACGTCACCGTCGTGCCGACCGAGGACGCGCTGCGCTTCGTCGGCGAGCCGACCTGGGCGGCGCTGTCGGGCAACCCCGTCTCCGCCGCGGTGTGGGACGGGGTCTCGCAGGTCCCGCACGTCCGGCTCGGGCAGGGCGCCGACCTGGTGTTCGTCGCCCCCGCCACCGCCGACCTGCTGGCCAGGGCCGCGCACGGGCTGGCCGACGACCTGCTCACCAACACCCTGCTCACCGCCCGCTGCCCGGTCGTGTTCGCGCCCGCGATGCACACCGAGATGTGGGAGCACCCGGCGACCCGGGCCAACGTCGCGACCCTGCGGTCCCGCGGCGCGACGGTGGTCGAGCCGGCGTCCGGGCGGCTCACCGGCGCCGACACCGGCCCCGGCCGGCTGCCCGACCCGGCCGAGCTGTTCGAGGTCGCGCGGCACGTCCTGGCCCGCGGCGCGGACGGGCGCGACCTCGCGGGGCGGCACGTCGTCGTCTCCGCGGGCGGCACCCGGGAGGCCATCGACCCCGTCCGCTTCATCGGCAACCGCTCGTCCGGCCTGCAGGGCTACGCTCTCGCCCGCACGGCCGTGGCGCGCGGCGCGCGCGTGACGCTCGTCTCCGCCAACGTCGCCCTGCCCGACCCCGCCGGCGCCGAGGTCGTGGCCGTCGGGTCGGCCGAGGAGATGCACAAGGCCGTCGTGGCGGCCGCCGGCGACGCCGACGCGGTGGTGATGGCCGCCGCCGTCGCCGACTTCCGGCCGGCCGGGTACCGCGGCTCGAAGATCAAGAAGACGGAGGGGGCGGAGCCGGAGCCGATCCGGCTCGTCAAGAACCCCGACATCCTGGCCGGGCTGGGCGAGAACCGCCGGGCCGGCCAGGTGATCGTCGGCTTCGCGGCCGAGACCGACGACGTCCTCGCGAACGGCCGCGCCAAGCTCGCCCGCAAGGGCAGCGACCTCCTCGTCGTGAACCAGGTCGGCGAGGACCTGACCTTCGGCCGTCCCGACAACGAGGCCGTGATCCTCGGCGCGGACGGCTCGCACACCGAGGTGCCGCGCGGCGCCAAGGAGGCCCTCGCCGAGATCGTCTGGGACCTCGTCGCCGCGCGCCTGGATCCCCTGCCCGCGGATTGACCGGAGGCCGCCCGACTCCACCGAGTCTCTACCGGCACCCGAGGACGATCGGGCTAGACTTCGGGCTTACCACCGTGGATACCCGTGCGGGGGACGTCCCCGCCGAACTCGATGACATATCCGTCCTGCGACGTCAGTCAGCAGCCGCTGCAAGGAGTTCACGTACGTGTCTCGCCGCCTGTTCACCTCCGAGTCCGTGACCGAAGGACACCCGGACAAGATCGCGGACCAGATCAGCGACGCGATCCTCGACTCGATGCTCAAGGACGACCCGAAGAGCCGGGTCGCCGTCGAGACGATGATCACGACGGGTCAGGTGCATGTGGCCGGTGAGGTCACCACCGAGACCTATGTGGACATCCCGGGCGTGATCCGGGAGAAGATCCTGGAGATCGGCTACGACTCGTCCAAGAAGGGCTTCGACGGGCACTCCTGCGGCGTGTCGGTGTCCATCGGCGCGCAGTCGCCCGACATCGCGCAGGGCGTCGACGACGCCTACGAGACCCGCGAGGGCGAGGGCGTCGACGACCTCGACCGGCAGGGCGCCGGCGACCAGGGCCTGATGTTCGGCTACGCCACCAGCGAGACGCCCGAGCTGATGCCGCTGCCGATCACGCTCGCGCACCGGCTCGCGCAGCGGCTGTCGGCCGTCCGTAAGAGCGGCGACGTCCCCTACCTGCGCCCGGACGGCAAGACCCAGGTCACGATCGAGTACGACGGCGACCGCGGCGTCCGCCTCGACACCGTCGTGGTGTCCAGCCAGCACGCTCCCGACATCGACCTCAAGGAGCTGCTCGCCCCGGACGTGAAGGAGCACGTGGTCGACCCGGTGCTCGCCCAGTTCGACCTCGACATCGACGGCTACCGGCTGCTGGTCAACCCGACGGGCCGCTTCGAGATCGGCGGCCCGATGGGCGACGCCGGCCTCACCGGCCGCAAGATCATCGTCGACACCTACGGCGGCATGGCCCGGCACGGCGGCGGCGCGTTCTCCGGCAAGGACCCGTCCAAGGTCGACCGGTCCGCCGCGTACGCGATGCGCTGGGTCGCCAAGAACATCGTCGCCGCGCAGCTCGCCGACCGCGCCGAGGTCCAGGTCGCGTACGCGATCGGCAAGGCGCACCCGGTCGGCGTGTTCGTCGAGACGTTCGGCACGGAGAAGGTCGCCACAGAGAAGATCGAGAAGGCGATCGACGAGGTGTTCGACCTGCGTCCGGCCGCGATCGTCCGCGACCTGGACCTGCTCCGCCCGATCTACCAGCAGACCGCCGCCTACGGCCACTTCGGCCGGTCGGAGCCCGACTTCTCCTGGGAGTCGACCGACCGCGCCAAGGCGCTGGCCTCCGCCGCCGGTCTCTGACCGTCCGCACGAAGAGGGCCCCGGGGCGACGCCCCGGGGCCCTCTTCGTGCTGTCAGGAGCCGCAGCGGTCGCCGCGGTGCAGGCCGTAGCGGGCCGCGATCGTGTAGCGGCCGGGCTGGTGCGCCGTCAGCCGGACGAAGTCGCCCGCGCGCGCCAGGCAGGCGTCCCCACCCGCCGCGCTCAGCCAGGGAGACCAGGAGACCCGCACCAGGACGGACCCGGCGGACGGCATGTCGACGACGAGTTCGCCCGCGTCCAGCTCATGGACGGACGCCGGGCGGTCGACCAGGGACACCGGGCCCGCGACGCGGAACAGGCGCCAATGCTCGTCCTGCCAGACCTCGGTGAGGTACGGCTGGCCGCCCCCGACGAGAGCGGCCTCGTCGCGCGCGGACCAGTCGACCTCCTGCTCGGGCAGGACGACGTACTGCACGGCCCACTCGTGCAGCCAGGCGCGGTAGGAGGCGGGCGTCAGCGCGCCGTCCTCGTAGAACAGCTTGTGGCGTTCGGCGTCGACCTGCCGGTTCCAGCCGCGCGCCAGGACGAAGTGGCGGCTGAGGCCGGACGACTCCCAGTGGGAGCGCAGCGGCACGACCTCGATGCGCGCCTTGCCGGCGCCGAGGGAGTCCAGTTCGGCGACGAGGCCGCGGGCGTGGTCGGCCGCGGACGCCGCCGGCTCGGTGTGGATCAGGTCGTCGACGGGCTTCACGACCTGCCAGGAGGCCGTGACGATGAACGCCAGGGACAGCACGGCGATCCGGAGCCGGCCCTGCGCGCGGGCGACCGCCGACAGCAGGAACATCCCGCCGAACAGCAGCGACAGGCGCTCGACGTTGCTGCCGACGGGGGAGGGGATCAGCCAGGTGAGGATGATCCCGGCCAGGTAGACGCCGGCGCCGACGCGGATGAACGTCCAGTTCTTCGGCGCGCACAGCAGGATCGCGGCGACGCTGGCGAGGGCGGGCAGCACGATGGCGGTGAGCGAGATCGGCTGCACGCCGCTGAACGGGAACAGCAGGCTCGTCGTCCCCACCACGATGGGGAGCCCGACGGCGACGCAGACGGCCGCCCGGCGGCGGCCGGTGAGCAGCAGCGCGCCGGCCAGCACCAGCAGGAACAGGCCGGCGACCGGGCTCGCGAGCGAGGCGAGCAGGCTGAGGACGACCATCCCGGCGGCGCGCAGGGCGGGCGTGCCGCGCGGGGTGAACGCCACGATCACCGCGAGGAGCGCGAACATCAGCCCCAGGCCGAACGTGACGCGGCCCGAGGCGGAGTTGCACGACAGCGCGAACGCGGCCCACAGCGACGCGGGCAGCGCCACCGGGGCCCTGAACCGCTTGAGCAGGTGCGCGGTGAGGGCGGCCGAGAGGGTGCCCGTCACCACCGCGACCGTGCGGATGCCGAACAGCGCCATCAGGTAGGGCGACATGACGCTGTAGGACGCCGGATGCATCCCGCCGTACCAGGCGAAGCTGTACGCCGCGTCAGGGTGCTTCCAGACGAAGTCGGTCCACGCGGCCTGGGCCGCGAGGTCGCCTCCCTCGGCCGCGAGGAAGAGCGCCCACACCAGGTGGAGGACGGCGGCCGCGACCGTGGACGCCACCACCGGGTGGCGCACCCGCTTCTTCCACCTCTTCCACGCGGAGGAGGTTCTCGCGGGACGGCGCGACGGTCCGTGCTGGACCGGAGCGTCCGCCCGCTCTTGAGTATGCGCTGAGGTCACTTCGCCTGCACGGGCTCGTTGGGCGGCGGGGGCGAGGACGGCATCGGGCAATGGGCCGGAAGGATGCGTGCCCCCGATCAAACGCGTCAACCCTAGCGCGCGAGCCTGGCCGTCGGGTTGATCTGGCTGTCGGGTCGATCTGGTAGGACGAAGGAGTGACGAAGGACGGCGGGGGAACGGACCTGATCCCGGGGCTGGACGACCTCCCGCGGGCGCCCGCAGGCAAGAGCGACAAGGGCGACAAGCCCGGCAGGCCCGGAAAGCCGAAGCAGGCGGGCAAGTCCGGGAAGAAGGGAGCGCGCCGTCCGGCCGGGGAGCTCCCGGTGGCGCGGATCGCGGTCGACATGTCGCTGCCGCATCTGGACCGGCCCTTCGACTACCTGGTGCCCGCCGAGCTGGACGCCGGGGCGGTGCCGGGCTGCCGGGTGCGGGTGCGGTTCGCCGGGCAGCTCGTCGACGGGTTCCTGCTGGAGCGGGTCGCCGAGAGCGGGCACGGCGGCAAGCTGCTGTTCCTGGAGCGGGTCACGTCGTCCGAGCCCGTCCTGGCACCGGAGATCGCCGCGCTGGCGCGGGAGGTGGCCGACCGGTACGCGGGCACCTTCGCGGACGTGCTGCGGCTCGCGGTCCCGCCCCGGCACGCCCGCGTGGAGGCCGAACCGGCGGCGGGGCCCGACGACCGTGAGATGCCCGGCGCGGTCGACGCGGGCGTATGGGGGGACTATCCGGCGGGGCCGTCGTTCCTGAGCGCCCTCGCCGACGGGAGGGCGCCGCGGGCGGTCTGGACGGCGCTACCGGGGCCCGACTGGACGGCCGCCATGGCACGGGCGGTCGCCGCCACGCTGAGCGGCGGGCGCGGTGCGCTCGTCGTGGTGGCCGACGGACATGATGTGGAGCGCGTGAACACCGCGCTCAAGGCCGAGCTGGGGGAGGGGCTGCACGTTGCTTTGACGGCGGAACTAGGCCCTGCCGAGCGTTACCGGAGATGGCTTGCCGTCCTGCGCGGCAAGGCGCGGGCGGTGGTGGGTACGCGCGCCGCCATGTTCGCTCCCGTCAGCAATCTCGGGCTGGTCGTGCTGTGGGACGACGGGGACGACGTCCATGCCGAACCCCACGCGCCTTACCCGCACCCCCGTGACGTCCTTGCCCTGCGTGCGCACAGAGCGAATGCGGGGGTGCTGATCGGCGGGTTCACCAGGACGACCGACGCCACCCAGTTGGTGGAGAGCGGCTGGGCGCACACGCTCGCGGCCGACCGGACGCGGGTCCGGACGGCGATGCCCCGGATCCGGTACGTGGGGGAGGACGCGCAGCTCGCCCGCGACGCCGCCGCACGCACGGCCCGCCTGCCGAACGTCGCGTTCGAGGCGGCCCGGCAGGCACTGGAAGACGGACCCGTCCTCGTCCAGGTGCCAAGGCGCGGATACGTGCCGGGCATCGCGTGCGGGCGGTGCCGCACATCGGCACGGTGCGAGGCCTGCCAAGGGCCCCTGTCGCTGGCCTCGTCACACGCCGCCCCCTACTGCCGATGGTGCGGGCGCATCGCGGGCGACTGGCACTGCCCCGAGTGCGGCTTCTTCCAGGTGCGCGCCGTCGTGGTCGGCGCGAAACGCACGGCGGAGGAGCTGGGCAGAGCGTTCCCTGGTGTGCCCGTACGGACGTCTGGGCGCGATGCGATTCTCGAACGGATCGGCCCGGAACGCGCTCTCGTGGTGTCCACGCCGGGGGCGGAGCCGCCCGCAGAAGAGGGGTACAGGGCGGCGCTGCTGCTGGACGGCTGGGTCCTGCTGGGCCGCCCGGATCTGCGTGCCGGTGAGGAGACGCTGCGGCGGTGGATGAACGCGGCGTCGCTCGTCCGCCCGCAGGCGCCGGTGATCGTGGCGGCCGAGGGGTCGCTTCCCGCCGTCCAGGCGCTCGTCCGGTGGGATCCGGTCACGTACGCCGAGCGGGAGCTGGCCGAGCGGAGGGAGGTGGGGTTCCCGCCCGCCGCGCGGATGGCCTCGCTCACCGGCTCTCCGGCGGCGATACGGGAGCTCCTGGCCGATTCCCGGCTGCCCGAGGGGGCGGAAGTGCTCGGTCCTGTGCCCGTTCCGAAGGCGGGAGCGGACGTGCAGGAGAAGGAACGCGCGCTGATACGCGTGCCCCGGGCGGAGGGACACGCCCTGGCGCGCGCGCTGAAGGAAGCTCAGGGCGTCCGCAGCGCGCGGAAGGCCACGGAGATCGTTCGGGTCCAGATCGACCCCCTGGAGCTGATCTGACCAATAGGGTTCTCGGGTGGCCGACAACTGGGTGGAGAGCACCGCCGGCGACCTGCGTCGGTGGGCGGGCGAACACGGCGAGACGCTGGACGAGCAAGGGGTCCGCGTCCTGCTCGGCCTCGTGCACGAGGAGATGGGTCTCGCCGGCCCGGGCGAGCTGACCCCGGACGGGCTCCGCGCGCTGCTGCTGGAGGTCTTTCCCGAGACCGTGGTCGCCGCGGGCGAGGACGTCCCCGCCGTCCTCGACGCACTCCGCAAGATCGTCGCGTATCTGGGCAAGACCGGCGCGGTCTCCGAGCCGGCCGCCGCCGCGCTGGCGGCGGAGATCGACCGGACCGGGCCCGAGTTCGCCGAGATGGTGGCCGCGGTCGACAGCGAGGAGCGGCAGGCCGCCGCCGAGGTGATCGGCGGGCTGATCCAGGCGGACGGCGTCTCCCTGGACGACCAGGAGGCCGTCGACGCGTGGGTGCGCGGCTTCGAGGAGCTGCCCGAGGCGGAGCGCTACGCCCGGACCGAGGAGTACCTGCGGCGGGCCGGGGAACTGGCCGTCCCGCCGGTGCGGCCGGTGCCCCGCGCCGCGGTGGCCGCCGCGGCGCGCGGCTCACGCCTGACCTCGACGATCCTTTCCCTGGCCGACTGGACGGGCGAGCGCGCGCTCACCGAGCACGACACGCTCACCGAGGCCGACGCCGGCGCCGCCGCTGCCGCCCTCGGCCTCGAGGTTCCGCGCCGCTACGGGCAGATGGAGGACGAGGGCGAGCTGGAACGGCTGTGGTGGGCCGCCGTCGAGGCGAACGTCATCGCGGCCGAGCAGGGCACCGCCGCCCAAGGCCCGGCCTGCGACGACCTCCGGTCCGGCGATGACGAGGCAGTGCTCGCCGCTTGGCTGCCGCTGTTCGAGGCGATAGTCGTGCCAGGGCACGACTACGTGGACGGGTTGGACGCGGTGGAACTCGTGCAGAACGAGATGACCGGCGTTCTCATCCACCTGTACGAGCAGGAGGAGCCGACCGAGCCGGAGATCCTGGCCGGGGCACTGCTCGGCCACATCGAGGAGGCCTACGACCTCTCCGACACCGAGGCCATGGCCGCTCTCGTCTGGGACGCGTTGCTCCTGGAGCTGGCGACCCTTGAGGACTGGGGGATCGTCGAGCCGTCCGGCGACGGATGCGCGCTGACGCCGCTCGGTGTGTGGGCCGTCCGCGAACTGCTGCTGGCGGACGGCTTCACCGCCCCCCTCATCGGCGAGCTGGCCGGTTCGCGCGCCTCCGAGCTCATCGAGGGGCTCACCTGGTACCGGCCGGAGGCGGCGGACGAGGAGATCGGCGGCTGGCTGGCCGCGAACGATCCGAAGGACGCCGCAGCCGACCTGCTGGACGTCATGCGCACCGGCGGTCCGGGCGCTCGCAACCTCGCCGCGGCCGTCCTGCACCGCATCGGCCCGGAGGCCGCAGGTGTGGTGCGCGCCGCGCAAGAGCATCCGCTCGTCTCGCCCTACGCCGCGCTCTGGCTGAACGCCGTCGGCGACCCGTCCGGACGGGAGCTGGCCCGCGAGGAGTACCTCTGGGTGTTCGTCGACACCGTCGCCGGGATGCTGGAGACCGCCGAACCCGAGGAGGCGGTCGAGGCCGCCCTGATCGACGCGCCGCCAGAGGCGGAGATGAAGGTCATGGTCGACGAACTGTGGCGAACCCAACATCCCGGTGTGGCCGACGTCCTGGAGGCCCTGGGCGCTCATCACCCCGACAAGGCGACCGCCAAGGCGGCCCGCACCGCCGCCTACAAGGCACGCTCGGCGTTCCAAGGGGCGCACCGCGGCGTGTGAGCCACCGTGCGTCCTCTCCGTAGACTGGACGGACGCACCCCGTTCGCAGTGAGCCGTTCGCAGTGAACCGTTCGCAGTGAACCTCGTGGAAACGGAGTCCTCGTTGGCCGTCAAGCCCATCCGCCTCTTCGGCGACCCCGTGCTGCGCACGCCCGCGGAGCCGGTGAAGGACTTCGACAAGGAGCTGCGCCAGCTCGTCAAGGACCTCACCGACACGATGATCGACGCTCCCGGCGCCGGCCTGGCCGCCCCGCAGCTCGGTGTGGGCCTGCGTGTGTTCGCCTATTACGTCGACGACCGGCTCGGGCATGTCGTCAACCCCACGCTCGACCTGTCGGACGAGCAGGAGACCGACGACGAGGGCTGCCTGTCCCTGCCCGGCCTGGCGTTCCCCACCCCGCGTTCCGTCGGGGTCGTGGCCAAGGGCTTCAACATGCACGGCGAGCCCATCACGCTGGAGGGGACCCACCTGCTGGCCCGATGCGTCCAGCATGAGACCGACCACCTGGACGGGATCATCTTCATCGACCGGATGGACCCCGAACAGCGCAAGGCCGCGATGAAGGCGATCCGGGAGGCCGAATGGTTCGGCGACCCGGTCCCCGTCGTCAAGGAGTCGCCGCACCGGACCCTCGGGAAGGCGATCTAGGTGAAGCTGGTCTTCGCGGGCACGCCCGAGACCGCGCTCCCGGCGCTGACGGCCCTGCTGGGCTCCTCGCACGAGGTGGCGGCGGTCGTGACCCGCCCGGACCGGCCTTCGGGCCGTGGACGCAAGCTGAGCGCCTCTCCGGTCGCCGCGCTCGCCGCCGAGGCGGGGATCGAGGTGCTCCGGCCCGCCAGGGCCCGCGATCCCGAGTTCCTCGACCGGCTCCGTGAGATCGCGCCCGACTGCTGCCCGGTCGTCGCCTACGGAGCCCTGCTGCCCCGCGAGGCGCTGGACATCCCCCGGCACGGCTGGGTCAACCTCCACTTCTCGCTGCTGCCCGCATGGCGCGGTGCGGCGCCCGTGCAGCACGCGATCCTGCACGGCGACGACGTGACCGGAGCTGCCACGTTCCAGATCGAGGAGGGCCTCGACACCGGTCCGGTCTACGGCGTCCTCACTGAGCCCATCCGGCCGGCCGACACGTCCGGTGACCTTCTGGGACGGCTCGCCGTCGCCGGTGCGGCTCTCCTGCTCGACACCATGAACGGCATCGAGGCCGGCGTCCTGGAGCCTCGGCCACAGCCGACCGAGGGCGTGTCCCATGCGGCGAAGCTGACGCCCGAGGACGGTCACGTCGACTGGAAGAGCCCGGCCCTGCACATCGACCGTCTCGTGCGCGCGTGTACGCCGGCCCCCGGCGCGTGGACGAACTTCCGCGACACCCGCGTCAAGCTGGGGCCGGTTCGTCCGGTGCCTGACGGGGACAAGCTGTCGCCCGGCGAAATCCGACCAGGAAAGAACGAGGTATTGGTGGGAACGGCCACGCATCCCGTCGCGCTCGGCGAGGTCCAGCCCCAGGGCAAGCGGCGCATGGCCGCCGCCGACTGGCTCCGTGGCGTCAACGTCATCGGCAAGGACGCGCTGCACTGATGCCGCCTGCCCGTAACCGCCGACACACCCAGAACCGCAGGCCGGGCGGCCCCCGCAAGACGGGCCGTCCCCAGGACCTCGTCCGCCGCACGGCGTTCGACGTGATCCGAGCGGTCGAGACACGCGACGCGTACGCGAACCTCCTGCTGCCCAAGCGCCTGCACGACCGCGGCCTGTCCGGACGCGACGCAGCCCTCGCCACCGAACTCACCTACGGGACGCTGCGCGGCCGCGGGACCTACGACGCGGTCCTCGCGCTGTGCAGCGACCGGGAGCTGCGCCGCATCGACGCCCCGCTGCTGGACGTCCTGCGCCTCGGCGCCCACCAGATCCTCGCCACCCGCATCCCGCCGCACGCCGCCGTGGGGACCACGGTGGAGCTGGCCCGTTCCGTCGCGGGCCCCGGCCAGGCGAAGTTCGCGAACGCGGTGCTGCGCAAGGTCGCCACCCGCGACATGGACGCCTGGCTGGAGATCGTGGCGCCCGCCGGAGCCGACCCGACGACCCGCCTCTCGGTCGCGCACAGCCATCCCAAGTGGATCGTGTCCGCACTGCGCGACGCCGTCGGGCGGGACGAGATCGACGAACTCCTCGCTGCCGACAACGCCCGCCCCAGGGTGACGCTTGTCGCCCGCCCCGGCCGGGCCACGCTGCAAGAGCTTTACGAGTCCGGGGCCGAACCCGCCCCGTACTCGCCGTACGCGGCCGTCCTGCCCGAAGGTGACCCCGCGGGTATCGCCGCTGTCCGAGAGGGCCGCGCCGCCGTCCAGGACGAGGCCAGCCAGATGGTCGCCCTGGCGCTGGCCGAAGCGCCCTTGGACGGCCAGGACGCCCGCTGGGCAGACCTCTGCGCCGGCCCCGGAGGCAAGGCGGGGCTCCTGTCAGCCATCGCCGCCCAACGCGACGCACGGCTTCTCGCAGCCGACGTCCAGCCGCACCGCGCCGCGCTCGTCCAGCGCGCGGTCGACGGCCGTACGGGCGTGGTCGCGGCCGACGGCATGGCCCCCGCATGGCGGCCTGGGTCGTTCGACAGGGTCATGGTGGACGCGCCCTGCACCGGCCTAGGCGCGCTTCGCCGCCGCCCGGAGGCCCGCTGGCGCCGAGGCCCCGAAGCGGTCGCCGAACTCAGCACCCTGCAGCGCGGGCTGCTCACCACGGCACTGGAGTCCGTCCGGCCCGGCGGTGTGGTCGCCTACGTCACCTGCTCGCCTCACCTAGCCGAGACCCGCGTGGTGGTGGACGACGTCCTGCGCAAGCGCGACGACGTCGAACGGCTCGACGCACCGGCGGTCCTGACCTCGCTCTCCCCGGACCTTTCCGGCATGGGTGAAGGCCCGTACGCCCAGTTCTGGCCGCACCGCCACGGGACGGACGCGATGTTCCTGGCCCTCCTGCGCCGCACCTAGCCGCTGGAGGCCCGTACTGATGGGAGGTCCGTACTGATGGGGGGCCTGTACTGATGGGGGGTTCGTGCTGACCGGCTTCATGTTGTTCATGTCATACCTGGGCAGCTCGGCTTTCTACGTCCCGCTGCTCGTGGCGCTCTTCTGGTGCGTCGCGCCGCGCCTCGCCGCGCGTGCGACCGTCATCCTGCTGTTCAGCGGCCTCCTCAACACCCTCCTGAAGCTGGTCTTCCACGCGCCGCGCCCCTACTGGACGGACCCCGCCGTCAAGCCCGAGCAGACGCTGTCGTCCTTCGGGATGCCATCCGGTCACGCCCAGAACGGCATCGTGGCCTGGGGTTTCTTCGCCACGCAGACCAGGCGGCGGCTCCTGTGGGCGGGCGCCGTCGTCGTCATTGCGTTGATCGGGGTATCCCGCGTCTATCTGGGCGTCCACTCGACCGGCCAGGTCCTCGCGGGCTGGGCCATCGGCCTGGTACTGCTGGTGGCCGTCCTTGGGCTGGAACCCATCGTCGTGCCGTGGTGGACCCGCCGTCACCTGGCCGTGCAGATGGTCCTCTCGCTGGCGATCTCCCTGCTGCTGCTGGCCGCGGCTCGGGGCGCGTTGCAGTCGCTGGAGAACTGGCAGTGGCCGCACGCCTGGGCGGACGCCATCAAGGCGGCCGGGGGCCAGACCGAACCCATCACGCTGACCGACTCGGCGAGGGCCTCCGGCGCGCTCTGCGGCGCCCTCGCCGGGATCTCCCTACTCGCGGCCCGCGGCTGGTTCGATCCAGGCGGCAGCCCCTGGCAACGCCTGGCGCGCCTCCCCCTGGGCTTCGCCGGAGTCGCCCTCATCGCCGCGTCGGACGCGCTGCCAGGCGGGACGAATCCCATCCTGGCGTTCATCGTGTACACACTGCTCACCCTGTGGATGACCGCCGGTGCGCCGGAGGCGTTCGTCCGCCTCCGCCTGGCCGCCCGCCCCACCCCCGGTCTCACCCGGGCGGGGGACGATCGGGCCGGACTGCGCCAATAGAATCTGGACATCATGGCTCCTCAGATCTCACCCAGCATCCTGTCCGCAGACTTCGCCCACCTGGCCGAGGACGTCGCGCGCATCGCCGGCACCGCCGACTGGGTCCACGTCGACGTCATGGACAACCACTTCGTCCCCAACCTCACCCTGGGGCTGCCGGTCGTCCAGGCGCTGCTGAAGCACAGCACGCTGCCGCTCGACTGCCACCTGATGATCGAGGACCCCGACCGCTGGGCGCCGGAGTACGCCGAGGCGGGCGCGAAGAGCGTCACCATCCACGCCGAGGCGGCGAAGGCCCCCATCCGCACCCTGCGCGCCATCCGCTCCGCCGGCGCACGCGCGGGCCTCGGCGTCAACCCGGCCACACCGGTGGACGGCTTCGAGGACCTCCTCGGCGAGATCGACATGCTCCTCCTCATGACCGTCGAGCCGGGCTTCGGCGGCCAGAAGTTCCTTGACGTCGTCCTGCCGAAGGTCCGGCGCGCCCGCGAGCTCATCAAGGGCCGCGACCTCCCCGTCTGGCTTCAGGTCGACGGCGGCGTCAGTGCCGAGACGATCGAACGCTGCGCCGAGGCCGGAGCGGACGTCTTCGTCGCCGGCAGTGCCGTCTACGGGGCCGACGACCCGGCCGAGGCGATCCGTAAGCTTCGCGGCCAGGCCGAGGAAGCGACGGCCAAGGCGAACTGGTGATCCTGCCCTGCGCGGCCGTCCTGTTCGACGTGGACGGCACCCTCGTCGACTCGACGCCACTGGTCGAACGGGCGGCCCGCGAATGGGCCGCCGAGTACGGCATCGACGCAGACGAGTTCCTGTCCGACGCCCACGGCCGCCGCACGAGCGACCGCGTCGCCGACTTCCTCGCGCCGGACCAGGTCCGCGAGGCGACGGCACGCCTGGACGCCCTGGAGACGACCGGCACCGACGGCATCACGGCCCTCCCTGGCGCGGTGGAAATCCTGGCCGACATGAACGGCCTGCCGCACGCCTTCGTCACGTCCATGGGCAGGGCCCAACTGGCGATCCGCACGACCGCGGCCGGCGTACCCGTCCCGCCCACGGTCGTGACGGCCGAGGACGTCCCGGACGGCAAACCGGACCCGTCCGGTTACCTCCGCGCAGCCGCGCACCTCGGCGTGGACCCCGCCGACTGTGTCGTCATCGAGGACGCCCCCGCCGGTATAGCCGCAGGCCGAGCCGCCGGAGCCACGGTCCTCGCGGTGGCCACCAGTCACCGGCTGCAGGCCCTGAGCGCGGCCCACCACACCGTCCAGAACCTGACCCACGTGGCGACCATCTCCAGCGGCCTGCGCCTCACCTGACGTTCACCCGTCCTCGGCCTCGATGCCGAGTGAGGCGTGGTCTCGTGTCAGGTGAAGAGGGGGCCTACCAGGTTGAGACCGGGGTGGCCGTCGGAGGCGTAGAGGACGAAGAGGGCCAGTGCGCCACCGGCGAGGGAGAGGTCCTTGAGGAACTGGAGTTGCTCCTGCTGGCGCATATCGGGGGCCTCCTGCTTCCAGAAGTCGTGGAAGACGAAGGCGGTGACGAGCAGGAACGGGACGAGGGCGATGGCGGCGAGGTCGGGCCAGATGCCGAGGATGAGCAGGGCCGACGCCACGAGGAGGTAGACGCCCGACACCTGCACGGCGAGCTTGGCCATGGGGAGCTTCTTGGCGGACGCGTATCCGGCCATGGCGTCGGTGGCGGTGAGGTGGCCGATACCGGCGCCGACGAAGATCGCCGTGAAGGCGATGCGGGCGATGAGGGCGACGGCGTCCATGACTGCCTCCAGGGGGAAAAGTCGTCATGCGTCACTTGTGCCGCATGACGTACCCCGCCTCAAAGATCGTTGAACGTTCAAGGGCGTGCCGAGCGTGGCGATGGTCACATGCGGCGCGGAATGGAATGCATGGCACACTGGTTGGCAAAGCATGAACGCGTGCTCCGGGGTCGGTGAAATTCCGAACCGGCGGTGACAGTCCGCGACCCGGCCGAAGCCATCGGCCGGTTGACCCGGTGGAACTCCGGGACCGACGGTTAAAGTCCGGATGGGAGGCAGCGCGCGGTACGCCCCTTGCCAGGGGCGTGCGACGACTCGTGTACGTCCCCGGAGCCCTGATCTAGGAGGCCCGGGAGATGTTCACCGGCATCGTCGAGGAGCTCGGCGAGATCGTGGCGATCGACCCCCAGGGGGACTCGGTCACGCTCGCGATCCGCGGGCCGCTCGTCACCGAGGACGCCGTCCACGGCGCGTCGATCGCGGTCAACGGCGTCTGTCTCACCGTGGTGGACGTCAAGGACGGGGTCTTCACCGCCGACGTCATCAAGGAGACCCTCGACAAGTCCAGCCTGGGCGCGCTGGAACCGGGCTCCAAGGTCAACCTCGAACGTCCCGTGAGGCTGTCCGACCGGCTCGGCGGCCACCTGGTGCAGGGGCATGTGGACGGCGTCGGTGCGATCGTCTCCCGCGAGCCGGGGGAGCGGTGGGACGTCGTGACGGTGTCGCTGCCCGCGGACCTGAGCCGCTACCTGGTGAACAAGGGCTCCATCACCGTCGACGGCATCAGCCTCACGGTCGTGGAGGCCAGCGCCGGATGGTTCAGCGTCGCGCTCATCCCGACGACGCTCGCGCTCACCACGCTTGGCCACAAGAAGCCCGGCGACCCGGTGAACCTCGAAGTGGACGTCGTCGCCAAGTACGTCGAACGCATGCTCGGTGACCGGCCATGAACTGGCTCAACGCGAGCTTCGAGGTTTTCGGCGAGCACGTCCTTTGGACCGACCTCATCGGCAACGTGCTCTCCCTCGCCGTCGTCTGGCTCGCCATGCGCAAGACCCTCTGGACATGGCCGGTGCAGCTCGTCGGCGCGCTGCTCCTGCTCGCCGCCTCCCTGCACGCGGACGTCCCCGGAAACGCACTCAAGCAGGTGCTGTTCTGCGGGCTCGCCCTCTACGGGTGGGCCATGTGGACACGTGGACGGCGAGAAGCCGACGGGCTCGTCGTCCGGCAGGCGACCCTCAGGGAACGCCTCGTGCTGATCGGCGGGCTCCTCGTCGGCACGGCCGTGGTCGCTCAGCTGTTCATCCACCTCGACTGGCTGCAGATCGCCTGGTCGCCGTGGGCGAACGCCTACATCTTCGTCGGCAGCGCCGTCGCGACGTTCGCGCAGAGCCGCGCGCTGGTCGACTTCTGGATCGTCTGGGTGCTCGTCGACCTGGTCGGGGTGCCGCTGGCGCTCAGGTCCGGGCTGTACGTCTCCGGTGCGGTCTACGGGATCTTCTTCGTGATGGTGATGGTCGGGTTCAGGAACTGGCTCCGGGAGTCCCGGGGCACGCAAACCCATGTGCAGAAGGCGGTGACCGCATGAGCGGCAACGACGGCGGGATCGACCACGGCGGTATCGACCACGGCGGGATCTTCGACTCCATCGAGGCGGCGGTCGCCGACATCGCGGCGGGACGCGCCGTCGTGGTCGTCGACGACGAGGACCGCGAGAACGAGGGCGACATCATCTTCGCGGCGTCCAAGGCGACGCCCGAACTGCTGACGTTCACGATCCGCCACACCAGCGGCGTCATCTGCGTCCCGATGGAGGGCGCCGACCTCGACCGGCTGCAGATCCCGCTGATGACGGCGCAGAACACCGAGCGGATGCGCACCGCCTACACCGTCAGCGTGGACGCGCGCCTCGGCGTCACCACCGGCATCTCCGCCGCGGACCGGGCGAGGACGATCCGCACCCTGTGCGACTCGGCGTCCGAGCCCCGCGACCTGGTTCGCCCCGGCCACATCTTCCCGCTCCGCTACCGGGAGGGCGGCGTCCTGCGGCGGCGCGGCCACACCGAGGCCGCCGTCGACCTCGCCCGGCTCGCCGGCCTCGCCCCGGCGGGCGTCCTCGCCGAAGTGGTCAACGAGGACGGCACCATGGCGCGCCTGCCCGAACTCCAGGTCTTCGCAAAGGAGCACGGGCTCAAGCTCGTCTCCATCGAACAGCTCGCCGAATACCGCCGCCGCACCGAGTCGATGGTCACCCGCGTCGTCGAGACCCGCCTGCCCAACCGGTTCGGGACGTGGCGCGCCGTCGGGTTCTCCAGCGCCATCGACGGCGGCGAGCACATCGCGCTGGTGCTCGGCGACATCGCCGACGGCGACGACGTCCTGGTCCGGGCGCATTCGGAGTGCCTCACCGGCGACGTCCTGCACTCCGAACGCTGCGACTGCGGGACCCAGCTGGACGCCGCCATGGAACGCATCTCGCAGGAGGGCCGCGGCGTCGTCCTCTACCTGCGCGGGCACGAGGGACGCGGCATCGGCCTGCTCGCCAAGCTGCAGGCGTACGCGCTCCAGGACGACGGGTCCGACACCGTCGACGCCAACCTGGCGCTGGGGCTCCCCGCCGACGCGCGCGAATACTCCAACGCCGCGCATATGCTGCGTGACCTCGGCGTACGCTCGGTGCGGGTGCTCACCAACAACCCCGACAAGCTCAAGGGCCTGGACGGGTTCGGCGTGGACGTGCGGGGAAGCGAGTCCATGCCCGTCATCGTCACCGAGCACAACCGGCGCTACCTGACGGTCAAGCGCGACCGTCTCGGACACCAGATAGAGGGACTCTGATGAGCGGCGCGGGACGCCCCGAGGACATCACCGTCGACGCCGCCGGGCTCACGCTCGGCATCGTCTGCACCCGCTGGCACGGCCGGATCACCGACCAGCTCCTGGACCGCGCGCGCGCCGCGGCGAAGGCGTGCGGCGTCGACGAGCCCGTCGTCGCCCGAGTCGCGGGCGCGCTCGAACTCCCGGTGATCGCCCAGCAGATGGCCCGCGACCTGGACGCCGTCGTCTGCCTCGGCGCGGTCGTCCGGGGGGCCACCGCCCATTTCGACTACGTCTGCGACTCGGTGACCACGGGTGTGACCCGTGTCGCGCTCGACGAGTCGACTCCGGTGGGCAACGGGGTGCTCACATGTGACACCATTGAGCAGGCACTGGAACGCAGCGGGCTGCCGGGCAGCTCCGAGGACAAGGGATGGGAGGCGACTGTGGCCGCACTCGATACGGCACTGACCCTGCGAGGTCTGCGGCATCACGGTCACGCCGGGCACGGCAAGGAGCATATGTAGCGGGTGCAGGGGTTCCGCCCCTGAATGACTCGCGCATATGTAGCGGGTGCAGGGGTTCCGCCCCTGAATGACTCGCGCATATGTAGCGGGTGCAGGGGTTCCGCCCCTGAACGGCTCGCGCATATGTAGCGGGTGCAGGGGTTCGGCCCCTGAACGGCTCGCGCATATGTAGCGGGTGCAGGGGGTCCGTTCCCAATGACTCGCGCATCCAGGCTCCTGAAGCCAACCGGTATCCCGTACGCATCCTCATCGAAAGGCAATCTCCGTGCTGTCACTCGTCCTGCCCAAGGGGTCGCTGGAGAAGGCGACCATGCAGCTGTTCGACGCCGCGGACCTCACCGTCCAGCGCACGTCGGACCGCGACTACCGCGCGTCCATCGACGACCCCCGCATCGACCGGGTCCGGGTCCTGCGCCCGCAGGAGATCCCGACCTACCTGGAGCAGGGGCTGTTCGACCTCGGCATCACCGGCCGCGACTGGATCACCGAGACCGACGCCGACGTGGTCAGCCTCGGCGAGCTGAAGTACTCCAAGGCGACCTCCAACCCGGTCCGCGTCATCATGGCGGTGCCGGACGGCGCACCGTGGCAGTCGGTCTCCGACCTGCCGGAGGGCGTCCGGATCTCCACCGAGTTCCCGGCGATGACCAAGCGGTTCCTCGACAAGCACGGGGTGAAGGCGACCGTCGTCCCGTCCTACGGCGCGACCGAGGCGAAGGTGCCCGACATCGTGGACGCCATCGTCGACCTCACCGAGACCGGCTCGTCGCTGCGCAAGAACGGCCTGCGCATTCTCGACACGCTCCTGACCAGCTACACCGAGCTGGTCGCCAACCGCGACGCCTACGAGGACGCCGAGAAGCGCGCCGCGATGGAGGACATCTCCCTCCTGCTGCAGGGCGTGATCCGCGCGCGCGGCAAGGTGCTGCTCAAGCTGAACGTCGCGCAGGCCGACCTGCGGAACGTCCTGGACATCATGCCCGCGATGGCGTCGCCGACGGTCACCTCGCTCGCCGGCGGCGAGTCCAACGCCGTCGAGTCGGTGGTCGCCAAGCGCGGCGTCAACAGGCTGATCCCGGCGCTGAAGGCCGCGGGCGCGCACGACATCCTCGAGATCCCCATCGCGAAGATCGTTGACTGAGACACCGGCACTGCCGACGGTGTGGCGCCCCCGCACCACCCGGATCGTGGCCTACACCATGGCGGGCGTGATCGTGTTCGGCATGATCGTGCTCGCCGTGGTGGTGCCGGAGCAGTACAAGCTCGTCGACCGCGTCCTGATGGTGGGCTTCGGCGTGTTCATCGCCTGGATCCTGCACATGCTCGCCCGCTGCCGCGTCGCCGCGGACGAGGCCGGCGTCACGGTCGTCAACGCCTTCAACACGCGCCGCTTCGAGTGGCCCCAGATCCTCGACGTCGCCATGAACGTCGGCGACCCCTGGCCCACCCTCGACCTGGCCGACGGCACCTCCATCGGCGCCATGGGCATCAACGGCGCCGAGAAGACCCGCGCCGCCCGCCAGCTCGGTGAGCTCCAAGCCCTTCTCCACACCCGAGGCGAAGCCCCCGACCCCATCTGACGGTCCTGGGCATCCTGGCCGGCCTGTGACCCTGGCCAGCCTGTGCATCGTCCCCGTTCAGGCTCTGGTTCTAGACTCTTGACAGGACTGCGACAGCGTTGCCGTGCGAACATTAGTGCATGAGCGCTCAGAGTGCCGAGGCGATTGCAGAAAGTGGCCACATGGATGCTGCGTCACTGCCAGACTGGGTGATCCCCCCGCCGGGTGGCTTCACCGCCGAGATCTTCCTGCGCATGCGCGATCTGCCCCGGCACACGGAGTTGATCGACGGAAGCCTGGTCTTCGTGAGCCCGCAGCGCAAGTGGCACGTACGAGTGATCAACTTGCTCAGGGACGAGCTCGCTCGGCAGGCACCGGAAAGCCTGTGCGCGGATCGGGAGATGACCGTCAAGCTCGGCGAGCGCCAGGCACCCGAACCGGATGTTCTCGTCGTCTCGGCGGAGGCATACGAACGGGATGAGCCGTCGACGTACTATCTCGCCGATGACGTCGTGCTCGTGGTCGAGGCGGTTTCGCCTGATTCGGAGATCCGTGACCGTGAGATCAAGCCGCGCAGGTACGGGGAAGCCGGCATCAAGCATTACTGGCGAGTCGAGGAGGACGCCGGCCGGACCATCGTGTACGTCTACGAGTTCGAGCCCGCCGGCGCCGCGTACGCCCTGACCGGCATCCACCACGACCAGCTCAAGGTGACGGTGCCGTTCGACATCGAGATCGACCTCACCGCCGTCCGAAAGCGCCGCTAGAACACGCGAGGCGGGTCCCGGGCCGGTTCACAGGGCGGTGAAGAGGGTGACGGTGCCGGCGCCGATGAGGGCGACGGCCCAGACGCGGTCGAGGTTGAACCAGGCGCGGCGCAGGACCGACAGGCCGACGATCTCGTAGACGAGCACGGCGATGACGCCCGCGACGGCGAGCATCGCGAGGGTGTGCACGGCGGTGACGAAGATCCCCGTGGACAGCGCGCTGCCGGAGGACGACGCCAGGCCGTGGTCGTGGTGCGCCGGGGCCGTCCCGGACGAGGTGAGCACGGGCAGCAGCATCAGCCCCGCCCCGTGCATCGACGACATCAGGAACGACCAGCCGGCGAGCTGCCACAGCGAGATCCGCATGCCGACCCAGCGGAAGTGGCGCTCGGACAGCAGCCGCCAGAGGCCGAAGCCCACGAGCACGACGCCGCCGCCGATCGCGATGGTCCGGGTCGCGACGACGGAGCGGGTGAGCGCGATGAGGATCGCGACGGCGCCGACGGACGCGGCGTGGCCCGCGGCGATCGCCGGGAGCGACTGCAGGACGAGGCTCCTGCTGCGCTCCTGGAGGCCGCGGGCCACCGCGAAAAGCCAGCCCATCGCGGGGTTGAGGCCGTGGAAGGCGCCGAGCGCCACGAGGGCGGCGAGCGACCCGTCGTTCACGGGTAGCAGTACGAGTCCGAGGACGCGTCACCGCCTTGCAGCCGTGTCTGGTGCGGGCGGCGCCCCCGGAAGTCGTCGCCGTTGGGGAAGAACCGTTCGTCGAAGGAGAAACCGTCCGCGGTGGAGTCGAGCTTGGCCATCCACGCGCCGACGCCGTCCGGGAAGAACTGGTCGTCCCAGGAGCCGTAGAGCGAGTTGGTGACGTAGACGCGCTTCCCGTCGCGGCTGACCTCGACCATCTGCGGGCCTCCCGCGAGGGGGCGGTCCGGCGCCGCCGGGTGCGGCGTCCGGGCGACGATGCCGCCGATGCGCACCGAGCCGGCCTCGACCGGGTTGAACGGGTCGCTGACGTCGTAGCGCTTCAGCTCGCCGGTGCCCCAGCACGACACGTACAGCCACTGGTCGTCCACGGACAGGTCGATGTCGGTGACGAGCGGTGGCACCGCCCCGAACGGCCGGATGACCGGGGGAAGAGAGGAGGGGTCCGCCGGCTCGGCCGGGATGGTGATGACCTTCGTGGCCGCCCAGGAATCCCCGTCGCGGTGCCACACCCAGACCGACGCCGACAGGTCCTCGACGCTGACGACCACGCCGGCGAACCCGTAGAGCTTGGTCGGGTCGTGCGCCGGCCGCAGCTCCAGCACCATCTGGTGCTCGTCGCCGAGGTCCACCGTCTGGACGTGCTTGCGCTTGCGCAGGTCGAAGAAGTTCAGCGAGTGCCCGTACTGGCGCCCGAGCAGCAGTTCGGCGACGACGCCGTCCTCCACCATGGACGGCGTGCCCCACTCGGACGTGACGAGGACGTCGTGCGCGATGTGCCACCACGCGTCGTAGGCGAAGTACTGGGGGCCCCGGTCGACCTCCCAGCGGCCGAGCACGTCGAACGAGGCGTGGTCGAGCAGCGCGATCCCGCCCGGCCCGTCCTCGCCGTTCGCGCCGCCGAGCGCGGTCAGGTAGAGCCCCTCGGGCCCGCAGTGGACGGTGTGCGGCCGCGAGTACCCGGCGCGCTTGGCCAGCTCGTCCGGCTCCAGCACCTTGACGATCTTGGGTGCGAGGGGGTCGTCCTTGGTGTCGATGACGTAGACCCGCGACGACCGCAGCCCCGGCACGATCAGGTACCGGCGCTCCACGTGCGGATGCGGCGAACCGGGGCACAGCGCGCTGCTGCAGGCGTTCCACCCGAAGTGGTGCAGCTCGTCGCCGAGGTAGGGCAGTTCGGTCCAGCCCACCACGGAGCCGTAGGAGCCGGAACCCGGGTCCACGTCGAGGACCGCGATCGCGTCCGGCCTCTCGGCGGCGCGGTCGAACGCGGCCACGTACGCGAGCTTCTCCGCCGGGGCCGAGGCCGCGTCGCGGGGAGAGGCGTAGAAGGTCGGGTCCGGCTTCCACAGTGCCATGGTCGTCCTTTCCGGATGTCTCAGGTGATGGTGACCGGGTGCCGTACGACGGCGCCGAACAGGTAGCCGAGGGTGTTGTAGGGGGCGGTGGCGGGCTGGGACGCGCCGGTCTCGTCGGTGGCCCGCGCCAGCAGCTCGTATTGCCCGGCCGCCCGCGGCGTCCACGGGAACTCCCAGCGGACCCATCCGCGCGGGTTCGTGTGGCGGTCCAGGGGCCGGGCGCGCCGCCAGGTCGTGCCGCCGTCCACGCTGACCTCGGTGTGCCGGACGCGGCCGTTGCCCGACCAGGACCGGCCGCGCAGGACGTGCGAACCGGCCGGCAGGGTCGCCTCCCACGGCAGCTCGAAGGCGGACTTGACGTTCGTGCGGGTCAGCGGCGCCGAGCCCTCCTCGGGGTAGCCGGGCCCGAAGAACCGGTAGAAGCGGGTGTTCCACGGCGAGTACAGCGGTTCGGCGGCCACCTGGATGTCCCCGAGCCACTTGATGGACGCGATGCCCGTCCAGGAGGGCACGACCAGCCGGACGGGGTGGCCGTGGTCGGGCGGCAGGGGGGCGCCGTTCATCTCGTAGGCGAGCAGGACGTCCTTCATGGCCTTGGAGACCGGAAGGGGGCGCCGCACGCGGCCGAGGTTCTCGCCCTTGTCCACGTACTCAGCGTCCAGCCCGCGCGGCAGGATGTCCACGGCCTCGCGGGTTATACCCGCGAGCCGCAGCACGGTCGACAGCCGGACCCCGCGCCACCTGGCGACGCCCACGCCGCCCGTTTTCCAGGGGGTGCCGGAGACGGTCTGCCCCTGCTGGGAGGTGTAGAAGCTGCGCCCGTTGCCCGTGCATTCGATGAACGCCGTGATCGTCTCGGCGCGGAGCCGGAGCAGGTCGTCGTAGGAGAACTCGACGGGGCTCTGCTCGGAGGGGGAGCCGTGGAGCCCGCTGCCCCAGAGTCCGAGCCGCCACGTGCGCGCGTCGATGAGCGGCGTGGAGCCGTGGTTGCGGACGAAGAACCGGTCCGCGGGGGTGAGGAGGCCCTGGCCTTGCATGGCCTCCCACCGCATCTCGGCGTTGGTGCCGTGGGTGATGAACAGCTCGGGCGGCAGCGGTTTCACGATTCCCGCGGCGGCCTCGGCCGGGGCGGCGGTGAGCGCGCCGCCGGCCCCGGCCGCCAGGCCGGCGCCGGCACCCGCCGACAGGCGCAGCATGCCGCGCCTGGACAGCGAGCGGGCGCGCTCGTAGGCCGCCTCGTCGGTCAGGTCGGGGTCCTTCCGGTTACCGGATCGCATGGTCCGATGCTGCTGAGCGACCGGCCAAAAGTCAACTTTCCCTACCGACTTGCCATAAAATTGCACCGGGGGAGGAGCCGCGAAAACGCAAGGGTCCGGGCCATGTGAGTCGGGTCTCCCGCCGAGTAGCCTCGGTGCCGTGGGGGAGACGGCGTCGATGACCACGGACCGGGTCGGATCGCCCGCGGAGCTCGCGGGCCTGCTCGATCGGCACGCCTACCTGTGCGACGAGGGGCTCGCGACGGCGTGCTTCCTCGCGCTGCGGATGGGCAGGCCGCTGTTCCTGGAGGGCGAGGCCGGCGTCGGCAAGACCGAGCTGGCCAAAACGCTCGCGCGCGGGCTCGGCGCGCCGCTGATCCGGCTGCAGTGCTACGAGGGGCTGGACGCGTCCCAGGCCCTCTACGACTGGGACTTCCCGCGCCAGCTGCTGCACCTGCGGGCCGCCGAGGCGGCGGGCGTACAGGACGTGTCGCGGCTGGAGGGGGAGCTCTACGACCGGCGGTTCCTGCTGGCCCGGCCGCTGCTGCGGGCGCTGGAGACCTCGCCGAGCGTCCTGCTGGTGGACGAGCTCGACCGCGCCGACGACGAGTTCGAGGCGTTCCTGCTGGAGGTCCTCAGCGACTTCACGATCACCGTCCCCGAGCTCGGCACGATCCGGGCGGAGCGCCCGCCGGTCGTCGTGGTCACCTCCAACCGCACCCGCGAGGTCCACGACGCGCTCAAGCGGCGCTGCCTGTACCACTGGCTGGAGCACCCGTCGTTCGACCGGGAGGTCGCGATCATCAGGCGGCGGCTGCCCGGCGCGGCCGAGCGGCTCGCCGGGCAGGTCGCCCGCGCCGCCCAGCAGATGCGCGACGCCGACCTGCTGAAGCCGCCCGGAGTCGCCGAGACCCTCGACTGGACCGAGGCCCTCGTCGCCCTCGGCGTCCGCGAGCTGGACCCGGCGACGGCGGCGGTGACGCTCGGCGCCGTGCTCAAGTACCGCGAGGACCAGCAGCGCGTGCTCGGGGGCGGGCTGCAAGCCCTGCTCGGCGGGGGGTGAGCCGTGCGGCGGGACGTCACCGAGACGATGGTCGGGTTCGCCAGGACGCTGCGCGCCGCGGGCGGCGCAGCCGATCCCGAACGCGTCCAGGCGATGCTGGCGGCGCTCGACCACCTCGACGTCCTGGACCCGGCCGACGTCTACTGGGCCGGGCGGCTGACGCTGTGCGCCGACCCCGACGACCTCGCCCGCTATGACCGCTGCTTCGCCGCGTACTTCTCCGGCGCGACCGCGCGACCGGGACGCAGGCCCCCGCCCGTCGTCGTCCGCCGGATGACGGTGCCCGACCCGGGCGCGCAGGCCGGCGCGGAGGAGGCCGGGCAGCTGAAGGCGGCCACGGCCAGCGAGGTGGAGGTGCTCCGCGACCGCGACCTGGCGCGGCTGAGCGCCGCCGAGCGCGCCGAGGTGGCCCGGCTCATCGCGGTGCTGGACGCCGGGGCGGAGCAGCGCAGGTCGCGCCGGTACACCCCCGCGCCGGCGGGGCGGCTCGACCCCGCCCGGACGGTCCGCGAGACGCTGCGGCGCGGCGGCGAGATGTCGCTGCTGCGGCACCGCGCGCACCGCACCCGCCCGCGCCGGGTCGTCCTGATCGTGGACGTCAGCGGGTCGATGAGCCCCTACGCCGACGCGCTGCTCCGGTTCGCGCACGCCGCCGTCCGCTCCGGCGGGCGGGACGTGGAGGTCTTCAGCGCCGGGACGCGCCTCACCCGCCTCACCCGGGAGCTGCGGCACCGCGACCCGGACGCGGCGATGGCGGCGGCGTCCGCGGCCATCCCGGACTGGAGCGGCGGCACCCGGCTGGGCGAGGAGCTGAAGGAGTTCCTCGACCGGTTCGGGCAGCGCGGCCTGGCCCGCGGCGCGATCGTGGTGATCGCCTCCGACGGCTGGGAGCGCGGCGACGCGACGCTGCTCGGCGAGCAGGCGGCGCGGCTGCGCCGGCTCGCGCACCGGGTCGTGTGGGCGAACCCGCACAAGGCGCGGCCCGGGTATGAGCCGCTGACGGCGGGGATGGCGGCGGCGCTGCCGCACGTCGACGACTTCACCTCCGGGCACAGCCTCGCGGCGCTGGAAGAGCTGGCCCGCATCGTCGCGGGCGCCGCCGGAAAGGGGAGGGTTCATGCGTGACGTCCTCGGCGACATCGCCGGCTGGTACGCCTCCGGGGAGACGTTCGGGCTCGCGACGGTCGTGCACACCTTCCGCAGCGCGCCGCGCCCGCCGGGCGCGGCGATGGCGGTGTCGCCCGGCGGG
Source organism: Actinomadura chokoriensis (assembly GCF_041463665.1). GTDB lineage: Bacteria > Actinomycetota > Actinomycetes > Streptosporangiales > Streptosporangiaceae > Spirillospora > Spirillospora chokoriensis_A. The sequence continues at coordinate 265,972 of NZ_JAXCEJ010000007.1, forward strand.
GAGGTGGCGGGCAGCGTGTCCGGCGGCTGCGTGGAGGGCGCCGTCTACGAGCTGGCGCAGTCGGTGCTGGAGACCGGCGAGCCCGTCGTCCAGCGGTACGGCGTGACCGACGACGACGCCTTCGCCGTCGGCCTGACCTGCGGCGGGATCCTGGACGTGCTGGTGGAGCCGGTCGGGCCGGGAACGTTCCCCGAGTTCGCCGAGGTCGCCGGGGCGATCGAGCGGCGCGAACCGGTCGCGGTCGCCACGGTCGTCGCCGGGCCGGGCCGGATCGGCGCCCGCCGCGTCGTCTGGGCCGACCGGGCCTCCGGTTCCCTCGCGCCGGGCGAGCCGCACGCCGGGCGGCTGGACGCCGCGGTCGACGACGACGCGCGCGGCATGCTCGCGCAGGGCATCACCGGGCAGCGGCACTACGGGCCGCGGGGGGAGCGGCGGCTGGACGACCTGACCGTGTTCGTGCACTCGTTCGCCCCGCCGCCGAAGCTGCTGGTCTTCGGCGCGATCGACTTCGCGGCGGCCGTCGCGCGGGTGGGCAAGTTCCTCGGCTACCACGTGACGGTGTGCGACGCGCGGCCGGTGTTCGCGACCGCCAAGCGGTTCCCGGAGGCCGACGAGGTCGTGGTGAAGTGGCCGCACAAGTTCCTGGAGGAGACGCGCGCGGACATCGACGGGCGGACCGCGATCTGCGTCCTGACCCACGATCCCAAGTTCGACGTCCCGCTCCTGGAGGTGGCGCTCCGCACGGACGCCGGCTACGTCGGCGCGATGGGCTCGCGCCGCACCCACGACGACCGGCTCGCCCGGCTCCGGGAGGCGGGGCTGTCGGCCGCCGAGCTGGACCGGCTGCGCTCGCCGATCGGCCTCGACCTCGGCGCCCGGACGCCGGAGGAGACCGCGGTGTCGATCGCGGCGGAGCTCGTCCAGCTCCGCTGGGGCGGCTCGGGACGGCCGCTCAGCGACACCAGCGGCAGGATCCACGCCGACGCGCCCTGACGGCACTACCCTCGCCGGATGACCTTGCACGGTGCGCTGTCCCCGGCCGGCCTGCTGCTCGCGGCGGGCGAGGGCAGCCGGCTCGGGCGTCCGAAGGCGACCCTGGAGCTGGACGGTGAGCGCCTCGTCGACCGCGGCGTCCGGACGCTGCGCGAGGGGGGCTGCTCCCCGGTCCTGGTGGTGGCGGGCGCCGCGCAGATCGAGGTGATCGGCGCCGTCGTCGTCCCCAACCCGGACTGGCGGGACGGCATGGGCTCCTCGCTGCGCGCCGGGCTGGCCGCGCTGCCGCCCGCCTGCCCCGCGGTGGTGATCGCACTCGTCGACCAGCCGCTCATCACCCCGGCCGCCGTCGGTCGCCTGATAGCGGCGTACGAGGCGGGCGCCGAGATCGCCGTTGCCACCTACGGGGGAGCGCGCCGCAACCCGGTCCTGCTGCGGGCCGGGCACTACGCGGGAGTCGCCGAGGCGGCGGTGGGCGACCAGGGAGCGCGGGGCTACCTGCGCGCCCACCCCGACCTGGTGACGTCCGTGGCGTGCGATGACGTCGCCGCGCCCGACGACATCGACACCCCCGAGGACCTGGAGGCCTTCAACCGCCGCGAGCCTCGGTGACGGCGCGCTCGTAGGCGAGCAGCGTGTCGATGAACATCCCGCGCTGCTCGGGCGTGAGGGGTTCCAGGGCGGCGCGCCAGGCCCCGGCGCCCTGACCGAGCCAGCCGTTGATCGCGGGCAGGTGCTCGTCCGCGACGCTGACGATGGTGCGGCGCCGGTCGCCCGGGTCCTCGCGGCGTTCGAGGATGCCCTGCCGGCTGAGGTCGCCGACCATCAGGCTCACCGTGGCGGGCGCGACCTCCAGCCGCCCGGCGAGTGCGTTCACGGTCATCGGCCCGTCGAACAGCAGGTAGGCGAGCAGCGACAGGTGCCGCGGCGCGAGGTCGAAGGACGCCAGCTCCGCCGGCACCTTGATCTTCTTGGCGGCGGAGACCAGCCGCGGCATCAGCAGCAGCATCGTCCGGATGCCGTCGTCGACGTCCGGCCCGGCGCTCTCATCGGTTGACATTGACTCTGCATCCAAAATAGCTTTGTCTTATAAAAGGCTTTACTTGCAAAGCAAAGCTCTCCGGTTGGACCCAAGGATAGGAGAACCCCTGGTGAACGAGTGGAACCGGCCGATCATCGAGGAGTTCCGGGCGAACGGCGGCAGGGTCGGCGGCATGTTCGAGGGCGCGGACCTGGTGCTCGTGACCAGCACGGGCGCCAGGACCGGCAACCCGCACACGACACCGCTCGGCTGCATGGCCGACGGTGACCGGCTGCTCGTCTTCGCCTCCAACGGCGGCGCTCCGGACGATCCGGCGTGGTACCGCAACGTCTGCGCCGACCCCAGGGTCACCGTGGAGACCGGTACCGAGACCTTCGACGGCGTCGCGATCCCGGTCGAAGGCGAGGAACGCGACCGGCTTTCCGCACGGCAGGGCGAACTCGTCCCCGCCTACGCCGAGTACCAGCGCATGACCGGCCGCGTCATCCCGGTCGTCGCCCTCCACCGGGGCTCCCTCGACGGGCGCGCCTGGGCGATCGGCGACGAACTCGCGAAGATCCACGACGATCTGCGGGCGCGGCTGGCGGAACTCCGCGCGGACGTCCACGCCTTCTACGATGGATCCCGCGACGTCCCCGACCTCGCGCGGCAGCTGCGCGAGCACTGCGTGTCGGTGTGCGACGTCCTCGGCGAGCACCACGACAACGAGGAGGGCGGCGGGTTCCCGCGCCTGGCGGCCCAGTTCCCCGGCCTCGCGCCGGTGATCGGCAGGCTCCGCCGCGAGCACGCCGGGGTCACCGAGGCCAGGGCTGCGCTCCAGGCGATGCTGGACGACCCCGGCGCCCGCGACCCCGGGCACGTCCGCGCCGAGCTCGACCGGATGACCGCCGACCTCGACGCTCATTTCGCCTACGAGGAGGAGCAGCTCGGCGCCGTCCTCAACGCCGTCGGGCCGCTCTGGCGGACCGGCCCGCACCGGGGCTAGGACGCGGCTGGGGCGGGGCCGGGATGGGCTTAGGACGCGGGGAGGACGCTCTCGTCCAGGGCGCCGCAGTCGACCGCGCGGCGCAGCCGGGCCGTGAGCGCCCTGACGGTGGCGGGCTCGTCCAGGACGCCGCCCGCGTTCCCCGCCGCCTGCTCGTGCCACGCCCGGACCCGTCCGATGACGTCGTCGACGCCGCTCAGATGGAACGCGTACACGGCGGCGTACCGGCTCGGCAGGTGCGCGGGGTGCAGGTCCCAGCCCTGGTAGAAGCCGTGCGCGAGCGAGTGCCGGACGTGCGCCGCGTGCGTCGCCCACGCCGCGTTGACCTCGTCGGGCCCGTCGTTGCGGGGGACGACGTTGGTGGAGCCGTCCGACAGCCGCACGCCGGTGCCGGCGAGCGACACCTGCATGAGGTGCCGGGCGAAGTCGCACGCGGGATGGTCGAGCCGCTGCTCGTGCGGCGGCAGCCCGAGCGCGGCGGTGTAGTCGAACACGCCGAAGTGCGCGGCGGTGATCCGGCCGCCGCCGGCGGCGACGAGCGGGCCGAGCCCGACCCGGCCCTCCTCGTGGTCGATGAGCGACTGCGGCGTCTCGACCTGGAGCTCGAACCGCAGGATGCCCTGCGGCAGCCCGAGCGAGGTCTCCAGCCGGTCCAGGAACTCGGTGAACAGCCGGACGTGCTCGGCCGCCACCACCTTCGGGAACGTGATCGTGAACCCGCCGGGCAGCCGGCCGAGCCGGTCGCGCAGCGCGGTCAGGAACCCGTCGAGGGTCCGCATCGCCCGCTCGTGGCCGCCGTCGGCGAACGACTTCACCCGCACCCCCCAGTAGTGGGGCAGGCCCTTGACCTGGTACGCGGCGGCGACGGCCTCCACCACCTGCTCGACGTGCGCGTCCTCCTCGGCGTCGGCGCGGACGCCGTAGCCGTCCTCGAAGTCGATCCGGACGTCCTCGACCGGCTCGGCGGCGAGCTTGGCCGCGACCCGCTCCCGCACCTGCCCGGCCAGCTCGGGGTCGAGGCCGAACGCGGCGCCGAACGACCCGGCGCCCGGCGTGTGGGTGTTCAGCAGCCGCAGCGCCTCGGCGCCGAATTCGGCGGGCGTCGAGCGGGAGAACCGGTCGGCCGGCACGTACACGGTGTGCACCGGCTGCCGGCCCTCCGCGCCGCCGGGGAAGCGCTCGCCGTGCGCGTCACGGACGGCGGCGATGCGCGCGGACAGGTCGTCGAACGAGGACACGCTGAGGTTCACCCCGCCATGATCCCCCAACGGCCGCCCGTCCGGAACCGATCGCGGCGCACTGGCCGGATCAGGAGCCGGCCACGATGCCCCAGGAGCCGTGGAACTCGCCGCCGGGGCGGAGGTGGACCAGGCCCTCGCCGGACGCGAACGCGTTCGGCGGGCACGTCATGGGCTCGACGCCGAGGCCCGCGCGGGGCGCCGGCGCGTCGTCGGCGGTGTAGATCTCCATCCACGGGTGCGCCTCGTCGGCCCACAGGCGGACCGTCCGGTCGCCGCAGGAGAGGATCACCCACGTGCGCCCGTCGCCGTCGCGGTTCAGGTCGGCGAACGCGTTGTCGATCCGCCGGTCGCCGAGCAGCGGGCCCGTGCGCAGGTCGTACCTGGTGCCCGTGACGTCCTCTGACGGCCCGGACGGGATCATCCGGTCGTCCACCGGGACGTACCGGTCGGCGAGCAGGTGGACCGTGCAGGCGTCGATGGGCTCGCCGACCGTCAGGTAGGGGTGCGCGCCGTGCCCGTACGGGGCGGTCCTCGTCCCGGGGTTGCGGGCGGTCATCCGCACCCGGAGGCCGGCCGCGGCGTCGAGGGAGTACTCGGCCTCCAGGTCGAGGCGGAACGGGTAGCCGGCCGTCGCGAGGAGGCGGTGGGTCAGCCGCACCCGGTCCGGCTCATGCTCGGCGACCTTCCACGACGCCCAGCGGACGAGGCCGTGGATCGCGCAGTCGCGCTCCGGCTCGGAGAGGTCCAGCCGGTGCTCCGCGCCGCCGTAGGTGTAGCGGCCGCGGTCGACGCGGTTCGGCCACGGGACCAGCAGCTGCCCGAACGCGGCCGGGACCGGCTCGTCGGCGCCGTGCGACAGCACCAGCGCCCGCCCCGCGTGGCTCAGCTCGCGCAGGCCGGCGCCCGACTCGGTGACGACGGCCTGGTAGGGCCCCGCGCTGAGGGCGTACTGCTCCCCGGTGATCGACTCGCTCATGCCCCGGACGCTACCCCCCGGCGCCGCCCCTACGCGATCTCCGCGAGGGCGTGCAGGGCGCTGGTGAACACGGCCGGCGGCGGTTCGACGAGCCCGGCGCCGACCTGCCCGGTACCGGCCTCCCGTCCCGCGATCCCGGTGTCGATGACGGGCAGGATCCCGGTGCGGACGACGCGGGCGACGTCCACGCCGACCGGGGTGCCCCGGAACGACAGCAGCGGGATCTGCAGCGCCGGGTGCTCGGCGAGGGTGATCTCGTACATGCGCTGGGTGGCGGCGACCGCGTCCGGGACCTCGCCGCCGACGAACCGGACGATCGCCGGCGCGGCGGCGAGGGCGAACCCGCCCGTCCCGGCCGTCTCGGTGATCGCCGAGTCGCCGATGTCGGGGTTGGCGTCGTCCGGGCCGTAGCCGCCGAGGTAGAGGCCGTCCGGGACGCCGGCGGGGGCGGTGAACCAGCGGTCGCCCGTCCCCGACACCTGGATGCCGAAGTCGGTGCCGTTGCGGGCCATCGCGACGACCAGGCTCGAGCCGGGGACGTTCCGGGCCGCGTCCGCGCACGCCTTCGCCGCCGCCATCCCCGCGTTCAGGAAGAAGTGGTCGTTGCCCGCCGCGAACCGCAGCGCCTCGGCGGCCCGGTCGCGGGGGACCTCCTCGGCGGCGGCGAGGTCGGGCGCCAGCTCGCGCAGCAGCAGCGACGTCGCGGCCCGGTTCCGGTTGTGCAGCTCGTCGCCCATCTGGAGCGCCTGCGCGATGACCGACATCAGGTCGAGCGGGCCGTGCCGCCGGACGGCCGCCCGCAGCGCCGGGCCGAGGACCTCGCCCATCCACGCGAGCCGCTCGATCACCTCCGGCCCGTACGCCCCGTACCGCAGCACCTTCCCGAGGCCCTCGTTGAGGGAGCAGTACGCGGTGCCGCCGTGCTCGGCGTCCTCCACCACGAACATCCACATGGACGGGCTGACGACGCCCGCCATCGGCCCGACCGCGGCGTGGTGATGGCACGGTTCGAGGGTGACCGTGCCGCGCTCCAGCGCGTGCCGTGCGCCGAGCGGCGTCTCGGCGAGCCCTTCGAGGAGCATCGCGCCGACGAGCGCCCCCTGCATGGGGCCGGACGCGCGGTCCCACTCCAGCGGCGGGCCCGCGTGCAGGAACGTCCCGGGCTCCAGGCCGAGGACGTCCCGCGCCGGGCGCACGTCCACGAGGTGCGGGCGTGCCGTCACCATGCGCCGCACGGCGCGGGCGTTGGCGTCCGCGTGGCCGGGGGCGCCGAGCACCGCCGCGAGCGCCGCCTCCGTCCCGGGCGGCGGCGGACGCCAGTCCACCTCCTGCACCGGGACGGCCTGCTCCGCGAGCGCCTCGGCCAGCACCTCCACCCCGGCGGCGACGACACCGGGGTCGCGGGACAGCAGCCCGCCGAGCCGCTGATCGATCATGCGGACGTCCCTTCCACGAACGACACCGCGTGCCGGGTGGCCCGAGCGTTCGAGGCGAACACGTCCGCCCCCGCCCGGCACAGCGCCGCGGCCTGCCGGTCGCGGTCCTGCGGGTCCGCGGGGGTCCCGCACAGCGACACGACGACCGCGAGGTCCGGACGGTCCTGCACCGCGTCCGCGATGGCCGGGGCGAGCGCGGCGGACGGGTCGGGCTCGGCGCCGTGACCCAGCACCACGTCCAGGAGCAGGACGCCGCAGCCGGGATCGGCGGCCTCGCCGCGCAGCGCCTCCAGCCGCAGCGTCGGGTCGATCATCGGGTGGGCGCGGCCCCGCGTGTAGGCGTCGTCGCCGAAGTCGGTGAACCGGTGGCCGCGCGCCTCCAGGTCCCAGCCGAGCGCGTCCCGGGCGACCGTCTCGGCCTCGTCGCGCAGCGTGCCGCCCGCGAACAGCCCGCGCAGCGCCCGCCCCCCGGCCGGCCTCCCGGCCTGCCCGCCGGTTCGTTCGCCGGGCGGGGCCGGGCGCCGCGCCGCCGTCCACCGCGGCCACTCCGGGACGGCGCGGCCGAGCGCCGTCAGCGCCTTCTCCGCCGCGCGCGTCAGGTCGGCCTCGCCGGCCGTCGGCAGCGCGAACACCACCGGTGTGTCCAGCCGCCGCGCAGCCTCCCGGATCAGGTCCAGCACCTGGGGCGCGGGCGGCTTGGACACCAGCACGATCAGCTCGGTGCGGGGGTCGGCGTCCAGCGCCGCCAGCGCGGACAGCGCCGACCGGCCGCTCACCTCCGGCGACAGGTCCCGGCCGCCGACGCCCAGCACATGGCTCACCCCGGCGCCCGCCGCGTCCAGCAGGCACATCAGCTGCTGCGCGCCCGTCCCGGACGCCGCCACGATGCCGACCGGCCCCGGGCTGACCGCGTTGGCGAACCCGAGGCCCGCGCCGCCGATCACGGCCGTCCCGCAGTCCGGGCCCATCACGATCAGGCCGCGCCGCGCCGCCGCCTCCTTCAGCGCGATCTCCTGGGCGAGCGGCACGTTGTCACTGAAGATCATCACGTTGAGGCCGGCGTCCAGCGCGTCCATCGCCTCGGGGAACACGTGCGGGCCCGGCACCGACAGCAGCGCGACGGTCGCGTCCGCCCGCGCGGCGGCCGACCGGGTCGTGCGCGGCGGAGCCGGTGCGCCGAGCGGCCCGCCGCCCGCCGCCGGCCGGGACGCGTCGCGCAGCAGCTCCGCCAGCGCCTCGCGCGCCTCGCCGAGCGCGCCGCCGTCCGCCCGGACGGCCACGACCAGGTCGTCCGGCCCCGCCCCGTCCGGCACGGCGAAGCCCATCCGCCCGAGCATCTCGCGGTTCAGCTCGGTGCCCATCGCCACCATCGCCGCGGTGACGCCGGGCCGCTGCGAAAGCTGCCGGCTGACCCGCATGAGCGTGACCGAATCGTGGTAGCCCCCCCGCCGGACCTCGACCCAATCGCTCATGCCCGCCTCCCGTGCGGGGCGACCCCCCGGTTCGGTGCGCTCATGCGGTGACCCTCGGGGCGCGGCGGGCCGCCGGGGCGGTCAGGGCGAGCGCGGCGCGGCAGCCGGTGAGCACGCCGTGCGCCAGGTCGGTGCCCGAGGTGTGCCCGACCGACAGCAGCCGGCGGACGGCGCCGTGGGCCGCGCCGCCCGGGGGTTCGTGGCCCGCGACGAAGCGCAGCACGGCCGCGACCTCGGCGCCCGCGCCGCCCGCCGCCGCGCAGTGCAGCAGCGTCGCGGCCAGCGCGGTCGTGCGGGTGCCCGCGTCGGCGGTGACGGCGGCGCCGAGCCAGCCGGCGAGCCACACCGCCGTCTCGCCGCGGTGGACGGCGCCGCCGAGGAGCCGCAGCGACACCAGCAGGCCGCACAGGATGTCGTCGCCGGACGGCGTCAGCCCCGGGCCGAGGCCCACGATCCGCTCGGCCGCCTCCACCGCGCCCGCGAGGTCGCCGGCCGCGCACGCGCCGGCGAGTTCCGCCGGGTCCGGATGCCCGTCCAGGCCGCCGCCCACCGGCCCGGCGGCGGTGAGCACGCCGGCCGCGGCCAGCTCGTCCTCCAGCGCGCGGACGCCGCGGCCGAGCGCGGCCGGCTGCATCCCGCCGAGCGCGGGGGACGGGTCCCACCAGCGGCGGACCCGCACGGCCAGCCCGTCCGCCTCCACCCGGCCCTCGCCGACGAAGGCGTCCCCGCCCTCACGGACGGACCGGAACGGGTGCTCGCGGCGCGTCGCCACGACCACCACGGCGTTCGGCAGCCGGCCGGCGTCGGAGGTGACGACGGCGAGCACCCGCGGCTCGGGGCCGCCCCGCATCTCCAGGTAGAGCGCCGACGGGAACACGGCGATGACGCGGGCCGCGCGGCGCGGCGGGTCGAGCAGCGGCCGCAGCGCCAGGCTGGCGGCGCCGGCGACGGGCGGCCGCCGCCGCGGCCTGGCCGGGAGCCGGATCGGGTCGCGCACGAGGGCAGTCACGGATCCTCCCGAGGCCGGTGTCGGTGGCCGGCGGCCGCGCGTGCGGCCCGGCCTCGCGATGACGGTAGAACGGCCCCGGCAGCGGACGTATGGAGAAAGCTGCCAAGGATGGTTGTCATCGTTCGTCTTTGTTGTCATTTTTGATCAGGAACCGGTAGCGCTCAGATCGTCACCGGCGATGTACGCACCAAAAGCGAGGTGACCCCTGGCATGAGCTACATCACTGCGGACCCGGGCCCACCGGCCCTGCGGCTCGCGAGCACCGGAACGCTGACCTACGGACTGTCGGTCGGCGAGGTCCTCGGCGTCAGCACCCTGAACGGCGCTCGCCTCATCGCCGGCCGGGCCGGCCTCGAACGCGTCGTCCAGCGGCTCAACGTGATGGAGGTCCCCGACATCCTGTCGTGGGTCAAACCGAACGAGCTGCTGCTCACCACCGGCTACCCTCTCCGCAACACCCCCCAGTCGCTCGACAACCTCGTCGCCGACCTGGACGAGCGCGGCCTCGCGGCCCTGGCCATCAAACTGGGCCGCTACCTGGACTCCCTTCCCGCCGAGATGATCGAGCAGGCCGACCGGCGCGGCTTTCCCCTGATCCTGCTCCCGAACGACGTCGGCTTCGACGACATCCTGAACCAGGTCCTGACCGACATCCTGAACCGGCAGGCGGCCGTCCTCGCCCGCACCGAGGAGGTGCACCGCGCGCTCGTGCAGATCGTCCTGTGCGGCGGCGGCCTCCAGGAGGTCGTGGACGAGGTCGCGACCCTGCTGGACGTCGCGGTCGTGGTGCTGGACGGCGAGCAGCGGGTGCTCGCCGCCGCCGGGCCGGACGAGCACGTCCAGGCGATGCGGACGTTCGACGCGGGCCGGCACGCGGCCTGCGGGCGGGGCGGCTGCGGCGTCATCGGCGCGCACGGCACCGGCGACCACCTGGTCGTGCCCGTGATGGCGGGCGGCTTCGACCACGGCCGGATCATCGCGTTCAGCCCCGCCGGCACGCTGCGCGGCACCGACCTCGGCATCCTGGAGCGCGCCGCGACCGTCGCCGCGCTCGTGGTGACCAAGCAGCAGGCCGTCGTGGCGGTGGAGAGCAAGTACCGCGCCGACTTCCTGCGCGACATCCTCGCCGGGCGCGCCGGCGGCGACGACCGGGTCGTCGCGCACTGCGGCGGGTTCGGCTGGGACCTGGACCGCCCGATGATGGTGATCGTCGCCGAGCTGGACGGCCGCCCGCGCGGCGCCGGGGCCGCGCCCGAACCGGACGGCAAGGGCCGCGCGAAGGGGGCCGCCGACGCCGACGGGCGGGGCCGCGGCGCCGAGGAGCGGTCGGCGCAGGAACGGCTCGCCGCCGCGTGGACGACGGCCGTCCGCCGGCACGACCGGGGCGCGGCCGTCGCGAGCTTCGCGCACGAGGTCGTCGCGGTCGTCGGCGCGGACGGCGGCGACCCCGCCGAGTGGGCGGCCGGGCCGATGCAGGCGATGGTCAAGGAGGCCTCGTCGATCTTCGCCGAGCATCTGCCGGTGCGGCGGACGTTCTCCACCGGCGTCAGCCGGACGGTGACGTCCCCGGCGGCGCTGCCCGAGGCCTACGAGCAGGCGGTGAAGGCCGTCCGCGTCGGCCGCCAGCTCAACGGCACGGGCGCGCGGGCGCACTTCGACCAGCTCGGCGTGTACCGGCTGCTCAGCCTGGTGTCGGATCCGGGCGAGCTGCACGCGTTCGTCCGGGAGACGCTCGGCGACCTCGCCGCCGACGACGAGCCGGAGCTGGTGGACCTGCGCCGCACCCTGCAGGTGCTGCTGGAGACCAACCTCAACGTCGCCGAGACCGCACGGCGGCTGCACTTCCACTACAACACGCTGCGGTACCGCATCGGGAAGCTGGAACGGATGCTCGGAGCCTTCACCGAGGACGCGCATCTGCGGCTCAACCTCACCCTCGCGCTTCACGTACTGCGCATGCGTGGTATCTGAGGGTAATGCATCAGGGCCCGCACCGGCCGGGGCTCCCAATCGGCGGTGCGGGCTTTGGCAGATGTCGCCGATGCCCGGCCATCAGGGTAGATCTAACTTGCCCGCAGTGAACGCGGTCGGCTGAGCAGGAGGAACCCCGATGGTGATCGGCTGGAAGCTGCACGGTGACGGACGGACGCCGCCGCCCGGGGAGGTCGTCAGGCCGGACGAGCGGCTGTCGTGGCCGCGCACCGCGGGCATCGGCGCCCAGCACGTGGTGGCGATGTTCGGGGCGACGTTCGTCTTCCCCGTGGTGATGGGCCTGGACCCCAATCTCGCGATCATGATGTCGGGGGTCGCGACCGTCCTGTTCCTGCTGATCGTCGGCGGCCGGGTGCCGAGCTACCTCGGCACCAGCGCGTCGTTCGTCGGCGCGGTCGCGGCGATCCGCGCGGCGGGCGGCGACAGCGCGACCGTGACCGGCGCGATCCTCGTCGCGGGCGCCGTGCTGGCGCTGATCGGCGTGCTCATCCACTTCGCGGGCGGCGAGGTCATCCACCGGGTGTTCCCGCCCGTCGTGACCGGTGCGGTGGTCATGCTCATCGGCTTCAACCTCGCCCCGGTGGTCGCCACCGTCTACTGGCCGCAGGACCAATGGGTCGCGCTCGCGACGCTGGGCTTCGCCGTTCTCTGCGCGGTGCTGCTGCGCGGGTTCTGGGCGCGCATCACGATCCTGCTGGCGCTGGTGTTCGGATACGCCCTTTCATGGATTCTCGACAACACCGCGGGCAAGATCACGTCAGCTCTTCCGGGCCAGAACCTGCTGGACGGGGCGGGCAGGGCGTGCCCGGCGGAGGGCCCCTACTGCGTCGCCACCGCGTTCCCGCACGAGCGGGTCGACTTCTCGGGCGTGCAGGGCGCCGACTGGTTCGGCTTCCCGAGCCTGCACGGACCCGACTTCAAGACGTCGGCGATCCTGCTGGCGCTGCCGGCGGTCATCGCGCTGATCGCGGAGAACACCGGCCACGTGAAGGCGGTGTCCGCGATGACCGGCGACGACCTCGACCCCGTCCTCGGCCGCGCCATCGTCGCGGACGGCATCGGCACCACCCTCGCCAGCGCGGTCGGCGGCTCGCCCACCACCACCTACGCCGAGAACATCGGCGTCATGGCCGCGACCCGGATCTACTCGACCGCCGCCTACTACGTCGCGGCGGTCGTGGCGATCCTGTTCGGGCTGTGCCCGAAGTTCGGCGCGCTCGTCGCCGCTACCCCGGGCGGCGTCCTCGGCGGCATCACCGTCGTGCTGTACGGGATGATCGGGCTGCTCGGCGCGAAGATCTGGATCGAGAACCGGGTGGACTTCGCCGACCCGGTCAACCTCGTCCCCGTCGCTGCGGCGATCATCCTGGCGATCGGGAACGTGACGCTCCAGGTCACCGACGACTTCCCGCTGCAGGGCATCGCGCTCGGCACCATCGCCGTCCTGCTCGGCTACCACGTCCTCAACGTGCTGCGCCGGCCGGACGACTCGGGCGGCGGCGTCATCGCGCCGTCGGAGCGGGAGATCGGCGGCCCGGTCCGCCCGGCGGCCGACGCGTGAAGCCGCCCCCGTTCGGCTACCACGCCCCCGGCACGGTCGGCGAGGCGCTCGACGCCCTCGCCGCCGTGCCGGACGGCAAGGTCCTCGCGGGCGGCCAGAGCCTCATCCCGCTGCTGAACATGCGGCTCGCCGCGCCGTCCGACCTGGTCGACATCAACCGGGTCGGCGAGCTCGACACCCTGCACGTCGGGGAGGCGGGCGTGCGGGTCGGCGCGCTCGCCCGGCACGCGCGGGTGGAGCGCTCGGCGGAGGCCGCGGCCGTCCAGCCGCTGCTCGGCCAGGCGCTCCGGCACGTCGCGCACCCCGTCATCCGGAACCGGGGGACGGTCGTCGGCAGCCTCGCGCACGCGGACCCCGCCGCCGAGATGCCCGCCGTGCTGGCCGTCCTCGGCGGGACGGTCGAGGCGGCGTCGGCGCGGGGGCGCCGCACGATCGCCTCCGCCGAGTTCTTCGCCGGCCCCCTCGAGTCGGCGCTGCGGCCCGGCGAGCTGGCCGTCTCCGCGTTCTTCCCGGCGGCGCCGCCCCGCACCGGCACCGCGTTCGCCGAGACGGCCCGGCGGCACGGCGACTACGCGCTCGCCGGGGTCGCCGCCGTCGTCACCCTCGACGGGGACCTGCGCGTCCGCGCCGCCCGCGCCGGATACCTCGGCGTCGCCGCGACGCCCCTCGTCCTCGACCTGACCGCCGCGGCCGGGCCGGACGGCGACTGGAGGGCCGCCGCCGCGCACGTCCGCGGGCGGATCGACCCGGAACCCGACATCCACGCGGGCGCCGGGTACCGGCGGCACCTGACCGGCGTGCTCACCGAGCGCGCCCTGCGCGCGGCGGCGGGACGGGCACTTCAGGGGACGGGTGCGCGGGGGACGGGTGCGCAGCGGAAGGCGGGGGACTGATGGAGGAGCGCTTCGAGGTCGCGCTGACCGTCAACGGGACGCACCGCACCGCCCGCGTCCCGGCCAGGCGGCTGCTGTCGGACCTGCTCCGGCACGACCTCGGGCTCACCGGCACGCACGTCGGCTGCGAGCACGGCGTCTGCGGCTGCTGCACCGTCCTGCTGGACGGGGAGCCGGTGCGGTCGTGCCTCATGTTCGCCGTCACCGCCGGCGGCCGCGAGATCACCACCGTGGAGGGGCTGGCGGCCGAGGACGGGACGTTGTCGCCGGTGCAGCGCGCCTTCCGCGAATGCCACGGCCTGCAGTGCGGCTTCTGCACGCCGGGTTTCCTCTGCACGGTCACGGCGCTGCTGCGGGAGACGCCGCGCCCGACCGAGGACCAGGTCCTCGAGGGGATCTCCGGGAACCTGTGCCGCTGCACCGGGTACCAGAACATCGTCAAGTCGGTGCACCGCGCCGCCGAACTGCTCGCCGAGGAGTGACCGATGGGGACGCGCGTGTTCGGGGAACCGGTGGAGCGGCGCGAGGACGGCCGGCTGCTCACTGGGCGGGGCCGCTACCTGGACGACCTCGGACGGGACGCCCTCGCCGCGGCGTTCGTCCGGTCCCCGCACGCGCACGCCCGGATCGCCGACATCGACGTGTCCGGGGCGCTCGACGTCGACGGCCTCGTCGCCGTCTACACCGCGGAGGACCTGCCGGGACGGGTGGGGGAACCGCTGCCGCTGCTCATCCCGCACCCCGCGCTGACCCACGGCCGCACCGGCCACCCCCTCGCCCGCGACGTCGTCCGGCACGTCGGCGAGCCCGTCGTGATGGTCGTGGCCCGCGACCGCTACCTGGCCGAGGACGCCGCCGAGCGCATCCGGGTGGAGTACGAGCCGCTGCCCGCCGTCGTCGGCATCGACGCGGCGACGCGCGCGGAGCACCTCGTCCATGACGACGTGCCGGGCAACGTGGGGGCCGTCCTCGTCCAGGAGAACGGGGACGCGCCGGCCGCCATCGAGTCGGCGCCGCACGTGCTGGAGTTCAGCCTCTCCATCGAGCGCAGCGCCTCCATGCCCCTGGAGGGGCGCGGCGTCTACGCGCGGTGGGACGCCGACGACGGTTCGCTGCGCGTGTACTCCTCGACGCAGGCGTCCACCAGCGTGCGCGCCGCGATCGCCGCGCGGCTCGGGCTGCCGAACGGCAAGGTCGAGGTGGTCGCCCCGGACGTCGGCGGCGGGTTCGGCGTCAAGATCGTCCACCCGTGGCCGGAGGAGGTCCTCGTCCCGTGGGCGGCGCGGCTGCTGGACCGCGAGATCAAGTGGACCGAGGACCGCCGCGAGCACTTCGTCTCCGCCGCCCACGAGCGCGGCCAGCTCCAGGACGTGCGGGTCGGGTTCGACGGGGAGGGCCGCGTCCTCGGGCTGGACGTGCGGATCCGGCACGACCACGGCGCCTACACCCCGTACGGGATCATCATCCCGATCGTGACGTCCACCCAGCTCCTCGGCCCGTACAAGATCGGCGCGTACCGGGCGGAGGTCGTCAGCCTCTACACCAACACGCTCATCGTCACCCCGTACCGGGGCGCGGGCCGCCCGCAGGGCGTGTTCTGCATGGAGCGGACGATGGACCGCATCGCCCGCCACCTCGGCCTCGACCGCGCCGACGTGCGCGCCGCCAACTTCATCCAGCCCGACGAGTTCCCCTACGACCAGGGCCTCACGTTCCAGGACGGCCGCCCGCTGATCTACGACTCGGGCGACTATCCGGAACTGCTCCGCAAGGCGCGGGAGCTGATCGGCTGGGACGGGTTCGAGGCCGAGCGCGCCGCCGCCGCGTCCCGGGGCCGCCGCCTCGGCATCGGCCTCGGCGTGTACGTGGAGGGGACGGGCGTCGGCCCGTACGAGGGCGGGCACGTCGAGATCGACACGGCCGGGCGGGTGCACGTGTCGACGGGGCTGACCTCGCAGGGGCAGGGCCACGAGACGGTGTTCGCGCAGGTCGCCGCCGCCGAGCTGGGCGTCCCGATCGGGGACGTGCACGTCACCACCGGCGACACCCGCCGCTTCGGGTACGCGGTCGGGACGTTCGCCTCCCGCGCGGCGGTGATGAGCGGCAACGCGATCGCGCTGGCCTGCCGGAAGGTCCGCGCGAAGGCGCTGCGCATCGCGGGCGAGGCGCTGGAGGCCGACCCGGACGACCTCGACATCACCGGCGGCGTCGTGCACGTGCGGGGCGACCGGTCGGCGTCGGTCCCGCTGCGGACGGTGGCGGTGCTGTCGAACCCGCTGCGGTACGCGTTCGACGAGGAGGCCGCGGCGGCGACGCAGTTCGCGGTGGGCCGCCCGGTGACCGAGCCGCCGGTCGCGCCCGGGGACGAGCCGGGCCTGGAGGGGCGCGACTACTACTCGCCCGTCCGGTCCACGTTCGCGGCCGGGGCGCACGCCGCGATCGTGGAGGTCGACCCGGACACCGCCGAGATCGCGATCCTGCGGTACGCCGTCGTCCACGACTGCGGGCGGCTCATCAACCCGATGGTGGTGGAGGGGCAGATCCACGGCGGCGTCGCCCAGGGCGTCGGCGGCGCGCTGTACGAGCGGATGGTCTACGACGAGTCGGGGCAGCTGCTCAACGCGTCCTTCATGGACTTCCTGATGCCGTACGCGACGGAGATCCCGCGCGTCGAGACCGACCATCTGGAGACGCCGTCGCCGCTGAACCCGCTCGGCATCAAGGGCGCGGGGGAGGCGGGCGTCATCCCGGTGTCGGCCGTGATCGCGTCGGCCGTGGAGGACGCGGAGGGCATCCGGGTGGACGCGATGCCGCTGTCCCCGGACGCCCTCTACACGCTCCGGGAGCGCGCCGCGGGCGAGGCGTCCCTGCGCGTCCGGGAGGACGCGGGAGCTGTTTGATGCTGGCGGGGTCGGCTCGGGTTGCGGGGGACCTCAACCCCGCCAGCGTGTTGACCCTAGTCGAGCCCCGGCTCGGCCTTCGCTGTAACCGGGATTCGTCCGGGAAGGTCGGAAATCATCCGTGTGCGGGCGTGTCGGGGACATTCCCGCCGAGCGATTTCGGCAGGTAGTTCTCCACGGCGGCGGGCCGGAACCCGGCCTGCCTGATCCAGCCGAGGATCATCTGCAGCTCCTGCGCGAGGCCCGTGCGGTAGTGCATGAGGACGATGTCGCCGGGCTTGAACCCCTTGCCGCCGTCGCCGCGCGCGAAGCCGTTGTACCCGACGCCGGGGCCGGTCGTGCCGTTGTAGAACTCGGCCGACCACAGCAGCACCGACTTGATGCCGCATTCCTTCGCGACCTGGACGGTGGTCTGGTTGTAGCTGCCGAACGGGGGGCGGAGGATCTCGGGCCTGCGCCCGTACTGCGTCTGGATCGCGTCCGACGCCCCGCAGATCTCCTTCTTCTGCGCCTCTGCGCTGAGCGTCGCCATGTTGGGGTGGCTGATGGTGTGGTTCTCCATCGGCGAGCCCGCGTTGCGCATCGCCCAGAAGTACTGCCCCTGGCCCTTGATGTAGGTCGAGGTCAGGAACGTCATGATCGGAACCTTCTGCCTGCGGACGAGGTTCACGAATTCCGAGTCGTAGGTGTAGCCGTCGTCGATGGTGAGGAAGACGACGCGGTCCTGCGTCTCGATGCGGCTGATGACGGGCGGCAGGCCGTTGGCGGAGGGCTTCGGCATCGTCCACGATCCGGGCTTCGGCGTGGCCCAGGTCTGGTCGCCGAGCACCGCGGCGAGCTGCGTCCGCATGGACGGGCCCGAGTCGCCGGCCTGGGCGGCGACGACGGGCCAGCCGCCCGCGATCACGCCGAACGCTCCGGCGGCAACCATGGCGATCACGGGCGTCTTCCCTCGCATCGGCCGCGTACTCCGTTCAGTGGGGGGTTCAGTTAGAGGTTCGCTTCGGTTGACGCGCCGATGGCGGCCGCGGTTCGCGCCGCGACAGGAACCTGCCGGACATATCTGACCATTCCCGGGGGCCGCGGGGGCGCATCTGCCCAATCCTCGGCGTGTACTCGGCAGATGTTGCCGTTCGGCGCGGCGGCGGCGTTCTCTAAAGTCGGGTCATGCAGCTGAACGGCAGTGCCGACGTCGCCGCGCCGCTCGACCGCGTCTGGGACGCGCTCCAGGACCCGGCAGTCCTCGCCAGGACGATCCCCGGGTGCCACTCCCTGGAGGAGACGGGACCGGGCACCTACCGCATGACGGTCACCGCGGGCGTCGCCTCGATCAAGGGCACCTACGTGGGCCAGGTGGAACTCGCCGAGCCCGACCCGCCGCGCTCGTTCGTGCTGCGGGCGCGGGGCCAGGGCGCGCCGGGCACGGTGGACGCGACCGTCCGCGTCCGGCTCGCGGGCGGCGACGGCTCGACCCGCGTCGACTACGAAGCGGACGCGGTCGTCGGCGGGATGGTCGGCGGGGTCGGGCAGCGGATGCTGGGCAGCGTCGCCAAGCGCACCGCGGGCGAGTTCTTCGCCGCCGTCGAGCGCGACCTCCGCGCGCCCGTCCGGGAACCCGCACCCGCCGCGCCGACACCGGCCGGGGCCCCGGCGGGCGGTGTCGGCACGGTCTACGCGGGGCGCGCGGCGGAGCGCGCGGGGCGCCCGTCAGACGTGGCCTGGCCGATGGCGGCGGCGTTCGCCTCCGGCGGCGCGGTCGCCCTGGCCGGAGTGGCGCTCGGCTACCTGCTCGGCCGCCGCTCGCGCCCGCGGCCTTGACCGACGCGGCGGGCCGTCCAGGGTCAGGTCTTCACCCCCCGGGACCGCCCGCCGCCCGCCCGCGTCAGGCGACCGCGACCAGGTCGACGACGAAGATGAGCGTCTCGCCGGGCTTGATCGCCGGGCTCGGGCTGCGGTCGCCGTAGGCGAGGTGCGGCGGGATGACGAGCTTGCGGCGCCCGCCGACCTTCATGCCCTGGATGCCCATGTCCCAGCCCTTGATGACGTGGCCGCTGCCGAGCTGGAAGTCGAGCGTCGACCCCCGGTTCCAGGACGCGTCGAACTCCTCGCCGGTGGACCACGACACGCCCACGTAGTGCATCGACACCTTCGAGCCCTTGGCGGCCTCGGGGCCGTCCCCCTCGGTGATGTCGGTGATGTCGAGGTACTCGGGCGGCCGTCCCTCGGGGAAGTCGATCTCGGGGCGTTCAAGCGCCATGGAAGGGCTCCAGCGGTGTCGTCGTGATGGGTCGTCGTATCGGAAAGGGCTCAGCCTAGTCCTAGCCGCTCTCACGAAAGAACGCCGCGCCCGTTGGCAGATTGCGACGGTTCCGCAGGTGGGCGCCGTCCGGTAGACCCTTGCGTATGGCGAGGCGGCTGCGGATCGGGATCGACACGGGCGGGACGTTCACCGACGTCGTCGCACTGGACGAGCAGGGTGGCCTGGTGACCACCAAGACACCCTCGACGCCGGCCGACCCCGCGGTGGGGTTCGCGGACGGCGTCGCCAAGGTGCTCGGGCTCCTCGGCGCGGAACCGGAGGACGTCGCGGCGCTGTCGCACGGCACGACGGTCGCGACGAACCGGCTCCTCGAAGACCGGATCGACGACCTCGGGTTCATCACCACCGAGGGTTTCGAGTCGATCCTGGAGATCGCGCGGCAGAGCGTCCCGGACGGCTACGGCAACAGCTACTTCTGGGTGAAGCCCCCGCGGATCGTCCCCGCGCACCGGGTACGGGCGGTCGGCGGGCGCCTCGACCACACCGGCGCGCAGATCCGCCCGTTCGACGAGGCGTCGGCGGTCGCCGCGGCCCGCTGGTTCCGCGAGCAGCGGATTCTCGCGATCGGCGTGTGCTTCCTGCACTCCTACGCCGACCCGTCGCACGAGCTGGCGATGCGGGACGTCCTGCGCAGCGAGCACCCGGACGCCGCCGTGTCGCTGTCGTGCGAGGTGTTGCGCGAGTACCGCGAGTACGAGCGGTCGGTGACGACGCTCGTGGACGCCGCCGTCAAGCCCGCCATGAACGGCTACCTGGCCCGGATCGCCGAGCGCGTCGCGACGCGGCCGCTGGTGATGAAGAGCAACGGCGGCGTGCTGTCGGCCGACGAGGTCGTGCGGCAGCCCGTCACCACCGTGCTGTCCGGCCCGGCGGCGGGGGCGCTCGGTGCGGCGTTCGTCGTCGCGCACAGCGGCCACGGCTCGGTCGTGACCCTGGACGGCGGCGGGACGTCCACCGACGTCGCGGTCGTCGTGGACGGCGAACCGACGCTGACGACCGAGGGCTCGATCGGCCGCCATCCCGTCAAGATCCCGATGATCGACATCGTGACGGTCGGCGCGGGCGGCGGCTCGGTCGCCTGGCGCTCGCCCGAGGGCGCGCTGAAGGTGGGGCCGCGCAGCGCGGGCGCCGACCCCGGGCCGCTGTGCTACGGGCGCGGCGGCGCGGAGGCCACGGTGACCGACGCGCACGCCGTCCTCGGCCGCATCCCGCCGCACCTGCTCGGCGGCGAGGTCCCCCTGGACGTGGCCGCCGCCCGGCGCGGGATCGGCGCCCTGGCCGAGGACCTCGGCCTGCCCGTCGAGCGGGCCGCCGCCGGGATCCTGGAGATCTCGGCGTGGAACCAGGCGAACGCGATCAGGCAGATCACGGTGAAGCGGGGGCTGGACGTCCGCGACTACCCCCTGGTCGCGTTCGGCGGGTCGGGGCCGCTGCTCGCCTGCCGGCTGCTCGACGTCCTCGGCCTGCCCGCCGCGCTCGTCCCGCAGAACCCCGGCAACCTGTCGGCGTTCGGCCTGCTCACCGTGGACGTGAAGAACGACTGCGTCCGGACGCGGGTCGTCCGCGACGCCGAACTCGACCCGGCGCTCCTGGACGCGGTCTACGCCGACCTGGAGGCCGAGGCCGCCGGCGCCCTGGCCCGCGAGGGGTTCCCCGAGGACCGCCGCCGCTTCGCCCGCTCCGCCGACCTGCGGTACCACGGGCAGGCGTTCGAGGTGCGGGTACCCGCGCCCGCAGGCCGGCCGGACGAGGCGTTCCGGGCCGAGGTCGTCCGCCGGTTCCACGACGCCCACGAGTCCCTCTACGGCTACTGCTACCGCGGCGACCCGCGCCATCCGGTCGAATGGGTGAACCTGCGGGTCTCCGGCATCGGCCCGATCGACCGGCCCCGCCTCACCGAGCGCCCGGCCGGTGACGGCGACCCCTCCCGCGCCCGCACCGGCGCCAGGCGGGTCTACTTCGAGGGCTGGGAGGAGACGGCGGTCTACCGGCGCGAGAAGCTCGCCCCCGGCGACACGATCGAGGGCCCGGCGGTCATCGAGGAGTTCGGCTCGACGCTGCCCCTCCACCCCGGCTTCACCGCGAGACTCGACGGCTTCGCGAACCTGGTGGTGACGCGATGATCGACCCGATCCTCCTGGAGATCGTCGAGGGGACGCTCGCCTCCGTGGAACGCGAGGTCGAGACGGCGATCGCCCGCACCGCCCGCTCGCCGATGATCCGGGACGCGCACGACTTCCGCGCGGGCATCCACGACCGCCGCCTCCGCAAGCTCACCGGCCGCTCCTACTCCGCCCTCGTCCAGCCGGTCGCCCGCGACTTCCCCCTGGACACCATGCGCCCGGGCGACGTCTTCTTCCACAACGACGTGTACCTGTCGGAAGGCGGCATCGGCCATCTGCCCGACCTGTGCGTGACCGTCCCGGTGTTCCATTCCGGCGAGGTGGTCGCGTTCGTGCAGGCGTTCGGCCACCACGACGACATCGGCGGCGCCGTTCCCGGCTCGATGCCGAGCCGCGCCCGCAGCGCGTTCGAGGAGGGCCTGATGGTCCCGCCGATCAAGCTGTGGGACCGCGGCGTCCCGAACGAGGCGGCACTGACCATCATGACCCGCAACTCGCGGATGCCCGACTCCCTCGCCGGCGACCTGGACGCCGAATGCTCGGCGTGCCTGATGGGCGCCCGCCGCCTCGGCGACCTGTTCGCCCGCTACGGCCGCGCCGACGTGGAGACCTGCTTCGACGCGATCATCGACCGCACCACCGAGACGTTCCGCCGCGAACTGCTCGCCAAGATCCCCGACGGCGTCTTCGTGTGGGAGGACTACGCCGAACACGACGGCGTGGACCCGCCCCGCCTCCACGCGCAGCGCATCACGCTGACCGCCGACAAGTCCGCCGCCGTCCCCCTCGTGATCGACTTCACCGGGACGTCCCCGCAGGCCAAGGGCCCCATCAACCACGCCGGCGACTACGCCGGCGGCGTCTTCCTGAAGAAGTGGCTGGCGCCCGTCCTGCGGAACCTGGCCGACACCCCCGAACGCGCCGCCGAGCTGGACGTCAACGAGGGCGTGGTGCCGCTCATCGAGATGCGCTTCCCGGAGAAGGGGACGCTGCTCACCCCGGTCTTCCCGGCCCCGACCAACGCCCGCACGTTCGTCATCCTGCGGCTCCTCGGCGTCCTCGCGGGCGTCCTGGCCAAGGCGACGAACGGCCGGATGCCCGCCGACCAGGAGACGATCCGCTACACCGGCGTCTACGGCGAGGACGACCGCGGCCCCTACCTGATGAGGGAGGTCCTCGGCGGCGGCTCGGGAGGCCGCTACTACGCCGATGGCGAGGACACCATCCACGTCGTCCCCGACTCCCGCAACATTCCCGCCGAGTTCGCCGAGGCGCGCTGGCCGTTCATCGTCGAGCGCCTCGGCCTCGCCGCCGACTCCGGCGGCCCGGGGGAGCACCGCGGCGGCCTCGGCTACGACAAGCACATCCGCATGCTTCGCGACGCCCACTACATGTCGATCGCCGACCGCTCCATCCTGTCGTGCTGGGGCGTCAACGGAGGCCGCGCGGGACGCCCCTTCCGCGTGGACATCGACGGCGAGGAGATGGACGGCCTCGTGGACGACCACCCGGTCAAGGCGGGCCAGACCATCCGCATCCGCACGACCGGGGGCGGCGGCTGGGGCGACCCCCTGAACCGGGCCCCGTCCCGCGTGGCCGCCGACGTCCGCGACGGCAAGGTCTCCGAGGACGGCGCCCGCGACGACTACGGCGTAGTCCTCACCGACGGCGAAGTGGACGAGACGGCGACCAACGCCCTGCGCACGCGCCTGCGCGCCGATCGAGGCCCCGTCCCCTTCTTCGACCGGGGCCCCGGCTACCCGAGACTCTCCGGCGGCGCGACCATCGCCGACGTCGACACCCTAGAAGCCGCCCCCTCACCTGACCGCCGGTATCCGACCTCCCGTTGACTTGCGGCGTGTCGTTGTTATGAGCGCGGCGATAACAACGACACGCCGCAAGTCAACGGTGGGGGCCGCGGTCCCCACCCGCCCCTCGTGTTACGGGACAATCGTGAGGTGGGCCGTCGGCGAGGTGCCAGCGTTGGCTGGTCCTTTTCCGACGGCCTCCTCCCGAACCCGCCGTGCGGCTTTCACCGCAACGGGCTCTCCGGTGACTGCTGCGTGATGGCAGGGT
>NZ_JAXCEJ010000008.1:0-253309 GCF_041463665.1 Actinomadura chokoriensis
CCGCGACCTGATCGCCCGGCGATGGCGGCGGACGATCCCCGCCACGTAGTTCAGCGTCGGACGCGACAAATCCACGGCGGCACGGTAGAACAGCATGCAGAAGCTCCTGGTGAGACGGTGTGGGTTGTGGTGATCAACCCGTCTACCAGGGGCTTCTCTACGTCCGAAGGAACTCCATCAACTCGCGATCATGCTGTGATCAACCGACCCGCCCGAGGATGAAAAAGGGTCAGTATTGACGCTCTCGGATTGTCGGGTCGGGGGATATGTCCGGCCCCGATTTCATATAATCGGGATATGTGTTCCACGGCGATCGACCTGGACGGGGCGTCCACCACAGAATTGGTGAACGCCCTGTCAGCGATCGCCGCGGAACTCGCCGCCCAGCCCGCCCCGGAATCGGCTCCGGTGTGCATGGAACTGGTCGAAGCGCTCGCCGCCGCCACCGACCAGACCGAAGCGGCCATCGCCGCTCTGGTTTCCGTGGCCGACCGGTCCGCGGAACCACGACGGTGGGGGCTGCCCTCCACCCAGGCATGGCTGCGCTCCCACCTGGGCATGCGCGACAACCGCGCCAAAGAACGCCTCACCCTGGCCCGGCAACGAAACCGCCTCCCCCACACCACCGCACGGTGGGCCGACGGCCGACTGTCCTACGGCTACGCCGCCACCATCGCCTGCGCCCTCACCCGGCTGGACGACCACGACTGCGCCGCCGCCGAAGACATCCTGCTCGGCATGGCCGAGCAAGGCTTCTCAGCCGGGAAACTCGCCTCGTTCGGCAAACGGATCCGCGAGGTCATCGCCGAACGCGACGGCACCGAACCTCCCGATGGCGACTCCCGGCACGGCTACGAGCGGTCCTGGATCGACTCGACGCGCTCGCTGGACGGCGGCCGCTACATCAAGGGCTGGCTCAACGCCGAAGACGCCGCCCTGTGGGACGGCACCCTTGCGCCACTTGCCAAACCCGCCGGGACCAGCGACCACCGCGACCTGCCCGAGCGGACGGCGGCGGCCCTGAACTCGGTGCTGTCGGGCGGGCACAAGGCCACCAAGGTCACCCTCATCTGCGACCTGGACACCCTCACCGGCGGCACCGCTGCGGCGCGGCTGACCGACGGGACACCGATCCCAGCCCAGCAGGCCCGCCGCATCGCCCTGGCCGCCGTGGTGCGCAGGGTGTCGGCGGCCCAGCCCAGCAGGTGCCCGGCACCCCGGCGTCGACGAACACCTACCGGCAGGTGGGCGAGGTGAGATACAGGCCCGGCAGCGCGCCTTTGGCGTCATCGCGGTCCTGGACACCGGCCGCGCACACCGTCACGGTGATGAGGGTGATGAGCAGGCCGAGGGTGTCGGCGGCCTTGACGCTGTGGGAATCGATGACGCCCGCGCTGGGCTCGGCTTCGCGGCCCTCGCCTTGGATGCCCTGCTGCCGCAGGGCATCCAGCATCCGCAGCGTGACCCGCTGCTGCTCTTACCGCACGAAATACCAGTAGACGGTCTGCCAGGGCGGGAAGTCGGCGGGCGACTGCCGCCAGGCGCAGCCGGTGCGCACCACGTACAGCACTGCGTCCACGATGTTGCGCCGTGGATGTTTCTCCGGGCGGCCACCGCCGCCGTCCGGTGGCAGCAGCTGCTCCACCAGCGCCCACTCATTGTCGGTTGGGTCCGAGGGGTAACACGACTGCCGAGACATCGGGCCACCCTGCACGGACCGCAACACGAGATCACGTGGCCGCGCCGGCCGAGATCAACTTCTCAAACACGCGCTAATACGGCAGCCGCATTGCCGACGGAGAGCCGCCCGAGATCGCTGCATGCGGCTGCCGGATCACACCACGCGCCTTGGCTTGGCTCTCACTGCCCCAGGCGGCTGGTGACGAACGCCGCGAGCGCCTCTTGGGACGGGTGTCCCCAACCGACGCAGAACGGATGCCCGGCCGGGTCCGCATACACCTGGTGACCCTCGTCAGCATCGAAATCAGCAGCTGCTTGGAGCAGCCGGGCGCCCAACGCCATCACTTCATCGTGCGCGGCTCGCGGGTCGTCGACGTGCAGATCGAGATGCACCTGCTGGGGAATCCCATGCGGCCAGCCAGGCGGAACATGGTTCGGCGCCAGTTGCACGCCTATCCGCCACTCTCCAGCGGCGTCGATGACGCTGTGCCACTCGGCGTCCTCAAGGACGTGCCCGCCAAGAACGCCAGCCCAGAACGCGCTTTCGGCATGCAGATCGGCCGCGTCGAACACGATCACCTGACGCACCATGTTCATGACGCGAACCCTACGGGAGACAGTGAGGTTTTCTCTGCAAGATCGATTCGGGCAGTAGGGCTTTCCAAGGCACGATCAAGCACGCCCGGGCAGACTCGCGGACAGGTCGCAGCCGCCAGAAAATAGGCGTGGAGCCCCGGTAGAAGAGGTCTCACCACAAGATCGACTGCCACCGGAAGGCTCCACGTGATCGCCTATCCTGCCATGCTCGACGTCCCGCGTGAACTGATCCGCTTCACCGCCGGCCTGCTGCGCACCGAACGCAAAGCACGCGGCACCCGGAAGGGCACCCGCGCACTGACCTGCTGGGCTCTGGCCGCCCGAGCCCCCGACCTTCACCAGGCACTCCAGCACGCCCTCGACACCGGGCTGACCCACCTGGAACTGGACGGCAAGATCTTCAGCGCCGACCGGTGCCGCATCACCATCCTCAGCACTAAAGGAAAACCCATCGACGAATGGTGCTCGGGAAAGGCCCACCAACACGGCGGAAACATCCAGGCATTGTCCGAAGCGGACGGATTCCCGATCTTCACCAGCGACGTCGAACCCGGCCACATCCACGCCATCGACGCCGCCCGCGTCCATATCCTGCCCATGCTCTACCCGCACACCGGGCAATTGCCGGTACTGGCCGACCCGGGGTATCAAGGCGCAGGTCACGGCGTCATCGTCCCAATCGCCGCTCCCACCGGCAGCAACGTCCTGGCAATCGACAACCGCTGCCGCAACCACCTGCAGCGCTTCCTGCGCTGCCGAGCCGAACGCGGCTTCGCACTACTGACCGAGCGCTGGCAGGCCCTCCAGCACACCAGCCTGTCACCCAGCAGAATCGGCGACCTTGTCCGCGCCGCCCGCGTCCTCACCCTTTTCGAACCCGGATCAACTGAAAGTCACTGACAAAACCTCATTGGCGGTATCGGCCGGTCGGGGCGGCGCCCGGCCACCAGCAGCCGGCCGTCTCCGACTGTTTCTGCGCCAGTCTGGATGACCGCCGCGTGGGCGCGCGGCGGCGGTGGATCGGTGAATGGTCACGCCGGGTAGGGGTGAGCCGCGCGGGCATCGCGGAGGACGTGAGCCCACCAGGTCAACTGGTCGAGCATCGCGGTCGCTGCGGCGTTCACGGCATGGGGATCCTTGGGGTTTCCGTCTGCGTCGAACTGGGCGTGAGCTGAATGGAAACTGACGGTGTTCCGGACGGTGACCGCGTGAAGTTCCGCGAAAACCAGACGGAGTTGCTCGATGGCTCGCAGGCCACCGGAGATCCCGCCGTAGGAGACGAAGCCGATCGGCTTCGCATGCCATTCTGGATTGATGGAGTCTATTGCCAGCTTCAACGGGCCTGGATAACCGTGGTTATACTCCGGTGTAACTATGACGAGGGCGTCCATCGAGCCGATTTGGGCGGCCAACCTCCGTACTTGTGGCGAGTCGTAGACACCTTCGGGTACGGGACGACTTTGCTGGCTGATCGGCAGAGGTGTTTCGGCCAGGTCGATGACCTGTATTTCTAGGTCTTGTCGGCTTTGAGCTTGGCCGACGAACCAATGTGCCACGGTAGCGCCGAACCGGCCTTCCCGGATGCTTCCGATTATTACTGCCAGCCGGAGTCGTGTTTCGCGCATGCGTGTCCTTCTCGTGTGTTGTGTTCGTCGAGTGAGGGAGGCGTGTGGTGGGTCACGTGCCCGCTTGGACGTGGCGGAGCAGCCTCGCGACCAGGAAGGCCAAAAACCCCATAAGGGCGGCGCTGATGGCTGCGCTCAGGTGGAATCCCTGGGTGAACGCCTCACGGCCCGCGCCGAGCAGTTCGGTGGCTAGTCCTTCGGGCAGCCGCGTGGACGCGGTCACGGCGCCGCCGAGGTCGTGCCGCGCGGCGGACGCCGCTTCGCCGGGAACACCGGTGGGGACGGCGCCGCTCATCTCGCTCCGGTAGACCGTGGTGATGACGCTGCCGAGGACGGCGATGCCGAGTGCCCCGCCCAACTGCGGCGCCGTTGACGAGATCGCCGCGGCCGCGCCGGTCTTTTCTGGTGGGGCCGCCCCGATGATCAGGCCGGTGGCCAGGGCCATCATCGGGCCGAGGCCGGCGGAGACGATGACGGACCCGGTCACGAGAACCGCGAGGCCGCCGGCCTGTGTGAGCACCCCGAAACCGACGGCTGCGAGCGCCAGCCCGGCACCGATGACGGTTCCAGGTGCGATTCTGCCGGCGATCCTGGGGGCCAGTAGCGATCCGGCGATGACCCCGGCGGCCGAGGGTGCCGTCCACAGGCCCGCCTCCAGTGGGGAGAGTCCGCAGACGAGTTGCAGGTACTGCGCGGTGGCGTAGTTGGCTCCCCACAGGACGAAGATCCCGAGTGCCAGCGTGACGGCCGCGGCGCTGAACCCGGGGCCGGTGAACAGCCGCAGGTCGATCAGCGGGTGGGCCATCGTGAGCTGCCTGTGTACGAACACGGCGGCGAACACCAGACCGGCCCCCACCGACAGTACGGGCAGCCAGCCGGGGCCGTCGGCGGCGAGCCGCTTGAGCCCGTACACGGCGGGCAATACCGCGGCCATCGACAGTGTCGCGCTCGCCACGTCCAGCCGTCCCGCATGAGGGTCGCGCCGCTCGGGCAGCAGCAGCGGCCCGGCCACCGCCAGCAGCAACATCACCGGGACGCCCAGGAGGAACACCGAGCCCCACCAGAGGCGTTCGAGCAGCCACCCGCCGACCAGCGGACCGACCGCGGTGCCTCCCGAGACGCTGGCGACGATCACTCCGACGGCGACCATGCGCTGTCTCGGGTCGCCGAACATGGTGGCGGCCAGGGAAAGGACGGACGGCATCAGGGTCGAGCCGGCGACGCCCATCAGAGCGCGGATCGCGATGAGCGCCTCGACGGTGGGCGCGTAGGCGGCGAGCACGGAGGTGACACCGTACGCGCCGGCGCCGATGAGGAGCAGTCGGCGGCGCCCGATCCGGTCGCCCAGCGTGCCCATCGTGATCAGCGATCCGGCGAGCAGGAACGCGTAGATGTCCACGATCCACAGCCGCTGGGCCCCCTGCGCGCCCAGATCCTCGCTGATGGTCGGCAACGCCAGGTGGGTCACGGTGAGTTCGAGGGAGGCGAGGACGGCGGGGAGGGCGAGGACGGCGAGCCCGAGCCATTCCCGAGGTCCCGCCCTGCAGGCCGATTGCGGCGGGGCTATCGAAGAGGTTCTCGTCACCCGAGCAATGATGAAACCTCGACTATAGACGAGGTCAAGTCCTAGGGTGACGCCATGAAGAAGCCTGCCTTCGACCTCAAGGAACTCAGCGTCGGCCAGCTCGCGGCGCGCTCCGGCGTCCCCGTGACCGCCCTGCACTTCTACGAGGAGAAGGGACTCATCCACAGCCGGAGGACCACGGGCAACCAGCGCCGCTACTCCCGGGACACGCTCCGCCGGGTCGCCTTCATCCGGGTGGCGCAGCGGGTCGGGATCCCGCTGCGCATGGCACGGGAGGCGCTGGACGGGCTTCCCGAGGGGCGGACCCCGACCCGCGAGGACTGGGCTCGCCTGTCCGCGGGGTGGCGCACCGAACTCGACACCCGCATCGACCAGCTCGTCCGCCTGCGGGACGACCTGTCCGACTGCATCGGCTGCGGCTGCCTGTCGATCGACAAGTGCGTCCTTCGCAACCGCGACGATCGGCTCGGTGATGAAGGCGCCGGTCCGCGCCGCCTCCTTACCGACCGCCTCGCGGACGAGAGCCACGTCGCAACTCCGTAAGCGGCGGCGCCGCCTGACCGTCGCGTGCGAGAAGGGACGCGGTCAGAGGAAGAGCTCGGCCAGGCGGGGGAGCCGCCGCCGGGTCTCGTCGTCGTCCTCGACGTCCCAGCCCGCTCCCGTGGGTGCTCCGGGGCGCCGCATCGAGCCCACCGCGGTCTCCATCGCCGTGTCGAACGACGTCGTTTCGCCCATGACCTGGCGATAGGCGTTCCTGGGGGCGTAGTGCAGGGCCTCGCAACCGATCCAGCCGCTTTCCTCGCGGCTCATCCGGATCACCGTCGGCACGGCGGCGAGCGAGTCGGGGTCGGCGACGGCACGGGTGAACACCTCGCGTCCCAGCAGGACGAGCCCGGAGCGGAAGTCCATGAAGCCGTCGTCGCCGCAGCCGCCCTCGATGAGGTAGGCGGCGTTCCAGAGCGGACGCCGGTAGGCCGAGTCGGTCACGCGCGTCAGAGCACACCTCCGCGTCCGACCAGCCCATCTCCACCGGTCGCTTACCGGACGCCCCGGCCCAGCCGTCAAACCCGCGTTACCCGGCGCATGGCGGGCATAACTGCAGCTCGCCGGCCCCAGGCAGGGGCTCGAACTCCGCATGCTGGGGCGCCTTGGACTGACATGGTGCGGGCGATGGCGGGTAGGTGGCTCGGGGTGCGCGTGCTGGTCGTGGGGTGGCCGAGCTTCCTGCACGGTGAGGCGACGGCAGGTGACGTCCTGGCGATGGAGGCCGTGCAGGCGGCCCTGACCTCGGCGCGGATCGAATGTCACCTTGCGTGGAGCCCGGTCTTCAGACCGGACGGGCTCAACCTCGACCAGGCCGGACCCGACTCCTACACGCATCTGGTGTTCGCTTGCGGCCCGTTGCACGGACGGCAGATCGAGGAGCTGCATCGCCGGTACGCGCGGTGCATCCGAGTCGCCGTCGGCGTGTCGGTCATCCATCCGGACGACCCTGCGGTGACCGGGTTCCACGCCGTCCTCCCGAGGGACGCGCCCGGCGAGGCGCCGCGGCACGACCTGGCGGCGCTGCGCACGGTGCCGTCGGTGCCGGTGGCCTGCGTCGTCCTCGCGCCCGGCCAGGCGGAGTACGGCGGGCGGCGGCGCCACGACCGGGTCGAGCGGGAGCTGACGGAGTGGCTCGCCGCGCGCGAGTGCGCCCGGCTGCCACTGGACACACGTCTGGACCCACGTGACTGGCGCCTGTTCACCACAGCGGCCGAGCTGGAGTCGGTGCTGCGACGGGTCGACGTGGTGGTCACGACGCGGTTGCACGGCCTCGTCCTGGCTCTGAAGCACAGCGTGCCCGCGCTGGCGGTGGATCCCGTCGGCGGAGGCGCCAAGGTGACGGCGCAGGCGCGGGCATGGTCGTGGCCCGCCGTGGTGACCGTTCCCGAGGCGGGACGGGACGAGCCCGTGCTGGATGTGGCGGAACTCGACCGCTGGTGGCAGTGGTGCCTGTCACCCGAGGGCGCCCGGTGTACTGCCGCATCCCGCGTGGACGGCGCCCTGCTCACCGAGTTGATGGACGTCCTCGGTGGTCGTCAGAGCCGTGGGGGCGTCGGCCAGATCTAGGGCCGGGCTGCCGGTCCGCGATCGGCGGGCTGGGGTGAGATCAGGCGGGCCGGGCGAACACCAGTTCCCGCGTGAACCATTCGATCGTGGCGCGGAGACCCTCCTCGACCGTGATCCTCGGACGCCAGCCGAGCTCCTCCTCGGCCAGCGTGGTGTCGGGGCGCCGGACGCGCGGGTCGTCCTGCGGACGGTCGACGAAGCGGACGCGGGACCGCGAGCCGGTCAGGTCGCCGATCAGCCGCGCGAGGTCGGCCATGGTGATCTCGTACGGGCTGCCGATGTTGACCGGCCCCGGATGGCCGGACAGCGCGAGCGCGATGATGCCGCGGACGGTGTCGCCGACATGGCAGATCGAGCGGGTCTGCGAGCCGTCCCCGGTGACCGTGAGGTCCTCGCCGGTCAGGGCCTGCCGCAGGAAGGTGGGGATCGCGCGGCCGTCGTCGGGGCGCATCCGCGGCCCGTAGGTGTTGAAGATCCGGACGATCGCGGCGTCGAGGCGGCGGGAGTGCCGGAACGCCGCCGTCAGCGCCTCGCCGAACCGCTTGGCCTCGTCGTACACGCTGCGCGGGCCGACCGGGTTGACGTTGCCCCAGTAGGTCTCGGGCTGCGGATGGACGAGCGGGTCCCCGTACACCTCGG
The DNA here is from genome assembly GCF_041463665.1 of Actinomadura chokoriensis. GTDB lineage: Bacteria > Actinomycetota > Actinomycetes > Streptosporangiales > Streptosporangiaceae > Spirillospora > Spirillospora chokoriensis_A. The sequence goes on from NZ_JAXCEJ010000008.1 coordinate 8,239, forward strand.
AGGTGGAGGCGAGGACGAACCTGGCGCCCTTGGCCTCGGCGAGTTCGAGCGCGTTGCGGGTGCCCTGGCTGCCGACTTCCAGAGTCTGGATGGGCAGCTGCAGATAGTCGGCGGGGGACGCGGCCGAGGCCAGGTGGAACACGTAGCCGACCTCGCCCGGGACGTTCACCGGCGCGGTGAGGTCGCACTTCAGGAACCGGAAGTCCCGCCGCTCCGTCAGGTGCACGATGTTGCGGGTGGTCCCGGTCAGCAGGTTGTCCAGGCACAGCACCGCGATGCCCTGGTCGAGCAGCGCCTCGCACAGGTGCGAGCCGAGAAAACCGGACCCTCCGGTGACGACGGCACGTGGATGTCTCATCATGTCCCTCTCATCGGTATCGACGGGTGAGCGCCTTCCCGGCGGCCTCCACGGCCTCGTCCGCCGAGATCTCCAGCAGCCCGGGGGAAGGTTCGTGTCCGTTCGGGTCGCCGGGGTCCCCAGCCCAGAGGACGCGGTGCTCGGCGCGGTCGGGCGGTCCCCACCGGGCGGGCGGCGTCGGGCCGAACAGCAGCACCGACGGCGTGCGGAAGGCGGTCGCGAGGTGCGCGACTCCGGTGTCGCCGCAGACCACCAGCCGGGCTCGCGCGACGAGCGCGGCCAGTTCCGGAAGCGGGGTGCGGCCGGAGAGGTCGGCGGTCTCGTCCAGTCCGGCGAGCCGCGCGACGCGGCCCGCCAGCGGAGCCTCGCCGGGGCCGCCGGTGACGACGACGCGCTCGCCGCCCCGCCGCAGCGCCGCGGCGACGGCGGCGAACCGCTCGGCGGGCCAGCGGCGCGCCGGGTACGCCGCGCCCGGATGGACGACGACCGCGCCCGGCGCGGGCGAGGCCGCGGCGGGGACGGGCAGGTCGAGGTCGCCGGGGTCGGCGTCGAACCCGTGCGCCGCGACGAGCCGGCACCAGCGGGCCACCTCGTGCTCGCCGGGACGCCACTCGGGGCCGTCGGCGTGCTCCGCCTCGGCGCAGGCGAACGCCAGGAGCCGGCGCGGCGCCGTGGTCGCGAGAAGCCGGTGGCTCTGCGGGCCCCGCCCGTGCAGGTTGACGGCCACGTCCGGGCGGCCCGCGGGCGGCAGCGGGCCCAGCCCGGCCGCGGGCAGGACGCCGTCGACCGCACCGGTCGCGTGGGCGAGCGGGCCGAGGACGGCCGGCGCGGCGAGCGTGATCCTCGCGCCGGGCGTCCCGCGCCGCAGCGCCCGTAAGGCGGGGACGGCGGTCAGCAGGTCTCCGAGGCCGAGTGCCCGCAGCACGAGCACCCGCCCGGGAGTCACGGCCACGACGGCTCTTGCGAGGGGCAGACGACCATTTCCCGCACCTCGCAGCCGGCCGGCTGGGAGAGCGCGAACGCGACGGTCGCCGCCACGTCCTCCGGGCGGTTGAGCTCGGCGTCCGGGCCCGGCCGGTACTGCTCGGTGCGGTCGTCGAAGAACGCGGTGTCCATGCCGCCGGGCACGATCATCGTGACGCCGACCTTCCCGGCCAGCTCGGCCGCGAGCGCCCGGGTGAACCCGACGACGCCGAACTTGGACGCGCAGTAGGCGGTCGCGTCGCTCACGGCCTTGAAGCCCAGCGTGGAGGCGACGGTGACGACGCGGCCGTGCGGCTCGTTCTCCAGGTAGGGGAGCGCGGAGCGGACGACGGCGGCGGTTCCGAGCAGGTTCACCTGGACGACCCGTTCCCAGTCCTCGGCGGGAACGTCTTCGAGCGTCCCGCACGAGTCGACGCCCGCGGCGCAGACGACCGCGTTGAGGCCGCCGGCGGCGCGCGCCAGGCCGTGTACGGCGCGGTCGGCGACGCGACGGTCGGCGAGATCGGCCCGCATGTGCTCGACGCCGTCCTCGGGCGGATGCCGGTCGAGGACGAGGGGCCTGCCGCCGTCGTCGGCGACCCTGCGCGCGACGGCCGCGCCGAGCCCGGAGGCGCCGCCGGTGATGAGGACGTTCATGACGCGTTCCCCTTCCTGGTGGTGGACAGCAGGCGCGTGGTGGAGCGTCCTTCCAGCAGCGGCAACAGGACCACTTCGCCGTTGTGGGCCCGGACCGTCTCGGCCTCGGGCAGGTTCGCCCCGGTGTAGTCGGCGCCCTTGACCCACACGTCGGGGCGCAGCCGCTCCAGCAGCGGCGCCGGGGTGTCGTCGTCGAAGACCACCGCGGCGTCGACGTCGCTGAGCGCCTCCAGCACCCGGACGCGGTCGGCCGCGGGCGTCACCGGGCGCGAGGGCCCCTTGCGGCGCCGCACCGACGCGTCGGAGTTGAGGCAGACGATCAGGCAGTCGCCGAGCCGCCGCGCCTGCTGCAGCAGGCTGACGTGCCCGGCGTGCAGCAGGTCGAAGCAGCCGCCGGTGGCGACGACCGTGCCGCCCGCCCGCCGCGTCCGCTCGACGATGTCCCAGGCGTCCTCGCCGCGCTCGTGGACGAGCCGGGCGGTGCCGGTCTCGGCGAGCCGGTCCGCGAAGGCCGCCGCGGCCCCGGCGCGGACGAACTCCGACGCGTGGTGGACGCCCTCGGTGACGGCGGCGGCCAGGCTCGCGCCGTCGGCGAGCGCTCCGGCCGTGCCGGCGGCGAAGCTGTCGCCCGCGCCGCACGAGTCGCCGCGCGCGGGCCGCGCGGGGGCGAGGAACGGAGCCTGCGAGCCGTCGCAGAGCAGGGCGCCGTCGGCGCCGAGCGTGATCGCGACGCCTTCGACGTCCCGGGTGCGGCCGAGATGCCGGCCACGGCGCCCCGCGGCCGGCAGGCCGGAGCCGGTGATGTCGGCGCCGTCGGCGGCGGCGAGCCGGGCCGCCTCCTCCTCGTTGGGGGTGAGCAACCGGACGCCCTGCACGGGGCGCTCGCCGCGCGGATGCGGATCCCACACGACGGGGACGCCGCCGGACAGCTCCTCGACCAGGGACCGGACGGCGCGGTGCCGGGCGACGCCCCGGCCGTAGTCGGAGACCAGCACGGCGCCGGCTCCCGCGACAGCGTCGGTGACGCGCGGACCGACGGGCCCGTCGAGGGCCCGCCCTTCCCCGGCGTCCAGGCGCGCCACCGACTGTCCATCGGCCCGGATGCGCACCTTGCACGGGGTGCCGCCGTGCAGGTGGAACGCGGCGACCTCCAGGTGCCGCTCCAGCATCGCGCGCAGCCGCCGGCCGGGCTCGTCGTCGGCGAGCGCGGTGACGAGCACCACCTGGCGTCCGGCGGCCGCCGCCAGCAGTGCCGCGAGGCCCGCGCCCCCGGGCCGGGGCCGCTCCTCGGCCTGTTCGACGACGGGTACGGGCGCGTCCGGGCAGAGCCGGCTGCTGCTGCCGACGATGTCGATGTCGAGCAGGACGTCGCCGATGACGACGAGCGGCGCCGTCATCGCGTCACCCCCAGTGTCTCGTCGACCACCCCGCACAGCAGGTGGATCGCGGCGAGATGGACCTCCTGGACGGTCGAGGTGGCGCCCGTCCGCACGGTCACCGCGTCCGCACACGCCTCGGTGAGCGGGTTCGGGCCCGGACCGGTGACCGCCCAGGCGGTCAGGCCGAGCCGCCGGGCCTGGCGCGCCGCCGCGATCACGTTCGGGCTGCGCCCGCTGGTGGACAGGCAGATCAGCACGTCCCCGGGGCGGCCGTGCGCCCGCACCTGCCGCTCGAACACGGTGACCGGGCCGTAGTCGTTGCCGATGGCGGTGACCGAGGAGGTGTCGGCGTGCAGGGCGATCGCCGACAGCGGGCACCGCTCGTCCTCGAACCGGCCGACGAGTTCGGCGGTCAGGTGCTGGGCCTCGGCGGCGCTGCCGCCGTTGCCGCAGGCCAGCAGCCGTCCGCCGGCGCGCAGCACGCCGGCCAGCCGGCGGCCCCAGTCCTCGATCGTGGGCACCTGCTCGCGGAACCGCAGCGCGGCCTCGGCGAGCGCCTCCAGCCGCCGGTCGTGGACCGCCGACGGCCGGGCCCGGATGCTCGCCCGCGCGGTCACGCCGCCACCTCGCGCAGGGCGGCGGCGTGCCGGTAGGCCCTGACGGTGTCGGCGGCGACGCGCGCCCATGAGTAGCGTTCGCGGGCCCGGTCGATGCCGGCGAACCCCATCGCCGCCCGCCGCGCCGGATCGTCCAGCAGCGCCCGGATCGCTCCGGCCGCGTTCTCCGGGTCGCGGGGACGGACGAGCACGCCGGTGACTCCGTCCGCGACGGTGTCGAGGTGCCCGCCGACGCCGGTCGCCACGACCGGGACACCGCAGGCCATGGCCTCCAGCGGCACCATGCCGAACGGCTCGTACCAGGGCAGCGTGACGACGAGGCTCGCCGAGCGCAGCAGCGGCGGCACCTCGCCGCGGCCGAGGCGGCCGAGGAACTCCACCCGGTCGGCGACGCCGGAGACCCGCGCGACCTCCCGCAGCCTGCCCACCTCGGGGTCGCCGCCGAGGTCGCCGCGCGGCGGCCCGCCCGCGACCGTGAGCCCGGCGTCCGGCAGGTGGGCGAGGGCGCGGATCGCGGTGTCGACGCCCTTGCGCTCGACGAGCCGGGACAGGACGACGAGCCGGTGCCGGTCGCGTCCCTCCGAGGTGCGGCCGTCGGGCGTGAGCAGGCCCAAGTCGACCCCGCACGGCACCACCCGGATGTGCTCGCGGGGGACGCCCATCGCCTTCAGTTCGGCGATCTCGTCGGAACAGGTGGCGATCACGGCGTCCGCGGCGCGCCCGATCGTGCGTTCCAGCCGGACGCGGGAGGCGGGGCTCGAATCCGTGTCGCCCTGGTGGCGGCGCTTGACGGTGCCGAGCGCGTGGTAGGTCTGCACCACCGGCACGCGCGGGGTCCCCGGCGCCCGCGCGGCCTGGAGCGCGGCGAGGCCGCTCATCCAGAAGTGGGCGTGCGCGACGTCGGGAGGGTGCGCCGCCCAGCGCCGCTCCAGATACTCCCCGAAGTCGCGCATCCAGGGCAGCAGATCGTCCTTCGGGACGGGCGCCGGCGGGCCCGCCGGGACGTGCTCGACGGTCACGCCGGGCGCGAGCGGGACCCGGTCGGGCAGGGCGGGCGCGTCCCGCCGCGTGTAGACCGTGACGTGGTGCCCCTGGTGGCCGAGTTCGGTGGCCAGATGCGCGACGAACACGTTCTGCCCGCCGCCGTCCGCCCCGCCCAGACCCGCGTCCGCGGGTCCGCCCTTGGCAGCCAGGGGGCTGGCGTGCTCGGAGATCATGGCTATCTTCATCGCGTAACCTCCTGGAGAGTTCGCCGCCAGTCGCGCAGGAAGCGCGGAAGGCCGTACCGGTCGGCGGCGTAGGCCCGCGCCTCCTTGCCCATCTGGCGGGCGTGCGGCGGGTCGGCGGCCAGGGCCCGCGCCGCGGCCGCCAGGGTCGCGACGCGCGTGGACAGCACCCCGGCCTCGGGTGGCACCGCCTCGACCGCCTCGGTGGTGGCGAGCGCCACCACCGGCAGGCCGAGCATCATGGCCTCGATCAGCGCGAGGCCGAGCGACGTCCACCGGTAGGGGTGGAGGTAGACCCGGCGGCGGGCCAGCTCCTCGTGCATCCTCGCCTGCGGCAGATCCTCGAACGTCCAGAGCGACTCGGGCGGGATGCCGAGGTGCTCGGCGGCGCCGGAGACGTTCATGCCGAACAGGTCGAGGGGGACGGCGGAGGCCAGTTCGGCGAGCAGGTCGGTGCCGGACACGCGTCCCCGGCGCAGCGGGTCGTTGATGACGACGCCGGCGCGCGGCATGTCGGCGGTGCACCGGTAGCCGGGGTCGACGACGCCGTGCTCGATGACCGTGGTCGGCGCCCGGCCGCAGTTCCAGAACAGCTGGTTGAAGTGGGTGACATGCACGACGGGGATGTCGGAGCGGTCGTGCAGGAGGTGCCGGCTGTCCGGGACGACCTCCTCCGGGAGCCCGATGTCGGACGGGGTGCGGCGCGGCGTGTCGTGTTCGACGTAGACGGCGGGGACGTCCCGTCCGGGGCGGCGCCCGAGCCATCTCTCGGCGAGCCGCAGCTCGCGCGGGCGCTGCAGGACGACGACGTCGACGTCCTCGCCGCGAAGCGCTTCCGGCGGGACCTCGATCGCGCGCTCCGGCCAGTGGAACGTGTCGGGGCGTCCCCTGCCGTCCGGCCCGCGTCCGGGGACGACGGGGACGAGGGTGGTCTGCGGCCCGTGGACGAACGACGTCGTCCACGATCCGTGCACATGCCACATCAGGACTCTCATCGCTCGGCCTCCCCGGTGCGCGGCGGTGGCTCGGCGACGACCTCGACGGCGGCGGCGACCTCGTCGGCGGTGACGGACGACAGGCAGGGATGCCCGTTGACGGGGCACTCGCGGGCGCGGCTGTCCTTGCACGCCGCCCGCTGGTCGCCCAGCAGCACCATCGGGACGCCGAACGGCGCCCACCGCGCCGCGGGGACGGTCGGCGCGAACAGCGACACGACCGGGGTGCCCACGGCCGCCGCCAGGTGCGCCGGGCCGGTGTTGCCCACCACGACGGCGCGCGCGCCCTCCAGCACTGACGCCAGTTCCGGCAGGGTGGTGCGCCCGCCGAGGTCGAGGCCGTCCTGCCCGGCGACGAGCGCGGTCAGTTCCTTCTCGTCCGCGTGGCCCGTCACGACCACCCGGTGCCCCGCCGCGGCCAGCAGCCGGACCGCCTCGGCGCAGTTCTCCTGCGGCCAGGCCCGTGCCGGGACGGAGGTTCCGGGATGCACCGCGATGTACCCGGGCCCGCCGGTGAGGTGGCCCGTGCCCGGGAGCGGGCCCCGCAGCCGCAGCCGGGTGTCGGCCGGGGACGGGAATCCGGCGTCCTCGGCCAGCGCGAGCATCCGCAGCAGCTCGGGGATGTCTCGGTCGGGCCGGTGCCGCAGGTCGAGCAGCGACCCCGGGTAGTCCTCGCTGATGCCGCCGATCCAGGGCGTGCCGGCGAGCCGCAGCAGCAGCGCCAGCGGCAGCGGCGACTGGTGGAACGAGGTCAGGATCAGTGCCCGGTCGAATCCCGCGAGGTCTTTGGTGAGCCGGGTGATCGCGGCCTGCTCGACGGGGACGCGGTCGGGATCGATCCAGGGGGCGCGCCACTCGATGACGCGGTCGACGCCCGGCAGCAGGTCGGCGGCGGCGCGTCCGCGCGGCCCGCAGAGGAACACGACCTCGTCGGCGCGTTCGGCGACCGCCCGCACGGCGGGTCCGGCGAGCAGCACGTCGCCGATGTTGTCCTGGCGGGCGAGGAGGACCCTCATCGGAACCGCCTCCCGCCGAGGACCATGTCGACGGCGGCGTTCAGCGTCGGCGCCGTCTCGGGCGCGAGCGCGATCTCCGACCGCCGGGTCCGGCCGGTCGGGACGAGGATGCCGCGCGCCCCCGCCGCGGCGGCCGCCTCGATGTCGCCGCCGATGTCGCCGATGACGGCGCAGTCGGACGGCAGCACGCCGAGCCGCTCCGCCGCGCGCTCGATCATCCCGGGGCGCGGCTTGCGGCACTCGCAGGCGTCGCCGCCGTCGTGCGGGCAGAACTCCCACACGTCGATGCGGCCGAGGAACTCCTCGACGCGGGCGTTGACGCGCCGCACGTCTCCGGTCGTGATGCGCCCCTTGGCGATCCCCGACTGGTTGGACACGACTCCGATCCGCACGCCGTGCCGCCGGAGCCGGTCGAGGGCGCCGCGCGCACCCGGCACGGGTTCGACGCGCGCGGGGTCCCCGTTGTAGGGGACGTCTCTGATCAGCGTGTCGTCGCGGTCGAACAACACCACCTGCGGCCCGCCCCAGCCCCGTGCCCGCCGGTGGACGGCGAGCCCCCGCAACCGGTGCCGGATCGCCGCCGAGGGGATGACGGCGCTGGTGACCAGCATCTTCGCCACCTCACCGGGCGTGCGGGGACCCGGCCGGATCCGCTCGTAGGCGAACCGGGCGGTCAGCGCCGTCCAGGCGCCCGCGCCGGCGAGGACCACCGCCGTGCCGCGCCTGTCGCGAAGCGCCACGGGCGTTGCCGCCAGCGCCAGCAGCCCGGCTGCCGTGGTGAGGACATGGCGGCGAAGCAGACCGCGGCCCTCGCTCGCGCGGTCGCGCCACGAGGAGCCGTGCACGCGCCACATGAGGACGTCGTCGGCGTTCCCGGACTGGGCCCGCACCGATGCCCAGAACCCGGCCGGGCGCACCGGGTGCGTCGTCCTCCGGGCGCCGCGGGCGAGGCGGTGGCCGGCGTCCAGGGCACGGAGCGCGAGGTCGGCGTCCTCACGGTAGGCGCGGCGGAACCGTTCGTCGAAGCCGCCCAGTTCGGCCAGGACGCTGCGGCGGTAGGCCATGTCGGCGGTGATCCAGGCGGCGCTCTCGAGCCCCGCGGTGTTCCGCTCCCAGTCCGTCGGCGGCCGGTCGTCCGGGAGGGGGACGGTGACCCGGCCCTGGGATCCGCCGACCTCGGGCGGCAGGTCCGCGAGATCGGCGGCGAGCCTGGCCGGCCACTCCGGCTCGGGCACGATGTCGTCGTCCAGGAAGGCGACCCACTCGGTCGCGGCGGCGCGCCAGCCGGCGTTCCGCGCGGCGGCGGGGCCGCGCCCCCCGGAACGGACCACCCGGGTCTCGTGCCCGGCGGACGGCGGCAGCGGCAGCGGCGCCCCCGGCGCCTGGCGATCGTCCACCACGATGATCTCGCGCGGTGCGCAGCCCGGTCCGTTCTCCAGGGCCGCGAGCAGCGTGTCCAGGGTGACCCGCAGGCTCTCCCTGCCGATCGTGGGGATCACCACGGTGCAGTTCATCGGGCGTCCACCCCCTCGCGGCGCACCACGTACGGTCCGATGGCGAGCAGGTCGACCGGTGCGGAGCCGAAGCACTCCAGCGCGTCGCGCGGGTCGTCCACCATGGGCCGGCCGGCGGTGTTCAGGCTGGTGTTGACGAGGACGGGCACCCCGGTGCGGCGGCGGAACTCCTCCAGGAGGCGGGCCACGAGCGGCTCGTCACCGGCGTCGACCGTCTGGATGCGGGCGGTGCCGTCCACGTGCACGACGGCGGGGATCCGCGCGCGCCACTCCGGTTTCACCCGGTGAACGAAGAGCATGTACGGGCTCGGCATCGGGCCCTCGAAGATGCCGGGCGCGTGTCCGAGCGCGACCATCGGCGCGATCGGCCGAAACTGCTCGCGCCCCTTGACGTCGTTGAGCCGCTCGATGTTGCCGGCGTATCCGGGATGGGCGAGGAGCGAGCGGTGCCCCAGCGCGCGCGGGCCGAACTCCGACGGCCCCTGGAACCACGCGACGATCTCGTTGCGGGCGAGTGCGCCGGCCACCACCGCGGCCAGGTCGTCGGGACGCTCGTAGGGGATCTTGGCGGTGTCGAGCCGGCCGGCGATCTCGTGGTCGTCCCAGCGGCGGCCGAGCCCGGCGCCGGGCATCGCCGTCAGGGGGTCGCCGCCGTCCCGCGCCACGTGGAGCGCGGCGCCGAGCGCCGTCCCCGCGTCGCCCGCGGCCGGCTGCACCCAGATGTCGTCGTACGGCCCCGCTTCGGCCAGCCGGGAGTTCGCGACGCAGTTCAGGGCCACGCCGCCGGCGAGCATCAGGCGGCGCGAGCCGGTCTCGCCGTGCAGCCAGGACGCGAGGTCCAGCAGCACCTCTTCGAGACGGGCCTGCGCGCTCGCGGCGACGTCGGCGTGGTCGCGGGTCCATTCACCGCCGGGCCTGCGCGCCTTGACGAGTGAACCCCAGTCGATCGGGGCCACCCTGAAACCGCCGTCCCCGGTCGCCGCGACGTACTCGCGCAGCTCGTGCAGAAAGCGCGGCTCGCCGTAGGACGCGAGGGCCATGACCTTGTACTCGTCGCTGGAGCGCAGGAAACCGAGGTGCTCGGTGAGGTCCTCGAACATGAGCCCCAGGGAGTGCGGAAGGCGCTGCGCGTACAGGGACGTCAGGTCCCCGCCCTCGTAGGTCCCCGCAAGGTGCGAATGCGACTCGCCCCGGCCGTCCAGGACCAGGACGTCGCCGTCACCAGGGCCGGGTGCGGCGAGCGCGGCGGACGCGGCGTGCGCGACATGATGCGGGACGTACCTGACGATTCCCGGGTCGAGCCCCGGCAGCGCCGTCGACAGGAAGTTCGGCGCGCGGAGCGCGTACAGCGTCCGCAGCCGTTCCCAGTGCGCGTCATGCCCGTCGAGCCCCGGCTCGACGAGGGCCGGGTCGTAGGAGTACGCGACCGCGTCGAGATCGCCGGGCTCCAGCCCGGTCTCCTCCAGGCACCACCTCGCCGCGTTCTCCGGCAGTTCCCAGCCGGAGAACGGCACCGGCCGCTTCCCGTGCTTACGGCGGGTGAAGCGCTCCTCCTCGGCCGCGGCGACGATGGCTCCGTCCGTCACCAGCGCAGCGGCCGGGTCATGGAATATCGCATTGATTCCGAGCACGCGCATACGAGAGCCCCCATCTCGGCTCGGCGTTCGGTGATATGGCGATGTCCTCGGCGTCCTCGTCGTGGACACCGTTCCCCGGCGGTCCCGGGGAGGGAGCGAATCTCCTATAGGTGATTCGCCATAGCCGAAGCCGGGCCGACCTAAACGACGAAGCTCGAAAAATCTCTGGATAGTGGAATTGCTATGAAATGTGCACTTCACGGACATGGCGCGGAAGGCGCGGGGTACCGGCCACTCCATGCGCTTCAGCGTCGTCGTCATCACTCGCGACCGCAGGCGGTCCCTGCTCGCCGTCCTCGCCCGCGCGCGTGAACTCGCGGAGCGGGCGCCGGTCATCGTGGTGGACAACGCGTCGCGGGACGGGTCCGCCGAGGCCGTCGCGGACCGGTTCCCGGAGGTGACGCTGATCCGGTCGCCGCGCAACCTCGGCGCCGTCGCCCGCAACCTCGCCGCCGACCACGTCCGCACCCCGTATCTGGCGTTCTGGGACGACGACACCTGGTGGGACCCGGACGCGCCGTCCCGCGCCGCCGACCTGCTCGACGCGCACCCGCGGCTCGCCGTGGTCACCGGGCGGATCCTCGTGGAACCCGGAGAGCGCGAGGACCCGATCGTGCCCGAGCTGCGGAACTCGCCCGTCCCCGGGCCGGCGTGGCTCCCGGGCCCCGCGCTCGGGTCGTTCCTGGCGGGGGCGTCCATGGCCAGGACGGAGGCGTTCCGCGAGGTCGGCGGGTTCTCCCCGCGGCTGTGGCTCGGCGGGGAGGAGGAACTCCTCAGCGCCGACCTGATGACGCTCGGCTGGCAGCTGTGCTTCGCCGAGAACGTCGTGGTGCACCACGAGCCGTCCCCGCTCCGCGAGGCGCATCTGCGGCGCCGCCGCGGCATCCGCAACACGCTGTGGTTCACCTGGCTGCGACGTCCGCTGCCCGTCGCCGTCCGCCGCACGGCCGGACTGCTGCGCACCCTGCCGCGCGACCGGGTGACCGCCGCGGCGCTCGCTGAGGCCGCCGCCGGGTTCGCCTGGGTGGCCCGCGAGCGCAGGACGCTGCCCCGCGACGTCGAGACCCGGCTCCGCCGCCTGGAGACGTCCCAACGTGCGTCCAAGGCCCGCCGCTATGTCAGCTAGGGGAGCGGAACGCATGCCCGGCGAGGCTCGCTCTGACGTCACGATCGTGGTCGCGACCCGGGACCGCGCCCCGGAACTGCGCGGCAGCCTCCGCCACCACGCCGCCCCGGTGATCGTGGTGGACAACGCCTCCACCGACGACACCCCCGCCGTCGCCGAGGCGGCCGGCGCCACCGTGCTGCGGCTGCCGCGCAACCGCGCCGCCGCCGCCCGCAACGCGGGCGCCCAGCACACCGGCACCCGTTACGTCGCCTTCGCCGACGACGACTCCTGGTGGGCGCCGGGAGCCCTGCGACGGGCCGTGGAGATCCTCGACGCCCACCCCCGGACCGCGCTCCTCGCCGCCCGGGTCCTCATCGGCGAGGGGGAACGGCTGGAGCCCGTCTCCGAGGAGATGGCCCGCGCGCCGCTCGGCCGTCCGGACGATCTCCCGGGGCCGGCCGTCCTCGGCTTCCTCGCCTGTTCGGTCGTCGTGCGCCGGGACGCGTTCCTCGACGCCGGCGGCTTCTCCGACGTCCTGCACTTCGGCGGCGAGGAGGAGCTTCTCGCCCTCGACCTGGCCGCCGCCGGATGGGGCCTCGCCTACGTGCCGGAGCTGGTGGTCCACCACCACCCGTCGAAGGCGGGGCGCGATCCGGCCGCCCGCCGTCGCCGGCAGATCCGCAACAGGCTGCTGACCGCGTGGCTGCGGCGCCCCCTCCCGGCGGTCGCGCGGATCGCCGCGTCCGCCCTCGGCAGCCGGGACGGCCGGGCCGGGCTCGTCGACGCCGCTCGCACCCTGCCCGCGCTCGCCCGCGCCCGCCGCCCCGTCCCGCCCGCCGTCGAGGCCGCCCGCGCCCGGCTGAGCGAGTACTGAGAGTTCCCCGGGTACTCGCCGGTGGGATTCAGGCTGGAGCGGAGGCGGGGCGCCCGGTCATCCCGGGGGCGTCGGTGACGGCGATGCGGGCTCTGGCTGTCCGTGCCATGAGGTATTCGACGGCGAACACGGCTGCGGCCGCCACGGTGAGACCGGCCCCGACCACGGGCAGAGCCTTGGCGTCCCAGCTCGTCAGGATCGCGCCGCCGAGCAGCACGGTGAATCCGGCGCACTGGACGACGGCGCTGACGAGCAGGATCCGCAGGACCCCCGGGTCGCGCAGGACCCTGACCCGGTCGGCGAGCCCGGCCACCTGGGTCCCGGGGACCTCCCGCAGCCCTGCGGCCAGACCGGCGCCGGCGAGTGCGGCCAGCCCGGCGATCATCACGAACGCGGCGCGCCAGCTCGTCGCCGACGCCACGAGGGTGCCGACCGGCACGCCCAGGATCGCGGCCGCCGAGAACCCCGCCGTCACCAGGCCGAGCGCCCGTCCGGTCATGCCCTCGGGCGCGATGGCGGCTGCCGTCGCCATCGCGGCGGGCGTGTACAACGCGGCGCCCAGCGCCGCCACCACGCGCGTTCCGAGCAGGAACGCATAGTCCGGCGCCTGATCTGTGTACCGGAACGACCCGTACGGTGAAGTCGCGCCATCCGGCGGGTCTCGATCTGGCCATCGACCGGATCTGTCCCCGGCTTTACTCGCCGTTGTGGGAAAAGGCGGGTTCGCGAGTGAGAGATCACGCCCAAGCCCTCACGCTCGCTGAAATCCCGACGTCGGGTAAACCTCATCACTCCTTGGCCCGTCATCGTTTGTGGCGAATGTCGCCGAGTGGATGGGGATCGACTTGAAACTCGACGGGCTCGTAGTGGTGACCGCGGTGGTGGCGGCCGCGGCGGTTTCGGTGGTGGCGGCACCCGGGGTGGCGGACGCGGGAGCGTCCGGACGGGCGGCGGCGTGCACTCCGCAGGGTCCCGATTTCAACGGAGACCGCTGCGGCGACGTCGTGGTCGGTGATCCCGACGCGGCTGTGGCGGGAACGCCGCGGGCCGGGCGGATCAACGTGCTCTACGGCGCGGAAGGCGGCGCGGGGGCCGGTGGTCGAGGCCTGCTGACACAGGGGCAGCCGGGTGTCGGTGAAACTCCCGAGTCCGGCGACGGGTTCGGCGCCGTCACCCGGGCGATGGACGCCGACCACGACGGCTACACCGATCTGGTGGTGGGCGTGCCCTCGGAGTCCGTGGGCGGCGCCGAGGACGCGGGTGTCGTCCACGTGATCTTCGGGTCGGCCGATGGGCTGGGCGGCGGCCGTCCGGGAATCGTGCTCCGGCAAGGCGCCAACGGCATATCCGGCGGTCCCGAGGCAGGGGACCGGTTCGGAGCCGCAGTCGCGGTCAACAGGACCGGCGACGAGTCAGGACCGGCTCCCGCGCTGGCATTCGGCGTTCCCGGCGAGGACCTGGGCGGCGTTGCGGACGCCGGCGCCGCGGGTGTCGTGACGTTCGACGGTGAGACCGGCGGAGTCGCGACCGTCGCCACGATCACGCAGGACAGTCCCGGCATCGGCGGGGGAGCGGAGGCGGGTGACAGGTTCGGCGCCGCGGTCGAACTGTTCCAGGGGCCCGGCGGTTTCGGCTGCAGCGTCACCGGCATCCAGGGCTTCACGCTGGTCGTGGGGGCGCCGGGCGAGGATCTGGGCGGCCACCAGAACGCCGGCATGGTCCACCTGGCAAGGAATCTCGCCAATGACACACCACTGTCGCAGGACTCCGCCGGAGTGGACGGCGCCACGGAGTCCGGTGACCAGTTCGGCGCCAGCCTCGCACTCAGTTCGTTCTGCGAGCACGACGGCCCGTCACACGTCAGGCTGGCGGTCGGCACCCCGTTCGAGGACATCGGCACGGCCGGCGACGCCGGGATGGTGCACCTGTTCGCTACCGATGACGACGAACTTCCGCTGCCTCAGCGGTGGAGCGTCACCCAGGACAGCGCCGGTGTCGCCGGGACCGCGGAGACCGGCGACCGGTTCGGGACCGTTCTCGAAGTCGGCGGTCCGTGGCGGGACGGCCTCGGCGAGCCGCTGGTGGTCGGCGTTCCCCACGAAGACGTCGGCGCCGCCACAGACGCCGGCGGGGTACAGGTCTTCGGCGAGGCGGCGAGCGCGCCCGGGAACGGCGACATCTTCCTCACCCAGTCGGACATGGGGCAGACTCCGCAGGCCGCAGACCACTTGGGCGCCGCAGTGTCCATTCGTTACAGTCATCTGCTCGTCGGTGTCCCCGATGACGTGACCTACGGCAGCGGCGCCGTGCACGGAATCTCGTGGCCGGGCACCTCCGGAACGCCACTGCTCCTCGTTCCGGGCCAGGACGGAATTCCCGCGGACGCAGTGCGCTTCGGAGCGGCTCTGGCCTGAGCCGCCGCGTCACCGCACGCGGCCACTACGACCGAAAAGACCTGCACGGCAAGGCCGCCAGGCCGAGCCCGAGGACCGCCGTTGCCGAGGCCGCGGCGACCCAGTAACCCCAGCCGAAGGACTCGACGACGTCGATGTGGATGGCGATGCCCCGTTGCACGATCGCCAGGAAGCACAGGCCGCCGGGAATCGAGGTGTAGGCGGCGAACCTGTGGTCGACGGCTTTCGCCGCGACGGCCAGGGAGAAGAGATACAGCGCAGCCTGACATCCGGCCGGAAGCGCTCGTCCGCGCGAACGGTGAGACGGTGTGACAGACCGATGCGCGGACGAGCGGCGAGGAGTGGATCAGAACACGGTGCCGGCGTCCTGGGCGATCAGCTCGTCGGTCGCCCGCTCGGCGACCGCGGCGATCGTCATGGACGGGTTGCACGCCGCCGTGGTTCCGGGCATGAGCGCTCCGTCGAGCACGTACAGGCCGCGGTGCCCCTGGACGCGGCCGGCCAGGTCGCACACGATCCCCATCGAGGCGCCGCCGAGCGGGTGCCAGGTGGACGGGTAGGCGGCGGTGGTGTCGGTGAGGGTGGACAGGGGACCCGCGATCTTCCGCACGCGGGCGTCGATCTTCCGGTAGAGCGCGTCGTCGGAGCCGGCGGCCCAGTGCAGGATCGCGTCGTCCTTGGCCGAGTCGTAGCGGAACTGGCCGCGTCCCTGGCTGATGCCGTAGCCGACGAGCATGGTGGAGCGCAGGTTGGCCGGCAGCGGCGGGAGGGATGCCTGGATGACGGTGTTGGCGGCGGCGGGGTCGCCCCATTCCTTGCTTCCGTAGACCACCGGTCCGCCCTGGGGGGTGCCGAAGTCGTCCCAGAAGTCGGTCCAGACGTAGATGCGGTCGCCGTTGGACCCCCAGTTGGTGCCCAGCCCGTCGGGCAGGTCGGGGATCAGGTTCTTGGCCTGGGCCCGCATCAGCAGCCGTGTCGTGTTGGCGGTCCCGGCGGCCATGACCAGGGCCTGGGCGGTGATGATCTTGTGCTCCGCCACGGTGCCGTCGGTGTTGATGCGGTCGACGCGGACTTCCCAGCGGCCGTCGGGGGCCAGGGCGACGTCGGTGACGTTGTGCTGGGTCGCGACCTTGGCCAGCCCGGTGGCTTCGGCGGCGGCGATGTAGGTGACGTCCACCGTGTGCTTGCCGCCGTTGTTCACTCCCAGCGAGCAGTCGCCGTTGGTGTAGGACGGCTTCATCTCGCCCTTGAGTTCGCGCAGTGCGAAGTCCCAGTCGATCGGCATCGGGATCTTCGACAGTTCGCAGCCCGCGCGCCCGACGTTGCGGGCGAAGATCCGCGACGGGTTGTAGGTCTTGCTGTTGATCAGCTCGTCCGGGGCGGCCTGGAGCTTGAGCATGCTCGCGACCCGGGGGTAGTAGACGCTGTTCATCCGTGCGTAGTCGAGTTGGGCGGGCATGGAGGCGTTGAACAGCGCCTCCGTGGGCTGCAGGGTCATGCCCTGGTAGACCAGCGATCCGCCGCCGACTCCGGCGGCGCAGATCATGTCCATCCCGTCGCCGCCGATGACCTGCAGCAGGCCGGTGTAGGACTCCTCGAACCCCGGGACCGGGATCCCGAAGATCGACACCCGCGAGCCGAGCCAGAACATCCGCTTGTCCGGGGACGTGGCATGGGGGAAGGTCTCGGCGTTCGGCCCGGTCGGCCAGCGGATCCCGCGCTCCAGGACCAGGGAGGGCACTCCGGCCTGCGCGAAGCGCAACGCCGTCACCCCGCCCCCGAAGCCCGAGCCGACGATGACGACACGGTGCTCCTCGCGGGTCAGGGGGATCCTGCGCCTGGACGCGGCCGACGCGCTCGACGGTGTGCCGAGAGCGACCGCTCCTGCGGCGCCCGCGACCCCGCCGAGCAGGGAACGGCGGCTGACGGACGGCTTGGGTGATGCTGACATGGCGCTCCTCGATCCAGGGTGGGAGTGAGCGATCGACGGGCCTGGCGGGGTCGATCCGGGGTTCGGAGGCGGGGTCCGAAGGGGCGGGGCGGGGTCATCCAGGGGGCGGCGGGGCCGGTAACCTCAGGTGGGCGCGGGCTTGGTGGGTAGGGCACTTTTCAGTGCGCGAAAATTACGTTCTCACCTTGAGGCCAGTTTTTGATCTTGTCAATGGCCGACCTCAGTGACAAATCGCTCAGTCGGTCACAGCCTGCGGCGGCGGTCGCTTGCCGGCGGGCCGCCTGGCCGATGCTCAAAAGAACATTTGCGTTCGCATGGGATAGGGTCGCCCCGTGGCGAGAGGGGACCTGATCGTCGGCCGGTACCGGCTCGATGAGGAGATCGGCCGGGGCGGGATGGGGATCGTGTGGAAGGCGCACGACGAGTCCCTGGAACGCCAGGTGGCGATGAAGCGGCTGAGGATCCCCGATGACCTGGCCGAGGAGGATCGGGACGGCCTCAAAGGCCGGTTCCTGCGGGAGGCCCGCGCCGCCGCGAGGCTGGACCACCCTTCGATCATCAACGTCCATGACGTCATCGAGGACGACGACGGCCCGTGGATCGTCATGCAGCACGTCCGGGGCCGCTCCCTGGAGCAGATCGTCCGCACTGACGGACCGCTGCCCGTCGCCCGGGCCGCCCAGATCGGGCTCGCCTTGCTGGGCGCGCTGGACAGCGCACACGGCGCGGGCATCCTGCACCGCGACGTCAAGCCCGCCAACATTCTGATCGCCGATGACGGGCGCGTCGTCCTCACCGACTTCGGGATCGCGGCGGTGTCCAACGCCACCACCTACACCAGGACCGGCGGTTTCGTCGGAACGCCCGTGTTCATGGCTCCCGAGCGGTTCCGGACGGGCACGGCGGGCCCGGCCTCGGATCTGTGGTCGCTGGGGGCGACTCTTTACATGGCGGTGGAGGGCCATCCGCCGTTTCAGGCCGATGAACTGGAAGTCCTGATCGGCCGGCTCCTCATGGGAGACGACCCCGTCTTCGTCCGATCCGGTGCGCTGGAGCCGGTTCTCAGAGGACTCCTGGACCGAGACCCCGGCAAGCGCTGGGACTCGCGGCACGCCGCACAAGGGCTGAAGGCCGTCCAGGACGGACAGACTCCGACCAAGCCGCTGGCGCGAAGGGCAGCACCCAGGAAACCTGGGAAAGGCGTGCTGGTCATGGCGGGCCTACTCGCCCTCCTCATCCCCGCCGGTATCGGGGTGAGCATCCCTTTGCTGAGGTCGTCCTCCGCGGACTCGGAGGGCAAGTTCAAGTCCGTCCCGGATGCTTGCGCCGTCGTCAGGAACGGTCCCGTCCTCAAGGAACTCATGTCCGACCCCGAAGAGGATGCAGAGCCTCTCGACTGGAGCCCCTACCGAGACCATTACGACGCCGACGCCTGCACGTGGACCAACGTCGTCAGCCGCGACGAAGCGTCCCTGATCGTCGACGGCAGGCTCGCGATCCGGGCCAGCCTTCCCCAGAGATCGGCGGTGGCCGACCTGCTGCACTGGACCAAGGTTCCCGGCCTTGGAGATGCCGCGGTCCGGCGATCGGAGGTCCAGAACGACGGATACGGCGACGACCACCGCGAGATGGTCATCTTCACCCTGCGGAACGCCGAGATAGGCGTTTACCTCAGCGAGGATCCCGACAACCGCACGGACGCCGAACGGCGGACGTGGGTCCTCCAGATCGCCGAAATCATCGAAAGGGCGCTCAAGGAGAGGCTCGACCACCTCAGATGACGGTCGCGGCCCGCTCTCCCGATGTCAGCCGCAGCCGCACCACGGTGGGGATCGACTCGCGCTCCAGCGCGGCGCAGAGTCGCGGGACGGCATCGTCCTGGATGCGGCGCCGCAGTTCGGCGGGGTCGGCGTCCTGCCCGTAGGCGATGCTCAGCCGCAGTCCGGCCCCCTTGGACGAGCCGATCAGCAGGGCCCGCGCCCGGCGCACGCCCGGGTACTCGCCGATCTCGGCTTCCAGCGCGTCCGTGATGGCCTTGGCCTCGACCCGCGTCTCGCCGGGCTCGTCGTCCGGCTCCAGAGAGAGGCCCTGCAACCGGCTCGAACGCAGCTGCGTGAGCATCCACGCCAGTCCCAGCAGCGCCAGGACGACGGCCACCGCGGCGACGGCCGGCCAGAACCAGGCGTGGTCGTCGGCGAAGCGGCGCGCCTGCCCGGTGAGCACGGGCGCGGAGGCCCGTCCGTCGCCGAAGGCGCCCACGCCGCGTGCGAGGCCGGCGCCACCTGCGGCGGCGAGGATGACGCCGAGGAGGAGCAGGCCGGTGCGGTTGATGCGCGCGTGAGGGCGGTCCATCATGGCTCCCGGTGTTTCATCCGTACCTGCACGGTGCGGGCGGGTACCGGCCCGAGCCGGTCGAGCCGATCGCGCACGGCCTCGGTGACCTCGGCGTCCAGACCCGCGGGCTCGCGAACGGGGGTCTCCGCGACCACCCGCACCCGCCGACGGCCCAGCCGGACTCTCCGGACATCGGACACTCCCGGCGCTCCACCGGCCGCGGCCGCGACGGTGCGCTTGAGTCCCCGCTTGCTCACGCCCATCAGCAGGCTCGGATCCTGCCCGTGCAGAGGGACGATCCGGGATTTGCCCGGCAGCACGGCGGCCAGCACGAAGCAGACCCCGATCAGCGCCAGGGCAGCGAAGATCGCGAGGACGTACCAGCTGTCCCAGTGCGCGTCCCGTACCCACCCGTAGGGAAAGACGTGGGCCGGGTGGCCCAGTGCCGTCGAGATGACCTCGATCGCCGTCAGCACGCCGGCGGCCGTCATCAACAGCGCACCGGCAAGGGCCGGCCGCACCCGGCGCGAACGGAACGTGCGCCTGGCCGCCCGATCGGCCTTTCGCGCGTCGGTCGCCTCTGAGTCCGGCTCCTTGGCGACCCGTGCACCGGCCTGGGCGGTCACAGCACGGTCCTCTCACCCGCGGTGGGAAGTCCCAGTTCGGCCACCTCGACGTCCACCTGCTGGACGGTGAGACCGGTCAACTCCGTCACCCGCTCGCGCACTCGCCGGCGCACCTGGCGGGCGACCGCGCGGACCGGCATCGGGTAGGTCACCGACAGGCCCACCTTGGCCGTGACGATCTCCCCGTTCACCCGCACCTCCGTGCGCGTCGAACGCCGCCCCGGGATCGGCACGCCTGCGACGGTCCGGCCGAGCCCGCCGGATTCCTCGACGTCCTGCGCCGCCTCGGCGACGATGCGCGCGACGGTCCGTTCACTGATCGTCGTCCTGCCCCGCTCGGCGTTCGTCATCGCGGCCGCCGTCTCGTGCGGTCCGTCGAGAAGATCTGCCCGAGATCGACACTGCCCTCGATGACACGGCCGACCACGTAGCCGAGCGCGCCGAGGAACAGGACGAGGAAGAACGGGCCGACGCCGCCGAACGCCCCCGCGAACCCCAGTGCCAGCCCGAAGATCAGGCCGATCACGGGCCACGGCACTCTCACATCCATTCCCGATCACCCTCTCGGCTCTGCGCGTCCCTCACCGCCGTCGGCCACGTTCCCGATCAGGACGTCCACCGTCCGCCGGCCGGCCAGCGGGCGTACCAGACGCCGTACATCCTCGGCGATCTCGGCGAAGGGCCGTCCGTACCGGACGACCACCCCCACCTCGACGACCGTGTCGTGCACTGCGACCCCCGGGTAAGGAGGCCCGGCGCGGTAGGTCTCGATCCACCCGCGCGGACCGGCCGTCAGCCCCAGCACGTCGGGGCACCTCATGGCCATTTCACCGACCCGCTCCGCGAGTTCGGCGAGTGGCTGCCGACCGCCGGGCGCCGCGCTCGGCCGGGCGGCCGCCGTGCCGGTTCCGCCGAGCGGTCTCCCGCCTGACCGGACCTCCGGACGCCCCGCTCCCGCGGCGAACTCGGGTTCACCCGGCGCCTTCGCGCCGGTCGGATCCGGTCCACCGGACGGGACGGACGGAGGCTGGTGGGACGCGCCCACCACGTCGGTCCAGGAGATCATCGAACTCGGGACTCCTCGGGCCGCGCCTCCGGCTCTTCGCCGTCCACATGGACGTCGTCCACGGTGATGTTCACCTCGACGACCTCCAGGCCGCACATGTGCTCGATCTCGTTGACGACGTTGGTGCGCACGGCGGTGGCCAGGTCCGGGATGGACAGCCCGTACTCCACGACGAGATCGATGTCGACGGCCGCCTGACGCTCACCGACCTGCACGGCCACGCCCTGCGTGCTGTCTGCCGTCATGCCCGGCAGGCGCTCGCGAACCGACCCGATCGTCCGGGACATGCCCGCGCCCATCTCGTACACGCCGCCGACCTGCCGGGCGGCCATCGTGGCGATCTTCGCCACGACGTCGTCGGCGATCCTGGTGCTGCCGCCGGGCGTGACGAGTTCGCTCGACCCGCCGTCCGCGCCCCTCTTGCGCCTCGTCCCGACCGCACCGTGCTCGGCTCCTCGCCTGTCGTCCTGACTCACGATGCCTCCCTGCCATGCGTCGGCTGACCTGCGCCAATGATGCTCACGGAGCGTTACTCAAAACAGCCATACAGTCAAAGAGTGGGTCAACGTCGGTATAAGACGTCATAACCCTGCTGGGGGCGGTGGCTGTGGCGCACTTCCGGAAGGTACGAACTCCCGTTTCGGATGGCCCAGGGCTTGCCTCGGCGTCCGGCTGGGTATACATGTGTATTGGAAGCTGAACAGTTGTATTGGATTCATGCGGGGGAGGGCCGAGGGGTGGCCACGGACGAGGATCTGACGGCCAGGGCGCGCATCCGCGATGCGGCGCTCGCCCTGTTCGCCGAGCACGGCGTCAAGGGCACGACGATCCGCGGGGTGGCCGAGGCCGCGGGCGTCTCCCCCGGCCTCGTCCAGCACCACTTCGGCTCCAAGGAAGGGCTGCGCCAGGCCTGCGACGAGTACGCCATCGAGGCCCTGGCGAGCAACAAGAGGAAGGCACTGGAGGGCGGGATGGGCGATCCCGGCTTCCTCGCGATCGCCATGCGCACCGGGGTCCCGATCCAGCGCTACCTGGCCCGCGCCCTGGTGGACGGTTCCCCGGCCGCCGCCAAGTTCTTCGACGAGGCCGTGACGCTCAGCGAGGAGATGCTGGCCGAACCCATGCCCGGTCTCAAGAAGGCCACCACCGACGATCTGCCCGCCTACTCCTCGGTCATGGTCGCGATGGTGATGGGGGTGGTGGTGCTGCACGACCACCTGACCCGCCGGCTCGGCGTCGAGCCGCTGTCGGTGGAGGGCTATCCGAGGGTCGCCCGGGCGATGTTCGACATCCTCGCCGACGACCTGCTCGACCCCGAGCTGGTCCAGAATGCCCGGACGTCGATCGACCGGCTGCCGTCCGAGACGCGCAGGCTCCAGGCGGAGGGCGCGGAGCAGGCCAGGACGGAGAACGGCCCGGACGGCCCGGACGAGCAGGACGGCCCGAACGAGCAGGACGGGCCGAACGAGCAGGACGGGCCGAACGCGCCGCCGGAGAGCGGACCGATCCGATGAACGGTCACGGCCCCCGCATCTCCACCACGAACGCGGCGGTGCGCAAGGCCGACCCGGACCCGCCGGCGCCGTTCCGCGCCCTCTTCCCACCCGGCACGCGGCCGGACGACCGTCCCCTCCCGCCTCGCTGAACGGCGGGTCTCCAGGGGCAGGCCGCCGCATGCCCTCAGACCGACCCCCAAGACGAGGTGTTCACCATGGCTGCCCCGGCGCACAACGCCCCCATCTCCGTATCCGGCCTGGTCAAGACGTTCGGCCGGACCCGCGCCCTGGACGGGCTCGACCTGACCGTCCGCACTGGCGAGGTGCACGGCTTCCTCGGCCCCAATGGCGCGGGCAAGTCCACCGCCATCCGCGTCCTGCTGGGCCTGCTGCGGGCTGACGCCGGCACCGTCCGGCTGCTCGGGGGCGATCCCTGGCGGGACGCGACCGAGCTGCACCGCCGGCTCGCCTACGTTCCCGGCGATGTCACGCTGTGGCCGAACCTGTCCGGCGGCGAGGTCATCGACCTGCTCGGCCGGATGCGCGGCGGCCTGGACCCGCACCGCAAGGCCGACCTGCTCGACCGCTTCGAGCTCGACCCGAAGAAGAAGGGCCGGGCCTACTCCAAGGGCAACCGGCAGAAGGTCGGGCTGGTCGCCGCGCTGGCCTCCGACGCCGAGCTGCTCATCCTGGACGAGCCCACCTCCGGCCTCGACCCCCTCATGGAGGAGGTCTTCCAGGAGTGCATTCGCGAGGAGCGCGGCGACGGGCGCACCGTGCTGCTGTCCAGCCACATCCTGTCCGAGGTCGAGGCGCTCTGCGACCGCGTGACCATCATCCGCAACGGCCGCGCGGTCGAGTCCGGCACCCTCGACGAGCTGCGCCACCTGACCCGCACCTCCATCGACGCCGAGCTGGCCGGCCCGCCCAACGGGCTGTCCGACCTGCCGTTCGTCCACGGCCTTGAGACGGACGGCAACCGGGTCCGCTTCGAGGTCGACACTGGCCGGCTCGACGAGGTGCTTCGGCGACTCACCGAGTCCGGCGTCCGCAGCCTGGTCAGCCGCCCGCCGACGCTCGAGCAACTGTTCCTGCGCCACTACCAGGACGTGCTTCCCGCGCGGAGCCCGGAGAAGGCGAAGGCCGAGCGATGACCCGATGACCGCCGCACCGGGGACCGACGACAACCCGCCTCCCTGGCGTTGCACGCGCCAGAACCGGACGGAGAAGGACCAGTGACCACTACCAGTACACGAGAGCATCCCTCGAACAAGGAGACACGGCCCCGATCCGCGGCGGGGGCCACCGCCGGCACGCGCACGCTGCTGCGCTTTCTGCTGCGCCGCGAGCGGTTCGCGCTGCCCTGGTGGCTGCTCGGCATCGTGTTCCTGTTCGGCTACCAGTCCGTGGGCAGCCAGAGCCTGTACGACACTCCGCAAGACCTGGCGAACCTGCGCCGGACGATGGGCGGCAACGCGGCGGTCGTCGCGATGAGCGGGCCGACCGAGCTGATCGAGAGCATCGGCGGCGAGGTCCTCTTCGAGATCCTCGCCTTCGTGGCGATCGTGGTCGCGCTGATGAACATGTTCCTGGTCGGCCGGCACACCCGGACCGAGGAGGAGACCGGCCGGGCCGAGCTGATCCGGTCGGCGCGGATCGGGCGGCGTGCCCCGGTAGCCGCCGCGCTGTACCTGGCGTTGCTGGTCAACGTCATCGTGGGCGTCCTGCTGTTCGTCACCGGTCTGGCGACGGGGCTCCCGGCAGATGGATCGCTGCTGGTGGGCGCCGCCATGACGGCGTACGGGCTGCTCTTCGCCGCGCTGACGGCCGCCGCGGTCCAGGTCTTCGAGGGCGTCCGGGCCGCTTACGGGATCGTCACGGCGACGCTCGGCGCCGCGTTCGTGCTGCGCGCCATCGGGGACGTCGGGGACGGGACGCTGTCATGGGCCTCTCCGATCGGCTGGGCCCAGCGCACCTTCCCCTACTCGCAGAACCGGTGGTGGCCGCTGCTGTTCCCGCTGCTGGCCGCCGCGGTGCTCGCCGCGGTCGCGTTCGCGCTGCTGGAACGGCGCGACTTCGCCGCCGGGCTGCTGCCCGCCCGCGCCGGTCGGGCCGCCGCGTCCCGGACCCTCGGCACGCCCGCCGGGCTGGCCTGGCGGCTGCAGCGGTGGATGCTCGTCGCCTGGGCCGCCGGGGTGCTGCTGATGGGCCTGGCCTTCGGCTCGATGGTGGAGACCATGGAGGAGTTCGCCGCCGACAACCCGGAGATCGCCGACGTGCTCGGCGGCGGCGCGAACATCATCGACTCGTTCCTGGCCCTCGCCTTCGTGATCAACGGTCTGCTGGCCGCGGCGTTCGGGGTCATCAGCACGCTGCGGCTGCGCGCCGAGGAGACGTCCGGACGGGCCGAGCCCGTCTTCGCGACCGGCGTCAGCCGGTGGTCCTGGCTGTTCGGCAACCTCACCGTGCCGCTGGGCGGGACGGCGGTGATGATGGTCGCGACCGGGCTCGGGACCGGGCTCGGGTACGCGCTGGCGGTCTCCGACTTCGGTGAGGTACCACGCATGACGGCGATGGCGCTCGCCTACCTGCCGGCGGTCTGGCTGTTCGTCGGCCTCGCGGTGCTGTGCCTGGGCTGGCTTCCCCGGATCGCCGCCGTCGCGGCCTGGGTCCTGGTCGGTTACAGCACGTTCATGGCGATGTTCGCCGACGCGGTCGAGCTGCCTGGCTGGACCGCGAAGGTGTCCCCGCTGGAGAACGCTCCCCAGGTTCCCATGGACGCCTTCACCGCCGCCCCGGTGCTCGTCCTCGCGGCGGTGGCCGTGGCACTCCTGGCCGGCGGCTATCTGGGCCTGCGGCGCCGCGATCTCGGCTACTGACCGGTGGAGACGGCCGCCGGCGGGTCGCACTTTACGGTATGGCGGTCGCGGTAGTCGCCGGGATCGGCGGCCACGTTGTCCCTGCGAAAATTTGTCTTGACTGGGCGCGGGTGAGGGAGGCGGTCTTGCAACTTTTCTGCATCGTCGCTGTCGCCACCCCCGGGCCCATGTCCGGGCCCATGTCCGGGCCCGTGCGCATCAGCCGAAGGTCGTGGAGATTTCGTGCCAGCCGCCGGGAACGAAGTTGGTGGCTGCGTCCGGCCCCCAGGTTCCTTTGGCGTAGGGGAGGGGCCGGGCGGGGAGGTCGAGAACGGGCTGGATGATGCGCCAGGATTCTTCGGCCAGGTCGAAGCGGACGAAGCGGCGGGGGTCGCCGGTCATCGCGTCGGTGAGGATGCGCTGGTAGGCCGCTTCCATCGGGCCCAGGACCTTGGTGAAGTCCACGCTGAGCGGGACTTGCCGGGTGCTGCCGCGCCCGGGGACCTTGGCGAGCAGCTCGAATGTGACCCCCGCATCGGGCTGGATGCGGAAGCGGATCAGATTGGGCGCTGGGGCGCCGTCGAAGAAGCTGATGGGCGGGGTGCGGAGTTGGGCGACCACTTCCAGGTCGGTGGTGCCCAGTGCCTTACCGGAGCGGATGTAGAACGGGACGTCGGCCCAGCGCCAGTTGTTGATGCGCAGGCGCAGCGCAGCGTAGGTCTCGGTGGTCGAACCTTCACGGACGCCTTCGGTGGCGAGGTAGCCGTCGTACTGGCCGCGGAGGACATCGCCGGGCGCGACGGCCTCGACGGCGCGCAGCACCCGCCACTTCTCGTCGATGAAAGCGCGTGCGTCGGTCGACGGCGGCGTGTCCATGGCCAGGAGCGCGAGGATCTGCAGAAGGTGGTTCTGGACGACATCGCGGATCGTGCCGTTGGCGTCGTAGAACGAGCCACGGTCGGCGACGTCGAAGTCCTCGGCCATCGTGATCTGCACGTTGTCGACGTAGTGACGGTTCCAGATCGGCTCCAGGAGCATGTTCTCGAACCGGAACATCAGCAGGTCCTCGATCGGCTCCTTGCCGAGGAAGTGGTCGACGCGCCTGAGATGGTCCTCGTCGAAGAACTTCAGCAACTCGGCGTTCAACGCCCGCGCCGACTCCAGGTCCTTCCCGAATGGTTTTTCGACGACCATCCGGGCGTTCCTGTTCAGGTCGACCTTGGCCAGGCCCTCGGCGACCGTCGCGAACAGCGAAGGAGGAACCGCAAGATAGTGGGTGAGGAATCCCGCGCCGCCGACCTCGCTGCGGATCGCATCGAAGGTGGCGCCGTCGGTGTAATCGCCCGCGACGAGCCGGAGGTTCCCGGCGAACTTCTCGAACGCCGCGTCGTCCACCTTGTCGTGCTTGGCCTTGCAGGCCTCACGGGCCCGACTTCGCAGCGCGGCCAGGTCGAGGTCGGTCTTGGCGACCCCCACGATCGGCTGGTCAAGCACCCCGTCCGCCGTCAGTTGGTACAACGCCGGCAGAAGCATCTTGTACGCAAGATTCCCGGTGATCCCGAACAGGACCATCGCGTCGGCTCGCTCCATCGCCGGCCACCTCTCCTCGGCTCACAGCTTGCCGCTTCGGCCATCCGAAGAACAAGCGTCCCCGCGGGTTGCATAGCGCTCGGCCACGGTCAAAAGGTGTCGCCTCGTCTCCATCGACCCCGGTTCGCGTGTCGTTCCGGCCGTGCGACCTCACCCTGACCGTGCTCACCGAGGCGGACGGTCTGGTAGATGGTCTCGTGGCAGACATGCCACTCGGGCCGGGCAGGGTAGGCGATGCGCAGCCAGGCCGCTATCCGCTGCGGGTGGAGTGATGCCGAGTTCCCTGCCGTGACCATTGAAGCCGCCGAGCGACCGTTCGCGGTTCATCGCGCAGTTCGCCACGACCGGCGATCTCGCCAGTGCGGCATCATCGAGCAGCCCCGTCACCCCGGCATTGTGGCCCCATCGCCGCACGAGGAGCGGCACGACCGCCGTCCGCCCCGATGTTCGGTTCGGTCGGCTGTGCTCGGTGTCGCGCCGGCGCGTCCGCACCGAGACGTCCTGCGTGCAAGCCGGCTCGGCGGCACGGGTCGTCGTCAGGGCCGGGCTCGTTCGGCGCGGCGCCATCGCTCCGGGGTGACGCCGTAGCGGTTGCGGAAGCGGCGGACGAGGTAGGCGGCGTCGCGCAGGCCGGTCCGGGCCGCCACGGCGTCGAGCGGCAGGTCCGTCTCGCGCAGCATCCGCCGGACCTCGATCATGCGCCGCTCGGTGATCCATTCGAGGAGGGGGCGGCCGGTGCGCTTGCGGACGAGCGTCGTGAGGTGGCCGGGGGTGTAGCCGAGGGCGCGGGCGACGTCCGCGGCGGAGACCGGTTCGCGGAACGTCGCCTCGATCTCGGCGAAGACCTGCTCGACGAGCGGGTCGGGGGCGCCCGGGGCGGAGGGGGCCAGCCTTGCGGCTGCGACCAGGAGCCGGGTCAGCGTGGCGGCGATGGCCTCGCGGGCCCCGAGGCGGCTCGGGTCGGCGAGTTCCTCCGCCAGGTCCGCCAGCAGCGACGACCAGGCCGCCCGGTCGGGTTCGGCGACCCGCTCGTGTCCCGCGGCGAACAGGGCGAGGAGGGGGTGGTGCGTCCGGGCCAGCGGGGAGACCGAGGCCAGGGCGGGGACGGCGTCCGCAGTGAACGCGACCGC
Source organism: Actinomadura chokoriensis (assembly GCF_041463665.1). Lineage (GTDB taxonomy): Bacteria > Actinomycetota > Actinomycetes > Streptosporangiales > Streptosporangiaceae > Spirillospora > Spirillospora chokoriensis_A. The sequence continues at coordinate 36,048 of NZ_JAXCEJ010000008.1, forward strand.
CCACGCGCGGGTGCGGGCGAGCTCGGTGAAGGCCGTGACGCCGATGACCTGGCCGGGCGACACGGCATGGACCTCGCCTGCGCGCAGCAGCCGCTCGGCCCCGTCGATGGTCACCGAGCCGGCGCCCTCCTCGACGTAGACCAGGACGAGGAAGTCGTGGGCGTGCCGGTGGTCCGGCGGCAGGTCGGCGTGGGCGCCCGCGGAGTCGAAACGGGTCACCGAGACCGGGGGCAGCCCGGGGCGCTGCTGGTAGCGGTAGACGGGCGTCCCGTCGACTCGTATCGTGCGCAGCCTCGACGGAGGGCCCGGTGAGGTCTCGACCGAAGAATGTCCCACGGCCCCCAACGTATGTCCTGCTGCGCGGCCGCGGAATGTCCAAGACTCGGAGGTGACGGCGCCACGTCCGTCACGGGCCCGTCGACGGTCGGGCCCGCCACGAACGCGCGAAGGGGCGATCCATGGACGTACGCATCCTCGACCACCGAACCCCGCAGGAGCGGGACCGCTCGTTCCTGCCGGGTACGGGCAAGACCTGGCTCCTCCCGTTCTATGACCTCTTCTCCAGGGCGGTCGGCGTCCGCGCGCTGCACGAGCGCGCGGCCGCGCTCGCCAGCGTCGAGCCCGGCCAGACGGTGGCCGACGTCGGCTGCGGCACCGGCAACCTGACGTTCGCCGTTCTCGCGGCCCAGCCGCAAGCGCGGCTGACCGGTCTGGACCCCGACCCGGACGCCCTGCGCAAGGCCGCGCGCAAGGCGCGCCGCCGCGGCCTCGAACTCACCCTCGTCCGGGGCTTCGCCGACCGGATCCCCGCCGAGGACGGCTCGCTCGACCATGTGGTCTCGTCGCTGGCCCTGCACCACATCGACGAGGAGGGCCGGAGCGGGTTCGCACGGGAGGCGATGCGCGCCCTCCGGCCGGGAGGGCAGGTCACCATCGCCGACTTCAGCGGTCCCTCGTCCGATGCCGAGGACGCCGGCCACTCGGCGCACGGCCATGGCCGCGGCGGCGGTCACGGACGCGGCGGCGGCCACGCACGCCCGCACCTGCGCCTCAGGAGGTCCCGCCCGGCGCACGTCGTGGACGTGGCCAGCGGCCACGGCGAGGGGATCGTCACGCTGCTCACCGAGGCCGGGTTCGACGACGCCCGGGCGGTCGGGGAGGCCGACATGAGGTTCGGCCGGATCACCTTCGTGCGGGCGACCCGTCCCTGACCCGGGGCGGGCGCGCACCGCCGGCCGCCGTCGACGTCGGGCGGCCACCGGGCTCACCCCTTCGCGGCGGCCGAGCCGTCGGTGCCCAGCGAGATCGGCACCTGGTGGGTGGCCTTGCGCGCGGTGGCCATTGCCGTGCTCGGGGTCGGCCTCCAGGTCCTCCCAGAACGCCCGCCCGAACAGGTCCTCGTACGCGGGCCGCCCGGTGCGCACGACCTGGAGCAGCCGGCCCAGCGCCACGTCCGAACGCCCCAGCCCGCCCTCACTGTCCAGCCGAGGGGTCATGCCCCCGTTGCGCTGCCCGGTCAGCAGCAGGCGGGACAGTTCGGGGATCGCGAACACCCCCGGCTCCGGCTGCCCGGCATGTCGGGCGCAATTTTTGGATCTTGGCGACGGCAAAATCGCAGTTCAGGGGTGGCGCGCCCGGCAGGATTCGAACCCGCGACCGTCGGATTAGAAGTCCGATGCTCTGTCCAGCTGAGCTACGGGCGCCCGGCGCCCGGCGGGACGCCGGGACACAGTGTAAGGGTGCGGGTCGTTCAGCTCCACATCTATAGCACCGGTACCACGGGAGAGTGGGGGCGACGGGGTTGTTCGAGGATCTATCTTGGGGTGCTGTGGCAGTGGACTTTGAGGTGCCGCTCTCCGGTGGGGACGTGTCGGAGGGCGTGGTGCGGGTCGGGGAGACGGTGCGGAGGCCGGTGGGGGCGCACAGTCCGGCTGTGCACGGGGTGTTGCGGCACCTGGAGGCGGTGGGGTTCGACGGAGCGCCGCGGGTGCTGGGGGTCGATGAGCGGGGGCGGGAGGTGCTCAGCTGGGTGCCCGGGGTGGTGCCGCATCGGCCGTTGGCGGCGTATGTGGTTTCGGAGGACGCGCTTCGGGGCGTCGGGCGGCTGTTGCGGCGGTATCACGACGCGGTGGCGTCGTACGGTGTGCCGAAGGCGGCTTGGGACGCAGAGACCTCCAATCTGGACGGGGAACCCGAAGTCATCGGGCACTGTGATGTCACGCCGGAGAATGTGGTTTTTCAAGGTGGCCGGCCGAAGGCTCTGATCGATTTCGATCTGGCGCGGCCTACCACGCGGTTGTTCGATGTCGTCACGGCCTTGCGGCATTGGGGTCCTATCGCGGATCCGGCCGATCGGGACGCGTTGCTTTACCGGGCTGATGTCGGGCGCAGGATCAGGGTGTTCTGTGACGCCTATGGGTTGGAGCGTGAGTTGCGGCGGGATGTCCTGCCGACGGCTCGGGTGAGGTTCGAGCGGTCTTATCGGGCGATGCGGGCGAGAGCTGAGCGTGGTGGGGGATGGGCGCGGATCTGGGACGGCGGCGCCGGACCGAGGATCCGGCGGGCGCAGGACTGGTTGGAGAGGCATTGGGATGAGCTCGACGCGCGGCTCTGCTGAGGGGCTCGTGCTGGGTGTCGTCCTCGATGCCTTTCTGGGGGATCCCCGGCGGTGGCATCCGGTCGCGGGTTTCGGACGTGCGGCCTCGGCCGTCGAGCGTCGTGTTTATGGGGACTCTCGGTGGCGTGGGGCCGTCTACGCCGGGGTGCTCGTCGGTGCGGCGGGTGCGGCCGGGGTCGTGGTCGAGCGGGCCAGCCGGCGGTTGGGGGTGCATGCTCTCGCCACTGCCGGGGTCACGTGGGCGGTGCTCGGCGGGACGTCGCTGGGGCGCGAGGGGCTCGTCATGGCCCGCCTGTTGGAGCGGGAGGATTTGGACGCGGCCAGGGAACGGCTCTCTCATCTGTGCGCGCGGGATCCCAGGGGATTGGACGCGCGCGGGTTGAGCAGGGCCGTTGTGGAATCGGTCGCGGAGAACACCTCGGACGCCTCGGTGGCTCCTTTGGTGTGGGGAGCGGTCGCGGGCATTCCGGGGCTGTTGATGTATCGGGCCGTCAACACGCTGGATGCGATGGTCGGGTATCGGAGTCCGAGGTACGAGCGGTTCGGGTGGGCGGCGGCTCGGCTGGACGACGTCGCCAATTGGGTTCCGGCCAGGGTGACCGGTGGATTGGTCGTGCTGTGCGGCGGGTCCGAGGCTTGGCGGGTTCTGCGGCGGGACGGGAAGGAGCATCCGAGTCCCAATGCCGGACGGGTCGAGGCGGCGTTCGCCGGGGCGCTCGGTGTGCGGCTGGGCGGTGTCAACGCCTATGGGGGGCGTGTCGAACGGCGTCCCGAAATGGGGGACGGCAGGGCGCCCGAGGTGAAGGACATCAGGCGGGCCGTCCGGCTTTCGGCGGCGGTGACGTTCGCGGCGGCGGCCGTCATAGGCGTGTTGCGGTGAGCGGCCTGCTGGTGGCGGGGACGACGTCGGATGCCGGGAAGAGCGTCGTCACTGCGGGGTTGTGCAGGTGGCTGGCCAGGCGAGGGGTGAAGGTCGCGCCGTTCAAGGCCCAGAACATGTCGCTGAACTCGATGGTGACGATTGATGGGGCGGAGATCGGGCGGGCGCAGTACATGCAGGCCCAGGCCGCGGGGGTGGAGCCGCGGGCCGCGATGAATCCGGTGCTGCTGAAGCCGGGGAGCGATCGGCGCAGTCAGGTCGTGGTGATGGGACGGCCTGTGGCGGAGGTCGACGCGCTGCAATACGGGCGGCATAAGGAATGGCTCAAGGGTGTGGTGCTGGACGGCCTCGCCGAGTTGCGGGCCGAGTACGACGTCGTGGTGTGCGAGGGCGCGGGGAGCCCGGACGAGATCAATCTGCGGGCCGGCGACATCGTGAACATGGGGCTGGCGCGGGCGGCCGATCTGCCGGTCGTGGTCGTCGGCGATATCGACCGGGGCGGTGTCTTCGCGTCGCTGTACGGAACGGTCGCCCTGCTGGACGAAGAGGATCAGGCCCTCGTCGTCGGGTTCGTCATCAATAAGTTCCGCGGTGCGTACGAGTTGCTGGAGCCGGGGCTTGAGCAGCTCGAAATCCTCACGGGGCGGCCGACGCTGGGTGTGCTGCCGTGGAAGCTGGGCCTGTATCTCGACTCCGAGGACACCCTGGCATTGGACGTGCCCAGGCCCGATGCGCGAGCCGCCCAGGGGAAGGAGATGCTGCGGATAGCCGTCGTCAGGTTCCCGCGCATCTCGAATTTCACGGACATGGACGCTCTGGCGTGCGAGCCGGGCGTCATCGTCCGGTATGCGGCGAGCGTCGGCGATCTGGCCGAGGCCGATCTCGTCGTCCTGCCGGGGACCAGGGCCACGGTGAGCGATCTGGAATGGCTGCGTGACAGGGGAATGGCCGAGGAGATCCGGAAGCGGGCCAAGGAAGGGCAGCCTGTGCTCGGCATCTGCGGCGGCTACCAGATGCTCGCCGAAGAGATCGTGGACGACGTCGAGTCCAAGACCGGAACGACGCGGGGCCTCGATCTCCTGCCGGCGAGGGTCCGATTCGGCGAGGAGAAGACCCTCGGACGGCCCACCGGACGTGCTTACGGCCACGATGTCCATGCGTATGAGATCCACCACGGGTCATGACGGCAGAAGGAGAACCTTTCCTGGACGGCTGCCGGAAAGGCGCCGTCTGGGGGACGACCTGGCACGGCGCCATGGAGAACGACGGTTTCAGAAGGGCTTTCCTCGAAGACGTGGCCCGGCATGCCCGAAGGGATTTCACAGCCGCCCCCGACGTGTCGTTCGCGGAATTGAGGGAGGAGACCCTGGACGCGCTCGGCGACCTCGTCGAGGAGCACCTGGACACCGACGCCGTGTGGCGGATCATCGAGAACGGCGCGCCGGGCGGCCTGCCCGTCGTCCCGCCCGGCGGCGCTCCCGAACCCCGGAGCGCTCCGGAACCGCCCGGAGACGCTCCGGAACCGCCCCGCGCGGCGGTAAGGTGATCCACTCAGACCGCACCAGGTGCCAGGAGGAACGTCCCGTGACCGACCCGCGGTCCAGTCTGATCGTCCCGCTGATGAAGGCGCGGGTGCCGGCGGAGGTCCAGCTGGAGTTCCCGCTGCCCGCGGACGAGGAGCCGGTCCGCGACCCGTTCGCGGGCGACCTGTACGCCACGTACGCGCTGGAGATCGCCGACGAGGGCGCCCCGTCCGGCCGCCGCTACGAGCACGTGGCGCGCCGGCACTGCGCCGAGCTGGGCATCGCGCCGGCCGAGCTGCGCCGCCGCGCGGTGATCAACCTGCGCGACCTGCGCCCCGAGCTGAGCCTCAGCTGGTACCCGGACGTCCGCGCCGTGACGGTGTCGCTCGGCGGGACGGCCGGGCGCGGCACCCTGGAGTCGGGCCTGCTGCTCGACGAGGGGTTCCTGGAGAAGCTGGCGCAGGACGTGGAGGGCGACCTCGTGGTGGCGGCTCCCGCGCGGGACGTGTTCGTGGCGTCCGGGACCGGCCATCCCGACGGCGTCGACAAGCTGCGCTGGGCGGTCACCCAGGTGTGGGCCGAGGACCGCGACAACGCCGACCCCACGTGGGACGTCCCGGCGGGGAGCCTGCTCACGCACAACCTGATGGTGCGCCGAGGCGGCGTCTGGGACATCCTGCCCGCCTGAACCCGTTCGAACCCGAACCCGTTCGAACCCGAACCCGAACCCGCCTGAAGGTCACGACAGCCGCTTGAACTCGGGCCACAGCCGCGTCCACGCGGCGCGCTGCCCGCGGCAGACCCATACCGGTTTGCCCTGTTCCTGGTTGTCGAGGCCGACGGCGTTGTCGATGCGCGCCACCGGACGCACGTCCGACCAGAACCGCCGTAGCCCGGCGCCCTCGGCGACGGTGTCCGGGCCCACCACGATGGTGGGGCCGCCCGTGTCCGGCGGATGTCCGAAGTACCAGTAGCCGCTGTGCCCGCTGTACGCGCGCGGCAGGCCGAGCCGGCCCCGGACAACCGGCGGCCCTGATCAGGCCCGGCGAGCCGCAAGCCGACGGCGTGGATATTCAATGGGAGATATCGGGAATCCTGCGTAATGTTCCGCCCATGGTGTCGTTGCATCAACTGCTGGCGTTCTCGGTGATGGCGCTCGCGATCATTCTCATTCCCGGGCCGTCCGTGCTGTTCGTCGTCGGACGGGCGCTGGCGCACGGCCGCCGGACGGCGCTCGCCGGGGTCCTCGGCGGTGTCCTCGCCGCGCTCGTGCTGACCGTCGCCGTCGCCGTCGGCATCGGGTCGATCGTGGAACGTTCCGCGGTCGTGTTCACCGTGCTGAAGATCGTGGGCGCGGTCTACATCGCCTACCTCGGCGTGCAGGCCATCCGGCACCGGCGCTCGCTCCAGGAGGCGATCGGCGCGGACGAGACCGGCCGATCGGGCAGCCGCGCGCTCGTCCAGGGATTCATCGTCGGCATCACGAACCCGAAGACCACGGTGTTCTTCGCGGCCGTCCTGCCGCAGTTCGTCGAGCGCGAGCACGGCAACGCGGCCCTGCAGATGATGGTCTTCGGCGCGGTGTTCGCGGTCATCGCGCTGCTCTGCGACAGCGTGTGGGGGATCGCCGCCGGGACCGCCCGCGACTGGTTCGCCAACTCGCCGCGCCGGCTCGCGGCGATCGGCGGCACCGGCGGCCTGATGATGATCGGCCTCGGCGTCACCGTCGCGGCGACCGGTCGCAAGGACTGACGCCCGGCCCGGTTCAGACCGAGCAGAGGGAGAAGTTGTCGAAGGTCGCCCGCTGCTCCAGGGACGGGTCACCGGCGCGGGCGACGATCAGGCCGCTCTGCCCTGGCTTCCCGAAAGAGTCGGGGTGCTCTTCGTCGGTGGCGTTCGCCACGGGCTCGCCGTTGACCCACAAGCCCAGCCGCATGCCGAAAGTGTCGGGCCGGCAGGCCGCCTGGACGCGGTTGTCGCCGTCCTTGCGGAAACCGGAGACGAAACCCGTCTGGACTTCCTCCAACCTGTCGGGCGCCATCCAGACGATGCGGGCCTGGCCGTTGCCCCGGACCAGGAACGCGTACCCCGTGCCCTCCTCGCTGCGGCAGAACACCCCGGCCTCCGCGTCGGCGCCACCGGGCCGGACCTTGACCTCCATGAGCTGCGAGTCGGGGAAGCCCCGGACGGGGGCGGCCACGATCGTGTGGCTCAGCGAGGGGACGAGCCGGATCTCGTAGACCCGGTCCCGGTACGCCCCGTCCCCGGACTTCGGCCAGCCCGAGTCCTCGTCGCTGAACTTGTCGTCGAAGACCTCGTCCTCGGTGTCCGGGGGCCGCTCGCCGAGGTCCGCGGCCGTCGTGGTGCCGTCGTCGCCGTGCCCTCCGCCTTCGCCGGGAGGGCCGCTCAGCCCGATCAGCGCGGAGATGCCGACGACGGCCGCGATCGCGGCGACGACGATCCCGTGGTTGCGGTAGGGGCGCCGCGCCTTCGCCGCCGGGGCGGAGGACGGCGGGACGGGAGCCGGCGGGACGGGAGGCGGCGCCGCGCCCACCGGCTGCGTGGGCGGGACGGAGGCGTGGACGGTCGGCCGCTCCCGCGAAGACGAAGGCTGAGCCGAAGACGAAGGCGAAGACGGCCGGGGTGGAGGCGGCGGCTGTCGCGTGGACGGCGCCGCCCCGGCCAGCGGAAGTGTGAGCGGTGTCCCGGGAGGAGTGTCTTCGCCGGTCAGCGCCTGGATGAGCTGCTTGACCGCCGGACGTCCGGCAGGGTCCTTCGCCAGCGCCCGCGCCACGAGGTCGTGCAGGGCGGGGTCGAGCCCGTCGAGGTCGGGTTCGGCCGACGTCACCCGGTTGATGATCTCCGGGAGCGTCTCGCCGGCGAACGGGACGCGGCCCGTGCCCGCGTAGGCGACGACGCAGCCCCAGGAGAACACGTCCGCGGCGGGGGTGGTCTCCTCGCCGTGCATCAGCTCCGGCGCGACGTAGGCGGGCGTCCCGATGAACTGGCCGGTCCTGGTCGGCCCGTCCGGGGTGTCGAGCGCCCGCGCGATACCGAAGTCGATCACGCGCGGCCCGGTCGGGGACAGCAGCACGTTGGACGGCTTGAGATCGCGGTGCACGATCCCGGCGCCGTGGACCGCGCTCAGCGCGGTCGCGATGTTGACCGCGAGCGCCTCCAGGTCGCCGCCGCGCAGCGGCCCGCTCGCCTTGACGGCCTCGTCGAGGGAGGGGCCCGCGACGTACTCGGTCACCACGTACAGCGGGTCGCCGTCGAGGCGTGCGTCCAGCACCGCCGCGGTGCAGAACCGCCGGACCTGCCGCGCGGCCGTGACCTCGCGGCGGAACCGGTCGTGGAACGCCTCGTCGTCGGCCAGCTCCGCGTTGATGACCTTGACCGCGACCCGCCGTCCCGCGCCGTCCTCGCCGAGGAAGACGGTGCCCATGCCGCCCCGGCCGAGCCGTCCGGTGAGCCGGTACGGGCCGAGCAGCCGGGGGTCGCGGTCACGAAGGGGGGCCTGCATGGAGCTTCTCCCGGGGGCCGGAGGTAGGTGCACTCGGTCTTTCGGACGTCCGGACGGGGCGCATCCGTTCCATTGCGCGGGCACCGGCTGTTCCGCCCGTACGCTGAGACCCTGCGAAAGGGTTCCTGGGAGGAAGCGTGGACGTGACGGACGACGTGCTCGGCCCCGGCTACGAGGCGATCGAGCTGCCGATGGGCCGGGACGCCGAGGGCGACGTCGTGGCGACGCTCGTGCGGCGGCGCGGCGCCGGCGCCGACCCGTCCCGCCGGGCGGTGCTGTACCTGCACGGGTTCGTCGACTACTTCTTCCAGCGGCACCTGGCCGACTTCTACGTCGACCTCGGCTTCGACTTCTACGCGCTGGACCTTCGCAAGTACGGGCGGTCGCTGCGCCCGCACCAGACGCCGAACTACATCGAGAGCCTCTCGGACTACTTCCCGGAGATCGGCGAGGCCGTCCGGATCGTCCGGGACGTGGACGGTCACGACACGCTCCTGCTGAACGGCCACTCCACCGGCGGCCTGATCGCCGCGCTCTGGGCCGACCGGGTGAAGGGAAAGGGCCTCGTGGACGGCCTCTTCCTCAACAGCCCGTTCCTGGAGCTGGCCGAGCCGCTCGTCATGCGCAAGGCCGGGGCGGGGCTGGCGCGGGCGCTGCGCTCCCGGTTCCCGAAGGCGAAGCTGCCGGCGGGCGTGTCCGAGCGGTACCCGCGCAGCATCCACCGCGAGCACGAGGGCGAGTGGGACTTCGACCTCGCCTGGAAGCCGCTCATCGGGTTCCCGGTGCGGGCGGCGTGGCTCGCGGCCGTCCGCCGCGGGCAGCTCCGCCTGCACAAGGGGCTGGACGTCGACGTGCCGGTCCTCGTCATGGCGTCGGCGCGCAGCGTCCGCCCGACCCGCAAGGTGCTGGACGTGACGGGCGCCGACGCCGTCCTGGACGTCGAGCACATGGCCCGGTACGCGCCCCGGATCGGGCGGCACGTCACGCTCGTCCGGATCGAGGGGGGCCTGCACGACCTGGTGCTGTCCGCCGAGCCCGCCCGGACGCTGGTGTTCGAGGAGCTGACCCGCTGGACGAACGGCTACCTGCCGGGCCGCTGACGCCTAATCGCGGATCTTCGACATGTCGAAGTCGTCGAAGTCGGCGACGATCTGCTGGGCGGCGTTGCCGCCCCGCTCGACATGGAGCCCGACCCAGCCGTTGGGGAGCGGCTGGTCGGTGTCGGTCTCGTCGATGACCTGCTCGCCGTTCACCCAGAGCCGGAGCCTGACCTTCGGGCCGTCCTTCTCCTGTCCCGCGCAGGCGACCTGCACCTTGTTCGGCCCCTTGGAGTCGAAGCCGGGGACGGAGTCGGGGCTCGCGAGGTCCTTCGTGCCGGCGTCCCCGTTGAACTTGCGGAGCACCGCGCCCTTGCCGTCGTGGCGGACGAGGAACACGTACTGCCTCTTGGCGTCCTCGTTCGCCCGGCAGATCAGGCCGAACGTGCCGTCTTCGGGGCCCTGTTCGACCGACACCGTGACGGTCGCGAGCATCGGGTCGGGGAAGTCCTCGGCCTTGTCCTTCGGCACGTAGCGCGTGACCGCTCCGGTCATGTCGGCGGTCTGCATCCGGTACTTGCCGTTCGCGTACGTGTAGGTCTTGTTGTAGTCGTCGCCCCAGCCGGAGTCGGCGTTGGAGAACGCGTCGCTGAACGCGGTCGCGAGGTTGTCGGGCGGGCCGTCCGGGCGCAGGGCGGTGAGGGCGATGGCGACGAGCAGCACCACCGCGACGACGGCCGCGCCCCCGATGAGCAGCGCGCGGCGGGGAAGCCCGCCGCCCGGACGGGGGCCGGGGCGCGCGTCGCGGCGGGTGGCGTCGGCGCCGTACACGTTGTTCGGCTGCGCCGCCGGGCCTGCCGCCGGGGCGGACGGCTGCGCGGCCGCCCCGGCGGGCACCCCGCCCGGCACCCCGCCCGGCGTCGCGCCGGGCACCCCGCCCGGCGTCGCGCCGGCGGGTCCGGTGCCGGGCTGGTGCCAGCCCGCCTGGACGGTCTCGGCGAGCGTCGCCGGGTCCGTCGTCCCGTTGCCGACGAGCCGTCCGAGCACGTCCTGGACGGACGGCCGGCGCCGCGGGTCCTTGTCGAGGGCGGCGGCGACCACGTCCCGCAGGCCGGGGTCGAGCCCGTCGAGCTTCGGCTCCTCGTGCACGACGCGGTAGAAGATCTCCGGGACGGTGTTGCCCGCGAACGGCGCGGCCCCCGTCCCCGCGTAGGCGACGACGCAGCCCCACGAGAACACGTCGGACGCCGAGGACACCTGCTCCCCGCGCAGCAGTTCGGGCGGCAGGTAGTTCGGCGTCCCGACGAACTGGCCGGTGCGGGTCGGCCCGTCGGAGGCGTCGAGGGCGCGGGCGATGCCGAAGTCGATGACGCGGGGCCCGGTGGACGACAGCAGCACGTTCGCGGGCTTGAGGTCGCGGTGCACGATCCCGGCGCCGTGGATGGCGGCGAGCGCGGTGGCGACGCCGACGGCGAGGCTCTCCAGGTCGGAGCCGGGCAGCGGGCCGCGTTCGGCGACGGCCCGTTCCAGGCTCGGGCCCTCGATGTACTCGGTCACGACGTACAGCGGGTCGCGGTCGAGTTCGGCGTCGATCACCGGGGCGGTGCAGAACCGGCGGACCTGCCGGGCCGCCGTCACCTCGCGCCGGAACCGCTCCCGGAACGCGCCCTCCCCGGCCAGCTCCCGGTTGATCACCTTCACCGCGACGCGCCGCCCGGCGGAGTCCTCGCCGAGGTAGACCGTCCCCATGCCGCCCCGGCCGAGCCGTCCGATCAGCCGGTAGGGGCCGAGCTCCTTGGGGTCCTCGGGGCGCAGGGCCTCACCGTTCTCTCCTGCGTGCGTGGTCATCGTGATCCTGAAGGGGGAGTCGGGGGAGTGTTTCGTAGTACCCTAGCGGCCCGCCGTCACTCGTCGAGGGAAGCTTGGTCTTCTGGACGGCGCTGGACGGCGGTGGGCGGGGCTCGTCCGGTCAGCGGGTCCGGCGCGCACGCGGAAGAGTGCGGAACGGCGGGAGTTTCTCGCCGGTGAGCCCGAACGCGTAGGCCACGACGCGGCTCGACCAGCGCTGGCAGCCGACGACCAGCCCGTACAGCGGGCGCGGGTAGCGGCCGGTGAAGGGGATCACCAGCCAGCTGAGCACCATCAGGACCACGAGCAGCGCGTACATGACCAGCATCACGGCCAGGTGGGGGATGACGAGCAGGCCCCTCAGCAGGGTGAACCAGCGCCTCGGGCCCCGCCACGCGTCCGGGAACGGCAGGTCGACGGTGACGGTCCGCTCGCCGTCCGGCTCCGGTTCCCGCGCGGGCGCGGGCACCGGCATGGGCAACGGCCGCGCGGCCTCCGCGCCGTCCCGGACGGATCCGGTCGCCGGCGCGGGCTCGGAGGCGGGTTCGGAAACCGGCTCCGGGGCCTGTCCCGGGGCGGGAGCCGGCTCCCGCCACGACATCGAGATCGTCTCGGCGGCGCGCTCCGGGTCGGCCCTCTCCTGCCCGACGAGCCGGGTGAGCAGCTGCCGCGCGGTCGGACGGGCCCCGGGGTCCTTGCTGAGCGCGGCGGCGACGACCTCGCGCAGGCGCGGGTCGAGGCCGGCGAGGTCGGGCTCCTCGTGGCCGATGCGGTGGAAGGTCTCCGCGACCGTCCCGCCCTGGAACGGGGGACGTCCCGTCCCGGCGTAGGCGACGACGCAGCCCCACGCGAACACGTCCGACGCCTGCCCGACCGGGGCGCCCCGCAGCACCTCGGGCGCGATGTAGGACGGCGTCCCGACGAACTGGCCGGTTCGGGTCGGCCCGTCGGGTGTGTCGAGGGCGCGGGCGATGCCGAAGTCGATGACGCGGGGCCCGGTGGACGACAGCAGCACGTTCGCGGGCTTGAGGTCGCGGTGCACGATCCCGGCGCCGTGGATGGCGGCGAGCGCGGTGGCGACGCCGACCGCGATGCCCTCCAGGTCGGAGCCGGGCAGCGGCCCCTTCTCCCGGACGGCCTTCTCCAGGCTCGGCCCGTCGATGTACTCGGTGACGATGTAGGGCGGGTCCTGGTCGAGTTCGGCGTCCAGGACGGGCGCGGTGCAGAACCGGTGGACGCGGCGCGCCGCGGTCACCTCGCGCCGGAACCGGGCGAGGAACGCCGGCTCCCCGGCGAGGTCCCGGTTGACGACCTTCACCGCGACCCGCCGCCCGTCGGGCTCGGCGCCCAGGTAGACGGTGCCCATGCCGCCGCGCCCGAGCCGCCCGAGCAGGCGGTAGGGGCCGAGGACGCGGGGCTCGTCCTGGTCCAGGGGTCCGGCGGTCGTCGTCATGGGCGGCGGGCTCCTCGGATGATCGTCTTTCGGCCCACCCTAAGGGGAGCCGGGGAGCCCGGCTGGACGGTCAGGGAATCAGCAGGAGCTTGCCGGTGCTGCGCCGCGCCTCCAGATCGGCGTGCGCGGCGCGGGCCTCCGCGAGGTCGTAGCGCCGCCCGACATGCACCTTCACATCGCCCGACGCCACCCAGCCGTAGACGTCGGCGGCGCGCTCCAGCAGTTCCTCGCGCCGCTCCACGTAGTGGGCGAGGGTCGGCCTGGTCAGGTACACCGAGCCGGCCTGGTTGAGACGCTGCGGATCGAACGGCGGCACCGCGCCCCCGGCCGCCCCGTACAGCGCCAGGACGCCGCGGCGCCGCAGGCTCGCCAGGCTCCCGTCGAACGTGGGCGCCCCGACGCCGTCGTACACGGCGGCGACGCCTTCGCCGCCGGTCAGCTCCCTGACCCGGTCGGCGAAACCGTCGTACCCCATCGTGACGTCAGCGCCCGCGTCCTTGGCGAGCTTCTCCTTCTCCGGGGTGGACGCCGTGCCGATGACGCGGGCGCCGAGCGCCTTGGCCGTCTGGGTGAGCAGCAGCCCCATCCCGCCCGCCGCCGCGTGGACGAGCACGGTGTCGCCCGCCTGGATCGGATACGTCGACCGGGTCAGGTAGTGCGCGGTCATGCCCTGCAGCAGCGCGGCCGCCGCGTCCTCCAGCCCGACGCCGTCCGGCACCGGAACGACCCTCTCCGCCGGGACGACGGCCTTCTCCGCGTAGGCGCCCTGCACGTTGGCCCAGGCGACACGGTCGCCCGCCGAGAACCCGCGGACCCCGTCGCCGACCGCCGCGACCGTCCCCGCCGCCTCCACACCCGGCGTGTACGGAAGCTCCTGCGCGTACGCGCCCTTCCGGTAGTACACGTCGATGAAGTTGACGCCGGCCGCCGCCACGTCGATCAGCACCTCGCCGGGGCCCGGTTCGGGGGCGGGGCGCTCCGCCGGCTCCAGGACCTCGGGTCCGCCGTTCTCGGTGATGACGATCGCGCGCATGTGTCCTCCTGGTCGGTGGCCGGCGACCACGGAAACCCGTCGCCTCCGGGGGCTATTCCACCGTGCGGTCAAACCCAGTCGCGCATCGTCCGTCCCGCGAGGGTCACGGCCTCCTCCACCCGGGCCGCGACCGTCCCGGCGTCCCAGATCTCCTGGCGGGCGCACTCCTCGAACGCGACCTTGACCGCCGCCAGGTAGAACGCGACGACGATCCGGGGCCGGAGGTCGTGCTCCAGCTCCACGTTCTCGCGCCGCGCGATCTCGGCGGCGAGGCACTCCGTCGACTCCGCGTACCGCGCCATCTGCGCGGCCATCAGCGACGGCGTCGACTCGACGATCTTCCGGACGCGGCGGAACCGGGCGCCTTCGGCCGGATCGCCCTCGGCGATGGTCCGCAGCACCACGCGCAGCGACTCGAACAGGGCGGTGAACGGCCGCTCCCCGGGCGGACGGGTCGCGAGCGCCTCCCCGAGCACCTGGTCGTGCTCGGTCAGGAAGCTGGTGACGACGTCCTCCTTGGTGGCGAAGTAGCGGAAGAACGTCCGCTGCGAGACCTCCACCGCCGCCACGATCTCGTCGATCGTCGTGGCCTCGTAGCCTTTGGCGAGGAACAGGTCCAGGGCCGCGTCGATGAGCGCGAGCCGGGTCCGCTGCTTCTTGCGCTCGCGGAGCCCGGCCAGCGCGGGCTCCTCCGCCGGAGCGCGACCGGGCGGGTGGCCTGACGGGTCGCCGGCGGGGACGGCGCTCATCGGCTCACTCCTTCTGATCTGCCTGACGCGGGCACGGCCTGCCCGTCTCACAGAGGCTTCTATCACGGACGGGCCCTCCGGATGCGCGCGGGTTCCGGTCGCCGGAAGGCGCCCGTCCCGGGATTGGCGCACGTGGGCGCGGCGCGGCGCGTCCCTCCCCGGGGACCATTTCCCGTCACAGTGGGAAACAGCCGTTCCACTCTCCGGATTCCCCCTGCGCCATCGCGGGTTTCGGGTCATGCTGAGGTTGGTCACCATTCGTCGCCGGATGATCGCCCAAGGTCATCGAGCGACTCGAACCATGGTGAGGCGGCTGATGTGTCTGTAGTCGGAGGGATCGCCGAGGTGCGCCGGCGCCACCTCGCCGCGCTCGCGCGCGAGGTCGAGGCCCGCGGCCTCGCCTGGAGGTTCGCCGGGCCCGAGGAGTCGCTGCTGGCCGTCTACGGCCCGCGGACGCGGCGCCGGCTCATGGTCGTCGCGACCCCCGCCGGCGACGGCTGGTCCTACCTGTGGCCGGGCGGCGGCATGGCCGACGTGACCGACCTGACCGCCGCCGCCGACCAGCTGGCCCGCCTCCTGACCTGATCCCGCCTTGCTCCCGGGGCCGCGGCTTCCCTAGACTCCATTGCGAACGTTTGTTCGAAATGCCGCATGCTCCTTCCCCCGTGCGGTGAGCGCGAGGGGGAGGCAGATGACACGCGTGTTCGGCGATCCGGTGGACGTCTGGGTGAGCGACGGCCGTCCGGTCCGGTTCGTCTGGCGTGGCCGGCTCTACGCCGTCCGGCGGGTGCTGGAGCACTGGGTCACGACCCGTGACTGGTGGCGGGAGCAGCAGCCCGACGGCGAGGCCACCGGGGAGCGGGAGTTCTGGCGGGTCGAGGCGACCCCGGACCGGGAGATCGGCGTCTACGAGCTGCGTTATGACGTGGCCGCCGACAGCTGGCTGCTTTCCCGGGTATGGGATTGACGTGCACCTTCATGTCGCTTCGGGCTATTCGCTCCGGCACGGCGTCGCCTCGCCGGCGGCGCTGGCCGAGCGCGCGGCGGACCTCGGCATGGAGACGCTCGCCCTGACCGACCGGGACGGGCTGTACGGGGCCGTCCGTCACGTCCGGTCATGCACGGGCGCGGGGATCGGGCCCGTCGTCGGCGCCGATCTGCGGGTCGTCTCGACGGGTGAGGAACGCATCGTGGTCCTCGCCGAGGGGCGGGCCGGATGGCGGTCGCTGTGCCGACTCGTGTCGGCGGCGCACGCGGCGGGCGAGCGCGGGAACCCCGTGGTGACGCGGGAGATGGTCGGCGCCCACCCCGAGGGGCTGATCGTGCTGCTCGGCCCGGCGTCCGATGTGGGACGCGCCGTCACGGGGCGGCGTCCGGACGTCGCCGCCGCCCGGCTGGACGGCTGGCGGGCGACGGCCGAAACCATGATCGAGATCGTGAACCACTACGGCAGGGGCGATGGGCCGCGGGCCGCCCGGATGCTGGCGCTCGCCCGCGCGGCCGGGGTGCCGGCCGTGCTCGGCAACGCCGTCCGCTACCTGGAACCGGCCGATCATCCGGTCGCGCAGGTGCTGGACGTGACGCGCAAGCTCGTCCCGCTGGACCGGCGCCACCTGGAGGACCGGACCGGGCAGGCCTACCTGAAGTCGATCCCGGAGATGCGGCGGGTCGCGGAGCTGAGCTGCGGGCTCGACGAGGCCGGCGTGCTGGTCGAGGCGACGCGGAGGCTTTCCGAGCGCTGCGTCCTGGAGCCGGGGCGCGATCTCGGCATGGACGACGTCCACCTGCCCGCAGCGGAGGGCGACCCTTACGCGCGGCTCGTCGCCCGGTGCGCGGACGGGATGGCGCGGCGCGGGCTCGACGGGAGGAGGGCCGCCGGCCGGCTCGACGAGGAACTCGGGGTCATCGCCCGGAAGGGGCTGGCGTCGTACTTCCTCACGGTCGCCGATGCCGCCGCGCTGATCAGGGAGCGCGGCATCCGCTGCGCGATCCGCGGGTCGGGCGCGGGCAGCCTGGTCAACTACCTGCTCGGCATCGGCGACCTCGACCCGCTGCGGCACGGCCTGCTCATGGAGCGGTTCCTCGCCGACAGCCGCGAGGGGCTGCCCGACATCGACCTGGACGTGGAGTCGGCGCGGCGGCTGGAGGCGTACGAGGCGCTGTTCGAGCGGTTCGGCGCGGAGAGCACGGCGTGCGTGTCGATGATGGAGACCTACCGGGCGCGCAGCGCGCTGCGCGACGTCGGCAACGCGGTCGGGCTCCCGCCGGCGGAGATCGACGCGATCGCCAAGGCGTTCCCGCGGATCCGGGCGAGCCAGATCCGCACCGCGCTGCACGACCTGCCCGAACTGCGGCAGAGCAACCTGGCGGCGGGCCGCCTGCAGGTGCTGTTCCGGATCGCCGAGCGCCTGGACGGCCTGCCCCGGCACATCGCCATGCACCCGTGCGGCGTCCTGCTGTCGAACCCGTCCCTGCGGGACCGGACGCCGATCGAGCGGGCCGCCGCCGGGTTCCCGATGAGCCAGTTCGACAAGGACGACGTCGAGACGATGGGCCTGCTCAAGCTCGACGTCATCGGCGTGCGGATGCAGTCGGCGATGGCGCACGCGGTGGCGGAGGTCGCGCGGGTGTCGGGGGAGACGATCGCGCTGGAGGACGTCCCGCGCGACGATCCGGCGACGTTCGCGCTGATCCGCACGTCCCGGACGCTCGGCTGCTTCCAGATCGAGTCGCCCGGCCAGCGGGACCTGATCGGCCGGCTCCAGCCGCGCGACCTGGACGACCTGGTCATCGACATCTCGCTGTTCCGGCCGGGCCCGGTCAACTCCGACATGGTGTCGCCGTTCCTGGAGGCGCGCGCCGGGGCCCGGGAGCCCGACTACCCGCATCCCGATCTCGAACCGGCGCTGCGCGAGAGCCTCGGCGTGGTCGTCTTCCACGAGCAGGTGCTCCGCGTGATCGACGCGATGACCGGATGCGGCCTGTCGAAGGCGGAGGCGGCCCGGCGGAGCCTCGGCCACGAGCGGGGCCAGGCCGTGGTCGGCGCCTGGTTCCGCGAGCGGGCCCTGGCGCGCGGCTACGGCGAGCCGACCGTCGACCGTGTCTGGCGGACGCTGACCGCGTTCGGCGCGTTCGGCTTCTGCAAGGCCCACGCGGCGTCGTTCGCGCTGCCCACCTACCAGTCGGCGTGGCTGAAACGGCACCACACGGCCGCCTTCTACGCGGGCGTCCTCACCCACGATCCCGGCATGTACCCCAAGCGGGTCATCCTGGACGACGCCCGCCATTTCGGCGTCCCGATCCTGCCGCTGGACGTCAACCGCTCGGCCGCCGGCTGGCACGCCGAACCGGTCTCGGCCGGCGGCCCGACCGGGATCCGGGTCGCGCTGAACGAGGTCAGGGGCATCTCCGACGCCGAGGTCGACAAGATCGTCGACGCGCGGCCGTACGCGTCGCTCACCGACTTCTGGCGCCGTGCCCGCGTGTCCCGCCCGACCGCCGAGCGGCTCGTGCTGGCCGGCGCGTTCGACGCCGTCCACGACGCCGTGCCGCGCCGCGACCTGCTCTGCCGCGTCGGCGCCCTGGACCGCGTCACCGCCCGCGCCCCCCTGGTCCAGGGGCAGCTGCCCCTCGCCGACGACGCCGGCCTGGAGGTCGACGTCGCCGACGACATCCCGGCGGGCGAGCTGCCGCCGATGACGCCGGCCGAGATCGTCGAGGCGGAGCTGGACATCCTCGGCATGGACGTGAGCCGCCACGTCCTGACCTTCTACGACGGGCTGCTCGCCGGGCTCGGCGTCGTCCGTGCCGCCGACCTGCCGGGACGTCCCGCCGGAAGCGAGGTCCTGGTCGCCGGCGTCAAGGTCGCCACCCAGACCCCGGCGGTCCGGTCCGGGCAGCGCGTCATCTTCGCCACGCTGGACGACGCGACCGGGCCCGTCGACCTCACGTTCTTCGAGTCCGTGCAGGACCGGTGCGCCGCCACCGTGTTCGGCTCCTGGCTCCTGGTCGCCCGCGGCCGCGTCCGCCATGCCGGGGACCGCGCCGTCTCGATCACCGCGAACGCCTGCTGGGACCTGAACGTCCTGCACGAGGAGTGGTGCCGCGGCGGCCCGGACGCCGTCCGCGACGCCATCTCGGATGCCATAGGGCGGAGCCCGGCCCCGCACGGCCGCCCGGTGGGCCGCCGCATCGTCCAGCCAACGGGCTTGGCGATGTCGCCGTACTCGGACATCGGCCACGCGGGCCCGGCCGTCAAGCGCCCTCCGCGGTCCGCCCTGTGGCATTCGAGCCCGGGCAGCTCGGGCGCCTAACCCTCGCGGGTGACCTGGAGGCGGGTGATCTGGAAGACGGTGGCCATGCAGAGGGCGGCGGCGAGGGACTGGAAGGCGGCGGCGGCCACGCCGAGGTGGACGTCGAAGCGCGCCTCGGCGAGGGTGTCGACGCTGCCGTGCGTGAACGCGCGGCCGAGGAGCAGGCCGAGGAGGGCGCAGACCCACCAGCCCGCCACGACCAGCCCGGCCGCCTGGCGCTCGGCCGTCCGGTACCGGCCACTGTTCACCCAGACTTCGTAGACCATCCGGGGCGGCACCCAAAGGTTGACGACGGGCAGGAACCAGCCGAGCAGCACCCAGGCGCGGTGGTGGCGGTGCGGTCCGGGGGACTGCCGGAACGCCCGCCACAGCCAGACCAGGTAGAGCAGCCCGGTGACCGTGGCCATGATCGCGCCGATCGTGAACACGTCCGTGTAGGGGGCGAGAGCCCGGCCGGTGGCCACCGCGTCATAGCTGTCGTGCGTCGCCCCGCGCAGCGGATGCGCGATCCTGAGCAGGCTGATCCCCGAGCCGAGGGCGACGAACGCGTTGAAGCCGAGCAGCATGAACACGGCCACGCCGACGGCGCGGAAGTCGCGGCGCCGCGCCCACGCGCCGCACGCCGGGCACCGGTCGACCTCGGTCGGGATGATGTCGCCGCACAGCGCGCACGGCATGATCCACCTCCCTCGGCCTTTGCGTTCGGTTGCTTTGGATACTACGTACGTTTGACATGCCCGGCCCAATGCGGGTTCGCGCGACACGCCCGTGGAAACGTCACGGGTGGAACACGAACCAGTGAGCGGCGCAGGTCGCGGCGGCGGCGCCGGCGGCCCACGCGGCGAGCCGGCCGGGGCCGCCCGTGGCCACCAGCCGCTCGGGGCGCAGGCCGGTCACGGCGAGCAGCGCCCACCACTCGGCGGTGAGCGCGATCGAGGCGTGCAGCGACCCGAAGCCGATGAGGGAGAAGAGCAGGACGATCCCGGCCGGGGTCGCCACGTGCGCGAACAGCGCGGGCCCGCGGGCCGGCCGGGGCAGGCCGCGGAGCAGCCCGGCGAGAACGGCGCCCCAGCCGACGGCGCCCAGCACCCAGATGACCAGGACGGTCACGGGCAGCCCGTTCAGTGACTCCGGTGCCAGTGCCGTGTCCTTCCCCCGAATGTCCGCCCGGGGCGGCCCGCGCCGCCACCTCGACGTCCAGACAGGGTACGGCCTGAGCGCCGGACTGGCGGATCGGCCGTCCGGCCGATCCGCCGTTCGATCCGGCGGTCCGATCGGGCAGGCCGCTACGGCTCGTCCGGTCCGGCCGGTACGTGGAGCAGCGCGAGCAGCCGGCGCCGGAGCGCGCCGAAGCCCGGCGAGTCGACGGCCCGCGGACGATCGAGGTCGACGTCGATCGACTCGGCGATCCGTCCGCCGTCCAGGACGAGCAGCCGGTCGGCGAGCAGGATCGCCTCCTCGACGTCGTGGGTCACCAGCAGGGCGGCGAAGCCGTGCGCGGCCTGCAGCCGCCCGAACAGGGCCTGCATCTTCAGCCGGTTCAGCGCGTCGAGGGCGCCGAACGGCTCGTCCAGCAGCAGTAGCTCGGGCTCGCGGATGAGGGCGCGGGCGATCGCCACTCGCTGCGACTGCCCGCCGGACAGCTCGGCCGGCCAGGCGCGTCCCCGGTCGGCCAGGCCGACCTCGGCGAGCGCCCGCGCCGTGCGCTCCCCGGCGTCCGGGCTCCGGACGCCGAGCGCCACGTTGTCGGCGACCCGCTTCCACGGCAGCAGCCGGTGCTCCTGGAAGACCACGGCCTGCGAGGACGTGGTGGTGAACTCGCCGGTGGCCTCGTCGTCCAGCCCGGCGAGGATGCGCAGCAGGGTGCTCTTGCCCGAGCCGCTCGCGCCCAGCAGGGCGATCACCTGGCCGCGCTCGACGGTCAGGTCGACGCCGTCCAGGACGACCGTGCCCGCGAAGGACCGGCGCACGCCGCTCGCCTGCGCTACGTGGCCTGCAGTCCGCGGCGCCATCCGAGGAGCCTCCTTTCCGCGGTCCGCAGGACGAGGTCGGACAGCAGGCCCAGCGCCGCGTACACGACCAGGCCGAGCACGACGACGTCGGTCTGGCTGAACTCGCGGGCCTCCATCATCATGAAGCCGAGCCCGCCCTGGCCGTTGACCTGCTCGCCGACGACGAGGCTCAGCCAGCCGGCGGCGAACGCCAGCCGCAGCCCGATGAACACCGACGGCAGCGCGCCGGGCAGCACGACGTGCCGGATCCGTTCCAGCGCCGTCAGCCCGCAGGTCCTCGCCGCCTCGACCAGCCTCTCGTCGATGTCGCGGATGCCCGCGTAGGTGTTGAGGTAGATCGGGAAGAACGCGCCCAGCGCGACGAGCGTGATCTTCGTGGACTCGCCGATGCCGAGCCAGATGATGAGCAGCGGGACGAGCCCGAGGTGAGGCAGCATCCGGGCCATCTGCACGGTCGGGTCGACCAGGTCGTCCCCGATCCGCAGCAGCCCGGCGACGGTGCCGAGGGCCAGGGCGAGCAGCCCGCCGATGAGCAGGCCGATCACGGCGCGCTGCAGCGAGTCCACGAGGTAGCCGCCGAGGGCGCCGTCGGCGGCGAGCCGACGGCCCGCCGCCAGCACGTCGGTGGGCGGCGGGAGCTTCTCCGGGTCGAGGACGCCCGTCTGCGCCGTGACCTGCCACAGCGCCAGCAGCGCCAGCGGGGTGATCAGCCGCCTCTTGCGGAAGCCCGCCCACTTCCCGGACGGCCTCCCGCCCGGCTTCGCGCCCGGCCTTCCGGCGGGCTCGTCCCGCGTGGCCGGCGCCGCCGCGTCCGTCTCCGCCACGCTCATTTGAGGACGTCCGTGAAGCGGTCGTCGATGCGGCTCTTCATGTCGACCCTGCCGGGGATCAGCTTCAGCTCGGCGAACCCGTCGGCGATCTCCTGGATCTCGTTGCCGATCTCCGCGGTCACCGGCTCGATCGGCTGCGCGCTGCGGGCCTGGGCGCGCAGGGTCGTGTCCAGCGGGATCTTGAGCTCGGGGGACAGCAGCCGCCCTCGCTCGTCGGGGTTCGCGATGCCCCAGGCGGTGGTCTGGCGGAGGGTCTCCAGGAACTTCCTGACCTGCTCGGGCTTCTTCTCCAGCGCCTCCGGCGACACCAGCACGTACTCGCGGTTGTTGGCCAGCCCGCTCGCGTCCACGAGGACCCTGACGCCGGGCGTCTCGGCGAGCGCGAAGTAGGGGTCCCAGATGATCCACGCGTCGATCTGGTCGTTGTCGAAGGCCGGGCGGGCCTCGGCGGGCTTGAGGTACTTGACGTCGATGTCGTCGATCGTCATGCCGTTGGCCTCCAGCAGCTTGACCAGCAGCCAGTTGACGTTGGAGCCCTTGTTGAGCCCGACCTTCTTGCCCTTGAGGTCCTTGAAGGACCGGAAGCCGCTCTTGTCCTTGACGAGGACCGCCTCGCCCTTGGGGACGGGCGCCGAGGTGGCGACGATCTTGAAGTCGGTCTTCCCCGCGGCCGCGAAGATCGGCGGTGCCTCGCCGACCTCGCCGATGTCGATCGCGCCCGCCTTGAGGCCCTCCGTCAGCGCCGGCCCGCTCTCGAACAGCGACCAGGTCGTCCCGGGCGCCTCGGCGTGCCGGGCCTTGACGAGGCTGAGCGAGGCGAACCGCTGGTAGCCGACCCGCAGCTCCTTGCTCTCGGAGGCGCCCGCCTTGCCGCCGTCGCCGCAGCCGGCCGTCAGCGCGGTAACGGTCAGGGCGAGGGCGCAGGCGAGGGCGGCTGTGTAACGGCGCATCATCAGTGCTCCAGTGGGGGTGTGGGTGGTGCCGCCCCACTATAGAACTAAAGCTACCAATTTAATAGGGAATTATGAGGTAGATCACCCGGCGGCCGCCGATCCGTCGGCCGCGACCGGTGCCGGACTGCCGGATCGACGGTTTGGTCGAGGGCGGGACGAGGGGGTGGGGCGAAGGGGGCGAGGGGTGGGGCGCGGGTCCGGCGGTCCCCGCTCCGGGCTCGGCCGGTCGAATGCACATTCGAAAATGTCCGAGGCGCCCCGTAGCGTTGACCGCGTGATCTGGGAGACACCTGGGAACAGGCGTCGAACCGGGTGGCTTGTAACGGCGTACTAGGGGTATGTGGCAACCCGGTGGCACCCGCACAGGAGCGGTCCACCGGGTTCAAGGAAGGGGCGTTGGCATGAGCGCAGCGACCGGCACGTTCCATCTCTCCCGCCCGCGGCTGGACGGGCCCGCCGAGCGGACCGTCGTGGAGCCGTGGCTCACCGAGCTTCCGCACGCGTCGCTGAACGCCTATGCCGCGCCCGCGCCCGCGCCCGCGCTCGCCGCGGTCGAGACCCTGCCTGTGCGGCCGCGGCCCGTGCCCGCCCGCCGCATCGCCGTGGCGGCCTGACAGGTCGCCGGAAAGGGGATCGAGGCGGAATCTCGATCCCCTTTTTCCACGTCCTCGCGTCTCATATATTGATATCCGCTTCTCAAAGTATGAGAAGCGGGCGTAGTGTCGGGGCATGCCCGCATACACCCACGGACACCACGAGACCGTCCTGAGCGCGCACCAGTGGCGCACGGTCGAGAACTCCGCCGCCTACCTGATCGAGCACCTGCGTCCGGGGCAGACCGTCCTGGACGTCGGCTGCGGCCCCGGCACGATCACCGCCGGGCTGGCCGAGCGCGTCGCACCGGGCCGCGTCGTCGCCGCCGACGCCGCCGAGACCGTCCTGGACGAGGCCCGAAAGAACACCGCCGACCTCGGCAACGTCGAGTTCGCCGTCGCCGACGTCCACGACCTGGACTACCCGGACGGCACCTTCGACGTCGTCCACGCCCACCAGGTCCTGCAGCACGTCGCCGACCCCGTCCGAGCCCTGCGGGAGATGCGGCGCGTCGCGAAGCCCGGCGGCATCGTCGCCGCCCGCGACGCCGACTTCGGCACCATGATCTGGTACCCGGACCCGCCCGGCATGGACTCCTGGCTGCCGATCTACTACAGGGTGGCGCGCGGCAACGGCGGCGAACCCGACGCCGGACGCCGCCTGGTCTCCTGGGCCCGCGCCGCCGGATTCACCGACGTCACCGCGTCCGCCTCGGCCTGGTGCTACGCCACCCCGGAGGAACGCGAATGGTGGAGCGAGTCCTGGGGCGGCCGCATGCTCGACTCCTCCGTCGCCGACCAGGCCGTGGCCGGCGGCCACGCGACCCGCGAGGAACTCCGGCGCGTCTACGCGGGCTGGAAGGCCTGGGCCGCCGCCGAAGACGGCTGGTATTCGGTAACCCACGCCGAAATCGTCTGCCGGGGATAAGGTGGTCGTCCCGGTCGGCCGATGGAGCTTCTTATGGCATCGAATTTAGACGTCAGCGTTCCCAATATCGCCCGTATCTATGACGCGATGCTCGGCGGCAAGGACAATTTCGCCGCCGACCGGGAAGCCGCCGACCGTTTGCTCGAGGTCGAGCCGATGTCGGGCCTGTACGCACGGCAGCATCGTGCGTACATCGGCCGGGCCGTGCGGCTCATGGCCGAATGCGGGGTCCGCCAGTTCCTCGACATCGGCACCGGCCTGCCCACCATGGACAACGTCCATCAGATCGCGCACCGGCACGCGCCCGGTTCGCACGTCGTGTACGTCGACAACGACCCGGCGGTCTGCGCCCACGCCCGCGCGCTGCTGGCCGGCGACCCCGGAACGGTCGCGGTCATCCAGGAGGACCTCCGCAACCCCGAGCGGATCCTGGCCCACCGCGACACCCGCCGGCTGATCGACTTCGACGAGCCGCTCGGCATTCTGATCACCGGGGTCCTGCATTTCATCCCGGACGACGACGATCCTCACCGGGCGATCGGCGTCCTGACCGAGGCGATGTGCTCCGGCGGTCATCTGGCCATTTCTCACATCACCGACGAAGAGGCGCGCAGAACACGGCCGTCCGACAACCAGTCCGGGCTGGCGGTGTTCGCGAAGAGCAACGCTCCGATGCGGCCGCGCAATCGCGCCGACATCGAACGGTTCCTGGACGGCCTCGAACCGCGCGACCCCGGCCTCGTGTGCATCACCCGCTGGCGGGCGACGAATCCCGCGGTCATCCCCGCCGACCTGCGCGACGTCTGGCTCGCGGCCGTGGCGCGCAAGCCCTGATCAATCCGCGCCGCCCGGCGCCCTCAACGGGGCGTCACCGTCATCGGCAGGGACGCGAAGCCGCGGACGTAGGCCGAATGCGGCCGCCGCCCGGCGGCCGGGTCGAGGTCGAAACCGGCCAGCCGGCCCACCATCTCCTCCAGGACGATCCTCGTCTCCAGCCTGGCCAGCGAGGCGCCCAGGCAGTAGTGCGGGCCGCTGCCGAAGGTGGCCATCTGGCTCGTGTCCCGGTCGAGGTCGTACTCGTCGGGCCGCTCGAAGACGCGCGGGTCGCGGTTGGCCGCCCCCGGGAGCAGCACGATCCGCGCGCCCCGCGGGAGCCGGACCCCGTGCATCTCGACGTCCTCGGTGAGCGTGCGCAGCTGGAGCGGGGCGGCGGTGTCGTAGCGCAGCGTCTCCTCGATCCAGTCGGGGATCCGGCCCGCGAACGCCTTGGCGCCCTGCTCGGGACGGCGCCACGCCCAGTACCAGGCGTTGCCGATGAGGTTGGCCGTGGTCTCGTTGCCCGCCCCGACCAGCAGATGCAGGAACGCGATGATCTCGTCGTCGGTCAGCGGCTCCTCGTCCACCGCGGCGTCGAGCAGCGCGGAGGCGAGGTCGTCGCGGCGCGTCCGGCGCCGGTCGGCGACGATCTCGGCGAAGTGCCCGACCAGTTCGAGCAGCGCCGCGATGCCCTCCGGGCCGATCTCCCGCGTCCCCGGCTCGCGGTGCAGCGCCGCGTCCGCCAGGCGGCGGACCTCGGCGCGGTCCGCCTCGGGGACGCCGACCAGCTCGGAGATGACGTCGGTGGGCAGCGGCGCGGCGATCGCGGTGACCAGGTCGAACGCGCCGCGCTCCAGCGCGGCCTCGACATGGCGCCGGGCGATCACCCGGATGCGCGGCTCCAGGTCGGCGATCCGCCGGGGGGTGAACACGCGGGACACGAGCCGGCGCATCCGGGTGTGCCGGGGCGCGTCCATCGCGATGAACGACATCGCCTCCTGGGCCTGCGGCCCCCAGGCGCGCCGCTCCAGCAGCGGCCCGTTGGCGCTGGAGAAGCGGGCCGGGTCGCGGAAGGCGCTCACCACGTCGGCGTGGCGGGACAGCGCCCAGAAGTCCAGCTCCTCGTTGCGGTGGACCGGCGCCTCCTCGCGCAGCCGCGCGTACACCGGGTAGGGGTCCGCGTCGACCTCATGGAAGCCGTACGGATCGAACGCAACGCCCACTTGTGGTCTCCCGCCATGCTCGCGTTCCTGTACAGTCTCGCCTGGACCGTCCGCCCCGTACCAGACCAAGATCCTTTCGGGCCGGAAGCGGCCACCCCGGGCCGCGGGGCTCCGGTCAGGAGCCGGCTCAGGAGTCGGCCAGGTCCTTGATGGCGCGCAGGGTCGGCTCGTCCCGCACGCCGGCGATCAGGACGGTGGTGACGGGGCTGTCGCGCCAGAGCTGGAGCCGCTCCTTGATGCGCCCGAGCGGGCCGAGCAGGGAGATCGCATCGGCCAGCTCGTCCGGGACGGCCTTGACCGCCTCGTCGCGGCGGCCGGCGAGGAACAGTTCCTGGACGCGTTCGGCCTGCTCCGCGTAGCCGAGCCGGCCGATCAGGTCGAGATGGAAGTTGCGGTCCTTGGCGCCCATCCCGCCGATGTAGAACGCGAGCGGGATCTTGGCGAACCCCAGGGCGGACTCGAGGTCGTCGGTGACGATCGTGGTGACGGTCGCGGCGATCTCGAAGCCGTCCGGACGGCCGGCCAGGGACGCGCCGAAGACGGAGTCGAGCTGCTGCGGGTCGACGAACAGCGGCAGCCAGCCCTGCGCGACCTCGGCGGACAGCGCCACGTTCTTCGGGCCCTCGGCGCCGAGGTAGACGGGGATCTCCGGCCGGACGGGGTGGGCGATCGACTTCAGCGGCTTGCCGAGGCCCGTCCCGCCGGGGAAGGGCAGCGGGTAGTACGGGCCCTCGCTGGTCACCGGGGCCTCGCGGCGCCACACCTGCCGGACGATGTCGAGGTACTCGCGGGTGCGGGCGAGCGGCTTCGGGAACGGCTGCCCGTACCAGCCCTCCACGACCTGCGGGCCGGACGCGCCGAGGCCGAGGATCACCCGCCCGCCCGACAGCGCGTCCAGGGTGAGCGCGTGCATCGCGGTGGCCGCCGGGGTCCGCGCGGAGATCTGCACGACGGCGGTGCCGAGCTTGATCCGGGACGTGCGGGCGGCGTACCAGGCCAGCGGGGTGAACGCGTCCGAGCCGTACGCCTCGGCGGTGAACACCGAGTCGTAGCCGCAGCGCTCGGCGGCCAGCACCGTCTCGGTCTGGTCGTCGGGGTCGCGCTGCCAGTAGCCGACGTTGATGCCGAGCTTGAGTTCCGCGGTCACGTTGCACCCTCCGGTTGTCGACGCACGGCGATACTAGAACAGGTTCTAGTTTCCCGGAAGGGGCGGCCGTGCTCGGACGAGGGGGCGGGCATGAAGGGGGGCGGGCATGAAGGGGGGCGGGCATGAAGGGGGGCCGCGGCGTGGCTCGCCGCGGCCCCCGGTTCACGCCTAGCTCTCCTTGATGGCGCCCAGCAGACCCCGCCAGGCGGACGGCGTCAGCACCAGTGCCGGTCCGGAGGGGTCCTTGGAGTCGCGCACCGCGCGAAGATCGCTGGACAGGGGGGTCACCTCGACGCACTGGTCGCCGCTTCCACTGCGGGAAGACTTGCGCCAGACGGCACCGGTGAGTTCGCGCTGCAAATCGGTCACGGGCTGCTCCTTGCTGCCTCGGCTATGAGGTGCGCGGAATCCTCGGGGGACAATGCGGCCGCCTCGATCCGATCGAAGCGGTCCCTATGCTTCGCTATTTCCTCGGCGCTCTCAAGGTAAACGTCGCCCATTGTGCCCTCGACATAGGCGATATCGGGGTCGGCGGAGTCCGGATACGACAATATGGTGAAACGTCCGTCGAGCCCCGCATGTGCTGCTGCTGTATATGGAAGTACCTGGATCGTCACGGTTGGGCGATTCCGCGCTGCGGTCGCGAGCGCGTCCAGCTGGGCGCGCATCACCTCCTCGCCGCCGATCGGGCGGTGCAGCACCGCCTCGTCGAAGATGACCTGCAGGCGCGGCGCGTCGGTGCGGTCCAGCAGCGCCTGCCTGATCTTGCGGGCGGCGATGCGGCGCTCGATGTCCTCCTGGGCGGGCAGCAGCCGGCCCGCGGTGATCACGGCGCGGGAGTACGGCTCGGTCTGCAGCAGCCCGTGGACGAGCTGGGGGTCCCAGGTGCGGATGTGGGACGCCTCGTCCTCCAGGGCGACGTAGCTGCCGGCGAAGACGTCCTGGTAGGCCGTCCACCAGCCGCGCTGGCCGGCCTGCCGGGCGAGGGTGATGAGCGCGTCGCGGTCCGGGCTCGGGACGCCGTAGAGATCGAGGATGTCGGCGATGTCGCCGGGTTTCGGGCGGGTCTGGCTGGTTTCGAGGCGGGAGACGGTGGCTCGCGACCAGTCCAGCCGGTCCGCGACCTCCTGCAGGGTCAAGCCCTGCTTCTCGCGCAGCTTGCGGAGCTCCCGCGCGAGGCGGCGGCCACGGACGGTGGGGCGGTAGGTCATGGGAGTGGAGTCTTGCGACTCTTGACGCCCCTCACAACGCGATTGGCGAACCCCGCGGGCAGGGCGGAGAAATTCCGGGAAGACGGTTGCGATCGTGAGAATCTCACGAGACTCTTGAATGCGTGACCGACTGGAAACCGACAGTGACCGGACAGGCGGTCGCGCGACCGGGCACGTAGACCCGCGGGAGGACCCGTGAAGAGCACCTCGGCCGACCTTACGGCGGACACCATGACCGACGCCCTGACCATGGCCGAAGGGAAGACCGTGGCCGACGCGAAGACCGTGGCCGACGCGAAGACCGTGGCCGACGCGAAGACCGTGGCCGGCGCGGCGGCGATCCCCGACCCGGCGGGAGACGGTGAGCGCCCCCCAGGCGACGGCATGCCCGGCTGGGTGTGGGCGTTGCCGGGCGGCCCGGGGTGCGCCGGCCACGCCCGGCGCGTCCTGCGGGACGCGCTCGCCTCGCTCGGCGCCTCGCCGGGCCTGATCTCGGACGCGCAGCTCATGGTGAGCGAGCTGGCGACGAACGCCCACCAGCACGCGGGCGAGCACGGCCCGCACGAGCTGTGGCTCTACCGCGGCGAGGGGCGGGCCGTGGACGAGGTCCGCTGCGCGGTCTTCGACGCGTTCGCCGACGCCGCGCTGCCCGTCTACTCGTGGACGTCCGGCGACTGCGGGCGCGGGCTGAGCATCGTGCGGGAGCTGTCCGGCGGGCGCTGGGGCACGCGGCGCACGCTCTCCCGGCTCGGCCCGCCCATCCGCGGCAAGGCCGTCTGGTTCGCGCTCCGGGGCGACGCCGACGCGCTGCCCGGCTGACCCTTTCCCCGGTGCGGCCCTTCGGGGCGCCGCAGGGTGAGGTCAGTCCTGATTCAGGGCGGGGTCCTTCTCCAGCTTCAGGGCGGGGTCCTTCTCCAGGGCGGGGCCGATGTCGCTGACCATCGTCAGCAGGGAGCGGGCGAGCAGCGTGTGCACCTGCTCGCGGTCGAGCGTCTTCTCCTGCAGCCACTGCCGCGTCGCCGCGTCCACCAGCCCGGAGTAGGTCCGCAGGACGGCGCGCAGCGTCTCGGTCGGCTCCGGCACCCGCAGCACGGCCAGCATGTGCTTGACCGCCTCGTCCTTGAACCGGTTCACGATCCGCAGGAGCTCCGGGTCCTGCCCGAAGCCCTCGGCGTCCAGCGCCGCGAACCAGGTCGTCGCGTTCTGCTCGGCCGTGTCAAGGAAGAGGTTCACCAGCAGCTCGACGGACTCGGGCAGCGTCAGCCGGTCGTCCGGCGGCGGGGCCTGCATCGCGGCGGACGCCGTCAGCCCCTGGACGACCTTGAGGAACAGTTCCCGCTTGGTCCCGAAGTAGTAGTGGATCAGGCCGCGCTGCACGCCTGTCTCGCGGGCGATCGCGGCCGTGGACACCTCGGCGTAGGGCAGCTCGGTGAACATCCGCCGAGCGATATCCAGGATCTGGGCACGCCGTTCGTCCGGGGACAGGCGCTGGTAGCTCACCGCGACAGCCTATTCTGTGCGGGCGGCCCGCGCTGTGCGGGCGGTTCGAGGGGGGCGCGCGTGAACGGCTTCGCGGGGACCGTGCGCCTGGCGGGCGAACGGCTCGTCCTCCGCCCGTTCGGCCTGGACGACGCCGCCGCGTTGATCGAGGTCATCCGGGCCAAGGAGGACTTCCTGCCGCCCAACTTCCCGACCGCGCTGGAGGCCGAGCCCATCGCCTGGTTCCTCCAGGAGGGCGTCCACAAGGTCCAGCATTTCGGCCTGGGCGTCCATCTCGCGGTGACAGAGCGTGACACCGGTGACCTCGTCGGCACCATAGGGCTCTTCAAGGTGGACTGGACGCATCTGACGTCCGAGGTCGGCTACGGGATGCGGCCAAGCGCGCGCGGGCGCGGCTACGCCACCGAGGCGCTCTGCCTGGTGTCCGACTGGGCGCTGCACGTCTGCAAGCTGTTCCGTGTGGAACTTCGCGCGATGGTCACCAACCACGCCTCGATCCGCGTCGCCGAGAAGTCCGGTTACCTGCGCGAGGGTGTCGCGCGCGGCGCCGAACGCGACCGGGACGGCGCCAACCGCGACATGATCGTCTTCAGCCGGATCGCGACCGATCCGCCGCTTTCCGGCGCGCCGTGCCCGCATCGGGACGGCGCCTCCGCGAGGCTCGTCGCCGGCGACGAGGAGGGACGGTACCAGTGACCGCTACGGAGCAGACGCTCGTGATGTACGGGGAGGCCGCGCGCGAGGCCGCACGCCGGATGCTGCCGGAGCTGCCGGAGGCGTGCTTCGTCCCGGCCGGAGCGGAGCCGGTCCGCGAGGCGGTCGGGGCCGCGGTCAAGGACGGCCTCGCGCAGATCGTCCTGGTCGCGCGCATGGACGAGCAGGTCGCCGTGCTGGGCGGCGCGGCGGGCCTGCTGGAGTCGATCACGCTCGACATGGACTGCGGGGTCGCGCTGGCCGGGAAGGTGGCGCGGGCGGCGACGGTCCAGGACGCCTACGCGCTGTGGGAGGCCGCCGGGAAACTCGGCCCGTGCGGGCGAGAGCTGTGCCGCCGGACCGCCGGTGAACTGGAACGCATCGCCGCCGCGGCCGCCGGCGCACCGGTCAGCCCGATCGCCGCCCAGGTCGTCCTGCTGGACGCGGCAGGCGAACGCATGCTCGGCATGTACGGGCGAATGGCCCGATGAGCGAGTAAGGCGTGCTCACGGTCGTCGGCTGCGATGGTTCGCCTCTTTCAGAGGCGGCCATGGCGGCGTTGCAGAACGCTGCGCTGGTGGTGGGTCAAGCTCGTCTTCTGGAGGGCCTGCCGTTGGCGCAGGACGTTCGCCAGATCGCCACAAGGGATCCGGTAGCGGCGCTGCAAGGAGTCGACGTCGCTGAGCAGGACGTCGCGCTCGTGGTGGACGGAGATCCCGGCTACTTCGGGATCGTCCGTGAACTCCTCGAACAGGGGCACGCGCCGGAAACCTTCCCTGCGATGCCGCTGGTGGCGCGGGCTTTTGCTCAAGCGGGGCTGCCCTGGGAGGACGCTCTCGTCGTCTCAGCCAAGGACGGGCATCTGAGGCAGGCCGTGAACGCGTGCCGTGCCCATCCGAAGGTCGCCGTGCTGACCGGGCCTGGGGCCGGCCCGGCAGAACTGGCGCGCGCGCTGTTCCCCGTCACTCCACGTTCGTTTGTGGTCTGTGAAGACTTGGGAGGCCCCAGAGAGCGGGTCGTCTACGTCCGTCCGGCGGAGGCGACCACCCGTCCATGGAACGACCCCGGCGTGGTGCTCGTACTGGACAATCGTCAAGCCCTGGGTGAAGCGGGTTGGGTTTCGGGGCCTGTGCGTGCTCCGGCCGGTTGGGCGTTGCCGGCGGACGCCTTCGGGGACGGCCACGGCCTGCGTCCGGACGTGCGGGCGTTCGTGCTGGCCAAGCTCGGCCCCGGGATAGGCGACATGGTGTGGGACGTGGAGTCCGGCGACGGGTCGGTGGGCATCGAGTGCGCACGCTTCGGCGCGGCCGTCGTCGCCGTCGACCGCGACTACGCGGCCTGCGAGCGCGTCCGGCAGAACGTGCGCCTGCATGGGGTCAAGGTCGC
Source organism: Actinomadura chokoriensis (assembly GCF_041463665.1). Taxonomy (GTDB): domain Bacteria; phylum Actinomycetota; class Actinomycetes; order Streptosporangiales; family Streptosporangiaceae; genus Spirillospora; species Spirillospora chokoriensis_A. Next base: position 68,316 of record NZ_JAXCEJ010000008.1, read on the forward strand.
GATGGCGTCCGGGGACGTCCGGTCCAGCGCCGGCCATCTGCCCAGGCCCGACGCCGTGTTCCTCGGGCAGGGCGGGCCGGAGGCAATCCGGGCCTGCGCCGCGCTCAAGCCGGCCCGTATCGTCGCTGTCGCCGCGCCCGCCGACGCCCAGGCCATACTGGACATCCTGGACGAGCAGGGCTACCGCCCCGACGCCGTCCGGCTCCAGGCGACCCGGCTGGGCCCACCGGAACAGCCGAACCCGCCGGAGCCGTCGGAGCGGTCCGGAGACCCGGTGATCATCGTCTGGGGTGAACGGGACGCCCGGCCGCTCGTACGACGTCCGTCCGGGACTAATCGCCCCATCGAGACCATCTCGCCTCCACCCGGTGAGCCGGGCATACCTACCCGCCTGGACGTATCTCACCGCAAGGCGTGAAACCCTGGTAGTCCGTCCGGAGGCACGTGTCCGGAGCACTGGAGGAGCGCAGTTGACCGTCCGTCAGCCCCACCCGATCGAGGTCCGGTCGTATGAGATCCTGCGGTCCCGCGTCGACCTGTCGCCGATGCCGCCGCTGTGGCGGGCCGTCGCCGAGCGGGTGATCCACGCGACCGCCGACCTGGAGTACGCGGTGGACCTGCTGACCAGGGAGGAGCACCTCGACCAGGGCTGGGCCGCGCTGCGCGGCGGGGCGCCGATCGTCACCGACGAGGGCATGGTCGCCGCCGGGATCACCGCCCGCGAGACCGTCTGCCACGCCGCCGACCCGGCCGCCGCCCGGATGGCGCGCGCCGCCGCCATCACCCGGTCGGCCGCCGCCGTCCGGCTGTCGTACTCCGAGGTCGGGCCGGGCGCGGTCTGGGTGGTCGGCTCCGCCCCCGAGGCGATCTTCGAGATCATCGCCCGGCGGGTGAGCCCCGCGCTGGTCATCGGCATGCCGGTCGGGTTCGTCGGCGCCCGCGAGGCCAAGGAGGCGCTGCGCGCCAGCGGGCTGCCGCAGCTCAGCAACGCCTCGGAGAAGGGCGGGTCCGCGGTCGCGGCGGCCGCCGTCAACGCGCTCCTGTACTACGAGGCGGGCCGCCCATGAACGTCGACCTGCGCCATCATGGGGACGCGGAGGTCGGCGAGGGGCTCGCCGACTTCGCCGTCAACGTCCGGACGGGCACGCCCCCGGAGTGGCTCGCCGCCCGGATCCGGGCGTCCGTCGCGGACCTCGCCGCCTACCCCGACCCGCGTCCGGCCCGCCGGGCGGTCGCGCGGCGGCACGGCAGGTCCGTCGAGGAGGTGCTGCTGACCGCCGGCGCCGCGGAGGCGTTCGTCCTGCTCGCGCGGGTCCTCGCGCCGCAGCGGGCGGTGGTGGTCCATCCCCAGTTCACCGAGCCCGAGGCCGCGCTGCGGGTCGCCGGGCACGAGGTGGAGCGGGTGATCCTCGGCAAGGACTTCACCCTCGATCCCGGACTCGTCCCGGACGAGGCCGACCTCGTCGTGGTCGGCAACCCGACCAATCCCACCTCGGTGCTTCATCCGGCCGACGCTGTCGTCGCCCTCGCCAGGCCCGGCCGGACGGTCGTCGTGGACGAAGCGTTCATGGACTGCGTCCCAGGCGAACCGGAGTCCCTCGCCAGCCGGCTCCCCGCCGGGATCGTGGTCATCCGGTCCCTTACCAAGACATGGGGGCTCGCTGGGCTCCGCGCGGGCTACATCTTGGCCGACCCCCATCTGGTGGGACGGCTCGCAGCAGCACAGCCGCTCTGGGCGGTGTCCACGCCCGCGCTCGTCGCCGTCGAAGCCTGCTCCGCACCAGAGGCCCTCGCCGAGGCCGAGGAATGGGCAGTCGAACTCGGCATCGAACGTGACCGGCTGGCGGCAGAGTTCAGCGGACGTGGCCTCTATATCGTCCCTGAAGCGCGAGCCTCGTTCCTCTGCCTGCGCGTACCGGACGCCCTCGGCATCAGGGCCCTGCTAAGGCAGCGTGGTTACGCCGTAAGGCGCGGTGACACGTTCCCAGGGCTCGGCTCCGACTGGCTGCGCATCGCCGTGCGCGACCGTCCGGCCAATGACCAGCTGCTGGAAGTGCTCGGCGAGCTCGGTATCTGACCTTGGAAAGGACGCTGTGGACCTGATCGACGAGACCATCGCCGCCATCCGCCCGCTGGACGGGGCGGCCATGCGGGACGCCCGCGACCACCAGGCGCGGCTCACCAAGCCGCCCGGTTCCCTCGGCGTCCTGGAAGAGGTGTCGGTCAGGCTCGCCGGGCTGGCAGGGCAGTGCCCGCCGCCGCTGCCCGAGCCCGCCGCCGTCGCGGTCTTCGCCGCCGACCACGGCGTCCACGCCCAGGGCGTCACCCCGTGGCCGCAAGAGGTCACCGCGCAGATGGTGGCCAACTTCCTCGCCGGCGGAGCCGTGGTCAACGCGTTCGCCGCCCAGGTCGGCGCCCGGGTCAGCGTGGTCGACGTCGGTGTCGCCACCGAACTGGACGGCACCGAACCGGACGGCACCGAACCGGACGGCACCGAACCGGACGGCACGGGGGCGGGCGACGCCCCCGGTCTGCTCCGGCGCAAGATCGCGGCCGGCACCGCGGACATGACGGCCGGGCCCGCGATGACCGCCGGCGAGGCCCGCCGCGCGGTCGAGACCGGTATCGAGGTCGCGCGCGAACTGGCCGCGGACGGCGCCGGGTGCCTGATCGCCGGGGACATGGGGATCGCCAACACCACCGCGTCCGCCGCGCTGATCGCCGCGTTCACGGGCCTGCCCCCGGAGGACGTCACCGGCCGCGGCACCGGCATCGACGACGCCACCCACGCGCACAAGGTCGAGATCGTCCGCGCGGCCCTCGCCCGGCACGGCCTGGCGGCCGGGCACGGCGCGGCGCCGATGGAGACCCTCGCCGCGGTCGGCGGGCTGGAGCACGCCGCGATCGCCGGATTCGTCCTCGGCGCGGCCGCGCTGCGCGTCCCGGTCGTCCTCGACGGGGTGATCGCCGGCGCCGCCGCTCTGGCGGCCGCCGCGCTGTGCCCGGACGCCCTCGGCGGGTGCGTCGCCGGGCACCGCTCGGCCGAGCCCGGCCACGCCGCCGCCCTGCGGGCCCTCGGCCTGCGGCCGCTCGTCGACCTGGAGCTCCGGCTCGGCGAGGGGACCGGCGCGCTGCTGGCGTTGCCGCTGGTCCAGGGCGCGGTGCGGGTCCTGCACGAGGTCGCGACGTTCGACTCGGCCGGCGTGAGCGAGAAGTCCGGCGGGGCCGAAGAGGACGGATCCGGACGGCCGTAACAACGCGATCACGGCTTGAGCCCGCTCGGCTATCGACTGGGCGGAGCCCCTCTCCACGGACTCCATAACCCGAGTACCTTTGTTCCACAAAGAGACTTGCCGGTCACCGTCGTCCAGAAGATCCCAGCCCGCGAACAACCGCACGTCGCCGTCCACCGCCACCGACCGAGAGAACCACCACGTGCCCCCGTACCTGCTAGGCCTGCGACTCGGCGGGCGACGCGTCCTCGTCGTCGGCGGGGGCCGGGTCGCCCAGCGCCGCGTGCCCGCGCTGCTGGACGCGGGCGCCGACGTCGTGCTGGTGTCGCCCGAGGTCACCGCCACCCTGCAGGGCCTCGCCGAACGCGGCCGGATCACCTGGCACCGGCGGCCCTACGAGCGCGGCGACTGCGCGGGCGCCTGGCTGGTGCAGGCCGTCACCGACGACGCCAAGGTCAACGGCGACGTGGTCGCGGAGGCCGACGCCGCGCGGATCTGGTCGGTCCGGGCCGACGACGCCGAGTCGTCCCCCGCCTGGACGCCCGCGAGCGGGCACGCGGGCGACGCGACCGTCGGCGTGCTGCTCGGCGGCGACCCCCGGCGCGCCGCCGGCATCCGCGACGCCGTGGTGGAGGGCATCCGCGACGGCGCCCTCGAATCCCGGCACTCGCGGCGCAAGCCCGCCGGTGTCGCGCTCGTCGGCGGCGGGCCGGGCGACCCCGGCCTGATCACCGTGCGCGGCCGGCAGCTGCTCGCCATGGCCGACGTCGTCGTCACCGACCGGCTCGCCCCCGGCGGCCTGCTGGACGAGCTGGCCGCCGACGTCGAGGTGATCGACGCCGCCAAGATCCCCTACGGGCGGACGGTCACCCAGGACCGCATCAACGAGTACCTGGTCGAACACGCGCGGCAGGGCCGCTTCGTCGTCCGGCTCAAGGGCGGCGACCCGTTCGTGTTCGGGCGCGGCGGCGAGGAGGCCCTGTACTGCGCTCGCCACGGCGTCCCCGTCACGGTCGTCCCCGGCATCACCAGTGCGGTCGCCGTCCCGTCCGCCGCGGGCATCCCGGTCACGCACCGGGGCGTGTCGCAGGAGTTCCACGTCGTCTCCGCGCACGTCCCGCCGGGCCACCCCGGCTCGACCGTCGACTGGGCGGCGCTGGGGCGCGCGAGCGGCACGATCGTCCTGCTCATGGCGGTGGAGCGGATGGAACTCATCGCATCGGCCCTCATGCGCTATGGTCGATCGTCCGACACGCCGGTGGCGGTGGTACAGGACGGCACTCTGCCCGGCCAGCGGGCGCTGACGGCGACGCTGGGCACGGTGGCCGGAGCGATGGCCGCCGACGAGGTCCGGCCCCCGGCGATCGTGGTCGTCGGCGACGTGGTCGACGTTGCACGAGAGATCGACATGATTCGAGCGGACATGGGACGGGATCCGTGACACCCCCGGCAGAGCGAAGCGCGGTCCACGACGAGGAGGCCGCCGGCCGGGGACGCGGGATCGAGGACTCCGCAGCACCCGGCCAGGAGGCCATGCCCGAGAGGGGCGCCGTGCCCGACAAGGACACCCCCGACACCCCCGACACCCCCGGAACTCCCGAGACCCCGGACCCGCCCGAGCAGGGCGCCGCGTCCGGCAAGGCCAAGACCAGGGCTGAGACCAAGACCGAGGCCAAGGCTGAGACCAAGGCCAGGACCGGCCGGCGGCGCGCCCCGCGCACCGGCGGCGGGCCCGGCGCCGCGACGATCCGGCAGGGCGAGCTGATCCGGGCCCTGACCGCGCTCCGCGAGCAGCTCGGCGCGTTCGACCTGCTACTGGACGTTCCCGGCGTCCAGGAGGCCCGCGAGGCCCGCGACGAGCTGCGCGGCCAGCTGGAGGACTACGTCCTCCCGCGCATCCAGGCCGCCGGGGCCCCGATGCTCGTGGTGCTCGGCGGGTCGACCGGCGCGGGCAAGTCCACGCTGGTCAACACGCTCGTGGGCGCCCGGGTGAGCGCCACCGGGGTGCTCCGCCCGACCACCAGCAGCCCCATCCTGGTCTGCCACCCCGACCACACGGAGTGGTTCATGGACGGGCCGATGCTGCCCGGCATGGGACGGGTCCGCGGCCCCGCGCCCGACGCCATCGCCGGCGACCAGTTGGTCATCATCGACAGCGACGTCCTCCCGCCCGGCCTCGCCCTGCTCGACAGCCCCGACTTCGACTCCGTCTTCGAAGACCACTACGAGTTCGCCACCAAGCTCATGGCCGCCGCCGACCTGTGGCTGTGCGTCACCACCGCCGCCCGGTACGCCGACGCCCAGGTGTGGCAGATGCTCCAGCGCGCCAAGGAGAACGGCGCCACGATCGGCGTCATCCTGTCCCGCGTCCCGGACGGCGCCGGCGAGGAGGTCGTCGAGCACTTCGGCGAGATGCTGGACGAGCACGAGGTCGGCGACGCCCAGCGCTTCACCATCCCCGAGACCCGCATCGAGAACAGCCGGCTCCCCGAGGAGACCGTCGAGAACATCCGCGACTGGCTGACCGGCGTCGCCGAGGACGTCGAGGACCGCGAGATCGTCATCAGCGACACCCTCGCCGCCGTCCTGGACAGCCTCCGCACCCGCGTCCCCGAACTCGCCCGGCAGGTCGAGGCGCAGGTCGAGCAGCGCGCCGAGCTGGCCCGCGAGGTCGAGGCCGGGTACGGCACCGCCCTCGCCGAGCTGGACGAGGCCACCCGCAACGGCTCGCTGCTGCGCGGCGAGGTCCTCGCCCGCTGGCAGGACTTCGCCGGCACCGGCGACCTGCTGAAGGCCCTGCACGTCCAGCGGTCCCGGCGCCGGGCCGCGGGCCGCCGCGCGGGCCGGCGCAGCCCCGCCCGCGTCCGCGCGCTCAAGGCGGCGCTGCGCAGCGGGCTCGAATCACTGATCATGGCGTCCGCCGAGCACGGCGCCGAGGACGTCATCGCGCGCTGGCGCGCCCACCCGGCCGGACGGCAGGTCCTCGCCGGGGTGGACGCCGACCTCGCGCACGTCTCCCCGGAGCTGTCGCGCCGCGTCACCCGGGCCGTCAGCTCCTGGCAGGACCACGTCCAGGAGCTGATCCGCACCGAGGGCGTCACCAAGCGCTCGGTCGCGAAGCTGGTCTCGTTCGACACCGAGGCGGTCTCGCTCGTCCTGATGATCGGCCTGCTCGGCTACGGCACGTCCGACGTGGCCGTCGAGGGCGGCACGAGCGCCGTCCCGCAGCGGCTGCTGAAGGCGCTGTTCGGCGCCGAGTCGCTGCGCGGCATGGGCGCCAAGGCCCGCGCCGACCTGCGCAGCCGCATCGGGATGCTGTTCGACGAGGAGGCCATCCGGTTCGGGCAGGTGCTCGACTCGGCGGGCATCCCGGACGAGACCGTCCCCGTCCAGCTGTACCAGGCCACCTACAACCTCGAGGTCGCCCGATGACCACCTCGGCCATCCCCGCGAACCCGCCGACGGGAACCGGCGGGATCCCGGCCGTCGGCGAGCCCTTGCCCGGCGCCGCCGCCGAGCCCGCCGGCCCGCCCGCGCTGGTCGACCGGCTCGACGCGCTCGACCGGCTCGTCCAGGCCGGCTTCGGGCGGCTCGACGAGCCCGTCCTCGACGACGCCGGGGCGCTGCTCGACCGGGCCGGCCAGCGGCTCCGGCTGTCCGGCGACCACACCATCGTGACCCTCGCCGGCGGCACGGGGAGCGGCAAGTCCTCCCTGTTCAACGCCATCTGCGGGCTCGAACTGTCGCCCACCGGCCTGCGCCGCCCGATGACGTCCAAGGCCCACTCCTGCGTCTGGGGGCTGGACGGCGCCGGGCCGCTGCTCGACTGGCTCGACGTCGACAAGCGGCACCGGTACGCCCGCGCCAGCGCCCTCGACATGGAGCGCGCCGACGCCGGCCTGCAGGGCCTCGTCCTGATCGACCTGCCCGACCACGACTCCATCCAGGCCGTCCACCGGGCCGAGGTCGACCGGTTCGTCACCATCGCCGACCTGCTGGTGTGGGTCGTCGACCCGCAGAAGTACGCCGACGCCGCGCTGCACCGCAACTACATCGTCCCGTTCGCCCGGCACACCGGCGTCACCCTGATCGTCCTCAACCAGGTCGACCGGCTCGCCCCGCACGAGATCGACGACTGCGTCGCCGACCTGCGCCGCCTCCTGGAGGCCGAGGGCCTCGCCGACCCGCGGATCGTGACCGCGTCCGCCGTCGCCGAGGACGGCGTGCACGGCTTCCGCGACATCCTCATCGACACCGTCGCGGCCCGCCGCGCCCGCACCGAGCGGCTGTCGGCCGACGTCGACCGGGTCGCCGAGCGGTTCACCGCCTACCGCTTCGAGGCCGAGCCGCCGACCACCGTCGACGACGGCCACCGCGCCGAGCTGATCCAGGCCCTGACCGACGCCGCCGGCGCGCCCGCCGTCGCCGAGGCCATGGAGAGCGCCTACGAGCTGCGCGCGGCCGACTTCGTCGGCTGGCCCATCGCCGCCATCGTCAACCGGCTGCGCTCGGACCCGCTGCGCCGGATGCGCCTCACCGAGCTGCGCGAGGAACTCCGCAACGCCTTCACCGGTCCGATCGGCGCCCAGCAGGGCGACGTCGACAACGCGCTCCAGGGCGTCACCGAGGGCCTGACCCCCGAGCTCCCGACCCACTGGGGGCGCTCCCTCCGCGCGGCGGCCCGCTCCCACGCGACCGAGATCCCCGAGGCGCTCGGCGAGTCCCTCAAGGAGGCCCTGCCCACCTTCAACACGGTTCCGCGCTGGTGGTGGCTGGTCAAGACGTGGCAGTACTTCCTCGTCCTGGTCGCCGTCCTCAGCATCGTGTGGATCGGCTTCCTCGTCGCCTACGGCGTACTGGACGTCGGCGGCGACGACCCGGGCGGCCTGGTCGGGCAGGCGGGCCTGATCCCGTACGTGGCCGTCCTGGTCGTGTGCACCCTCGGGATGGGGTGGCTCACCGCGTCCGCCTGCCGCAACCTGGTCGCGCTCTCGTCGGCCAAACACGGCGACAAGATGGAGCACCACATGCGGCAGGGCATCGAGCGCGTCGCGTTCGAGAAGGTCGTCGAGCCCATCGAGGACGACCTGGAGGTCTACGCCCGCTTCCGCGCGGACGTGGACGTGGCCCTCGGCTGAGTTATCCACAGTTCCGCGACCCGCCGCCGGGCGGGTCGCGGCTGCGTCACCGTTGATCTCGTAAGCGAGACAACGGAGGTCGCAGTGAACGAGGCGCATGTCACCATCACCGGCTGGGTCGCCGCGGAGCCCCGCTACGCCGTAACGGCCAACGGAACCCCTTTCCTGTCGTTAAGGGTCGGCTGCACGCCCCGCCGCTTCGACCGCCAGACCAACCAGTGGCAGGACGACGAGTCCCTGTTCGTGACCGTCAACTGCTGGCGGAACCTCGCCGAGAACGTCAACGCGTCCGAACTGCAGCGCGGAACGCCGGTCCTGCTCACCGGCCGCCTTCGGATCCGCCAGTACGAGCGCGACGACCAGTGGCGCTTCTCCGCCGAGATCGAGGCCATCACCGTCGGCCCCGACCTGAACCGGGGCACCGTCGACTACCGTCCCGCCCAGCGCAGCGGCCCTCTCACCGACGAAGACCGCCAACTGGCCCGCGACACCGCCGACCAGTGGGCCCTGACGGCCCCCGTAGAGGAGGAGGAACCCAAAGCCGCCTGATCTTCGGGTGCCTCGCCTCTCGCGGGCGCCGGGGCGCTGGGTCGCGGCGGCGGTGAGGCGGAGCATCATCTCCGGCGAGGTGACGTGGAGGCGTCTTCGCGGGGGCGGCCCCCCGCGGGGCGGTCGGGGGGAGCGGGGGCGGGGCCGACGAGGTCGCCGGTCTGCGCCCCCTCACCGTCGGGGTTCGGCGGCCTGGTCAGATCCAGGAAATGCCGCGCATGGCGATATCCCCCTCAGGATGCGCTGAGCGCCGCGGATGCCGCGGGCCCGGATGCGGTGGCCGGAACGTCACCCGCATGTGCCTTCCCGAACGTACCTGTTTCACGCCCGTTCCGCACACGTTGCAACTATCGTGTTACACAACGTGATGCATGTAAGGGGGAAGGATGACGGCAGTGCAGTCGTCCGCCGAGGATCGTGGTGGGGAGCTGGCCGGCAGGCCGGGGCGCCGGTCAAGACCGGGGCGTACGTCCCTGCTCGTGGTCTACGTCCCGGTGGTCGTCGCCGTCCATCTCGGGCTCACGGTCGCGGGGCTGCTGAACACCCCGTTCCGGGGCGGTGATCTGATGACGTTCGCGGCCCTGCTGGCGTGCGGGGGGATGTGCATCGAGGCGACCCGGCGGCTCGGCATGCCGGCGGGCGTCGCCCGCGACCTGCTGTCGGCCTGGTGGCTGCCGGTCGCGCTGCTGCTGCCGCCGGTGTACGCGCTGCTGATCCCGCTGCCGGTGCAGGCGCTGCTGCAGTTCCGCGTGCGCCGGACGCTGATCTACCGGCGGGCGGTGGTCGCCGCGGCGCTCGGGATCGCGGGCGCCTGCGCGTCCACGGTGTTCCACCTGGTGGTGGCCGAGCCGCTGGAGGGGGCGCCGCAGTGGGTCGTCGAGGCCTGCCCGGGCATCCCGGCGGCGGCCGGATGCGCGGCCCTGTTCACGGTGGTGAACGCGGCGATCGTCGCGGTCGCGGCGCACGCGGCGAACCCCGAGAGCCGCTGGCGGGACGTCCTGTGGACCCGCGAGAGCCTGCTGCTGGACGTGGTGGAGCTGTGCGTGGGCATCCTCGTGGCGATCACCAGCGCGGTGTCGCTCGGCCTGCTGCTCCTGGCGCTGCCCCCCGTGATGCTGCTGCAGCGCAGCCTGATGCACCAGCAGTTGCAGGCCGCCGCGCGCACGGACGCCAAAACGGGCCTCCTGAACGCGTCGGCGTGGCAGCGCGAGGCCGACACCGAGCTGTCCAGAGCGCAGCGCACCCACGACGCCGTCGCCCTGCTCCTGATCGACATCGACCACTTCAAGAGGGTCAACGACACCCATGGCCACCTGATCGGCGACCAGGTCCTCGTGGGGGTGGCGACCACCCTGTGCCACCAGTTGCGCGACTACGACGTGGTGGGCAGGTTCGGCGGCGAGGAGTTCGTGGTCCTCCTGCCGGGCGCCGACACCGTGGAGGCGTGCCGCGTCGCCGAGCGCCTCCGCGGCCGCGTCCGCAGGCTCGCCGTACCGGCCGAGGAGGGCACCGTCACCGTCACCGTCTCCGTCGGGGTCGCCCTGTTCCGCACCCACGGCCAGGACCTCCTGGAACTCCTCGCCGTGGCCGACCTGGCCTTGTACCGTGCCAAGTCGTCCGGCCGCGACAGAGTCTGCCTGCCGGCGCTGGAAGGCCCGAGGACGTCCGGCCGTTGAGCCTCCGCCGGTGAGCCTCCGGGTCGTCCGGTCGCTGGAAGGGCCGGGAGGCTCGGCGTGGGGCGGCCTCGTTTGCTCCGCGAGGAACACGCTCGTGCGCGGCCGTAGGCGACGAAGCGGTGCCCGGGACCCTCTAGGCTTGAGGATATGGCCGAGTACATCTACACGATGCAGCGTGTGCGCAAGGCGCATGGCGACAAGGTCGTCCTGGACGACGTCACCCTGCATTTCCTCCCGGGCGCGAAGATCGGCGTCCTGGGGCCGAACGGCACCGGTAAGTCGACGCTGCTGCGGATGATGGCCGGTCTGGAGCAGCCGTCCAACGGCGACGCGCGCCTCATGCCGGGCTTCACCGTCGGCATGCTGCAGCAGGAGCCGCCGCTGAACGAGGAGAAGGACGTCCTCGGGAACGTGCAGGAGGGCGTCGCCGAGACCAAGGCGATGGTCGACCGGTTCAACGAGATCGCCGAGAAGATGGCGACGGACTACTCCGACGAGCTGATGGAGGAGATGGGCAAGCTCCAGGAGCAGCTCGACCACCGCAACGCGTGGGACCTCGACAGCCAGCTCGAGCAGGCGATGGACGCGCTGCGCTGCCCGCCCCCGGACGCCGACGTGACGAAGCTGTCGGGTGGTGAGCGCCGGCGCGTCGCGCTCTGCAAGCTCCTGCTCGAAGCGCCCGACCTGCTGCTGCTGGACGAGCCCACCAACCACCTGGACGCGGAGAGCGTGCAGTGGCTTGAGCAGTTCCTCGCCAAGTACGAGGGCACCGTTCTGGCCGTCACCCACGACCGGTACTTCCTCGACAACGTCGCCACCTGGATCCTGGAGCTGGACCGGGGACGCTGCTACCCGTACGAGGGCAACTACTCCGTCTACCTGGAGAAGAAGGCCGAGCGCCTCAAGGTCGAGGGCAACAAGGACGCCAAGCGCAAGAAGCGCCTCCAGGAAGAGCTGGAGTGGGTCCGCTCGAACCCGAAGGCGCGGCAGACCAAGAGCAAGGCCCGCCTGGAGCGCTACGAGGAGATGGCCGCCGAGGCCGACAAGACCCGCAAGCTGGACTTCGAGGAGATCCAGATCCCGCCGGGCCCCCGTCTCGGCACCACGGTGATCGTCGCGAACAAGCTCACGAAGGGCTTCGACGACCGCGTCCTGATGGACGACCTGACGTTCAACCTGCCCCCCAACGGCATCGTCGGCGTCATCGGCCCGAACGGCGTCGGCAAGACCACGCTCTTCCGCATGGTCGTCGGCGAGGAGCAGCCCGACGCGGGCGAGCTGCGGATCGGTGAGACGGTCAAGGTCTCCTACGTCGACCAGGGCCGCGGCGGCATCGACCCCAAGAAGACGGTGTGGCAGGTCGTCTCGGACGGTCTCGACCACATCAACGTCGGCCAGGTCGAGATGCCGTCCCGTGCCTATGTCGCCGCGTTCGGCTTCAAGGGCCCCGACCAGCAGAAGCCGTCGGGCGTCCTCTCCGGCGGTGAGCGCAACCGCCTCAACCTGGCGCTGACCCTCAAGCAGGGCGGCAACGTCCTCCTGCTGGACGAGCCGACCAACGACCTGGACACCGAGACCCTGTCCAGCCTGGAGAACGCGCTCCTCGAATTCCCCGGCTGCGCCGTGATCACCTCGCACGACCGCTGGTTCCTGGACCGCATCGCCACCCACATTCTCGCGTGGGAGGAGGGCTCGAACTGGTTCTGGTTCGAGGGCAACTTCGCCGACTACGAGAAGAACAAGATCGAGCGCCTGGGCGCGGACGCCGCCCGCCCCCACCGGGTGACCCACCGCAAGCTGACCCGCGACTGATCACCGGTAGACGCACCGCCGGTAGACGCGCCACCGGCCGCGTGATCCCCAGGGTCACGCGGCCGTCGCGTTCCTGAAGGCGCCTTGTACGCGGCGCCTGCTCCAGCCCCACCGTCCGGCCGGAAGGTGGGGTGAGCGCCGGGCTCCTACCCGAACGTCCCGATCAGGGATCTTGCCTTGGGGCTTGTACAGCCGTTCCTCTGCCCGCCCGCGTTCTGCCTGGAGGCAGCGGGGGCGCATGCCCGGCTCGAAAAGTCGACGACGCCGAGTTGGCCAGCCGGGTGGCCATGCGGTACCCGATCCCCGGCTGGACGTCCGACCCGAAACGACCCTGCCTCGACCCGAAACGACCCTGCCTCGACTGGATGCGACCCTGCCTCGACCGGGACTGAACCTGCTGCGGGTAACATCGGGGCCGACCCCGGTTCCCGAACCCCCAGGCGAGGACATGCAGCGGACGCCTCCGGCCGAATACCGTCACGTGTACGAGTTCAACATCCGGTTCGGCGACATCGACTCCCAGGGCCATGTGAACAACGTCAAGTTCCTCGGCTACCTGGAGGACGCGCGCCTGGAGATGTTCCACGGCGACCCGGTGCGCAAGGGCGAGGAGCCCGTCCGCGGCATGGTGATCTCGCGGCACGAAGTCGACTACCGCCTGCCGCTGCTGCCGACCGTCTATCCGATCCGGGTCGAGACGTGGGTGACCGAGGCCCGCGCCGCCTCGTTCAAGCTCGCCTACGAGGTGCGCGACGACGAGAACGTGTACGCGGAGGCGACCTCGACGCTCGTCGCGTTCGACGTGGAGGCGAACCGGCTGCGGCGTTTCACACCGGAGGAGCGCGAGTTCATCGGGCGCTACGTGGCGCCCACTGCATGACGGCGCTCGCCGGGCCGCCGCCCGCACTGGAGCGGCTCCAGCCCGGTGTGCGGCTCCGCGTTCTCCAGATGGCGGTGTCGCCACAGAGGCGCTGAGGCAGGCGCTGGACGTGGCGTTCGGCGCGCTTCGGCTGCACCGTGTCGAGGCGTTCACGCGGGTCGACAACCATGCGTCCCAGCGCGTCCTGCGGAAGAACGGTTTCACGGCGGTCGGGACGTCCCGCCGTCACATCCACCTGGACGGCCGCTGGCACGACGAGCGCCTTTTCGAGTGCCTGGCCCATGGGACGACGGCGTGGCGCTGACCCCGCCGCTGAACCGCTCCCGAGCCGCCTCCGACCGCCTGAACCGCGCCTGAACCCGCCGGTGCGCGCCGCGCTCCTTCCCGTCCGGGCCGGTGACAACCGGGCCGTCACGGATAGGTAACAAGCGCCACAGCAATCCGTTTTGGGCCCGCTTCTCCCTCTAGGGTCGCGACGCGAATGTGGAGAACCCACGTGAAAGGGGCACAATGCGGCGCGTCTCACGAGGAGCAATGGCACTGCTGCTCGCCGCGGGGATGACCGGGGCGGGCGCCACGGCGGCGCAGGCGGCGATCACGAGCCGGGCGGGTGCGGCTCAGGCGGGTGCGGCCGAGGCGGGGGACATTCTCGCCCAGCTCACGGCGATCCCCGGCATGCGGGTGACGGAGAAGACCTCGACGATCTCCGGCTACCGCTGGTTCTTGCTGGAGTACCGGCAGCCCGTCGACCACCGCAAGCCCGACGGGCAGTGGTTCGAGCAGCGCATCATGCTGCAGCACAAGTCGGCGGACAAGCCGATGGTGCTCTACACCAGCGGCTACAACACGCCGGAAGTGATGTTCACGTCCGAGCCGACGGCGCTGGTCGGCGGCAACCAGATCTCGGTCGAGTACCGCTACTTCACCCCGTCCCGTCCCGAGCCGACGGACTGGAAGAAGGACACGATCTGGCAGGCCGCCACCGACGAGCACCGGCTCATCGGCGCCCTCAAGACCATCTACAAGGGCAAGTGGATCTCGACGGGCGCCAGCAAGGGCGGCATGACGGCCGTCTACCACAAGCGCTTCTACCCGGACGACGTGGACGGCAGCGTCGTGTACGTCGCGCCCAACGACGTCGAGAACAACGACGACCGCGCCTACGACCAGTTCTTCAAGACCGTCGGCGACGACCCCGAATGCCGCGCCCACGTCAAGGCGCTCGCGCGCGAGTTCCTCGAGCGCCGGCCCGCCATGCTCGCGCGCTTCAAGGCCGCGGCGGACGAGCAGGGCCTCACGTTCGACATCCTCCGGACGCAGGACCGCGCGTTCGAGAACTCGGTGATGGACTACGAGTGGGCGTTCTGGCAGTACAGCCTGCAGTCCGACTGCGCGTCCCTGCCGGCGGTGGACGCCTCCGACGACGAGATCTACCAGACGCTCGACAACATCTCCGGGCTGTCCTTCTACAGCGACCAGGGCCTCGCGCCCTACATCCCGTACTACTACCAGGCGGGCACGCAGCTCGGCTGGCCGTCGCCGAAGTTCAAGCACCTGCGGCCGCTGCTGCGCTACGAGAGCAGCTACCAGCCGCGCACCTACGTCCCGCGTGACATCCCGATGCGGTTCGACAACGGGCTCGCCATGCGCGACATCGACCGCTGGGTGCGGCACAACTCCGACAGCATGCTGTTCCTGTACGGCGCCAACGACCCGTGGGGCGCCGAGCCGTTCACGCTCGGACGGGGCAGCCGAGACTCGGCCGTCTACGTCGCGCCCGGCATGAACCACAGCGGCCGCCTCATCGCCAGGCTGCCCGCCGACGAGCAGGCCAAGGCGATCGCGGACGTCAGGCGCTGGGCAGGCGTGGAGGCCGGCGTCCAGGCATTCAAGGCGGCTCCGCGCGCCGACGACCCGCTGCAGCTCCAGCGCCCGCCGCTGTAGCGCTCCTGTAGCGCAGGCCCGCAGTGCGCCGGACGTGCGTCGACCCTGACGCGTCCGGCGCACCGCGCGGCCCGTTCAGGAGTTCTGGAGCCAGACGGCGGTGTTGCCGGGGAGCAGGTCGCCGTAGAGCGGGGCGCTGGCCAGGAGCGGGCTGCCGGGCGGCAGGCGCACCGGGTTCTCGCCGCAGTTGAGCGCGCAGGTGAGCGGGCCGCGCCGGAAGAAGAGGGCGGTGTCGGGGGAGTCGAGCAACTCCAGGTCCTCCGGCAGGTCGTCCACCAGGCGGCGGCGCAGCGCCAGCGCGTCGCGGTACCACGACAGCATCGAGGACGGGTCGGACGCCTGCGCCTCTGCCGTCATGGACGCCCACTGCCGCGGCATCGGCAGCCACGGCCGGACGCCGTTCGGGGAGAACCCGTACGGTTCGGCGTCGCCCGACCAGGGCAACGGGACGCGGCAGCCGTCCCGCCCGGCGAGCTCCCCGCCGGTGCGCTCGAAGATCGGGTCTTGCCGGGCGGCGTCCGGAAGGTCCCTGACCTCGGGCAGGCCGAGTTCCTCACCCTGATACAAGTACGCCGACCCTGGGAGCCCCAAGAGGAGCAGCAGTGCCGCCCTGGCTCTGGCACGCTCGATCCCAGGGACGCCCACCGGGTGCTCGTACCGGGTCAAATGACGGATGGAGTCGTGACTGGACAGCACCCACGTGGGCGCGGAACCGGTAGGCGCGACGGCCTTCAACGCGGCGACCACCACATCGCGGAACGCCGCCGCCGACCACGATGCCAGCTGCAGGTCGAACTGGAACACCTGATGCAGTTCGTCTGGACGCAGATAGAGCGCCAGGTCTTCGGGGCCGTCCGTCCAGACCTCGCCTATGGCCATGCGGTCGTCGCCGTACTCCTCCAGGATCTGCCGCCACCTGCGGTACACCTCGTGGACCTCCGGACGGCTGTAGATCGGGCCGTTGAGGACGCGCCGCTCCCGCCCCCCGAGGTCGCCGAACGACTCGTCCTTGAACAGGCCGGCGGCCACGTCGATGCGGAACCCGTCCACACCGCGGTCGAGCCAGAACCGCAGGATCTCCTCGAACTCGTCCCGGACCTCCGGGTTGCGCCAGTTGAAGTCCGGCTGCTCGCGCGCGTACAGGTGCAGGTACCACTCGCCCGGCGAGCGGTGGTCGTCCACCCGCGTCCACGCCGGGCCGCCGAACGCGGACGGCCAGTCGTTCGGCGGGCTCTCCTCGCCGGGACGTACCCCGGGCTTCCCGGGACGGAAGATATAGCGCGAACGCTCGGGTGACCCGGGTGGTGCGGCCAGTGCCTCCCGGAACCAGCGATGCCGGTCGGACGAGTGGTTCGGGACGATGTCGACGATCAGCCGCAGCCCGTGCGCGTGGACGTCCGCGATGAGGGCGTCGAAGTCGTCCAGCGTGCCGAACCGGGGGTCGACGTCGCGGTAGTCGGCCACGTCGTAGCCGCCGTCGGCCAGCGGGGACGTGTAGAACGGCGTCAGCCACAGCGCGTCGACGCCGAGGTCGCGCAGATGGCCGAGCCGGGAGCGGATCCCCTGGAGGTCGCCCTCACCGTCCCCGTCGGAGTCGGCGAAGCTGCGGACGTAGACCTCGTACACGACGGCGTTGCACCACCACGGGATTCGCGTCATACACGACGATCTACCCGATCGCGGCGATCGGTCACGTGGGGGCGTTGACCAGGCTGCGCGCCGCCATCGTGAAGTAGTCCCAGAGCTGCTTCTCCAGCGGCTCGGGCAGCTCCAGCTCCTCCACGGCCACCCGCATGTGCCGCAGCCAGGCGTCCCGCTGGGCCTCGTCGATGACGAAGGGCACGTGCCGCATCCGCAGCCGCGGATGGCCGCGCCGCTGACTGTAGGTGTTCGGGCCGCCCCAGTACTGGATCAGGAACAGCCGCAGCCGCTCCTCGGCCGGGCCGAGATCCTGCTCCGGGTAGAGGGCGCGGAGGCCGGGGTCGTCCGCGACGCCCTCGTAGAAGCGGTGCACCAGCCGATGGAAGGTCTCCTCACCGCCGACCGCCTCGTAGAAAGTCACCTGTTCAGCCATAGCGCTCCCCACCATATGTGAGACGCGTCCCAATCCTCACCTTGATCGGCTACGGCGCCGGGGTGGCCACCGTCACGCCCGCCCGGTCGAATGCCCGCTTGACCCGTTCGCGCAGCTCGCGGGCGATGTCACCCTGCTTGCCCGGCGCGGTCTTCAGCACCACCCTGATCACGACGGCGTCGCCGGCGAGCGCCTGCACGCCCCACACCGACGGCTCCTCCAGGATGAGGTTCTTCCACGACTCGTCCGCGGCCATCTCGTCGGCGGTGGTCTGGAGGATCTCCTTGACCTTCTCGGTGTCCTCCTGGATGTCGACCGGGATGTCGAGGACGGCCCGGCCCCAGTTCTGCGACTCGTTCCCGACCTTCTTGATCTCGCCGTTCGGGACGTACCAGACGATGCCGTTCACGTCCCGCATCCGGGTGACCCGCAGCGTGACGGCCTCGACCGTCCCCTTCGCGGTTCCCACGTCGATGAAGTCGCCGACGCCGTACTGGTCCTCCAGCAGCATGAACAGCCCGGCGAGCAGGTCCTTGACGATGTTCTGCGCGCCGAAGCCGACCGCGACGCCGATGACGCTCGCGCTGGCCAGGATGGGCGCGAGGTTGAGGCCGAGCGAGCCGAGGATGCTGAACGCCGCCGTCCCCATGATCAGGACGGACGCGATGGAGCGCAGCACCGAGCCGAGCGTCTGGGCGCGCTGGGCCCGCCGCTGGTTCAGCAGCGCGGGGCTGCCGTCGAAGATCGTCCGGGACCGTTCGCGGGCCCGCTCCGACATCGTCCCCTCGGCCATCCGCAGCGTGACCTTGGTGATCATCCGGTGCGCGATGTTCTTCACGATCAGCGCGACCACGAAGGTGACGACGATCAGGAGGAGGGTGGTGAGCGGCCGGTCGAGCCAGGTCGCGAAGAACTTGGTGAAGCCGGTGTTGTGCGAGACGTTCCAGACCAGGCGGCACGCCGTGGTGGGCTTCGGGTCGCCGCAGGCCGACTCCGGGGATCCCTTGTCGGCCCAGGGCAGCAGCCGCCCGGCCACGAGCGGCACGGCGGGCGACGCCGTGACGTGCGCTGCGAGCGACGGTGCGATGAACGACATGGTGCAGACCCTCCCCGGCCATTGTGGTGCCTCGGCACCTCACCGTGGACCCGCGGCGGGTACGCCCCGATCGTAGGGGACGGATCCGACCGGTTCGCACGACGCCGTCGAGGTACGGCGAGCAGGCCGGGGAGGGACTGTTCCGGCGAGCGTGTCCCGCGGGTCCGCGGCTGCCGCGCCGTTCCGGCCACGGCCCGCGGGACACGCTCGGTCTGACGGGGCGGGGGGCTGCGCTGCTCCGGGGGAGCCGGCCGGAGCGAGCCGCTCCCAGGGTGAGGTTCGTCTCAGGGGCGGCCGCTCACGCCGCGACGGAGGGGCTGCAGGACGTGCGCCAGCTTCATCGCGGCGCCGCCCACGTCGTCCACCCGGTGCATGCGCTCGCCCCACGACCACCAGAAGTAGTGGTCCTTCGTCTCGGGGGCGGGCGCGCAGGTGACGTCCTCGGCGAGGCTCGCGGCCTCGGGGTTCACGACGCGCAGGAAGGCCGGCCCCGAGCGGGTCCGGACGACGCGGGCGACGAGCCCCTGCGTGTCGAGTTCGTTCTCCAGCTCTTCGAGGTAGCCGACGCGGCTGTCGCTGACCACCTTGACACCCCCTCCTGGGCGAGCACCGGGCGTTGGCGGACCGGGCGGATGATCCACTCTCTGGATCCGTCCGGTCACTCGCGGCGAGAATTGCAACTCTCACAGTGGCGGGTCAAGTGGGCGGCCGTCCGGCGAAGTACCGGATTACCCCATCTCAGAGGAAGGGTCTCCTCCCCCGGAGGAAGAATCTCTACCCGCAGGGGTCCGGAGGCCTCCGGGACAGCGCGTCTTCTCCGAAACCGCTTGGCGGCCCACGTGCCGGGGGTTACGCTGCGTGCGCGAGAGATTATCTGTCGTGGCCATCAAGTGACCGGTCGCCGTGGCAGGGACGATCGCCCTCCCCCCGGAGAACGGCGTCCCGGCACGACGGTGAGGAGGCCGGATGTCGGACCCCCCTCGGAAAGAGACGGACGTGGCGCGCCGGATCCGCGCGCACGCTCTGGCCCGAGGTCACGGCCCGGTCCAGATCGCGCAGGAGATCCACGAGCAGTGCGGGCCGTTGTTCGGCACCAGCCGGATCAAGGCGCACCGCCTCGCCCACGGCGTCGCGCTGTCCGACATCGTGGCGCAGGTCAGGGCGCTCTACGAGGTGGACGGCAAGCCGCAGCCCCGGCTCGGGGAGACGCTGCTGTCGGCCTACGAGAGCGGGTACAAGAGACCCGGTCCCGAGTACCTGCACTACCTCTGCGCCGTGTACCGGGTGGAGCCCGACGCGCTCGACTACCGGAGTCCCTGCATCTGCGGCCGCGGCCACGCGGCCCGTACGGGCGCTCCGAGCGTCCCCCAGCCCCGCGCCCCGGCGGAGCGGCGCCCGGCACCGGTCCCCGGCGCGATCGTCGGGGCGATCGTCCCCAGGGCCGAGGAACGTCCCTGGACGACGGCCAACGACTTACGGGGCCTCGACCGCGCCGACGGCCCCCTGACCATTGATGTGGGAGAGGAGGACATCGTGCTTCGCAGAACCCTTCTGCAGCTGCTGGCCGGAGCGGGCGTGGCGCTGGACGGGCAGTTCCTTGGGGCCGTCGACAACCTGCGCCGCAAGATGGACGACACGCTCGTCGGCGCGACCGTCTCGCCGACGATGCTCGACCAGTGGGAGGAGACGACCTACGGCTACGGCCGGCAGTACCAGGCGACCCCCTCGCTCCGGATGCTCTGCGACGTCCTGCTGGACTTCAGCGAGGTGCGGCGCATGTGCGACAAGCGGCAGCCGGTCGAACTGCAGGAACGGCTGTGCCGGATCGCGGCGCAGCTGTCCGGCCTGTCCGGGCTGATCATGATCAATCTGGGCGACCACCGGCTGGCCCGCTCGTTCTTCCGCACCGCGCGCACCGCGGCCGACGAGACCGGCGACCGGCAGCTGCGCGCCTGGGTGACCGTCCGCGAGTCCCTCGTGCCGATGTACTACGGCGACCCGCGCGAGGCGTTGCACCTGGCCCGCAAGGCCCAGGACCTCGCCGGCCGGACACCCGGCGTCGCCGCCGCCATGGCCCCCGCCGTGGAGGCCCGCGCGCTCGGCATGCTCGCGATGCGCGGACGCGGTGACGCCGCCCCGAGCGCCCGCCGCGCCCTCGTCCGCGGGCGGTCGGTCTTCGACCAGCTTTCCAAGACCGACACCGGCGATCTGGTGTTCGGGTTCACCGACCGGCAGATGGCCTTCTACGAGGGCGACACGTTCACCAACCTCGGCGACCACAAGCACGGCGACGAGGTGCTCAGCCACGCCCTCACCCTCTACTCGCCCACCGACCGCGTCGACCTCACCCTGGTGCGGCTCGACCGCGCGATGTGCAGACTCCACGCGGGCCATCCGGAGGCCGCGCTGACGGCGGGCCAGGAGGCCATCCTCGACCTGCCGTCCGACCACCGGTCCGACATCCTCGTGCACCGCGCCCGCCAGATCGGCGCGGCCGTGTCGTCCAAGCACGGCGAGATCCCCGCCCTGAAGGGCTTCTACGAGGCGCTCGCCGGCCCCTCGATCAAGAGCCCCGTCTCCGTCACCCCGGCCGAGCAGGTCTGACCCGGCATGGGCAGCGCCTCCTCGCAAAGCCACCTCGTCCGGCTGCATGACGAGCCCCCCGTATGGAGCTTCGGCGATCTGCGGATCCGCCGCTACCACGCCGCCGACCACGGCACCGTCCTGGCCCTGCACCGCGAGGGCCTCGCCCAGGTCGGCCTGCGCCCCGGCGACGGCGTCTACTACGACCACGACTTCTTCCGGATGGAGGACGTCTATCTCCGCAACGACGGTGAGTTCCTCGTCGGCGAACTCGGCGGCCGCATCGTCGCGATGGGCGGCCTGCGCCGCGCCGACCTCATCCCCGGCGGACACGCCCGCGCGTTCGGCGGCTACGCCCCGGGCGCCCCGGTGCTGGACGCGGTCGAGATGGTCCGCCTGCGCGTCCTGCCCGCCCTCCAGCGCCGCGGCTACGGTTCCGCCGTCGTCCGGGCCCTGGAGGAACGCGCCGCCGAGTACGGCTACCGCGTCCTCCGTGCCGACACGACCGAACTACAGGTCCCCGCCCTTGCCCTCTACCGCAAGTTCGGCTGGCAGGAGATCCGCCGCGAGACGATCGGCGGCATGATCAACATCTACCTGGAGAAACCGCTCCGCTGACAAGGGGTGGCGCTTGCGGGTCACCGCGCCGCGGGCTCTCAGGGACGCCTGCCGCCGACGAGCTGCATCAGGGGGTAGCGGTGCCGGCGGATGCCGGTGAAGCCTCGGGCGGTGAGGGCCCGGGTCACTTCGCGGTCGCCGAAGACGGTGAAGCCGGTGGTGCGGCGGATCAGCTCGCCGGCGAGCCGGGCGCTGGGGAGCGGGTGCGGGCGGCGGGACGTGAGGATGATCAGGCGTCCGCCGGGTTTGAGGACGCGGGTCATGCCGTCCAGGGCCGTCCAGGGGTCCTCGAACAGGTAGAGGGCGCCGAAGCAGCAGACGGCGTCGAACACGCCGTCGTCGAACGGCAGGTCGACGGCGTCGCCGCGGACGTAGGTCGTGTTGTCCCTGGCGTCGTCGACCGCTTGGGCCAGCATGGTCTCGGACGCGTCGAGGCCGACGACCAGGCCGTCCGGGGCGACGCCTTCGGCGAGCGCGCGGGTGATGTTGCCGGGGCCGCATGCCACGTCGAGCACCGTCGCGGGCGGGCGGGCGGTGAGACCGAGCCAGTCGCGGGCCAGCGCGTGCTCGGCGGCGGTGTCGGGGCCGAAGGGCCAGCCCTTGGCGACGTTGAAGCCGATGGGCCGCCAGATCTTCTCGTAGATCCGCGGCAGGAAGGTCGACTCCATGGCGGACTGGGCGAGGGACGGCTTGCCGGGCGGTCCGAGCAGGTCGAGGTAGCCGGCCGACGTGTCCGGCGCCTCGGGTGGTTCGCGGAGCAGGTCGAGGACCCGTTCCGTGGTGGTCTGCACCGTCGCCTCGCTCACCCCGCTATTAGACCATGAGTCAATTCGTCGGCGGGAAAGGCCAGCCCGGTCTGCGCGGCCATGAACGAGAGGGTGTCGGTCATGAGGTCGACGGAGCGGCTCACCGACCGGGCGGCGTGGCCGACCTCCGCCTCGTTGCGCAGGAGGACGGGGGCGTCCGACGCCGTCGCGTGCTGGAGGGCGGCGCACAGCTTGCGGGCGTGCAGCGGGTCCACCCGGGTGTCGCTGCCGAACGTCGTGAACAGGACGGCCGGGTAGGCGGTGCCCGCGCGGACGCAGTGGTAGGGGGAGTAGCCGATCAGCCAGCCGAACTCCTCGGGGTCTTCCGCCGTTCCGTACTCGTCGTTCCAGGTCTGCCCCAGGCCGAACCTCTCGTAGCGCACCATGTCGAGCAGGGGGGCCGAGCAGACCACCGCGCGGTACAGGTCGGGGCGCTGGGTGAGGGCCGCGCCCACGAGCAGGCCGCCGTTGGAGCCCCCCGAGATCGCCAGCTGGCCGGGCGTGGTCAGGCCGTCGGCGATCAGCTTCTCGGCGGCGGCGTGGAAGTCGTCGAACACGTTCTGCTTGCGCTCGCGCATGCCCGCGCGGTGCCACTCCTCGCCCTCCTCGGACCCGCCGCGCAGGTTCGCGACCGCGTAGACGCCGCCCGCCTCCACCCAGGCCAGGATGCTCGCCGAGTAGGACGGCGTCAGCGAGATGTTGAAGCCGCCGTACCCGTAAAGGATCGTCGGCCGCGGGCCGGAGAGGCCGGGACGGGACGCGACCAGCATCCGCACCTCGGTCCCGTCGCGCGAGGTGTAGGCGACCTGCCGCGTCTCGATCTCGGGGACCGCGACCGTGCCCGGCGCGGAGGCCCACAGTGTCGTCTCGCCGGTGCGCGCGTCGTAGCGCATCACCGAGGACGGCGTGACGCTGTCGGTGTAGCCGAACCACGCCTCGTGCCCGCCCTCGGGCCGCTCGATGATCCCGCCGATCGAGCCGAGGCCCGGTGTGGGGACGGCCCCGATCCGCTCGCCGGTCTCCAGGTCGTGGACGGTGATCTCGCTGATCGCGTGCCGCGTCCACCCGGCGAGGAGGACGGGCCGGTCCAGGCCGTCGAGGAGGGCGAAGTCGGTGAGGACGGCCTCCGGGTCCTCCGGGACGAGGTCCCGCCACCGGTCGTAGGACGGGTCGGACGGGTCGGCGACGCAGAGGCGGGAGCGGGGGGCGTCCCGGTCGGTGAAGATGTAGGCGCGGCCGTCGCGTCCGACGTGCAGGCCGGTGCCGGCGTCGACGCCCTCCTGGACCGCGCGGAGGGCCGGCGCCTCCAGGGGCGACGCGGACAGGTCCGCGATCCACAGGTCGTTGCGCGGCGCCGTGCCCTGCGACGAGGAGACCGTCAGCCAGCGCCCGTCCCGGCTGACCCCCACGCCGTAGTAGTTGGTCTTGTCCATCCCCTCGCCGAAGATCAGCACGTCCTCGGTGTCGGGTTCGGTGCCGACCCGGTGCAGGTAGACGCGCCGGTGGTACTGCTCCTCGCCCTCCGGGACGTCCCGTGCGTGCAGCCGCCGCGCGTAGTAGTACGCCTCGCCGCCCGGCAGCCAGGCGACCGCGGAGTAGCGCGCCCGGTCGATCGGCCCCTCGACCCGCTCGCCGGTCGCGACGTCCACGACGTACAGCAGGGACTCCTCGTCCCCGCCGGTCGAGATCTTGTACGCGAGGAGGCGGCCCTCCTTGTCGGGCTGCCAGCCGTCGAGCGTCGTCGTCCCGTCCGGGTCGAGGGCCATGGGGTCGATGAGGACGCGTTCGGCGCCGTCCGGGCCGACCGTGTAGAGGACGGGGTGCTCCTGCTCGGCGGCGCGGCGGGTGAAGAAGCGGCGCTCGCCCCGCCACACGGGGGAGCCGACGCTGCCCGCGCCGAGCAGCTCGCCGAGCCGTTCGCGCAGCCCGTCCCGGCCCGGCAGCACGTCCACGACATCGTGGAAGAGCCGGTCCTGCGCGGCGAGCCATTCCCGCGTCTCGTCGCTGTCGGCGTCCTCCAGCCACCGGTACGGGTCGGCGACCCGGTGACCGTGGATGTCCTCGACGATGTCCTGGCGCTGCGCGGGCGGATACGGCGTCATGAATGCACTGTATTGGCCTTTACGGGCTGCCCGTCCGGCACACTCCGAATCGCCTTGAACGCGGCCCGGCGTTCGATCCGGACTCCGAAGGGGGATTATTGGGGTAGCGGAGGGGCTCCATCAGACGCCACACTGATGAAGGTCGGTTCGCCCCTGGGGAGGTCCTCATGGCGAGTGCGCAGGAACCGGAGACGATAATCGGGCCTCGGTCCGGGGCGCGGCTCGCCGCGCCCGCCGAGGCGAATGAACGGCACTGCCCGGCGGAGGCCGTCTGATGCGGCAGGTCCTCCTCCTGAACGCGACGTACGAACCACTCACCACGCTGCCGCTGCGGCGGGCGGTCTGCCTCGTGCTCCGGGAGAAGGCGGAGATCGTCCACCATGACACCTCGGGCGCGGTGCTGCACTCGGCCACGATGACGGTCGAGGTGCCGTCCGTCATCCGGCTGCGCCGCTACGTCCGCATCCCGTTCCGCACCCGGGTCCCGCTGACCCGCGCCGCGCTGATGCGCCGCGACCACTTCCGCTGCGTCTACTGCGGGCGCCGCGCCGAGACCATCGACCACGTCCATCCGCGCAGCCGCGGCGGGAAGCACGTGTGGGAGAACTGCGTCGCCTCCTGCATGACCTGCAACCACCGCAAGGCCGACCGTCTCCTCTCCGAGCTCGGCTGGACGCTCAGCATCACGCCCGCCGTCCCCCGCGGCGCCCACTGGCGCCTCATCGGCCTTGTCCACGACGGCGATCCGCAGTGGGCCGCCTACGTCACCGAACCCGCGGCATAGCCCTGGGCCTTATCCTGGGGACGTGCCTCGTTATGACTATCGCTGCCGCGCGTGCGGATCGACCTTCGAGGTCTCCCGCCCGATGATCAACGCGTCCGACCCGGCGCCGTGCCCGGACGGCCACGACGACACGGTCAAGCTGCTGTCCACGATCGCCGTCACCGGCACGTCCCGGGCCACCGCGCCCCCGCCCAAGCCCGCCGGCGGAGGCGGCTGTTGCGGCGGAGGCTGCTGCTCCTAGGCGTTCTGGGCCGCGCGCATGGCGCGGCCGGTCGCGGCGGCGTCGTAGCCCTGCGGGACGCCCTGCAGGAGGACGGCGGTGCCCTCCATGTTGTCGGTCCGCATGGCGAGGATCGCCTGGTATGCCTCCGAGTCGTACCAGGCGCGGGCCTTGTCCATGTCGGGGAACTCGATCAGGACGTAGCCGCCCTCGAACGGGCCTTCGAGCACCACCGCGTCGGTGGCGTGCACGAGGAAGCGGCCGCCGAACGGGTCCATGGTGGTCTGGACGCGCTCGATGTAGGTGAACACGTCGTCGTGCAGCGGCGGCTGCGGACGCAGGTGGGCGAGGGCGTAGGCGGTCATCGCGGTCTCCTTCGGTGATGGGGCCGGGCGCTTGGCCCGACACCCACCACTCTGCCCGCGAAGGGGAACGGTGGCGATTACCCGCCAGGTAATGATCAGCCGTTGAGACGGTCGAGTTGGGAGACGTCGCGGGCGGCGCCGGTCGAGGCGGAGGTGGCCATCGCCGCGTAGGCGCGCAGGGCGGCGCTGATCGGGCGGTGCCGGTCGCGGGGGCGGTAGCCGCCGAGGTCGGCGAGCAGCTTCTCGCGGCGGACGTCCAGCTCGTCGTCCGGGACGTCGAGTTCCAGGACGCGGTTCGGGATGTCGATCACGACGCGGTCGCCGTCCTCGACGAGGGCGATGACCCCGCCGCCCGCCGCCTCCGGGGAGGCGTGCCCGATGGACAGGCCGGACGTCCCGCCGGAGAACCGGCCGTCGGTGATCAGCGCGCACGCCTTGCCGAGCCCGCGGCCCTTGAGGAAGCTCGTCGGGTAGAGCATCTCCTGCATGCCGGGGCCGCCCTTCGGGCCCTCGTAGCGGATCACGACGACGTCGCCGGGCTTGACCCTGTCGCTGAGGATGCCCTCGACGGCGCTCTCCTCCGACTCGAAGACGACGGCGGGGCCGGTGAACGTCCAGAGCTCCTCGTCGACGCCGGCGGTCTTCACGATCGCGCCGTCGGGCGCGATGTTGCCGCGCAGGACGGCGAGGCCGCCGTCGGCGGTGTAGGCGTGCTCGACGGAGCGGATGCAGCCGTTCTCCCGGTCGAGGTCGAGCGACTCCCAGCGGGCGCTCTGCGAGAACGCCGAGGAGCTGCGGACGCCGCCGGGCGCCGCGTGGAACAGCTCGACCGCCTCGGGCAGGACGCCGGGGGAGCGGACGTCCCACTTGGCGACGAACTCGTCCAGCGAGGCGGAGTGGATCGAGTGCGCGGAGCTGTTCAGCAGCCCGCCCCGGTTCAGCTCGCCGAGCAGGGCGGGGATTCCGCCGGCGCGGTGGCAGTCCTCGACGTGGTACTTGGCGGTCGCCGGGGCCAGCTTGCAGACGCACGGGACGCGGCGGGAGACCGCGTCGATCTCGTCGAGCCCGAAGCCGACGCCGGCCTCGGTCGCGGCGGCGAGCAGGTGCAGGATCGTGTTGGTGGAGCCGCCCATGGCCACGTCCAGGACCATGGCGTTCTCGAACGCCTCGCGGGTGGCGATGTTCAGCGGCAGGACGGACTCGTCGTCGCCCTCGTAGTACCGCTTGGCGACCTCGACGACCGTGCGGCCGGCGTCCTCGTAGAGGCGGCGGCGGGCGGTGTGGGTGGCGAGGACGGTGCCGTTGCCGGGCAGCGCCAGCCCGATCGCCTCGGTGAGGCAGTTCATCGAGTTGGCGGTGAACATGCCGGAGCAGGACCCGCAGGTCGGGCAGGCGCTCTCCTCCATCTCCAGGAGCTTGTCCTCGGTGATCGAGTCGTCCGCCGAGGCGATCATCGGGTCGATCAGGTCGAGCTTGTTGCCGCCCATGACGCCCTCGACCGGCTTGCCGGCCTCCATCGGGCCGCCGGACACGAACACGGTCGGGATGTTGAGCCGCAGCGCGGCCAGCAGCATCCCCGGGGTGATCTTGTCGCAGTTGGACACGCAGACCAGGGCGTCGGCGCAGTGCGCGTTCACCATGTACTCGATCGCGTCGGCGATCAGCTCGCGGGACGGCAGCGAGTACAGCATGCCGTGGTGGCCCATCGCGATGCCGTCGTCCACGGCGATGGTGTTGAACTCGCGGGGCACGCCGCCGGCCTCCCGGACCGCGCCCGCGACGACCTTGCCGACCTCGTCCAGGTGGACGTGGCCGGGCACGAACTGGGTGAAGCTGTTGGCCACCGCGACGATCGGCTTGCCGAAGTCCTCGCGTTCGACGCCGCTGGCCCGCATGAGAGCGCGGGCGCCCGCCATGTTCCTGCCGTGCGTGACCGTGCGTGACCTGAGCGGTGGCATTGAGACCTCTCCAACGTGTGACGTGCCGAGCCGTGTTCTGAGAACGTTCCCGCAGCGGCGGATCGCGGCGCTGCCGCCGGCTCAGCGGAGGTCGCGCGGGCCGGCTCGTGACCCTTGATGGTACCAATCTGCGGGAGGGCACGAGAAAGCCGGGACGCGGAGGTCCCGGCAGGCGGTGTCTCGGCAGGACGGCATCCCGGTGGGGCTCGCCGTTGAGCCCTCGGGGCCGCTTTGAGCGGGCGGCCCGGGAAGCAGGCCGCCCTCGGCCTCAGTCGGGGTACTTCGGCGGCAGGGCCTTCTCGGCCGCCTGGAAGATGCGCTGCACGTCGCCGTCGGTGAGGATCTTCGGGCGGCGCCGCAGGTAGGCGCGGGCCCGGTTGCCCGCGTAGACGTCGACGTCCCGCACCCGCATGACCTTCCACGGGATGGACGGGCCGTAGATCGCCACGGACGGCTGCACCGGCACCTCGAATCCGACCCGCTCGGCGAGGATGCTGCTGGCCATCTGGGCCTCCCAGCGCGCCTCGTCCAGCCTCTCCTTCTTGTTGAAGGGGCCGTGGAAGAGCTTGAGGTGGGACATGGTGCGCACGGGGAGACGCTTGTCCCACTTCTCGGAGTCGATGGCGTAGACGCCGCTCGGACCGATCACCAGGTGGTCGATCCGGCCGTCGCTGACGCCCTCGTCGTCGCGGGGCACGGCGCGTGCGTGGAGCACGAGGTACCCGTTGCGCCTGAGGGACTTCAGCTGCTTCTCGGTGCGCCGCTCGGCGGCCGAGGACTTCTGCCAGGCGGTGACGGAGGAGCTCTTGCGGGAGCTCCGGACGAGGTCGCCGACGACCACCAGGATCGCGACGGCGGCGCCGATCCGCCAGCCGAGCAGGACCAGGGCGGCGATGCCCGCGACGACGGCCGCGCCGACCCGCCACATCCAGCGGCGGATCTGGGGGTCGTCGAGCAGCGCCGTGGCGGTGCGCTCGCCGGGGTCTTCCTCGGGACGCTCCTTCACCGGAGCCTGGTGATGGTGCTCACGCGTTTCCTCCGACGCTTCCTCCGGCCCCGTCTCCTCGGACCGGGCCTGGGGCTGGCCCCTGGCTCCCTGGGTATCGCCCCGCTCCGTGATCGCCATGAGTGACGCTCCGTATCCCTTTCCCCTCGGGGGCATGATCCTCCGAGCGCAGAGTAATCATCCGGCCGGTCGGCGACTAGGCATGCGGGGTTAATAGTTTTGTCGCCCTGGGGTCAGTGAGCAACTTACGCGACGGAGGGGTGGGCCGACACTCTTCTCCTTTCCGTTTTACTCCTCTTTGCCCCCTTTGATGCCCGCGCACACGGGGTCTAGCGTTCCGATTCGTGACACAAATCCATGACCTCAGCGCCACCCGGATGGCCGCGGCCGTCCGCACCGGGGAGATATCTCCGGTCGAGCTCGCCGATCACTACCTCGCTCGCATAGAACGGCTGAACGACCAGGTCGGCGCCTATGCGACGGTCACCGGCGACCGGGCCCGCGAGGAGGCGCGGCGGGCCGAGAAGGCGGTGCTGGAGGCGGCCGGCCCCGCCGACCTGCCGCCGCTGCACGGTGTCCCGGTCCCGATCAAGGACCTCAACATGGTGGAGGGCGTCCGGACGACCTTCGGGTCGGCCGTGTACTCCGATCTGACCGGCTTCGCGAACGACCATGTGGTGACCAAGCTGGCGCAAGCGGGTTCTGTGCTGCTGGGCAAGACGACGGCCCCGGAGTTCGGGCTGCCCTGCTACACCGAGAGTGACGTCGCGCCTCCGGCCCGGACGCCGTGGGATCTCACCAGGTCGGCGGGCGGGTCCAGCGGCGGCGCCGCGGCGGCGGTCGCGTCCGGGCTGGCTCCGGTCGCGCAGGGCAGTGACGGCGGCGGCTCGATCCGCATCCCGAGCAGCGTGTGCGGGCTGTTCGGGATCAAACCGACCCGCGGCCGGGTCTCGGCGGGCCCGATCGTCCCCGACCTGTTCGGGCTGTCCACGAACGGCCCGATCGCCCGCACCGTCCGCGACGCGGCCCTGCTGCTGGACGTGATCGCCGGTCACATGCCCGGCGACCTGTACCGGGCGCCCGAGGCGGGCGGCCCCTTCCTCGACCACGCCGGCCGGGCGCCGGGCCGGCTGCGCATCGCGCGGAGCAAGGAGTCGCCGGTGCCCGGGGTCGAGGTCCACCCGGACTGCGTCGCCGCCTACGACGAAGCCTCGGCGCTGCTGGAGGAGTTGGGCCACGAGGTCGTGGAGCTGCCGCAGACGCTCGGCGCGGACATGGTCCCGCACTTCGCGACGCTGTGGGGCGTGATGGCGACGATGACGCCGGTCCCGGAGGAGAGCGAACACCTGCTGCAGCCGCTGAGCCGCTGGCTCCGGGGCCTCGGCGAGGCCACCACCGCGCCGCGGCTCTTCCAGGCGCACGCCGCGCTGCAGGGGGCGCTGCGCGCGGCGTTCCCGGTGATGGAGGAGTTCGACGCGATCCTGCACCCGACGCTCGCGATGCCGCCCGTCCCCGTCGGCCACTTCCACGAGCAGGAGCCGGAGGAGAACTTCCGGCGCCAGACCCAGTTCACCCCGTTCTGCGCGATGTACAACATCTCGGGGCAGCCGGCGGTGAACGTCCCCCTGCACTGGAACGGCGACGGCCTGCCGATCGGCGTCATGCTGGCGGGACGTCTCGGCGGCGAGGGCACGCTGATCTCGCTGTCCGCGCAGCTGGAGGAGGCCCGCCCGTGGGCCGGCCGCAAGCCGGAGATCTGGACGGCGTGACCCCGCCCGCACCGGGAATGGTGCAGGCGTGGGCGACGACGAACTGATCAGGCTGGCCGGGCGGCACGGGGTCGCGACCCGATACACCGACTGGCGCGGCCGTGAGGCGGCGGTCTCGCCGGACACGCTCGTCGCGGTGCTGACGGCGCTCGGAGTCGACGCCTCGTCCCCGAGCGCCGTCCTGGCGGAGCTGGAACGCGCCCGGGAGCCCGAGCGCACGCTGCCGCCGGTCGTCATCGTCCGGCACGGCGACGACCCGCCGGCCTTCCCGGGGTCGAGCGTCGAGCTGGCGACCGGCGAGACCGTCCCGGCGACGGCGGAGCTTCCGCTCGGCTGGCACCGGCTGCGGGCCGGGCCGGAGAGCGCGCCGCTGCTGGTCGCGCCGCGCAGGCTGCGCACGCCGGAGCGGCTGTGGGGGTTCACCGTCCAGCTGTACTCGGTGCGGTCCCGCGCGTCCTGGGGGATCGGCGACCTGCGCGACCTGGCCGGTCTCGCCGCCTGGAGCGCCCGCGAGCTGGGTGCCGGCTTCACGCTGATCAACCCGCTGCACGCGGCCGAGCCCGTCCCGCCGGTCGGGCCGTCCCCGTACTCGCCGATGAGCCGCCGCTTCGCCGCCCCGATCTACCTGCGCGTCGAGGACCTCCCCGAGTACGCGGCGCTGCCGCCGGGGGACCGCGAGCGCCTCGCCGCCCTCGCCGAGCCGCTGCGCATCCCCGGCGGCGCCATCGACCGGGACGCGGTCTGGACGGCCAAGCTCCAGGCCCTGCGCCCCCTTCACCGCCTCCCGCGCGGCACCGAGGCGCAGCGCGACTACGACGCGTTCCGGGCACGCGAAGGGGAGGCGCTCACCGCGTTCGCGACCTGGTGCGCGCTCACCGAGGAGCACGGCCCGGACTGGCGGCGCTGGCCGGCGGAACTCCACGACGCCGGGAGCCGCGCCGTCGCGGACGAGGCCGCCCGCCTCGCCGGGCGCGTCGACTTCCACGCCTGGCTGCAGTGGCGCCTGGACGGCCAGTTGACGGCCGCCCAGCGCGCGGCCCGCGACGCCGGGATGCCGGTCGGGATCGTCCACGACCTGGCGGTCGGGGTCGCGCACGGCAGCGCCGACGCCTGGATCTACCGGGACCTGTTCGCGCCCGGCATGAGCGTCGGGGCGCCGCCGGACGAGTTCAACCAGCGCGGCCAGGACTGGGGCCAGCCGCCCTGGCACCCGCACCGCCTCGCCGGCGCCGCCTACGTCCCGTTCCGGGAGATGCTGGCCACCGCGTTCCGGCACGGCGGCGGGCTGCGCCTCGACCACGCCATGCAGGTGTCGCGCCTGTGGTGGGTCCCCGAGGGCGGGTCACCAGCCGACGGAACCTACGTCCGGTACGACCGTGACGCGCTCCTCGGCTGCCTCGCCTGGGAGGCCGAACGCGTCGGCGCCGTCGTGGTCGGCGAGGACCTCGGCACGGTCGAACCCGAGTTCCGGGACGGCCTGGCCGCCCGCGGAATCCTCGGCACGTCCCTCCTGTGGTTCGAACGCGGCGCCGGGGGACGTCCCAAGCCCCCGGCCCAGTGGCGCGGACTCTCCCTGGCCACGGTCGGCACGCACGACATGCCGCCGATCACCGGTTTCGTCCACGGCGACCACATCGCACTCCGCGACCGGCTGGACCTGCTGACCCGTCCTCGCGCCGACGAGGAGGCCGATCACCGCCGCCAGCTGAACGACTGGCTGGTTCTCCTGCACGAGGAAGACCTGCTGCCCGCCTCGCCGGCCGAGGTCATGAAGGCCCTGGCCGAAGGCTCCACCGCCTACGACGAGCAGATCGTGGCCGCCCTGCACGCCTTTCTGGACCGCACCCCGGCCCGGCTCACCGGTATCTCCCTGGCCGACGCCGTGGGCGAACGCCGCACCCAGAACCAGCCGGGTACCGTCGACGAGTACCCCAACTGGCGGGTCCCCCTGGCGGACTCCGACGGCATGCCCGTCCTTCTCGACGAGCTCCCTGCCATCGTCGACCGCCACGCCGTCCTGCGGCAGCGCTCCCGCCCGTCCTGATCAGGCGAGCGATGACGTGATGCGCTCGGTCACGGCGTGCAGCAGGGTGTCGGGACGCAGGTCGGCGGCCGCGACCGCCGAGAACAGGGCGGGCAGGCCCCGGAGCGGGTAGGAGTCGTCGGCGTCCGCCAGGGCCTTCTTGCCCAGCGGATGGTGGGAGAGCGACCTGCGGGCGCGCGTCCAGGCCGTCTGCACCTCTTCCGGCGACGGGACACCGAAACCGTGGCCGACCGGAGCCGCGTGGCGGAGCTTGACGAGGGCGCCGTCGGTGAAGTCGGCGGCGAGCCTGCACCGCTCGACGAGGTCGGCGCGGACCAGGTCGTCCAGCCGCGTCATGACGGTGCAGGGCGTCCGGCAGCGGGCGGCGCAGTCGCCGAGGGCGGAGGCGACCTGGCTGTGCTGCCGGTCGAGGTAGGCGCGCCAGCCGGGCCCCGGCTCCCTCGCGACGCGGAGGGTCCGCTCGCAGGCGGAACGCTCCGGACGCGTGTGGTCGCACATCCGGGCCGTCCCCGGCTCGACGGGCACCCCGAACCGGCTGCCCTCGCCGCTCACCGAGGCGGCGATGAGGGCGGGGTCGCCGGCGTGGCCGAGGACGGGCTCCCAGGCCAGCATCGGCAGGTACTCGCTCGCGATGTGCACGGCCGCGACCAGCGCCGCCATGTCGCGCCGGTACCAGCGGATCGCGATGACCTCCAGCAGGAGGGAGTAGGCGGGGCGCAGGCTGGCGAGGGCGCCGCGCGGACGCTCCCGGGGCGTCTGCGGCATCCGGCTGGCGCGGGCGCGGTCCAGGAGGTCGCGGGGGACCTCGCCGACGGCCTCGGGCATGCCGAAGTCCTCGGCGTCCAGGTCGAGGACGCGCTGCCCGAACGCGCACAGCGCCGCGACCGCCGTCGAGCGGCCGTCCGCGGCCGGCGCGCCCTGCGTGATCGGACCGCCCTGTGCGATCGGACCGCCCTGCGTGATCGGACCGCTCTGTTCGATCAGCGTGCCCTGGGCGATCAGCGCCTCCAGGTCACCGAACGCGTACCGCCGCGCGAGTGCCGCCAGCACGTCTCCGGCCGTCTCCATACCGCCCCCTCCCCGTGACCATGCAACGATCGCACGGTCACGGGGCGAATGGACAGCGCGGGGCAAATGGACACTGCGGGCCGGGCGCCGTCAGGAGGACGCGGCGTCCTTCGCGCGGGCGCGCAGCGCGCGGGCGACGCCGTCGCGTCCCTCCGACAGCAGCCGGGCGAGGGCGGCCGGCGGGTTCTGCTCGGCGATGTAGGCCTCGGTGCGGTCGATCGTGGACTGCTCGATCACGAGGAACGGGTAGGCGCCCTCGGCGAACGTCTGCGACATGTCGCTCGTCCACTCCTTCCAGATGCGCCCCACCTCGGCGAAGTACCGGTCGACGTAGGGGAGCAGCAGTTCGGCCTGGTCGGGTTCGACGAAGCCGCCCAGCGTCGACCGGTAGACGGCGTTCGGCAGCTCGCCGGACACGATCCGCTCCCACGCGGCGGCCTTCGCGGCCGCGGTCGGGATCGCGGCCTTGCAGGCGGCCGCGTGCCGCTCGCCGGCGGCGGTGCGGTCCCGCTCGTGCTCGGCGTCGATCTTCGCCTCGCCCGCCTTGCCGGTGATGACGAGGCGGCGCAGCAGCGCCCAGCGCAGGTCGGTGTCGACGGTGAGGCCGTCGAGCGTCTGCGAGCCGTCCAGCAGGCCCTGGACGAACGCCTGGTGCTCTTCGGACACGGCCGACGCGGTGAACGCCTGCGTGTAGGCGAGCTGGAGGTCCGAGCCCGCCTCGGCCTCGCGCGCCAGTTCCGACAGCGTGTCGGCGAGCAGGGCGAGGCCCTGCTTGCGCCAGGCCGGGTCCGCGTACTGCTGGACGGCGGTGCGCGCCTGCCGCAGCAGCGTCTGCGTGACCGAGATGTCGGTGACGCCGCGGATGCCCTTCGCGACCAGCCGGACGTAGTCGCGGGTGGCCATCTCGGCGTCGCGCGTCATGTCCCACGCCGCCGACCAGCACAGCGCGCGCGGCAGGCTGTCCTTGATGTCGCCGATGTGCTCGATCAGCGTCTTCTGCGAGTGCTCGTCCAGCCGGATCTTGGCGTAGGTGAGGTCGTCGTCGTTGACGAGGACGAGGTCGGGCCGCTTCTGTCCGACGAGCTGCGGAACCTCGGTCCTCGCGCCGACGACGTCCAGCTCGACCCGCTCGCGCCGGACGAGCCCTTCCGCCGTCAGGTCGTAGAGCCCGATCGCGAGGCGATGCGAACGCAGCGTCGGGTAGTCGGCCTTGGCCTCCTGCAAGACGGCGAACGACGTGAAGTCGCCGTCGCCGTCGACCTCGTACTCGGGCCGCATCGTGTTGACGCCGGCCGTCTCCAGCCACTCCTTCGACCACGACCCGAGGTCGCGGCCGGACCTCTCCTCCAGCGCGCCCAGCAGGTCCGTCAGGACGGTGTTGCCCCACGCGTGCCGGTCGAAGTAGCGCCGCACGCCCTCCAGGAAGTTGTCGAGGCCGACATAGGCCACGAGCTGCTTCAGGACGGACGCGCCCTTGGCGTAGGTGATCCCGTCGAAGTTCACCTCGACGGCGCGGATGTCGGGGATGTCGGCGGCGATCGGGTGCGTGGACGGCAGCTGGTCCTGCCGGTACGCCCAGGCCTTCTCCAGGTTCGCGAACGTCGTCCACGAGCCCTTCCACTTCGTCGCCTCGGCCTGGCACAGGACGCTCATGTAGGTGGCGAACGACTCGTTCAGCCACAGGTCGTCCCACCAGCGCATGGTGACGAGGTCGCCGAACCACATGTGCGCCATCTCGTGCAGGATCGTCTCGGCGCGCCGCTCGTAGGCGGCGTCGGTGACCCGCGACCGGAAGACGTAGTCCTCCAGGAAGGTGACGGCGCCGGCGTTCTCCATCGCGCCGGCGTTGAACTCGGGGACGAACAGCTGGTCGTACTTGGTGAACGGGTACGGGCGGCCGAAGACCTTCTCGAAGTAGGCGAAGCCCTGGCGGGTCACGTCCACGATCGCGGCGGCGTCGAGGTGGTCGGCCAGCGACGCCCGGCAGTACACCCCGAGCGGGACGACGGTGCCGTCGTCGCGGCGGTACTCGTCCCGGACGACGTGGTATGGCCCGGCGATGAGCGCGGTGATGTAGGTGGAGATCTGCGGCGTCGGCAGGAACGTCCAGGTTCCGCCCCCGGCGGACTCGGCCGGCTCGTTGGTGACGACCTCCCAGTTCTCCGGCGCCTTGACCGTCAGCTCGAAGACGGCCTTCAGGTCGGGCTGGTCGAAGCAGGTGTACATGCGGTGCGCGTCGGCGGTCTCGAACTGCGTGTAGAGGTAGATGCTGTCGTCCACGGGGTCCACGAACCGGTGCAGGCCCTCACCCGACCGTGAGTACTCGCAGTCGGCCACGACGCGGAGCTCGTTCTCCGCCGCGAGGCCGGGCAGCGGGACGCGCCCCTTCTCGGCGTCGTAGGACGAGGGGTCGAGCGCCCTCCCGTTCAGCGTCACCTCCCGCACGACGGCGCCGTGCAGGTCGATGAACGTGTCCGCACCCGCCTGGGCACTGCCGAACCTGACGATCGTGGTGGACCCGAAACGCTCCACGCCGGTGGTGAGGTCCAGCTCGACCGTGTACGACTCGACGGTGAGCAGCCGGGCCCGTTCCCGCGCCTCGTCGCGCGTGAGGTTGCCTGCCACATGTACTCCTTGGTCGGCCTATTCGTTTGGTGAAGTCATGTCTACCAACCGGACGGCGTCCCGGTACGTCCGCCACGGCCTAAGCATGGGCTTAGGCGGCCCCGCGTTCCGGGAATCGGGACGGGGGTGTCCTGGTT
Source organism: Actinomadura chokoriensis (assembly GCF_041463665.1). Classification (GTDB taxonomy): domain Bacteria; phylum Actinomycetota; class Actinomycetes; order Streptosporangiales; family Streptosporangiaceae; genus Spirillospora; species Spirillospora chokoriensis_A. The sequence goes on from NZ_JAXCEJ010000008.1 coordinate 104,803, forward strand.
GTCGCACTACGCATGCCTGTTTTCCACGCTCTAGGAGGCGACGTTGACTGAGAACGCACCCACGCCGGTGGACTTTTGGTTCGACCCACTGTGCCCCTGGGCGTGGATAACGTCCCGCTGGATCCTGGAAGTGGAGAAGCTGCGCCCGATCGAGGTGCGCTGGCACGTGATGAGCCTCGCCGTCCTCAACGCGGACAAGGACATCCCGGAGGACTACCGGAAGATGCTCGCCGAAGCCTGGGGGCCGGTGCGCGTGTGCATCGCCGCCGAGCAGAAGTACGGGCCCGAGGTGCTCGGACGGCTCTACACCGAGCTCGGCACCCGCCGCCACCACGAGAGGCAGAAGTTCGACCGCGCCTACTACGAGGCGGCGCTGACCGCGGCCGGGCTGGACCCGGCGCTCGCGGCCGCGGCCGACTCCACCGACTACGACGAGGCCGTGCGGGTCTCCCACAAGGACGGCATCGACCGCGTCGGCCAGGAGGTCGGCACCCCGGTCATCGAGGTCGAGGGCAGTGCCTTCTTCGGCCCCGTCGTCTCCCCGATCCCGCGCGGCGAAGCGGCCGCCAAGCTCTGGGACGGCGTTGTCGCGGTCGCGAGCACCGACGGTTTCTTCGAGCTCAAGCGCACCAGGACCCGCGACCCGATCTTCGACTGAGCCCGAGCCCGCGGCCGCCCGGCTCGGGCTCGGCGAACTCGCTCGCGAGTCGGCCGGGCCGCGCCTCGGGTGCGGGAGAGCACGGGCGGCTACGGGTGATCGAAGGGTGACGATCGGTGTGCTCGCCCGTGAGTCACATATGACTTGCTATTGCGAGCATGTTGCAATTACGGGGTATGTGCCGCCAAACTGGTCTCGCTGACCAAGCAGGCAGGATGGTGAGGACGTGCACGTACCGGATGGTTTCATCGACGCCCCGGTGTCCGTCGCGGCCGGTGCGGTCGCGGTGGCCGGGGTCGCGGTCGCGCTGCGGGGAGCCCGGCGGGAACTGGACGACCGCACCGCGCCGCTCGCCGGGCTGACCGCCGCGTTCGTGTTCGCCGCGCAGATGCTCAACTTCCCGGTCGCGTCCGGGACGAGCGGGCACCTGCTCGGCGGGACGCTCGCGGCCATCCTCGTCGGGCCGTACACGGGCATCCTGTGCGTGTCCGTCGTCCTGCTCATGCAGGCGCTCCTGTTCGCGGACGGCGGCCTGACCGCGCTCGGCGTCAACATCACCACGATGGCTCTCGTCACGGTCGTCGTGGGTTACGGGCTGTTCCGGCTGCTGCTGCGGGTGCTGCCCAAGAGCAGGGCATCGGTTTCCGGGGCGTCGTTCGTCGCCGCCGTCGTGTCGGTGCCCGCCGCTGCCCTCGCGTTCACGGCCGTCTACGCGCTGGGCGGCACGGCGGACGTGTCGATCGGCAAAGTCGCCACCGCGATGATCGGTGTCCACGTGCTGATCGGGATCGGTGAGGCGCTGATCACCGCCGTGACCGTTTCGAGCGTCCTCGCCGTCCGTCCCGACCTCGTGCACGGGGCGCGCGGGCTGATGCAGCCGCTGAAGCTGCGCACCGCCGCCGAGCAGAGGTCGGACGGCCCGGTCGAGCCGTCCCGCGCCTGAGAGGAATCCACATGAACACCAAGCGTTTCTTCGCCGGGTTCCTGCTCGTCTCGCTCGTCCTCGCCGGGATCGTCAGCTACTACGCGTCCGGCCACCCCGACGGGCTGGAGAAGGTCGCCGAGGACAAGGGCATCAGCGCCAAGGAGAAGGACCACTCGCTCAAGGACTCCCCGTTCGGCGACTACGGGGTCAAGGGCGTCGACAACGCCCGGCTGTCGGGCGGGCTGTCCGGGGTCGTCGGCGTCGGCCTCGTGCTGCTCGTCGGCGGCGGGCTGTTCTGGGCCGTCCGGCGGCGCGGCCCCGAGCCCGGGACCGAGTCGGAGTCCGGGTCCGGGTCCGGCTCCGGGCAGGCTCCCGGGCAGGACGAGAAGGCGCCGTCCGAGCCGGCGCGGAAGGGCTGATGGGCGCGGGGCACGCGCACCGGCTCTACGTGCCGGGCGCGTCGCCGGTGCACCGGCTGCCGCCGCAGTGCAAGCTCGTCGCCGTTCTGGCGTTCGTGCTGCTCGTCGTCGCCACGCCGCGCGAGCGGATCTGGGCGTTCGGCGTGTACGCGCTGCTGCTCGCGGCCGTCACGGCCGCCGCCCGGATCCCGTTCCGGACGGTGGCGCGGCGGATCGTCATCGAGGTGCCGTTCGTCGCGTTCGCGTTCCTCATGCCGTTCGTCGCCGAGGGCGAGAAGATCACCGTGCTGGGGCTGCGGCTGAGCGAGAGCGGGCTGTGGGGCGCCTGGAACGTCCTCGCCAAGGGCACCCTCGGCGTCGTCGCGTCGATCCTGCTGGCCGCGACGACCGAGCCGCGGCTGCTGCTGCTCGGCATCGAGCGGCTGCGGATGCCGTCGCTCATCACGCAGATCGCCACGTTCATGCTGCGCTACGGGGACGTCGTCACGGCGGAGCTCGGACGGATGAAGGTGGCGCGCGCGTCCCGCGGCTTCGAGGCGCGTGACATCCGTGCGACGAGCGTGCTCGCCAAGTCGGTCGGCGCGCTGTTCCTGCGCTCCTACGAGCGCGGTGAGCGCGTCCACCTGGCGATGGTGAGCCGCGGATACGACGGCCGGATGCCCGTGATGCACGACGTGGGCGCGACGGGCGCGCAGTGGACGACGGCCGCCGTCCTGCCCCTGACCGCCGCCCTGGTAACCCTGGTCGCATGGATGACGTCATGATCGTGGAAGAGCCGTCCCCGGAAGTCCGGTCCCTGGACGTGCAGGGCCTCGCCTACGCCTATCCGGACGGCACGCAGGCCCTCTTCGGCGTCGACCTGGCGATCGGGCGCGGCGAGCGGGTCGCGCTGCTCGGGCCGAACGGCGCCGGGAAGACGACGCTCGTCCTGCACCTGAACGGCATCTTGCACGGCGGCATGGGCGAGGTCAGGGTCGGCGGCCTCGCGGTCGATCCGAAGGACAAGAAGGCGCTGCGGGAGATCCGCCGCCGCGTCGGCATCGTCTTCCAGGACCCCGACGACCAGCTGTTCATGCCGACCGTCCGCGAGGACGTCGCGTTCGGGCCCGCCAACCTCGGCCTGCGCGGCGCCGAGCTGGACCGCCGGGTCAGGGACGCGCTGGCCCGCGTCGGCATGCTGGACGTCGCCGACCGCCCGCCGCAGCACCTCAGCTTCGGGCAGCGCCGCCGCGTCGCCGTCGCCACCGTCCTCGCGATGGAGCCGGAGATCCTCGTGCTGGACGAGCCGTCCTCCAACCTGGATCCGGCGAGCCGCCGCGAGCTGGCCGAGATCCTGCGCAGCCTGGACGTGACGGTCCTGATGGTCACGCACGATCTCCCGTACGCGGCGGAGCTGTGCCCGCGCTCGGTGATCCTTTCCGGCGGCGTCGTCACGGCGGACCGTCCCACCCGCGACCTCCTCCTGGACGCCGGTCTGCTGGCCGCCCACCGCCTGGAGCTCCCGTTCGGGTTCGACCCGGCCGCCGCGGTCCGCTGACGACCTGATCCGCCTCATCGCGGTCCGGACCTCGCGGTCCGGACCTCGCGGTCCGGACCTCGCGGTTCGGTGAGTCGTGGTCCGGAGCTCGCGGTCCGGTGAGTCGTGGTCCGGAGCTCGCGGTCCGGTGAGTCGTGGTCCGGAGCTCGCGGTTCGGTGAGTCGCGGCGTCTTCGGCCGTTCCGCTTGCCTCGCCGTCCGCCCTTCGCAAGACTCGGATGTCTCGACACTGGTAACGGTTTTCATCTCCGAAATGAGGCATTCGTGAAGGTTGCGTTCGTCGGGAAGGGCGGCAGCGGCAAGACCACCCTGTCGTCGCTGTTCGTCCGGCACCTGGCCGGGCGCGGGCTGCCGGTGGTGGCCATCGACGCCGACATCAACCAGCACCTCGGCGTCGCGCTCGGCCTGGACGAGGCCCGCGCCGCCAAGCTCCCCGCGCTGGGCGACCGGCTCACCGAGATCAAGGAGCACCTGCGCGGCGACAACCCGCGGGTCTCCTCCGCGTCCGCCATGGTCAAGACCACCCCGCCCGGGGCGGGCTCGCGGCTGCTGCGGTTCCGCGGCGACGACCCGTTCCACGAAGCCGGCCAGGAGGTCGACGGCGTCACGCTCCTCGCCACCGGCCCGTTCAACGACGACGACCTCGGCGTGGCCTGCTACCACTCCAAGACCGGCGCGGTGGAGCTCTACCTCAACCACCTCGTGGACGGTCCGGGGGAGTACGTCGTCGTCGACATGACCGCGGGCGCCGACACGTTCGCCTCCGGGCTGTTCACGCGGTTCGACCTGATGTTCCTGGTCGCCGAGCCCACCCGCAAGGGCGTCGGCGTCTACCGGCAGTACACCGAGTACGCGCGCGACTACGACGTCGCGATCCGGGTCGTCGGCAACAAGGTCCAGTGCGAGGAGGACGTCGCCTACCTGCGCGAGCACGTCGGCGACGACCTGCTGACGTGGCTCGGCCAGTCCGCCGCCGTCCGGGCGCTGGAGCAGGGCCGGCACGGCGTCGCGCTGGAGGACGGCAACACCGCCGCGCTCGACCGCATGCGCGCCGAGGTCGACGCGCGCGTCAAGGACTGGGACAAGTTCCAGCGCCAGGCCGTCGAGTTCCACGTGAAGAACGCGCGGAGCTGGGCCAGCCGCGCGGCCGGGGAGGACCTGGAAACGCAGGTCGACCCGGACTTCCGCTTCCCGGCCGCCGCCGGCCCCGCCTACGCGGGGTGATACCGGGCCTACCGGAGGGCAGTGATCCCCACTACTCTGCCCGCCATGACGATGCGGCGGATGCTGGTCATGGCGGGCGGCGCGGTCGTTCCGATCGCCCTCATCTCGATCCTCTTCGGCAACCAGTGGGTCGTCGAGGCGATCAACGACACGGGGATCCGCTACGACGAGGGGATCGCGCCGCCGCTGTGGTGGGCGCTGTTCCCGAGGTGGGGGCTGACCGGCCCCCCGTGGAAGATCGTCGTCGCGATGGACCTCAGCACCGTGCTGTTCTTCGTCCTGCTGATCCTGCTCGCACTGGCGGGCGCCCGCGCCGTCGACCCGAACCGCGGCGCGCTCGGCGCCATGGCGACCGGCTGGTGGGCCACGACGGTCGCGGGCGGCGTCGCGGGCTTCATCCAGGGCGTCCTGTTCAGCTGGGCATTCGACCTGTCCAGTGACCGCGGCCCCAACGTCTTCAACTCGGTCTCCCACGGGGCGTCCTTCGGCTTCGCCTACGGCTGGCTCGCCGGTCTCGGCATGCTGCTCGGCTACCTCCTGAGCCGTTCCCGTGGCGCGGTCGCGCAGCAGCCAGGGCAGTACGCGCCGCAGCGGCCCGGGATGCCGATGCAGCAGCCGCCCTACGGGCAGCCGATGGCCCAGCAGCCGATGCAGCAGCAGGCCGTCCCGTACGTTCCGCCGCAGGGCCAGCCGCAGCAGGCCTGGGGCGCCATGCCCCAGCAGCCCGTCCAGCAACCCATGCCGCAGCAGCCCGTTCAGCAGCCGTACCCGCAGCCGCAGGCCGCGCCGCAGCAGTTCGGCGCGGCGCCGGTGCCGCAGCAGCCGCCCGTCCCGCAGCAGCCGTCCGCCCCGGCGCCCGAGCAGGTCCCCGAGCAGACCCCCGAGCAGGCCCCCCGGGCGCCGGCCAAGGCCGAGGGAGACGCGGACAAGGGCGACACATCCGAGGCCGACGATCTCGACCTCGACGGCCGGACGGTCATCGACCGCAAGCGGAACGGCGAGGACGCCTGACTCCTGACCTGACCCGCGCGCGCACAACGCCCACCGGCCTGCGAGAATTCGTCCATGCGCGTTTTTCTTGGATCCGACCACGCCGGCTTCGAGCTGAAGGAGCACCTGGTCTCCTGGCTGAAGGAGAACGGGCACGAGGCCGTCGACTGCGGCGCGTTCGTCTATGACGCCGTGGACGACTACCCGCCGTTCGTCCTGCGGGCCGCCCAGCGGACGGCCGCTGAGCCGGGAACGCTCGGTGTGGTGATCGGAGGCTCCGGCAACGGCGAGGCGATCGCGGCCAACAAGGTCAAGGGCGTGCGGGCCGCGCTGGTGTGGAACGACGACATCGCGAAGCTCGCCCGCGAGCACAACGACGCCAACGTCATCGCGCTCGGCGCCCGCCAGCACGACCTGGCCACCGCGACCCGGTTCCTCGAACTGTTCATCGACACGCCCTACTCCAAGGAGCCGCGCCACACCCGCCGGATCAGGATGCTCGGCGCCTACGAGCGCACCGGCGAGCTTCCCCCGCTGCCGCGCGAGAGCTGACCGCGGGCCGGATCAGAGGCCGTTCTCCGGGGGTTTGCGGGCGGCGGCGCCGCGCTTGCCCTGGCGGCGCCGTTCGTTCTTGGCGGCCTTCGTCCGCTTCGCGGGCTCGGCGGTCTTGCCGGGGCCGGGGCCGGAGGCGGCCGGCGGTTCCGCGCCGTCGGGCCTGGGGCGGGAGACGTCCCGCGCACGCATCGCCGCATCCACCGTGATCCGCATGCCGGGCTGGACCATGCGCCGTCTCCTCTCGCCGGAACACCGATCTCACCAGAACACCATGTGTCCTATCGGTGATAGATACATGCCCATATAAAACGGAGCTGGACCGTTGCAACGGGTCATGGCTGGCGCGGATACCGACCGCCCGGGGTCATTGCTCGATACAGTGCCGGAGTCATGCTTCAACGACTGGTGCAGCTCCTTCCGCCGCGGGTGCGTGCCGTGCTGCGCCGGATTCCGCTGCTCGTGGCGCTGTACCGGTGGGCCAGGCAGGGGAAGCTGACCCGGGAGCGGTACGTCTTCGCGGCCCTCGCGATCCTCGCGATCGCGATCGGGCTCGCGACCGGCGGCGACTCGCGCGGCCTGGCCCCGTCCGGCGCGCTGGTCCTGATCGTGCTCGGCGGCGGGCTGCTGCTGAGGGTGCGCAGCCTGGTCGCGCTGCTCGGCGTCGTGGTCGTGATGGTGGCCTACAACGCCTGGCAGGACGTGGCCGCCATCGGCCCCGGCATGATCGCCACGCTGATGATCACGGCGGTGCTCGCGCTCACCCTGGCCCGGACGCGCCAGCAGCTCGGCGTGCAGGGCCTGCGCGGCGACTCGATGCTGCTGGAGCTGCGCGACCGGCTGCGCCGGCAGGGCGAGATGCCAGAACTGCCGGACGGCTGGGCCTCGCAGGTCGTGATGCTCCAGGCGGGCGGGTCGTCGTTCGGCGGCGACTTCGTGGTCTCGTCCTGCGCGGGCGACGTGCTGGAGGTGGCGCTCGTCGACGTCTCCGGAAAGGGCACCGACGCCGGAACCCGGGCGTTGATGCTGTCGGGCGCGTTCGGTGGCCTGCTTGGATCGATCCAGTCCGACCGCTTCCTGCCCGCCTGCAACGACTACCTCCAGCGCCAGCGCTGGGACGAGGGGTTCGTCACGGCCGTGCACGTCGTCGTCGACCTGAAGACGGGGGAGTACACGGTCGAGTCGGCGGGGCATCCGCCGGCGGTGCAGTTCGACGCGGGCAGCGGCGCCTGGCGGGTCAGCTCCGCCAAGGGCGTGGTGCTGGGCGTGGTGCCCGACCTGAACTGCGTCCCCGAGCGGGGGACGCTGCGGCCCGGCGACGCGCTGCTCCTCTACACCGACGGGCTGGTGGAGTCTCCCGGCAGCGACCTGGACGCCGGGATCGACCGGCTGCTCGGCGAGGCGGAGCGGCTCGTCCCGCAGGGCTTCGGGCACGGCGCGCGGGAACTGGTCGAGACGATGGCGGCGGCCCGCGACGACGACTGCGCCCTCGTGCTGATCTGGCGCATCTGACCGGGCGGCCGATTCAGCCGCGCTTGCGGCCGCCCTTGTGCTCGCCGTGCTTCTGCTTCTGCTTGTGCTTCGACTTCTGCGGCTTCGCCTGCGGCCGCTTGAGCGCACCCGGCTTGACGACGCTCGCCCGCTTGGCCGGCGTCGCCGACGCCTGCGGCGTCCACGGGAGGGGCGCGGACGGCGGGTCGGTCCTGTCCTGCGCGAGCCCGGCGATGATCGCGCCGATCAGGATCGTGCCGGCGGCGGCGACGCCCGCGAGCAGCCGGGTCCGGGTGGAGGACACGGCGCCGGCCATGCCGAGCGGTGTGAACGCCCTGGTGTCGGCCCCCGTCCGGTCGGCCGGACCCGCCGGGACGGACGGCGCCGGGACGCTGGGGATCCGCCGGGTCCGCGGCACCGGGCCCGCCCCGGGCCGTTCGCCGACGTAGGGCGGCGGCTGCTCGACCAGGGAGAGCAGGAGGCTGGAGGCGGTGGGCCGGTCGGCCGGGTCGGGCGAGAGCGCGGCCCGGACAGCGGAGACGAGCGACTCCGGCAGCCCGGACAGATCGGCGTCCCCGGTGCGCAGCGTCGCGGGGTCGCCGCCGATCGGCATCTGGCCCGTCCCGGCGTGGGCGATGAGGCAGCCCCAGGCGAAGATGTCGGCGGCCGGGGTCGCGGGGCCGCCGACGAGCACCTCCGGGGCCATCCAGCCGGGCGTGCCGAGCACTTTGCCGGACATCTCGACCGTGTCCGGGGAGTCCTGGCCGCTGGCGATGCCGAAGTCGATCACCCGGCAGCCGGACAGCGTCAGCATCACGTTGGCGGGCTTGAGGTCGCGGTGCACGAGCCCCGCCGCGTGGATCGCGGCGAGCGCGGACGCGACGCCGACGGCGACGCCGTGCAGGTCGGCGGGCGGCAGCGGACCCTCGCCGACCAGCCGGTCGTGCAGCGAGATGCCGCCGACGTACTCGGTGACGAGGTAGGGGCGGCCGTTCTCCTCGCCGTGCGCGAGGACCCGCGCGGTGCAGAACGACGCGACCCGGCTCGCGAGGTACGCCTCGTCCCTGAACCGGCGGCGGTAGACGGGGTCGCCCGCCAGGTGCGGGTGGATCGTCTTCACCGCGACGCGCCCGCCGGACACCGGGTCGGCGCCGAGGTAGACCGTTCCCATGCCGCCCGATCCGAGCCGGCCCAGCAGCATGTGCCCGGCGACCTGGCGCGGGTCGGCCGCATTGAGCGGCCTGATGTCTCCGTCCATGCGGTGTTCTGGCCCCCCTCGCGTATCTCCTGCCCGTCCATCCCCGTTTGGCGGCAGATTATGACCGGTTCCCGAAGGAAGTACGGAAACGCGATCGTCACGTCGATGTAGCACGGCGTGCACCGAAGGGGGGCAGAGTGGGGACCAGTTCGGCAGTACGACCCGGCCCCCCGCGATCCTCCTCGGCGCACGGGCCACGGGCGACTGGCGGCACCGAGGGCGGTGCCCGCGCGGACGGCTCCCCAGGGGTGGGAGGCGCCGTACGCGCGGGTGCCGGTCCCGCCCGCGGCGAGGTTTCGCAAGGTCAACGACCAGGTAGGACCTCTTTTGCGTCAACCCCCCGGCGTGTGCGTGCCGGAAAGGGGGAGGGGCGGCGGGTTGCGGATCTTCGGGGGCTTGCTGTCGCCGTCGGGCTGGTCGGTGCGGACCCGCGTGACCGCCGCCGCGACCCTGCTGGTCGGCCTGCTCCTCACCGTCGGCATCGTGCTCTTCTACCAGGCCATCCGGAAGACCGTGTACGAGGGACTGCGGAACCAGGGCGCCCTCGTCATCGCCGACCTGGCCACGTTCGTCCGCGAGACCGACCCGCACGGGACGCTGAGCGTCGAGGACCCCGACTTCACCCTGCTCCAGGTCGTCGACGCGCAGGGCGACGTGGTCGCGTCGAGCGAGTCCCTGCACGGACGCGGCCCGCTGGACGTCCCGCAGCCGCGGACGGTGGGCCGTCCGGCGTACCGCACCGTCAACGTGCCGGGCAAGGCCCGGGTCTACGTCGTCTCGGAGAAGGTGCTGACGCGCGACGGCGCGCGGATCGTGCACGCCGGTGCGCCGATCAAGGGGTTCACGCAGTACCGGGGCCCGTTCATCGGGCTGCTCGTGATGCTGGCGATCATCGCGACGGCCGCGGTCGGCTGGATCGTGTCGCTGTCGGTGCGGCGGGCGCTGCGGCCGGTGCGGATGATGAGCGCGGAGCTGGCGCAGATCACCGGCGGCGAGTCCGACCGCCGGGTCACCGTCCCGGGCACCGGCGACGAGGTGTCGCAGCTGGCCGAGTCGGTGAACGTGACGCTGAACCGGCTGGCGGGCGTCATGTCCCGGCAGCGCGCCTTCGTCGCGGAGGTCTCGCACGAGCTGCGCAGCCCGCTGACCGGGTTGCGCGCCCAGCTCGAGGTGGCGCTCGAGCGTCCGGAGGACGAGGACTGGCCGGAGGTCGCGCGGGCGGCGCTCGGGGACGCCGACCGGCTGCAGGGTATCGTCAGCGATCTGCTCATCCTGGCGCGCCTCGGCGCCGGCGTGCACGTCGAGCGGGAGCGCGTCGACCTCGGTGAGCTGGTGCGCGCGGAGACGGGCCGGCGGAGGCGGCGCGTCCCCGTCGACATCGACGCCGCGACGGGCGTCATGGTGTGGGCCACCCCGCAGCACATCGTGCGGGTGCTGACGAACCTGATGGACAACGCCGAGCGGCACGCCGAGTCGCGGATCTGGGTGAGTGTGGCGGCGGACGGGCCGGAGGCCGTCCTGGAGGTCCGCGACGACGGCTCGGGCATCGCGCCCGAGGACCGGGAGCGGGTCTTCTGGCGGTTCCAGCGGCTCCCCGAGGGGCGGGCGCGGGAGGCCTCCGGCAGCGGTCTCGGCCTGACGATCTCCCGCGACATCGCCCGCGCGCACGGCGGGACGCTCGTCGCCGCGGACAGCGACCGGGGCGCCCGGTTCGTCATGCGCATCCCGCTCGACAGGCAGTAGGCCCTAGGGCAGGCAGTAGGCCGTACGGCAGGAGATAGGCCCTACGGCAGGCGGCAGGCCTTATGGCGAGGCCGGCGGTGGGCGCCGCGCCGCGTGCCCCGTCGCCCGCTCGAACGCGTGGCCGATCTGCAGGACGGCCAGGTCCGCGTGGTGGGGGCCGACGATCTGCAGCCCGACCGGCAGCCCGCCGCGCCCGCCCGCGGTGAACCCGGCGGGCACCGACAGCGCCGGGCACCCGGTCGCCGAGACGAGGAAGCAGGAGCGCATCCACTCCAGGTAGTCGGGCATGGGCTGCCCCGCGACCTCCGCCGGGTACTCCAGCGCGGCGTCGAACGGCGGAACCTGGCTGACCGGCAGGAGCAGCGCGTCGTAGCGCTCGAAGAACTCCCGCACGCGGTGGAACAGGACGGTGTGCAGGGTCTCGGCGCGTCCGAGGTCGGCGCCGGTGAGGGCGCGCCCGGCCTCGATGTTCTCCGCCAGCGACGGTTTGAAGTCGGCGCGGCGCCGGTCCAGGAGGGGGCGCAGCATGATGTCCCAGTGCCAGGCCCGCAGCGTGCGGAACACCTCGTCGGCACCGGACAGGTCGGGGCACGCCTCCTCGACCGCGCAGCCCAGCTCCTCGAACACCTTGACGGCGGGTTCGAGGACGCCGGTGACGGCCGGGTCGACGGGGACCGTCCCGCCGAGGTCGGGGGACCAGGCGACGCGGAGCCCGGCGAGATCCCGGTCGAGCGGCCCGGCGAACGCCGAGCCGGGCGTGTCCAGCGCGATGGGGCTGCGCGGGTCGGGGCCGGCGAGCACCGACAGCAGCAGCGCCACGTCCGCGACCTCGCGCGCCATCGGACCCTGCACGCCCAGGGTCGACCAGCCCGCCGGCACCGGCCAGGACGGCACCCGCCCCGGCGAGGGGCGGAACCCGACGACGTTGCAGAACGACGCGGGGTTGCGCAGCGAGCCGCCCATGTCGCCGCCGTCCGCGAGGGGGTGCATCCCGCACGCCAGCGCAGCCGCCGCGCCGCCGCTGCTGCCGCCCGCCGACCGGGACGGGTCGTAGGGGTTGCGGGTCAGGCCGAAGACCGGGTTGAAGGTGTGCGACCCGGCGGCGAACTCCGGCACGTTCGTCTTGCCGAGCGTGATGACGCCGGCGGCGCGCATCCGTTCGATGACCAGCTCGTCCTCGTCCGGGACGTGGCCGGCGAAGATCGGCGACCCGGACGTGGTGCGGATCCCGGCGGTGGCGTGGGTGTCCTTGTGGGCGACCGGCAGGCCGTGCAGCGGGCCCGGCCGCTCCCCGGCGGCGAGCCGCTCGTCGGCGTCGCGCGCCTGCTCCAGCGCCCGCTCCGCGACCAGCGTGACGATGGCGTTGACCTGCGGGTTCGTGCGCTCGATCTGGTCGAGATGCGCCCGCACGACCTCGCGCGCCGACAGCTCGCGGGCGCGGATCCGGCGCGCCAGGTCACGGGCGGACGCGAAGCAGATGTCCTCGGACACGTGCCCTCCTCTTCTGCCGGGCCTTCTGCCGGGTCACCCCCAGTGTCCACCCCCGGATGCCAGGCGGCCCGGTCTTGAGGTCATCATGCTGGGAGGACGGCGGAAGGGGCGGCGTGGCTGAACGGGTCGGGGCGCGCGGGCTGCTGCGCCGCGTGCTGGACGACGGTGCCTGGACATCCTGGGACGAACCGCCCACCGGGCAGCCTCCCCCCGCCTCTCCCTACGGCCGGGCCCTGGCCGCCGCCCGGGAGCGCAGCGGCTGCGACGAGGCCGTCCTCACGGGGGAGGGCCTGCTGCGGGGCCGCCGCGTCGCGTTCGTCGTGTCGGAGTTCCGCTTCCTCGCCGGCTCGATCGGCCTCGCCACCGCCGACCGCATCGTCGCGGCGGTCGAGCGCGCCACCGCCGAGCGTCTGCCGCTGCTCGCCGCGCCGTCCTCGGGCGGCACCCGCATGCAGGAGGGGACGTCCGCGTTCGTGCAGATGGCCCGGATCACGGCGGCCGTCACGGCGCACCGCGCCGCCGGGCTGCCCTACCTCGTCCACCTGCGGCATCCCACGACCGGCGGGGTGTTCGCCTCCTGGGGGTCGCTCGGCCACGTGACGGCGGCCGAGCCGGGCGCGCTGATCGGCTTCCTCGGCCCGCGCGTGTACGAGGGCCTGCACGGGGAGCCGTTCCCGCCCGGCGTCCAGGTCGCCGAGAACCTCGCGGCGAAGGGCCTGCTGGACGCCGTGGTCGGCATCGACGATCTCGCCGAGGTGGCGTCGCGGGCCCTGACCGTCCTGTGCGGGCGCCCGCCCTCGGCTCCGGCGGACCCGCCGTCCGAGGGCGCGCCGCCCGGCGGGACGACGGGGGAGTCGACGGCGTGGGAGTCGATCGAACGCTCCCGCCGCCCCGACCGTCCGGGCGTCCGGGAACTGCTCCGGCACGGCGCGGCCGACGTCACCCTGCTGTCGGGCACCGGGCAGGGGGAGGCCGACCCGGGCCTCGTGCTCGCCCTGGCCCGCTTCGGCGCGGCGCCCTGCGTCCTGGTCGGCCAGGACCGCGGCAGCCAGCGCACCGGCCACCCGCTCGGTCCGGCCGGTCTGCGGGTCGCGCGGCGCGGGATGCGGCTCGCCGCCCAGCTCGGGCTTCCGCTGGTCACCGTGGTCGACACTCCCGGCGCCGTCCTGTCGGCGGAGGCGGAGGAGGGCGGCCTGGCCGGCGAGATCGCCCGCTGCCTCGCCGACCTGATCACGCTGCCCGCGCCGACGCTCTGCCTGCTCCTCGGCGAGGGCACCGGCGGCGCGGCGCTGGCGCTGCTGCCCGCCGACCGGGTGCTGGCGGCCCGGCACGCCTGGCTGTCGCCGCTCCCGCCGGAGGGGGCCTCGGTGATCGTCCACCGGACGCCGGCGCGGGCGGACGAGATGGCGGCCTCCCAGGGCGTCCGGTCGGCGGACCTGATCCGCGACGGCATCGCGGACGCGCTGGTCGACGAGCGCCCGGACGCCGCCGACGAGCCCGGGGCGTTCTGCCGCCGGGCCGCCGCCGCGATCGAGGCCGGGCTGTCGGGCCTCCTGCCGGGCGGACCGTCCGCGCGGCAGGCCCGGTACCGCGTCCGCTAGCGTCGGCCCCCATGACCGAAACCGCCACACGAGACGCCTATGACGCCGTCGCCGTCCTGTACGCCGACACCTTCCGCGACGCCCTCGACGACATGCCCCTCGACCGCGCGCTGATCAGCGCGTTCGCGGACCTCGTCCGGGGCCGGGGACCCGTCGTCGACATCGGCTGCGGCCCCGGCCGCGTGACGGCGTTCCTGCACTCCCTGGGCGTGGACGCCGCCGGCATCGACCTGTCGCCCGCGATGATCGCCCAGGCCCGCGCGGAGCACCCGCACCTGCGCTTCGACGAGGGGACGATGACCTCGCTCGCGCTCCCCGACGGCGGCCTGGCCGGCGCCCTCGCCTACTACTCGATCATCCACCTGGACCCGGCGGACCTCCCCGGCGTCTTCGCCGAGTTCCACCGCGTCCTGGCGCCCGGGGGCCACCTGCTCGTGGCGTTCCAGTCCGGAGACGTGGACGAACCGGAGGCCTTCGACCACAAGGTCATCCGCGCCCACCGCTGGCCGGTCGGCCGCGTCGCCGCCATCGCGGAGCGGGCGGGGCTGGCCGAGGTCGCCCGCATGCTGCGCCGCCGGGACGAGAACGAGCGCTTCCCGGCCGGCCTCCTGCTGCTCCGCAAGGAATAGCCTCAGGAGGGCGGATCGAGCAGCCCGGCGCGATGCGCGATGATCGCGGCCTGCACGCGATTGCTGAGCGACAGCTTCGCGAGGATCCGGCTGACGTGCGTCTTCACGGTCGCCTCGCTCATGTGGAGGGCGCCGGCGATGTCGGTGTTGGACAGGCCCCCGCCGACGGCGACGAGGACCTCTCGCTCCTTGGCGGTGAGGACGCCGATGCGCTCCTCGGCCTCTGAACGCCCCGCGCCCGCGAAGTGGCGGAGCAGCCGCCGGGTCACCTTGGGCGACAGCATCGCGTCGCCGCGCGCGGCGCTGCGGACGGCGCTCAGCATCTCCTCGGCCGACGCGTCCTTCAGCAGGAACCCGACCGCGCCGTGCTGCAGCGCCGTCCGCACGTACTCGTCCAGGTCGAACGTGGTCAGCACGACGACCCGGTAGGAGCCGGCCAGCCGTTCCGTGGCGGTCAGGCCGTCGGCCCGCGGCATCCGGATGTCCATCAGGACGACGTCCGGGCGGTGTGTCGCGGCCTGCCGGACGGCCTCGTTCCCGTCCGCCGCCTCACCCACGACCGTGATGTCCGGCGCGGTCTCCATGATGGTGCGGAGCATCGCGCGCACCATCCACTCGTCGTCCACGACCAGGACCCGGATCACAGCGGGACCTCGGCGGTCACGGCGTAGCCGCCGTCCGGGGTCGTCCCGGCGGTCAGCCTGCCGCCCACCAGCCTGATCCGCTCGGCGATGCCGAGCAGCCCGTGCCCGCCGCTCGGCAGCCCGGCCACCGGGCCTTCGGCGCGGCCGTTGGTCACCGAGAGGCGCAGGGCGTCGGGCGTCTGCCGGACGTGGACGGCGCACTCGGCGTCCCCGGCGTGCTTGTGGACGTTCGTCAGCGCCTCCT
The DNA here is from genome assembly GCF_041463665.1 of Actinomadura chokoriensis. GTDB lineage: Bacteria > Actinomycetota > Actinomycetes > Streptosporangiales > Streptosporangiaceae > Spirillospora > Spirillospora chokoriensis_A. The sequence goes on from NZ_JAXCEJ010000008.1 coordinate 120,208, forward strand.
GGACGACCCGGTAGACGGCGTGCTCGACGAGCGCCGGCGGACGCGCACCCGGCTCGTCCGTGAGATGGAGCGTGACCCGCATGCCGGTGCGGCGGGACTCCTCCACCAGCTCGCCCAGGTCCGCGAGACCCGGCTGCGGGACGAGGGGTGCGTCGCCGTCCGCGCGGAGCACCTCCACGAGCGAGCGGAGCTCGGTCAGCGCCTCCCGCCCGATGACGCCGATCCGCTTGCCGATCGCGACCGCGTCCCGCCCCGCGGACGCCTCCAGCGCGGTCGCGTGCAGCACCATCAGCGACACCCGGTGCGTGACGACGTCGTGCATGTCCTGCGCGATCCGGGCGCGCTCGTCGCTCCGGGCGCGCAGGACGCGTTCGTGCTGCTCCCGCTCGGCCCGCTCGGCGCGTTCGCGGATCCCCTCGACCAGTTCCCGCCGGGTCCTCGCGTACAGCCCGAGCAGCGCGGGCGCGAGGCAGATCGCGGCGGTGAGCGGCACGGCGGCGTCCGCCCCGCCGAGACGCCAGATCCCGGCGCCGACCACGGCGGAGGCGAGCGCCGCGGTGGCCGCCGTCGCGGCCCTCGACGGCGACCGGTCCGCGAAGCGGTACTGCGCGACGACGACGGCGACGAACGCCCCGAGCGTCACCCACGCGGCCAGCGCCACCACCACGAGCGTCCGCGGCCGCCGCCACCAGATCGCGGCCCCGGCCATCAGGCCGACCGGGATCGAGAACCAGAGCGGCGGATCCCAGCCGAGGTAGGCGATGTTCTGCTCGCCGATCGACCGTCCCGCCCCGAGGTCGGCGGACGCGGTGCTCGCGGCGACGGCGAGCGCCAGGACCGCGTCCATCACCCTCGTCCGCTTCATGACCACCACGCTAACCGCGCCGCGACCTGCGGTCGTCCATAGAAAGTCGTACGTGCCGTCAGCACTTCGCGGACCCGGAAAGCGAGCATCGGCCGATGTGCCGGACGCGGGCCCGTGCGCACTGTGGATCACATGCCCAGAACCATTGACCCACCGGCGTCTCATGTCCCTCGCGGTGGGCAGTTCGCCTTCAGCGCCTTCTCGGCCGTGGCGGCCGTACTGCTGTGGATGCGGGATGAGACGTCCTATCCGGCCATCAAGACGTCCGCCATGTTCGCCTACCTCCTGGCCGCCGTCCTGACGTCGGTGGCCGCCCGGCTCGGAGCCCGGCGCACGCTGATCGTCTTCCATCTCCTGTTCGTCCCGGCGCAGTTCCTCTTCAGCTTCGGAGGCGGTCCCGAACAGCTGGCCGGCATGGTCTTCTGCACGGTGCTCGTCGTCCGGATGCGTCCGCGCTTCCCGCACCTGAAACGCCGGGCACGGCGCGTCTGGCTGACGCTGCACGTCGGCGTCAGCGTCGGCTGGCTCGGCCTCTCCCTGGCGATGACGACACTCGCGGTCGCCGGCGCGTCCGCGGACTCCCACGCCGTCCGGCACGGCGCCTACGAACTGATGCACGTCTTCGACCTGACCATCGTGATCCCGAGCGTGGTCATGGCGATCATCACCGGCCTGGTCGTGTCCCTGGGGACGCCCTGGGGCCTGGTCAAGCACTGGTGGGTCCTGCTCAAACTCGTCATCTCCCTGGTCATCCCGGTGATCGCAATAATCCAGAGCACGTGGATCGAGGAACTCCGGCTCCGCACCGCCGACCCCGCCGGGGACCCCGGCGGGACGGGCCTCACCCTGATCCTCTGCATGCTCCTCTACGCGTCCCTGCTGTGGACGGCGGTGATCCTCTCCGTCTTCAAACCGGCCGGCAAGACCCGCTGGGCCAAGCGTCCCCGCGATGCCTCCCGGCCCGCCGGGGCCTCCGAGCCCGCGCCGGATTCGCCGCCCGCGTCCGCCAGGCCCGTCCGGCCACCTATGGCCAGATAGGGACGGCAGTTTTCGATCATGGCGGTGCCTCCCGGCGGCTAGGTTGTCCGAACAAAGCCGGAAAGCCGACAAATCGGGAGGCGCGGCCGTGGCCGACCACCTTGAGATCGACACGACGGTTCCGCACTCGGCACGGGTCTGGAACTACCTGCTCGGCGGCAAGGACAACTACGAGGTCGACCAGCGGGCCGCCGAGCAGTTCCGCGCCATGTTCCCGCAGATCGCCGACATCGCCCTCGCCGACCGCGCGTTCCTCGGCAGAGCCGTCCGCCACCTGGCGGGCGAGGCGGGCGTCACCCAGTTCCTCGACATCGGCACCGGCCTGCCGACCATGGACAACACCCACGAGGTCGCCCAGCGCGTCGCCCCCGACGCGCGCATCGTCTACGTGGACAACGATCCCCTGGTGCTGACGCACGCCCGGGCCCTGCTCAGCAGCACCCCCGAGGGCGCCTGCGACTACGTCCACGCCGACCTGCGCGAACCGGACGACATCCTGGCGAAGGCCGCCGCGACGCTCGACCTCGACCGGCCGGTCGCGATCATGCTGCTCGGCATCGTGCACTTCATCCACGACGACGAGGCCGGGCGGCTGCTCGGCGTGCTGCTGGACGCCGTTCCGTCCGGCAGCCACCTGGTGATCACGCACGCGACCCTGGACTTCGACGAGGGCGCGACGGCGCAGGCCGAGGCCCAGCAGGACTGGAACGAGAAATCGGCCAATCCGATGGTGCCGCGCACGCGGGAAGCCATCACCCGCTTCTTCGACGGCATGGACTTGCTGGACCCCGGAGTGGTCTCCATGTCCCGGTGGCGTCCCGAACACACGCCCTGGGGCGAGCCCGCCGAAGTGGCCGGCTACGCCGCCATGGCCCGCAAGCCCTGACCCGCCCTTGGCGGAGGGGACGGGGCTGGTGGAACATCGGGGGCGAGTACGGTGTGCGGAATTCCCCCAGGGTTGGAGGTTCGTGTGGCCTCGTTGGTCGAGATGGTGCCCCCGTCGGTGTCGGGACGGGTGCTGCGGAGCGTTTTCGCGCTGCCGGAGCCCGTCAAGCGGCTGATCGTCGGGGCGCCGGTGCGCCGGGACGGGCAGCGCCTGGCGCTGGACGCGCAGCTGCTGCTCCTGATGATGCGGCTGGAGGGCGAGCGGAGGCTCGGCGGCGCCGGCGTCGAGCAGGCGCGGGAGGGGCTCGCCAGGACGAAGGCGCTGCTGCCGAAGGTGCCCGAGCGTCCGGTGGCGACGCGGGAGATCGACGCGGGCGGCGTGCCGGCGCGGCTCTACACGCCGAAGGGGCTCGCGGACGGGTCGCCGCTGCTCGTCTTCTACCACGGCGGCGGATGGGTCATCGGCGACATCGACACGCACGACACGGTCTGCCGGTACCTGGCGGTGCACGCCGACGTGCGGGTGCTGACGGTCGAGTACCGGCTCGCCCCCGAGCACCCGTATCCGGCGGCGCCGGACGACGCGCTCACGGCCTACGGGTACGCCGTCGAGCACGCCGCGGAACTCGGCGCCGACCCCTCGGCCATCGCGGTCGGCGGCGACAGCGCGGGCGGCAACCTCGCGGCGGTCGTCGGGCTTCTGGCGGAGCGCACGCCCGCCTTCGCGCTGCTGTTCTACCCCGCGACCGACTTCACCGTCCGGCGGCGGTCGCGGGAGCTGTTCGCGGAGGGGTTCTACCTGACCGACGACGACATGGTCTGGTTCAGCGACCACTACTGCCCGCGGGAGCGGCGCGCCGAGGTGAAGGCGTCGCCGATGCTGGCCGACGACCTGAGCGGGTTCCCGGCGACGTACCTCGTCACGGCGGGCTTCGACCCGCTGCGGGACGAGGGCGAGGAGTTCGCGAGGCGGCTGGAGAAGGCCGGGGTGCGCGTCGCGCTGCGGCGGCAGGAGGACCTCATCCACGGGTTCGCGAACACCTGGTCGCTCGGCGGACGGGCGCTCGAGGCGCTGTCGGAGGCGGCCGGGGCCCTGCGCACCGGACTGTACGCCGGGCCCCGCGGCCGCAACTAGATCGGGGACTAGAGCGGCAGGCCGGTGAGGATCATGACCTTCTCCTCGGTGTAGTCGGCCATCGCCGACCGCAGGCCCTCGCGGCCGACGCCCGAGTCCTTCACACCGCCGTAGGGCATCTGGTCGGCGCGGTAGGACGGGACGTCGCCGATCACGACCCCGCCGACGTCGAGTTCGCGGTGCGCGCGGAACGCGATGTCGAGGCTGCGCGTGAACACACCTGCCTGGAGGCCGAACTTGGAGTCGTTGACCAGGGCGAACGCCTCGTCGACGCCGTCCACGGGCTGGACGAGCATGACCGGCCCGAAGACCTCCTCGCGGGAGACCTTGGCGTCGGCGGGGACGTCGGCCAGCACCGTGGGCGCGTAGGCCGCGCCCTCCCGGGTGCCGCCGGTGAGGACCTTCGCGCCCGCCGCGACGGCCTCCTCCACCCAGCTCTCGACGCGCTCCGCTGCCTCCTGGCTGACGAGCGGGCCGACCTGCGTCTTGTCGTCCCACGGGTCGCCGGTGACGAGCGAGGAGACGGTGTCGATCAGCTTCGGCACGAACGCGTCGTACACCGACCGGTCGACGTAGACGCGCTGGACGGCGATGCAGCTCTGCCCGGCCTGGTAGTTGGCGAACAGGCCGATGCGCCCGGCGGCCCAGTCGAGGTCGGCGTCCGGCAGGACGACGGCCGCGCCGTTGCCGCCGAGTTCGAGGGTGACGTGCTTGCGCGGCGCCTGGTCGTTGATCGCCCAGCCGACGGGAACCGAGCCGGTGAACGACACGATCGGCAGGCGCGGGTCGTCCACGAGCGCGGGGGCGCGGTCGTTCGGCACCGGCAGGATCGAGAACATCCCGGCGGGCAGGCCGGTCTCGGCGAGCAGCTCGCCGAGCAGCAGCGCGGACAGCGGTGTCGCGGGCGCCGGCTTGAGGACGATCGGGGCGCCCGCCGCGATCGCCGGCGCGATCTTGTGCGCGGCGAGGTTCAGCGGGAAGTTGAACGGCGAGATGCCGAGCACCGGGCCCTTCGGCACGCGGGTGATGTAGGCCATCCGGCCCTCGGCGGCAGGGTCGGTGTCGAGCCGCTGGGTGGTGGCGCTGAAGCGGCGGGCCTCCTCGGCGGCGAACCGGAACGTGGAGATCGCGCGGGTCACCTCGCCGCGCGCCCACAGCAGCGGCTTGCCGTTCTCCGCGGTGATCAGCCGGGCGATCTCCTCGGCCCGCTCGGCGATCCGCGCGGACACGTGCGCGAGCGCCTCGGCCCGCACGTGCAGCGGCAGCGCCGCGGCCTCCTTGCGGAGCGCGTCCGCGGCGGCGATCGCCTCCTCCACCTGCGCGGGCGTCGGGACGGCCGCCGTCCCGACCACGCGGCCGTCGTAGGGGTGCGTCACGGTCAGCTCGCCGTCACCGGTCTCGGGCCGGCCGGCCAGCCAGAATGGGGTCACGTTCATGCCGTTCACGCTAGTGCCGGCGGGCCCGATTGCGAGTCTCCACCATGTCCAATCCGGTCGGCCTGATTGGACGTGACGGCCAGCGCGATCCACAGTTCGGCGCGGACGGCCGGGTCGTCCGGGTCGCGTCCCAGAAGCGCGGCGGCCTTGCGCATCCTCGTGCGAAGGGTGTGCCGGTGGACGCCCAGCGCGCGTGCCGCCGCCTCCCCCTGCCCGTTGGCCGCGACATAGGCCCGGACCGTCTCGACCAGGTCTTCGCTGCGGAGCGGTGCGAGGAGCGTGTCGGCGAAGGCGTGCGCGAGGCCGGGCTCCAGGAGGCCGAGGACCCCCTGCCCCGGAAGGTCGGTGTAGCGGAGCACGTCCTGCTTCGTCTGCCTGGCCGCCGCCAATGCCTCTTCCGCCTGCCGCAGGGCAGCGGACAGGTCGCCGGACCCGCGGCCGAGGGTGGGGGCGCTGACGCCGATCGGGCCGGTGCCCGCCAGCAGCGCCTCGACCGTTCCGCCGATCTCGTCCGGGACGATCAGGGCGCAGTGCCCGTCCAGCGGCAGCGCCGGGCAGCGCGCCCCCGCCGGGTCGGACTCCAGCGCGTCCAGCACGGCGGCTCCGCCCGCGCAGGCCAGCACCCGGACCGGCCCGCGCGGCACGCAAGGCCCGTCGTCGGGGCGGCCCAGCAGCAGCGCGGCGAGCGAGGCCCGCAGGTCACGGCCGGTGCGCGGGGTCTCCGACTGGAGCGTCAGCAGGGCGGCGGCCGCGCCCACGATCGTGTGCGCGGTGGGCGGCAGAGGGGCACCGGTGCCGACGGCGAGGAACCCGCGCGGGCGTCCGCCGAGCCCGACCCGCTGCACCGCCGTGTGGTCGTCCGGGACGGCCAGCGAAACGCTCGCGGCCGGGCTGCCCTTCGCGGGACGGCGCAACCGGGTCAGCTCGGGCGCGAGGGCCGCGGCCCGGCCCCGGGCGCTCGCGGGCTCGGCGTGCTGGACGGCCCCGGACGCGTCCAGCAGCAGCGCCCATCCGCCGAGCAGCCGCGCCAGCCGGGTGACGAGCGCGCCGGGCCCGGTGAGCGCGGCCCGGGTCAGCTCCCGCTGGGCGTGGAACGCGCGGGTGACGTCCTCGTACCACTCGGCGGCGAGCATCCGCGACACCGCCTTGCCGATCGCGATGAACGGGGTGGGCCGCGGCACCTCCAGCAGCGCGAGACCCTGGTCGCGGGCCGCCGCGAGCAGCTCCGCCGGCACGTCCTCGTGGATGACCCCGACCGCGAACCCGAGCCCGGCGGCGCCCCGCCCGACCAGGCGGGACACGTACGCGGCCGTGTTCGCGGACGTCAGCCGCATGCCGGTGGTCAGCACCAGCTCGCCGCCCTCCAGGAAGGGCGTCGGGTCCTCCAGTTCGCTGACCGCGACCCACACGACCGGCGCGTCCGGCAGCGGCCCGGTGAGCGACCGCAGGCCGAGCTGGGGGAGGGCGGCCACGGCGGCCAGGGTCGGCGGCATGTCAATCCTCGTGCAAAGTGTCTACTTCGCGGGACGGATTTCGCCGCCCCGTACAGTTCATCGTAAGCGGCGCCCGAGGTCAGGCCGCGCCCGCGAAGTTCTCCTTGTAGAGGTCGGCGACGATGTCGTAGGAGCGCAGCCGGTCGGCATGGTCGAAGACCTGCGTCACCACCATGACCTCGTCGACGCCGGATCGCTCGATGAGCGCGTCCATCTGCTCGCGGACGGTCTCGGGCCCGCCCAGCACCTGGTCGCCCAGCCGCGCGTCGATCATCTGCCGCTCCAGCGGCGTGTACGGGTGGGCGGCGGTCTCCTCCGGCGTCGGCAGCGGGCCGGGACGGCCCTGCCGCAGCCGCAGGAACCCGAGCGCCTGCGGAGCGGCCAGCTCGCGCGCCCGCTCGTCGCTCTCGGCGGCGGTGACCGACACGCCGATCATCGAGTACGGCTCGTCCAGCGCGCCGGGACGGAACGAGTCGCGGTACAGCGCCAGCGCCGGCACGGTGTTCTCCGCGCTGAAGTGGTGCGCGAACGCGAACGGCAGGCCGAGCAGCCCGGCGAGGCGGGCGCTGTAGCCGCTGGATCCGAGCAGCCAGATCGGCGGCTCGTTCCCGGCGGCGGGCGTCACGGCGCTGCTCGCGCCGAAGTAGTTCCGCAGTTCGATGACCTGCTCGGGGAAGTCGTCCACCGAGAGGGCGTCGGGGGAGCGGCGCAGCGCCAGCGCGGTGGCCTGGTCGGTGCCGGGCGCGCGGCCGAGGCCGAGGTCGATGCGGTCCGGATACAGCGCCTCCAGCGTCCCGAACTGCTCGGCGACGACCATCGGCGCGTGGTTCGGCAGCATGATCCCGCCGGACCCGACCCGCATCGTGGACGTGGCCGCCGCGACCTGCCCGATCAGCACGGCCGTCGCCGAACTGGCGATGCCGGGCATCGCGTGGTGCTCGGCGAGCCAGTACCGGTGGTAGCCGAGCCGCTCGGCGTGCCGGGCCAGGTCGAGGGTGTTGCGCAGCGCCTGGCCGGACGTGGAGCCGGTGACGACGGGGGCGAGATCGAGGACGGAGAAGCGCACGGTCATACGGGTGCCAACCCGGCGAACGGCGCTCCTCTTCCCGTCAGCGCGTCAACACGTCAGCACATCACCGCGTCAGCGCGTCAGCGCGACGACGACGGCGGCGGCGACGCCGAGCAGGACGGGCACCGTGATGCAGAGCCACGACCAGTTCACGAGCGTGCGGGCCCGCGCCGGGTTCTCGGCGAACCGGATCTCCGCGCGGCTGTACAGGAGCGCGGCGACCACGACGAGCGGCAGGAAGGCGAACGTGGTGAGGAGGCCGAGGACGAAGGCGGAGACCTGTCCGAGCCGGGTGTACGTGCCGTCCGAGCCGATGCCGAAGGCGAGAGAGGGTGCCGGGGCGGGGGCGGTTTCGGTCATCTCAGCGCACCGATCACTAGGAATGTGACCTGGATCATACGCGTCGTGATCGCCGCGCGCGAGAGGCCGGCCGCCGCTTTCCGGCGGCCGGCCCGGCAGGAGTCAGCGCAGGTTCAGCCCCAGCAGCACGGGGTCGTGGTCGGAGGAGCGGAACTCGTCCGGCCGGTAGAACCGCGGCGGGTTGAACTCGGTGTTGTAGTCGAGGAACACCGGCTCGTCACCGTTGATGTGCCAGATCGTCGCGCCCGTCACGCGCCGCGACAGGGCCCCTCCGGCCAGCGCGTGGTCCAGCTCGCCGGACTGCCCGTCGAACACGTAGCTGTACCGGTCGCCGGGACGGACGAACCGCGCCGTCTGCGACACGAGCCCGGCGCCGGTGAGCGCCTTCACCGGGTCCTCGGCCGCGTAGGCGTTGAGGTCGCCGACGACGAGCGGGTTACGCGCCCCGCCCGCGATCTCGCTGATCGCCCTGGCCTGCGCGACGCGGCGGGCGTTGTAGCAGCCCTGCCCGTCGCCCTGGTCCTGGTCGGGGCCGGTGGCGTCGCCGCAGCCCTTGGACTTGAAGTGGTTCACGATCATCGTGAACGCCGTCCCGCCGGACGCGGGCCGGAACTCCTGCACCAGCGGCGGGCGGTCGAAGACCGGGTCCTGCGACGAGCGGGCGGCGCCGACCGGCGTGAGCTTCGCCGGCTTGTAGACGAGCGCGACGTGGATCTCGTCCGTCCCCGGGTACGGGTGCCGCACCCACGCGTACGTCCCCGCGCCGGCGTCGCGGTTCAGCCGGTCGACGAGCGCCCCCACGGCGGCGTCGCCGTTGTTCTCGACCTCCATGAGCCCGACGGCGTCGGCGTCCAGGCCCCTGAGCGCGGCGGCCAGCTTGGCGAGCTGCCGCTCCCGCTCCTCGGCCGTGTCCGCACCGCGCGCGCCGAGCGTCGTGAACCAGTTCAGCGTGTTGAAGCTCGCCACCCGCACGTCGCCGCCGACCCGCGCGGGCGCCTTCGGCCGCGGGTTCGTGCCGGCGAAGTGCGCCGCCTCGGTCGGCTGCAGCCGGTACTCGCCGAACCCCTGGCCGAGGACGCCCGTGAGCCCCTGCACCGAGTCGCCGATCCGCAGGACGCGCGGGTCGGTGTACGGGATCGTGTCCGGGTTCTGGACGTTCGACGCGTCGTCGATGAGCAGTTTCCGCGCGTCGTTGCGCCCCTGCGTCGAGCCGTGGCCGTCGGTCGGCTGGAAGAGCCTGCCGCCGGCGGAGACGGTGACCTCCCCGTACCGTCCGAGCTGGTAGACCTCGGTGGCGGTGAGCCGCTGCCCGAACCGCAGCAGCATGCCCTCGTACTGCTCGGCGGTGGCGCCGCCGCTCAGCGGGAGCAGGACGCGGGCCGGGGCGATGCGCCCCTTGCCGCACACGTCCACGGCGGAGACGGGCGACAGTTCGGTGAGGCCGTTGTACTCGACGGCCCGGCCGGTCACGAGCACCCGGTCGCCGACCGCGACCTCGCTGGTGGAGTAGACGAAGAGCCCGTCGGAGGTGCGCGGGTCGCGGTCGGGCGTCGGGTCCTGGACGAAGAAGCCCTTGAGCTGGTCGGCCCGCTGGAAGTCGGCCGTGACGACGCCCTCGACCCGGACGGTCCGTCCGGCCAGCGGGCTCGCGTCCCCGCTGCCCTGGACGTCGGCGATCTGCTGGTCGGCGGGAGTGCCGCAGGTGGGCGGCTCCGCCGCGGCCGCCGGCTGCACGCCGGCGGCGAGGCCGGCGGTCAGGACGGTCGCGAGTGCTGCTGCTGTTCGGCGCATGGCGGGAGAGTAGGGCGCGGCCTCGGCGAGGCGGCGAACCGTTGATGAAGACTCCACCAATTTGCAACGGATTGTCGCAATCTTGGGCGCGGCTCGACCCGGGCTTTGCGAAACGCCCCGCGAGCGCGATCGGATAACCGGCTGGAGAGGCCCCGCAGAACGCCGGAACAAAGCCGTACGAAAGGGGAGCCGTGAGCGAGTCGCCGGTCGGATCCGAGTACGCCCGCACCCGGGACATCATCGCGGCCGCGGTCGTGCTCCTCACGCTCACCGCCGCGCTGGTGACCGTCCTCGTCCAGGCGTGGCCGCCCGCGCCGCGGATCGCCCCGGACGGGCGCACCGAGATCCCCGCGCTCAGCACGACCGTCCACCTGCCGGGGTGGTCGCCCAGCCTGTCCCGCGAGACGAGCCTGTTCGTGGTCGTCATGGCCGCCGGCGCGCTCGGCGGCGTCGTGCACGTCCTGCGCTCCTTCTACTGGTACGTCGGGAACCGCGCGCTGCGCCGCAGCTGGCTGATGATGTACCTCCTGCTCCCGCTCGTCGGGGCGCTGTTCGGGCTGATCGTCTACCTCGTCCTGCGCGGCGGACTGACCTCGCCCACGGGCGGCGCGGCCGACATCAACCCGTACGGGATGACGGCGATCGCCGCGCTCGTCGGGCTGTTCTCCCGGGAGACCGCCGAGAAGCTCCGCACCGTCTTCGGGACGCTCCTCGCCCCCGCGCAGCCGGGCCGCGACCAGGCCCTCGCGCCGCGGATCAGCGCGGTCGAGCCGGTGAGCGGCCCGCCCGGCACGGCGGTCACGGTCCACGGCGGCGGCCTCGCGGCCGCGACGGGCGTCCGCTTCGGCCCCGCCCGCGCACCGGTCAGCGACGTGACGGACACGCTGCTGCGGACGACCGTCCCGGCGGGCGCCGCCTCGGGCTGCCCGATCGTCTACACCCCGGCGGGCAGCGCGGCGAGCCCGGAACCGTTCACCGTCGAGTGACCCCGCCCGGGGCCTGCTCCGCGTCCCGCCAGTGGTGGTGCCAGGCGTCGTAGGCCGCGCCGGGGAACACGCGCGGCAGCTCGGAGGTGGGCAGCCGCCCGAGTTCGGCGCCCGTGCGCGCGACGCCGAACTGCCGGTCGCTCGCGTACGCGGTGCGGCGCAGGCTCTTCGGCCCGACGACGAGGCACGTGTAGCGGGGGCCCGGCAGCTCGCCGTCCGGGATGGCGGCGCCGACCGTGAGGCTGTTGGACACCGTCACCCAGGCCCCGAGCTCCGCGACCTGACGCTCGGCGCCCTGGTCCTCCCACCGGTACTCCAGGATCGGCTTGGCGAAGATCGGGACGAGCAGGTGCGACACCCCGCACGCCAGCAGCTCGCGCTCCCAGCGGATCGACCGGCCGAGGTCCTCGCAGATCAGCACGGCGAGCCGGCCGAGGGAGCAGTCCAGCACGCTGACCCTGCGGCCCGGCCGGATGTGCTCGGCGGCGGTGCCCGCCGCCGGCGCGTCCGGCAGCCGCCACAGCCTCATCTGCGCGGCGTCCAGCGTGAAGCCGGACAGCTTGTCCTGGGTGAGCAGCTCCTGGCCGGTCCACCGGTCGAGCAGGACGGCGCGGTTCGGCGGCGGGTCCCCGCCGCCGACCGGGCCGGTGCCGAGCAGGATGAAGCGGAGCGGGCGCCGGTCCCGGTCGCGTCCGGCCGTGTCGAACGCGACCTCCTTCCAGTGCTCCAGCAGCGCGTCCGACAGCGAGGCCTCCGGCATCACGGCGAGCTGCGCGCCGGACTCGTCCAGCCGCCGGACGATCGCCTTGATCCGGCTGCGCAGCCCGGAGGAGTCCATCGGGCGCAGCCGGTAGACGGTGGCGCCGTCCCGTTCGCCGAACTCGACCTCTACGTCGTCGTAGGTCTCCAGCACCGGCGCGCAGCCGACGGCGACCGGCTCGTCCCGGCTGAAGTGCGGGTCGTTCACGGTCGGCAGGATGGCGTGGTCGAGCCGCTCCCACTCCGCCTGCGGGACGCGGTGGACGCCGAAGAAGTCCGCCTTCGACCGCAGCCCGCGCGGCCGGCCGGGGAAGGCGCAGCGCGGCAGCAGCGCGCCGGTCGTCCCCGGCCCGTTGAGCCTGCCCTCGGTCAGGTAGGTGACCAGCACGCCCGCCAGCGCGGGCGCGCCGTGGTAGGGGGCGTACGGGCTGGCGTGCGCGAGCGCGGTGTCGAGCCCGAGCAGGATCGTGAACCGCCCGAGGTCGCCGCGCTCGGCGACGATGCCCTCGGTCACCTCCGGGTCGAGGACGCCCCGCTCCAGCACGATCTCGGCGATCTCGTTCGCGCGCAGCCGCACCCGCTCGTCCTCGTACCAGCGCGTGGCCGTCCAGCCCTGGAAGACGTCGTCGGACATGGCGTCGTACAGGAGGACGAAGAGATCAGCTGGTTCGGCCGGATACACGGCTGCAGCCAACTGATCCTGCATAGGCGCCCCCGGGGGATTGACAAGCACGGTTACAGGTGGTCCGTCGATGCTAACTCTCCTGAGCGTCGCTCACCGTGTCCTCGGCAACAGAGTGTGGCGGGCTGGAGAGGCACAATCACTTGACAATCACTTGGCATAGACGCACGCTGGAGGGGTCCGGCGCTGCTTCGTCGACCCAGGAGTGAGCCGTGAGAGCGACCACAGACACCGCACCCGCCGACCGCGACCGCCGGACCGAGATCCGGCGCCTCATCGACGCCATGGAACACGCCAAGGTCATCAGCGACGGCCACTTCTCGGCGCTCGGCATGCTGATCACCGACGCCTCGCTGAGCGCCGACGAACCGGCCCTGGCCGAGTGCCAGGACGGCCTCCAATGGCTGCACCGCCACTACCTCGACGTCGCCGCCCTCGACGGAGCGCAGCGCGAGCAGCGCGGCCGCATCCTCGGGCTGATCGACGTCGTGCACTGGGCGCTGAAGCGGCTCCCGTCCGGCCTCCAGCTCTCGCTGCAGCCCGACGGGTACGCGGCGCGCTTCCTCGTGGCCGTGTCCCGCCGCCAGGGCATGTCCAACCGGCAACTCGCCACCGAACTCGGCACCGACGAGACCGAGATCAGCCGTGTCGGCCGCAAGCTGCTGTCGGCGGGCGTCGTGTGGCGGCGCAAGGAGTGGCGGCAGAACGCCTGGGACCTCACCCCTCGCGGCCGCCACTACCTGGAGACCTCCGGCCTCCTGCCGGAGGCGGCCGAACCGGGCCGTCCCGCCGGGCGCCCCCGGCGCTCCCCGGACAACGTCCCGCGCCGCCCGGAGTCGGGCCGTCCGGGCCCGCCGCCCGAGGATCGGCCCCGCCCAGCCCACGGCTGACCGCCGGGCGAGTCCCTCAGGAGCGGCGCGCCAGCGGCAGGGCGAGCAGGACCACGGCGGCCGTCAGGGCGAAGGCGACAGGGTAGCCCGCGCTGGTCGCGGCGACGCCGAACGCGGCGCTGCCCGCGCCCATGCCGCCGTCGTAGCCGACGTTCCAGAGCGCGCTGACCGTCCCGTAGGCGGACGCGGGCGCCCGCTCGTACATCATCGCCAGGCTCGCGTTCTGCGTGACGCCGAAGCCCGCGCCGAACAGCACCATCGAGGTGAACACGGCCGCCGGGTGGGGGACGAGGAACAGCAGCCCGATACCGGCCGAGGCCGTGGCCAGGGCGGGCATCAGCAGCCGCGCCGCGCCGTGCCGGTCGCCGAAGCGTCCCGCCCACCAGCGGGCGACCGTGGTGACGGCCGGCTGGACGAACAGCGCCGCCGCCGCGACGCCCCCGGCCGGCACCGCCTCCGGCAGGAACGTGATCAGGATGCCCGCCCCCATCGCCGTCGCGGCGAACGCGACCGCCGGGCGGAGCAGCCCCGGTGACCGCAGCCCCGCGACGACCCCCAGCGGGCGCCGCGGCGACGACGCGGCGATCCGGCCCGGGATGCCCGGCAGCACCGCGAACGTGGCGAGCGAGATCACCGCGCTCGCGACGAACACGGGCGGGTAGCCGACCCGGTCGGCGAGCCACACGCCGAGCGGGAGCGCGAGCACCGCCGGCACCCCGGAGGTGATGCCGAACAGCCCGAGCGCCTCGCCGCGCCGCTCCGCCGGGGCGAGCGCCGCCACCAGCGCGTTCGGGACGACCACCGCGACGCCGAAGCCGAGCCCGCGCACCAGGCTCGCCAGGACGATCATGGCCGTGCCGGAGGAGAGCGGCAGCGCGAGCGGCGGCAGGGCGAGCAGCAGCGTGCCCGCCGCGAGCACCGTCCGGTACCCGAACCGGGTGAGCAGGCGGGGCAGCGCGAGTTCGGCGAGGACCGTCGTCAGCATCAGCGCGCCCGTGGCGAGGCCCGCGCCCGCGCGTCCCGCCCCGCCGTCGACCGCGTACATCGGGACGACCGACAGCAGCAGGAAGACCCCCGTCAGGCTGGTGAAGGTGGCGGCGAACACCAGCGCCACCGGCCGGGTGACGAGCCGGGGGCGCGGGGTGCGGGCACGCTCGACGTCCCGGAGTGACTTGGCCATGAACGCGACATTAGGTGACGGGCCGGACGCCCCGGTTATTGAGTTCGTTGCTAAGAACGGCGCCCGAGCATGTGGGAAGACTTCATTCCGCGCGCGGGGCGTGATCGGCACAGTCGTCAGCGTTCGGTTCCCAGCCCGTCCCTGGAGCGAGAATGCGCCTGCGTTCCCTGTTCGCCGCCGCCGCGTCGGGCGCGGCCCTGATCGTGCCGGTCGCCGCGCCATCGGCGACGGCCGCCCCGCCCGGCTGCGACGCGGCCGACGCTGAGATCTACGCTGCGGCCCCGGCCACGGTGGCGGGCGACCCCGGCGACCTGCTCGCCTGCCGCCCGGCGAAGCTGACGAACATCCCCGGCGACGTCCCGATGAAGGCGTGGAAGGTCCGCTACGTCTCGACGGACGCCAAGGGCGCGAAGAACGTGGTGACGGGGACGGTCGCGATCCCCGACGCGGCGTGGACGAAGGGCGGCTCCCGCCCGACCGTCGCGTTCAACCCCGGGACGCTCGGCTCCGGCCCCCGGTGCGCCTTCTCCAAGCAGCTCGCCGGCGAGTACGTCGACATGTACGAGGGCGGGAACCTGCAGCTGTTCCTCAAGGCCGGGTACGCGATCGCGGCGACCGACGGGGTCGGGTACCTGGACGGGCAGGTCCACACGTACATGGTGGGCGCGAACGCGGGGCACGCGCTGCTCGACATCGTCCGGACGTCCCGCCAGATTCCGGGCGGGACGCTCACGGCGGACGGCAAGGTCGGCATCTCCGGCTACTCCGAGGGCGGCGCCGCCGCGCTGTGGGGCGCGCAGCTCGCCGCGTCCTACGCGCCGGAGCTGGACGTGGCGGGCGCGGCGGCGGGCGGCGTGCCCGGCGACCTGCGGCTCACCGCGAAACAGCTGAACGGCGGCTTCTTCGCGGGCTTCCTCGCCGACGCGCTCGTCGGCCTGAACGCCGCCTATCCCGAGATGCCGTTCGACGAGCTGATGAACGGCCAGGGCGAGCAGGCCATCAGGGACGTCCGCGGCAACTGCCTGTTCGGGACGCTCGCGGTGTTCCTCGGCGCCCGCGTCGAGAACTTCTCCACCGACGGGCTCGGCCTGGAGCAGATCTACGGGATCGAGGGGCCCGGCGGCGTGACGTGGGGCGAGATCGTCGACCGGCAGAAGCTCGGCGTGGACATCGGGCCGGCGTCGTCCGGCGCCCGGTACGAGATCGGCTTCCCGGTGTTCCAGTACCGCGGCTGGCTCGAAGAGATCATCCCGCACGAGACCGAGGACGGTACCCGGCAGGCGTACTGCGCCGCCGGCGTCAACACGACGTGGAAGAACACCTACCCGACCGAGCACCTGTCCACCGACTGGGGCGCGGCTGGGGACGTCACGAACTTCCTCGGTGACCGGTTCGAGGGCAGGCCGGTCCAGGGCAACTGCTGACCCGCCCCCGAATCCCACCCGCCCGAATCCCACCCGCCCGGAACCCACCCGCACCCGAATCGCAAAGGAGTCCGAACATGACAGCGGGCCTCGCCGACGTTGGCAGCCGAAACCCGCAACCGGACATCTCCGGCACCGTTCCGTGGCCCGAGCGCATCGCGGTCGTGGTGTTCGTGGTCGCACCGATCATCGGGGTGCTGGCGGCCGTCCCCTTCCTGTGGGGCTGGGGGCTCGGCTGGACGGACGTGGCCGTCTTCGCCTTCCTCTATCCGTTCAACGCGATCGGGATCACGGTCGGATACCACCGCCACTTCACGCACGGCGGCTTCAAGGCCAAGCGGTGGCTGCGGATCGCGCTCGCGATCCTCGGCGGGCAGGCGATGCAGGGGTCGGTGGTCCGGTGGGTCGCCGACCACCGCCGCCACCACAAGTACTCCGACCAGGAGGGCGACCCCCACTCGCCGTGGGCGTACGGGCCGGGCGTGTGGGGCCTCACCAAGGGGTTGTACCACGCGCACATCGGCTGGCTGTTCAGCAAGGACCGCACGTCGCGCAGCAAGTACGCGCCCGACCTGCTCAGGGATCCCGACATCCGGTTCCTGTCCCTCGACCCCGTGTACGCCGTGATCGTCCTGTCGACGTTCCTCGTTCCGATGGGGCTCGGCGGGCTGCTCACCCTCTCCTGGCACGGCGCCCTCACCGCGCTGTTCTGGGCGGGCCTGATGCGGGTGTTCGCGGGCGAGCACATCACGTTCTCGATCAACTCGATCTGCCACGTGTTCGGCAAGGAGGACTTCAAGACCCGCGACAAGGCGCGCAACGTGTGGTGGCTGGCCATCCCGTCGTTCGGGGAGTCCTGGCACAACCTGCACCACGCCGACCCGACCTGCGCGCGGCACGGCGTCCTCAAGGGGCAGATCGACATCAGCGCCCGGGTCATCTGGATCTTCGAGAAGCTCGGCTGGGTCTGGGACGTCCGCTGGCCCGACCACGAGCGCCTCGCCGCCCGCCGCGCCACTGGCACCAGCGTCCCCCAGACCGGAGAAGCAGCATGAGCGACCTGCCCGCCCAAGCCCTGCCCGCCCAAGACCCGCCCGCCCAAGACCCGCCCGCCCAGAGCTCGCCCGCCAAGGACCTGCCCGCGCTCGACCGGACCCCGCTGATCGAACGGCTCGCCCGGTTCGCCAAGGACTTCCCCGGCGACCGCGCGTACACGTTCATGGACTACATGTCGGATCCGAACGGCGTCGCCACGCACGTCACCTGGGGAGAGCTGGACCGGCGCGCCCGCTCCGTCGCCGCCGCGATCCGCCGCGCGACCGAGCCCGGACGGCGCGTCGCGCTCCTCGCCCCGCAGGACCTGCACTACGTCACCGGGTTCCTCGGCGCGATGTACGCCCGCGTCATCGGCGTCCCGCTGTTCTCCCCGGACCTGCCAGGCCACGGCGACCGGCTGCTCGCCGTCTACCAGGACGCCGAGCCCGACGTCGTGATCACCACGAGCGCGTCGCTGCCGCACGTCGAGGCGTTCCTGAGCGGCGAGTCCGTGCGCGGGCCGGCGGAGATCATCGTCGCGGACGAGGTGGACCCGGCGCTCGACTGGGCGCCCGAGCCGATCGACCCCGACGACGTCGCCTACCTCCAGTACACGTCCGGCTCGACCCGGACCCCGGCCGGCGTCATCATCACGCACGGCAACTTCGCGACGAACGCCGAGCAGCTGTGGCGGACGTTCGAGGGCATCCCGCGCGAGTCGTCCGGCGTGAACTGGCTGCCGGTGTTCCACGACATGGGCCTCGTCACCACGGTCGCGCTGCCGCTCGTGTACGGCAACCCGGGCGTGATCATGGACCCGGTGGCGTTCATCATGCGTCCCGTCCGCTGGCTGGAACTGCTCAGCGAGCAGGCGCACGCGTTCACCGGCGGGCCGAACTTCGCCTACGAGTACCTCACCGCGCAGGTCACCGAGGAGGAGAAGAAGAAGCTCGACCTGAGCGGCGTGCAGGTCTTCATGAACGGCGCGGAGCCCATCAGGGAGAGCACGCTCACCGGCTTCTACGAGGCGTTCAAGGACTGCGGGCTGCGGCCCGAGGCGCAGGTGTGCGCCTACGGTCTGGCCGAGGCGACCGTCTACGTGTCCGCGTCGTCGCGGTTCCGGACGCCGACCCGCGTCGCGTTCGACCACGAGGGGCTGCGCCGCGGCGTCGCCGAGCCGTGCGACGCCGGCGCGCCCGGCGCGATCCAGCTGATCGCCTGCGGGACGTCCTACGGCCAGCACACCGTCGTCGTCGATCCCGAGAGCGGCGTCCGGCTCGCGGACGGGAAGGTCGGCGAGATCTGGGTGCACGGCCCGAACGTCGCCGCCGGCTACTGGGGACGTCCCGAGGCGACCAGGGAGACGTTCCAGGCGCGGCTCTCCGGCACGACCGGCGACCTGCCGCGCGGACCGTGGCTGCGCACCGGGGACCTCGGCGTCCTGCACGGCGGCGAGCTGTTCGTCACCGGCCGGATCAAGGACCTGGTCATCGTCGACGGCCGCAACCACTACCCGCAGGACATCGAGTTCACCGTGTCCGGCGCGCACAAGGCGATCCGCCGCGAGTACACGTGCGCCGTGTCGGTCGACACCGGCGACACCGAGGGCCTCGTCGTGATCGCCGAGCGGAACCGCCGGGTGCCGACCGCGCTGCTCGACCTGGACGAGGTGGCGCGGGCGGTGCGGACGGCCGTGAAGCAGCAGCACGACCTGCGCGTCCACGACTTCGTGCTGATCGAGCCGGGCGGCCTGCTCCGCACCAGCAGCGGGAAGATCGCCCGCTCCGCCTGCCGCCTCGCCCACCTCGACGGGAGGCTGCCGGTCACGGAGGTCACCGCCAGGGACGAGTGACGCTCAGGGCTGCTCCCCGTCCACGTTGTCCCGCAGCCAGACGGGGAGCAGCAGCATCAGCTCCAGCCGGATCGCCGGGTCCTCGATGTCGTAGTCGAAGATCTCGTGGAGCTGCGCGAGCCGGTACCGGACGGTCTGCGGGTGCACGCACAGCGCCTCGGCCGCGTCGGTCGCGTTGAAGCCGTGCTTGAGGCACTCCAGCATCGTCATCGCCAGCCGGGAGCCGCGGTGCGCGCCGAGTTCGGTGAGCGGGGCCAGCCGCCGCCGTGCCGCCGCCTCGGCGAGCGTCCACCCCTCCTGGAGCAGCAGGGCCGGCATGTGCCGGTCGGCGTGGACGAGGCCGGTTCCGGACGGGGCGAGCCATCCGGCCATGAGCTCGAGCGTCCGGTGCGCCCAGTGCAGCGACACCGCGGCCTGGTCCACCGGCACCGACGGCCCGACCGCGCCCGTCCAGCCGCCGAGCGAGGCGGTGAGCCGGTCGATGCCGCCGGGACGGTCCGGGTCCGGTACCAGCAGGCAGGGCCGCCCCCGGTCGAGGCCGCCCAGCAGGGACGGCGGCAGTCCCGCCGGGCCCTCGCCGCCGCTGCCGGGACGGGGGCTCAACACGATCACCGCGACCCGCTCGGGCAGCGCCCAGCCGGCCAGATTCGCCTGCTCGACGACGACGTCCTTCGGCGCCGCCGGGTCCGACAGCAGCAGGCCCAGCAGCCGGCTGCGCCGCTGCTCCCGCTCGCCCGCCGCCTTCTCCCGCGCCCGCGCGTAGCCCTGCGCGGCGGCGGACGCCAGCAGGTCCAGGTAGGCGAAGTTCACCTCGGTCAGCGAGATGGCCAGCTCGCGGGGCTTCTTCAGCCGCTCGGCCTCCTCCGACAGGTACCGCCACGCCGTCCGGGACGCGACACGCAGCGCGTTCTGCAGATGCTCCAGCGAGCGCCCCTCCACCGCCTCGCCGTACCCGATCTCGAAGAACACCTGGTGGACGTCCCGCCAGGACGCGTCCGGGTCGGCGATCATCTGCACGAAATGTCCCATGCCGCGCGTCACCGCGACGCGCATTACCTCGATGTAGACGGGGTCGTCGGGCCGGGCGTACTCGGGAACGTGCCGGAGCACGCCGCCCACCATGGAGTCGACGAGGGCCGGGAGGTGCGGCCGGATCCATTGCGCCTCGTGCGAGGGAACGTCCCGCCAGGGTTCCCCGGCAAGGTCGTCGATCTCCGTGGACCTCTCGTACAGTTCCGTCAAAGTGTCACCTCCAGCAGCGGACACCCGGGGCAGCCAGGCTAAGTAACCCACATCACACAAGACACTCACATCAATGACAAGGCGCCCGGCCTCGTTGTCATGTGCGGGAAATAAAGCAGACGAGAATTGACAGATCGCACTTCCGTTTCCGTGCGCCGCGGCGGTGACCAGGCGGGTGCGCGTCGCACGCTCGATTCCGGCGTTTGCGTGCGACCCTGACGGGTAACGCTGGTCGTCGGAGGTCGCCCCATGGATCGTGAAGCCGTGCCCGGCGCCGAGGTGGACGGGCGGCGGCGGATCGGCCGCACCGACGTGCTCCTCGCCGACCGGCGGCTCGCCGAGGCGGCGGGACGGCTCGGGCGCGGGGTGGTGAAGGCGGCCGTCGTCGCGGCGCAGCACCGGGCCAGGGCGGGCGAGATCCCGCCGGACGCGGTGGCCGACGCCGCCGTCGCGTCGCTGCCGGTGACCGCGTCGGGGCTGCGGCCCGTGCTCAACGCGACCGGCGTCCTCCTGCACACGAACCTCGGGCGCGCGCCGCTGTCGGACGCCGCGCGGGAGGCCGTCGCCGTGGCGTCGGGCGCGACGGACGTGGAGCTGGACCTGGAGACCGGGCGGCGGGCGGGGCGGGGGCGGTCCGCGCTCGCCGCGCTGCTGGAGCGGGTCCCGCAGGCGGAGGCGGCGCACGTCGTCAACAACGGCGCGGCGGCGCTCGTGCTCGCCGCGACCGTGCTCGCGCCCGGCCGGGAGATCGTCATCAGCCGCGGCGAGATGGTGGAGATCGGGGACGGTTTCCGCATCCCGGAGCTGCTCTCGGCGACGGGCGCGCGGCTGCGGGAGGTCGGCACCACCAACCGGACCGCGCCCGACGACTACGCCGCGGCGGTCGGCGAGGAGACCGGCTTCATCCTGAAGGTGCATCCGTCGAACTTCCGGATCACCGGCTTCACCCGGGGCGCGGACGTCGGCGAGCTGGCCGGGCTGGGGGTGCCGGTCGTCGCCGACATCGGCTCCGGGCTCCTCGCGCCCGAACCCCTCCTGCCGGACGAGCCGGACGCCGCGTCCATGCTCAAGGCGGGCGCGCATCTCGTCACCGCCAGCGGCGACAAGCTCCTCGGCGGGCCGCAGTGCGGGCTCGTCCTCGGACGGGAGGACCTGGTGCGGCGGCTCGCCCGGCATCCGCTGGCACGGGCGCTGCGGGTCGACAAGATGACGCTCGCCGCGCTGGAGGCGACCGTCCGGGGTCCGCGTTCCCCGACGGAACAGGCTCTGCACGCCGACGCCGGGAAGCTGCGGGAGCGGGCCGAGCGGCTCGCCGGCCGGCTGAGAGGCGACGGCGTGGACGCGTTCGCCGTGGAGAGCGAGGCGGCGGTCGGGGGCGGCGGTGCGCCCGGCGTCGTGCTGCCGAGCGCGGCCGTGTCGCTGCCCGAGCCTTACGCGGCCCGGCTGCGGCAGGGCGTTCCCGCCGTGATGGGACGGGTGGAGGACGGGCGGTGCCTGCTCGATCTGCGGTCGGTGCCTCCCGGCCAGGACGGCGACCTGGCCGGGGCGGTCCGGGCGGCGGCGCGATGATGCACGTCGTCGCGACGGCCGGTCACGTCGACCACGGCAAGTCCACCCTCGTCCGCGCCCTCACCGGAATGGAGCCCGACCGGCTGGACGAGGAGCGCCGGCGCGGCCTGACGATCGAGCTGGGCTTCGCCTGGACGACCCTGCCCGGCGGTGATCGCCTCGCGTTCGTGGACGTCCCCGGGCATGAGCGGCTCGTCACGACGATGCTGGCCGGGGTCGGTCCCGTCCCCGCCGTCATGTTCGTGGTGGCCGCCGACCAGGGCTGGCAGCGGCAGTCGGAGGAGCACCTCGCCGTCCTGGACGCGCTCGGCGTCCAGCACGGCCTCCTCGTCGTGACGCGCCGCGACCTCGCCGACGCGGGCATGGCCGGGCAGGTGCGGGAGGAGGCGCTCGCCCACATCGCCGCGACGTCGCTCGGCCGGATCGAGGCGGTCACGGTCAGCGGAGCCACCGGCGAGGGTCTGGACGACCTGCGCGCCGCACTGGAACGGCTCACCGCGTCCCTCCCCAGCCCGGACGCGGACGCCGACGTGCGGCTCTGGATCGACCGCGTCTTCACGATCCGGGGCAGGGGCACGGTCGTGACGGGGACGCTCGGCGCCGGGACGATCAGCGTCGGCGACCGCCTCGCCGTCGGCGGCGGCATCGTGCGCGTGCGCGGCCTGCAGAGTCTCAAGGAAGACCGCGACCGGGTCGGCGCGGTCGCCCGCGTCGCCGTCAACCTGCACGGGAACGCGGGGGAGGCGAGCCGGGGCGACGCCCTGCTCACCCCGGGACGCTGGCTCGCCTCCGACGTCGTCGACGTGCGGCTGCGCGGCGAACCGGCGGTCGGCCTGCCGCGCGAGCTGACGCTGCACGCCGGGTCGGCGGCGGTGCCGGTCCATGTGCGTCCGCTGGGCGACGACACCGCGCGGCTGGCGCTGCGGCGAGCCCTGCCGCTGCGGGTCGGCGACGTCGCGTTGCTCCGCGACCCCGGGGCCCATCGCGTCCCGGCCGGGGTCACGGTGCTGGACGTCCGCCCGGAGCCGTTCCGGCGGCGCGGTGCCGCGGCGGCGCGGGCGCGCGAACTCGCCTGGCTCAGCGGACGCCCCGACGGCGCGGGGGAGCTGCGCCGCCGCAAGCTGATCAGGCGGACCGACCTCGTGGCGATGGGCGTTCCCGCCCCGTCCGAGCCGGTGGCGGGGGACTGGCTCGCCGACCCCGGCCATTGGGAAGACCTCCGCGCACGCCTCGTCACGGCCGTCGAGGAGCACGCCGCCGCGAACCCGTCGGACCCCGGGCTGCCCGCCGACGCAGCCCGCCGCGCCCTCGGCCTGCCCGACCGCGCGCTCGTCGAGGCCCTCGCCCGAGACCTGTGCCAACGCGACGGCAGGATCTACGGCGGCACGACCGCGCCCGAACTGCCGCCGGCCGTCCGCAAGGCCGTCGACGCGGTCCGCCGCGACCTCGCCGAGCATCCGTTCCGGGCACCGGACGCGAACCGGCTCGCCGAACTCGGCCTCACCCCGAAGATGGTCGCCGTCGCCGCCGCGACCGGCGCGCTCATCAAGGTCGGCGACGGCATCGTCCTGCTGCCCGGCGACGACGCCCGCGCCGCCGCCGTGCTCGCGGGGCTCGGCGGCCCGTTCACGCTGAGCGAGGCGCGCCGCGCGCTCGGCACCACCCGCCGCGTCGCCGTCCCGCTCCTGGAGCACCTGGACGAGCGGGGCTACACGACCAGGCTGGACGACCTCCGGCGGCGCTGCACCGAGGAGACGACATGACCGAGACGGCGAAGAGGCTGACCCAGTACGCGCACGGGGGAGGCTGCGCCTGCAAGATCCCGCCCGGCGAGCTGGAGGACGTCGTCGCCGGCCTGAACACCGCCCCGGCCGCGCCCAACACCGAGCTGATCGTCGGCCTGGAGACCGGCGACGACGCCGCCGTCGTCCGGCTGCCCGGCTCCCGCGGCGGGCTCGCCGCGGTCGCCACCGCCGACTTCTTCACCCCGGTCGTCGACGACCCCTACGACTGGGGACGCATCGCCGCCGCGAACGCCCTGTCGGACGTGTACGCGGTCGGCGGCCGCCCCCTCGTCGCGGTGAACCTGCTCGCCTGGCCCCGCGAGGTCCTGCCGTTCGAGCTGGCGCGCGAAGTGCTGCGCGGCGGCCTGGACGTCGCCGCCGAGGCGGGCTGCCATGTCGGCGGCGGCCACAGCGTGGACGACCCGGAGCCCAAGTACGGCATGGCCGTCACCGGGGTCGCCGATCCCGCCGCCCTCCTCCGCAACGACACCGGCAAGCCCGGCGTGCCGCTCACCCTGACCAAGCCGCTCGGCCTAGGGGTCCTGAACAACCGGCACAAGGCGACCGGCGAGATCTTCGAGCACGCCGTCGCGACGATGGTCGAGCTGAACCGCGACGCGTCCGCCGCCGCGCTCGACGCGGGCGCGGTCTGCGCCACGGACGTGACCGGCTTCGGGCTGCTCGGCCACCTCTACAAGATGGCCCGCGCGTCCGGCGTCACCGCCGTCGTGGACGCCGCCGCCGTCCCCTACCTGGACGGCGCCAGAGAGTCGCTCCGCGCCGGATACGTCAGCGGCGGCACCCGCCGCAACCTCGACTGGGTCGCCCCGCACACCGCCTTCGGCGAAACGCCCGAGGAGGACCGCCTCCTCCTCGCCGACGCGCAGACGTCCGGCGGGCTTCTCGTCGCGGGCGAGATCCCCGGCGCCCCCGTCATCGGCGAGCTGGTCCCCGCCGGGGAGCACCCGCTGGTCGTCCGCTAGATCTCGGTGCCCGTCTCCTCGGTGACGCCGGCCCGCTCCCGGTAGCGGCGGACCAGCGCGCCGGCCGCGGCGCCGCGCGGGCGGCGGCCGGGACGGATGTCGCACGTGATCGCCTTCGCCTCCTGGATGTGGGTGTTCGGGTCCAGGGAGAGGTGCAGCAGCTCGTTCGCGGCGTCCCCGGTGCTGTAGCCGTTCGGGCCCCAGTGGTAGGGCAGGCCGATCTGGTGCATCGTCCGGCCGTCCACGACCAGCGGCTGCATCCGCTCGGTGACCAGCACGCGGGCCTCGACGACGGCCCGCGGGCTGACGATCGTCGCCCAGCCGCCGTGCTCCAGGCCCCGCTCGGCCGCGAGCTCCGGCGACACCTCGCAGAAGAACTCCGGCTGCAGCTCGGCCAGGTACGGCTGCCAGCGCGACATGCCGCCCGCCGTGTGGTGCTCGGTGAGCCGGTACGTCGTCGCGACGAACGGGTACACGTCCGCGCCCGGCGCGTCGCCGCTCGGCCCGTACCGGTTGTCGGGATGCGGCGGCGGCAGATGCCGGACGGGATTGCGCTGCTGCCCGTACAGCGGGTTCGTGAACGGCGACTCCTGCGGCTCGTAGTGCGCCGGAAGGGGGCCGTCCGTCAGCCCGGCCGGGGCGAACAGCCACGCCTTCCCGTCCGCCTGCATGATGAACGGATCGGTGCCGGCGAGCGCGTCCGGGCCCTTCGCGCCGCGGGGCGGCCGGTAGTCGGGCGGCCGGTCGGCGATGAAGTCGGGCACGTCGTGGCCCGTCCACCTGCCCTCGTCGGCGTCCCACCAGACGTAGGCCTTGCGGTCGCTCCACGGGTTGCCGTCCGGGTCGGCGGACGCCCGGTTGTAGATGATGCGCCGGTTCGCCGGCCACGCCCAGCCCCACTCGGGCGCGACCCAGTTCTGGTCCTTGCCGGGCTTGCGGCGGGCGGTCTGGTTGACGCCGTCCACATAGCAGCCGCAGTAGATCCAGCAGCCGCACCGGGTGGACCCGTCGTCCTTCAGCTGCGTGTAGGACGACAGCGGGTTCCCGTCCGCGTCGAAGCCGTTGATCTCGGCCAGGACGGCCTCGGCGTCCGGCTCGTCGAACCGGCCCCGCGTCGGGTAGTCCCACGTCAGGTCGAGGACCGGACGGTCCATGTCGTCGGCCGACCCGGCGAGCTTCTCCCGGATGATCCGGCCCAGATGGTAGATGAACCACAGGTCGCTGCGCGCGTCCCCGGCCGGCTCCACCGCCTGGTGGTGCCACTGCAGCATCCGCTGCGTGTTGGTGAAGCTGCCGTCCTTCTCGGTGTGCGCGGCGGCGGGCAGGAAGAACACCTCGGTGCCGATGTCCTCGGTGCGCAGCTCGCCCGACTCGATCTCCGGACCGTCCTTCCACCACGTCGCCGACTCGATCAGCGAGAAGTCGCGGACGACGAGCCAGTCGAGGTTCGCCATCCCGAGCCGCTGGATCTTGGCGTTGGCGGACCCGACCGCCGGGTTCTCGCCCAGCAGGAAGTAGCCCTTGCAGACGCCGTCGATCTGCGCCATCGCCGTCTCGTACGTGCTGTGCGATCCCGTCAGCCGCGGCAGGTAGTCGAAGCAGTAGTCGTTGTCCTCCGTCGCGGCGTCGCCCCAGTACGACTTCATCAGGCTCACGACGTACGCGCGCATGTTGCCCCAGAAGCCCTTCTTCGCGGACTCGCCCTGGACGAACGCGTCGAGGTCCTCGTTGGTGTGCGCGTGCGGCATCGGGATGTAGCCGGGGAGCAGGTTGAACAGCGTCGGGATGTCCGTCGACCCCTGGATGGACGCGTGGCCGCGCAGCGCCAGGATGCCGCCGCCGGGCCGTCCGATGTTGCCGAGCAGGCTCTGCAGGATCGACGCCGTCCGGATGTACTGGACGCCGACCGTGTGCTGCGTCCAGCCCACCGCGTAGACGAACGCGGACGTCCGGTCCCGGCCCGAGTTCTCGGTGAGCATCTCGCAGACCTTGAGGAACTGGTCCCGCGGGACGCCGCAGATCCGCTCGACCATCTCCGGCGTGTAGCGCGAGTAGTGCCGCTTCAGCACCTGGAACACGCACCGCGGGTGCTCCAGGGTCGGGTCCCGGTTCGGGTCGCCCACGCCGATCGCGGCGCCGCCCGAACCGTGCGCCTCACCGCGCCCCGCCTCCGCGACGCGGTCTCCGTACTCCATGTCGCGCTGGCCTGCGGCCGACTGGACCTCCATGCCCTCGTACTGCCACGTCGCGGGGTCGTAGCTGCGCTCCTCGGTGTCCAGGCCGGAGAACACGCCGTCGAGGTCCTCGGTGTCGCGGAAGTCCTCGGTGAGGATCACCGGCGCGTTGGTGTAGGCCACCACGTAGTCGCGGAAGTACCTGTCGTTCTCCAGGACGTAGTTGACGATCCCGCCGAGGAACGCGATGTCACTGCCCGCGCGCAGCGGGACGTGCGCGTCCGCGAGCGCGCTGGTCCGGGTGAACCGCGGGTCCACGTGGATCAGCTTCGCGCCGCGCGCCTTCGCCTCCATCACCCACTGGAACCCGACCGGATGGCACTCGGCCATGTTCGAGCCCTGGATGACGATGCAGTCCGAGTTCTGCAGGTCCTGCTGGAAGGTGGTCGCGCCGCCGCGTCCGAACGAGGTTCCCAGACCGGGAACGGTGGAGGAGTGTCAAATGCGCGCCTGATTCTCGATCTGCACCGCGCCGAGCGCGGTGAACAGCTTCTTGATCAGGTAGTTCTCCTCGTTGTCGAGGGTGGCGCCGCCGAGGCTCGCGAAGCCGAGCGTGCGCCGTACCCGCAGGCCCTCCTCGTCCCACTGCCAGCCGTGCCGGCGCGCCTCGATCACCCGGTCGGCGATCATGTCCATCGCCGTGTCGAGGTCGAGCCGCTCCCAGTCGGCGCCGCCCGGCCGCCGGTACAGCACCCCGTGCTCGCGGGCCGACCCGGTGGTCAGCTGGAGCGAGGCCGAGCCCTTCGGGCAGAGCCGCCCCCGGCTGACCGGCGAGTCCGGGTCGCCCTCGATCTGGGTGACCTCGCCGTCCTTGACGTACACGTCCTGCCCGCAGCCGACCGCGCAGTACGGGCAGACGGACTTCACGACCTGGTCGGCGGTGCTCACCCGGGCCTTGATCCGCTCGGACACCGCGCTCTTCGCCGCGGCGCCCCGGCCTAGCGGATCGCCGCCGGTGAACTGGCGGTAGACGGGCCATGACTCGATCCATGTGCGAACGCCCACGTCACACCACCTCTCACCTCGGCGCGCCGTCCACCTACCCGGCGTCCGCCCCGCAAAACAGGCCCGCGTCGCCCGTTCGCGCGATCTCCGCGCGCCTCCTGCCCGCGCGCGGCGAACCGGTCAGGACAGGACGGCCGACCCCGCCTTCTCCACCAGGTCCGCGAACTCGGCGCGCTCGGACGGCGACAGCGCGCGCTCGTAGACCTTGGCGGCGAGGCGGTCGGTGATCTCCTCGGCCTCCAGCCGGAGCGGCTTCAGCGCCGTGCAGTCGGCGAAGTCGCCCTGCCAGGCGAGGAACTTGGCCCGGCCCTCCCCGCCGTGGGTGAGGGCGGCCTCCAGCGGTGTGAGGCCGACCGCGGTCGTCGCGACGAGGTGCAGCCCGCCGCGCAGCTCCCGCAACACGTGCAGCACCTGCACGAGGCGGGCGGGGCCGCTCTCCGGCAGGGGCTCGGCGCGCCAGCCGGCGAACAGCGGCAGCCCCGACCCCGCGGCCGTCTCGACGACCCGCCCGGCCAGCTCGCTGAGGCGCCGGTCGTCCGGGAGGTGCTGCTCGCCCCACGCCGTGAACGCCGTCGTGTACCGCCGCGCCGCCTCCCTGGCCCCGGCGACCGCGATCCCGTTCTCCCACATGGCCCTGGTGAACCCCGGCTCGAACCAGCCGAACGCCGCCGACACGACCTCGGCGTCCACGTCCCCCAGCACGCCGCCGCGCCCCGCGAAGTAGAAGGCGAACGGGTTGGCGTACCCCAGTTCCTTGCCGTGGCGAGAGACCGCCGGGTCGAGCATCCACTTCGCCCCGATGTCGTGGACGGTCTCGTCCGCGGCCCGCACGGTCTCGGCGGCAGTCAGTTCCGGCATGGGGGCTCCTCAGCTCGCGGGGACCGGCAAGGGCCGGTAAGCGGGAGGTTACCGGCCGGTCGGGGAGCCGTGCCAGTCGAGGCACACCACGACCGCGTCGTCGGTGAGACCGGCGCCGTCGTGGAACTCGATCAGCTCGTTGATGACGGCCAGCGGAACCTCCGCCGCGTCCTGCAGCAGGGTGCGGCGGGTCGCCTGCTCCAGTGCGAGCGTCCCGAACTCGCCGCGCGCGGTGCTCGCGGCGAAGACGCCGTCGCTGACGATGACCAGCCGGTCGCCGGGTTCGAGATCGAACCGCTGCGGGCGGTACTCGGTGTCGGGGAACATGCCGAGCGGGAGCTGCTGCTCCAGCGGCACGCGCGTCACCTCGGTGCCGCGCAGCAGCAGGATCCGCGGCGAGCCCGCGTCGATGACGTGCACGGCCCCGTCCGCGAGGTCGATGCGCATCACGAGCGTCTCGGTGAACTCCCGGCCCCCGTAGCGGAGGTGCACCATGTCGTTCGCCAGGCTCGCCTGCTCGCCGAGATCGGCGCCGGAGCGGCGCGCGTTGCGCAGCGCGCCGACGGTCAGCGAGGTCAGCAGGGACGCGCTGATGCCGGTGCCCGCGCCGTTGGTGACGGTCAGCGCCAGATGATCGTGCTCGGCGGACCAGTCGAAGTTGTCGCCGCCGATCGAGTACGCGGGCTCCAGGTGCCCCGCCAGGCTGAAGCCCTCGTCCGAGCACGCGTGCCCGGGGAGCAGCTGCCACTGCAACTCGGCGGCGAGCGTGAGGCGCCGCCGGCGCCTGGCCCGCTCGTACCGGTCGGTCCAGTTCCACGCGACCTTCAGGGCGGTGCCGAACAGCTCGCCGATCTCCGTCAGCGCGTCCGGGATGCCCCAGGGCTCGGACGAGGTCACTTCGAGGACGCCGAGCCGCTCGCCCCGCGCGGTCACCGGTATGTAAGTCGTCGTCTCGCGCGGCCCGTCGTCCTCGGACGTGTCGAGCAGCACGCTCCGGGAGAGATACGCCCGGCCGGCGGTGCTCTGCCGGATGGCGAGGACGTCATCATCCGCCTCGCCATCTCCATGTGCCTCGCCATGTGCCTCGCCATCGCCGTCTCCATTACCGGGGCCGGAGACGGTCGCGGCGGCGAACGGCTCGACCGGCAGCAGGAGGCGCGAGTGGTAGTCGCACACCAGCAGGCGGACACCGGAGACCTGCGGGTACTCCTGGGCGAGCGCAACGGCCAGCGCCTCGGGCACCGCGTGCGCGGGGGCGGCCCGCAACGCCCGTTCGGTCAGGGCCGGGCGGCGCTGTTCGCCCCTGGCCGGGCGGCGTCGTTCGCCCCTGGCCGGGCGGCCCTGCGTGCTCATCGCGACCCCATCTCGTTGCTGCCTGCCGACACCGGACGCGCGGCCGCGCCCCCCGGTTCCGGCCGGCACCTCGTCCGGCCGTCCGGCGGCGGGACGGCGGCCCCGTGGCCCGGTCCCTCCCGCCCTTCTGATGGGCGGGGACGGAGGACCGCAGGGGAAGACTGCCAAAGAGTTTGCCTTATGGCAAATACTTGGGTCGAGCCGCGGACGAGGTCCGGTGCACCGGGCAGAACGCCGAAGATCTTCGGCCTCAGGCCGTCCGGGAGTCGACCGCCCCCGCCCCGCCGGGCGCCCTGCGCTCGCACGCCTGGCCGAACTCCGTCAGGGCGTCGAGCAGCCGGGCCCGGGACGCGGGCGACATCAGCGCGAGCACGTCCCGCACCACCTCGCGCCGCCGCCGGACCAGCTGCGCGTGCAGCCGCTCGCCCTGCTCGCTGAGCCGGACGATGATCTCCCGCCGGTCCGCGCGGGCGGGCTCGCGCACGATCAGCCCGGCGGCCTCCAGCCGGTCGCACAGCCGGCTCGTGGACGAGGGGATCGCGCCGAGCTCCTCGGCCAGCCCGCCCAGGTTCAGCCGCCCGGAACGCGAGATCGCCTCCACGGCGCGCAGCTGGATCGGCGACACCGCGGGTTCGAGTCCCTGCTCCGCGCGGCTCCACAGCAGCGCCGTCGTGCTCAGCACCCGCTCCATCGCGGCCGCGACGTCGTCCGGGACGCCGCCCGCCCCATCGCCCGCCGGTTCGTCGCCCGGCGGCCGCGGTCGTCGCTGACTCACACCTCGGCCTTTCGCACGGAGTCCACTCTGCCGCCTCACCCCCAGGCGGCATCCCGCGGCTCGTCCCGGTCGTGCCTGGGCGGTGCGGTCGCAGGCGGTACCCCACGATAGAGGCTCCGGGCGTCACGGCGCGACGGTGCACGGTGACCCGGCGCCCGGCGGCCCGCCGCGCAGGCGGGCGACGAGCGCGTCCATCTCGCTCGCGGAGCCGGGATCGTCCCACGTCCAGAACGGAACGGTCCGCAGATGCCGGCCACGCGGGTCGAGGAGCTGACCGGCCAGCTTCAGCTGCCACAGGGCGACCGCCCGGTCGGTGACGGTGAGCCGCGGGAAGCGCCGCCGCAGCGCCGTCTCGAACGCCTGGAGGTGGTCGACCGAGCGCAGCCACACCGCGAACAGGACGTTGTGCGGGCCCGAGAGCGAGGCGCACATGCGCGTCTCCCGCAGCCCGGCGAACTGCCCGGCGACCCGGGCCACCTCGTCCGGCGGCGTCGCCGCCCACAGGTAGACGGTGGCCGGCCAGCCCGACACCGAGCGGGCCACCTCGCACCGGTACATCAGCGCGCCGCCGCGGTCCATCCGGGCGAGCCGCCGCCGGACGGTCGTCGGGCTGAGTCCGCTGCGCTCGGCCAGCCGCGCGACCGGCTGCCGGCAGTCCTCCACCAGCAGCCGCGCCAGCCCCGCGTCCTCGGGCCGCAGCGCCCGGTCGCGGCGGCCGTGCGGACGGTCGCCGAGCAGGTCCCGCTGGGTCTGGTCGAGCCGGTCCAGCCGCCACCGGCTCCCCTCCGAGTGCAGGGTCGTGGCGAGCTGGACGCGGGTCGCCGTGACGCCGTCCAGCCGGCCGAGCCGGAAGCCGACGTACCGGGCCAGCTCGGCGTTGTCGCGCAGGACGACCGTCATGAGCAGGTCGCGCCCGCCGGTGACGTGCTCCACGTTGAACACGTGCGGGTCCTCGGCGATCTCGGCGGCCACCGCGTGCAGCCGGCCCGGCGCGCAGTCGACCTCGACGAACGCGACCAGCGGCGTCATCCTGTCGACCGCCACGGGGAAGCACGTCAGCCAGGCCAGGCCGGACGAGGTCAGCCGCGCCCAGCGGCGGGCCGCCGTGGACGCGTCCACCCCGAGGGCGGCGCCGATGCGGCTCCACTCGGCGCGCGGCGCGGTCTGCAGGGCGGTGACGAGCAGGTGGTCCAGCTCGTCGAGGGCGGCGGATGACTGCAATCGATCATGCTTTCTCAGTGAATACCGGCAGGTTCCCGGCGCTGAAAGGTGCGATCCGCACGATACCTCCATGGCCACCCGTGACGATGCCGCCGACCTGCGAGACGAGCTGACCGAGCTGCGCCGTGCCCTGCACCGCGAGCCGGAGGTCGGCCTGGACCTGCCGCGCACGCAGGAGAAGATCCTCGCCGCCCTGGACGGCCTCCCGCTGGAGATCACCACCGGCACGGGCCTGTCGTCGGTGACCGCCGTCCTGCGCGGCGGGCGACCCGGGCCCGCAGTGCTGCTGCGCGCCGACATGGACGCGCTGCCCGTCCAGGAGGACACCGGGCTCGACTACAGCTCGCGGATCGCCGGGCGGATGCACGCGTGCGGCCACGACCTGCACGTCGCCGGGCTGGTCGGCGCCGCCAGGCTGCTCGCCGCGCGCCGGGGCGAGCTGGCGGGCGACGTCGTCCTCATGTTCCAGCCCGGCGAGGAGGGCATGGGCGGCGCCAAGATCATGATCGAGGAGGGCGTGCTGGACGCGGCGGGCGAGCGGGTCGCCGCCGCCTACGCCCTGCACGTCTTCTCCACGCTCCTCCCGCAGGGCATGGTCGTCAGCCGCCCCGGGCCCATGATGGCCGCGATGGACGAGGCGACCGTGACGATCCGCGGCCGGGGCGGGCACGGCTCGTCCCCGCACGCCGCCAAGGACCCGGTCCCCGCGCTCGGTGAGATGATCACGGCGCTGCAGACGATGGTCACCCGGGACCTGGACGTCTTCGACCCCGCCGTCGTCACCGTCGGGTCCGTGCACGCCGGGACGGCCGCCAACGTCATCCCCGAGACGGCGGAGCTGAAGGCCACGATCCGGTCGTTCTCCGAGGACGCCCACCGCAAGGTCCGCGCCGGGTTCGAACGCGTCGTGCTCGGCATCGCGGCCGCCCACGGCGTCACCGTCGACCTCGACTACGACGAGCAGTACCCCGTCACCGTCAACACCCCGGACGAGGCGGAGTTCGCGCTCGGCACCGCCCGCGACCTGTTCGGCGGCGACCGCGTCTTCGAGGTGCCCCGCCCGGTCGCCGGCTCCGAGGACTTCTCCTTCGTCCTCCAGCGGGTGCCCGGCGCGTTCGTCGGCCTCGGCGCCTGCCCGCCCGACCGCGACCTCGCGACCGCGCCGATGAACCATTCCCCGCAGGCCGCCTACGACGACGCCGTCCTGCCCGACGCCGCGGCGCTCCTCACCGAGCTCGCCGTCCGCCGGCTGGGGGAGTCCTGACGGCCGCGACCGGCGGGGGCAGGCTGGAATTCGCGTTCAGGAGCCGCTGAAGTCCTCCCGGGAGAGCCCCTTCTCCGCCATCTTGGCTTCGAGTTCGGCGCCGAGGTCGCTCCGTTCGTCCGGGCGCCGCCGGTCCGGCTCCGGCTCCGGGTCGCCGCCCGGCTCCTTCCGGACGTGATCGGTGTCGTCGGTCCGCGGCACGTTCTCCTCAGGCGTGGTCATGCATGCCCCCCGATGTCGAATGGTTCCCCGGCACGGCCGGGCGTCGCGCTACGGGCTACCCGGCGCCGCCCGCCTCTAACGGCGGCGCGACCGAATCCGCGAGGTCAGCGTGTGTTCGCCTGGCGGGAGCCCAGGGGCCTAGCGGGCGGGGCGGGAGCGGCCGCGGCGGCCCAGCCGGATGCCGCTCAGCACGAGGTCGAGGGCCAGCAGCACGATGGCGATGATCAGCAGGTAGAACAGGCCCTTCACGACGACGCCGGCGATGCCGAGCCCCACCGCCGCAAGCAGGATGAGCAGGAACAGTGCCACGGCGCGATCCCTCCCGGTCGGATCGATGGTCAGCGGCGCGCGAGCAGGCGCTCGTCGGGCGCGGCCCGGTAGGCCAGGTCGTAGTGGGCGAAGACGGCGCCCTCGTCGCCGGCGAGAAGCTCCCCGTCGGTGTCGATCGCGGGGGCGCTCTTGACCTGCTTCTTCGGGTGCGCCAGCCGCAGGTGACCCGGCCCCACCGTCGCCCCGTCGAGCGGTGCGAACACCAGCCGCTGCCGCGTCGGCAGGCCCATCTTGACGGTCGCGAAGGCCGGCTGGTCGGTGAGGGTGTCGACGTAGATGGCCTCCAGCTCACCGATCTTGCTTCCGGCCTCGTCGATCACCGGCCGGCCGCGCCACTCCCGGATGTCCTCGATCTCGAACATGTCCCTGTCCCACCGTTGGATCGAAAGCTTCTCGATCCTCATCTACCCAGCTCACGGCGGATAAGTTCGGTGCGCTCCAGGGTTCCTCACGCGGGCGGGACGGCCCGGCCACCGGCCGGCACGTGGGCGGCCAGCTCGTCCTGGTACGGGAACGAGCCGGGCCGGTAGGAGCACCAGGGTTCCTCGGCGTAGGGGTCGCCGGACGCGGCCAGGGCCCGGGACCGCGAGCCGCCGCAGATCGTCCGGAACTCGCAGGCCCCGCATTTGCCGGTGAGGTTGGCGGGGTCGCGCAGGCCGACGAACAGGGGCGAGGTCCGGTAGATGTCGGTCAGCCGCTCGCGGCGGACGTCGCCGGCCGGGGTCGGCAGGAAGCCGCTGGGATGGACGGTGCCCCGGTGCGAGACGAACACGAACCCGCGCGCCGAGCTCACGTCCATGGGCGGGCGCCTGGCCCGCCGCACCGGCAGGTCCAGCGCGGCGAGCCGGTCCCGCAGGCCCTCGTAGAGCGGGCCGAGGCCGAGCGCGGCCACATGGTCGGCGCCGTGCCCGCGCAGGATCTCCCGCTGGACGGCGATCCGGCGGAAGTGGTGCGCCTCGGTCGTCCGCGCGGGAACGTGGGCCCCCGCGTCGTACACGAAGTTGAGGACGTCCTCGACCTGGTGCGGATCGAGTCCGGGCAGCAGCTTGCCCCGCCCGGTCGGGACGAGCAGGAACGCGCTCCAGGTGAGCGCCCCCATCTCGTGCACGACCCGCACGATCTCCGGCAGGTCCGTCAGGTTGTGCCCGGTCACGGTGGTGTTGATCTGCACCTTCAGACCGAGGTCGCGGGCGGCCCGCCAGGCGTCCAGCGTCCAGTCGAACACGCCCGGCGTGGCACGGAAGTCGTCATGGACGCGCGCGTCCGAACCGTCCAGGCTCAGCGAGACGGCGCGCGCGCCCGCGTCCCGCAGCCCGGTGAGGCCGGCCTCGGTCAGCGTCGGCGTGCCCGACGGGGAGACCGCGACCGGCAGGCCGATCCGGTGCCCGTGCCGGACGAGGGCGAACAGGTCCGGCCGCTGGAACGGGTCGCCGCCGGTGATGACGAACAGCGGCGGCGGGCTGCCGAAGGCGGCCACCTGCTCGATGAGGTCGAACGCCTCGGCCGTGCTCAGCTCGCCGGGATCCCGGTCCGGTCTGGCCTCGGCGCGGCAGTGCCGGCAGGCCAGCGGGCACGCCCGGGTGGCCTCCCAGATCACGATGAACGGCCGGTCGGCGGTGTCATGGCGGGGGACGCGGATCTGTCCCGTGGTTCCGGCGGGCCTCATGTTCGCAGCAGGTAGTCGACGGCGTCGGCGGCGGAGTAGTCGCCGCCGGTCGCGCGGACGAGGCCGGGCAGGAAGCCGAGGTCCTGGCCGAGGGTGAGCAGCGGCGGTTCGACGTAGCCGTCCGGACGGTGCTGGCCGTGGCCGATGTTCGCGACGAGCGCGTTGCACAGGCAGCGGCGCCCGGCCGTCTCCCCGGCCGTCCCGCCCTTGCGGACGTAGGCGTCGACGGGTTCGGCGGGGCAGCGGTAGCCGACCGTCCCGTTCTCCTTGAGGTAGGGGGTCCGCAGGTAGCTGAGGTCGCACAGCCGGGGACGCCGCGCGTAGACGTCCGGCTCGGCGAGCGTGCCGGGCAGCGCGGCGACCTTGAACGGGAACCCGGTCGGCGAGGCGCGGGGATCGTTGCGCACCCGGAGCGTGCCGCCCAGCGCCCGTTCGAGGAGTTCCTTCCGCAGCCCGGGTTCGAGGCCGGACTCGCGGCACAGCGCGAAGACGCTGCCGGCCTGGACGCCCGCGGCGCCGGCCGAGCGCGCCTCGGCGAGCGTGCCGGGCCGGGCGTGCCCGCCCGCCACCCAGAACGGCGGGCCGAGCGCGGCGACCTTCGCCGGGTCGATCCGGTCGCGCCGGCCGTAGATCGGCTCACCGTCGTCGTCCAGGCGGAGCCGACCGCGCGGCGCCGCGCTGTGCCCGCCCGCGACCGCCGACTCCAGCACGAACCCGTCCGGGCGGGTGACCGGCGACTGGTTCAGGTACATCGCGAGGACGGACGACGACACGATCGCCAGGAACCGGGGCCGGACCGTCTCCGCCGGCGTCCCGGGCCCGGCCAGCGACGCCGGGTCGAAGGAGAACGCGCGGCCCTCCTCGGCGCCCGCGACCGTCACCGTCACCCGGCCGGGCCACCCGGCGGCCAGCGCGTCCAGCAGCGCGGGGATCTCGCTGGGGATCCCCGCGCCCATCAGGACGTAGTCCACGCCGGCCAGCATCGCCCCGTAGGCGGCGGCCGGGGTGGCGAGCTGGATCTTCTCCAGGTAGTTGATCCCGACCAGGCCGCCGTGGCCCTGCCTGGCGAGCCAGACCTCGGCGAAGTTCCCGGCGACGGTCAGCTCGTCACGGGTCCGGTTCGGCCGCAGGCCGAGCTTCGGCACCGGCCGGAAGCGCTGCCCCGGCTCGATCCCGCCGGGGACGAAGTAGCGCTCCAGGATGCGCTCGCCGACCCCCGGCAGCGGCAGGTGGGCGAGCGCGCGGCGCAGGTGGCCGCCCTCGTCCCCGGCCTGGAGGCCGCGGGCCAGCAGGGCGTCCAGCGCGACCCCGGACACGACGCCGAGCTGTCCCGTCCGGGCGACGGCGCTCGCCAGCCGCCAGCCGGAGACGCCCGCGCCCATGCCGCCCTGGATGATCCGCGGCAGCCCCGGCTCAGACATTCCGCCCTCGGGCGGTGGCCGCCCACGTCAGCGGGTTCAGCCCGGCGGCGCGCGCCCGGCGCCGGGTCGTCAGGATGTCGTCGAAGCGGTGCTCCGGGCGGAACACGTCGGTGAACTCTTGGACGAGTGTGGGCATCGTTCGCCTTTCTTCGCGGGGTCAGACGCGTTCGAGGACTTCGGGGAACGGGCGCCGGGGCGTCCCGGGCACGAGCGGCCCGTAGCCGAACCGGATGATCGCCTGGATGTGGCCGTGCGCCTTGGGCTCGTCCGCCCCGGTACAGCGCGCGTCCAGGATCTGGGACAGCATCGACGTCGCCACGCCGCGCCGCGTCGCGGTGAGCAGGACCCGCTGCAGGGCCTGCCCGGCGCGCAGCCAGTCGCGCGGCCCGTCGCCCCGGGTGAGCAGGACGCCGAGCTGCGGGCGGGCGGCGAAGTCGTCGACCTCGCGGCCGGCGGCCGGCCCGGCCGGGCCGAAGTCGCGCAGCGGCAGGCCGTGCCCGCTCGGCCGCGGGCCGAACGCGTACCAGGGGATGCCGTCGCCGCGGGTGCGGTCCGGCGTCCAGCGGGCCAGTTCGGCGAGGTAGGCGGGGTCGGCGACGAGCTTGGCGTCCGCCGCGGCGATCAGGCTGAGCAGGTACGCGGTGGTCTGCGGGCCGGGAAGGCCCAGCGCCACCCCTTCCTCGCGGGCCGCGGCCACCAGCTCGTCCCGCACGACCTGCGGCACCCGCCTCTTGCCGAACGGCCTGCGGTTGGTGCGCCGGTGCGGGATCGTCGCGTACAGCTCAGTCTGGCCCGCCGTCGGCATCGTCGCGTCCACGGCCCGGACGGACGCCAGCAGCACCGGCTCGGCCGCGGCGTCCGGGAAGGGGTCGACGACCGGCAGGTGCCCGGTCACCCGGATCGCCAGCCGCAGGTTGAACAGGGCGGCGCCGCAGCTGAGGTGCAGGGCCCGGCCGCTCGGGTCGATGACCGGCAGGCCGCGGTCCGGGTCCGCGCGCAGTTCCATGACGGACGCGTCCTCGTCGAGCCGGAAGAGCCAGGGCTGGGTGTTGTGGACCGACGGCGCGGCGATGGCCGCGGTCACCAGACGCCGGACCCCGACGCGCGTCGCGAACGGATGAGGCATGGCGCACCTCCTCGTGCTGCCGCTGTGCCCCAAGGTTCCCGGTCGCCGGGGCTGGCGCCCCAGGGCCTAAGGTCCCGCGGGCGAGGGGACCAAGGACGGTACGTCCGCCCCCGTGCCGACGGGGCCCCCGGCCCGTGCCGCCGGGCCCTTGGCGTGGGGTGTCCCTGGGCGTGGGTGTAGTACCTGCCGACCCGCTCACCGTGGTACGCCGACGGACTCCCGGCGGTGAGGTCAGCGGGCGCGCTGGACGAACTTCAGCGCCTCCACCACGAGGTAGGACGCGACGGCGATGACCGCGATGCGCGCCCAGGCGGCCGCGCCGAGCGGCGCGGACCCGAACAGGTCGTTCATGAACGGCGCGTAGGTGTAGAGCATCTGGAGCGCGGCGAGGACGAGGACGCTGACGGCGACCCACGGGTTGCGGCGCACGCCGCCCCACAGCAGCGGCCGGTCCAGCGACAGGCAGTTGAACATGTAGGTCAGCAGCGTCAGCGCGAACACGTTGACGACGATCGTCTGCGCGACCTCCGGGGCCGCGCCGTGGTCCCGTTCCCAGTGCTGGAGGCCGAAGGAGCCGGCGAGCAGGATCCCCGAGACCAGCAGGATCCGGCTGGTCATCGCGCGGGTGAGCAGCGGCAGCGCCGGGTCGCGCGGCGGGCGGCGCATGATGTGCTCGTCCCTCGGCTCGACGGCGAACGGCAGGCCGAGGACGAGCACCGCGGTCATGTTCAGCCACAGCACCTGGAGCGGCAGGATCGGCAGCGCGGTGCCGGCGACGATCGCGGCGACGAGGACCAGGCCGAGCCCGATGTTGGACGGCAGCGCCCACACGATGAACTTCACCAGGTTGTCGAAGACGCCGCGCCCCTCCTCGACGGCCTGCTCGATGGAGGTGAAGGCGTCGTCGGTGAGCACCATGTCGGCCGACTCCTTGGCGGCGTCGGTGCCGGTGCGGCCCATGGCCACGCCGATGTCGGCCTGCTTGAGGGCGGGCGCGTCGTTGACCCCGTCGCCGGTCATCGCGATCACGTGCCCGGACCCCTGCAGCGCCTGGACGAGGCGGAGCTTCTGCTCCGGGGAGACGCGGGCGAAGACGGTGGTGGCGTGCAGCCGCTCGGGGGAGAGGTCGCCGGTGAGTTCCGCGCCGGTCATCACCTCGCCCTCGAGACCGACGTGGGCGCCGATGGCGGCGGCGGTCGCCGCGTGGTCACCGGTGATCATCTTGACCTGGATGCCGGCGTCGTGGCAGGTCCGGATGGCGCGCGCGGCGTCCGCGCGGGGCGGGTCCAGCATGGCCTGGAGGCCGAGGAACGTCAGCCGGGGCAGCTCGTCCAGCGTCTCGGCACGCCCCCGGGCGAAGGCCATCACGCGCAGCGCCTGCGCTCCGTAGGCCTCGGCGCGGGCGGTGACGGCGGCCGGGTCCAGGGGGACGGTCGTGCCGTCGGGTCCGGCGGCGTCGTCGCACAGCTCCAGCAGCCGCTCGACCGGGCCCTTGACGTAGACGGTGCCGTCCTCGTGCAGGGTCGCCATGTAGCGGCGCTCGGAGCTGAACGGCTGCGTGGCGGTGCGGGGCGGGACGCGGTCGAGCCCGGCCTTGGCGGCGCTGGTGACGAGGGCCCCCTCGGTCGGGTCGCCGGTGATCACCCAGCCGCCGTCCTGTTCGGCGAGCCGCGCGTCGTTGCAGCCGAGCCCCGTCAGCAGCGTCTCCCGGAGGGCGGGGTGCCCGGCGAGATCGACCGCGCGGCCGTCCTGCTCGATCGCGCCGTCCGGGGCGTAGCCGGTGCCGGTGACGGTGTAGTCGCGACCGCCCGCGCTGATCGCGGTGACGGTCATCTGGTTCTGGGTGAGCGTGCCGGTCTTGTCGCTGCAGATGACGGTGGTGCCGCCGAGCGTCTCCACGGCGGGCAGGTGCCGGACGATGGCGCCGCGCCGCACCATCCGGGCGACGCCGAGCGCCAGCGTGATCGTCACGACGGCGGGCAGGCCCTCGGGGATCGCGCCGACCGCGAGCGCGACGGCGGCGGTCAGCATCTCCGGCGCGTCCCGTCCGCGCAGGATGCCGATCACGAAGGTGAGCGCGGCCAGCAGCAGGATCGCCACCGTCACGATCTTGCTGAACTGCGCGATCTTGCGGGTGAGCGGCGTCTGCACCGTCGCGGTGCCCTGCACCAGCCGGTTGATGTCGCCGAGCTCGGTGTCCGCGCCGGTCGCCACGACCAGGCCGGTGGCCGCGCCCGCGGTCACCAGCGTCCCGGAGAACGCCATGCCGGTTCGGTCCGCGAGGGCGACCTCGGGCAGCGCCGCCGGGTCCTTCGCGACGGGCACCGACTCCCCGGTCAGCGCCGACTCGTCCACGGCCAGCTCGTCGGTGCGCAGCAGCCGCAGGTCGGCCGGGACCTTGTCGCCGGCCTCCAGGACGACCAGGTCGCCCCGGACGAGGTCGGCCGCCGGGACGCCGACCGGCGCGCCGTCGCGGACGGCCACCGCCGTCGTCCGCGCCATCGCGGCCAGCGCGGTCAGCGCCCGCTCCGCGCGCGACTCCTGGACGAACCCGACGATCGCGTTCACGATCACCACGCCGAGGATCACCAGCGCGTCCACGTGCTCGCCGAGCAGCCCCGTGACCAGGGCCGCCGCCAGCAGGACGTAGATCAGCGGGCTGTTGAACTGCATCAGGAACCGCAGCACCGGGCCGCGGCCCCGCGCCGCCGGCAGCGTGTTCGGCCCGTCCCGCCGCAGCCGGGCCGCCGCCTCGGCCGAGGTCAGCCCGCGGGAGGCGTCGCCGCCGAGGTCGCGCACGACGTCCTCGGCGGGCCTGCGGTAAGGCGCCAGCGCCGTCGTCATCCCCATGCCTCCCTGTCACCTTCAGCCTCTGGGTGCCCGCCTCGATGCTCCCAGGGCCGAAGGTCCCGCGGATCCCCGACCCATGCCCCTGAACGGTGCGGCGACGCTCGGGAAGGCTGGAGGTGAACGCAGGGGAAGGAGTCGTCATGATGCGGGTGCTGGTGGCGTACGCCTCCGACCGGGGAGGAACCGCCGAGATCGCCGAATGGGTGGGTACCACGCTGCGCCGCATGGGCGTCGAGGCCGAGGTGCGACGGGCCGGGGAGGTCACCGCGCTGGACGGGTACGACGCCGTGGTCGTCGGTGGCGCCCTGTACGCGGGGCGCTGGCACGGGGAGGCGCGGCGGTTCGTCCGTCGGCACGCGGGCGCGCTCGAGCGCGTGCCGGTGTGGCTGTTCAGCAGCGGCCCGCTGGACCGCAGCGCCGGGGAGCGTGAGATCGAGCCGGTGCGGGGCGTGGCGAAGCTGGCCCGGCGGGTCGGCGCCCGCGGCCACGCCACGTTCGGCGGGCGGCTGACCGCGGACGCGGAGGGCTTCCTGGCCTCCCGGATCGCGCGGCAGTCCGCCGGCGACTACCGCGACCGCGACCGGGTCGCCGAGTGGGCCGCCGGGATCGCCCGCGAGCTGCAGCACGTAGCCGTATGACGGGCGGACGGTGCGGAGCCGAGCCCGCGGCCGATGGGGCGGACGGTCCGGGCACCGCGGGGACGCGGCGATCGGGCCGCCGCCCTAGGGACGGAGGCCGGTGCGAGGGGGCTTGCGGTCGGCCTTGAGCTGGGCGGCGAGGGCGGCGGCCTGGGTGCGGCGGCTCATGCCGAGTTTGGCGAAGATGTTGGAGATGTAGTTCTTGACGGTCTTCTCGGCCAGGAAGAGGCGCTCGCCGATCTGCCGGTTCGTCAGGCCCTCGCCGATGAGGTCGAAGATGTGGCGTTCCTGGTCGGTCAGGCCCTTGAGCGGGTCCTGCTTCTCCTGCCGGTCGCGCAGGCGCTGCAGCATCCGGGCGGTGGAGCGGGGGTCGAGCAGGGACTGGCCGGTGGCGACGGTGCGGACCGCGCCGACCAGGTCCGAGCCGTGGATCTGCTTGAGGACGTAGCCGGACGCGCCCGCCATGACCGCTTCGAACAGGGCGTCCTCGTCGTCGAAGGAGGTCAGCATCAGGCAGGCCAGGTCGGGCATCTGGGAGCGGAGCTCGCGGCACACGCTGACGCCGTCGCCGTCGGGGAGCCGGACGTCCAGCACGGCCACGTCGGGCCGGGCGGCGGGGATGCGCGCCAGGGCGTGCTCGGCGGTGCCGGCCTCGCCGACGATCTCGATGTCGTCCTCGGCCGACAGCAGCGCGGCCACCCCGCGGCGCACGACCTCGTGATCGTCCAGCAGGAACACCCGGATCGTCTCGGCAGCCTCGCCGGTCATGGCATCGTCCTTCGCCTCGTCGCTGACGGATTGGACGTTACCCGCTCCCCCTTGCGGGGTGTTACTTCAGCGGGCGTCCCGCCATTGAAGGGACCAAGGTCCCGAATGCGGCAGAGAGACCCGCGGGCGCCGGTCAGCCGGGGCGGCGACTCAGCGGGGGCGCGACTCAGCCGGGGGGCAGCAGCGGCCGGAGCGGCCGCACGTGCTCGGCGCCATGGGGGCGGACGGCCTCCAGCGCCTGGTCCAAAGACTTCGCGGGCGAGCCGC
Source organism: Actinomadura chokoriensis (assembly GCF_041463665.1). Lineage (GTDB taxonomy): Bacteria > Actinomycetota > Actinomycetes > Streptosporangiales > Streptosporangiaceae > Spirillospora > Spirillospora chokoriensis_A. The sequence continues at coordinate 162,664 of NZ_JAXCEJ010000008.1, forward strand.
CGGTGTCGATCGCGACGGCCTCCGGCCACGGTGCCGCGTCCGCACGCATCGCGGCGGCGATCTCGGCGTCGGCGTCCGACAGGCCCTGCGGGCGGGCGCGCATGCGCTCGACGGCGACGCTTTCGGGGGCGTCGCACCGCAGCGAGTACAGCGGGACGTGCGCGCGCTCGGCGACTCCGGCGAGCAGGGCCCGCGCGTCCTCCGACGTCCAGGAGGCGTCCAGGACGACCGTTTCGCCGTGCTGGAGCAGCGTGGCGGCGCGTTCCGCGAGCTCCCGGTACGTGCGCCGGGTCTGCTCGGGGGAGTAGAGCCCGGTTCCGTAGGGGGCGGCGGCCGAGTCGAGCGGCGCGAGCCCGGCGGTCTCCTTGCGGAGGCGGTCGCTGCTGAGGAGGGTGCAGCCGAGCCGGTCGGCCAGGGCCCCGGCGAGGGTCGTCTTGCCGGTTCCGGGGAGCCCGCCCACCAGGATCAGCCCGACCTGACCGGCGCGCAGATGCCGCAGCGCGAGATCGGCGTAGGAGCGCGCCTCGGCGGCCGCGTCCGGGGCGCCCTGCTCGTGGCGCAGGCAGGCGACCTTGGCGCGGACGAACGCGCGGTAGGCGACGTAGTGGTGGCGGAGCGAGGACGGCGCCGGGTCGGCGGCGAACCCGGCGTACCAGCCGAGGAAGCGGTCGGCGAGGTGCGGGGCGCCGAGGCGTTCGAGGTCCATGGCCAGGAAGGACGCGTCGTCGAGCCCGTCCAGGGAGCGCAGCGCCTCGTCGAACTCCAGGCAGTCGAGGACGCGCGGGCCGTCGTCCAGGCAGAAGACGTCCCCGGCGAGGAGGTCGCCGTGCCCGTCGACCACCCGCCCGTCGGCGATGCGCGCCTCGAACAGCGGCTCGCGGCCGGCGAGGAACGCGGTGACGAGGTCCTCGATCTCGGTCGCGTCCACCGCGTCGAGCACGCCGCCGTGGAAGGGCCGCACCTGCTCGAAGCTGTCGCGCCAGCGGGCGCGCAGGGCGTCGCGCGTCCCCTGCGCGGCGACGCGGGGGCCGCGGGGCGCGCGGGCATGCCAGGCGGCGAGGAGCCGGGCGACGTCGTGGACCGCGCCCTCGACCGGCGCGCCCTCCTCCACGAGGCGGGACAGCCGCCGTTCGGCGGGCATGCGGCGCATCACGACCAGGTGGTCGCAGATCTCGCCGTCCGGGGCGCGCACGTCGCAGACCCCGAGGTAGACGTCCGGGGCGAACCGCTGGTTGAGCCGGACCTCCTCCCGGCAGGCGCGCTCGCGCAACTCCCGGGTGCTGAAGTCGAGGAACCCCAGGTTCACCGGCTTCTTCAGCTTGTAGGCACGGTCGCCGACGAAGAACACCACGCCGATGTGCGTCTCACTGATCGCGGCGTCGCCCATCGTTTCCTCACGTCCTCGGCTTGGATACCTCCACCCTGCCCCATGGGGGCGGCCGCGTATCAGTGCCGAGCGGCCCGTCCGTCCCGGGACCTTCGCCCCGTGGGCGAGACACGGTCGCCCCGCGGGCGAGATAAGGCCGCCCCTCGGGCGAGATACGGCGGAAGTCCCGCGGCCAAGGGCCCTTCGGCCCTGTGTCACCGATCACGCGACGGGTGAGATGGGGGGACGCGAGAACTTCGACCGCACGATCGGGGGCGAACCGGTGAAGACCATTACCGCGGCAGACCTGGCGCGTGAGGCTTTCCTGCGGGGAATGCGGAGCGCCGACCTGGCGAGACTGGCGACCACCGCCCGCGCCGCCGAGATCGCGGCGGGCCGGCGGATCATCGCCGAGTCCGAGCCCGCGGAGCGGTTCTGGCTGATCCAGGACGGATCGGTGGTCCTCGATCTCCGCGTGCCGGAGCGAGGGCCGGTCGTCGTCGACACGTTCGGACCCGGCTCCGTCCTCGGCTGGTCGTGGCTGTTCCGCCCGTACCGGTGGCGTTTCGGGGCGACGGCGCTGACCGACGTCCGGGCCATCGAGTTCGACGGCCGGCTGATCCGCACCCTCTGCGCCGTCGACCCCGCGCTCGGCTACGAACTGACGCGCCGGTTCACCGAACTGGTCGTCGACCGGCTCCAGGCCGCCCAGATGCGCCTCTTGGAGAGCGCCTGCCCGGAGCCCGCTCCGCAGCCCTGATGCGCGGTACCCGGACAGTACGGCTCTCGGCGGCGTCCAGACCTTTACCGTGCCACCCACTGATCCAAGGGAGGTTTGACCATAATTCCGATTGACTAAGTAGGTAATAGACGGCATGCTGGTTCTCATGAACCCGGGGCCCTCTCTGTGGACGCGACCGCATGTCGATCTGGGACGGCTGGCGAGCGGCCTGTGTCGGCTCGCCCCGTACCAGTGACGCATGGCGGCAGCACCTGACGATCCAGAGGAGGGCATAGATGACGACGAGCACCTTCGTCCCCGCCGGCACCACGCTGGCCTCGGCCGCGGCGGAGCTCGCGGAGCACTGCGACGAATGGCTGCCACGGGTGCGGCTCAGCCCGGAGGGGCGCTGGTACGAGCGCCTGCACCGCGACGGGGACCGGGAGATCTGGCTGATCAGCTGGCTGCCCGGCCAGAGCACCGGCCTGCACGACCACGGCGGCTCGCGCGGCGCGTTCGCGGTGGCGCTCGGCGCGCTGGAGGAGGCCGACCTGAGCACCGTGCGGACGGTGACGGCGGGCGGCTCCCGCGCGTTCGGCGCCGACTACGTCCACGAGGTGCGCAACGTCTCGGCCGCCCCCGCGGTCAGCGTGCACGTGTACTCGCCGCCGCTGGCCTACATGAACCGCTACGACCTCGTCGACGGACGGCCGGTGCGGCGCGTCACCGAGGAGGCCGGCCAATGGTGACGCCGCGCGTCGTCACGCTGATCGGCACTCCGCGGCCGCGATCGCAGACGCGCGCCGTCGCGGCCCTCGCCGCCAGGGCGATCGGCGGGCGCATCGGACCCGTCGAACAGGAGATCCTCGACCTGTCGGCGCTGGCGGCCGCCCTCGGCTCGGCCTCGGCCTCCGCCGTGGTGGAGACGGCGGTGGAGATGGTCCGCGAGGCCGACGTCCTCGTGGTGGCGAGCCCGTCCCACAAGGGCACCTACACCGGGCTGCTGAAGACCTTCCTCGACCGCCTGCCCAGCGGGGCGCTGACCTCGGCAGTGGCGCTGCCGTTGCTGGTCCTGAGCGACCCTCGGCACGCGCTCGCCGTCGAGGTCCATCTGCGTCCGGCCCTGGTGGAACTCGGCGCGTTCGTCCCGACTCCGGGGGCGGTGCTGCTGGAGAGCCGGATCGAGCGGGCGGGAGAGATCCTGGACGGCTGGGCCGGCCAGGTGGCGCCCCAGGTCGCGGCGGTGCTCGGCACCCGGGCCGCCGCGGCCTGAACCCGCCGGCCGCCGCCGCGCGCCGCCGATCCGAGCGGCCGCCCCCGGCGCGGGCCCGGTCCGGTCGCGGCGCGGTGACCGGACCGGCCCCGTCCCACTCCGAAGGCGCGCAGGCGCCGACTCCGCTCGCCTTCGGAAGCGTCAGAGTTCGAACTCGGCGGGGTTCAGGCCGAGGGCGAAGCAGGCCTCGCGGACGACGGCCTTCTCCATGTCGTCGAAGTTCCCGTCTGCGCCCCCGATCACGATGCCGATCTGGACGACGGCCCGCGCCTCGGCGGGCTTCTTCCCGGCCTTGCCGATGTCCTGCAGGACCGAAACCTTCCCGAAGTCGAAGTCGGCCGTCAGCTTCGACACGTAGTCGTTGAACCGCCGCTGCAGATCGTCCGCGGGGAAGTTCTGCAGCACCTCGTTGCTCGCGATCAGCGACGCGGTGCGCTGCCGTTCCGCGGGGTCCACGCTCCCGTCCGCCGCCGCGACCAGCGCGCACATCGCCATGCTCGCGTCCCGGAACGCCCCGCTCTTCAGGTCGTTCTTCTTGCTGAGCAGCTGCGTCTGCATGGTCTGCGTCGACTCACGCAGCTTGTCCCAGAAAGCCATTGGATCCTCCGCTCATCGGTTCCCGACAATCTGCTACAACCGTAGTAGCAAGCCGGGCCGGACGCGGACGCACCACGCCCGTGAAAGACGCCCCCATGGGACGCCGCGCCCCCGTGGACGTTCGTCCTCCGAGGTTGCGGACATACCTCCCTACACGGCGGCATCCGCTCAGGACGACCGTGGGAGAGGAGATTCGCCCGGCTGCCGGCAGGCCACCGGGTACTCGACCTCGCTGGGAGGCCAAGATGAACGGTCGAGATCTACCGGTCCGAGTGGACGGCCGGCTGGACGAGCCGCTGTCGCGATGGCTGTGGCTGGTGAAATGGCTCCTGCTGATCCCGCACTACATCGTGCTCTTCTTCCTCGGGATCGCGTTCACGGTGCTGACCGTGGTCGCGTTCTTCGCGATCCTGATCACGGGCCGCTACCCGCGGTCGATCTTCGATTTCAACGTCGGGGTGCTGCGCTGGGCATGGCGGGTGGCGTTCTACGGGTACAGCGCGCTGGGCACCGACCGGTACCCGCCGTTCACGCTCCAGGACGTCCCCGGCTACCCCGCCCGCCTCGCGATCGACTACCCCGAACGGCTGTCGCGAGGGCTGGTCCTGGTGAAGTGGTGGCTGCTGGCGATCCCGCACTACCTGGTGGTCTCGCTGTTCCTCGGGGCCGGTCCCGGCGGGGACGACTCCGGCTGGGCCGCGAACACGCCCGGCCTGGTCGGCGTGCTCGTCTTCTTCGCCGCCGTCGCGCTGCTGTTCACGGCCCGGTTCCCGCAGGGGATCTTCGGGTTCGTCATGGGTATGAACCGGTGGGTGCTGCGGGTGGCCGGTTACGCCTTCCTGATGACCGACCGCTACCCGCCGTTCCGGCTCGACATGGGCGGCGGCGAGCCGACGCCGGAGCCGGGGCCGAGCGCGATGAGCGGGCAGGGACGTTAGGCCCGCGTCCGGGGGGACCTGGCGCCCTGCCGCCCGCGTTCCCTCACGTTCGACGCTGGAAAGCGCATCGGGGGACGGACGAAGGAGGTGCCTCATGCAAGCGCTGGTGTACCACGGGCCCGGCCGCAGGTCCTGGGAGGCCGTGCCCAAGCCGCAGGTCATCGAGGACGGTGACGCGGTCGTGCGGGTGGACGCGGTGACGATCTGCGGAACCGACCTGCACATCCTCAAGGGGGACGTCCCGGAGGTGACCGACGGGCGCGTCCTCGGCCACGAGGCGGTCGGCACGGTCGAGTCGGTCGGCCCGGCCGTGCGGACGGTCAAGCCGGCCGACCAGGTGCTGGTGTCGTGCATCACCGCGTGCGGGACGTGCCGGTTCTGCCGCGAGGGCCGCTACGGACAGTGCCTGGGCGGTGGCGGCTGGATCCTCGGCCACAAGATCGACGGGACGCAGGCCGAGTACGTGCGGGTGCCGTTCGCCGACACCTCGGTGCACCCGCTGCCGGAGGGCGTCCCCGCCCGGGACGTGCTGATGCTGGCCGACATCCTGCCGACCGGCTACGAGGTCGGCGTGCTCAACGGCGCCGTCGGTCCCGGCGACACCGTCGCGGTGGTGGGCGCCGGCCCGATCGGGCTCTCGGCGATCATGGGCGCGCGGCTGTTCAGCCCGAGCCGCGTCATCGCGATCGACCTCGCCGACAGCCGGCTGGAGGCGGCCGAGCGGTTCGGCGCCGACACCACGATCAACAACTCGCGGGAGGACGCCCTGACCCTGGTCCGCGACATGACCGGCGGCCTGGGCGCGGACGTGACCGTCGAGGCCGTCGGAGTCCCCGCCGCCTTCGAGCTGGCGGTCGAGATGGCCCGTCCGGGAGGCCGGATCGCCAACATCGGCGTGCACGGCGCCCCGGCGTCCCTGCACCTGGAAGAGCAGTGGATCCGGGACATCACCATCACCACGGGCCTGGTGGACACCTTCTCCACGCCCACCCTGCTCCGCCTGCTGGCGGGCGGCCAGATCGACGCGGGCAAATTCATCACCCACACCTTCACCCTGGACGAATTCCCGAAGGCCTACGAGGTCTTCAGCGACGCCGCCAACACCGGCGCACTCAAGGTCGTCCTGACCCGCTGAACAGACCGCCACACGAAAGGCGCGCTCGTCCTTCCTGAAATGCCATCAGGAAGGACGAGCAGGTCAGGAAACGCTCTGCTCAGCGTCGCTTTCCGACATACCTGGGCGCAAGGCCCTATGCCCAGGGACTTTTGGGTCTCTCACATCGCCGCAACGCGGGGACGTTGGTCCCGCTGATCTGGGACCGAACGGACCTACGTGCGGGGGGCGGGCTGGGGTTGAGTAAGGAGTGCAGAAGGAACCGGCGATGTGGTGGAAGGTGAGACGGCGATGGCAGTCACCGAGCACAAGACGCACGTGGGGCGGCACACCCTGATCCGGGTGGTGGCTCCGGAGCCGCTGGCCGAGACGCCCGCCGCCCGTTACGTCTGGGCCGCGGCCCGGCTGGCGCTGGGCTGGGTGTTCGCGTGGGCGTTCGTGGACAAGCTGTTCGGGCTGGGGCACGCGACCCCGGCGGGCAAGGGCTGGGTGGACGGCGGGAGCCCGACCGAGGGGTTCCTGGCGCACGCGCCCAAGGGCCCGTTCGCGGGGTTCTACAACGACCTGGCCGGTGCGGCGTGGGCGGACTGGCTGTTCATGATCGGTCTGGCCGGTGTGGGTGCGGCGCTGATCCTGGGCATCGGGATGCGGATCGCGGCGGTCGGTGGTGCGGCGCTGCTGGTGATGATGTGGACCGCGGTTCTTCCTCCGGAGAACAACGTCTTCATGGACGACCACCTGATCTACGCGCTGCTGGTCGTCGGGCTGGCCCTGGTCAGCGCCGGCGACACCCTGGGCCTGGGCCGCTGGTGGGGCAAGCTCCCGCTGGTCAAGCGCCTTCCGATCCTCAAGTAACTCGACCCGCTCCGTGAGGGACGCCCACCACCCGGTGGACGTCCCTCACGCATTTCCTCATAAGGGTGACGGCCGATGCCTGTCTGGGTGACGAGCGTCACGTCCCGTTCATTTTGCCTGGCCACCGGCATCGCAGAGGCCGAAGACCTTCGATCACCTGGACTTTGGGCCCTGCCCGCCGCCGTAAACGCGGACCTTCGTCCCGTTGATCGTGTGCGAATGGGCCTATCCCCGCCCACCGCTGATGATGTTGAGTCATAGGTGTAGGAAATGAGCGACGCGAGAAAGGCGAGAGACGATGGCACTCTCCGAGCCGAGGACCAGTGAGGGGCGGACTGCCCCCTCGCCCAGAACCGAGTCGCCCGCCGCCCGGTATGTGTGGGCCGCGGCCCGGCTGGCGCTGGGCTGGGTTTTCCTCTGGGCATTCTTGGACAAGACCTTCGGGCTCGGTCACGAGACTCCCAAAGGTAAGGGCTGGGTGGACGGCGGGAGCCCGACCGAGGGGTTCCTGGCGCACGCGCCCAAGGGCCCGTTCGCGGGGTTCTACAACGACCTGGCCGGTGCGGCGTGGGCGGACTGGCTGTTCATGATCGGTCTGGCCGGTGTGGGTGCGGCGCTGATCCTGGGCATCGGGATGCGGATCGCGGCGGTCGGTGGTGCGGCGCTGCTGGTGATGATGTGGACCGCGGTTCTTCCTCCGGAGAACAACGTCTTCATGGACGACCACCTGATCTACGCGCTGCTGGTCGTCGGGCTGGCCCTGGTCAGCGCTGGCGACACCCTGGGCCTGGGCCGCTGGTGGGGCAAGCTCCCGCTGGTCAAGCGCCTTCCGATCCTCAAGTAACTCGACCCGCTCCGTGAGGGACGCCCACCACCCGGTGGACGTCCCTCACGCATTTCCGGTGTGATCCCGCGGACGGTGGCCGGACCCTAGGTAATCCTCGGCGTGGGCCGTTGCGACTCCTGGTTGAAGAAGATGTGAAGTGAGTCGTGTGACGACGCTATGAGTGGCTGCGCCGAAAGCGGCCGCTGTCTCGGTGCCGGGGAGGCTCATTCATTCTGGCCTGAGGGGCCGGCCTGGTAGCGACAGGCCGGTCCCTCGGCGCGGGTCAGCTGGGCACGTCGGGTACGGCCAGGCCCAAGGCGCCCGCCAAGTCGATCGTTCTGCGGGGTGTCGAGCACTGCCTGGCCAGGCTGGCCTGGACGAGCCGCCCGTTACGGGCTTGGAACAGGAACCGTGCGGCGGGATGGTGCCGCAGCTCGTCCGTGCTGAGCTCGTCGGCGACGCGGTGAGCCTCGGTGACCAGGTCAGGAAACAGCGCCTGCAGATCCGTGGCCCAATTCTCGACGGTCTCCAGCCAGCTTCGTGTGGCGGTGTTGGACGCCCTGGAAAAACTCGCGATCGTCTCGGCCAGCTCTGGCCAGGTGAAGTCACGCCAAGGCTTGGTCTTCAGGACGGGGAGCTGCCACTGACGTTTGACGATCGACCAGTGATCCGCGTGCGCTTCCACCGAATGAATCGTGAATTCCGGCACGCACAGCGCGGTCAGGTTCCAGCCGTGGCACGCGCCGGTGTCCAGACCGAAGATCCTGCCGTCGCGGATCATCGGCTCGCGTCCGGTCACGTGATGGCCGAAGACGACCGGCTTGTCATCGTCGTAGTGGTCGTGCCAGTAGCCATCGGGGAACAGCGCGGTGAGTTCCCGCTCGCCGCTGGTCGAGCCGCAGAGGATTTCCTCTTTCTGCTCGTCCAGCGGAATGCCGGGCACCATCGCGGCATGAACCACGCGAACATGGTCGTTCTCGAAGTGGTACGGCAGCGTCCGCATCCAGTCGACCGTTTCGGCGTAGCGGTCGCCCAGCTGCAAACGCGTGATCTCCTGGGCGTAGGAAAAAATTCCGCGCACGTGTTTGCGTTCGTGGTTGCCCATGACAGCGACAGAGTTCGGACGCTCCCGGAAAAGCCTGACGACCTCATCGGGCGCCGGGCCGCGGTCGACCAGGTCGCCGACGCTGACCAGCAGGTCGTCCGGACGGAGGTCGATTTTCTCGAGCAGTTCGAGCAGTTCGTCGAAGCAGCCGTGGATGTCGCCGATGATGACGGTTCGCCGCACCCGCCGAGCCTAGGCGGGCCGTGGTTCGGCACGCAACTGATTATCCGAAGAGCGTTTCCTTCTCAGCCTATTTACCACGGTTGAGCAACACAATGAGGCCGTACGGACCGCATGCAAACGAGAAGTCACGCTAGCGACAACCCGAGTGATCGCCCCCGCCATTTCGTTGCGATGTTGGACCCTGATCGAACGCGAGGCCGCACATCCGGACAACCGAGGAACGGAGCACGGGTCAGCCCACGTACTGGCGGAGGTTGCCGCTCTCCCCTCGGGCGAAGGACGCCCAGTAGGCGGCCCCGTCGCCCTGAGGAGCGATTTTCTGCAGGCCGTCCAGTTCGCACTGGCCCGCGATCAGGCGGCTGGGGAACAGCACGATGTCCTTTTCGGCGGACACCAGGATCGCCTTCGCGATGCATTGGGCTCCGTCCCGGCCAGGGGCGACGACCGTGACCGCCTCGCTTCCGACGTCGTCCGAGCCCAGTTCGACCTGCCGTGGCGACGGGGCCTGAGCACCGCCCGCCCACTGCCAGACGCCCTGGAGACGCTGCGGGACGGCCTGGTTGCGCGCACCGAAGAGCATTTGGACGGGGCCGGGGCCTTTCCAGCGGACCTTGCCCGCCTCAAGGGTCAGGACGACCTCCACGCGGTCCGCGCATCTGGAGCGGAAGGATCGGACCAGCTGCGTGTTCAGCCGGATGGTCGACCCGCCCTCCTTGAGGACGCCCTCGTACTCGCATAACGCGTCGGCGGTGGCCGTGTGGAGGTCGGCGACCTGTTCGCCGACCGTTCCCCGCCGGATGGTGATGCGCTGGAGGCGGGCGGAGGGCCCGTCGAACGCCTCCGACCGTCCTTCCCAGGTGCCGAGCATGCCCAGCGGGACGTCACGGGCAGTACCGGAGGCCGCCGCGCCCCCTCCGTCTCGGGCGCCGGCGTCCTGGTCCCGCAGCAAGGCGAACGGAAGTCCGGAAACCAGGACGACGACGGTCGCCGCCGCGCCCGCCCCGAGGTAGAACGGCATTTTCCGGCGTCCCGGCAAGCCGCCTCGGGTGTCGCCGGGCGCCGGGCCCGGGGAGGTGGCGGCTGGTAGCGCCGCGGGCGCGCCCGGCACGGGGGACGGTTCCCGCGGTTCCTCGACCTCGAGTAGCTGTGCGGCGTGCCGGCCCAGCTCCGCCGTGACCTCGGCGGGCAGCCAGGCGCCGCCGGGCGGGTCGGCCAGGGGGCCGACGAGCAGGTCGTCGAGGGCGGGTCGCGCCGCGGGATCTTTGGCGAGGCAGCGCTCCACGAGGTCGCGAACGGGCCCGTCCAGTCCGCCGAGATCGGCGGGCTCGGACGCGATGCGGAACATCCGGGCGTGGACGCCGCCGTCCCCGAACGGCGGCCGCCCGGTGGCCGCGAACGCCAGTACCGCGCCGAGGGAGAAGACGTCGGACGCCGGGGTGAGCGGTCTGCCCCGGACCTGTTCGGGCGACATGAATCCCGGCGACCCGATGATCCCGCCGCTGCGGGTGCCGAGGCCGACCTCGGCCGAGCGCGCGATGCCGAAGTCGATCAGGCGGGGCCCGTCGATCGTGATGAGCACGTTCGACGGCTTGACGTCGCGGTGGATCAGGTCATTGCCGTGCACGCCGTTCAGCGCCCGCGCGAGCCCGGCGGCCAGCGCGAGAACGGACGGCTCGGGCAGCGGACCGTGCGACTCGACGACGTCCTTGAGGCCGGGGCCCGGGACGTAGGCGGTGGCCACCCACGGCGCGTCGGATTCGGTGTCGGCGTCCAGGACGGCCGCGGTCCATTCACCGCCGACCTTGCGCGCGGCCTCGACCTCGTGCCGGAACCGGCGGCGGGTCGCGGGCTCGCGCATCAATTCAGGATGGACGAGCTTCACCGCGACCGTCCGGCCGCGCTGGGAACGTCCGAGGAAGACCCGTCCCATGCCGCCGGCGCCCAGCCTCGCGATCAGCCGGTACGGCCCAGCGCTCCGCGGGTCCTCGGGACCGAGTGCGTCCACGCGGCACCCTTTCTGAATTGATCATGTTTCGGCACAGAATACGCGGCACCCCGATCGCGGTGCAGGCATCACGGCCTGTCCGCAGCGAATGACCGCCCGGACCGCGTACTCACCACGCCAGGATGCATCTTCGCCGTGCGCGGTATCGGTCACTCTCGCGGGTGGAGCCGCCTGACGGCGGTGGTGTGCCGGGCCAGGGCATCCGGCTGGGGATCGATGCCGATGCCTGGCCCGTCGAGCACGCGCATGAGGCCGTCGCGCAGGACGAACGGCTCGGTGAGGTCCTCGGCGAAATAGCGGTTCGAGGCCGACAGGTCGCCGGGGAGGGTGAAACCGGGCAGAGCGGCCAGCGCCAGGTTGGCGGCGCGGCCCACGCCGGTTTCGAGGTTGCCGCCGCACCAGACGGGGACGCCGTGCGCGGCGGCGAGGTCGTGGATCCGCCGGGCCTCCAGATAGCCGCCGACACGGGCCGGCTTGACGTTGATGACCCGGCAGGCGTCGAGCGCGATGGCGGCGGCGGCGTCGCGGGCGCTGTGGATGGATTCGTCCAGGCATATCGGGGTGGCCAGCCGCCGCTGCAGCAGCGCGTGGGAATGCAGGTCGTCTTCCTGTAGCGGCTCTTCGATGAGCAGCAGGCCGTACTCGTCCAAGCGGCGCAGATGCCCGGCATCGCCGAGGGTGTAGGCGGTGTTGGCGTCCACCTGTAGCGGCAGGTCGTCCCCGAACCGCTCCCGGACAGCGCGCACGGGTTCGAGGTCCCAGCCAGGCGCGATCTTCACCTTGATACGCGCGTATCCCTCGGCAAGGTACCGCTCCACCACGTCGAGCAACTCGCCGACCGAGTCTTGGATGCCGACGGACACCCCTACGGGGACGGCCTCCCGCGCCGCGCCGAGGAAGGTGCCGAGCGACATGCCGTAGGCGCGCAGCTCGGCGTCCAGCAGCGCGGTCTCGAGCACCGCCTTGGCCAGCCGGTTCCCCTTGACCGCCGCGAAGACCGGGCCGAGCTCGGCGACCCGGGGCTCGGGCAGCGTGAGGACGCCGGGCAGCAGGAAGTCGCGGACGACGATCTCGGCGGCGGCGGCGAACTCGGAGTAGTAGCCCGGGTCGGGGTCTCCGGCGAATTCGGCCCAGCCTTCGGCGGCGTCGGTGACCATGTGCAGCAGGAACGTCTCCCTGGTCGTCATGGTCCCGGTGGAGATTCGGAAGGGGCTCACGAGCGGCAGTGCGACCTCGATCAGGTCGACGTACTCGATCCTCATCGGCCGGCTATCCCTGGGCTATCCATCGGCACCTCTTCTCCGATGCACAGGCCAAGCGGGGTTGACGTCTCTTTTGGCCTGCACCTGAAATTGCGAGTCCAGGTTGGTAACTTAGCTCCGTGGGTCAGCGTGGACCAAGAGCTGTACAGTTGCGTTGTCGGGCGGAGAGCGCGCCGAGCCGGTGCGTTGGGCCGGATCGGCGACCGGCCGGGCGGTCCCGGATCGCGTTGGCGTGCGCGGATGCGTGAGCAATGCGACCAACGGAAGGCGACATATCCGACATAACGCCACCTAAGTCGCTCGGCCGCTCTTTCTCTCGGGACGGGCCGTTCGACGTGTTCCCTGCGGCGCTTGTCGACCACCTCGCGACATCATCCTGTCGGCACCCAAAAACAGTGAAGCAACTTAGACTCACCATTTAGCCGCAGGATGCCGGTCATAGCAGCTTGGTGGGTATCGTGGTGAAACCGGCAACCTACTCTTACTTCGCTCAGGAGAGCGGCCGGGTGATATAACTTCCTTTCGGGATGCATCCTTCTAGCGATGCCCACTTTTGGCTGATTCGCTCTCGGCACCGCTCTGTCCGCCGCGGGCGAAGCCGGGCGGGCGACGCTCCGGAATCAGCACCGACGATGGGCACCGAGCCGAGGTACCCGCCGTCCCACGAAGACCTCGGCGTCGAAGGAGACGTGATGATCCCTACCCACCACGATGTGATCATCGTCGGCGGAGGCATCATCGGAGGTGGGATCGCCGAACAGCTGCGATGCGGGTCGCGCCTGCGGGTCAGCTTGGTGGAGCAGGAGCTCGCCGCCTGCGTCAAGACCAGCGCCTCGCAGGCGGCGGCCGGTGGGATCAACCCGCACCTCTACGACGAAGGAGACGGCGCCCTCGGCCCCATGGCCCAACGCAGCCGAGACCTTTACCCGAGCTGGGTCGAGCGGCTCTCCGCCGCCTGGGGGCAGCCGATCGAGCTTCGCCCTTCCGGGCTCCTGTGCATGGCCACCGAGGAGAAGGAGCACAGCCGGCTGATCAACGATGTGCTTCCCCTTCTCCGCGAGCGCGGCGTGGCCGCCGAGGAACTCAGTGCGGACGAGGCGCGCAGGCGCGAGCCGCTGCTCGGGTCCGCCGTCACGGGAGGGCTATGGCTGCCGGACGACCTCGCGGTAGAGCCCATGCGTGTGATGGCCGCGCTGGAGGCGGTCCTCAAGGACGACGACGGCTTCACCTACGTCCAGGACTGTGCCGAAGACATCCGCGTAGACGGAGACGGTGTACGGGTCGTCCTGAGATCCGGACGTGCCCTGCGATCCGATCGGGTGGTCGTCGCTGCGGGGCACCTCAGTCATGACCTGGTCAAAGACTTCATCGACTGGCGGGACGGCAGCTTCAGGCCCATCAAGGGGCAGATCCTCGAAGTGGCGGTCCCCGCGGGCGGCGGGCTGCGCACCCAATGCGACGCGCTCGTGCCCGGCGACGGGGAGACGCACATCGTCCGTGCGTCCCCCTACGCAGAGGGCCGGGTGGCCGTGGGCGTGACCCATGACCGGGGCGACGCCTCGCCGGGCACGTCTTCGCGGGCGAAGGAGACCATCCTGCGGAACCTGCGGCGAATCCTGCCGGCCGTCGCCGGTTGGGAGGTCATCGGTGCCCGCGCCGGAATCCGGCCGGGAACGTCGGACGGGCTGCCGATCGTCGGCTATGTCGATCCACACCGCCGCGTGCTGGCGGCCACCGGGCACAACGGCCTGGGCATCACGCTGGCGCCGCGTACGGCGCAACTGGCCGTCAAGCTGCTGCTCGACATGCCGCTGACCGAGGACGACCGCGACGACCTGCATGTGAGCAGGCCAGAGCGCCTCGCTGCGAGCCGCTCGGGCTAGCTCAGCTCATCCCCGACCATTCACTCTCCGTTCGCAGCACCAGGCGCAGGCTGTTGAGCGCCACATGGTCGCGGATCCGGTTGGTGGTCAGCTCCCACTGCCGAGTCAGGCCCTGAACACGGTCGAAGGCGTCCCACAGCCCGTATAGGCCGGGCTGGACTCGGGCCTTGGGCATCCAGTGGTGAAGCAGATGGTCGATGACGGGTCCGATGTGCTGGAGCGTCCGGTCCAGATCCCCGGAACCGGGCCGCGCCCGCTCGATCTGATGGCCGACGAAGTCGAGCAGCCAATCGTGCAGCGCCAGGTCCTCGACCAGGTCGAGCAGGTCGGACACGTTAGGCCAGACGACCGAGAGCCGGATGAGGCGGATGCCCTCGGGCAGGACGGTGAAGCGGTAGAGACCGGGGCCGCCGTCCTCCCGCACGGGCTGCAGCGCCCACCGCCACCGGCCCAGCGGGGCGTGCAGCGGCTGCCTGCCGTCGAGCAGCCGCGACCGCTGGAGACCGAAGATCGTGGACTCGGCGGTCCGCCCCATCTCGATGTTCAGGTGGCCGTGCTCGGCCTGGGCGAATCCCGCGGCGGCGTCGTCCAGGCGCAGCCGGCCGAGGTATTCGACCACGCCGGGGTTGGCCAGGTAATGCGACCATGCCTGCCGGTACTGCCGGGACGACGGCACGAGCGTGGTGTGCGAGCAGGACTGCACGATCAGGCCGCCGGTCAGGGTGGCCCGTGTCGCGAACGTGCCGACGCCCCGGACGCGACGTCCCGAGTGCGAGGGCATGAGGCAGTCGATGCCGGCCAGCCGCTCGGGCGAGACCGCATAGGCGCGCGGATACGCGGCGTGCCGCACCTGCTCACCGGGCACCAGGTCGAGCAGCCTGACCGTCTCCGCCATGGACAGTTGCGAGGAGTGCCCGAGGAGGCCCGTCCGGACCTCTCCGATGGAGAGCGTGCTCTCAGAAGCCGTCGCTGAAGACATGGGAGATCCTGCCGACGACGTCACCGGGGAGATCGATCTTCTGGGCCGCGGCCTGCGCGGCGGTCTGCTCGGTGACGGCCGGGTCGACGGAGACCTGGTCGAGGATGGTCCGCACGGCGGCCTCCACGTCGGCGAACCTGGTCTCGAGCAGCGACATCGTCTGGAACGCGGCGAACGGCTGGGCGCCGTCGGCGAGCTGGACCAGCGGCGGAAGATCCTCCCAACGGTCCGGGTACTCGGCCGTCCACCGCGTGGGCGAGATCACGGGTTTGCCCTGATGACGGAGAAGGCCCAGGCGGAGCAGTTGCCAGACGGCCGAAAGCAGCGCACAGGACCACTGCCGCTGACCGTCCCGTTCGTCCCAGAGCTGGACCTCCATGCAGATGGAGTGGCTCCGGGCGCCGTTCTGCTCGGGAGGGTGCCAGGGCCGGGTGGCGAGCGCCTCGTCCAGCCCGTCCGGACTGAGCCTGTCCCTGCTGTTGGAGACCCAGCCGGTCACGTGGACCGGGGGGCGGAGACCGTTGCTGCCCCGCGGGGGATCGGAGACGATCCGCCCCAGGACCAGCTCGGCCGGAGACACTTCGCCGGCGGACGCACACGCGGACTCCCGCACCAGATAGTCGATGCCGAGCCCGGCGTCGCGCACCGCGTCGAGCAGTTCGGGGACGAGCTTCTTGGGCGAGGTGAGCTGGCTGAAGTAGTCGTCGACCAGGAAGCACGTACTGATCCGCAGGGGCGCGGGGTATCGGGCGCGGACGAAGTCCGCCAGCGGCCTGATCCGTGCGAAGTGGCGGCGCAGGGTTTCCGGGCCGTCCAGCAGGTCCTCCATGTACAGGTGGCCGAGCTCAAGCGACAGGTGCGAGCGCGGCACCAGCTCCACGCGGGGCTGGCTCGTGAGTACATCGACCTCCAACTCGGGATCCGTCATATCCGGCTCCATGCCGCCGGGTCGTCCAGGTTCGCGGCGAGCTTGGCGAACGCCTCGACGGTGTCCTCGTTGGCGATCTCGGCGTAGACGTCCTCGTCGGTGATGAGCTGTTCGCGCCACTGGAGCACCGGGTCGACGGGGACCGTCGCGATCACGGAGGTACGGCCCAGACCCGCGATGTTGGCCTGTTCGTTGAGGCCCTTGTCGACCTGGCGCAACCATGCCTCCTGCTCGGCACGCAGCCCGAGCACGCCCTGGTCGCTCTTCGGGTCGATCACCGCCGTCCGTACGAAGCGGATGCGCCGGCGCAGTTCGTCGCGGTCGTGGCCGAACAGGTTGCCGAACTCCAGCAGCCCGCGATCCTCGAACACCAGGTCGGCCGCGGCCGAGATGTGCTGTCTGGTCCAGCGGTGGAAGACCAGCCAGCGCGTGTCCGAGATCCGCTTCTCCCGCGCGGTGAGGGTGAGGATCATCTCCGCCGCGTGCGACCGCCCGGCGCTCAGGTCGATGAAGATCACCGAGAACTGGCTCTGCAACAGCAGCAGCAGGTCGGCGCAGCGCTCGATGACCTCGGGCTTGGCGGTGAACTCACCGCCGCCGAGGTCTCCGGGGTACAGGACGAGGTTCCCGGCGCCCGTCGGCCGGGGACCGGTGCCCGGGGGCCGACGGCTCTCCGACCATATGTCGACATGGCCCGGCGCCACCGTCTTGCCCTGCAAGTAGCGGTGGAGCCCGTCCTCGCCCTGGGTCCCGTGGGACATCCGCTCGATCCCGAAGATCGCTCCGGCGGTCGGCGAGCCGAAGTCGAAGTCCAGGTAGCAGACGTCATCGCCCTGGAGCGCGCGCCGGTAGGCGACGTTGCACGTGGTGACCGAGCGTCCGGTGCCGCCTTTGTCGGAGGTGGCGATGACGAGCACGTCAACCGGTCCCTTCCGCGGCGTTCTGCCGGGCTACACCGACCTTCTCCAGCATGCGCAGGATCTCCATCGCGATCCCGATGGCGGTGGCGGGCCGCAGCGACGAGATCTCATGAGCGTGGTTCAGGTTGAGCCGCGCTTCCTCCAGCTGGGCGCGCAACGCTCCCCGGTCGACCACGTTCGCCTCGAGAAGCTCCAGATCGAAAAGGTTGTCGGTCTCGCTGAGGATGCCGCGGGCGTAGGCGTGGATGTTGCCGCTGCGCGGGAGCGGATCCCGGATGAGGCTGATCGCCATGACGATGCACTCGACGATCCGTTCGGTGTAGTACCACGACGGGCGGTCGTTGTGCTTCTTGAGGCCCTCGAAGACGTTCGCCGCGTCGTCCCAGAGCCCCGCGTTGACCGAGTGTTCGATCCGGCGCCGGAAGATGTGGTCCCAGATCTCGTCCGCGGTCTGGACGAGGTCTTCCCGCATGTCGGCGTCCCTGGACAGCTTGGCGAGGCGCAGGACGTTCTTGAGCAGCAGCGGTGCGAAGTCGTTGAGCCGCCAGAGCAGGTCGGGCCCGTCGCCCCCGCTGCCGCCGAGCTGGATCTCCGTCCCCGGCGTGTGGTACCGGATGGCCGCGTCGTCCCGGGTGGCCCGGCTGGTGACGCGGCCGCGTTCCCCCAGCTTCATGAGGATCTCCGCCAGCCGGGGGAGCTCCATGGTGCTCGTGCCGCGGACCTCCTGGTCCTGCAGCACCAGCGAGATGATCAGCAGACTGAAGTGGTCGGACTCCCGGTCGTCGGTGGTGCGCCACGGCAGGTCCTCCAGCGGCCACCTGCGGCCTTCGCCGAAGGTCGCGATCGTGCCCCAGTACCGCTGGGTGAGCTCCCACCGCAGCTTGAGCGCGCCGGCGAGGCGCTGCTGCTCCTCGTTGAGGAGGCCGAGGACGGTCGTGCGTCCGGAGAACAGGTCGGCGATGCCGTCCAGAGCGTTCACCGTGAAGTAGAGGAAGGGCGCGCTCTCCGCGATGCCGCTGCGCTGGTTCGTCACCGAGGGGGCGATCTCCACCTCCGGGGCGTCCTCGGCGATGCCCCAGGTCCAGCCGATCTCGAACAGCCGGTTGCGGTTCTCGATCAGTTCGGTGGCGCGCTGCTGGCGGAAACCGAAGGTCACGTCCCCGAGGGAGGCGCGGATCTCCTGCAGCGACGAGCGCAGTTCCTCGGCGACCTGGCGATCCGAGCGGTTGGCCCGGTTCACCGTGCCGAGCAGGGCCCGGCCCTCGTCGGAGTCGGGCGTGAAGACGTTGATGACGAAGCTGCGCAGCAGGCCCACCATCGCGGCGGTCAGCCGGACGTTCGCGATCCGCTCGAGGTGGCGCAGGCGGCGCTCGACCTCGGGGTTCATGACCGTGTTGCCGAAGCCGCGGACGAGCGACAGCGTGCTCAGCATCAGCGAGACCGCCATCGAGAACGAGTCGACGACGTCGACCTGCATCTGCTCCGGGGTGGGCTCGACGCCGTCCTGAGCGCCCTTGAAGTAGCTGCCTCCGGTGAAGGAGGGGCCGTCGCTCTCGGTGTAGTACTCGATGTGCTCGATGAGCAGCTCGATCAGGCGCTGGGGGATGTCCAGCTCGTCGCCGAGCGGCCGGAGCACCTCGAGGATGTCGTCGGCGGTGTCGTCGGGCTGGTCGAGGCGGAAGTAGGGGAGAACCGTCGCCGGATAGATGATGCACAGGAGCTGCTCGGCATCGCTGATCGAATTGCGCTCGTACCGGCCGCCCCATTGCCACTTGTCTCCGTCGAGTGAGACTTTCACGACGGAGCGCCAGAGGTTGAGGAGTTCTTCGCGTGGCTGAATCCTCATCTTGCTCAGCTTTCAGTCGATCTCTTGATGCCGCAAGCCAAGATCATCCCAGTATACCCCGGTCGGATCGGATTTGCCTCCGCGCTCAGCCGTTTCACATAGTGCAGTTGTGTGCAAAAGGGCATGGACGCGACGACATCCTCGATGGACACCGCCACCGCCGGAAAGTCTTGATCACCGACCCGCCAGCCTTCGGAGTTCTCCATGAACGCGACCGCGAACGGGGCTCCCGGCCGGAGTGCCTCGACGAACCTCGCGAGCGCCGCCCTGAACTCCTCCCGGTCCCCGGATATGGATTCGGCGACGAAGAACATGGTGCCGACGTCCCACTGCTCGCCGGGGAGGTCGAAGACCGACGCCTGCTTGATCTCGATCCGGGCCCGAGCCCTGATGGCCTCGTGCAACGGACCGGCGGCCGCGTACACGGGGATCTTGGCGAACTCGTCCCAGAAGGGAGCCCAGGATGCCAGTGAACCGTCGAGCTCGCGCGTGAGCCAGTTGATGCTGGAGGGAGACAGGTCGATCAGCGTCAGCGCGGAGCAAAAGGGGAGCATGGAGAAGGCGGGATAGAGATTCGCCCCGGTGCCGACGTCGACGCCCTGGAGGTCGGTTCTGCCCTGCAGATGGTCGACCATGAAGGCGCCGATCATTGCGACGAAGCGGAGGTCGTCCCCGTGCGGTTCCTGGTAGTTGGACTGCCAGTAGGTCGGTAAGTCCATCTGGTTCCACGAAACGTCTCGGTTGAAACTCGAATTCGCTGACCGTTCCTGGCCAAGATCAGTCTCGCGGTGCATGGGCAATAGTCCTCCCGAAACGTCCCGCGTTCATTGTAGAAATGTATACGGGATCGCGCATCTTGGATCAAGAGCACCGACCGCAGGCAGGTGGGCATGTCCGCTTTTGTAATCCGGGAACTACGGGAGCTCGACGAGCTGGCCGCGGCCTGCGAGTTGTTCGACCAGATCTGGGGGTTCGAGGACGGCGCACTCTCGATCCTCCAGGAGATCATGCGCGGCTACGCGTATGAGGGGAACTACGTCGCCGGAGCGTTTCTCGGCGGTGCCCTGGTCGGCGCCTCGGTCGGTCACTTCGGCCCCCCGCACGGGCGGGCGCTCCTGTCGTACGTGACCGGCGCGGTCAAGCCGCACGCCGGGCTGGAACTCAAGCTGCACCAGCGTCGCTGGGCGATGGACCACGGGATCGAGCGGATCATCTGGACCTTCGATCCACTCGTCCGCCGCAACGCGCACTTCAACCTCGCGAAGCTCGGCGCGCGCGCGGAGACCTACCTCGAGAACCACTACGGCCATATGCCCGACGCCATCAACGGACAGGACCAGTCCGACCGGATCAGGGTCGTCTGGCACATCACGGAGCCTGACGTGAGAGAGGCGGTCGAGCACGGCCGTCCGATGCCGGTCACGATTCCGGACGACGCGCAGCGGCTGCTCGTCGTCCGGCCGGACGGGGCGCCGGAGGTCCGCCCGACGAATTCCGAGACGGTCCTGCTCGATGTGCCTCCGGACATCGAGGGAACCCGCATGGCCGGCTCCGATCTGGCCGTCCGCTGGCGCAGCGCGGTCCGGGACACCCTGGGCCGGCTCGTCGCGGACGGCGGAACCGTCCTCGGGTTCCATGACAAGGCCAGCTACGTGGTTCAGCAGAAGTGATCAAGGCTGCGGAGCGTTATCCAGGAAGTTGTTGAGCGTGTCGAGAGAACCCTTACCGACGATCAGCACCGGCGCCGTGATCAGGAGGATCGCCGCTGCCACGGCCGCCGGGGCCTTCGCCTTCGTCATCACGAACTACGTCGCGGACCAGTCCGTCGCCCAGTCGCTCACCCTGTCGGTCCTGATCGGCGGCGTGATCATGCTGGTGCAGTTGCTGATCGACTTCGACGGCCGGGTCGAGGGCATCGAACGGTGGATGCGCGCCACCGATCTGGCCATCGAGTCCGCCAAGTGGCAGCAGGCGCTGGGCGACTCGGCCCTGGACCGCGAGGCCTTCACCAAATTCCGCGAGGCCGTGGTGAACTTCGGCCAGGACTGCCCGCCGCTGATCAGGCGGTTCACCGAGATCGTGGTGAAGGGCGACACCGACCTGATCGACAGGCTCAGCCGGGGCGAGGGCGAGGTGACCTGCGACGGCGAGGACCACAACTGGATCCTCCAGCTCACCAACGCCACCATGAAGACCCTCGATGCGACGAGCACCACCACGGTCGACGGCAAGGGGGAGAACTTCACCGGGGGCTTCTGGACGAGCGAGCACGGCCGGCGCTACCTCAAGGCCCAGGTCGAGGCCAAGAGCCGGGGAGTGACCATCCGCCGCCTGTTCATCATGCAGGGTGACCCTGACTTCAACGACGAGGACTTCCGGTCGATCACCCAGGAGCAGCGCGGCGCCGGAATCGAGGTCAGGGCACTTCGCTACAACCAGATTCCCTCCATCCTCGACAGCCCGACCGATTTCATCCTCTTCGACGAGGAGGTCGCCTACGAAGTCGTCCCGGCCTCCAACCGCCAACTCGGCTTCTTCATGACCCGCCTCCGGACCCGGACCGACTACACCCGCGAGTGCAAGGAGCGCTTCGAGCTCCTCTGGCAACTCGCCGAGGAAAGCGCCCCAGGACGGGTGGAGCCCTAGCCGGGGGAGGGCTCGGGGCTGGCCAGGGCCTGCGGGTCGGCGGCGCCCCCGGGCATGGTGCCCGGTCGCCGAGCGCCCATCGATCCGGGGGGCTTCAGTGACCGGGCATGGTGCTCGTGGCGTCCGGTGTCGCCAGTTGCTCCCCGCCGGTGAACGAGTACGGCGGCCACGGACCGAAGAAGCGCACGTTGACGGCGGGATGGCTTTCCTGGAGTTCGGAGAGGATGAACCCAAGGTTCTCGACATCGTCGTCATGCACCAGCAGGGCGAGGGACAGCACCTCTGTCTCCTCGGGACGGCGCGTCGCGCGCCGGCGGTCGGCCAGGTCCTCGGCGACGGCGCTCAGCCGCCGGCGGGCGTCGGCGTGCAACTGGTCGGCGAAGGCTTCGGCGGCGGCCCTGCGCTGGGCGTCCAGCTGCTTGCCCAGCAGGCGCCGGAGGCCGGGCGAGCTCTGCCGCATGCGCTCTTCGATCTCCTGGACGGAGGCGTCGTCGG
The DNA here is from genome assembly GCF_041463665.1 of Actinomadura chokoriensis. Taxonomy (GTDB): domain Bacteria; phylum Actinomycetota; class Actinomycetes; order Streptosporangiales; family Streptosporangiaceae; genus Spirillospora; species Spirillospora chokoriensis_A. The sequence goes on from NZ_JAXCEJ010000008.1 coordinate 184,606, forward strand.
TCGGCACGGCCGCACTCTCCACCGTGATCTCCACGCGGTACTCGGCGCGTCCATGCAGCCGGGCGAGGCGGTCGTTGAGGTCGTCCCGGTTCTCCCGCAGCCATGCGCGCAGGCGGCCTGCGGCGTCGCCGTCCTCGCCGGGGGCGACCAGCACGTTGAAGGTCATGGGCAGCACGCCGCCCGCCGTGCGCCGCACGCCCTCGACCGCCTCGTCATGTGCGCGGATCCAGCGGCGGACGTCGTCGTCCGGCCCCTGGTAGGGCTGAGCGGGGGCGTCGTGGACGACGGCCGCCAGCCCGCAGTCGGCGGCGCGGACCAGCCGCAGCGGCGCGCCGTCGAGTCCCTCGCCCGGGGGGTCGGCGTCAGTCCCGGGATCGGCGAGCAGCGCGTACACGTACAGCGCTTCCTGGGTCAACGCCGGACACCTCCGCCCTCGATCTCGTCTGCCCAGCGGTCGGGGTTGGCCAGCCGGTCCACGACCTCGTCGACGACCTCGTCCAGGCCGCGGTGCAGCTCCGCCACGGACGCGGTGATGCCGTGCTCGGACTTGATCTCCTGCATGGCCTCGTCCAGTTCCAGCAGGGCGTCGCCCAGCCGGTTCAGCTCCTCGGTGCTGAGGTCGCCGCCCTCCATCCGGCGCACGGCCTGCCGTTCGAGCGCCTCCTGGATCACTTCGACCAGAGTGACGACGAGGGTGAGGACGCCGTTCTTGAGGCTGTTCTCGTCAACGGTGATGGCCATGGGGCTCCTTCCTGTCAGGACCGGCACCGACGGCGCGGGCGGACGGGGCCAGAGCCCGCATCCAGCGCGGCGCCTCTGCGGTGGCCAGCACGAGCTGCTCGCCCGGTGCGTCCACGACCAGGCGGTCCAGGCCGGTCGAGGGCGTGGAACCGGGCTCGAGCCGCACGCCGTGGATCCGGCCGGTGTCCAGGTTCACAGCCGGGCGGCCGTCGGTCGGCGCCCTCCAGGTCAGGCGGCCGTTCTCCAGCCGCGCCCGGCCCCCGCGCCACAGCGCGCCGTCCCTGCGTGGTTCGTGGTACCACATGTGGCCCTCGCATTCGGGGCCGCCGTCGTCCGGGGCAAGGGGACCGGGCGCCTCGGACCGGACGTGCGGGGCGAGCCGGCGCAGGCTCTCGTCGAACTCCTCCGGCTTCGCGGCCGACAGCAGCGCGCCGCCCCCACCGGTCAGCTCCACGCGCACCCGCAGGCGCTCCTCGCCGCCGACCGTCCGCTCGCTCTGCAACCGGGTGGCGTCGACGTCCTCCAGCCGCGCCTCCCAGAGGACCCCGCGCGGCTCGCGCCGGTAGACCAGGACGCGCCGGTCGGTGAGGAAGAGCGTGCCGGGCCGCCAGGTCTTGGACAGGCCGCGCTCGTCGCAGTGGCCGCCGAACGACCGGATCACCACCCGCTCGTCCTGCTTCAGTTCGGGCGTCGCGGCGGTGGCGCGCTCCGCCCAGGCGCGTGTGTCGGCGTCCCACTGCTGCAGCAGCCCGTACTCCAGCATGGTCTCCATGCCGGCGATCGCAGCCCGCAGGTTGACTCCGATGAGCGGGATGTCGGCGACCGCGATGATGAGGTCCAGGTGAAGAACCGCGCCCTTGTTCAGCACGACCTCCAGCAGATCGTCCAAGGTGACCTGGGGGTCGCGCGTGGGGCGCAGCGGCGCGGACGGCCCGTTCATGGGGGAGTTAGTCGGCATCGCCGTCCTGAGGTGCCTCGGCCGAACCGCCCTCACGCGCGGCCTCGGTCAGCGCCTTGGCGCTGCGCCAGCCGCACCACGGGCAGTACTCCTCCAGCAACTGCCGCGTTGGAGTTCGCTTACCGCAGTCGGGGCAGCTCTCCTTCGGATCCTCGGTCTCCTTCCAGGCGGCCGTCTCCACATTCGTCCCCGAGGGGAACTCCAGGCCGTAGCGCGCCGCGGTCTCGAAGGACGCCAGCGCCGCCCGCAACCGGATTCCGAGCAGCTCCACACCCGCGACCGACACCATGATGTCGGCATTGATCACCAAGCCCCTGTCCAGCAGGACCTCGACCACGTGGGCCAGACCGCCCTCACCAGCGCGCTGCGGTTCCATCGGACGCCGCGCACCGACCGGACGCCCGGTCAGGTCCCGCGCGCTCACGGCGGATCCGGTACTGCGGCGCTCGATCGAAGCGGGGCGGACGACATCGGCATCCTGTTCGGACCGCCGCGTTTCGAGCGGCTGCCTGTCTTTGTCCATCACGTCCTCGTTCGGGGGTCCTGGCTCGTCGCACGCAGAGGTTCCACGCCAACTTGAACGATGCACCCATATCCACTGATTCGCGGATCAACCATCCACCCTCGACGAGAGCGCCATGAATGGGCGGCCCAAGCCGGGTGAAAGTCACCGCCGTGGACCCGGTGACGTTCGGGCGTGCCCGATCCCGGCGGGGAGGGGAATACGAACAATCTGGAAAGGGCGGCCAAGATCGTTCCACAATGCTCTGACCTGCAGAAATAAGAGAGCGTGCGACACCCTGCCACTGCGGACGCTCCGCACCCACCGCACTGCGCAAACCTAGTTGGGCCCCGCGTCCCACAGGGCGCGTCCCTCTTGCGGTCTACCAGGTGCCGGGGAACATGCGGTGCTTGAGCAGGTCTTCGACCTGTTCGGCGGCGGCTTTGGCGTCTCCGCAGGGAGCCAGGTAGCCGCGCCGCCCGCGCTCGGCGTCGTGGTACCCCCATGCAACACCCGGAACGGCCAGTACGACCACCCCGAGCCCGACGTGACTGTCCGGGCCGCCGACATAGATCCACAGCAGGGGCACTGCGAACCCCTGCGAGCGATAGAGCCGGACGGTGCGCCCCCCGCGAGGCTCCAGAGCCACGGCCAACATGCTCAGGAACGTTTCCGCCGTAGCCCGGCCCCGGTACGTCCGCCACCGCAGGACGCACTGCTCGACCTGGGCGCTCAGAGGGCGCACTTGGCCCATACGATCTTTCCGCCTTCCGCGATCGGTCGGGTTCCCCAGTCGTCCACGACTTGCGACATCAGCAGCAGGCCCCGCCCCGAGGTCGCCTCCAAGTCCTCCGGGCCGACCACCGGCAAGCCCTCTCCCCGGTCCCACACCTCGATCACCGCCAAGTCCGCGCGGACGTCGCGGAAGACGCGAAGGATGATCTGACCCTCGCCATGCCGCCAGGCGTTCGTCACCAGCTCGCACACCACCAGGCGCGCCATGAAGTCGTCCGCGGAGCCCCACTCCCGGAACTGCGCCGCGACGAAATCTCTCGCCAACGCCGGTGCGTTCTCGTTGGGGTCGAGAAGAAGAGTCGGGATTTCTGGGGCAGGCACGGACATATCGCTACGACCTTCGGAACGTTGCCGGTTACTTCGGGTGTAAGCGTGCTCGCTCTGGGCTACGCTCGCTACGTTCCGGAAGCATTCGCAACAAACTGGAGAGGCCATGCTTGCGCGGGAGTCGCTCGACCCGTCAAGATCCATCTGGCACTTCATAGCGTTCCACCTGCGTCGCTACCGTAAGGCACACGGGATGTCAGGGCAGGCTCTCGGTGATCTGCTTGGGTGCGACCGTTCGACTGTTTCCCGGTACGAGTCCAACACGCTCAAACTCAAGCGGGAGCACGCGGAGATCATCGACCGAGTGTGGAACGCGGACAGCATGTTCACAGCCCTCGTCGGATTTGCCGAGCGGGCCGACGAGGGCAACTGGCTGCTGGAACTCACCGAGTTGGAGGCGCGCTCATCAAGGCTCAGGATGTGGGAGTCATCAGTCATCCCGGGGCTGTTCCAGACACCGGACTACGCGCGTGCCGCACTGAGCGCCGGAACTGCAGAGGATCTTGATGCGACCCTTGAGCGGCGACTGGCACGGCAGGCCACCGTCTTCGGGAAGACGAAGCCACCACGAGTGACGGCTCTTCTCGGCTGGGCGGCAGTGTCGCAAATCGTGGGCGGTCCGGACGTCATGCGCGGCCAACTCTCTCGGCTGATCGAGCTGAGCGAGCTTCCCCTCATCAGCATCCGGATAGTGGAGAACAACTCGGGTGCGCATCCGGGCCTTGACGGCCCTTTCGTGCTCCTCACTGTCGGGGACCGGGACATCGCCTACACCGAGGCGGCGACGCGTGGCTGCTTCCTCATGGACCCGTTCGATGTGCAAGAAGTGGCAGTAAGGTACGACTTGATGAGCGACATAGCCGCCCCGGTCGGCCCAAGTCGGGCCTTCCTGGAGGCTGAACTGGAGAAGTACAGATGACCCAGTGGCGCAAGTCGGGCCGCAGCGGTACAGGTGGCCAGTCCAACTGCGTGGAGGTCGCGGACCTCTCCGGGGACGTCGGCGTGCGTGACAGCAAGGACCCGAGCGGCCCCCGCATCACGCTTCAGGTCGAGCGCTTTCGCCGACTGGCCGCCGACATCAAGCGCGGAGCACACGACCTACCCTGACAGCCCATCTTGCGCATCACGACGGAGCCCTGAGCCGAGCGGTAAGGCCAGGGCTCTCTGAAGATCCTTCTGGGCGGAGCACTGGGTTCAGCTTCAGGGCGTACGAGCGAGAGTGCGTCGGTGCGACGCCCACTGCGACACTGCGGTCGCGTGTTCGAGCGCCCAACTCTTGCTGTTGGTGGCGAGGTTGGCCCGCCATTTGTCGTCGAAGACGCGTGCGAACAGGTCGATGGTGCTCGGGGCGGTGGATGTCCACGCGGGAAACTGCGAGGCCCAGTGCTCCGCTTTGGCCGGGGTATGTCCGGCTTTCAACAGCCAAGGGATGAGCAGCGCCATCTCGAGGAATGTGGCGCCGCGGCCGGCGAAGGTCCAGTCCACCACGTAGGCGGTGTCGTCGTCGCCGAGTAGGACGTTGGCGGGGTTGAGGTCGGCGTGCAGCAGTGTGGCGCCGGCTAGCGCGGACACGTCGCCCATCGATTCCCAGCGGCGCTCGATCCTCTTGCGTTCCAGCACGTCGGGGAGTGGATGCGCCTGGAGGCTGTCGATGATCTCTGCCAGGACGTCCAGGTCCGGAGAGCCGGGGGTGTAATCGGCGTGCCGGGCCTGGACGTGTTCGAAGGCGAGGACGAGCCACCCGCCCGCCTCCACGGTCCAATGGAGGCGGGGGGCGTACTCGGTGACATGGGGATTGATTGCGGCTTCCCAGCGCAGCGACCGGACTTCCGGGCCATCGGTGTCCCGCGCGGTCTTGCGGGCGGCCTTGACGAACAGGCGGCCGTCCGTGGTGTGGACGGTCGCGGTGATGTCGGCGTGGTTGCCTGCGGGCGCTGGCTCGACCCTGTGGATAGAGCCGGTGTGCGCCTTGACCGTGTCGAGTACCTCGGGTGGCAGGTCGGACCAGCCGTAACGCATGGGATCAATCCCCGTGGTGGTGTCAGGCGTTCATCGGTGGCTGCGCACAGTTCTCCAAGCAGCAGGACTCGCCGTCCATCCACCATTCCAGATCGACGCGGTACCCGGTGGCGTGCATCGCCGCCACGCCTTCGGCGTCCCCGCTCGGCAGGTGGGGCTTGGACCGGCCCGCGCCCAGGGCACACACACCTGGGCGAAGGTACGGGTGCCCATCATGGGGCGGTGCCAGATCTTTGTCGACGGCGGGCGAGGGCGCGAACTTCACCAGGCACGGGGTCGCCGGATGGCTGCACTCCTCCTCGCAACCTGCGTAGCCGCTTCTCACCAACTAGGACGGAGTGCACTCATGAGCTCCGCTCGCGCATGACGGGATCGATCCAGAGTGAGGCACATGATCATGAAGCTCGGCCGGACCGGTTCGAGAGCATCACGCCGAGGCCGTCCCGACCAACTCCTGCATGGAACCTCCACGGACCATGCTCACCACGCACAGTCGGGTACCCCGTCGAGGTGGGCCTTTCCGCGGATGAAGACGTTGCTCACCCAGCCAGTGGGCCGCTCGGAGCCGTTATAGGTGTACGACCACCACTCGCTGGAGTAACCCGAGTTGGATATCGGCTGGCCTCGCTTCTGACAGTAAACCCCGATGTTCTGCTCGGAGACCTTCCGGTAGATCGTTGGACAGTTGGTGGTGGACGGGTAGTTGCTGCACGCTGCGGTCGAGCCGACGCGGACGTTGACATTGGTGGCCCACACATAGACCCAGATGATGCTCTGTGCGGACCGCGACGGCGCTGCTTGGACCGGCGCTGCTTGGGCCGCTGTGGCCGCGGCGACGGAAGCTCCGAGGATTCCGGCCGTCATCAACGTGCTGGAAGCCGCGAGCATTATCGCCGATCGTCTGCTGCTGGGCCGGGGAGCGCTTCGAAACATGCGGCTTTCTCCATTCGGTTGTCGGCCTGCCCGGCTAGGCGGACAGTGGAGCCAAGAGTGAGTGAAGCACCCGACTGCTTCAGATCGGCTTCACAGCGAATCCCGGCAGCCGACCAAGCACGGTGGAAGCTCCTGAAAGGCCACGGCCAAGGTGCTCACCGACCTGGAGGAGTTCCCGGGCGAACCACGCGGTACGGAAGCGCCTTGCGCGCGGTGGCGTGGACCTTTGCGGGCACCAACGTCGGCGGGGGAGATCGACGCGAGCAGAAGCGGGAAAAGGTCGACTACCTCGGTGCCGCCGCAAAGTCACGGAAGATCCTCAGCGAACCGAGGGCGGCTTTGGGGCCGTGGTGGGCGTATCCGGTCCTTGGGTTCGGGACCAAGGGACGACGTGGAGCTCGGCAGGCAGACCGTCGAGGAGCAGCGGCGGACGCCGCGCTTGCGTTCGAGCGCGCTCGAACTTCTAGCGTCGCCGACATGACATCTCCACCAGGTACTCAGCGGACATGGATCATCACCGGCGCGTCGGCGGGCTTCGGCCGTGCCATCGCGGAGTGCGCGGTCGGGCGGGGCGACAACGCGGTGCTGGCCGTGCGGCAGCCCGGGTCGGTGGCCGACCTCGCGGACGCCCACCGCGACCAGGTGCTGGTCGCCGAGTTCGACGTGCGTGACACCGGGCGCGCGGGGGACGTCATACGGTCGGCGGTCGACCGGTTCGGGCGGGTGGACGTGCTGGTGAACAACGCCGGCCGCGGGGTCGTCGGCGCGGCCGAGGAGGTTGGCGAGGAGGAGCTTCGTGCATCTCTGGAACTGCACCTGCTGGGTCCGGCGGCGCTCGTGCGGGCCGTCCTGCCGTACTTTCGCGAGCAGGGGTCGGGCACGATCGTGCAGATGAGCAGCCAAGGCGGGCGCATCTCCTTCCCCGGTGTCGGCGCGTACTCGGCCGGCAAGTTCGCGCTCGAAGGCTGGTCGGAGGCGCTGGCCGGCGAGGTCGCGCCGTTCGGGGTCCGGGTGATGATCGTCGAGCCGAGCCGGTTCCGCACCTCGTTCAACGCGCCCGACGTGCTCGGGGTCGCCGACGCCAGCGCCGCGTACACCGGGCTGTTGGAGGCCGTCCGCAACGACATGGCAGGCGCCGACGGGATGCAGGAAGGCGATCCGGTACGGGCCGCGGAGATCATCGTGGACCTGGTCGCCGGTGACGAACTGCCGCTGCGCCTTCCGCTCGGGCGTGAGGCGGTCGAGCGCATCGGAAGGTCCTACCGGCAGAACCTGGAGGAGCTCGGACGCTGGGCCCCCACCGCGCGTGCCGCCGACTTCCCCGGCGCCCCCGCGTCCGCCCGGCCGATCTAGAGTGTCGTCATGGCCACCGACGATCTGATGTCGAGGGCGCTCGCCGCCCTCGACGAGGTCGACGGCCCGATGTCGGTCGAGGTGATCCACCGCCTCGTCGACGTCAGCGCCGCCACCGACCCCATGACCATCACGGAGGTCGCCGACCTGCTCGACATGTCGCCGCACACGCTGCGCTACTACGAGCGGATCGGGCTGGTCGAGGTGGCCCGCGACGCCAGCGGCCACCGCAGCTACGACGCGGCGGCGGTGCGGAGACTGGTGTTCCTGACCCGCATGCGCCTGTCGGGGATGGCCATGCGCGACCTTCAGCACTACATGAAGCTGGCCGATGAGGGCGACGACACCGTCCCCGACCGCCTTGACCTGCTGCTCGAACACCGCGACACGATCCGCCGGCGGCTCAAGGAGCTGACCCTGTCGCTGGCGGCGACCGAATACAAGATCGTCTCCTACGGCGGACACACCGGCCCGTCCTCAGCCGGGAACGCCTGACTCGTTCGGCACCGAACCACGCCGAACGGGTCCACCGCGGCGAGTCGGCACGTAACCCTCGTCTTCATCCCTTGGGCGAAGCCATCGGCTCGACGCGGACATCATGATCGGCGCCGACGGCATCCACCCGCCGACCCGGCAGATTATCGACCCGGACGCATCGAATGCCCAGCTACCTGGCGGCTGAGGACACGTTCGGGCGCGAAGGGCCGTGTTGAGGACGCAAGATCCGCCACCGTGCTGATCTCCGCCAGAGACGGTCAGACCGTGATCACTAAGGTCCGCGATTGAACCAGGCGACGCTCAGATGTGCCAGATCCCAGTGACAGATGGGTGACGGATATCTTCACGTCCAAGATCGCCCTACAGGGCTCTGGCCTGGGAGATGGGAGAGCGGGCGACGGGAATCGAACCCGCGTAGCCAGTTTGGAAGACTGGGGCTCTACCATTGAGCTACGCCCGCGAGCGGATGGAGGGCCCGGGTGGGCCTCGATCGCCATCCCGTAGCGTACAGGGTTCCGGCGGCGGACGGGTCGGCCGGGCGGTGATGTTCGTTCGGCGCAGCGGGCGGGGGCGGATCGGGACTAGACTTCCCCCGTCATCGCGGTCGGCGGTGGTGTGCGGGCTGTAGCGCAGTTTGGTAGCGCACTGGCTTTGGGTGCCAGGGGTCGTGGGTTCAAATCCCGCCAGCCCGACACGGATGGCCGGGCGCGCCCGCGTGGGGCGCGCCCGGACTCTGATTACCGCGGTCCCAGAAGGGTTCGGGCTTCGGTCGCGGCTGTGCGGATCGCCTTCGGCAGGTTTTCCGGGCGGCGGCCGCCCGCGTTCGCTATCGGGCCCTTGCCGCCCGCCCCGCCGCCGACCTCCCGGGCGGCGCGGGTCAGGAGGTCGCGGGCCCGGATGCCGGTTTCCGCGCCTGCCGCCGCCACCAGTATCGCTTTGCCGTCGGCCTCGGTGCCGAGGACGACCACGCCGCGCGGGTCGAGGATGCCGGTCGCGATGGTGCGGAGGTCCGTGCTGGTCAGGCCGGGGACGGTCTGCGCCACCAGCCAGCCGCCCGCGAGTGGTTCGGCCTGGGAGGCGAGGTGCTGGGAGTGGGCGTTCAGTTCCGCTTGGTGGAGTGTTTCCAGTTGCCGTTGGGTCTCTGCGAGGGTTTCGAGGCGCTGGCGTAGACGGTCCGGGGCCTGGTCGGAGTGGACGTTCAGCAGTGCCGCGAGTTCGTCGAGGAGATGGCGCTGGTGGTCGTAGTGGCGGAGCGCGTCGCTGCCGGTGAGTGCTTCTATCCGGCGCAGGCCCGTGCCGATGGACGACTCGCCGACGATGTGGACGGGGCCCGCCTGCGAGCCGTGGCCGACATGGGTACCGCCGCACAGTTCGCGGGACGCGTCGCCGATGTCCACGACGCGGACGGTGTCGTTGTACTTTTCGCCGAACAGCGCTGTCGCGCCGGCTCTTTCCGCCTCGGTTCGGGTCGCCTCCCAGACACGTACTTCGGGGTCGTCGAGCAGGTAGTCGTTGATGAGCGTCTGGAGGGGTGCGGTGTCGACCGAGGAGATGTGCGTGAAGTCGAAACGCAGTCGCCCCGGTTCTACGCGTGACCCGCGCTGGGTCGCGTGCTCGCCGAGGACGCGGCGCAGCATCGCGTGCAGGACGTGGGTGGCGCTGTGGGATCGCGCGGTCGCGTCCCGGCGGGACGTGTCGACGGCCGCTTCCGCCGCGTCGCCCGGATGAAGTTCGCCGTCCAGGATGCGGGCGGTGTGCACGTGCAGACCGTCCAGCCCGAGGCGGGTGTCGAGGACCTGGGCCCGCCCGGTGCCGGTGTGCAGTTCGCCCGTGTCGCCGACCTGGCCCCCGGACTCCGCGTAGAACGGGCTGCGGGAGAGGACCAGATCGACCTCGTCGCCCGGGTGAGCGCTCCGCATCTCGCCATGTGGACCGAGGAGCGCCAGCACGGTGGTCTCCGCCGTTGTTGACGAGTAGCCCACGAATTCGGTGAGGCCGTGCTCGGCGGTGACGCGGCGGTAGACCTCCTGGCGGGCCACCGCGTCGCCCTTCCTGTCACGGCCGGCCTGGTGCGCCTGGCGGCGCTGGTCGTCGAGGAGTTCCGCGAACGCGGCCTCGTCGACGGTGAGGCCCGCCGAGCGCGCCGCGTCGACGGTCAGGTCGATCGGGAAGCCGTAGGTGTCGTGCAGTTCGAACGCCGTGCGGCCGGAGATGGTCGAGGTCGCGCGGCTGATCGCCGCGTCGAGGAGGCGGGAGCCCTGGCGGAGCGTGCGGTCGAAGCCTTCTTCCTCCGCCGTCACGACCTGGCGGATCAGCTCGGCGTGCTCGGTCAGCCCCGGCCACGTCCCGCCGAGACCCGCGACCACGCTGGACGTCAGGTCCGGCAGCGCAAGGTCGATGCCGAGCCGACGCGCGTGCCGGATCGCGCGGCGCATCAGCCGGCGCAGCACGTAGCCGCGTCCGTCGCGCGCGGGCATGACGCCGTCGGCGATGAGGAACGCGATCGAGCGGGAGTGGTCCGCGACCACCCGGAAGGAGGTCGAGTCGTCGCTCCCGTCGCGTCCGGGATATGCGCGGCCCGCCATTTCCTGGACGAGCCGGAGTGTGGGGGAGAGGAGGTCCGTTTCGCACACCGTGTCCACGTCCTGCAATACGGCTGCGAGACGGTCGAGTCCGAGTCCGGTGTCGATGTTCCGCGCGGGCAGTTCACCCAGGATCGGGTAACCGTCCTTTCCGGAGCCTTCGCCGCGGAGGTTCTGCATGAAGACGAGGTTCCACAGTTCCTGGTAGCGCTCGCCGTCCACGGCTGGGCCGCCCTCGCGTCCGAAGGACGGGCCCCGGTCGTAGTGGAGTTCGGCGGACGGCCCGCACGGGCCGGGTATGCCCATCGACCAATAGTTGTCCGCCATGCCGAGCCGTTGGATCCGTGACGAAGGGACGCCGACGCGCCGCCAGAGACGCTCGGCCTCGTCGTCATCCAGGTAGACGGTGACCCAGAGGCGTTCCGGGGGGGAGGTTGTAGTGCCGGGTGAACAGCTCCCACGCCCAGGCGATCGCGTCCGCCTTGAAGTAGTCGCCGAAGGAGAAGTTGCCGAGCATCTCGAAGAACGTCGAGTGCCGTGTGGTACGGCCCACGTTCTCGATGTCGGATGTGCGCGCGCACTTCTGCACGGAAACCGCCCGGGAATGCTCCGGCGCGGTCTCGCCGAGGAAGTACGGCTTGAACTGGTTCATGCCCGCGTTCGTCAGCAGAAGCGTCGGATCGGACGGAACCAGCGAGCTGGACGGCACGACGCGGTGGTCGCGCTCCTCGAAGAAGTCGAGAAAGGTCGAGCGAATGTCAGTCGAACGCATGGGACGGCCTCACGAGGTCGATGGGACGACGGCACGCACCGCCGAGCCGGGCCGGGCACGACTGCCCGTTCCCCAGCTCGGCGCGGCTAGCTCGCCGTCCCATCTCGTGAAGGTCCATCACCGTCCAAAGTACCGCCGTGCCCGCGCCCGGGCACGCCATTTCTCCGGTGCCGCCTATTCCTTCTCCGACGCGGACTCGGCGGCGCGGGCGTCGTAGTCGGCGCGGGCTGCGTCGATCTCGGCGAGGTGGTTCTCGGCCCAGCGGACGAGGGTGTTCGCCGCGTCCATCAGCGTCGCGCCCATCGGGGTGAGGGAGTAGTCCACGCGCGGCGGGACCACCGGGTACACGGTGCGGATCACGATGCCGTCGCGTTCGAGGCCGCGCAGGGTGACGGTGAGCATCCGCTGGCTGATCCCGTCGATCTCGCGCCGCAGCTCGCTGAACCGCTTGGTGCGCTCCCCGAGCAGCGCGATGACCTGCAGCGACCATTTGTCGCCGACCCGGTCGAGGATCTCGCGGGCCCTGCAGCCCGCCGTCGTGTGCTCCATTGGTTCTCTCCAGGTGACCGAGGCAGGAAAAAGTGCCTTCTTGTGCCGGCTCCGCGGGGGTCCGCACCATGGAGACGGTTCCTGATCGGAACCCTCTCACCATTCATAACCACCTTAGGAGACGCCATGACCGCCGAGCTTGTCCAGATCCCCGGTTACGTCGCGGGCACCTGGACGATCGACCCCGTCCACTCCGGTGTCGGCTTCACGATCCGGCACCTGATGGTGAGCAAGGTCCGCGGCCGCTTCGGGACGTTCCAGGGCACGATCGTGACCGGCGACGACCCGCTCGACTCGTCGGTGACCGCGACCGTCGACCTGTCCTCCGTCGACACCGGCAACGCCCAGCGCGACGAGCACGTCCGGTCCGCCGACTTCCTGGACGTCGCGAAGTACCCGGCGATGACCTACCGCTCCACGGGCCTGCGCCCGGACGGCGACGGCTTCGTCCTGGACGGCGAACTGACCCTGCGCGGCCTGACCAGGGAGATCCCGTTGAAGCTGGAGGTGGGCGGGTTCGGGCCCGACCCGTTCCTGCAGGACGACCCGTTCCGGGGCGCCCGGGTCGGGTTCACGGCGACCGGCGAGATCAGCCGGCTGGAGTTCGGCGTCGGCGACACCACCAAGATCCCGGGCGGCAACGGGCTCGGGCTGGGGGAGAAGGTGCAGATCGTCCTGGAGATCCAGGCCGCCCTCCAGACTCCCTCCTGAGCTTGGAGATGCGGGCGGCCTCAAGGCCGCCCGCATCTCCGACGCCGCCCGCCCTCGTCAGGACGACAACAGCGGAGGCAGCGCGTCCAGGGACGTGACGCGGAGGACCTCCAGGTCGTCCGGGGCGGGGGAGCCGGAGCGGTCCAGCCAGATCCCCGTCAGCCCGGCCGCGGCGGCGCCCTGCGCGTCGGTGACGAGCCGGTCGCCGACATAGGCGGCCTCGCCGGGGGTGACGCCGAGCCCCGCGCACGCCGCCCGGAAGATCGCGGCGTCCGGTTTCGCGGAGCCCGCCTCGCTGGACGCCACGACGTACGGCAGGACGTCCGCGAAGCCGAGCGCCGCGACCTTCGCACGCTGCTGCGCGGCATGCCCGTTCGTGATCACCCCGAGCCGCAGCCCTCGCCCGGCCAGGTCGTCCAGGACGGCCCCGACCTCGGGGAACGGACGCCACGCCGCCTGGTACAGCGCGACGTATCCGGCGAGCCACGCATCGGCCTGGGTGTCGTCCCAGTCTCCCAGCCCCAGATCCCCGGCGAGCGTGCGGATCCGGACGCGGCGCTGGGCGAGGAAATCCAGCTCGCCCGCGAGGTACCGGTCGACGGCGTCCTCGGTCAGGTCCACCCACCGCCGGACGAGCCACGCCGGGTCCACGTCCGGGAACGAGCGGACGATCGCCTCCCCCGCGGCGCCTTCGTGGTCGAGGAGCGTCCCGTCGAGGTCGAACAGCACGGCCGTGAGCACGCGATCCATTGTCCCGGAAACAGGGAAGGGGGCGGGCGCCTGATGGGCGTCCGCCAGGATCTAAGCGGCTGCCTGGACCCGTACGGTCACCGGCGGCCGAAGAAAGCTCAGGACGTCCCGAACCAGCCGGGCATGTCGAGGCGCCACAGGTCGGCGGGCGTCATGCGGCGCAGATCGTCCTCCAGGGCCCGGAGCCGGTCCGCGCCCAGCACGGCGACCCAGTCGTCCCTGATCCGCTCGAAGATCCGCGCGGACCGGGCGAGCGAGTCCGCGCCGCGGGCCGTCAGCCGGACGATCTTGCGCCGGGCGTCCCGCGGGTCGGCGGCGCGCTCGAGGTACCCGGCGCGCTCCAGCGACTCGACCATCTTGCCCGCCGCCTGCTTGGACACGCCGAGGCGGCGGCCGAGCTCCACGGCCGTCGTGCCGTCCGGTCCGATGGCCTGGAAGACGAACCCGTGCATCGGGCGCAGTTCGGAGTGCCCCTCGCGCGCCAGCTCGGCGTGCAGCTCGTCGATGATCACGCGGAAGGCGAGGAAGAGCCGCAGCGGCAGCTCGAAGCCGGGCGGGTCCGGGGGAGCGCTTGACATAAAAGACAACCTCATTGACTATATGGACAACCACATTGACCAATTTACGGGACGGAACCCCATGACGCTCGTACGCAACGCCGAAAGCCGCCGCACCGAGACGCCGAACGGCACCATGACCACCTTCGCGACGCCCACCCAGGGCGGCACCGAGGGCATCGCCGTCTGGCGCGTCGACATGCTGCCCGGCAAGACCGGCCCGCTGCACGCCTTCGACACCGAGCAGGTGTGGACGTTCCTGGACGGCGCGGCGGCCATCGACCTCGACGGCCGCAAGCTGGAGGCGGGGCAGGGCGACACGATCGTCCTCGCGGCCGACGTGCCCCGCCAGATGACGGCCGGCGACACCGGGTTCACCGCGGTCGTCGCCGCCCACGCCGGCTGCCTCGCCTACGACCCCGACGAGCTGGTGGACGACACCAGGTGCGCGATCGCCCCTCAGGGCGCCGAGCGGCTCGTCCCGCCGTGGGCCCGGTAGCCCGGCGGACGCGCGGAACGCTCAGGCGCCCAGATAGGCGAGGACGGCCAGCACGCGGCGGTTGTCGTCCTCGGACGGCGGCAGCCCGAGCTTGCCGAAGATGCTGTTGGTGTGCTTGCTGATCGCCTTCTCGGTCACGAAGAGCTGCCCGGCGATCGCCGCGTTCGAGCGGCCCTCCGCCATCAGCCCGAGCACCTCGCGCTCGCGCGGGGTCAGCCGCTGCAGCGGCTCCTCGCGGGCGTGCCGGGTGAGCAGCTGCGACACGACGTCCGGGTCGAGGGCGGTGCCGCCGTCCGCGACCCGGCGCACCGAGTCCACGAAGACCCTGACGTCCGACACCCGGTCCTTCAGCAGGTAGCCGATGCCGCCCGTGCTGTCGGACAGCAGCTCCCGCGCGTACAGCTGCTCCACGTGCTGCGACAGCACCAGCACCGGCAGGCCCGGGATCTCCTTGCGGGCCTCCAGCGCGGCCCGCAGCCCCTCGTCGGTGAACGTCGGCGGGAGCCGGACGTCCACCACCGCCACGTCGGGACGGTGCGTGGTCAGCGCCCGCAGCAGCGACGGCCCGTTGTCGACGGCCTCGACGACCTCGAACCCGAACGCCCCCAGCAGGCGGATCAGCCCGTCCCGGAGGAGGGCGAGATCTTCGGCGATGACAACGCGCACGGCAGCTCCATGGTCACGACGGTCGGCCCGCCGGGAGGGCTCGTCACCGCCATCGTCCCATCGAAGGCCGCCAGCCTGCGCTCGATGCCGTGCATGCCGCTGCCGCCGGCGGGGTCGGCGCCGCCCGTCCCGTCGTCCCCGATGATCATAAGCAGCCGGCCGCCGGAGTGCTCGATCTGGATCCAGGCCCGCCGGGCGCCGGAGTGCTTGACGACGTTGGCGAGCATCTCCGCGACCGCGAAGTACGCCGCCGACTCGACCGGCGCCTCCGCGCGTCCTGGCAGGTCCACATGGACGTCCACGGGCAGCGGCAGCGTCAGCGCCAGCGCGCGGACGGCCCCGTCCAGCCCGCGCTCGGCCAGCACCGGCGGATGGATGCCCCGCACCAGATCGCGCAACTCGGTGAGCGCCGTCCCGCTCGCCTCCCGCGCCTCGGCCAGCAGCCGCTGCGCCATCTCGGGGTCGTGCTTCATCATCTCCTCGGCGAGCCCGATGTTCATGCTCAGCGCGACCAGCCGGGCCTGCGCGCCGTCGTGCAGGTCCCGCTCGATGCGGCGCAGCTCGGCGGCCGACGTGTCCACGGTCTCCGACCGCGTCTCGGTGAGCCGCTGCACGCGCTCGGCCAGCGCCCCCCGCGTCGGCGCCAGCAGCGACCGGCTGAACACGGCGTGCGCCTTCAGGGACACCCTGCCCAGCGGGACGGACGCCGCCGTCATCGCCGTCCCCAGCACCAAGCAGCCCACGAAGCCGATCAGCCCGTACTCGTCCAGCGGCCAGAACGGGCCCCACCCGTAGTCGGTGATCTGCGCCACCCAGGGCGCCACCAGCGCGCCCTCCAGCCCGTACACCGCGGAACCGCCCGCGAGGACGCCGATGACGAGCGCGATCGGCACGTTCAGCAGCGTCCATACCAGGTCGCGCCATGTCGCCGGATCGGCGAGCACCCACCTCAACCGCCGGAACGGCCCCAACCCGCCGGGCGGCTCCGGCCGGTACGGGGAGGGGATCTCGACCCCCGACCACGTGGACGCCCACGCCCGCTGCTGATCGGCCACCATGCGGATCGCCTGGAACACCCCGGGCACCAGCACGATCCCGACCCCCAGCGGGATGAACGCGATCGACAGCACCGCAAGGATGAACAGCGGAAGGCCCGCCGCGAACGCCAGCACGATCTGCGCCACCCCGCGGAGGAGGTTGACGAGCACAAGCCGTGCATACCTGCCGAGTCGCCCGCCCACCGAATCCTCCAAAGGTCGCTCCGCCCACCGGCATCCATCATTGTCATCGGTCACGCCATCGGCCTCGGTGGTGTTAGGTCCCCTCTTCGTCCCGTCCACAGGGGAGCTAGGCCTACCGTCATTCCAACGCTGACAAGACAACCGGCCCCGTTCCCTGGACAATGCACAGGCGACACCCAGGGGAGAAAGCGAATCCAAGCTGTGACAGCGACCATCAGCCA
Organism: Actinomadura chokoriensis; assembly: GCF_041463665.1. Classification (GTDB taxonomy): domain Bacteria; phylum Actinomycetota; class Actinomycetes; order Streptosporangiales; family Streptosporangiaceae; genus Spirillospora; species Spirillospora chokoriensis_A. The sequence continues at coordinate 201,280 of NZ_JAXCEJ010000008.1, forward strand.
GACGTCCACCGGCCAGACGCCCACCGGCCAGGCCACGACGCCCATCACCCAGCGCATCGCCGAGGAGATCGGCGTCCGCGAGGGGCAGGTGCGGGTCGCGGTGGACCTGCTCGACGGCGGGGCGACCGTCCCGTTCATCGCCCGCTACCGCAAGGAGGCGACCGGAACGCTCGACGACGCGCAGCTCCGCGCGCTGGAGGAGCGGCTGCGCTACCTGCGGGAGCTGGACGAGCGGCGCGCCGCCATCCTGGAGTCGGTCGAGTCGCAGGGCAAGCTCACCGACGAGCTCAGGGCCCAGATCATGGCCGCCGACTCCAAGGCGCGGCTGGAGGACGTCTACCTCCCGTACAAGCCGAAGCGGCGCACCAAAGCGCAGATCGCCCGCGAGGCGGGCCTCGAACCGCTCGCCGAGCTGCTGCTGGACGACCCGTCCCGCGACCCTCAGGCCGAGGCCGCCGCCTACGTCGACGCCGAGAAGGGCGTCGCCGACGCGTCCGCCGCGCTGGAGGGCGCCCGCGCCGTCCTCGTCGAGCGGTTCGCCGAGGACGCCGACCTCATCGGCGCGCTGCGCGAGCGCATGTGGAACCAGGGCCGGATGGTGTCGCGGGTCCGGGACGGCAAGCAGGAGAGCGGCGCCAAGTTCTCCGACTACTTCGAGTTCTCCGAGCCGTTCGCCAAACTGCCCTCGCACCGCGTCCTCGCGCTGTTCCGGGGGGAGAAGGAAGAGGTCCTCGAACTCGACCTGGAGCCCGAGGAGACCGGTGACGACCCGGCCGCCCGCAGCTCCTACGAGGCGGAGATCGCGCGCCGGTTCCAGATCGCCGACCGGGGACGTCCGGCCGACCGGTGGCTGTCGGACGCCGTCCGCTGGGCCTGGCGCACCAGGATCCTCGTCCACCTCGGCATCGACCTGCGCACCCGGCTCCGGCAGGAGGCCGAGGACGAGGCGGTCCGCGTGTTCGCCGCGAACCTGCGCGACCTGCTGCTCGCCGCGCCCGCCGGAACCCGCGCCACCATGGGCCTGGACCCGGGCCTGCGCACCGGCGTGAAGGTCGCCGTCGTGGACGGCACCGGCAAGGTCGTCGCCACCGACACGATCTACCCGCACGAGCCCCGCCGGAAGTGGGACGAGTCGATCGAGACGCTCGCCGGGCTGGCCCGCGAGCACAAGGTCGACCTCGTCTCGATCGGGAACGGCACCGCGTCCCGTGAGACCGACAGGCTCGCCGCCGACCTGATCGCCCGGCACCCCGACCTCGAGCTCACCAAGATCATGGTGTCCGAGGCGGGCGCGTCGGTGTACTCGGCGTCGGAGTACGCCGGGCGCGAGCTGCCCGGCATGGACGTCTCGCTGCGCGGCGCCGTGTCCATCGCCCGCCGCCTCCAGGACCCGCTCGCCGAGCTGGTCAAGATCGACCCGAAGTCGATCGGCGTCGGCCAGTACCAGCACGACGTCTCCGAGGTGAAGCTGTCGCGCTCCCTGGACGCCGTCGTCGAGGACTGCGTGAACGCCGTGGGCGTGGACGTCAACACCGCGTCCGCGCCGCTGCTCACCCGCGTGTCCGGCATCGGCGAGGGCCTCGCGGAGAACATCGTCTCGCACCGCGACGCCAACGGCCCGTTCCGCAGCCGCGCCGGGCTGAAGGACGTCCCGCGCCTCGGCCCGAAGGCGTTCGAGCAGTGCGCGGGCTTCCTGCGCATCCCCGGCGGCGACGACCCGCTGGACGCCTCCAGCGTGCACCCGGAGGCCTACCCGGTCGTCCGCCGGATCATGGACGCGGCCGGCGACGATCTCAAGGGCCTCATCGGCAACACCGCCGTGCTGCGCTCGCTGAAGCCGGCGCGGTTCGTCGACGACACGTTCGGGCTGCCGACCGTCACCGACATCCTCGCCGAGCTGGAGAAGCCCGGCCGGGACCCGCGCCCGGCCTTCAAGACCGCCACGTTCAAGGAGGGCGTCGACAAGATCGCCGACCTCGAACCCGGCATGCTCCTGGAGGGCGTCGTCACGAACGTCGCCGCGTTCGGCGCGTTCGTGGACGTGGGCGTCCACCAGGACGGGCTCGTCCACATCTCCGCCATGTCCGACAAGTTCGTCGAGGACCCGCGCGACGTCGCCAAGCCCGGCGACATCGTCCGCGTGAAGGTGCTGGACGTCGACCTGCAGCGCAAGCGCATCTCGCTGACGCTCCGCCTGGACGATGAGCCCGGCGGTGGCAAACAGGGCGGTGGCAAACAGGGCGGTGGTAAGCAGGCTGGCGGCAAGCCCGGCGGCGGCAGGCAGGGCGGACGCCAGGGCGGCGGGCGGCGCGGCGAGCAGGGCGAGCGCGACGGACGTCCGAACCGGGGCGGCCAGAACCAGCGCGGCGGCAACCAGGCCCGCGTTGGTCAGGGCAGCGGTGGTCAGGGCAGGGGCGGTCAGGGCAGGGGCGGTCAGACCGGAGGCGGCCAGACCCGTGGTGGTCAGGGAGGAGGCGGCGCCATGGCGGACGCCCTCCGCCGGGCCGGCCTCGACAAGGGACTCCCCGGCAACGACCGCAAGGGCCGCCGATAAACGCAGGGGACTGAAACCCAGGGGACGCTGAAACGCAGGGACGCTGAAAACGCGATGATCCCCGGCCTCACCGGAGGCCGGGGATCGTCGTGAGCGAGACGTGCGGGTTCAGTCGCTGAACCCTTGCCAGCGTCCGTCCGAACCGGTCTCGGTCGTGCTCTGCGGGCGGATGGGACGGCGCGGCTGCGTCCCCTCCCGGGGCCGGTACCCCTCCGGGGGGTTGTACGGGCCCTGGCCGAGCGGGTCCCGCGCGTAGGGGGACGGCTGCGGCGGTACCGGGGCCCCATGGACCTGCCCGGGCCGCGGCCCGCCCAAAGCGGGCCCGCCGATCTCCGGACCGCCGAACGGGTCCTGCGCGGCGTAGGCGCCCGCGCCGGCCGGCTCGTGCGGCTCCTCCTCGACCGGGCGGTGCAGCGGGAACTGCACGACGGCGATCGCGCCCAGCGCCAGCGCGCCGAGCCGCATCGCCGAGTGGGCCCCGTCCTGCGGCCACGGCTCCCCGTACATGAACGTGCCCATGGTCAGCAGGTAGGACTTGGCGGCCACCGTCATGACCGTCGCCACGATCGACACCCGGCAGCGCTGGAACGCCATCACCATGATCCCGAACCCGATCGCCGCCGCCACCACGGTGAGGTACGGCCACGGCGTCGCGACGATCCGCAGGCTGGTCGCGGCGTCGTCGTCGCTCCACCCCTTGATCGCCAGCTCGGCGGTGCCGACCGGGAAGCCGGCGCTCAGCCCGTAGGCGATACCGGTGACCGGGCGCGCGTGCCGGCCGTCCGGCCGGTAGTCGCCGAGGAAGAGGATCAGCACCGGTACCGCGATCGCCGGGGCGACCACGACCGCGATCTTCCACAGCGGCGCGTCCGCGGAGCCGATCGGCTCGTCCCCGCTGAGCGACACGGTCAGCAGCAGGATCGCCCCGCCGATCAGCAGCAGGCTCAGCCACTCGCGCGGCGTGAGCCGCTCGCCGAAGAACACCAGCGCGATCAGCAGCAGCGGCACCATGCCGGACATGAAGATCGGGACGGCCTGGGACAGCGGCAGGTTCGCCAGCGCGAGGATCTGCAGGGTGAGCCCGCCGAGCACGATGCCGAGCGCGACCAGGAAGATCCAGTTGCTCACGATCGCCCAGATCATGTGCGGGAGCCGGTTGCCCCGGACAGCGGGCATCCGGTCCGCCGCCAGCTTGAAGACGGCGAACCCGAGGTAGTAGAGACCGGTCGCACTGAAGGCCGCGGCTATCCCGTTCATCCCGGACGAGTATGGGCCTTCCGGTCTCTCATGTCACTGCCCGTGCGGCGTCGCTGACGCGATTCGCCCGGCTTGTGGGCAGCCGATGTCCGCAGCCGGGGCCGCTACCCCATAGACTTGACCGCGCGAAGGCGCGGAGCCGTATTTCGGCGTGCCCGCGCCCCTCGAGTTGAGCACGCGTCGAACGCCGCGGCCGAGACAGCGCCCGATCAAGGAGACCTACCCCAGTGAAGACCGATGTCGAGGAGCTGACCCCCACCCGGGTCAAGCTCACCGTCGAGGTTCCGTTCGACGAGCTCAAGCCGAACCTCGACAAGGCGTACAAGGAGATCTCGCAGCAGGTACGGATCAAGGGCTTCCGGCCCGGCAAGGTCCCGGCCCCGCTGATCGACAAGTACGTCGGCCGGGGTGCGGTCCTGCAGGAGGCCGTCAACGACGCGCTTCCCGAGCTGTACGGCCGCGCCGTCGAGGAGTCCGAAATCTTCGTGCTCGGACAGCCCGATGTCGAGGTCACCGAGCTGGACGACGGCACCCAGTTCGCGTTCACCGCCGAGGTCGACATCCGGCCGAAGTTCGAGGTGCCCGACTACGACGGGCTCGAAGTCGTGGTCGACGACGCCGAGGTGACCGACGAGCAGGTCGAGGAGACCATCGCGAACCTGCGCGAGCGGTTCGCGTCCCTCACCAACGCCGAGCGCGCGGCCGAGGAGGGCGACTTCGCCTCCATCGACCTCGTCGCGAAGATCGACGGCGAGGAGATCGAGGACGCCTCCACCACCGGCTACTCCTACGAGGTCGGCAGCGGCTCGGCCGTCGAGGGCCTGGACGAGGCGCTGGTCGGCCTCGCCGCCGGCGAGGACAAGACGTTCACCGGCACGCTGGTCGGCGGCGAGCACGCCGGCGAGGAGGCCGAGATCACCGTCACCGTGCAGAGCGTCAAGGTCAAGAACCTGCCCGACCTGGACGACGAGTTCGCCCAGCTCGCCAGCGAGTTCGACACCATCGACGAGCTGCGCGACGACGTCCGGACGCGGCTCGGCCGGCAGGTGAAGCTGCAGCAGCTGTCCGAGGCGCGCGACAAGGCCCTCGAGGCGCTGCTGGAGAAGGTCGACATCCCGCTTCCCGAGAAGGTCGTGGAAGAGGAGATCAGCCGCCGCAACCAGCAGCTGGAGCAGCAGCTCCAGATGGCCGGCATGACCAAGGAGGACTACCTCTCCGAGGAGGAGAAGTCCGCCGAGGACTTCGACACCGAGGTCGCCGACGCGGCCCGCCTCGCGGTCAAGGGCGGGTTCGTCCTCGACCAGCTCGCCGTCCAGGAGGAGCTGGGCGTCGAGAACGAGGAGCTCAGCGAGTACGTCGTCACGCAGGCGATGCAGATGGGCGTGCAGCCGCAGCAGCTCGCCGAGTACCTGACGCAGAACAACCAGCTTCCGGCGATCGTCTCCGAGGTGCTGCGCAGCAAGGCGCTGAACCTCGTCGTCGAGCACGTCACCGTCAAGGACGAGTCGGGCAACGAGATCGACGTCGAGGCCGTCCAGCGCGAGCTGAACGGCGAGACGGGCGAGACCGTCCAGGCCGAGGACGCCGAGGACGCCGAGAGCGCCGAGACCGCCGCCGAGGACGCCGAGGAGACCCCCGCGGAGACGGCTGAGGCCGCCGCTGAGGAGGCCCCGGCCGCCGAGGCGAAGGACGAGAAGGACGCCAAGGACAAGGAAGCCTGAGGCGTCTCGCGGCCTCGCCCCGCTTCGGTGCGGCGCCGCACGCCCGGACGTTTCCCGCGCGCAGCGCAGGCACGCCCCGTACCCGGCCACCGGGTACGGGGCGTGCCGCGTTAGCGAAGATCGCCCGGAACGCGTGCGACATCCGGCGCCACGCGGGTACGCCCCTGGCGAAAAGGCGGCCCCCCGGGCTTAAGCGGCCCCGGGAGCGCGTTAATGTCCAATCATCCGAACCGATTAAAAGGACCGGAGGAACACCCGGTGAGCATGCCTCCGACTTTCGACGAGTCGTCGCGGATCCAGGCGCGGGTCGCCGAGGCGCCCCTGTTGCCTCTGGGCGACCAGCTGTTCCAGCGGCTGCTGCGCGAGCGCATCGTCTTCCTCGGCCAGCAGGTCGACGACGACATCGCCAACCGCATCTGCGCCGAGCTCCTGCTGCTGTCGGCCGAGGACGGCCGCCGCGACATCACGCTGTACATCAACTCGCCAGGTGGCTCCGTCACCGCCGGCATGGCGATCTACGACATCATGCAGTACGTCCCGAACGACATCGTCACGGTGGGCATGGGCCTCGCCGCGTCGATGGGCCAGTTCCTGCTGTGCGCGGGCACCCGGGGCAAGCGGTACGCCCTGCCGCACGCGCGGATCATGATGCACCAGCCGTCGGGCGGCATCGGCGGCACGGCCTCCGACATCAAGATCCAGGCCGAGCAGATGCTCTACGTGAAGAAGACGCTCGCCGAGAAGATCGCCGAGCACACGGAACAGCCCCTCGACCAGATCGAGCGCGACTCCGACCGCGACCGCTGGTTCACCGCCGACGAGGCCAAGGACTACGGGTTCGTCGACCACGTGGTGCTCAGTGCCACCCAGGTGCCTTCCGAGGGCACCGTCTCCTGACGACCTGAACTCTTATCGGAGGCACACATGAGCGACCTGTTCCGACCCGGTTTCACCGATATCGCCCGGCCGGGCGCCGGCCCGCTGCCGGTCGACAACCGCTACATCATTCCGTCGTTCGTCGAGCGCACCACGTACGGGGTCAAGGAGATGAACCCGTACAACAAGCTGTTCGAGGAGCGCATCATCTTCCTCGGCGTGCAGATCGACGACGCGTCCGCCAACGACGTGATGGCCCAGCTGATCACGCTGGAGTCCATCGACCCGGACCGCGACATCAGCATCTACATCAACTCGCCGGGCGGGTCCTTCACCGCCATGACGGCGATCTACGACACGATGCAGTTCGTCAAGCCCGACATCCAGACGGTCTGCATCGGGCAGGCCGCGTCCGCCGCCGCCGTGCTGCTCGCGGCCGGGACGCCGGGCAAGCGGGCCGCGCTGCCCAACTCGCGGATCCTGATCCACCAGCCCGCGACCGAGGGCACCTACGGCCAGTCCAGCGACATCGAGATCCAGGCGCGCGAGATCATGCGGATCCGCGAGCTGCTGGAGAGCATCCTGGCCGAGCACAGCGGCCGGAGCATCGACGATGTCCGCCGCGACATCGAGCGCGACAAGATCCTCACGGCGGACGAGGCGAAGGACTACGGTCTCATCGACGACGTCTTCGCCAGCAGGAAGCGGAAGGCCGAGGTAGTGTCGTCGTGAGACGGCACTAGGACGAGGGAGCCCCCAGCCCGGGGGCCACACTTCCGGGCTAGGGGCTTTCCAAGTCCGTTGGAGGCGGTAACGTCGAGTCCAACGTCGAGAGCCTTCGGGACGCAACCGAGCTGCGCCGCATCCTCCAGGGCGGGCGGCCCCACGAAAAGGAGACAGTTGGGTGGCACGCATCGGCGACGGTGGTGATCTGCTCAAGTGCTCGTTCTGCGGGAAGAGCCAGAAGCAGGTCAAGAAGCTCATCGCGGGTCCGGGCGTGTACATCTGCGACGAGTGCATCGATCTCTGCAACGAGATCATCGAGGAGGAGCTCTCCGAGACCTCCGACCTCAAGTGGGACAACCTGCCCAAGCCGCGGGAGATCTACGAGTTCCTCGACTCCTACGTCATCGGGCAGGACACGGCGAAGAAGGCACTGTCCGTCGCCGTCTACAACCACTACAAGCGGATCCAGTCGGGCGACAGCGGCAGGGACGACCCGGTCGAGATCGGCAAGTCGAACATCCTGCTGCTCGGCCCCACCGGATCCGGCAAGACGCTGCTCGCGCAGACGCTCGCCAAGCTCCTCAACGTCCCGTTCGCCATCGCGGACGCAACGGCGCTGACGGAGGCCGGCTACGTCGGGGAGGACGTCGAGAACATCCTCCTCAAACTGATCCAGGCGGCCGACTACGACGTCAAGAAGGCCGAGACCGGAATCATCTACATCGACGAGGTCGACAAGGTCGCCCGCAAGAGCGAGAACCCGTCGATCACCCGTGACGTCTCGGGCGAGGGCGTCCAGCAGGCCCTGCTGAAGATCCTGGAGGGCACCACCGCGAGCGTCCCGCCGCAGGGCGGCCGCAAGCACCCCCACCAGGAGTTCATCCAGATCGACACCACGAACGTGCTGTTCATCTGCGGCGGCGCGTTCGCCGGGCTGGAGAAGATCGTCGAGTCCCGGGTCGGCAAGCAGGGCATGGGCTTCGGCGCGCAGATCCGCTCCAAGTCCGACTTCGAGGAGTCGGCGGCGGTGCTCGGCGAGGTGATGCCCGAGGACCTGCTGAAGTTCGGGATGATCCCGGAGTTCATCGGCCGCCTCCCGGTGATCACGTCCGTGCACAACCTGGACCGTGACGCCCTCATCAACATCCTGACCGAGCCGAAGAACGCGCTGGTCCGCCAGTACCACCGCCTCTTCGAACTCGACGGGGTCGACCTGGAGTTCACCGACGACGCCCTGGAGGCGATCGCCGACCAGGCCATCCTGCGCGGCACCGGCGCCCGCGGCCTGCGGGCCATCATGGAGGAGGTCCTCCTCTCGGTGATGTACGAGGTCCCGAGCCGCCAGGACGTCGCCCGCGTCGTCATCACCCGCGAGGCCGTCCTGGAGCACGTGAACCCGACGCTCGTCCCGCGAGACCGTCCCAAGCGCGAACCTCGCGAGAAGTCCGCCTAGCACGAGAGCGCCCCCGGCCGACGCGGCCGGGGGCGTTCGCCTGTGTCGTCCGCCTGTGTCGTCCGCCTGCGCGGGGTCAGCGGGGGGTGGATTCGCCGAGGCCGGCCTCGCGGGCCACGACGATGGCCTGGGCGCGGTCGGCGACGTGCAGCTTCATGAAGATGTTCGAGACGTGGTTGCGGACGGTCTTCTGGCTGAGGAAGAGCGTCCCGGCGATCTCGGCGTTGCTGCGGCCCTGCGCGATCAGTTCGAGGACCTCGCGTTCCCGCTCGGTCAGCTCGGGGAACGCGGCCCGCCTCGGGTCGGGCATGTCGGTGAAGTAGGTGAGGACGCGGCGCGCGATCTCCGGGCCGTAGATGGCCTCGCCGGCCGCGACCGCGCGGACGGCGCGGGCGATCTCCTCGGCGCCGGACTCCTTCAGCAGGTAGCCGCGGGCGCCGGCGCGCATCGCGGCGAAGACGGAGTCGTCGTCGCGGAACATCGTCAGCACGAGCACGCCGATGCGCGGGCTGGTCCGGGTGATGGTGCGGGTGGCCTCGATGCCGTTGCCGCCGGGCATGTGCAGGTCCATGACGACGACGTCCGGCTGCAACTCCGCCGCCAGCCTCACCGCCTCCGGCCCGTTCTCGGCCTCGCCGACGACCTCCACGCCCAGCGCCTGCAGGAGGCCCTTCAGGCCCTGCCGGAACACCGGGTGGTCGTCGGTGATGAGGACCCGGATGGTCTCCGACATCTACGCCCGCCTTCTTCCGACCGAGGGACGATGATACCCGTCGGCGGTCTGCGGGGCGGCGAGCGGCAGCCGGACGGCGACGAGCGTGCCGCCGCCGTTGCGGGACGTGATCACGCAGCTGCCGCCGATCTCGGCCGCCCACTCCCTCATCGAGGCGAGCCCGCGGCCCGGCTTCGGGCCCCCGCGCGCGGAGTCCGGCAGGCCGGGGCCGCTGTCGGCCACGACGAGGTGCAGTTCGGTGTCCCGTTTCAGCCGGACGGACGCGCAGCTCTCCGGCGCGTGCAGCCGGACGTTCGTGAGGGCCTCCTGCGCGATCCGGTACGCGGCCACCTCGACGGCCGCGGGCAGCCCCGCGGGCTCGCCGTCGAACCGGACGTCCACCCGCTCGCAGCAGCCGTCCGCGAACGACTCGATGGCGGCGACGAGGCCGAGGTCGTCCAGCGCGGGCGGCCGCAGCCCGTGCGCCAGGTCGCGGATCTCGCCGACGGCGCCCGCCAGCCGGTTGCGGACCTCGGCGAGCAGCGGGTCGGTCCGCTCCGGCTCGCAGGCGAGGGTGATGCGCGCCGCGTCGAGCGACATGGCGAGGCTGGCGAGCGTCGGCCCGAGCCCGTCGTGCAGGTCGTGCCGGAGCCGCCGGCGTTCTTCCTCCCGGTTGGCGAGGATCCGCTCGCGGGAACGTTGCAGGTCCGCGGTGAGCCGGCGGAGGTGAGGGATGGTCGCGGCACGTGCCGCCACGGCCCCCGCGGTGAACGCGCCGGCCAGCACGGCGGCGCGTGCCAGTACCGCTCGCATCCCGTCCCTCTCTCTACGCCCCGGTTCGCGGACCTTCGGTCGCCACCTTTTCGGGTGAGGCGACCCGGTGTCAGGTGACCTGTGTCCCGACCGCGACGGGAAAACGCTCTCAGGGCAGCGGTCAATCCCGGGCGCGGGGCGTCCCCGGGGCGTCCCACCTCCGTCGTCCCCGTAGAATCGTCAGCCGTGACACAGCCCAGCACTGAGCGCGGCCAGGGGGCCGCCGCGGACGTCGACCTGCCCACCCAGTACCGCCCGGCCGATGTCGAGGGCCGGCTCTACGAGCGGTGGGTATCGGCGGGGCTGTTCACCGCCGACCCCGCGCGCGCGCCTGAGCGTCCCGCGTACTCGATCGTGATCCCGCCGCCGAACGTCACCGGTTCGCTGCACATGGGGCACGCCCTCGACCACTCCATCCAGGACACCCTCGTCCGGCGGCGCCGCATGCAGGGCCATGAGGCGGTGTGGGTGCCCGGCATGGACCACGCCGGCATCGCCACCCAGAACGTCGTGGAGCGCGAGCTGGCCAAGGAGGGCCGGTCGAGGCACGACCTCGGGCGCGAGGCGTTCGTCGAGCGGGTCTGGCAGTGGAAGGCCGAGTCCGGCGGCCGGATCCTCGGCCAGATGCGCCGCCTCGGCGACAGCGTCGACTGGACGCGCGAGGCGTTCACGATGGACGACGACCGCGCCCGCGCCGTCCGGACGATCTTCAAGCGGCTGTTCGACGACGGCCTGATCTACCGCGCCGAGCGCATCATCAACTGGTGCCCGCGCTGCCTGACCGCCCTGTCCGACATCGAGGTCGAGCACGAGGAGGTCGACGGCGAGCTGGTCTCGATCCGGTACGGCTCCGGCGAGGACGAGCTGGTCGTCGCGACCACCCGGGCGGAGACGATGCTCGGCGACACCGCCGTGGCCGTCCATCCGGACGACGCCCGTTACGCGCACATGGTCGGCAGGGAGATCGAGCTTCCACTGACCGGCCGCCGCATCCCGGTCGTCGCCGACGAGCACGTCGACCCCGAGTTCGGCACGGGCGCGGTCAAGGTGACGCCGGCGCACGACCCGAACGACTTCGAGATCGGCCGCAGGCACTCGCTGCCGTCCCTCTCGGTGATGGACGAGCGCGGCGTCGTCACCGCGTCCGGCCCGTTCGAGGGCCTCGACCGGTTCGAGGCGCGCCCCGCGGTCGTGGCCGCGCTGCGCGAGCAGGGCCGGATCGTCAAGGAGATCCGCCCCTACAAGCATTCGGTCGGGCACTGCCAGCGCTGCGCCACGGTCGTCGAGCCGCGCGTGTCGCTGCAGTGGTTCGTGAAGGTGGAGTCGCTGGCGCGGGCCGCCGGCGACGCCGTCCGCGACGGCCGCGTCAAGATCCACCCGCCGGAGATGGCGTCCCGCTACTTCGAGTGGGTCGACAACATGCACGACTGGTGCATCAGCCGGCAGCTGTGGTGGGGCCACCGCATCCCCGTCTGGTACGGGCCCGGCGGCGAGGTCGTCTGCCCCGCGCCGGACGAGGAGCCGCCCGCCGGCTGGACGCAGGACACCGACGTCCTCGACACCTGGTTCTCCTCGGCGCTGTGGCCGTTCTCCACGCTCGGCTGGCCGGAGAAGACGCCCGAGCTCGAGCGGTTCTACCCCACGTCCGTGCTGGTGACCGGGTACGACATCCTGTTCTTCTGGGTCGCCCGCATGATGATGTTCGGGCTGTACGCGATGGACGGCGTCCAGCCGTTCGGCACCATCGCGCTGCACGGGATGGTCCGCGACCAGTTCGGCAAGAAGATGTCCAAGTCGTTCGGGAACGTCATCGACCCGCTCGACTGGATCGACGCCTACGGCGCCGACGCGACCCGCTTCACGCTGCTGCGCGGCGCGAACCCGGGCGGCGACGTCCCGGTGGCCGAGCAGTGGGCGCAGGGCTCGCGCAACTTCTGCAACAAGCTGTGGAACGCGACGCGGTTCGCGCTCATCAACGGCGCGCACGTCCGCGGCGACATGCCCGCGGAGGTGACCGCCGTCGACGCGTGGATCCTGTCGCGCCTCCAGTCGGTCGTCGCCGAGGTCGACGAGCACCTGGAGTCCTACGACTTCGCGAAGGCGTGCGAGGCGCTCTACCACTTCGCGTGGGACGAGGTCTGCGACTGGTACGTGGAACTGGCCAAGGTCCAACTCGCGGACGAGCGGGCCGAGGCGACGCGGCGCGTCCTCGGCGAAATCCTCGACAAGCTGCTGCGGCTGCTGCATCCGGTGATCCCCTTCATCACCGAGGAGTTGTGGACGTCCCTCACCGGCGGCGAGACCGTCCTCACCGCGCCGTGGCCGGCCGCCGAGCCCGCCCGCGCCGACCGGGACGCCGAGGCCGTCATCGAGTCGCTGCAGCGGCTCGTCACCGAGGTCCGCCGGTTCCGCGCCGACCAGGGCCTGAAGCCCGGCCAGAAGGTCGCGGCGGAGCTGGAGTGGGGCGGCTCGCCGCTGGCCGCGCACGAGGAGGGCGTCCGCGCGCTGCTGCGCCTCACCGCGCCCGGCGACGGGTTCGCCACCACGGCGTCCCTGCCCGTCGAGGGCGTCACCGTGCGGCTCGACACCGCCGGGGCGATCGACGTCGCCGCCGAGCGCAAGCGGCTGGAGAAGGACCTGGCCGCCGCCCGCAAGGAGGTCGACCAGGCGCGCCGCAAGCTCGGCAACGAGGCGTTCATGGCGAAGGCTCCCGAGGCGGTGGTCGCGAAGAACCGGGACCGGCTCGCCCAGGCGGAGGCCGACATCGGCCGCCTGGAGTCGCAGCTGACCGCACTTCCGGCGGGCTGACCCGGGCCGGCCGTCCCGTCCGGCAGGTCACGAGCGCGTGAACGGTCGGCGCGGCGGGCCCGGCGCGGTTACGATCCGGTTGGGCCCGCGGGCTTTTGGCGGTAGATGAAGCATCGGGAGTGCAATGGCCGAATCACCCCCTCGGTCCGGCGCGCCGGACTCGGCGTCCGGCGATGACCTGGACGCGGCGCAGGTCATCGAGGACGGGTCCGCGCCGGGCGACGCCGCCGGCGAGCCCTGGGGCGGGGCTCGCCCGTGGTGGTCGGCCGACGGCGCCGGCGGGACGGGCCCGCACGGCGCGCTGAGCGGCACCGGGCCGCACGTCCTGCCCTCCCCGCGCGACGGCTCCGGCCCCTACCCGGCTCCGCCGTACGGGACGGGCCCGCTGCCGAGGGTGAACGGCACGGGCGGCCACCCGATGGTGGGCGGTTCGGGCGCCTACCAGGTGCTGGACACCGGCGGCCATCCCATCGTCCAGGGCGGTACGGGCGCGCAGCCCGTGGTCGCGGACGGCACGGGCCCGCTGCCGGTGCCGCCAGGTGCGCCCCTCGCGCGGAAACGGCGCGTCCCGAGGCTGCTGCTGGTGGTGAGCGTCTCCGCGGCCGCGGCCGTGGCCCTCATGGCGGGGGCGCTGGCGTTCCGGACGGGCGGCGGCGCCGCCAGGGAGGCGCGCACGACGGCCGTGCCCCCGTCCACGAGGCTGATCGTCGCGGGCCCGGCGGCCGGCGGCCTGCGCAAGGACGCCCTGACGCCGCCGCGGGAGAGCGCGGCGTACCCGTTCGTCGCGGGGGCGGTCGAGGCGGGCGGCGTCCCGGCCGCCAAGCAGGGCATGGCCGTCTACACCGAGGAGCCGGTGCGCAAGGTCAACGTCCTGTTCATGGGCGGGACGGGCCCGGTCGGCGACCCGGCGGCCTTCCTGCAGAAGGCGCAGCCCACCACGTTCATCGCGGGCCAGGACGCCGAGCCGGGCGGCAAGGGCAAGGCGGTCTGCGGCACGTTCGCCGTCCTCGCCGAGACCCACACCTACTGCGCGTGGGCGACCCGCGACTCCTACGGCGTCGTCGCGTCCAACCAGCCGACGGTGAATCCGCAGTTCCCGTTGATGGCCGACGTCATGCGCCGCATCAGGAAGGACGTCGAGCGGCCGAAGTGACGAAGAGCCGTTCGGTGCAGGCGCCGATCACGTCGAGGACGTGCCCGGTGAAGTAGCCGGTGCCGAGGACGACCACGCGGTGGCCGAGCGTCGCGAGCGACTCCGGGGTGACGGCGGCGGAGTCGACGACGTCCCAGCCGAGCGGCAGCGGACGGGTGAAGCGCAGGTGCGGAAGCGGCAGCCGGACGAACGTCACCGGCAGGGCCCCGAGTTCGGCGACGGCCCCGTCCAGGTCCTTGTGGTCGGGGAGGCAGACGACGGCGTGGTCGATCGTCCCCCAGGCCTCGCGCGCGGCGGCCAGTGCGGCGGCGACGCCGGTGCGGTCGACGGCGGAGTCGACGAGCAGTCTCGTCGCGGAGCCGGGCACGTCATGCAAGGACATCCGGCCGGGCAGGACGACCGACGCCATCACCTCGCGGAGCGTCCCGGCGGCGGGTTCGGGCACGCCCGGCATGCAGCGGGCGGCGGCGACGCCGAGTTCGGCTCCGACCCGTCCGGGACCGGCGGGCAGCAGGTCCTCCGGCAGCCCGCCGCCCCGGACGACCTCGACGCCGCGCAGCACCTCGGTGACCGGAGCCGACTGCGGCGCGGACAGCAGGACCGTGTCCGGCCCCGCGACGCCGAGTTTCTCCCGGGCGATCTCCGCCTCGGTGTCCCCGAGCACGCCGGCGTGTTCGAGGAAGATCGGCGTGATCGCGGCGACGTCCGGCGGGAACAGGGCGACCTCGTCCGACCGTCCGCCCATCCCGGCCTCCAGGACGAGCGCGCCGGCGCCGGTGCGCCTGGCGTGCAGGACGCCCGCGAGGAGGAAGAGGCCCGACGGCGAGAGGTAACCGTCCGAGGGCGGCGGGAGCGTGCCGACGGCCTCTTCGAGGGCGGCCGCCAGAATGGCGAGTTCGGCGTCCGAAACGGCTCGCCCGTTAATCCTGATCCGGTCGCGATTCGTGCGCAGGCCCGGACTTGTGACCGTGCACACGCGAAGTCCGGCGGCGGCGAGAAAGGCCGAGGCGTAGGTCGCCGTCGTGCCCTTCCCCTTGGAGCCCACGACGGTCAGGACGGGGGCGTCCGGGGCGAGGACGTCCAGGGCGGCGGCGACGGCGCGGGCGCGCCCGACGTCGCGGGTCTCGCCCGGGGTGCGCCGCTCCCATTCCCGGAAGAACACGTCCATACCTCCAATGTGGGGCCGGACGGAGCGTTGCGCGCCGCCGAGTAGGCTCTGAGACCGTGAGTCAGCCAACCGAGCCCGACGGGTACCGGGCGACCGTAGGCGCGATCATGGCCCGCGGGGTCGAGTGGGAGATCGATCCCACCCTCGACCGGATCCGCGACCTGGTCGACGTCCTGGGGGAGCCGCACCGCGCGTATCCAGTGATCCACGTCGCCGGGACGAACGGAAAGTCCAGCACGGCCCGGCTCATCGAGTCGCTGCTGCGCGAGCGCGGGCTGCGCACCGGCCTCTACACCAGCCCCGAGCTGACCACGCTGCGCGAGCGCATCGCCATCGACGGGGAGCCGATCAGCGAGGAGCGGTTCGTCGAGGCGTTCGAGGACGTCCTGCCGTACGTCGAGCTGGTCGACGGCAAGCACGCGGCGCGGCTGTCGTTCTTCGAGGTCCTGACGGCGATGGCGTTCGCGGCGTTCGCGGACGCGCCCGTCGACGTGGCCGTGGTCGAGGCGGGCATGGGCGGCGCGTGGGACGCGACGAACGTCGCGGACGGCGTCGTCGCCGTGATCACCCCGATCGGGCTGGACCACACCCGCTACCTCGGCGACACGCTGGAGGAGATCGCCGGGGAGAAGGCCGGGATCATCAAGACCGGCGCGGTCGCGGTGCTGGCGCAGCAGCCGGTCGAAGCGGCCGAGGTGCTGCTGCGCAGGGTCGCGGAGATCGGCGCCACGGCGGCACGCGAGGGCATCGAGTACGGCGTGCTCGGCCGCGACGTCGCCTTCGGCGGCCAGCAGCTCCGCCTGCAGGGCCTGCACGGCGTGTACGACGAGATCTTCCTGCCGCTGTTCGGCGAGCACCAGGCGAGCAACGCCGCGACGGCCCTCGCGGCCGTGGAGGCGTTCGCGAGCGGCGCGCCGACCAGGGGAGAGCACAACCTGGAGGCGGCGACCCGCGTCGCGGCCGGGGAGTCCTACCTCGGCGGCGGCGAGGGGCAGCTCGACCCGGCGCTGGTGCGCGGCGGCTTCGCCCTGTCGGCCTCGCCGGGGCGGCTGGAGGTCGTGCGGACGGGCCCGACCGTCCTGGTGGACGCCGCGCACAACCCGGCCGGGATGGCGGCGACCGTCGCCACGATCACCGAGTCGTTCGGCTTCACCCGGCTCGTCGGGGTGCTCGCCATCGCCGCCGACAAGGACGTCGCGAGCGTCCTGGACCAGCTCGAACCCGTACTGGCGGAGCTGGTGGTGACCCGCAACTCCTCGCCGCGCTCGCTGCCGCCCGAGGAACTGGCCGAGATCGCCGAGAGCGTCTTCGGCCCCGAGCGCGTCCATGTCGCGCCGCGCCTGGACGACGCCATCGACCGGGCGATCGGGCTCGCCGAGGAGACCGGCGAGTACCGGGGCGCCGGCGTGCTGATCACCGGATCGGTGGTCACGGCCGGCGACGCCCGCACCCTGCTGCGCGTGGAGGAAGGCCGGTCATGAGCCCGGAAACCGCCGAGAACCCGGCACGCCGGCTGTTCGCCACGGTGCTGGCGTGCGAGGCCATCGTGATCGCGCTGGCGATCCCGGTCGCCGTGACCGTCCTGGACGTGGACGGCGCGACCGCGGGCGGTGTCTGCGGGAGCCTGGCGCTCGTCTGCCTGGTGCTGGCCGGGCTGCTGCGCCGCCCGTGGGCGATCCCGGCCGGCACCGTCCTGCAGGCGCTCATCATCGCGACCGGGTTCATGGTGCCGGCCATGTTCTTCCTCGGCGCCGTTTTCGGGGCGCTTTGGGGAACGGCCATTTGGCTGGGACGCAAGGCGGTGGCCGCGCAGCCGCGCTAAGTTCGGCGGGACGGCAGCCAATCATCCCGCCGATTGCCGAGAATTCCAATTCTTGCCTTAATTTGGACATCATTCCCTTCCGGGAAATGCGCGTCCGGCGGATGACGACCCTCCGGAGGAGCAGGCCGTGTCCACCCATGCCGCGCCCACCCATGCCGTGCCCGACGAGGCACCCGAACACCTGGAGTATCTGGAACATCCGGCGCGGCGGCGGCTCGCGGCGCTCGGCGCGCTGCTGCTGACCGGCACCGCGCTGCCCGCCGCCGTCCTGACCGTGCCCGACGCCTCCGGCACCGTCGTACCCGCCGCGGCGAGCGCCCTCGGCCTCGGCGACGCCGGCGTACCGGGCCTGCTGCGCGCCACCGGCCTGTCCCTGCCCGCGCTGCTGCTCACCGTCCCGCCCGCCGCCGTGGCGGCCCGCAGGTTCCCCGCGTGGACGGTGCTCGCGGCGGGCCTTGCCGTGCTGCTGGCCGGGCTCGGCGCCGCCCACCTCGCCGACTCCGTGCCCCTCACCGCGACGATCCGGGCGGCGCAGGGCGCGGGCGCCGGCATCGTGCTGCCCGCCTCGCTCGTCCTCGTCTGGGAACGCCGTGACCGAGCCTTGACGGCCCTCTGGGCGGGCGTGCTCGCGGGCATGCTCATCCTCGCGATGCCGCTGGCTCTGGCGGCCGTCCCGCAGCCCGCCGGCGGCACGCCGGCCGGCGACTGGCATGCCGCGCTCGCGCCCGTCCCGTGGCCCGCGGTCGCGGCCGCGGGTGCGGCGCTCGCCCGCCCGCTGCTGCACGGCCGCCGCCCCTGGACGCTCCCCGCGTCCGGGTACAGCGAGCGGGGCCAGCTGCTGCTCCCGCTCGTCCCGGCGGCGGGGTTCACGTTCCTCGCCGTCGTCGCCGCGGGCGAGTGGTCGCCCGGCGCACGCGTCCTCGTCGCGGGCCTCGCCGTGCTCGCCCTGATCGGGCTCGCCCTCACCGGCGGACGGGACGCGCCCGCGGGCAGCCCGCACGGCTGCGCCCTGGTCATGATCGCCGTCGGCCTGCTCACCTACCCGGTCGCGGGACCGCTCGCCGGCATCGCCGCCGCCACCGCCCACGCGCGCGGGGACGGCGTGCCACCGCTCCCGTTCGCCGTGGCGGCGGCAGCGGCCGTGGCGGGCGCCCTCGCCGCCGTGCGCGCGCCCTCGCGCGGCGCCGTCTCCACCGGATTCCTGCTGCTGGTCCTGGCGGTGCCGTTCGCCGTCGCCACCGACGCCCGCGACCAGTGGTCGCTGCTCGTCCCGATCGTCCCCCTCGGCGCGGGCGCCGGGCTGGCCCTCGCCGCGTCGCTGCGGGACGCCGGGCCGTGCGCCGCGCTGTTCGGCCTGTCGCTGTGCTTCCCCGCGGTGCTGGCCGGGCAGCTCCTCGTCCTGTCCCTGCAGGCGTCCCGGCTGCGGGGGCCGCGGCCGGAGACGGGGGCGGAGACGGGGGCGGAGCAGGTCCACGCCCTGCTGGAGGGCTTTCGCGGCTGGCTCGCCGTCGCGGGAATGGTCGCCGTGCTGCTCGCCGCGCTCCTGGCCGCCGGCGCCGCCCGGCGCGACTCCCGGCGCCTGAATGCCGCTTCCGGCCCGCGGGGCGGGTAGTATTCGCGCGCTCACCGAAACCGAAATTCCGCAAGGAGAACCACCCGTGTCCGAGCGCACTCTTGTCCTGGTCAAGCCCGACGGCGTCCGTCGCGGCGTCGTCGGCGAGGTCATCTCCCGGATCGAGCGCAAGGGCCTGACGCTCGTCGCGCTGGAACTCCGCACGCTCGCCCGCGAGACCGCCGAGTCCCACTACGAGGAGCACGCGAGCAAGCCGTTCTTCGGCGAGCTCGTCGAGTTCATCACCGGCGGTCCGCTCGTCGCCATGGTCGTCGAGGGCCCCCGCGCCATCGAGGCGTTCCGCTCCCTGGCCGGCGCCACCGACCCGGTCAGCGCCACTCCCGGCACCATCCGCGGCGACTTCGCGCTGGAGATCGGTGAGAACATCGTGCACGGCTCCGACTCGACCTACTCGGCCGACCGCGAGATCAAGCTCTTCTTCCCCGAGCTGGGCTGAAGCGCTTCCCCGGGGGCGGTACAGCGCGGGCCGGATCTTCCGGCCCGCGTCTTCTTTAGCGAAAACCGGGCTGGTCAGGACGCGTTTTTTTCGCGACGCGCGGCGGTGGGGTGACTGCCCGCGGGCGGGGGTGCAGTTACGATGGACGCGCCGCTATATACACGCCCGTCAATCATGAAGGGCTCCCTTTCTTCATGGGTAACAAGCTGTCGTTTCTTGGCCGGGACATGGCCGTCGATCTTGGTACCGCCAACACACTGGTGTACGTGCGCGGGCGTGGCATCGTCCTGAACGAACCATCCGTGGTGGCGATCAATACCAACACCGGGAAGATCGTCGCGGTGGGCATCGAGGCGAAACGGATGATCGGCCGCACGCCCGGCAACATCGTGGCCGTCCGCCCGCTCAAGGACGGGGTCATCGCCGACTTCGACGTCACCGAGCGCATGCTGCGCTACTTCATCCAGAAGGTCCACAAGCGCCGGCACTTCGCCAAGCCGCGGATCGTCGTGGCCGTGCCGAGCGGCATCACCGGGGTGGAGCAGCGCGCGGTGAAGGAGGCGGGCTACCAGGCCGGCGCCCGCCGCGTCTACATCATCGAGGAGCCGATGGCCGCCGCGATCGGCGCGGGCCTGCCCGTCTACGAGCCGACCGGCAACATGGTCGTCGACATCGGCGGCGGCACCACCGAGGTCGCGATCATCTCGCTCGGCGGCATCGTCACGAGCCAGTCCGTCCGCGTCGGCGGCGACGAGCTGGACCAGGCCGTCATCTCGTTCTCCAAGAAGGAGTACTCCCTGATGCTGGGGGAACGTACCGCCGAGGAGATCAAGATGGCGATCGGGTCGGCCTTTCCCGGCGGCGACGAGGAGCCGCACGCCGAGATCCGGGGTCGCGACCTCGTGAGTGGGCTGCCGAAGACCGTCGTGATCTCCGCCGAGGAGGTCCGGCGGGCCATCGAGGAGCCGGTCAACGCCGTGGTGGACGCGGTGAAGACCACCCTCGACAAGTGCCCGCCCGAGCTGTCGGGCGACATCATGGACCGCGGGATCGCGCTGACCGGCGGTGGGGCGCTGCTGAAGAACCTCGACGAACGGCTCCGCGAGGAGACCGGGATGCCCATCCACCTGGTGGACAACCCGCTCGACTCGGTGGTGCTCGGCACCGGCAAGTGCGTCGAGGACTTCGAATCGCTCCGCACGGTCCTCGTGCCGGAGCCGCGGCACTAGGACGGACGCAGTCCGCCGGGGGGACGTGGGCCGTCCCGCCGGCGGGAGGCTCTGAGTTCCCCGGGGACAAGGAAACCGGAGGTCGGTGCGTGAAGGACACCCGGCGCACCCGCGTGGTGCTCGGCGGGCTGCTCGTCGTGGCGCTCACGATGATCACGATTGACTACCGCGGCGGGGCGGACTCCCCGCTGCGCGGCCTGCGCGACCTCGGCGCGGCCGTGTTCGGCCCGGTGGAGCGCGCGTCGGCGGCCGTCGTCCGGCCGGTCGGCAACACCTTCGACGCGATCACCGACGCCCCCGGCGAGCGGCGCCGCGCCGACCAGCTCCAGCGGCAGAATCAGAAGCTGCGCGAGCAGCTGCGCTCGGCGCACCTGGACCGGGAGAAGTCCGCGCAGTTGCAGCGGCTCCTCGGCACCGCCGGGATGGGCGGCTACAAGATCCACGCCGCGCAGGTAATCTCCGCCGGGCAGGGCTTCGAGGACACCGTCACCATCGACGTCGGTAGCCGCAGCGGCATCAAGGCCGACATGACCGTGATGAGCGCCGAGGGGCTCGTCGGACGCGTCACCCGCGTCGGCCCCGCGACGTCGACCGTGCTGCTCGCCACCGACCAGACCTCCTCCATCGGCTCCCGCCTGGAGGACTCCAAGGAGATCGGGATCGTGCAGGGCCGCGGCCGCCGCGGCCTCGGCGGGGGCGGCGAGACGCCGCTGCGGTTCCAGCTCCTGGACGCCTCCGCGCCGATCCGGGTCGGCCAGCGGATCGTCACGCTCGGGTCGCAGGGCCAGCGCCCGTACGTCCCCGGCGTCCCGATCGGCGTGGTCGAGCGGATCGAGAAGCCCACCGGCCAGCTGACCCGCACCGCCTACGTCCGGCCGTTCGTGAAGTTCACGAGCCTCGACGTCGTCGCCGTCGTGGTCGCCCCGCCGAAGACCGACCCGCGGGACGCGGTGCTGCCGCCGAAGCCGAAGCCCCCGGTGACGCCGACGCCGAGCCCGAGCAAGACCCCGAAGGCGAGCAAGAGCCCGCATTCCCGCGAGACCCCCGAAGCGCGGCCGAGATCCACGAGCCCGTCCACAGAACCGACCGCGGGGGACTGAACGTGCTGAACCCACCCGAGGCGTCGCCGGCCGGCCGCACCGCGGTGGCCGCAGTGGTGATCGTCGTGACGCTGATCCTGCAGGTGTCGGTGGCGAACCGGCTGCCGCTGCCGGGCGGCGTGCAACCCGACCTGGTGCTGCTGGCCGTCGTCGCGCTGGCGCTCGTCTCCGGGTCGATGACCGGCATGGTCGCCGGTTTCCTCGCGGGCCTCGCCGCCGACATCATCCCGCCCGCCGACCACACCATCGGCCGGTACGCGCTCGTCTACTGCCTCATCGGCTTCCTGTGCGGCGTCGCGTCCGCCGAGATGGACCGCCAGTCCGTCGTGCCGTTCTTCGCCGTCGCCGCGGGGGCCCTCGCCGGGACCGTGCTCTACGCGGCGACCGGGATGATCCTCGGCGACCCGCGCGCCGAGTGGGCGACCGTGTCGAGCATGGTCCCGCTGCAGGTCCTCTACGACATCATCGCCAGCCCGTTCGTCGTCTGGGCCGTGCTGCGCGCGACCCGCCGGTACGAGAGCGGCGAACGAGCCCGGGGCGACCGCCTCGCGGTGCCCGCCGCCCGCTACCGCGCGATGTCGGGGCGGGGCGGGGCCCTGTGAACTCCAGGACGCACTTCCGCCTCGTCGTCCTGTACGTGCTCGTCGGCGCGCTGCTGCTCGTCCTCGTCGGGCGTATGTGGGCGCTGCAGGTGCTGGAGGGCGCGCACTACAGGGAGATCGCCGCCCAGAACCGCACCCGCGACATCGTCGTCCCCGCCGTCCGCGGCATGATCCTGGACGATCGGGGCGAACCGCTCGTCCGCAACCGCAGCGCGCTCGTCGTGTCCGTCAACCGGACCACGCTGTCGCGGCAGGAGGACGGCGGTACGGCCGTCCTGAAGCGGCTCTCGGGCGTCCTCGGGACGACCTACGACGAGATGTCCAAGCGGATCCGGCTGTGCGGGCCCGGCATCAAGCGGCCCTGCTGGCCCGGCTCCCCGTACCAGCCGATCCCCGTCGAGGACCACGTCGACCCCAAGCGCGCCCTGCAGATCATGGAGCGGCAGGAGTACTTCCCCGGCGTCACCGCGCAGATCCAGGCCGTCCGCGACTACCCGGCGCCGCAGGGGGCGAGCGCCGCGCAGGTCCTCGGCTACCTCCAGCCCGTCACGCAGGAGGAGCTGGACCAGCGCAAGGGCCTGAAGGTCACCGGGTACAGCGGCGTCGACCTGGTCGGACGCGCCGGGCTGGAGGCGCAGTACGACGCGGCGCTGCGCGGCGAGCCCGGATTCCGCCGGGTCCTCGTCGACAGCCAGGGGCGCGTCACCGGCACCGCCGAGGAGCAGCAGGCGGTGGCCGGCAGCAACATCGTCACCAGCATCGACGCGGGGGTGCAGGGCGCGGCGGAGAAGGCCCTCAAGAACGCGATCGACAACGCGCGCAGGGCGGGCCGCCCTGCCGACGCCGGCGCCGCCGCCGTGATGGACGTGCGGACCGGCCGGATGGTGGCGATGGCCAGCTACCCGACCTACGACCCGTCGATCTGGACCGGCGGCATCTCCCAGGAGGAGTACGACGCGCTGCTCGGCAAGAAGCAGGGCGAGCCGCTGACCTCCCGGGTCACCCAGGGGCAGTTCGCGCCCGGCTCGACGTTCAAGATCTCCTCGGTGTCCGCCGCGGTGAACGACGGGAACAGCCTGTCGGGCATCTACGACTGCCCCGGCTCCTACAACGTCGGAAACCGGGGGTTCCGGAACTTCGAGGGCCAGGCCCTCGGCCCGATGACGCTGCACACCGCGCTGGTGAAGTCCTGCGACACCATCTTCTACCGGTTCGCCTACCAGGAGTGGCAGCGCGACGGCGGCATGAAGCCGAAGAAGAACCCGTCCGACCCGATGGTGAAGATGGCCCGCCACTACGGGTTCGGGACCAGGACCGGCATCGACCTCCCGAGCGAGAGCGCCGGCCGCATCCCGGACCGGGGCTGGAAGAAGAACTTCTGGAAGATCACCAAGGACGCCAACTGCAAGGGCGCCAAGGCGGGCTACCCCGAGCTCGCGAAGACCGACCCGGCGCGTGCCGCCTACCTGAAGGCGGTCGCGACGGAGAACTGCCTCGAGGGGTACGTGTGGCGGCCCGGTGACGCCGCGAACTTCTCCGTCGGCCAGGGCGACGTGCTGGTGACGCCGTTGCAGCTCGTCCGCGCGTACGCGGCGGTCGCCAACGGCGGCAAGCTGTTCACGCCCCGGCTCGGCGTCGCGGTCGTCCGGGCGGACGGCACCGTCGTCCGCAGGATCGACGCCCCGCCGCCCGTGAAGCTCCCCGTCGCACCGAAGGTGCTGACGTACATGCGCAACGCGCTCGCCGACGTGACCAAGAGCGGCACGGCGGCCGGCGCGTTCTCCGGCTTCGACTTCAAGCGCGTCGACGTGGGCGGCAAGACCGGTACGGCGGAGGTCTACGGCAAGCAGGACACGTCCTGGTTCGCCTCGTTCGGGCCGGTGAAGAACCCGCGCTTCGCGGTCGTCGCGATGGTCTCGCAGGGCGGCACCGGCGCCTCCACGGCCGGCCCGGCCGTCCGGGAGATCTGGGAGGCCATGTACGGGACGAAGAAGGGCAAGGCCATCCTCAAGGACGGCGATCTCCCGTCGGAGCTGCCGAAGATGCCCGGCGCGGGAGCCGCCCCGTGATCACCGGAACCGGCGCGGGCCCGGTCGAGGGGTACGGCGCCCGGCGGACGTGGCAGGCCCGGCTCGGCGGTCTGCGGCGGCTCGACTGGCCGCTGTTCCTCGCCGTGCTGGCGCTGTCGGTGGTGGGCGCGCTGCTGGTCCGCTCGGCCACCTTCCACCTGCTCACCGAGCGCGGCGAGGACCCGGAGAGCCTCCTCAAGCGGCACGTGCTGAACCTGCTCATCGGGTTCCTGCTCGGCGGCGTCGTCACCGTCCTCGACTACCGGCTCCTGCGCGCCTACGTCCCCATCCTGTACGGGGTGGCGTGCGTGGGCCTGCTGGCGGTCCTGACCCCGCTCGGCTCGACGATCAACGGGTCGCACTCGTGGATCGTGCTCGGCGGCGGGTTCCAGGTGCAGCCGTCGGAGTTCGCGAAGGTCGGGCTCGTGGTGCTGCTCGCGATGATCCTCGGGGAGCCGCGGGACGGGGAGATCGGGCCGGGACGCCGCGACGTGCTGCTCGCGCTCGTCCTCGCCGGGGTGCCCGGCCTGCTGATCATGCTGCAGCCGGACCTCGGCACGACGCTGGTGTTCATCGCGGTCGTGCTCGGCATGCTGGCGATCTCCGGCGCGCAGAAGCGCTGGCTCTTCGGCCTGGTCGGCGGCGGCGTCGCCGCGGCCGCGGCCGTATGGTTCTTCGGGCTGCTGGAGGACTACCAGATCGCCCGGTTCACCGCGTTCATGGACCCGGAGGCCGACCCGCGCGGCGCCGGCTACAACGCCCAGCAGGCCCGGATCGCGATCGGGTCGGGCGGCGCGTTCGGCAAGGGCCTGTTCCATGGCGAGCAGACCGGCGGCCACTTCGTCCCCGAGCAGCAGACCGACTTCATCTTCACGGTGGCGGGGGAGGAGCTCGGCTTCGTCGGCGCCGCGGTCATCATCGCGCTGCTCGGCGTGGTGCTGTGGCGCGGGCTGCGGATCGCCACCCAGGCCGCCGACCTGTTCGGCACGCTCGTCGCGACCGGGGTCGTGTGCTGGCTCGGGTTCCAGACGTTCGAGAACGTCGGGATGACGATCGGGATCATGCCGATCACCGGGCTGCCACTGCCGTTCGTGTCCTACGGCGGCTCCGCGACCTTCGCTAACATGATCGCGTTCGGCCTGCTGCAGGCCGTCCACGTGCGCCGTCGCGCGTTCGACTAGCGGTCGCCGCGCGTTCGATTAGCGACCGGCGACCGCGTAGGCTGGACGTTCATCCCCACGTCCCCTGCACGGAGGATTCCGTCATGCCGGTCGAGTCGCTCTTCTCGCGCCTGGAACCGCTGCTCCCGAGCGTGCAGAAGCCGATTCAGTACGTTGGCGGCGAGCTGAACTCCCAGCTCAAGGACTGGGACGAGACCGACGTCCGGTGGGCGCTCATGTACCCGGACGCCTACGAGGTGGGGCAGCCGAACCAGGGCGTCCAGATCCTTTATGAGATCCTGAACGAGCGCGACGGTGTGCTCGCGGAGCGGACGTACTCCGTCTGGCCCGACCTGGAGGCCGTCATGCGGGAGCACCGCATCCCGCAGTTCACCGTGGACGCGCACCGCCCGGTCGCCGCGTTCGACGTGCTCGGCGTGTCGTTCTCCACCGAGCTCGGCTACACCAACATGCTGACGGCGCTCGACCTCGCCGGGATCCCGCTGGAGGCCGCCGACCGCACCGACGACCACCCGATCGTGATCGCGGGCGGGCACGCCGCGTTCAACCCCGAGCCGATCGCCGACTTCGTCGACGCGGCCGTCCTCGGCGACGGCGAGGAGATCGCGCTCGCCATCACCGAGGTGATCCGCGAGTGGAAGGCCGACGGCGAGCCCGGCGGACGGGACGAGTTGCTCATGCGGCTCGCGGCGTCCGGCGGCGTGTACGTGCCCCGCTTCTACGACGTGACGTACCTGGCCGACGGCCGGATCCAGCGGGTCGCGCCGAACCGTCCGGGCGTCCCGTGGCGGATCGAGAAGCACACCGTCATGGACCTCGACCAGTGGCCGTACCCGAAGAAGCCGCTGGTCCCGCTCGCCGAGACCGTGCACGAGCGGTTCAGCGTGGAGATCTTCCGCGGCTGCACCCGCGGCTGCCGGTTCTGCCAGGCCGGGATGATCACCCGTCCGGTGCGGGAGCGGTCGATCACCACGATCGGGAACATGGTCGAGCAGGGGCTGAAGGAGTCCGGCTTCCAGGAGGTCGGGCTGCTCAGCCTGTCCAGCGCCGACCACAGCGAGATCGGCGACGTCGCCAAGGGCCTCGCCGACCGGTACGCGGGCACCAACACCTCGCTGTCGCTGCCGTCCACCCGCGTGGACGCCTTCAACATCACGCTCGCCAACGAGTTCTCGCGCGGCGGCCGGCGCTCCGGGCTGACGTTCGCGCCGGAGGGCGGCTCCGAGCGGATGCGCAAGGTGATCAACAAGATGGTCACCGAGGACGACCTGATCCGCACCGTCAGCACCGCCTACGAGAACGGCTGGCGGCAGGTCAAGCTGTACTTCATGTGCGGCCTGCCCACCGAGGAGGACGAGGACGTCCTCGCGATCGCCGACATGGCCAAGCGCGTCATCCAGGCCGGGCGCGAGGCCACCGGCCGCCGCGACATCCGCTGCACCGTGTCCATCGGCGGGTTCGTGCCGAAGCCGCACACCCCGTTCCAGTGGGCCGCGCAGTGCGACCACGAGACCGTCGACCGCCGCCTGCGCGCCCTCAAGGACCTGCTCCGCGGCGACAAGGAGTACGGCCGCGCCATCGGCCTGCGCTACCACGACGGCCAGCCGTCCATCATCGAGGGCCTCCTGTCGCGCGGCGACCGTCGCGTCGGCAAGGTCATCCGCGCCGTGTGGGAGGACGGCGGCCGCTTCGACGGCTGGAGCGAGCACTTCTCCTACGAGCGCTGGACGGCCTGCGCCGAGAAGGTCTTCGCCGATGAGCCCGTCGACCTCGGCTGGTACACCGTCCGCGAGCGCGACGAGGTCGAGGTCCTGCCCTGGGACCACCTCGACGCGGGCCTCGACCGCGAGTGGCTCTGGCAGGACTGGCAGGACGCGGTCGACGAGACCGAGGTCGAGGACTGCCGCTGGACGCCCTGCTACGACTGCGGCGTCTGCCCGACGATGGGCACGGAGATCCAGATAGGCCCGACCGGCAAGAAGTTGCTGCCCCTGTCGGTGGTCTGACCGCAATGCATTGATCGCGGCCGTCCGGCCACGGGCCCGGCCGCCCAGGGGCGACCCGCGCGGGCGTCCACGTGTCCGGAAGTGGCTTCCGGAACGCCCTGAGCAGCGGGGGTCCCGGCCCTACCGCACCGGTGCTTGGCCGAATGAGGCTCGGGGACCCGTACTCTATAGGGAGACCTAGTTTTTCGACTCGGCACGAGTAGGAAGGACCAGAACCCTGGCACCCATGCCGGAGGGTCCGGCGCCGGCCCCCGTGACCCAGCGACTGCGCGTCCGCTACGCCAAGCGGGGCAGGCTGCGGTTCACGAGCCACCGCGACATTTCCCGGGCCGTGGAACGCGCCGTCAGGCGCGCCGGGATTCCTGTCGCGTACAGCGGCGGATTCACCCCGCACCCGAAGATCTCGTACGCGGGTGCGGCGGCGACAGGGGTGGCCAGTGAGGCCGAATACCTCGAAATCGGGCTTACCGAGACCCGCGATCCTGCGCGGGTGCGGGCCGATCTCGACGCGGCCCTGCCTCCCGGGCTCGACATCGTCGATGTCGTGCCCGTACGGGCGGGACGCGGCGACGCGCCGGTCAGGCCGAGCGCGTTCGCCGATCGGCTCGAGGCGTCCGAATGGCGGATCAGGCTGGACGGCGTGCCCGAGGGCGACGCCGCCGCGGCCGTGGCCGCCTTCATGGCCGCCGAGAACATCGAGGTGGAACGTCTCACGAAGAAGGGACGGCGCCGTTTCGACGTGCGCGCCGCAGTGTCCGCCTGTGAGTTGGACCGGCGCGCCGCTGAGACGTCGGATGCCCCTTGTGCGATACTTCGAATGGTTGTTCGGCATTCCACACCGGCCGTACGACCCGACGACATCCTCACCGGACTGCGCCAGGTCGCCGACCTCGCGCCGCCGTCACCGCCACTGGTGACCAGGCTGGCGCAGGGGCCCCTCGACGCAGACACCGGTGGCCTCGCGGATCCCCTGGATCCCGACCGGGAGACCGGCCTGCCGTCCGGCGACGACGCCGAGACGGCCCGCGGCCCTGAGCGGCCGCAGCCCGGGGACACCGCGAGCGCGGATGCCGTCAGCGCCTGACCGTGGGACCGAAGCCGTGGGAGCACGGAACCGGTTCCGCAGGGTACGGCGGGCGCGCCCCCGACGACTTCGTCGGCATGGCCGGACCACCGTCCGGCGATGACGACGCCGATGATTGACGAGGTGCTCTCGTGCGGCGCACCGCACCGGTCCGCCCCCTGGCGGAGCGAGCGGACGCGCCCGGGAGCCTGACGGGAGATTGCCCGGATGCTTGAGAACGAAGCCGATTCGGCCACCGCCGAAGGCACCGAGAACGAAACGACCGATAGCGCGACCAGCGGGACCGCGGCCAACGGGACGGGGGCCGCGGAGAACGGGGCCCCCGGACCCGAGAGCACGGGGGTGACCTCGCGCCCGCGCCGGGCGAGCCGTCCGGCGGGCCCGCCGCCCGAGGTGGAGGACACCCCGGCCGATCCTGCCGTCGCCGGGTCCACCGCCGAGGAGCCCGCGGCCGAAGAGGTCGCGGCCGAAGAGCCGCCCGCCGAGAAGGCGCCCGAGCCGCCGAAGCGGGCGACCCGGACCCGCACCCGCGCCAGGAGCACGAAGGCCGCCGCCGAGACGCCCGAGCCCGTCCCGATGACCGGCGCCGAGACCTCCCCCGAGACCTCCCCGCAGACCGCCTCGGAGAGCGAGTCCGGGACCGAGTCCGAGACGGCGGCGGCCGGCGAGCCGCCCGCCGAGGAGCCGAAGGCCCCCCGCACCCGGACCCGCCGCCGCACCGCGGCCGCCCGCGAGACGTCCGCCCCCGAGGCGCCCGCCGCCCCGCCGGTCCCGGAGGTCCCCGCCGTCCCGGTCGCGGGCGCGGAGGCGACCCCCGAGCAGGTGTCGGAGATCGAGCCCGCGAGCGGCGTCGGCATCCCCGGCGTGACCTTCCAGCCGCCGATGGTGGTCTTCCAGCCGCCGCAGCCGAAGACCGAGCCCCCCGCGCGCCAGAAGGCGCCCGAGCCCGAGCCGGAGATCGAGCCCGAGACCGGCGAGGACGAGCACGAGAACGGCCCGTCCGACGACGACGAGTCCGACGACCGTCCGTCCCGCCGGCGGCGCCGCCGCGGCGGCCGTGGCCGCGGCCGGGGCAAGGAGGGCGCCGAGGACGAGGCGCAGACCGAAGAGGCCGAGGCCGAGGAGCCCAAGGAAGAGCAGCCTGCCAAGGCCGCCAAGCCCGCCAAGGCGGCCAAGGGCGGCAAGTCCGGCAAGGCCGCCAAGGGCAAGGAGCCCAAGGCCGAGGACGCCGAGCAGGAGGCCGCCGAGGACGAGGATGAGGACGGCGAGGGCGGGACGAGCCGCCGCCGTCGCCGCCGCAGGCGCCGTTCGGGGCCGGACGGCGAGGCCGGGAACGGCTCCGACGACCCGCCGAACACCGTCACGCACGTGCGTACCGCGCGGGAGGCCCGCGCCGCCGCCGAGGACGAGGTCCAGTCCGTGCGGGGCTCGACCCGGCTGGAGGCCAAGAAGCAGCGCCGCCGCGAGGGCCGCGAGCAGGGCCGCCGCCGTCCGCCGGTGATCACCGAGGCGGAGTTCCTGGCGCGCCGCGAGGCCGTCGAGCGGGTCATGGTGGTGCGGCAGGAGGGCGAGCGCACCCAGATCGCCGTCCTGGAGGACGACGTCCTCGTCGAGCACTACGTCAACCGCGCCACGCACCAGTCGTACGTCGGCAACGTCTACCTGGGCAAGGTCCAGAACGTCCTGCCGTCGATGGAGGCGGCGTTCGTCGACGTCGGCAAGGGCCGCAACGCCGTCCTGTACGCGGGCGAGGTCAACTGGGACGCCTCCGGCCTGGAGGGGCAGCCGCGCCGCATCGAGTCGGCGCTGAAGTCCGGCCAGTCGGTGCTCGTCCAGGTCACCAAGGACCCGCTCGGCCACAAGGGCGCCCGGCTGACGAGCCAGGTCTCGCTGCCCGGCCGCTACCTCGTCTACGTGCCGGACGGCTCGATGACGGGCATCAGCCGCAAGCTGCCCGACAAGGAGCGCAGCCGGCTCAAGTCGATCCTGAAGAAGGTCATGCCGGACAACGCCGGCGTGATCGTCCGGACGGCCGCCGAGGGCGCCACCGAGGAAGAGCTCTCGCGGGACGTCTCGCGCCTCGCGGCGCAGTGGGAGAACATCCAGAAGAAGGTGAAGACGGCCTCCGCGCCGTCCCTGCTCTACGGCGAGCCCGACCTGACGATCCGGGTCATCCGCGACATCTTCAACGAGGACTTCGCCAAGCTGGTCGTGTCCGGCGCGGAGGCGTGGGACACCGTCTCCGAGTACGTCGAGTACGTCGCCCCGCACCTCGCCGACCGCGTCGAGCGCTGGACCGGCGACCAGGACGCCCTGTCCGCCTTCCGCATCGACGAGCAGATCGCGAAGGCACTCGACCGCAAGGTCTGGCTGCCGTCCGGTGGCTCGCTGGTGATCGACAAGACCGAGGCCATGACGGTCGTCGACGTCAACACCGGCAAGTTCACCGGGCAGGGCGGCAACCTCGAGGAGACCGTCACCCGCAACAACCTGGAGGCGGCCGAGGAGATCGTCCGCCAGCTCCGGCTCCGCGACATCGGCGGCATCGTCGTGATCGACTTCATCGACATGGTGCTGGAGAGCAACCGGGACCTGGTCATGCGCCGCCTCGTCGAGTGCCTGTCGCGGGACCGTACCAAGCACCAGGTCGCCGAGGTCACCTCACTGGGCCTGGTCCAGATGACCCGCAAGCGCGTCGGCCAGGGCCTGCTGGAGGCGTTCTCGGAGACCTGCGAGTCCTGCAACGGCCGCGGCATCCACGTCCACCTGACCCCGGTCGAGCCGAAGCCGGACAAGGCGGCCGGCAAGGAGACCGGACGCCGCCGCAAGCGCAAGGGCGAGGTCGAGAAGGCCGTCGAGGAGAAGCTGGCCCGGCACGAGACCAGGCCGCAGGAGCCCGCCGAGCCGGAGCCCGCCGAGGCCCCTGCCGCGGAGATCCCGGCCGCGCAGGCCACCGCCGTGGAGGCCCCTGCAACGGAGGCGAAGCCGGAACCGGTCCGGTCCCGGCCGAAGAAGTCGGGCCCCGCCAAGCGCCCGGCGGGCCCGCCTCCGGAGATCGACGAGTCCCCGGCCCAGGCCGCCGTGGAGGCCGCCGAGGCGGCCGAGGAGGCAGCCGACACCTCCCCGGGCGCGCTCGACTCCGCCGAGCCCGTCCCGGTCACCGCCAATGGCGCCGGCCCGGACCTGGGCGGCGTCGAGGTGCCCGCCGACGTCTCCGCGGCCGAGCCGAACGGTTCCGCGCCGGCCGAGGGCGAGGGCGGCACGGTCACCCGCCGCCGCACCCGCCGCACCCGCGCCACCCAGACCGCCGACACCGGCGAGTCCGGGGACTGACGACGCACGGTGCCCTGGCCGGACGCGTTCGCGTTCGCGTTCCGGTCAGGGCATCCGGTATCCTTGTACTTCGGCGCGTCGTGGGCGCGTCGCCTGAACCCGCACCGCGAGTCCCGTCCGGGGGTCGTTCGGTGCTCACCTCGCCGATCCGGTGAGGCCAAGCAGAGAGCGCCAGGGGCTTCCCTGGTGTGCCGCCCTCGGCCCCGTGCCGGGGGTAGGCCCCCATCCGGGGGCTGGTGAACCATGCGTGGGGCCGGTTCAGTCCGGAAGCGCGCGCAGACGAAGGGTTTCCGCGGTGTACGCGATTGTCCGCGCAGGCGGCAGGCAGGAGAAGGTCGCCGTCGACGACGTGCTGACCGTCGACAAGCTGGCCGGTGACGTCGGCTCGACCGTCAAGCTTCAGGCCCTGCTGGTCGTGGACGGCGACGACGTCGTCAGCAAGGCGGCCGACCTCGCCCGCTACGAGGTGACCGCCGAGATCCTCGGCGCCGTCAAGGGCCCGAAGATCAACATCATGCACTACCGGAACAAGACCGGGTACAAGCGGCGGATGGGTCACCGTCAGCCCTACACCGAGGTCAAGATCACCGGTATCAAGTCCGGGAAGTAAGGGAGAAGCGGTCTCATGGCACACAAGAAGGGCGCATCGTCCAGCCGTAACGGTCGCGACTCCAACGCCCAGCGCCTCGGCGTGAAGCGGTTCGGCGGCCAGGTCGTCAACGCCGGCGAGATCATCGTCCGGCAGCGTGGCACCCACTTCCACCCCGGCCCCGGCGTCGGCCGCGGCGGCGACGACACGCTGTTCGCGCTGGTCGCGGGCGCGGTGAAGTTCCGCCGTTACCGTGGCCGCAACGCGGTGAGCATCGTCCCGCCGGCGGAATAGTCCGCCGAGGGAAGAGACTTTTCGAAGGGGTGGACCGTTCGTCGGTCCGCCCCTTCGCCGTTTTCACTGAGGAGAGTTCACCGTGGCCGCTGGAGCGGGATCGGGCGCGCAGTTCGTCGACCGGGTGGTACTGCACGTCGCCGCGGGGAGCGGCGGCAACGGGTGCGCCTCGATCCACCGGGAGAAGTTCAAGCCGCTCGGCGGTCCGGACGGCGCGAACGGCGGGCGCGGCGGCGACGTCGTCCTCGTCGTCGACTCCAACTCGGCGAGCCTCCTGGAGTACCACCGGCGCCCGCACCGCAAGGCCGGGAACGGCCGGCCGGGGCAGGGCAGCCTCCGGACGGGCGCGGACGGCGGCGACGTGATCCTCTCCGTCCCGGACGGCACCGTCGTGAAGGAGGGCGACCGGGTCCTCGCCGACCTGATCGGCGAGGGCACCCGCTACGTGGTCGCGAAGGGCGGCCACGGCGGGCTCGGGAACGCCGCGCTGGCGTCCGCGAAGCGCAAGGCGCCCGGGTTCGCGCTGCTCGGCGAGCCGGGCGAGGAGCGGGACGTCGTGCTGGAACTGAAGAGCGTCGCCGACGTCGCGCTCGTCGGGTTCCCGAGCGCGGGCAAGTCGTCGCTGATCGCCGCGCTGTCCGCCGCGAAACCGAAGATCGCCGCCTATCCGTTCACGACGCTGATCCCGAACCTCGGCGTGGTCAGTGCGGGCGACACGACGTTCACGGTCGCGGACGTGCCGGGCCTGATCGAGGGCGCCAGCGAGGGGCGCGGCCTCGGCCTCGACTTCCTCCGCCACATCGAGCGCTCGTCCACGCTCGCGCACGTCCTCGACTGCGCCACGATGGAGCCGGGTCGCGACCCGGTCAGCGACTTCGAGGTCATCGAGCGGGAGTTGCAGGCCTACGACCGGGTGCTCGGCGACCGTCCGCTGTCGGACCGGCCGCGCATCGTCGTCCTCAACAAGGTGGACGTGCCGGACGGCCGCGACCTCGCCGAGATGGTGCGCCCCGAGTTCGAGGCGCGCGGCCTGAAGGTGTTCGAGGTCTCGGCGGCGGCGCACGAGGGCCTGCGGGAGCTGTCGTTCGCGATGGCCGCGATGGTGAGCGAATACCGCGCCTCGCTGCCGCCGGCGGAACCGACCCGCATCGTGATCCGGCCCGAGCCGGTCGGCGGCGACACCGACTTCGAGATCAAGAACCTCGGCGACAACACCTACCTGATCACCGGCGCGAAGCCCGTCCGGTGGCTGCGGCAGACCGACTTCGCGAACGAGGAGGCCGTCGGCTACCTCGCCGACCGGCTCGCCCGGCTCGGCGTGGAGGACGCGCTCGCCGAGGCGGGCGCCAGCGCGGGCGCGACCGTCCTGATCGGCACCGTCGACGACTCGATCGTGTTCGACTGGGAGCCGGAGGTCCCGGCCGGCGAGGCCGCCATGGGGCCGCGCGGCACCGACCGGCGCCTGGAGGGCTGGTCATGAGCGCAGCGAACCGGGGGGTGTGGGGGGGCGCCCCCTCACAGGGAGCAGAGTCATGAGCGCAGCGAACCGGGGGGTGTGGGGGGTTGCCCCCTCACGGGGGGCGGAGTCATGAGCGAGCGCGTGGAGATCGCCAAGGCCCGGCGGATCGTGGTGAAGGCGGGGTCGTCGTCGCTGACCACGCCGCAGGGGACGATCGACG
This sequence comes from Actinomadura chokoriensis, assembly GCF_041463665.1. GTDB lineage: Bacteria > Actinomycetota > Actinomycetes > Streptosporangiales > Streptosporangiaceae > Spirillospora > Spirillospora chokoriensis_A. Next base: position 235,578 of record NZ_JAXCEJ010000008.1, read on the forward strand.
CGAACCGCATCGACGCGCTCGTGGACGTCCTCGCCGCGCGCCGCGCAGAGGGCAGCGAGATCGTGTTCGTCTCCTCCGGTGCGATCGCGGCCGGTCTCGGGCCGCTGGGGCTGACCCGCCGTCCGCCGGATCTCGCGACCCAGCAGGCGGCGGCGAGCGTCGGGCAGGGCCTGCTGTTCGCCCGCTACACCTCGTCCTTCGCCCGCTACGCGCTGACGGTCGGTCAGGTGCTGCTCACCGCCGACGACATGATGCGCCGCTCGCACCACCGCAACGCGCAGCGCACTCTCGGGCAGCTCCTCGCGATGGGGATCCTGCCGATCGTGAACGAGAACGACACCGTCGCCACCGACGAGATCCGCTTCGGCGACAACGACCGGCTCGCGGCCCTCGTCGCCCATCTGATCCGCGCGGACGCGCTCGTCCTGCTGTCGGACGTCGACGCCCTCTACACCGGCGACCCGCGCCAGCCCGGCGCCCGCCGCGTCGACGACGTCCGCGGGCCGGGCGACCTGAAGGACGTCAAGCTCGGCCGGTCGGGACGCGTCGGGACGGGCGGCATGGTCACCAAGGTCGAGGCGGCCCGGATCGCGGGCATCCCGGTCGTGCTGACGAACGCCGCGTCCGCCGCGCACGCGCTCGCTGGGGACCGGGTCGGCACGCTGTTCCATCCCGCCGAGGGCCGCCGCATGTCGACGCGTGACCTGTGGCTCGCGCACGCCACCACCGGCCAGGGGCGCGTCACGCTGGACGCGGGCGCCGTCGAGGCGGTCGTGCGGCGCCGCAAGTCGCTGCTCCCGGCGGGGGTGACGAGCGTGGACGGCGACTTCGCCGCCGGTGACCCGGTCGACCTGTGCGACACCGGCGGCCGCGTCGTCGCGCGCGGCCTGGTGAACTACGACGCGTCCGAGATCCCCGACCTGATGGGGCGCTCGACGCGCTGGCTCGCCCGCGAGCTGGGCGCCGAGTACGAGCGCGAGATAATCCACCGCGACCATCTGGTCGTCCTGCACGAGGGAGCGTTGTGATGAGCGACGAGCGCGAGGAGTTCCTGCGGGTGGCGCGGTGCGCCAGGGACGCGGCGGCCGGGCTGGCTCCGCTGCCGCGCGCGGCGAAGGACGCGGCGCTGCACCGCATCGCGGACGCGCTGGTCGCCGCCGCCCCGGAGATCGTGAAGGCGAACGAGGTCGACGTCGCGCGAGCCAGGGAGAACGGCACGTCCGAGTACATGGTCGACCGGCTGAGCCTGTCGGAGGAGCGGATCGCCGCGATCGCCGCCGCCGTCCGGAAGGTCGCCGCCCTGCCGGACCCGGTGGGGGAGACGGTGCGCGGCGGCGTGCTGCCGAACGGCCTGGAGCTGCGGCAGGTGCGGGTGCCGCTCGGCGTGGTCGGGATCATCTACGAGGGCCGGCCGAACGTGACCGTGGACGCCGCCGCGCTCTGCCTGAAGAGCGGGAACGTGGCGATGCTCCGCGGCTCGTCGTCGGCGCACGAGTCGAACACGGTGCTGGTGCGGGTGATGCAGAGCGCGCTCGCCGAGACCGAGGTCCCGGCGGACGCGGTGCAGCTCGTCCCCGGCACGTCCCGCGAGTCGGTGAAGCACCTCATGCGGGCGCGCGGCCTGGTGGACGTGCTGATCCCGCGCGGCGGCGCCTCGCTGATCAATTCGGTGGTGGAGGAGTCGACCGTCCCCGTGATCGAGACGGGCGTCGGGAACTGCGCCGTGTACGTGGACGCCGCCGCCGACGTGGACATGGCTGTCGACATCCTGCTGAACGCCAAGACGCAGCGTCCTTCTGTGTGCAACGCCGCGGAGACGTTCCTGGTGCACGCTGACATCGCCGACACGTTCGTCCCGCGCGCGCTTGAGGCGCTCAAGGGCGCCGGGGTCACGGTGCACGGCGACGACCGCGTCCGTTCCTACGGCGAGGACGTCGTGGAGGCCACCGAGGACGACTGGTACGCCGAGTACCTTTCGCTCGACATCGCCGCCCGCGTGGTCGACTCCCTGGAGGACGCCGTCGCGCACATCCGCCGGTACGGGTCGGGGCACACCGAGGCGATCGTCACGACGTCCCAGCCCGCCGCGAAGCGTTTCGTGTCGCTTGTCGACTCGGCGGCCGTGATGGTGAACGCCTCGACCCGCTTCACCGACGGGGAGGAGTTCGGCTTCGGCGCGGAGATCGGCATCTCGACGCAGAAGCTGCACGCGCGCGGCCCGATGGGGCTGCCGGAGCTGACGTCCACCAAGTACGTCGTGACCGGTGAGGGCCACACTCGCAGCTGATTGTGACGTTTTTGCCATTGATGTCACGTTGAGGGGTGTGATCTGATTCACGATTGTGACTCGTGAGTACAGCCGCCGCCGCGTCCTGAAGGGCGCCGCCCTCGGCGCGGGGATCGCCTCCACCGGGCTGGCCGCGTTCCCAGCGCGTCCCGCCGCCGCTGCCGCGCCCGCGCTGCGCGGTCCCGTCGCGGGCACCACCCTCGACCGGACGTACGTGCTCGGCGCGGCGGGCGCGGGCGGGTACCGCCCGGTGATCACCGGGCCGGGGGAGCCGCACCTGCTGCGCCGCGAACTCGGCGGCGCCGCCGCCGCGCGGCGCGCCGCCACCCGCCGGGGCGTCCTCGCGTTCGGGCACCTCACCGACGTGCACATCATCGACGCGCAGTCCCCGGCCCGGGTCGAGTTCATCGACCGGCTCCGGGACGCGGTGGGCGGGTTCCCCGAGGGCGGATGGCGCCCGCAGGAGCTCCTCTCCACGCAGGTCGCCGAGGCGATGGTGCAGGCGGTGAACAGGGTCGGCCGGGGGCCCGCGACCGGTCTCGGCCTGGCGTTCACCATCAACACCGGCGACGCCGCCGACAACGTCCAGTACAACGAGATCCGCTGGATCATCGACCTGCTGGACGGCGGGCGCGTCCGCCCCGACTCCGGCGACCCGAACCGGTACGAGGGCGTCATGGACTGGGCGTCCTACGACCGGGCGTACTGGCACCCCGACGGCCCGCCGCCCGGCGCGCAGGCCGACGTGGCGATCACCCGGTACGGCTTCCCGCGCGTGCGGGGCCTGGTCGACGCCGCGCGCAGGCCGTTCCAGGCGACCGGGCTCGCCATGCCGTGGCTCGCCGCGTTCGGCAACCACGACGGCCTCATCCAGGGCAACCTGCCGGTCAACCCGCTCGTGTCGGGCCTCGCGACCGGCAGCATCAAGATCGGCGCTCCGGCGGACGACGGCCAGGCCGAACGCCTCGCCCGCATGCTCCAGAAGGCGGACGCCGCCGAGCTCGTCCGGCTGAGCCGCGAGCAGGGCGGCGCGGGCGGGCTGTTCCGTCCCGTGACGCCCGACTGGAACCGGCGGATGCTGTCGCGCGCCGAGGTCGTCGCCGAGCACTTCAAGACCGGCGCGGCCGAACGCGGCCACGGCTTCACCGCCGCCACCCTCCGGGACGGGACGGCCTACTACGCCTTCGACCAGGGCGTCGTGCGCGGGCTCGTCCTCGACACCGTCAACCCGAACGGCTACTCGGAGGGCTCGCTCGACAGGAAGCAGTTCGCCTGGCTGGAGGCACAGCTCAAGGCCGGCAGCGCCCGCTACGTCGCACCGGACGGCTCGGTCGTCGGGCAGGCGGTGAAGGACCGGCTGTTCGTGCTGTTCAGCCACCACCCCATCGGCTCGCTGGAGAACCCGCTCGGCGGCGACCGCGTCCTCGGCGACGAGGTGCGGGCGCTGCTCCTCCGCTACCCGAACGTCGTCCTGTGGGTGAACGGCCATACGCACCGCAACCAGGTCATCCCGCACGCGCGTGAGGGCGGCGGGGGATTCTGGGAGGTGAACACGGCCGCGCACATCGACTTCCCGCAGCAGAGCCGCGTCGTGGAGCTGGCCGACAACGGCGACGGCACCCTGTCGATCTTCGCGACGATCCTGGACTCCGCCGGCCCGGCGTCCTACGGCGGCCGGCTCGGCGACCCCGTCCGGCTCGCGTCGCTGTCCCGCGAGCTGGCGGGCAACGACTGGCAGGACCGCGACTCGGACCGCCGCGGCGAGGCCGCCGACCGCAACGTCGAGCTCCTCCTCCCGGCGCCCTTCTAGCGACGGGAAGGGCCGCCGCGTCCGTGTCGCGGCGGCCCCGTCTCCTGCGGGCCTTCTCCGGCTAGGGGGTCGTCGGCCCGCCGTCCCGGCGGGTGATCCGGTCGAACAGGCCGCCCGCCGCGCCGGCCGCCGCGTCCGCCATGTCGCGCACCTTGCCCACGAACGGGTCGGCCGTCCGCTCCCACGATTCCCGGTACGAGCGCGCCGCCTCCTTGACCCCGTCCCGGACGGAGGCGTCGCCGTCGTCGTCGCGGCGCGGGTAGTCCCCGGCGAGGATGCGCTCGTACTCGCCGCCGCGCGCCCACCGGTCGATCTCCGCGAACCGGATCACCGCCCACGGGTGCGACTGCCCGAGCAGGTTCATGAACTTCAGGAAGCCGTCCCGCACGTCGCCGGCCGCGTCGTATTCGCGGGCCTGCGCCAGGAACGCCTCGGCGCTCATCTCGCCGAGCCGGACCCCGCCGGCGAGCTTCATGTTGACCCGCTTCGCCGCGTCCACGTCCTGCCCGGCGAGCAGCCCCGCCCGGTCGGACGACAGCTCGGCCTTGCGGAACCACTCGCGCAGCCCGATGACGATCGCCGCGATGCCGACGTTGCCGAGCGGCAGCCACGCCAGCCGCGCCCCGAGCTGCAGCAGGACCTGCATCATCGTCTGGTACACCGCGTGCCCGGACAGGATGTGCCCCACCTCGTGCCCGATGACGAACCGCAGCTCCTCGTCGTCCAGCAGGTCGAGCAGGCCCGTGTTCAGCACGATGAACGGGTGGTCGGAGCCGAGGGCCATCGCGTTCGGCGTCGGGTCCTGCCGGACGAACAGCTCCGGGACCTCCGGCATGTCCAGGATGTAGCAGGCGTCGCGGACCATGTCGTGGACGTGGCGGAACTGGTCCTCGCCGACGCGCACCGACCCGCCGAGGAACATCAGCCGCAGCGACCGCTCGTTGATCAGCCCCGACATCTTGCGGAGGACGACGTCGAACCCGGAGAGCGAGCGCAGCGCCACGAGCGCCGATCGGTCCGCCGGGTGTTCGTAGGCCCGGGAACTGATGCCCGGGAACCGCGTACGTGCTCGATCCGGTGTGTTCTCCGTCATGTCTGGCATGGTAGTCCCGACGAACCAGCGTGCCGCAGGGTTCCACGCCGGGGAACCCGGGCGGTTCCGGCCGTGCCCTGGAGGCGGATGATGTTCGACCCCAAAGCCGAGGCGATGTCCGTGGACGAGCGGGCCGCGCTGCAACGGCACCGGCTGTGGGGGCTGGTCGACCGGCTCCTCGCCGCCGGTGGCGTGCAGGGACGGCGGCTGAGGGAGGCCGGCGTGCGGGGCGGGTCGGACGTGATGCTCGCCGACCTCCGGAAGCTGCCCTTCACCACCAAGCAGGACCTCTGGGACAACTACCCGTTCGGGATGCTCGCCGTCCCGCAGGACCAGGTCGCCGCCGTGCACGGTTCCAGCGGCACGCGCGGGCGCCCGACGCTCGTCGCCTACACCAAGGCCGACCTCGACCTGTGGGCGGCGATGTGCGCGCGTTCCCTGTCGTGTGCCGGAGCGTCGCCCGGGAGCATCGTCCACAACGCCTACGGATACGGGCTGTTCACCGGCGGCATCGGCATCCACCAGGGCGCCGTCGCGTTCGGCGCGACCGTCGTGCCGATGTCGGGCGGCATGACCGACCGGCAGGTGCGGATGCTCGCCGACCTGCGCGCCGACGTCCTCACCTGCACCCCCGCGTACGCGTTGCGCCTCGGCGAGGCCGTCGCCGAGGCGGGCCTCGAACTGCCCGCGCTGAAGGCCGGGCTGTTCGGCGCCGAACCCTGGTCGGAGGAGCTGCGCGCCGCCATCGAGGCCGTGCTGCCCGTCAAGGCGATGGACATCTACGGACTCTCCGAGGTCATCGGCCCCGGCGTCGCCACCGAATGCCTCGAACAGGACGGCCTGCACGTCAACGAGGACCACTTCGTCGTCGAGGCCGTCGACCCGTCCACCGGCGACCCCGTCGAGGACGGCACGCCCGGCGAACTCGTCTTCACCACCCCGACCAAGCAGGCGCTCCCGCTGCTGCGCTACCGGACCGGCGACATCGCGTCCCTGACCCGCGGCGACTGCCCCTGCGGGCGGACCCTCGTCCGGATGAGCAAGGTCCTCGGGCGGGCCGACGACATGATCGTCGTCCGGGGCGTCAACGTGTACCCGAGCGAGGTCGAGCGCGTCCTGCTCGGCTCCGGGCTCGTCCGGCCGCACTACCAGATCGTCGTCGACCGGCGCGGCCCGTCCGTCCGGCTCCTCGTCGCCTGCGAGGCCCTGTCCGGCGACCCGAAGGACCGTCTCGCGCACGCGCTGCACGAGGCGCTCGGCCTCACCGCCGAGGTGTTCGTCCTTCCCGAAGGCGCCGTGCCGAGAGTCGAGGTCGGCAAGGCCGTCCGCGTCGTGACCTGGGAGGACGGCCGCCCGCCGCTCCCCGGCCTCGACTGACCTCCGGGACCCGGACGTTCGGGCCGCCGGCCCGGCTGGCTATTCTCGTCGCCATGACGCAAAAGCGGCGGCTGGGGGTCATGGGCGGGACGTTCGACCCGATCCACCACGGGCACCTCGTGGCCGCGAGCGAAGTCGCGCACTTCTTCTCCCTCGACGAGGTCGTGTTCGTGCCGACCGGCCTCTCCTCCCACAAGGAGGGACGCGACGTCACCGCCGCCGAGGACCGCTACCTCATGGCCGTCATCGCCACCGCGTCCAACCCGCGCTTCTCCGTCAGCCGCATCGACATCGACAGGCCCGGCCCGACCTACACCGTCGACACCCTCCGCGACATGCGCAGGATCCAGGGCCCCGACACCGACCTGTTCTTCATCACCGGCGCCGACGCGCTGGAGAAGATGCTCACCTGGCACGACACCGACGAACTGTTCGAACTCGCCCACTTCGTCGGCGTCACCCGTCCCGGCCACCGCCTCGCCGACCCTGGCCTGCCCAACGGGCGCGTCTCCCTCATGGAGGTCCCCGCCCTGTCGATCTCCTCCACCGAATGCCGCGAACGCGTCCACGCCGGCGAGCCCATCTGGTACCTCGTCCCGGACGGGATCGTCCAGTACATCAACAAGCGCGAACTGTACTGAGGGTTATGGCCCGGTGACGGCGCTCCAGCGCGGTGCGGGGACGTCCTGACCCGGCCGCATACCCTGGAGGGGGAAAGGGCCGCATGAGCATTGCGGTCGTACACGACAAAGGGGTCCGCCGGCCGCCGCCCGTGAGAGGGTGTCAACGGAGACGACCCCTACAGGGAGGATCGCGAGCGCACCGTGACCGCATCCGAGAGGGCGGCAAAGCTCGTCCGGATCGCCGCCGAGGCGGCGGGCGACAAGCTGGCCGACGACATTCTTGCCTACGACGTGAGCGAGCAACTCGTCATCACCGACGCGTTCGTGCTCTGCTCCGCCCCGAGCGACCGGCAGGTCCGCGCCATCGTGGACGAGATCGAGAAACGCCTGCGCGAGGAGGCGGACGCCAAACCCGTCCGGCGCGAAGGCGAGCGCGAAGGCCGCTGGGTCCTGCTGGACTACGCCGACATCATCGTGCACATCCAGCACGAAGAAGACCGCATGTACTACGCCCTCGAACGCCTGTGGAAAGACTGCCCCCTCCTCGACCTGCCGGAGAGCGTCACCGCCCACCAGGCCCAGCGCGCCCGCGCCGTCGGGAGCCCGAGTGAGTGACAGCCGGCCCGCCCGCGAACCCGGCAGGCGCCGCCTCGTCCTCTGGCGGCACGGCCAGACCGGCTGGAACCTCGAACGCCGCTTCCAGGGCAAGACAGACATCCCGCTCGACGAGACCGGCGTCCAGCAGGCCCGGCGCGCCGCCCGGCTCCTCGCCGGGCTCCGCCCCACCGCCCTGCTCGCCTCCCCGCTCCGCCGCGCCGCCGACACCGCCCAGGCCCTCGCCGACATCACCGGACTCCCCGTCCGCTACGACGACGACCTCATGGAACGCGACGGCGGCGCCTGGGAGGGCCTCACCGCCCGCGAGATCCGCGAACGCTACCCGGCCGAACACGCCGCCTGGCAGCCGCCCGGCGGCGAGACCAGCGCCCAGGTCGCCAAACGCGTCGGCACGGCCCTCCAACGCGCCCTCGACGACCTGCCGCCCAGCGGACAACTCGTCGTCGCCTCTCACGGCGCCGCGCTCCGCCTCGGCATGTCCCACCTCCTCGGACTCCCCGAAGAGACCTGGGAACGCCTCGGCGGCCTGTCCAACTGCTGCTGGTCCGTCATCACCGAGATGCGCGACGGCGGCTGGCGCCTCGCCGAACACAACGCCGGCACCCTCCCCGAACCCGTCCTCAGCGACGACCGCCCCGACGCCGGCACCTGACCCGCAAACGATTCGAGACCAGCCCCGTCCGTCCTATACACTAGCGAAGCGCTGCGGGATGACTGTCCACGCAGCGGCGGGGCTATGGCGCAGTTGGTAGCGCGCCTCCATGGCATGGAGGAGGTCTGGGGTTCGAATCCCCATAGCTCCACTCGGAGTTGGGAGTGGTGTGGTCGGAGCCTGGGGGCTCCTTCCCGCCACTCCTTCGTCATGTTGACCCGGGGGGCGACCCCGGACCCCCGATGTGGGGGGCTCCGCACCCCCACGCCCCCCTGCCGGTTTCTGTGTGCGCACGCGCTTGCGTTGTTGTGGCTTGGGGCGAGCTTCGCTCGCGTTTTGGGGCTTCGCCCCTTGCCCCCTTTGGGGGCAGGGTCGTTCTGGTTGTCCTGTGCCCCTTGGCGAGTGGTTGGGGCCGCCTGGCGAATCGGGACGGCGGCGCGGCGGGAGGGTGGAGGCCGGGATGGTTTCATGCGGGGTATGGGAAGACATCGCAGGGGGGCGAACCGCGAGGTCACCGTGGGGGACCTCATCGACGAACTGCGCCGGTTCGAGCCCGGGACGCAGGTTCGGCTGGCCATCCAGCCGCGGTTGCCTCAGGAGCACTCCGTCGGGCCGGTCGCGGAGGCCGACGGCATGGTGTGGATCGGCGATGGAGGGCATCGGGGCTACGCGCCCGACGAGGTCGGCGAGCACCTCGGGTGGATCTGACCGCAAGGCCTTCGCCCAGGCCCATGCCGGGGACGCGCGGGCGAGGGGCCCTGCCCGGCCCGCGCGTCCCAAGTGCTCCCAGCGTGCACTAAGCTTTTCGTGATCGAGGGGCTATGGCGCAGTTGGTAGCGCGCCTCCATGGCATGGAGGAGGTCTGGGGTTCGAATCCCCATAGCTCCACTCGGAGTAGGGAGTGGCATCCCCGTGAAGGGGCTGCCGCTCCTTTTCTATTGGGACGGCTCCGGGGTCGTGGTGTAGCGGAGGACGGCGCCCACGGGGGCGGGCGCGTCGCCGTTGGGCGGCAGGACGACCAGTTCGCTGTCCGTCGCCGCCGCGGCCCTGACCAGGGCCGCGTCCGCTCGGTCCTCCCTGGGGTCGGTGATGCCGAACTCCTCGCGCAGCTCGTCGGCCGTGGCGGCGACCTGGACGGGGTCGGGGCCGATCCACAGGCGGGCGTCGGACTCGGCGTCGGTGAGGAGCAGCGTCTCCACCTGGCCGTGGCGTAGCGCCTCCGTGGTCGCGGGCAGACCCGACACGGCCCGTTCGCCGTTCGCCAGTTCGCGGTCGAAGCGCTCCGCGACCGTCATCACGCGCTCCGCCGTCTTCAGCGTGAGGAGGCGGTGAAGTTCGGCGTCCAGGTCGGGGTCGCCGATGCTGGTGTTCTTGTCCGCCTCGAGGGTGTGCTCCAGGACGCTCTCCGAGACCTCCTCCAGGACGGCGTTGCGGGCGCGGGTGTCGCCGGCGATCACGACGGCCTCGGCGCGGCAGCGGTCCGCGGCGCGGTCGATCTCGTGGGCGACCTTCTTCGCGTTGAGCTTCCAGACGTTCTCCGACGAGCGCTGGTACCGCGACTGGTTCCAGTCGCCCGCCTTCACTTTGCGGATGGGGTAGTCCTCGTCCCCCCGCACGTCGATGTGCTCGTGCCGGCCGTGGCCGTTCACGCTGTCGATCGCGCCGCCGCGGCGGTCGACGACGGCCAGCAGGTGCGGGAACCGCTCCCCTCGCTCGGCCAGGTAGGGCAGGACGTCCGGGAGCGGCGCCAGGGTGGCGCGGGTGGCGCGGGGCGGGCCGGGAAGCCGTTCGGTGTGCACCACCTCGCCGTCCGCCGCGAAGACGACGATGCCCTCGGAGCGGCGCAGCGCCAGCTCCTCCTCGATGGTCCGGTCGATCGCGCGGAGGGTGGGCTTCGGGGTGTTCTGGTCCTCCAGGTCCGCGTGCAGCGCCCGCCAGCGCAGCTCGGCCGCCTTGGCGGCGTCCTCGGTCGTGCGGGTCAGGTCGGCGTACACCGTCGCGTACGGGCCCGGACGTTGGTACAGCGTCTTGAGGAATGCCAGATCCATGGGGTGGCCCTACCCCTTGCAGCTGGGACAAACGTAAATAAAGTGGGCGTTGGGGCGGTCGGGGACGGCCCGTGTCAGCGGCCTTCCGCGGACCGCTGGAGGCGCGCTTAGGCGAGTTGCAGCCAGTCGGAGCCCGCTACCGCCGTCATCGTGGTGCCGGCAGCCGGGTCGCCTGCGGGACGAAGACGAGGCCCGCCGCATAGGCCGTCGCGACCCACTGCGCGGTGCAGAACGGGCAGGTGATCAGCTCTCCGACGGCGTGCCGGACGCCCCTGCCGCGCACCTCCTCGGCGAGTTCGGACGGGCCCGCCGTGCCCGAGTGGCGGGTGAACGGGGCGCGCAGCGGGCTCGTCACCGGGTCCTTGGCGATCAGCCGGGCCACCTTGTGCGTGGTGATCGTCATGAGGGCGAGGTCGGTGAGGCCTATGGCCGGTGGCCCGCCGCGCAGCCTGCGGCCGGTCAGCGTCATCGTCGCGGTCGTGAGGGCGTAGGCGCCCAGGACCCGAGGGAGGAGCCGAGCGGGCGGTCCTCCCCGGCGGCGTACTTGCGCTTCTGCTTGCGGCCGTGTCGACGACCGCGTTCATCTGTTCTCCTCACCGGGCGGGGCTATCAGGCAGAACTCGTTGCCTTCGGGGTCGGCGAGCACCGTCGTCGGCCATCCGTTGTCGACGAAGGTGGCGTGGACGACGGTGGCGCCGAGCGCGGTGACCCGAGCCAGTTCCGCCTCCATGTCGGTGATGCGGAGATCGGGGTGCATCCGGTTCTTTCCGGCCTTCGGCTCAGGGACGCGTTGAAGCAGGAGCGTCGGTCGCCTGCCGGACGGATCCGTGAGGCGGACGTACGGGGGGTCGAACTCGCCGCGGGCGTAGTGGAGGGCGGCGGACCAGAAGTCGGCGAGGGCGTCCGGGTCGCCGCAGTCCAGGACGAAGACGAGTTCCATCTAGTGGTCGCGCAGTGCCTTGACCAGCTCGGACTTGGTCATCGAGGAGCGTCCCTGGACGCCGATCTCGCGGGCGCGACCGAGGAGTTCCTCCTTCGTCCACTCGTCGTAGGAGGGGCTCTTGCCGCCCTTGCGTCCGACGCTCTTCTTGCCGCGCTTGGCCGCCGCGTTCGCGATGCGCGCCGCCTTCTCCTTGCTCTCGCCCCGGTCGCGAAGCTCCTGGTAGGTCTTCTCGTCCTTGATCTGTGCTCTAGGCATATCGGACACGTACCCGACCCGCGGGGTCCACACATCAGGAAGAATGTCACCGGGAAGGGGATTCGTGCGCATCGGCATCCTGGGCCCGCTCGATGTGCGGGACGAGGCCGCGCGGCCCGTCGAGGTCGGCGGCCGGAGGCTGCGCGCCCTGCTCGTCCGGCTGGCGGCCGAGGCGGGCCGTCCCGTGTCCGCCGAGCGGCTGCTGGACGACCTGTGGGACGACGCCCCGCCCGGAGGCAACGCGCTGCAGGCGCTCGTCTCCCGGCTGCGCGGCGTCGCCGGACGGGACGTCGTGGAGCACGGGCCGGGCGGGTACCGGCTCGGCCTGGATCCGGGCGAGGTCGACGCGGTCGCGTTCGAGCGCGGCGTCGCGGCGGCGCGGGCGGAGGACGACCCCGCGCGGCGGGCCGGCGGGCTGCGGGCGGCGCTCGCGCTGTGGCGCGGTCCCGCCCTCGCGGACGTGGCCGACGCCGACTTCGCCTACGGAATCGTCACGCGGCTCGAGGAACTGCGGCTCGCCGCCGTCGAGGACCGCGTCGACGCGGAGATCGCGGCCGGGCTGCCCGTCCCGCCGGTCGCCGAACTGGAGCCGCTCGCCGCCGCGAACCCGCTCCGCGAACGGCTGCGCGGGCAGCTCATGCGCGCCCTCTACGCGGCGGGACGGCAGGCCGAGGCGCTGGAGGTGTACGAGGAGACGCGGCGCGCGCTCGCCGACCGCCTCGGCGTCGACCCGTCGCCGGAGCTGGCCGCCGTCCATCTGTCGATCCTGCGGCGCGAGGCCGCGGCGCCCGCGCCGGCGCCCGTTCCCGCGGACCCTCCGGCCTCGCCGCGCACCAACCTGCCCGCGCAGCTCACCAGCTTCGTCGGACGGGAGGAGGAGTCGCGGCGGGTCGGCAAGCTGCTCCGCGAGAGCAGGCTCGTCACCCTCACCGGGACCGGCGGCGCCGGCAAGACGCGGCTGGCCAGGGAGAGCGCCGCCGCCTTCGTCGAGGAGACGCCGGACGGCGTGTGGTTCGTCCCGCTCGCGCCGGTGAGCGACCCGGGCGACGTGGCGCAGGCGGTGCTGTCGGCGCTCGGCGTCCCCGAGACGGTCCGGCCGGGAGAGACGCGCATGGTGGTGCGGCCGCTCGAACGCCTCACCGACTTCCTCGCCGCCAAGCGGATGGTCGTCGTCCTGGACAACTGCGAGCACCTCGTCGACGCCGTCGCGCGGCTCGTCGACCACGTCCTCGCGCAGGCGCCGGGCGTCCGGGTCCTCGCGACCAGCCGCGAGCCGCTCGGCATCACCGGCGAGTCGCTGTGCCCCGTCCCGTCCCTGCCGCTGCCGGACGAGGACGTCACCGACCCGGCGAAAGCCCTCGGGTACGCGTCGGTGCGCCTGTTCGCCGACCGGGCCGCGGCCGTCCGCCCCGGCTTCACCGTGGACGCCGGCGCCGTCGCCGACGTCGTCGCGATCTGCCGAGCGCTCGACGGCATCCCGCTCGCGATCGAACTGGCCGCCGCGCGGCTGCGCTCGCTCACGTCCGGCCAGGTCGCGGCGCGGCTCGGCGACAGGTTCCGGCTGCTGACCGGCGGCAGCCGCGCCGCGCTGCCCCGGCACCGGACGCTGCGCGCCGTCGTCGACTGGAGCTGGGACCTGCTGGACGACTTGGAACGCACCGTCCTGCGCCGGCTGTCGGTCTTCGCGGGCGGCGCCGCCCCGGCGGCCGCCGTGCACGTGTGCGGGCTGGACGCGGCCGAGTCGCACGAGGTCATCGAGGTCATCGACGTGATCGCCGCGCTGATCGACAAGTCGCTGGTGATGGCGGACGGCGACGCCGACGTCCGCTACCGGCTGCTGGAGACCGTCCGCGTGTACGCGGGGGAGAGGCTGGAGGAGGCCGGCGAGAACCGGCGCGTCCGGGACGCGCACGCCGGCTACCTCGTCGGGCTCGCCGAACGCGCCGAGCCGGAGCTGCGCCGCGGCGACCAGCTGCGCTGGGCCGGCCTGGTCGCCGCCGAACGCGACAACATCGCCGTCGCGTTCCGCCATGTCATCGACACCGGTGACGTCGAGACGGGCCTGCGGCTCGTCGCGGCGCTCGTGTGGTTCTGGGTGCTGCACGACATGGAGAGCGAGGCGGGCGGGTGGGCGATCGCCGTCCACGACCTCGCCGGCGGCACCCCGCCGCCCGGCCTGGAGGAGGAGTACGCGCTCTGCGTCGTCTCGTCCCGCCTCGTCTGCGAGATGAGCAAGGAATCGGGGCCGACGCCGGAGACGCTGCGCGCCACCGTGGACGACATCGTCGCCGTCGTCCCCGAGCCGCCGATGCACCCCGTCCTCGCCCTCGCGAAGGCGGCGTCAAGCATCTTCAACGGCGACATGGCCGAGGTACGCCGGCGCCTGCGCGGCATCCAGGACCATCCCGACCCGTGGGTCCGCGCCATCGCCCGCGTCATCCTCGGGCACCTGGGGATCAACACCGGCGACATCGGCGAGGCCGCCACGGAGGCCGCCGACGGCTACGCGCGGTTCCGTGAGCTGGGCGACCGCTTCGGGATGATCATCGCGCTGAGCGGGATGACGCAGGTCGCCCTGGCCCGCGGCGAGCTCGCGGAGGCCGTCCGGCTCGGCGAGGAGGCGTACGGCTACGCCACGACCGGGGTCAGCCCGGAGCAGGGCGCGGCGATCCTCACCCAGCTCGCCCGGGCGCGGGCACGGCAGGGCGATGTCGCGCAAGCCCGCGAGGACCTGGAACGCGCCATGGCGCAGACCGAGCGGATCGGCGAGTTCGCCGACGCGGCCGGGGCCTCGCTGCTGCTGTGCGAACTGGCCCTGCAGGAGGGCGACCGGGGCGCCGCCCGAGCCCACGCGGAACGCGCGCGCGCATGGGTCGAGTCGCGCGAGCACCGGCCCGACTTCGCCCAGTACGCGCGCCGGACCCACAGCCGCTTCGGCTGCTTCGCCGAGGAGGACGGCGATCTCGACGAGGCGCGGCGCCGGCACACCGACGCGTTCCGCGACCTGCACAAGGACGCGCTCATGGGGAACCCGACCGTGGCGTCCCTCGTCGAGGGTCTCGCCGCCTACGCCGCCGCGCGCGGCAGCTTCGTCCGCGCCGCCGAACTGCTCGGCACCGCGCACAACCTGCACGGCTACCAGGACACGTCCTGCTACGAGGTACGCCGGACGCTCGCGGCCGCCACCCGCGCCCTCGGCGACGCCGCGTTCAACGCCGCCTACGAACGCGGGCGGGGGACGACCCGCGAGGAGGTCTTCGAACAGGGCGCCGCCCTGGTCGCATCCGTCTGAACGCCCCGGTGCCCCGGTGACTTGAGCGGGACCGTCGGTTTCGCGCCCTTCTGGTTCGTGCCCGGCACGGTCCCGGTCAGCATGTGCCGGCCGGGAGGCGGGCGGTTCGACGCGGTGCCGGAACCGGAGATGGCACGAGCGCCGCCCGGACCGAGTGTCCGGGGCGGCGCTCGTGCCATCTCCGCGGACGCGGCGTCAGGCCCTCCGCGAGTACATGCGCATGGCCAGCGGGAACGTGACGAGGACGATCCCCGCCGCCCACGCGAGCGTGAACCAGACGTGGTTCCCGACCGGGCCGCCGACCGTCAGCGCGCGTACCGAGGCCGCCAGATGGGTGACCGGGTTGACATCCGTCCACGACTGGAGCCAGCCCGGCATCGTGGACGTGTTCGGGACGAGGATGTTGCTGCCGAACGTCAACGGCATCACCCAGAGGAAGGACAGCCCCTGAACGGTGTCCGGTGACGGCGCGATCAGCCCCACCAGGACGGAGAACCAGCACACGGCCAGGTAGAAGACGTAGGCCAGCGCGAACGCCGCCAGCACCGACAGCGGATCGGTGTGGAACCGGAAACCCAGGATCGACCCGAACCCCACCAGCATCGTCATCACGGTGACGAACCGGGCCGTGTCCCCGAGGACCGTCCCGATGAGCGGCGCCGAGCGCGCGATCGGCAGGCTGCGGAACCGGTCGAAGACGCCCTTGTGGATGTCCTCGTTCAGCGCCGTCCCGACCCCCATCGTCGCGAACATCGTCATCATCGCGACCAGGCCCGGCAACAGCTCCTGCAAGTAGGCGTGCGTGCCCCCCGAGACCGCCCCGCCGAACACGTAGAGGAACAGCACCAGGAACACGATCGGCATGAGTGTCGTGTCCAGCAGCTTCTCCGGGGAATGCCGCAGCTGGGCGATGTTGCGCCATGCCAGCGTCAGGCCGTGCCGCACCGTCCGCCGCGGGCTTACGCGCGCGGGCGGCTCGGCGGCGGCGGGACGGGAGTCAGCGGTCATCGTGGTCATGCCACGCTCCTCTCGAGTTCGGAGTCGGTCTCTTCGGCCAGATGGCCCGTCAGCGTGAGGAACACCTCGTCCAGGCTCGGCATCCGCAGCGCCAGCTCCGCCGCCACGATGGACGCCTCGTCCAGCCGCCGGACCAGCGCCGACAGCAGCTTCGGGTCGCTCACCGGGACCGTGACGAGCCCGGCCGCCTCCTGTACCTCGGGCCGCTCCCCGGTCAGCTCGGCGACGATCGCGCTGAGCTGACCGGTGCGGAACGGCTCCGCCGCTCGTACCGCGAGCGTCTGCCGCCCGATCCGCCCCTTCAGGTCGTCCGACGTCCCCTCGGCGATGACCCGGCCGTGGTCGAACACCGCGATGCGGTCGGCGAGCGCGTCCGCCTCCTCCAGGTACTGCGTGGTCAGCAGCACCGTCGCACCGTCGGCGACGACACCGCGGACCGTGTCCCACACCTCGTTGCGGGCGCGCGGGTCCAGCCCGGTCGTCGGCTCGTCCAGGTAGATGACCTCGGGGTGGTTGATCAGGCTCGCCGCCAGGTCGAGCCGGCGCCGCATCCCGCCGGAGTACGTCTTCACGGCGCGCGACGCGGCATCGGTCAGCCGGAACCGGTCCAGCAACTGCCGCGCCCTGGCCTTCGCCTCACGCCTGCCGAGATCCAGCAGGCGGGCGATCATCACCAGGTTCTCGGTGCCGGTCAGCTCCTCGTCGACCGACGCGTACTGCCCGGTGAGCCCGATCTTCGCCCGGACGCGCGCCGCGTCCCTGACGACGTCGTAGCCGGACACCTCGGCCCGTCCCGCGTCGGGCTTGAGCAGCGTCGCCAGCACGCGGACGGCGGTGGTCTTGCCGGCGCCGTTCGGCCCCAGCACCCCGAGCACCGTCCCGCGGCGCGCCGCGATGTCCACACCGTCCAGAGCGAGCGTGTCTCCGAACCTTTTGCGCAGCCCCTCGGCGCGGATCACTTCGTCCATCGATTTTGCCTTTCGCCTGTGTGTCATCTGTGACGGTCACCACGGTGGGCTAAGGCGCTGACATGTCGCGGACATCGGGCTTTCGACGCTGACATGCCGCTGACACGGCACTGATTCTCGTCCGGAAAACCCCAGGCGACCTGCGATTTCCGCGGGATGGGCAACCGGGGCTGAACTGCACCTCGTCTTCCTCGATGGAGCGGGGGCGGGGCATGGGGGAAGACGGCGAACTCGTTGTGGGACGACGGCGGGCGCAGTGTCGATTTGACGGACCGTACGAGGCTGCCTAATGTCTGTCGTGCCCCAAGGGGATGCGGGACGCCGAGAGGCGGACGGCCCCGGGGGAAGCCGAGAGTGGAAAACGGTTCGCAGCTTGCTTCGAGCCGGGGTACTCTTGCAAGGCAAGCCCGGACGGGATGCAGGACGCCGCGAGGTGGCCGGCCCGCAGGGCATCTCCTACGGAACGATCTTCGCCAGGTTTTCGGCCTGGGGGTGTGTCGTCGCCGTGGGGGGCTGGTGCGCCTCCGACCGTCAAAAAGATCTTCGCTGATCGGCTTGACAACGGGAGCGGATCGGGTAAGTTAGAAGGGTTGCCCCGGAGCCGGTTCTGCGTGAGCAGGGGTTCGGCGCGGTGGGTGTCCGTTTCTTGAGAACTCAACAGCGTGTTAAAAGCCAGTGCCTTTATCGGCTCGGCCCTTGTTGGGGTCGGGTCGCCCCGTGGCCGTCTTTCGGGATGGTCGGGGTTTCTT